>CAVRLH010000022.1:0-45562 GCA_963721925.1 uncultured Actinomycetota bacterium | reverse complement strand
CGCCAACCGGAACCCCTGACTCACTCCGGCTGGAACACGCAGAACTCGTTGCCCTCCGGGTCCGCGAGGACATCCCAATCGATTTCCGGGCCGCGCCGGCGTATCAAGGTCGCACCTAGCTCGACGAGCTCCTCGCTGTCTCCGTACACGTCCAGGTGCATTCGGTTCTTGACCGACTTCTGTTCGGAGACCGGATTGATCCAGATCTGAGGCCCGCTCCCCGCCGGGTCGACTATCGGCGTTGGCCACTCCGCCGGTCGTATCCAGCCGCCGTCCCGCGGATGTAGCTCATCCGATCGCCGGTAGCCGAGGACGGTGCACCACCAGTCTGCGAGCGCTTGGTGGTCGACAGCGTCGAGCGCGAGGTCTTTGAATCGTGCGGGCACCCGTTCATCGTGGCACGAGGGAGCCAGCGCATTCGGTTGGTAGCCACAAACGGATCGGCTCGCGGCCAGGGCGTATGCTGCGCGCTAGCGGGCGAGCAAGGACTGAGGATTACTCGACGAGGACACGCGCCCACTGATAGTGGCCACCATCGTCGAACTGACTCCATACGGCGAACTCGACCACCTCGCCGATCACGGCGAGCATCGATTGAAGCTGATGGTCCGTCCGGCTGTAGAAGTACCGGTCATGATCGTCGGTCCATTCGCGGTCTTGGTCTCCACCCCATACGCCGATCTCGACAAAGCCACCTGCTCGAACGACGCGCTTGAGTTCGGACAGAGCCGTCACCATGCCTTCGGCAGGCAGGTGCATCAAGGTGCTCATCGACCATCCTGCGTCGAACTCAGCATCGGCGAAGGGGAGGGCGAGGGCCGAACCATGGACTGCATCGAGGCCAAACGCACGACACATGTCAACCGATGAGGAGCTCAAGTCCAGGCCCTTGTAGGTCAGTCCCGAGGACTCGAGCACCTTTCCATCTCGGCCGGCGCCACAGCCGATCTCTACAACAGAGGACAGATCTTCCTTCTGACACCGATTGATGAAAGCCGCTAGGCGAGTCTCCCGATGATCCCCCAGCGGGCGCTCGGCTCGGTCGCTCATCTCGTGGTTGTAGTAGCGCTGCAACGCGGCCTCAATGCTGGACATGGAGGGAGCGTAGGTGCAGCCGCCAGTCGCCTGTTGACTGGGGAACAGGGACGTGAAGCAAGACGAACGGCACGCGGAGCGTGCCATAAGGGGAACCCTGACTGACGAACACCCAGCAAAACGGGGGACGCCGAATGCCGTCTCTGCAACCGGCACCGTATAGCCCGTCCGGAACGTTTCCCGGGACGCGGAGGCTATTCGGTGCGCCCTCCGATCGGGCGAGGAACGAGTGGTTTCCGTCCGCAGCAACTCACCGACTCCGGCGTGATCCCAGTCAAGGGAGGCGTGTGACTCATCCACCGATCGTCAAGTTCACTCGTCGGGGTCGAAGAGCTTGAGGAATTTCTCCCGCGGGATCAGCACGCGACGGCCGAGCCTGACCGAGGGGATCGTGCCGTTCTCGATACCGGCCGTGACTGTCCGGGGGTCAACCCCGAGGGCTGCTGCGGCGTCCGTGCGGGTGATGACCAGGCTGGGCGCGCTGCGCAGCGCCTGAATCGTCATAGTGGCTGCTCTCATGTCGCATCTCCCAATATCCCGCGCCCTGTGGAGGTCTGCGACTGTACACGTTCGCGCTTGATGTTTCAAGAGCGACGGTGTATGTTTCCTATATGGAGCAACGCCAACGAGGGAACCCCCCCGGGAACACGAACGCGCATGTAGCGGCGAACGTGCGCAGTGCGCGGCAGGCGATCGGCATGGACCTCCGGACGTTCTCCGAGCGGGTCAAGGAGACCGGACGAGCCATGTCGACCTCGGCGTTGAGCAAGATCGAGAACGGCGACCGGCGCGTGGACGTCGATGACCTGACCGTCTTCGCCAACATCCTGCAGAGCACGCCGGCCGCGCTGCTGGCACCACCCGAGGGTGCTTCGCCGCCAACCGGTTTGCCTGGCGGCCAGTTCAACCACGAGGAGATCCAGGCATGGGTCCGGGGCCAGGCCAAGCTCACCACCGAGGACCTGGCTCGCTACTGGAAGGACGAGTACTTCTCCGCGGTCAGTTCCATCCACTACTACGAGAACCTGATGATGCAGTACGCAGAGGGACGCGAGGGCAACCAGCTGCACCGCGCGACCTACGAGGAGCGCTTGGCCGCATTCCGTGCACGTCGTGATGCTGCTCGCGTCCGGCTCCTCGCCCTCGACCCCGAGGCGCTGCCGGCACCTCGTGACGACACGGCTGACGGGTGGGCCTGACATGTCCGAGAAGCCGGGCCGTCGTTCTCGGTCCCGGCACGCCGGATCGATCACGTCGTACGAGACTCAAAGTGGGCAGCGTTGGAAGTTCCAGATCTACGTTCCCGCGGACCCCGAGCGGCCCGAGGCCGGCGACAAGCGGCTTACCCGCGGCGGGTTCAAGAGCCTCGACGAGGCACAACGAGTACTCGCAGAGGCATTGACGAAGAAGAAGGCGAACGCGCGGTTCCAGGCCAAGGCGCCCACCATCGGAGACTACGCCGAACACTGGATCGCCGGGTTGCGGCTGCAAAACTCCACCATCGAGGGCTACAAGAAGGTCATCCGCAACCACGTCACGCCCTACCTCGGATCAATCCGACTCGACAAGCTCACCGCCACCAGGATCGCGGCCCACTACCGACAGTTGGAGACCTCCGGGCGCCGCGACAGAACCGGGTACGGGACGCCGCTGTCGGCCAACACCGTCTCCAAGGTCCACGTCCTGCTCGCCTCGATGCTCGACGCCGCCGTCGATGACGGGCTGATCCTGGTGAATCCCGCCAAGAAGAAGCGAGCGGTCAACCCACCCAGCTCGAGCCAGGTGCGCGCACAGAAGCCGGAGATCATCACCTGGACCGGCCCAGAGCTCCACGCCTTCTTGGCCTGGGACCGAGACGAATACCGTGACGAACTCCTCCCGCTGTGGCGCACCATCGCCTACAGCGGCATGCGCCGATCCGAGGCGCTGGCCCTGCGCTGGGGCGACCTGAACTTCACCACTGGCAGGCTCGCCATCAGGCGCGCTGCCGATGTGACGATCCGCAATTTGGCGAAGACCACCAAGACAGGATCAGCGCGAGTCCTCGACCTCGACAGCGACACCCTCGCAGTGCTCAAGACATACAAGGCAAAGCGGGGAGCCATCTCGCTGACCCTTGCCCGGGCGGATGCCTACGTGTTCGGCAACAACGCGGGCCAGATTCGTTCGCCCAACGAGGTCAGCCGGCGCTGGATCACCCGCGTCGAGCGGGCGCAGGCCGAGCTGGGCGAACTGCCGCGAGTGACCCTCAAGGGCCTGCGGCACACACACGCGACCCTGCTGCTCGAGCTGGGGGAGCACCCGAAGGTCGTTCAGGAGCGGCTTGGGCACTCCACGATCACCACGACGATGAACATCTACAGCCACGTCACTCCAACGATGCAGAGGGCCGCGGTGGATCGCTTCGCTGCGCACCTCGACGAGGCTTAGCACATATTTCGGCACATGAGCCCTTGAAGGGCGCTGACCCGGACCAAGAAGGCCCAGGTCAGCGGCTGTTTTCCTCTGGCGGAGGTAGGGGGATTCGAACCCCCGAGGGCTATTAACCCAACCCGCTTTCCAAGCGAGCGCCATAGGCCACTAGGCGATACCTCCGCGGAGGACAGTACCGGTCGGCTCAGCGAGCGGTGAAATCGCCCGCCCCAACACCGGCGGGCCCTGGGTTTGGGCCGCGGATCGGGCTCCGCCTAGACTTCGGGACAACCCCCCACGCGGCGTCACCTCGCCCAATCCCCCAGGGCCGGAAGGCAGCAAGGGTCAGTGAGCTCTGACGGGTGCGTGGGGGGCCTCTTCATGTCCGGGGGCCGGCACCGGCTCCGCGCGAGTGCCGGGTGGTGCCCGGCCGGTGGTCGCTGTGGGTGGACACGGTTAGTGTTCACGACGTGGAGTCACCGCTCGCGCTCTATCGCCGCTACCGGCCCGAGACGTTCGCCGAGGTCATCGGCCAGGATCACGTCACGGAGCCGCTTCGTGCTGCGCTCGCGGCCAACCGCGTCAACCACGCCTATCTCTTCTCCGGTCCTCGAGGCTGCGGCAAGACCACGTCCGCGCGGATCCTGGCCCGGGCCCTCAACTGCGTCCAGGCGCCCGTCGCCGACCCGTGCGGCGAGTGCGACAGCTGTCGCGAGCTGGCGCGCGGCGGCTCCGGCTCCATCGACGTCATCGAGATCGACGCGGCCTCGCACGGCGGCGTCGACGACGCCCGCGACCTGCGCGAGAAGGCGTTCTTCGCGCCGGTGCGTGACCGCTACAAGGTCTACATCATCGACGAGGCCCACATGGTCACCACGCAGGGCTTCAACGCCCTGCTCAAGCTGGTCGAGGAGCCGCCGCCGCACCTGCGGTTCATCTTCGCCACGACCGAGCCCGACAAGGTGCTGCCGACGATCCGCTCGCGCACCCACCACTACCCGTTCCGCCTGATCCCGCCCCGCTTGCTCAGCGACTACCTCTCCCAGCTCGCCACCGAGGAGGGCGTCTCCATCGAGGCGGCCGCGCTGCCCCTCGTCGTGCGAGCCGGTGCCGGGTCCGCGCGCGACACGCTCTCCGTGCTCGACCAGCTGCTCGGGGGCGCCGGGTCGGCCGGCGTCACCCACAAGCTCGCCACCGACCTGCTCGGCTTCACCCCCGACACGCTGCTCGACGAGGTGGTCGAGGCCTTCGCCTCCCGCGACGGGGGCGCGGTGTTCTCGGTCGTCGACAAGGTGGTGGAGACCGGGCAGGACCCGCGCCGCTTCACCGAGGACCTGTTGCGCAGGCTGCGGGACCTGGTGATCGTCACCGCCGTGCCCGACGCCCCGGCGACCGGCTTGATCGACGTCCCGGTCGACGCCGGCGAGCGTCTGGTCGCCCAGGCCGCGCGCTTCGGTGCCATCGAGCTGAGCCGGGCCGCCGACATCGTGGCCCAGGGCCTCACCGAGATGCGTGGTGCCACGGCACCGCGGCTGTTGCTCGAGCTGCTCTGCGCCCGCGTGCTGCTGCCCGGCGCCGACCACTCCTCCGAGGGGGTGCTGGCCCGCATCGAGCGGCTCGAGCGTCGCCTCGACGTCGTGGGTGGCCCGCCCGCCCCCGCCCCTGCCCCCGCTGCAGCGGCCACTTCGGCGCCAGTCGTTCCGGCGCCGGCAACCCCGGCCGCTCCGCCGACCCCGGTCGCGGAGGCGTCGCCCGCGGACGTCCAGGCCCCGCCACCGCCCCCGCCGATGCCGATGCCGGCCTCGATCAGCGCCCCGAGCGCGAGCGAGCCGCCTCCGCCGATGCCGGCCGCGCCGGCAGCCGAGGTGCCCCCGTCGTCCTCCGAGCCGGTCGCCGAGCAGCCGGCCGGTCCGCGCGGCGGCCTCAGCCTGGTCGACGTACGCCGCCTGTGGCCCGACATCCTCGAGCAGACCAAGAGCCGGCGCCGGCTGGCCTGGATGGTCCTCTCCCAGCACGCCCACGTCGTCGACGTCGACGGCACCCGCCTGACCGTCGGCTTCGCCAACGCAGGCGCGCGTGACTCCTTCGTCAACGGCGGGTGCGACGAGATCCTGCGCCAGAGCGCCATCGACGTGGTCGGCATGGACTGGCGGGTCGAGTCGATCGTCGACCCCAGCGGTGCCGCCGCCGAGGCGCCGGTCGTGCGACAGTCCGCGACGGAGCCGCCGCCCACCGGGCCGTCGACTCCCTCGACCGACGCCGCACCCGTCCCGACGGCGCCGGACGGCCCGCCCGGCTGGGTGAGCGACGAGCAGGCGGCGCCCGCTGCAGGCGAGGGGCAGCCGGCACCGCCGGCCAGACCGCCGGTCTCGGCCGCCCCGGCACGTGAGGCTCTCGAGCAGGCGCGCGCCGGCGTGGCCACCGACAACCCTGAGCCCGTCCGCTCGGCCGACGACGACGTCGACCGCGACGACCCCGACGCCGAGACGGCCGCGCTCGACACCGAGTCCCTGCTCAGCCAGACCCTCGGCGCCCGGCTGATCGAAGAGATCAGGCACGACTGACCATGCCGCGGCCACCGACCAGCACGATGCCCCGACGTCACACCCACCAGGAGTCACGATGACCCAGAACCCCTTCGACGCCCTCGGAGAGGGCGGGTTCGACATGAACGCCCTCCTCCAGCAGGCCCAGCAGATGCAGCAGCAGCTCGAGGAGGCACAGGCCAACCTCGCCAAGCAGACGGTGGAGGGCACCGTCGCCGGTGGCGCGGTCACGGTGACGGCCAACGGCGTCGGCGAGCTCGTCGGCGTGGCCATCCGCACCGGAGAGTTCGACGGCACCGATGCCGACGACCTCTCCGACCTCTCCGACCTGATCGTCGCCGCCTACCGCGACGCGCGCACCAAGTCCGAGGCCATCGCCGGGGAGTCCCTCGGTCCGCTGACCGACGGCCTCGGCGGCGGACTCCCGAGCCTGGGCTGAGGGGCACCCGTTGTACGAAGGCGTCGTCCAGGACCTGATCGACGAGCTGGGCCGCCTGCCCGGTGTCGGTCCCAAGAGCGCCCAGCGCATCGCCTTCCACCTGCTGCAGGCCGAGCCCGCCGACGTACGTCGGCTGGCCGACGTCCTCATCGAGGTCAAGGCGAAGGTGAAGTTCTGCTCGGTGTGCTTCAACGTCAGCGAGGACGAGCAGTGCCGCATCTGCCGCGACCCGCGCCGTGACCCGGCCCTGCTGTGCGTCGTCGAGGAATACAAGGACGTCGTCGCGATCGAGCGCACGCGCGAGTTCCGCGGCCGCTACCACGTCCTGGGCGGCGCCATCTCGCCCATCGACGGCATCGGTCCCGACCAGCTCCACGTCAAGGAGCTGATGCCACGCCTGGCCGACGGCACCGTCACCGAGGTCATCCTCGCCACCGATCCCAACCTCGAGGGCGAGGCCACCGCGACCTATCTCACGCGCCTGTTGTCGCCGATGGGGTTGCGCGTGTCCCGCTTGGCGAGTGGACTGCCTGTGGGCGGTGACCTCGAGTACGCCGACGAAGTCACCCTCGGCCGAGCATTCGCCGGAAGGAGAACAGCGCAATGAGTGATTCCACCGATCTCGAGATGCCTGAGTTCGGAGTCCAGATCGCCGACTCCGTCGAGAGCTTCCTGCTCGCCCTGCGAGCGATCGCCCGTGAGGGCAACGGTGCCCAGGCGGTCTCGTTGCTCCTGCTGGAGATCAGCCAGGTGCTGCTCGCCGGCGCCCGGATGGGTGCCCAGCTCGACTTCACGCCGCGCGAGGAGTTCCAGCCCGACGTGGGCCCCGAGGCCGACATCGACGACCTGCGCCTGCGCCTGGCCGAGATGCTCGACAGCGTCGACCCCTACACCTTCGTCTTCGACCCCTACGTCCCCGAGGTGGTCGAGAGCCGCCTCTCCGACGACCTCGCCTCCATCGCCATCGACCTCGAGAACGGCCTGCGCCACTACCGCGCCGGCAACGTCGACGAGGCGCTGTGGTGGTGGCAGTTCTCCTACGTCAACAACTGGGGCAACCTCGCCGGGGCGGCGCTCAACGCCCTGCTGACGGTCGTCGCGCACGATCGCTTCGACACCGACTTCGATGAGAACGCCGAAGCGGTGGCCGTGGCCGATGAGATGCTCGAGGTCTCCCCGCTCCCGCAGCCGTAGAATCGTCCTCGGCCTGCCGGCAACGGCGCCTGCGGGCACCTGTTCACCGAGCGCGCCCCGTGTGGCCGCCACCGAAACCCCGAGGACCAAACCGTGGGCATTGTCGTGCAGAAGTACGGCGGCTCCTCGCTCGCCGACGCCGACGCCATCAAGCGCGTCGCCCGACGCATCGTGGAGGTCAAGAAGTCCGGCCACGACGTGGTCGTGGCCGTCTCCGCGATGGGCGACACGACCGACGACCTGGAGGACCTGGCCACGGGCGTCTCGCCCTTGCCGCCGGCCCGCGAGATGGACATGCTGCTCACCGCCGGCGAGCGGATCTCGATGGCGCTCGTCGCGATGGCCATCAGCGACCTCGGGTTCACCGCGCGCTCGTTCACCGGCTCCCAGGCGGGTGTGATCACCGACTCGGTGCACGGCAAGGCCAAGATCATCGACGTCACGCCCGGTCGGATCACCCAGGCGATCGGCGAAGGCCACATCGTCATCGTCGCCGGCTTCCAGGGCGTGTCTGCAGACACCAAGGAGATCACCACCCTCGGCCGCGGCGGCAGCGACACGACGGCCGTCGCGCTCGCGGCCGCGCTCGAGGCAGACGTCTGCGAGATCTACACCGACGTCGACGGCGTCTTCACCGCCGACCCGCGGGTCGTCCCACACGCCCGCAAGCTGGACCGGGTCTCCTACGAGGAGATGCTCGAGCTCGCCGCCTGCGGCTCCAAGATCCTGCACCTGCGGTGCGTGGAGTACGGCCGCCGCTACGGCGTCCCGATCCACGTCCGCTCGTCCTTCAGCCAGCTCGAGGGCACCTGGGTCACCAACGACCCCGCGCCCGAGGCCTCCGCGCCCAGCGCCCCCAGCCAGGGAGAAACCATGGAACAGCCCATCATCGCCGGCGTCGCCCACGACCGCAGCGAGGCCAAGATCACCGTCGTCGGCGTGCCCGACAAGGTCGGTGAGGCCGCGCGCATCTTCGAGGCGCTGGCCGAGGCCCAGGTCAACCTCGACATGATCGTGCAGAACGTCTCGGCGGCCGCCACCAGCCTGACCGACATCTCCTTCACCCTGCCGCGCTCCGACGGCCAGGGCGCGATGACCGCGCTCGCGCGGATCCAGGCCGAGGTCGGCTACGACAAGCTCCTCTACGACGACAGGATCGGCAAGGTCTCGCTGATCGGTGCCGGGATGCGCTCGCACCCGGGGATCACCTCGAAGTTCTTCGGGGCGCTGGCCTCCGCCGGCGTCAACATCGGCATGATCTCAACCTCGGAGATCCGCATCTCGGTGATCGTCGACGAGAGCTCCGTCGACGACGCAGTCCGTGCCACCCACACGGCGTTCGACCTCGACGCAGACGAGGTCGAGGCCGTGGTCTACGGCGGGTCGGGACGATGAGCGCCGTCAACATCGGCATCGTCGGCGCCACCGGACAGCACACCCCACGACGTTCTTCGCTCCTCCGCTCCGCTCCGCCGCGAACAACGCCGCGGGGACCCCGTGCCCACATGGAGGCATCATGACCAACATCGGCATCGTCGGCGCCACCGGGCAGGTCGGCGTCGCCATGCGCCAGATCCTCCTGGAGCGTGGCTTCCCCGCAGACCAGGTCCGCTTCTTCGCCTCCTCCCGCTCCGCCGGCACCGTGCTGCCCTTCGGTGACCGCGACATCACCGTCGAGGACGCCGCGACCGCCGACCCGGCCGGGCTCGACATCGCCCTCTTCTCCGCCGGCGCGACGACGTCGCGTGCGCTCGTGCCGCGCTTCGTCGAGGCGGGCGTGATCGTCGTGGACAACTCGTCGGCCTACCGCAAGGACCCCGACATCCCGCTGGTCGTCTCGGAGGTCAACCCCGACGCGATGCGCCAGGTGATCGAGGCCGGCCGCGGGATCATCGCCAACCCCAACTGCACGACGATGGCCGCCATGCCGGTGCTCAAGGTGCTGCACGAGGAGGCCGGGCTGACCCGGCTCATCATCTCCTCCTACCAGGCCGTCTCCGGCTCCGGTGTCGCCGGCGTCGACGAGCTGGCCGGCGCGGTCGAGGCTGCCGGTGACAAGGCCCGCGAGCTGGCCTACGACGGCTCCGCCATCGCGTTCCCCGACCCGGTGACGTACGTCGCGCCGATCGCCTACAACGTCCTCCCGATGGCGGGCTCCATCGTGGACGACGGCCTCAACGAGACCGACGAGGAGCAGAAGCTGCGCCACGAGTCACGCAAGATCCTCGGCCTGCCCGACCTGCTCGTCTCCGGCCTCTGCGTGCGCGTCCCGGTCTTCACCGGCCACTCGCTCGCGATCAACGCCGAGTTCGAGCGGCCGCTGACCCCCGCCCGCGCGCGTGAGGTGCTGGCGTCCGCCCCCGGCGTCGAGCTCGACGAGGTGCCGACTCCCCTGAAGGCGGCCGGCAAGGACCCGTCGTACGTCGGCCGGCTGCGGCAGGACCCGGGTGTGCCGGACGACCGCGGCCTCGCGCTCTTCATCAGCAACGACAACCTGCGCAAGGGCGCTGCCCTCAACACGGTGCAGATCGCCGAGCTGATCGCCGCCGCCCGTTAGCGGGTGGACACCGATCCGCCGGCGTCGTCCTCGATGACGCTCGTCGTGATCCACCACGAGCCGATGTAGGCGAGGACGGACACGACGGGGATCGCGATGACGATCCACCAGTCGTAGATGGCGTCCAGCAGGAACAGCATCACCACGACTGCCATCACGCCCACGGCCAGGAAGCTGGTGGACGTGGCATCGGAGACGCCGAAGCCGGCCAGCAGCAAGCCGCCGGCCCAGGCGAGGACGAACAGCACGGCGACGAGGATCAGGAAGCCCGGTCCGCCTCCGCACGACTTCGTGCCGCGGACGACGTCGCAGCTCGCGACGGCCAGCCAGGTGAGGAGGAGGGCCAGGCCGCCGACGACTGCACCGGTGACGGCAGCAGCCGGGATCCCGGAGAGCGACGGGAGTGACGGGAGGGACGGGAGCGGGATGCTCGGCGCGGAGAACGTACGGGGGGCGCGGCTCGGGGGCTCGGGCACCGGCGGGGGGACGGCCCCGAGCGTCTCCGCGGGTGCTGGAGCGTCGGGGGGCGCTGGTGCCACCTGTGGATGCTCCTCGGGGGCAGCCTCGGCGGGCGGGTCGTCATGCTGGGTGGTCTTGCGCCGCAGGGAGAACGACGGCATCTCCAGGGACGGTCCGTCCTCGGGCTCGCCCTTGTCTGCCATGGGGGGAGTGTGCCACGACGGATCGCGGCGAAGGTGCGTCGACCGTTACTACGGTGTCGGGCTGGGGGTCGGGCTCGGGGTCGGGCTCGGGGTCGGGCTCGGTGTGGGCGACGGCGAGGTGGTGCTCGTGGTCGGCGACGAGGTGGGTGAGGGCGTAGGCGTGGGTGAGGTCGACGTCGACGTCGTGGGCGTGGGGGTGGGGGTGGGGGTGGGGGTGGGCGTGGTCGGTGTCGGAGCCGTCGGGCTGGTCGTGGGTGCGACCGAAGGCGACGTGGACTCCGACGGGGTCGCCGTCGGGTCGGACGGTGACTCGGTCGGCGAGGGCGACGACGTGTCCTCGCCCGGTGAGGGGGACTCACTCGGCTCGGTGAGCGGTCCCTGGTCCTCCTCGATGATGGTGAGGATCTGCTGCTCGTAGTCGGTGAGCTGCGCCTGGATCCCGTCGAGGGGCACCTGCCCGATGCCGGTGCCGTACGCCGCGATCTGCTGCCACAGCTCCTCGACGGCGGCCATCGCCCCATCGCTGAGCGGACCGTCGAGGGTGACGAAGAGCTGGACCGCGAGTGAGTAGGTCAGGCAGCTGGTGCAGTTGTAGTTGACGGCGACCGAGATGTTCTGCGGCACGGCGATGTCTGCCTGGCCCACGACGAGGACGACCTGGAAGGCCACCGCGACGGCGGTGCAGTTGTCGCAGCTGGCCAGGGCGTACGCCTCGTTGGTCGAGTCGACCGGCTCCTCGCCGTCCGCCCACACCAGGGCGAAGGCCACCGAGTAGGACACGGTGTCGTCGGTGGTGTTCACCGCCAGGGCCTGGGTGTCGCCGTCCTCGGGTGCAAGAGGCTGGTTGAACGGGAAGATCCAGGTGCCTGGCTCGACGGAGGTGTCCCCGCCCAGCGGTGTCCCGGGGTCGGCCTCAGTGTCGGTGGTCCCGGTCCCGGTGTCGGTGTCGGTGGTCCCGGTCTCGGTCTGGGTCTCGGTCTGGGTCTCGGTCTGGGTGGTCCCGGTCTCCGACTCGGTCTCGAGGATCCCCGTCTGGTTGTCCTGCTCCCCGGTGGGGACCAGGACAGCAGCCAGCTGCGGGTTCTCCCGCGTCGGGAGCTCGGTGTCGTTAGGCCACATGACGGCGCCGGCGCCCTTGCTGCCCACGCCGAGGTCTCGGGAGCTGGACATGGGCAGGACGTTGGTGAGGGTCCCGCCCTCGTAGGCCTGGATCGGGCGGTAGCGCGTCTCCGACGGCCACCAGGCCAGGACGAGGCCGCCGACCAGGGCGAGCGCGGTGAGGGTGGCGAGCGAGCGCTGGAAGGGCTTCCCGGCAGTGCCCCGCCACACACCGCCGCCGACCTGGCGGACGAGACGGACGAGCACATAGGCGAAGGCCGCGATCGGCAGGACCACGACGACCATGGCGAGCCCCCGCGCGACGGCTCCGACGAGGTCACCGTCACCGAACGCGGCCGCCATCTGGTCCTGCTGGGCCTGCGCGCTCGCCCAGGCCGTACCCACCAGCCGAGGCAGGGTGAGCACGGCGAGTCCCATGACGAAGAGGAGGAGCGGGACGACGGTGAACACCCAGGCGCTCACCACGACTCTGGCCCACGGCTTGAGCGCCTGCGCCTCGGGGTCGGGCTTGCGCCACGGGACGAGGCTGCGCAGCGTGGGGCCGATCCGCTGGAAGAGGTCGGGGACCCCGGTCAGGTCGGCCAGGACGTGGTAGCCGTCGAACCGCACGAAGGGCAGCAGCTGCCGCAGCATCTGCAGGATCTGGGTCGCGACGAGCAGCAGGATCGCGTCGTAGCGGGCGACCCACCACACGCCCACCGTGGCGACGGCGATGATCGCGTTGAAGTAGAGACCGCCGAGATCGGTGCGCAGCCGCCCGGCGCGGCCGAGCCGGTAGGAGTCGGTGACGTCGGTGTAGAACGCCGGCCACACGAGGTAGAGCCCGGCGCCCATGACTCCGGGGGTGGCGCCACCGCGCCGGGCGGCGGCCGCGTGGCCGAACTCGTGGAACCCGGCGGACAGCACCGTGATGGCGAGGACGGCGAGCAGGAGCCCCGGACGGGCGAAGGCCTCGTGGGTGGCAGACGCGAGCCCCTTGTCGAAGAGCACCCACCAGGTGATCCAGCCGAAGGCGAGGAGCATCGGCACGACGACAGCCAGGTGGAAGAGCGCTGCGAAGGGCGCCGTCAGCCGGCGGGTCTTCTCCTCGTCGGTGACGGCGACCTTGAACCGCAGGCCGAGGAGCGGGTTGCTCCGCTTGAGCTCCGGTCCCGAGCCGTCCTCACTGACCGCCAGCCCCATCGGGCGCAGCTTGTCGACCAGCTCCCGGGCGTTGTCCTCGGACACCGGCTTGCCGGTCGCCTCCCGCACGACCGACGCGATCTCGGCGTACGAGCGCTGGCCGTCGAGGGCCGACAGCGTCGCGTAGAGCAGCGGGGTGAGCTGGACCGTCTGTCCGTCGGCGCGACGCGCGAGGGCCGGAGGGACGCGGTAGCCGGACCCCTTCATCTCGCCGATGAGTGCGACCCCGTCGGCGCGTGCCGGCGGGGCGCCCCCGGTGCCGGTCGTAGGACCGGCAGCCGGGGGCGAGACGGCCTCGGTCACGGCTGGGGCTGATCAGCCTGCGAGATGTCCGACGTCTGGTCGGCGGTGGCCGCGGCCTCGCCCGTGATGTTCTGGTTGATGATCGCGTCCTGCTGGGCGACAGCCACGGCGTTGCTGTCGATGGAGCCGATGTTGGCTGCCACGGCGGCGTCGATCGGGGCAGCCACGTTGGCGTTGGCGGCCACCGCACCGTTGATGGGTGCGGTGATGTCGGCGTCGGCGGCCAGGTCGACGTTGACGTTGAGGAGGTTGCCGTCCGAGAAGCCGCCCAGGCCGTCGGTGGCTGCACCGACACCGTCGGTGGCCCCGCCGAGGTCGTCGGTGACTCCGCCGAGGTCGTCGGTGGTCCCGCCGGCCGTGTCGCCCAGGTCGCCCGTGACCGCGTCGGTCGCACCGTCGACAGCTCCGGTCACGCCACCGAGAGTGGCGTCCGTGGCGTCCGTGGCGTCCGTGGCGCTCGGTGCCGCCGGTGCCGCCGGTGCCGCCGGTGGCGTCGCTCGGCTCGGTGGACGTCGTGGTGTCCGCCTCCGACCCTGCGCCCTGCTCGATGGTGCTGTCCTGGGTGGACTCTGCCGTCGCATCGGCGGTGATGTCCTGGTTGATCATCACGCCCTGGTCGGACAGCGCCTGGGCGGTCGAGCCCACCGACAGGATGTTGGCACCGACAGCGGCGTCGATCGGTGCAGCCACGTTGGCGTTCGCGGCGACCGCCAAGTCGATGGGAGCGGCCGCGTCGATTGCGAGGTCGAGGTCGGCGTTGAGGTCGAGGATCGAGACCACCTCCTTGTCCGGGAGTGCGGTGACGCTCTCGGCGGCGAGGTCGTCGGCGGAAAGTCCGGTCGACTGGCTGTCGTCCATGGGTAGTGCTCCTGACGGGTCGGGACAGATCGGCCAAACGCTATCGACAGGCGTACGCCTCAGGTACACCTGCACGGGGGGAACGGCGGCCTCCGACACGAGTTCCTGCCCCGCACATGACAAGATCCGAACCCACTTCTGTGGGTTCGGATCTTGATCTGTCCTGAGACATCACACGGTCGGGCTGACAGGATTTGAACCTGCGGCCTCCTCGTCCCGAACGAGGCGCGCTACCAAGCTGCGCCACAGCCCGCCGCCGCCCGGCCGAGAGTCCGGCTGGGCAACGCGGGCGAGCATACCGGAGCGATCGGGGGCTCCCGAAATCGCCCTTGCCACGACCCCCGCACGCCTCAGCCGGAGACCGGGACGAGCGTCATCAGAGTCGCCTCCGGGCGGCACGCCACCCGGATGCGGACGTAGGGGTTGGTGCCCAGCCCGGCCGAGACGTGCAGCCACGACGAGCCGGGGTCGCCCGGCGTCGAGTCGGCGGGGTGGCGGTGCAGTCCGCGCGCCCGGGCGGGCTCGATGTCGCAGTTGGTCGTGAGCGCCCGCCCACCCGGCAGACAGATCTGCCCGCCGTGGGTGTGGCCGGCGATGATCGCGTCATAGCCGTCGGCGGCGAACTGGTCGAGGACGCGGAGGTACGGCGCGTGGGTGACGGCGAGCCGGACATCGGCCTCGGCATCCGCCGGACCGGCCACGCGCGCGAGGTCGTCGTACTTCAGGTGGGGGTCGTCGACACCGGCGAACGCGAACGACGTGCCGCCCACGGTCAGGTCCCCGAAGCTGTTGGTGAGGTCGAGCCAGCCGGCGCTGCTGAACCGGTCCTTGAGCTCGGGCCACGGGAGCTGGTGACCGCTGGTGTGCCGCTTGCCGGTGTCAGGGAGCAGGTAGAGAAACGGGTTGCGCATGCCGGGCACCCAGTAGTCGTTGGAGCCGAGCACGTAGACGCCCGGGACGTCGAGGAGGGGGCCGAGGCTGTCGACGACGACCGGCACCGAGCGCGCGTGGGACAGGTTGTCGCCGGTGTTGATGACGAGGTCGGGCTCGAGCGCTGCCAGTCCCCTCAGCCACTCCTGCTTCGCGCGCTGGTCCGGCGCCATGTGGATGTCGCTGAGGTGCAGCACCTTGAGCGGGGGGTGGCCCGGCGGCAGCAGGGGGACCGTCACCCGGCGCAGGGTGTACTGGCGGGCCTCCCAGGCGGCGTACGTCGTCAGCCCGGCGCCGGCCACCGCGCCCACCGTGAGCGTGCGCCGGAGAATCGGGAGGAGAGCCATTCGGCAAGGCTGCCACAATGGCCCGCATGAGTGCTCTCAAGGACCGTCTCCGCGCCGACCTCACCACCGCGATCAAGGCACGGGACGAGCTGCGCTCCTCGACGCTGCGGATGGTGCTGACCTCCATCACCAACGCCGAGGTCGCCGGCAAGCAGGCACGCGAGCTCTCCGACGACGACGTCCTCGGGGTGCTGTCCACCGAGGCCAAGCGCCGTCGGGAGGCTGCGATCGCATTCGAGGAGGGCGGTCGCGCGGAGATGGCGGCCAAGGAGGCTGCCGAGGGCAAGGTCATCGCCGAGTACCTCCCGACCCCGCTCACCGAGGCCGAGATCGCCGACCTGGTGACCGCCGCGGTCGCGCAGACCGGCGCAGCCGAGGAGGGCATGCGCGCCATGGGCAAGGTGATGGGCGTCGTGACGCCGCAGGTCAAGGGCCGTGCGGACGGCGGCGCAGTCGCGGCCGAGGTGCGCAAGCAGCTGGGCTGAGGGGCATTCGTGCCCGGTCAGCGGGTCTGACGGGGTATTCGTGCCCGGTCAGCCGTTGCCGTTGCCGTTGCCGCCGCCGTTGCCGTTGCCGTTGCCGCCGCCGTTGCCCTTGCCGCCGCCACCGCCGCCGGTGGAGGGGGACGGTGGGACGTAGCCCGTGGAGACGTAGAGCGTCACGACGTCGCCGCTGCTGAGCGACGTACCGCCGCCGGGTGAGGTGTAGGCCACGAGCCCTGCACCGGTCTCGGAGTTCACCTGACCGCCGTTGACGACGGTGAAGCCGGCCGACTCGAGGGTGCTCGTGGCGGCGGCGACCGGCTGGCCGGCCACGTCCGGGACGCTGGTCAGCACGCCGGCGATCTCGTCACCGGGCGGCCTCTGGAAGTCGACGTAGTCGAGCTTCGCCGAGGCCGCAGCCATGGCCGCGCCCCAGATCGGGCCGGCGATGGTCGAGCCGAACGCCTCGCTGATGTAGCTGCCGCCCACTGTCTGGCCGTTGAGACTGACCCACTCGCCGAACTGGTTGGCTCCGGCGACCATGGCGACCGTGGCGATCTCGGGGGTGTAGCCCGCAAACCACACCGACATGTTCTGCTGGTTGGTGCCGGTCTTGCCGGCGGAGGGCTTGTCGATGGCGATGTTCTGCCCGAAGCCGCCCGGCTCCATCACGCCGCGCAGGATGTCGTTGACCGCGTCGGCGGTCGCGCCCGGCATGACCTGTTCGCACTCCGTGCCGAAGTCCTTCAGCGTCTGGCCCTTCGAGTCGAGGACCGCGGTGACCGGACGCGGGTCGCAGTGCAGGCCGCGCGCGGCGAACGTGGCGTAGGCCTGCGCCAGCTCGAGCGGGTTGCTGTCGGAGACCCCGAGGATCCAGGACGGCACCTTCTGCGCCAGCGGGACCTTGACGCCCATGTCCTTGGCCAGCTGCAGGGGCTCGCACATGCCGGTCTCGGTCTCGAGCTGGGCGAAGAACGTGTTCACCGACTGCTGGGTGCCGGAGTAGAGGTCGAAGCTGCCAGAGCCGGTGGAGTTGCTGACGGTCCAGCCCTCGCCGTCGCCGGCATAGGGGCCGTCGCAGTTCGCGAACTCTTCGTCGTCGATCTGGATCTGCTCGGGCGAGTTGATCGTCGTGCTCAGCGGGATGCCCTGGTTGATCGCAGAGGCCAGGACGAAGACCTTGAAGGTCGAGCCCGCCTGGAAGCCGTTGGCATCGCCGTACTTCTTGGGCACGACGTAGTTGAGGTAGGTCTGGCCCGCGGCCTTGTCCTTGCCCATCGGCCGCGACTGGGCGATCGCCCGGACGTCCCCGGTGCCCGGCTCGACCATCGCCAGACCCCCGATGGCCTGGTCCGTGGGGTTGACGCTGGCGGCCACGGCGTTGTCAGCGGCCTTCTGCATGTCGAGGTCGATGGTCGTGTTGATCGTGAGGCCACCGTTCTTGAGCGCCGTGCGGCGCTCCTTGGCGGTGTCGCCGAGGACCGGGTCCTTCAGCAGCCAGGACACGACGAAGTCGCAGAAGAACGGCGCGCGCGACTGCTGGCAGCCGTTGGGCGCGGTCTCGATCTTGAGGCCGAGCTTCTTCCCCTTGAGGCGCTCGGCCTTCTTCTCGCTGAGCACCCCCAGCTGGGCCATCCTGTCGAGCACGATGTTGCGGCGGCTCTTGGCGCGCTCGGGGTTGTCGACGGGGTCGTAGCCGACGGGGTTCTTCACCAGGCCGGCGAGGAGCGAGGACTCCAGCAGCGTGAGGTCCTTGGCGTTCTTCGAGAAGAAGTGGCGAGCCGCCGACTGGACGCCGAACGCGCCGTCGCCGAAGTAGGCGATGTTGAGGTAGCGCTCGAGGATCCAGTCCTTGCTGTGGTTCTTCTCGAAGGCGATGGCGTAGCGCAGCTCGCGGACCTTGCGGGCGTAGGTCTCCTCGGTCGCGGCGGCCCGCTCCTCGTCGCTCTCGGCCTGGTAGAGCAGTGTCTGCTTGACCATCTGCTGGGTGATCGACGACCCGCCCTGCACCGACCCGCCGTTCGCCTGGTTGGTCACGAACGCGCGCAGCGTGCCCTTCAGGTCGAGGGCGCCGTGCTGGTAGAAGCGGTAGTCCTCGATCGCGACGATCGACTTCACCATCCGGCGCGAGATCGACTGGAGCGGGACGTTGATCCGGTTCTGGTCGTAGAGCGAGGCGATCAGGTTGCCGTTGACGTCGTAGATCCGGGTCTTCTGGGACAGGTCCTTGGCCTCGAGCGACTCCGGGAGGTTGACCAGCCCCGCGCTGGCGTCCTTGGCGGCCACGCCGACGAGACCCGCGAAGGGGATGGCGAGGCAGGCGGCCAGCACCCCCATGACGACCGCGACGGCGGCCATGACGGCGAGGTGGGAGGCGATACGACCGGAGTCGGGACGCTCCGAGGAGCGCTCAGGACTGGAGGACATGGAAGCGATGGTACGTGCCGGATGCTTACCACCTTCATTTCCAACCGCGCAGGCGAGTAGTCACATTGGGCTATCCGATTTGGGCCACTCGGCTCTGCCGGGGATCGGGAAAGTCGTTTACTTTTCACTTCAGGAGCAGGAATGGCCGCTATGGGGGTGGCCACCTGCTCCGAGAATCGTGGGGTATTGATCATGTGGGTTGAGGACTGGGCGTCGCGAGCGGCGTGCAAGAGCGACATCCCGGACGCGCTGTTCGTCCGCGGCGCCGAGCAGAACAAGGCCAAGCAGGTGTGCGCGGGTTGCCCCGTACGCACCGAGTGCCTCGCCGAGGCGCTGGACAACCAGATCGAGTGGGGTGTCTGGGGCGGCATGACCGAGCGTGAGCGCCGTGCGCTGCTCCGCCGTCGGCCCGGTTCGTCGTGGCGCAACATCCTCGAGACCGCTCGTACCAAGGTCGAGGCGCCGCCCGTCTCCGTCTGAGGCGCGCTGCGATCTGCCGGTTGCGGTCCCTGGGTAGCGGTTGCGATCCCCGGGTACCCGGGGAAACTGGAGCTTCACCCCCGAAGTTTCGGCCGGTAACCGCAAGTTTCCCCGGGTAACCGGGGAAACCGACGCGACCCCCTCAGGGCGACTCGGAGAGCAGGTCGCCGATCGCGCGCAGGCCGTCGAGGTCGTGCACGTCACCGGCCAGGGCCGGCACCACGGCAGTGGCGACCTGCGGGTAGGACGCGGCGAAGCGTTCGCGGAGGTGCTCCTCGCGCTCCACGATGCGCACCCGGTCGGCGTGCAGGCGCAGCAGCCCCGACGTCATCGACGACGAGTCGCGGTCGCGCAGCCGGTCGGCGGCGGTGATCGCCTCCTCGGCGGACAGGTCGGTGTGGGGTCGCGGGCTTGCCCGGTTGACCACCAGCCCGGCCAGCGGCATCTCGTCGTCGGTGAGCCGCTCGACGAAGTACGCCGCCTCGCGCAGCGCGTCCGGCTCTGGAGCCGCGACCACCAGGAAGGCCGTTCCGTCGGCCTGCAGCAGCGCGAACGTCCGCTCCGCCCGCTGGCGGAAGCCGCCGAAGAGCGTGTCGAAGGCCGCCACGAACGTCTGCATGTCCTTGAGCACCTGGGCGCCGAGGATCTTCGTGAGCGCGCTGGTGACCACCGACAGCCCGGCCGTCATCAGCCTGGCCGGTCCCCGGGCGGGGGCGAGGAGCAACCGGATGAATCGACCGTCGAGGAAGCTGGACAGCCGCTCGGGTGCGTCGAGGAAGTCGAGTGCCGAGCGCGAGGGCGGGGTGTCGACGACGATGAGGTCGTACGTGCCGTCGCGGCGTGCCTGCCCGTGGAGCTGGCCGAGCTTCTCCATCGCCATGTACTCCTGCGTCCCGGCGAACGAGCTGGACAGTGCGACGTAGAACGGGTTCTCCAGGATCTGCTTGGCCTTCTCCGGGTTGGACTGGCTCTCCACCACCTCGTCGAAGGTGCGTTTCATGTCGAGCATCATCGCGTCGAGCGAGCCCCGGCCCGCCGGGCCCGGCAGCGGCACCGGGCGCGGGGTGTTGTCGAGCTTCTCGATGCCCATCGACTGGGCGAGGCGACGGGCCGGGTCGATGGTGAGCACCACGACCTTGCGCCCACGCTCGGCCGCCCGCAGCGCCAGCGCCGCAGACGTGGTCGTCTTCCCGACGCCTCCGGCGCCGCAGCACACGATGATCCCGGTGTGGGGGTCGTCGAGCAGGGCGTCGATGTCGAGGCGTGGTGCGCGTGCTCCGGTGGTCATGCCATCCCCTGCGTCCTGAACAGCTCGGCCAGCTCGAGGAGCGAGCCACGATCGATCCCGGCCGCGAGGCGAGGCAGCTCATAGGTCGGCGCGTCGAGGCGGGACACGATGTCGCGCTGCTCGTCCTCGAGGCGGCGGCGTACGGCGTGGTCGGCGGCCTCGTGGATCAGGTGCTCGACGAGGACCGAGTCGACGTCGATCTTGGCGCGGCTGAGGTCGGAGGCGATGGCCGTCGCGTCGACCGCCCCCGCGCGCACCGCGGCCAGGTCCTGCTTGCCGAGGTCCTGGGGGCGCACCAGGTTGACGATGACGCCGCCCACCGGGAGCCCGGCAGCCCGGAGCTGGGTGATGCCGTCCGCGGTCTCCTGCACCGGCATCTCCTCGAGCAGCGTCACCAGGTGGACGGCAGTGCGGGGTGAGCGCAGCAGCGCCATCACCTTGTCGGCCTGCGACTTGATCGGTCCGACCTTGGCGAGTCCGGCGAGCTCGGAGTTGACGCCGAGGAACTGGCAGATCCGGCCGGTCGGCGGTGCGTCGAGCACCACGGCGTCGTACGTCATGGCGGAGCGGTTGCGGCCCTTGTCGGAGCGGCGTGGGCGCTGCACGGCTTCATAGACCTTGCCGGTCAGGAGCACGTCGCGCACGCCGGGGGCGATGGTGGTGGCGAAGTCGATGACGCCGAAGCGGTCGAGTGCCTTCCCGGCACGACCGAGCCGGTAGTACATCGCGAGGTACTCCAGCAGCGCGGACTCCGGATCGATGTGGAGCGCGTGCACCTGGCCGGCGTGGCCGTGCGCGTCGGGCAGGCCCTTGGCGACCCGACGCTCCTCGTAGGGGAGGGGGTCGACGTCGAACATGCGGGCGATGCCCTGGCGTCCCTCGACCTCGCACAGCAGGACGTTGCGCCCAGAGCCGGCCAGCGCGAGCGCGAGGGCGGCGGCGACGGTCGACTTGCCCGTGCCGCCCTTCCCGGTCACCACGTGGAGCTGCACCTTCGGCCAGTCCGTCACGACGCCCAGCGTAGAGGTGTGACGAAGGCCGCTAAGGTGCCCCGCATGGACAAAGTGGTCTCCTCGGCCGCCGCTGCTGTGGCCGACATCCCCGACGGTGCGACGCTCGCGGTGGGGGGTTTCGGGCTGTGCGGGATCCCGGCCGTGCTGATCGACGCCGTGCTGCTGGCAGGTACGACCGACCTCGAGGCGGTCTCCAACAACTGTGGCGTGGACGACTGGGGCCTGGGCCGGCTGCTGATGGCCCGGCGGCTGCGGCGGATGGTGGCGTCGTACGTCGGGGAGAACAAGGAGTTCGCCCGCCAGTATCTCTCCGGTGAGCTCGAGGTCGAGCTGACCCCGCAGGGCACGCTGGCCGAGCGGCTGCGGGCCGGCGGTTCGGGCATCCCCGGCTTCTACACCGCGACCGGTGTCGGCACCCAGGTCGCCGAGGGCGGGCTGCCGTGGAAGTACGACGCCGACGGCAACGTGGTCGTCGCCTCGCCGGCCAAGGAGACGAAGGTCTTCGCCACGGCCGACGGTGAGCGCGAGTACGTCCTCGAGCACGCGATCGTCGCCGACTTCGGCCTCGTGCGGGCCTGGAAGGGCGACCGACACGGCAACCTCGTCTACCGCGATTCGGCGCGCAACTTCAACCCGCTCGCCGCGATGAGCGCGCGGTTGACGATCGCCGAGGTCGAGGAGCTCGTCGAGCCCGGCGAGCTGGATGCCAACGACGTCCACACCCCGGGCGTCTACGTCCAGCGGGTGGTCGAGCTGACACCCGAGCAGGCGGCGGACAAGCGGATCGAGCGGGTGACCACGAGGCCTCGTCCCTCGAGCGCCGACGAGGCGCTGGTCGACGACGCGGCGACGCACGGACTGGGAGGCTGACATGGCAGACAAGGTGGGCTGGAGTCGTGAGGAGATGGCCGCGCGGGCGGCCTCGGAGCTGGTCGACGGCTCGTACGTCAACCTCGGCATCGGACTGCCGACGCTGGTGCCCAACTACGTCGCCGACGACGTGGAGCTGGTGCTGCAGTCGGAGAACGGCATCCTCGGCGTGGGGGCGTACCCCTTCGAGGGCGAGGAGGACCCCGACCTCATCAACGCGGGCAAGGAGACGGTGACCCTGCGCAAGGGCGCGTCGTTCTTCGACTCCGCGCAGTCGTTCGGGATGATCCGCGGCGGCAAGATCGACGCCGCGATCCTCGGCGCGATGCAGGTCTCGGCCGCGGGCGACATCGCGAACTGGATGATCCCGGGCAAGATGGTCAAGGGCATGGGCGGCGCGATGGACCTGGTCCACGGCGCCAAGCGCGTCATCGTGCTGATGGAGCACACCGCCAAGGACGGCTCCCTGAAGATCCTCGACGAGTGCGACCTGCCCTACACCGGCAAGCGCGTCGTGCAGCGGATCATCACCGACCTCTGCGTCATCGACGTGATCGACCCCGCGACCGGTGAGGTCGCCCCGTCGGGCACCCTCGGCGAGCGGGTGCTCAAGCTCGTCGAGCTGGCTCCCGGTGTGACCGAGGACGAGGTCAGGTCGAAGACCCAGCCTGAGCTGGTCTGAGGGCTGAGGTCGCTGGAAGTCCCCGGATATCCGGGGACTTTCCCGGTTCGTAGCCGATGCATCAGGTGCAAACCGTGAAACCTGGGTGCAAACCCCCGGGCCGCCAGCAGGGTCAGGCGCCGGCCCCGCCGCCACCCGCCGACCAGTCGGGCAGCTGCTGCACCGCCCAGCCGTTGCCGTCCGGGTCGGCGAAGAAGACGAAGCGACCCCACTGCAGCTCGTCGACCTCGCTCACCTCGATGCCGCGCCCGACCAGCTCGGCGCGTACGGCGTCCGCGTCGGCGACCACCAGCTGGAGGTTGTCGAGCGAGCCAGGGTCGAGGCGGGTGAGGCCCTTGCCGAAGGCGATCGAGCAGGCCGATCCGGGCGGCGTCATCTGCACGAACCGCACGTCATCGCCCACCTCGTGGTCGTGGTCGGCGCTGAAGCCGACCCGTTCGTAGAACTCCTTGGCCCGGTCGACGTCCGTCACGGGCACCATCACCAGCTCCAGCTTCATGTCCATGCATCGAGGCTAGGACAGGTTCAGGACAGCCGGTGTCCGCACGCCTCCGCACGTCGGCGGGAGGCCGAGGGATCCCAGGAGTGCGGTGTGAGGCTTCTCTCGCCGGGGAACAAGCGCGGCCGGGGAGCCGCTGAGGAGGTCGTACAGTCCTCAACTTTCTGGAGGCACTACCCCCATGACCCGTGCATTCGAGTCCCTCACCGTCGGCCGCTGGCAGCTCCCGCAGCGTTTCGTGATGGCGCCCCTCACCCGCAACCGTGCCGGTGCCGGCAACGCGCCCACGACGCTCAACGCCGAGTACTACGCCCAGCGGGCCGGTGCCGGCCTGATCGTCACCGAGGGCACCGCGCCCAGCGAGGTCGGCCAGGGCTACCTCAACGTGCCCGGCCTCTACACCGACGAGCAGGTCGCCGGCTGGCAGCTGGTCGCCGACGCCGTGCACGCCCGCGGCGGCGTGGTCGTCGCCCAGCTCATGCACGCGGGCCGGATCGCGCACGCCGACAACAAGGACGGCGCGGAGACCGTGTCCGCCAGCGCCGTCCGGGCACCCGGCGAGATGATCACTGCCTCGGGAGCGCAGCCGCACGACGTGCCCCGCTCGCCCGGGACCGACGAGATCGCCGGCCTGGTGGCCGACTTCGTCTCGGCCGCCCGCAATGCGGTGGCTGCCGGGCTCGACGGGGTCGAGGTCCACGCGGCGAACGGCTACCTCCTGCACCAGTTCCTCGACCCGACCGTCAACCTGCGTGACGACGTCTACGGCGGTACGCCGGAGAACCGGGCGCGCTTCGTCGTCGAGGTGGTCACGGCCGTCGCCGAGGCGATCGGCGCCGACCGGGTCGGCCTGCGGCTGAGCCCCGGCCACCGGTTCAACGGGGTGGGCGAGGAGATCGGTCCCGACCTGACCGCCACCTATCGCGCCGTCGTCGACGGGGTGTCCCCCCTCGGGCTGGCCTACCTCAGCCTGCTGGCCAGCCCGCTGGAGCCGCTCGAGTCGCTGCTGCGCGACCTGCACGAGCGCTTCGCCGGCGTGGTGCTGCTCAACGACGGCTTCGGGGACGTGACCACGCTGGGGTCGGTCGACTCGCTGCTCGGCACGGGTCTGGCCGACGCGGTCGTGGTGGGGCGCCAGTTCCTGGCCAACCCCGACCTCGCCGAGCGGTGGCGTGATGGCTCCGCGCTCAACGAGCCCGACCCGGCGACGTTCTACGGCGGTGGCGCCGTCGGCTACACCGACTACCCCACGCTGGAGCAGGTGTCCTGAGCCTCCGGTCGGTCCGCCCCGAAGTGGGGCGGGCCGACCCGGCGTAGTCCAGTGCCCAACGGCTGCGAGGAGTTCCCCGCGACGACCGTTCGTCACTGGACTACGCGGCTGGGAGAGCGGCGTCGTCGGCGGCCGTACGCCGGCCCGCGAGCACGCCGAGCACGCCGATGCCGACCGCGATGGCGTACACCACCGGGAACGGGTCGATGTCCGATCGCACGGCTGCGGCGTACGCGATGCCGCTGAGCGACAGGGCCAGGGCGGCGCCGAGGGAGTCGGCGACCGAGAGGGCCGAGGAGTTGAACCCGCGGTCGGCGTCGCTGGTGACAGCGAGCATCGCGACGCTCGTGCGCGGGTAGGCGAAGCCCATGCCGACACTCGCGAAGACGTAGGCGCCGATGGGCACGACAGCCGGCAGGTCGGCGCCGTGCGAGCGCAGGAGCACGATGACCGCGACGCCCGTGACGCCGACCAGCACGATGGTCGTGCCGAGCTTCATCGCGTCCACGTTGCTCACCTGGGTGCCCAGTCGAGAGGAGACCTGGCTCGAGGCCGCCCACACCACCCCGACAGCCGTCAGCGCGAGGCCGGCCTGGCCGGGCGTGAGGTCCCACCGCTCCTGGAGCGCGTAGACGATGTAGGCCTCGGCGCAGAAGAAGGCCGCACTCAACAGGCCGCGCGTCACGATGACCGCGGGCAGGCCCCGGCGTGCCACGAGGGAGCCCGCCGGGAGCAGCGGGCGCAGGCCGACGATGACGAGGACGAAGGCAGCCGCCGCGGCCAGCAGTGTGAGCCCCTCCCCGGAGCCGAGGAGCTCGAGCGCCAGCACCGCAACCGCGGCCACGAATGCCCACCACAGCTGGACCCGCGGCGTCCTCAAGTGGGTGGTGGGCGTCGGCAGCGAACGCACCGACGGACCCACGAGGACCGCAGCGAGAGCGACCAGCGCGACCGTGCCGAGGAAGACCCACCGCCAGCCCGCCACGTCGGCGACGAAGGCCGCGAGTGCGGGCCCGAACAGGGCGGGAAGCACCCACGCGGCCGCGAACGACGCGAAGACCGCCGCCCGCAGGGCGGCGGGATAGATCAGTCCGACCACGACATAGATCGCGACGACCATCGCGCCGCTGCCGAGGCCCTGGAGCACCCGGCCGGCGACGAGCACCTCCATCGTCGGCGCGGTGCCGCACACCACGAGACCGAGGGAGAACATCGCCATCGACGCGAAGAGCGGCCGCAGGGCCCCGCTGCGGTCACTCCACATCCCCGACGCCACCATGCCGACCACACCGCTGGCGAAGGGCGCGGCGAACGCCAGGGCGTAGTAGTCGAAGCCGTCGAGGTCGCGGGCCACGGTCGGCATCACCGTCGTCACCGCCATCGCCTCGAACGCCGCGAAGGCGATGAGCGAGAAGAGCCCCACGGTGGTGGTGGCGTACGCCGGGCTCAGCAGGCGGTCGCCCTGCTCGGTCCCGGACTCGGTGCTCCCCACTCGATGACGGTAGGACCTCGGCTCCCGGCGGTGGCAATCGCGGTGGCGGAATAGCGCGAGCCGTGAGGACGCTGGGTCGA
Source organism: uncultured Actinomycetota bacterium (assembly GCA_963721925.1). GTDB lineage: Bacteria > Actinomycetota > Actinomycetes > Propionibacteriales > Nocardioidaceae > Nocardioides. Next base: position 19,335 of record CAVRLH010000022.1, on the reverse strand, counting down.
CAGTGACCGCTCTCTCCGTGCTCGACCTCGTGCCCGTCCGCAGCGACCAGACCACCGGTGACGCCGTCGCGGCCTCCCTGCGACTGGCCAGGACGGCCGACGAGCTGGGCTACCGCCGCTACTGGGTCGCCGAGCACCACAACATGCCGGCGGTCGCGGCGACCAACCCGCCGGTGCTGATCGCGCTGCTCGCGTCGGCCACCTCGCGGATCAAGGTCGGGTCGGGCGGCGTGATGCTCCCCAACCACGCCCCGCTGGTGGTGGCCGAGCAGTTCGCGCTGCTGGAGGCGGCCTTCCCCGGCCGGATCGACCTCGGCATCGGTCGCGCGCCCGGGACCGACCCGCTGACCAGGTACGTCCTGCGCGGCGGCAGCGCCGAGTCCGCGGACGACGCGGTCACCCGCTTCCCGGAGTACGTCGACGACATCCGCACGCTGATGTCGACCGAGGGCGTCGAGGTCCAGATCGGGCCGCGCCGCCAGCCGCTGCGTGCCACCCCGTCGGCCCGGACGGTCGCCGACATGTGGCTCCTCGGGTCCTCGGACTACTCCGCCCGCCTGGCCGCGGAGAAGGGGCTGCCCTACGTCTTCGCCCACCACTTCTCCGGCGAGGGGACCGGGGCCGCGCTCGACCTCTACCGGTCGTCCTACCGGCCGTCACCGGACTACCCGGAGCCGCGCACCTTCCTCACCGTCAACGCCGTCGTTGCCGAGACCGACGAGGAGGCACGCCGGCTCGCGCTGCCGAACATGCAGGCGATGATCTCGCTCCGCACCGGTACGCCGTTGCTGCCGCAGCGCCTGGTCGAGGAGGCCGAGGAGCTCGACCTGCCGGCCCAGCACCGCTCGCTCGGGGAGGCGATGATGCGCCGCTGGGTGGTGGGCTCGGCGGAGCGCGCACGTGCCCAGCTCGACGAGCTGGCGACGACGTACGGCGTCGACGAGGTGATGGTCCACCCGGTCGCGGGAGCCTGGGCCGGCACCGACGTCACGACGTCGCCCAACCGGGAGAGCACGCTGCGCCTGCTCGCCGGCTGAGGGCATCGGTCCGGTGTCGCCTAGTGGCGTTCCTCGAGACCGATCGCCTCACGCAGCTTGTCGGCGGCCTCGCGCAGCTCGGGGTCTTCGGCGGCCCGTGAGGTCATGAGCGCCGAGAGCCCTTCGGCCAGCACGTTGAGCTTCTCCTGCATCGCCTCGCTGCTGCGGCGACCGGCGTTCTCCAGCAGCACCAGCAGGAGCAGCGACAGGACGCTCGTGAAGGTGTGGATCGCCAGCTCCCACTTGGTCGTGGTCTTCCACAGCGGATAGCTGACGGCCCACACGACGACCACGGCCACGCAGAAGGCGAAGAACGGCGCGCGGCTGATGAGCTTCGTCGACACCCCGACGAAGCGCTCGAACGGATTGAGTCCTTCGTGGCTCTCGCGGCTCTGGGCCGCCTCGCTGCGCTCGGTCATGGGGTGAGTGTGCCGCCTTTCAGTCCCCGCCGCCTTTCAGTCCCCGCCGCCTTTCAGTCCCCGCCGCCTCCGCCGCCACCGTCGCCGCCGCCACCGCCGTCGAACCCGCCACCGCCTTCGAAGCTGCTGTCGAACCCGCCGCCGTACTCGTAGCCGACCCCGAGGTCGTTCGGGGTCCAGCCGCCCGGGTCGGACCACGTGCCACCCGTGTGGACGAGGTAGCCGCCCGCCGCCAGGCCGGGGCTGAACATCACCGTCAGCCGGTCGGCCTCATAGCGGCCGTCCCGCACCAGCCGGTCGTACCAGCCGGTGGCCCAGGGGGAGTACGCCGGCCCGGCGGCGTACCAGGCGACGCGTCGGTCGCCCAGGCGCACCAGCCGTGGCTGCGGTGCCTCGCCCGCCGCGAGCCGCTCGGCGTCGCGGAAGCAGACCGGGATCTCGCGCTCGACGCCTCCGGGCGGGGTCCACGTCACGTCGCGCGACGCCGGACCGTGGCCGGGGTCGAAGAAGCACGGTTCGTGTCGCTCGGGCAGCGGTGCGGAGTCGCGTCGCGCCAGCACCGAGGCGAGGTGGAACCGGCCGTCGGCGAGGGTCCGGACCACCCCGGTCACGTCCTCGGCGACGGCCGCGGCGCCGAGAGAGGCCTTCGCGGTCTCGTAGGAGTCGAGCGCCTGTTGGTAGTTCTCGCGCATGGCCGGGTCGAGGTCGGTGGTCATCGTCTCGACGTGGAGGTCCATCAGCTCCTCGCCGAAGCGGGTGACGTCGTGGTCGGCGAGCTGCCGGTTGAGGCGGAACACCTCCGCGGTGCGGAGCCGCTCGAGCCGCCGCGACCTGGCCCGCCGCCGTACGACCGGTGTCGCGGTGCCGACGCCGATGGCCGCGAACAGCGCCACGAGCCATTCCATGGGGGTCACGGTAGACCTGCGGAGTCCACGGAGAAAAGGGAAGGAGGAAGGGCAGGAGAAAAGGGCAGCAGAAAGGGGCCGACAGCGAGCGGCGATGGCGCCGAGTAGGGTGCGGACCATGACCAAGTGGGAGTACCAGGTGGCGCCGATTCCGCTCCACAACGAAGCGCTCATGCTCAACAACTTCGGCGAGGACGGGTGGGAGCTGGTGGCCATCCACACCAACGCCCAGGGTGGCCTCGTGGCCTTCCTCAAGCGGCAGAAGGCTGCCTGATGGGCGCCGAGGCCAGGCTGGCCGAGCTGGGCATCACCGTTCCCGAGGTCGTCCCACCGGTCGCCGCCTACCAGCCGACCGCCCGCACCGGGAACCTCGTCTTCACCGCCGGTCAGCTGCCGGCGCGTGACGGCGAGATGATCGCCGTCGGCAAGCTCGGTGGCGAGGTCAGCGAGGAGCAGGGCTATGAGTGCGCCCGCCAGTGTGCCCTCAACGCGCTGGCCGCGATCAAGGCCGAGATCGGCTCGCTCGACCACATCGTGCGCGTGGTCAAGGCCGTCGTGTTCGTCGCCTCGACCCCCGACTTCACCGGTCAGCCGAAGGTCGCCAACGGTGCCTCCGAGCTGCTCGGCGAGGTGTTCGGCGACGCCGGCAAGCACGCCCGCTCGGCGGTCGGCGTCACCGCCCTGCCGCTCGACGTCCCGGTCGAGGTCGAGCTCGTCGTCGAGGTAGGGCAGGCCTGAGGCCTTGGAGCGCATCCCGTTGCCGGAGGCGCTGATCGCCCAGGCGCGGTCGTACGTCGACGGCGAGGCGACGCCTGCCGAACCGCGTGATGCCGCCACCGTCGTGCTGCTGCGCGACGGTGGTCGGCATGTCCGAGGTCTACCTCCTGCGCCGCCAGACGACGATGGCCTTCGCCGGTGGGATGTGCGTCTTCCCCGGCGGCGGCGTGGACCCGCGCGACTTCGACGACGAGCTGGTCGACCGCGGCCTGTGGGCGGGTCCCTCGCCGGCGGAGTGGGCGCGGCGACTGGGCTGCGACGAGCCGATGGCGCGCGCACTGGTGTGTGCCGCGGTGCGGGAGACCTTCGAGGAGTCCGGTGTCCTGCTCGCCGGGCCCACCCCGGAGGACGTCGTCGCCGACACCACCGGCGACGACTGGGAGGCCCAGCGGGTCGCGCTGGAGACGCGGGAGCTCTCGCTCACCACCTTCCTGGAGGACCGCTCACTGGTGCTGCGCACCGACCTGCTCGGCGCCTGGTCAGGCTGGCTGACCCCGGTCTTCGAGCCGCGCCGCTATCGCACCTGGTTCTTCGTGGCCCGGTTGCCGGAGGGCCAGGTGACGCGGGACGTCTCCACCGAGTCGTCGTCGGTGGCGTGGTCGCCCGCGAGCGAGGCGGTCCGGCAGGTCGAGGAGGAGCAGATCCTCATGCTGCCGCCGACCTGGTTGACGTGCCTCGACGTGGCGCAGTACGCCGACCCCGGGGCCGTCCTGGAGGAGGCGCGGAGGCGCACCGTGGAGATGTTCATGCCCGAGGTGGTCAGCAGCGGCGACGACTTCATCCTCTCCACCCCGACGTTCTACGAAGCCCTGCTCGCGCAGCACCAACGCGGTCGCGGATGAGCTGGGCCGGGGGGTCCTTCGGCGACACGGGCACGTGCGTGCTGGCGCCCAACGCCGACGTGATGACCCTGGACGGCACCAACACGTGGGTCCTGCGCGATCCCGACTCGGCCCGGACGATCGTGGTCGACCCCGGCCCGTCGATCGCCTCCCACCTCGACGCGATCGACGTGGCCGCAGGCGACGTGTCCGCCGTGCTGCTGACCCACCACCACGTCGACCACAGCGAGGCTGCACGGGAGTACGCCGAGCGCCACGGGTGCGGCGTACGAGCCCTGGATCCGGCCTACCGCCTCGGCTCCGAAGGGCTCGGCGAGGGCGACGTCGTCGCGATCGGCGGACTCGAGGTCCACGTCGTCGCGACTCCCGGGCACACGGCCGACTCGCTCTCCTTCGTGGTGCCGCGGGACCGGGCCGTGCTCACCGGCGACACCGTGCTGGGACGCGGGACGACCGTCGTCGCCCATCCCGACGGGCAGCTGGGGGCGTACCTCTCCTCGCTCGATCGGCTGCACGTCCTCTGCGGGGAGCAGGGCATCACCGCGGTCTGGCCCGGCCACGGTCCGGTGATCGACGACGCGCTCGGAGTGCTGGAGCACTACCTCGCCCACCGCCAGGAGCGTCTCGAGCAGGTCGCGGCCGCGGTGGAGGCGTTGGCGGGGGTCTCCGCAGGGGAGCTCCCGCGTCGTGTCGTGGAGGTCGTCTATGCCGACGTGGACGAGGTGCTGTGGGGGGCGGCCGAGCTCTCGGTGCGTGCCCAGCTGGCGTACCTGCGCGAGAGGTGAGCTCCGGCCCTTGCGCGTCCGGCTCCTGCGCGGTGAGGTGGGGGCATGGACTCCTCGAACCAGCCCGTCGTCGTCCTCTCCCGCGCGCTCGACCAGGCCGGAGACGCCCTGGCCTCGATCCATCCCGACGACCTCGGCAGGCCCACACCCTGCGGTGAGTGGACGGTGCGTGAGCTGGCCGACCACCTCGCAGCCGCCCCCGAGCACTTCCTCCAGCAGGCGCGCGGGGAGGAGGTCGACTGGAGTGCCCGGGCCGAGGTCGTCGACGGCGGCTGGGCAGCCCACTTCCGCGCCGAGGCCGACGACCTGATCCACCACTGGCACAGCCAGCCGGCGGGCGAGCTGGGGCAGGCGGACTGGCAGACCGCGGAGATCGGGGTCCACACGTGGGACCTGCTGCAGGCGCTGGGACGCTCGCAGGAGCTCGACGACGAGGTGGCCGAGCGCGGGCTCGCCTTCCTGCAGCAGGGGCTGACCGAGGAGAACCGGGGCGACGTCTTCGCTCCGGCGGTCGAGGTGTCCGACGATGCCGGGCCCTACGAGCGGCTGGCCGCGTTCGCCGGACGTACGCCGCAGCACTGACCGGCTAGCGCACGAGGCGGCGCCAGAGCCACTGCAGGGCCAGGAGCACAGCGATCGCGGCGGCGACACCGAGCCCGATCATCCAGGAGATGTCACGCTCCTCGGGCACCGGGAAGTCGTGGGTGAGCTGCTGCGAGGACGTGCCGTCGAGGTCGGGGACGAGGTCGACGGCGATCGTGATCGACCGCTCGGGGATCTCGCTGGTCACGATCCGGTAGGTCCACTGCTGCTCGGGCGCGTTGGGTGCCGTGAACAGGGCGAGGTGGGGTCCTTCGACGTACGACCCGGCCGGCGCGTCGACCCGGGCCAGCACCAGCGTGTCGGTCGCCCAGCCGAGTGGCTGGACGGCGGCGCCGTCGGGGTAGAGGTCGGTGGCGAGCGCACGCTCCTCGTAGCGGCCCGAGGTCAGGAAGTCGGCCGCGGGCAGGAGCTCGCTCGTGGCGAGGGCGAAGGTGTTGCCGGTCGGTGAGGCGACGGCGCTGCCGATGCGCCCACTGATGTCGCCGCCCCACGCCAGGTCCTGGTTCATCCGCATCGGCTCGAGCGTGCCCCCGACCGCCCACTGCCACGCCGAACCCGCGTGGACGGTGACGGCGCCGTCGTCGTCCACGGCCGTCCAGTCGACCGCGGCGTCGGGAGTCGTCGTCTCGACCTGTCCGGCCCCGGCCGGCATCCTGCCCACGGTGGCATCGACCGACCACGTCAGCCACTGCGACCCGGGTGCCCACGAGACCTGCTCGGCGGTGACCGGCTCACCGCTGCCGCTGATCGTGCCGCGCAGTGAGGTCTCGCCAGTGTCCAGGTCGAGCACCCCGAGACCGGTCATCGGCTGGCCGGGCTGGGTCGTGTCCTCGAACGTCCAGGCGAGCCTGCGTCCGTCCGGACTGAGCGTGACGAGCTCGCCGTCCCAGTGCTCGAGGTCGAGGGAGTGGTAGCGGCCGTCGGTCGCGCCGATGACGACGGGCTCGCCCGATCCGGACACGAAGGCGACGGATGCCTGGCCGAGGGCCAGGTCCGGCGCGATCTCCGGGTCGTCGGGGTCGACGATCCGGCTCGGGATCGCGCCCTCGGTCACCACGGTTCCGGCCACCTGCGCCTCGCGGTCGTCGGTGAGGACCCAGGCGCCGATTCCGGCGACGGACGTGACGAGCACGAGGACGGCAGCCAGGGCGAGGTCGTGCCCGCGCCGCCGGGCTGCCCGACCGCGCTGCCACAGGTCGGCGTCGACGGGCTCCGGCCTCAGGTCGTCGGCGATGCGGTGCAGGGTGGTGCGGAGTCCTGGGTCCGGCTGGGTGGTCATGTGTCTGCTCCGATCAGCTCGGCGAGCTCGGGCGCGAGCGTCCGCAGCCGACCGAGGGCCTGGCGGGTCGTGGACTTCACGGTGCCGCCGGAGACGCCGAGCGCGGCGGCTGCCTGGACCTCGGTGAGGTCTTCGTAGAACCGCAGCACCAGCACGGTCCGCTGCTTGGGCGTCAGCCGCGCCAGCGCCTGGTCGAGGGTCAGGCGCAGGTCGGTGTCGGTCGGCGAGCCCGCCCCGTCGTGGGACAGCAGCGGGGTCTCGACGACCTTCCGCCGCCGCCACCAGGAGATGTTCTGGTGATACATCGTGCGCCGGACGTAGGCCTCGGGCGCGGTGTGGATCCGGTCCCAGTGCTTCGCCGCCTGCAGCAGGGCGGCCTGCAACAGGTCCTGCGCGAGGTGGTGGTCACTGGTCAGCAGGTACGCCGTGCGCGTCAGGGCGCCGCTGCGCGCCGCGACGAACTCGTCGAACCCGGCCTCGTCACCTGTGATCACGGCACACCCCCTTCACGACGTACGACGCACGCGGGCGCCGTCTCGGGGGTCAGTCAGCGCGGAGAAGTTTCAGCGGGCGCGGCGCGAGAGCCGCTCGAGGTCCATGATCACCACGGAGCGCGGCTCCAGGCGCAGCCAGCCGCGCGAGGCGAAGTCGGCGAGCGCCTTGTTGACCGTCTCGCGGGAGGCGCCGACCAGCTGGGCGAGCTCCTCCTGGGTGAGGTCGTGGTGGACGTGGACGCCGTCGTCGGCAGTGCGGCCGAAGCGGTCGGCGAGGTCGAGCAGGGCCTTGGCGACCCGGCCGGGGACGTCGGAGAAGACCAGGTCCGCCACCACGTCGTTGGACTTGCGGAGACGACCGGCGAGCTGGGTCAGGAGTCCGCGGGCGACCTGCGGGCGACCGTCGAGCCACTTGAGCAGGTCGTCGTGCGACAGGGAGGCGAACGTGGCGTCGGTGACGGCGGTGACCGTGGCGGAGCGCGGTCCGGGGTCGAAGAGCGACAGCTCGCCGAACATCTGGCCGGGACCCATGATCGCGAGGAGGTTCTCGCGTCCGTCGGAGGCGGAGCGACCGAGCTTGACCTTGCCCTCGGTGACGACGTAGAGGCGGTCGCCCGAGTCGCCCTCGTGGAAGAGCACCTCGCCACGACGCAGCGTGATCTCGGCCATCGAGCCGCCCAGGGCGGAGGCCGCCTCGTCGTCGAGCGAGCTGAACAGCGGTGCCTGGCGAAGCACGTCGTTGTCCATCAATCCTCCATAGATCTTGTGTCCCGGGTCCGCAGCGGACGGGTCCGGGCTGATCCTAGCCGTGGTCCGGGTCACACGCGCCACTCCGTGCCCATCCCTGCGCCGCCGGAGGTGTCGGCGCCGAACCGTACGCTGGGTGCGTGCCTGCCCAGACCGTCCCCACGAAGCCCGACACGTCCCTGGTGCGTCGGGCCCGCAAGATGGATCGCATCCTTGCCGAGACCTACCCCGACGCCCGGGCCGAGCTCGACTTCACCAACGCCTTCGAGTGCCTGGTGGTCACCGTCATCTCGGCGCAGACCACCGATCGTCGGGTCAACGCCGCGAGCCCGGCGCTGTTCGCTGCCTACCCGACGCCGGAGTCGATGGCCGCAGCGTCGCGGGAGCACCTCGAGCAGCTCCTCGGCCCGCTCGGCTTCTTCCGCCAGAAGACCGACTCGCTGCTCAAGCTCAGCCAGGCGCTGGTCGAGAACTTCGACGGCCGGGTGCCCGGCCGCCTCGACGACCTGGTGACCCTGCCCGGCGTGGGTCGCAAGACGGCCAACGTCGTGCTCGGCAACGCCTTCGACCTGCCCGGCATCACCGTCGACACCCACTTCGGTCGGCTCGCGCGCCGGTTCGGCTGGACCGAGGAGACCGACCCGGTCAAGGTCGAGCACGCCGTGGGTGCGCTGTTCCCCCGGCGCGACTGGACGATGCTGTCCCACCACCTGATCTGGCACGGGCGCCGACGCTGCCACGCCAAGAAGCCGGCCTGCGGTGCCTGCCCGATCGCGAAGCTGTGCCCGTCCTTCGGTGCCGGGCCGACCGACCCGATCGAGGCCGAGAAGCTCGTCACCACGCAGGGGCCGGCGTGAGGCGCCTGGCGACCCTCCTCCTGGGGGTCCTCCTCACGAGCCTGAGCGCGTGCACCTCGGGCTCCCCGGATCTTCCCTTCGACGTCCGTCCGCCCGACGTGGAGGTCGACACCCCAGCCCTCCGCAAGGTCAAGGCCCGCATCGGCATGGACGACTGTGCGCCGGGCGACGGCGACCCGGTGGCCGACGGCCTGCCCGGTGTGGCCCTGCCGTGCCTGGGCGGCGGGCCCGACGTCGACCTGTCCTCCCTGCGCGGGCCGATGGTCATCAACCTGTGGCAGGCCAACTGCGAGCCGTGCCGACGCGAGATGCCGGCGCTGGAGGCGTTCCACCAGCAGCACGGCGATCGCGTCGCGGTGCTCGGCATCGACTTCAACGACGTCCAGCCGGGCGCCGCGCTGGAGCTCGCCCAGGACACCGGCGCCACCTATCCCTCCCTGGCCGACCCGGGCGGCGAGCTGATGGCCGAGGAGACCTTCGCAGTCGCGCGACGCGGCCTGCCGGCCTTCGTCTTCGTCGACGCCGACGGCGTGGTCGTCGCCCAGCTGTCCGGTGGCGTCGAGTCCACCGACGAGGTCGAGGACCTGGTCGAGGAACACCTCGGGATCCGCCTGTGAGCGACGTCCCCGCGGCCCTGCCGGGCTGGCTGGCGCCGGTGGTGGAGGCGACCACCACGATCAGCGTCCACGAGCTCACCCGCTTCATGCCGCCCGAGGGCAGCGATGCCCGGCGCGGCGCCGTACTCATGGTCTTCGCGGATCGCGGGGTCTCGACCTCGCTCGACCACCGGGGGTGGCCCGAGCCCGACGACCTCGAGCACCGCGGCGAGCTGCTGCTGACCGAGCGCGCCCACCACATGCGCTCCCACCCCGGCCAGGTGTCCTTCCCCGGCGGCTCGCTCGACCCGGGGGAGACGCCGGTGGTGGGTGCGCTGCGCGAGGCCCACGAGGAGATCGGGCTCGACCCTGCCTCCGTCGAGGTCTTCGGCGAGCTCCCTGAGCTGTGGTTGCCGCCGAGCAACTTCGCCGTGACTCCGGTGCTGGGTTACTGGCGTGACCCGGGGACGGTGCGCATCGAGAGTCCCGACGAGGTGCATGCCATCCACCACGTCGCCATCGCCGACCTGCTCGACCCCGAGCACCGCATCAACGTGCGGCACCCGAGCGGTTGGGTCGGCCCGGGCTTCCTCATCGGCGACGACAAGGACGTCATCCTGTGGGGCTTCACCGCCGGGATCATCGCCCGGCTGTTCGGCTATCTCGGCTGGGGCGAGGACTGGGACCGGGCGCGGATGCGTGACCTGCCGGACCACATGCTGCAGGGTGAGCCCAGACAGACCGACCTGGCGCCGAACGCTGTGCCCAACACCGAGCTCGAGGAGTAGCGCTGTGAACCTCCTCGACTGGTGCCTGGTGGCACTGGTGGGCATCTACGCCCTCTCGGGCTACTGGCAGGGCTTCGTCACCGGTGCCTTCGCCACCAGCGGACTGCTGCTCGGTGGGCTGCTCGGGGTCTGGGGTGCCCCGCTCGCGCTCGGCGACGCCGCCCCCTCGCTGTGGGTCTCGCTCGGCGCGCTCTTCATCGTGATCATCTCCGCCTCGCTCGGGCAGGCGCTGTTCCAATTCATCGGCGCCCGCATCCGCGACCGCATCACCTGGCAGCCGATCCGGGCCGTGGACGCCGTCGGAGGCGCAGCCCTGAGCGCGGTCGCGGTGCTCCTCGTCGCGTGGGCGCTCGGTGTGGCCGTCTCGGGCAGCCGGATCGGCGGCGTGACCCCCGTCGTCCGCGACTCGGCCGTCCTCGGCAAGGTCAACGCCGTCCTGCCCCCGGATGCCAGCCAGGTGCTGCAGGCCTTCAACAACGTGGTCGGCACGACGTTCTTCCCTCGCTACCTCGAGCCGTTCGCTCCCGAGCGGATCGTCGCGGTCGAGCCCGGTGACCGCCGCATGCTCACCGACCCCGACGTGACCGCGGCGCAGCCCAGCGTGGTGAAGGTCCGCGGGTCCAACGGCTGCGGGAGCGGCGTCGAGGGCACCGGTTTCCTCTTCGCGCCCGGTCGTCTGATGACCAACGCCCACGTCGTGGCCGGCGTGACGCGACCCGAGGTCGAGATCGGCGGGTCCAGCGTGGTCGCCACGGTCGTCCTCTACGACGAGCGTCTCGACATCGCCGTGCTCGCGCTGCCTGACAGCGGGTTGCCACACCTCAGGTTCGACACGGAGGCCGCGGCCGACGACAACGTCGCCGTCGTCGGCTATCCGCAGGACGGCCCGTACACCGTGGAGGCGGGCCGGATCCGCAGCCAGCAGCGGCTGCGCTCACCCGACATCTACGGCCAGGGCACCGTCATCCGCCAGGTCTTCTCCTTGCGTGCGCAGATCCGCCCGGGCAACTCCGGCGGACCGATCGTGACGTCCGGCGGTGACGTGGCCGGGATGGTGTTCGCGGCGTCCGTCAGCGACCGGGAGACGGGCTACGCCCTGACCGCGTCGCAGCTGGCCGAGTCCGCGGCGCGCGGTGTCACGACCGAGGCGCCGGTCGACACCGGCACCTGCGTGCGCTGAGTGTCAGCCGCGACCCTTGAGCGCGGCCGGGATCTTCTTGCCCTGCGTGATCGCGCGCTCGGGTCCCTTGACGCGCTTGACCTGCTTGATGCCGAGGAACGCGAGCAGGCCGGCGATCAGGACGTACAGGGCGAACACGATGAGGAACGCCCAGTGCAGGTCGAGACCGGACCCGTTCCAGTGGATGAAGTAGGCGATCGAGACCGACAGCATGATGATCGCGAGCAGGCCCAGGAACGCCGCGCCCCCGAAGAGCCCGATCCCGACGCCGCCGTGCTTGACGCTGACCTTCAGCTCGGTCTTGGCGAGCTCGATCTCCTTGGAGACGAGTGTCGAGATGTCGCGCTGCGCGTCCATGACGAGCTTGCCGAGCGTCGGATCGGTGTCCTTGATCGGTGCGTGTGCCATGCGAGGCTGTCCTTCGGTGTACGCCGGGGGCTGACTGCTGGGAGCCTATCAACGGGTCTGTCTACACTGGGCTCGCAGGTGAGCCGGGAAGTCTGGTCGGCCCGCGGCGAGCGCTGCGGCGAAGGTGTTCTCGACGATCCCGAAAGGATCCGCTAGTCCATGGCCTCTCGATCCCACAACCCGCACGACGACCCGAGCATCGGCGACGACCTCTGGGAGACCGGTCCGTCGTACATGGCCAGCAACAAGCCGCTGGCGCGCCTCGTCGCGCGACCGGTGCGCGAGTTCCTGCGCGTCGAGGCCGCGGGCTCGCTGCTGCTGCTGCTGGCTGCGGCCGTCGCGCTGATCTGGGCCAACAGCGCGTACGCCGACTCCTACGACGCCTTCTGGCACACCCACATCGTCCTCGACGCCGGGCCGCTCCAGCTCGACGAGACGTTGCAGCACTGGGTCAACGACGCGTTGATGGTGATCTTCTTCTTCGTGGTCGGGCTCGAGATCAAGTACGAGCTGGTCAACGGCGACCTGCGCGATCCCAAGACCGCCGCGCTGCCGATCGTGGCTGCGATCGGCGGGATGGTGGTCCCGGCCGCGCTCTACGTCGCCTTCAACCCGCCCGGCAGCGACGCGGCGGCCGGCTGGGGCATCCCGATGGCGACCGACATCGCCTTCGCGGTCGGCGTGCTCGGCGTGCTGGGGCGCCGCATCCCCTCGGCGGCGCGGCTGTTCCTGCTGACGCTGGCGATCGTCGACGACATCGGCGCGATCCTGGTGATCGCGGTCTTCTACACCGCCGACCTGTCGCTCAGCTGGCTCGCGATCGCGATCGGCCTGCTGGCCGCGATGGTCGTGGCCCGGATGCTGCGGATCTGGACCGTCGTGGTCTACGCCGTGCTCGGCGTCGGAGTCTGGTTCGCGCTGCTGGAGTCGGGGGTGCACGCGACCCTGGCCGGGGTGGCCATCGGCCTGCTCGCTCCGGCCGGTCCGCTGCTGAAGGAGGAGGTGGCGCGCGGTTATGCCACCAGCGCCCTGCGCGACCGCGCCCTCGACCCCGACGAGCTGGCCCGGATGCGTTTCCTCCTCAAGGAGTCGGTCTCGGTCGTCGAACGGTTGCAGAGCACGCTGCACCCCGTGTCGGCCTACCTCGTGCTGCCGATCTTCGCGCTCGCCAACGCGGGGGTGGAGCTGGGCGCGCTCGGCGACGTGTTCACCGCCCCCGTCGGGCTGGGCATCATCGCCGGCCTCGTCATCGGCAAGCCGATCGGCATCCTCGCGGCGTCGTGGATCGCCGTACGACTCGGGCTCGGGCGGCTGCCCGACCGGACGAGCTGGACGATGGTCCTGGGCCTGGGAGCGGTCGGCGGCATCGGCTTCACGGTGTCGATCTTCATCGCCGGGCTGTCGTTCCCCGGCGCGGACCTGCTGACCGAGGAGGCGAAGATCGCCATCCTGCTGGCCTCGCTGTTCGCGGCCATCCTCGGCGTCGTGCTCCTGCTGTTGAGCACGCGCGGGCACGAGGACGACGACACCGAGCTCAACGCCGCCTTGCAGGACGACGCCGCCGTGCCCCCCGAGTCGGCAGAAGCCCAAGCGACCTGACTCGGGTTGACGTGAGCTGCTGCCGACTCAGGTCGGGGTGGGCAGCAGCACGAGGAAGCGGCAGCCGACGGCGGGCTCGGCGGTCGTACCGACGTTCTCCACGACCACCCGACCGTTGTGGGCCTCGACGATGCCCTTGACGATCGCGAGCCCCAGCCCGGCGCGGGCGGTGTGCACGTCCTGCACCGGGCTCTCGGGCGTTCGGGCGCTGGTGCCGCGGTAGCCCACCTCGAACAGGCGACCGCGGGCCTCGTCCGGGATGCCGCCACAGCCGTCGGTCACGGCGAGCTCGACCCCGCCGTCGACCGTCCGGGCCATCACGTGGACCGTGCCGTCGGCGGGGGTGTGGCGGATGCCGTTGGCGATGAGGTTGGCCAGCACGCGGGAGAGCCCGGCCGGGTCGGCGGCCACCTGAAGGCCGTGGGGGACCTCGCCGCCGAGGGTGACGCGGCCGGCCCGGGCGACGGGGTCGGCGGCGGCGATGGCCTCGCTGACGAGGTCACCCACGACGATCGGCTGCGGCTGGACGACGAGCTGCCCGGCGTGGATCCGGGAGAGCTCGAAGAGGTCGTCGACCATCGTCACCATCCGGTCGACCTCGCCGCGGATCTGCCGGTGGTAGCGCGGCGGGTCGGTGGCGATCCCGTCCTCCAGTGCCTCGGCCATCACCCGGATCCCGGCAAGGGGAGTACGCAGGTCGTGCGAGACCCACGACACGAGCTCGCGCCGCGACTCCTCGAGCCGCTGCTCGCGCTCGCGCGCCTGCGCCAGCCGGCTGTGGGCAGAGGCGAGCTCGGCAGCCAGCTCCTGGAACTCGGCCGGCCCGCGACGTCCCGCGACGATCGCGTCACCGGAACCGAATCGTCGTACGTCCTCGCGCAGGGCGCGCGACCAGCGCACGAGCGCCGCCGACAGCACCAGCGCGACGAACAGCGAGACGAAGGCCGCCGCCGTCGTGACGATCAGGACGACCTGGCGGTCGTGGTCGGAGATCAGCATCCGCCGCGAGATGACCTGGACGCCGAGCAGGACGGTCAGGGTGGTCACGGCACCGACCACGGCGAGCTGCCAGTGCAGCGACCGGTGACGCAGGCTCCAGCCCGCGAGCAGGCCCAGCAGCCCGACGGCCAGGCCGCTGACGATGGCGACGACCCAGATCTCGGCGAGGTCACTCATCACGCCTCCTGAGGAAGCTGGTCGGATCCGTCGCGCTCCCAGCGGTAGCCGACGCCCCACACCGTGAGCAACCTGGTCGGGTTGGTCGGGTCGACCTCGACCTTCTCGCGCAACCGCCGGACGTGCACGGTCACGGTGGACGTGTCGCCGAAGGACCAGCCCCACACCTGCTGGAGCAGGTCGTCACGGGAGAACGCGACGCCGGGCCGGGACACGAAGTAGGTGAGCAGGTCGAACTCGCGGCCGGTGAGCGAGGTCTCCACCCCGGCCCACGTCACCAGACGCCGCCGGCGGTCGATCGTGAGGTCGCCGTCGACGAGCACGGCCGGGACGTCGGTGCCGACACCGCCCGAGCTGCGTCGCAGGATCGAGTCGACCCGCAGCACGAGCTCGCGCGGGCTGAAGGGCTTGGTCACGTAGTCGTCGGCCCCGATCTCGAGCCCCACCACGCGGTCCTGCTCACTGCCGAGCGCGGTCAGCAGCACGATGGGTACGTCGGAGTGCCGCCGCAGTCGGCGACACACCTCCAGCCCGTCGAGGCCGGGCATCATGACGTCCAGCACGATGAGGTCCGGGTGGCCGTGGCGCACCGCCTCGAGCGCCCCGCTCCCGTCGACCGCCTCCTCGACCTCGTGACCGGCCGCGCGGAGGTAGTCCACGACCACCTCGCGCACGGTGGCGTCGTCGTCGACCACCAACACCCTGGGCACCTGGCTCACTCCTCGTTGCGGTGCGGACGTGACCGGACGAGCCCGGCCACGGCCACCAGCAGGACCACGATGGCACTGATCGCCCACCACGTCGGGGCATAGGGCCGATCGAGCAGCGTGGCGTTGTCGGGGCGGGCACCGGCGCGCACCAGGACGGGGACAGCGACGACGGTCAGGGCACCCCACACGACCAGCGCGACGACCGCCGGCGCCCGCCACGGCTCGGGCAGCCAACGCGACCCGAGGAGGCAGGCACCGATCACCAGCGCAGAGAGCACGACGTCGTGGGCCAGCACTCCCACGCCCAGCCAGATCCCGACCTCGAGCCACTGGTCGGGGTCCTGCCGGGAGAGCACCAACCAGGTGCCGTAGAGCAGCAGCGCGACACCGCAGGCGCCGACCGCCAGTCGCGTTCTCACGCCGCCACCTCCAACCGGGCGACCCACTTGGTCTGCAGCACCCCGGGCCGGTTGGGAGCGATGAGCCGACAGGGGAATCCGTGGTCGAGGGAGAGCGGAGCGCCCGCCAGGTCGAGCGCCAGCAGCGTGCGCTCGTCGACGGCGAAGTCGGCCGGGAGCGTGGTGCGGCGGAAGGCGCCGGACTGCTGGAGCGAGGTGACGTCGACGTCGCGATCCGGGGCTGCGCCCACGGCAGCGAGCAGGTCGGCCAGCCGCACGCCGGACCAGGTGCCCTGGGCGCTCCACCCCTCGACACAGGCGATCGGCAGGTCGACCGTGCGTTGGGGCATCGCCCGCAGGTCGTCGTACGTCAGGGTGCCGGCGACGACGCCACCCACCAGCACCTCCAGTCGCCAGTCGGCCGACGTCGCCGACTCCTCCACCCCAGCAGCCTTCGCGGACTTGTTGATCGGGACCCCGCCGGGGCCCTCGCCGGTCCGGGTCGCGAAGACCGAGACCGTACGCAGCCACGGCACGGTGCCGCCGGCCGTGGCGAGCACGGCGACGCCGGCGGCAGCGAGGGTCGTACGGACCAGGGCGCGCCGCGACAGCGGGCCCGGGGCCGTCGCCGACGAGCGGTCGTGGGTCGTGGAGTCGATGTCGTGGGCCAGCACGTCGCGGATGATCGGCAGCTTGACCGCGATGTGGATGAGCAGCGCGCCGATGGCCACCCAGGCGAGGGCGTAGTGGACTGTGCGGAAGGAGAAGGTGAGCCAGGGGTACCACTGGGCCGCGTTGAGGACCCCGGTCGCGAGCTGGAAGATCGACGCGGCGACCAGGACGGCGATGGAGCCGCGCTCGAGGACGGTGAGGAGGAGCTTGCGTGGATCGCGGAGCGGGAGGCTCTCGAACAGCCGGGGCAGGACCGACCACAGCTTGACCAGGAGCAGCGGGATCGCGGCCACGCCCGAGGTGACGTGGAGGCCCTGGGTCAGGCGGTAGCCCCAGCTCGGGCTGGTCGGGAACGGCACCGGCCGCGACGGCAGCTGGGCGTAGTGGCTGATCAGTCCGGTGACGAAGCAGAGCCCGAACGCCACCCCGAGCCAGAGTCCGACCCGGGCCGCCACCGCCGGACTGCGCAGCCGGGAGGTGAACTGGTCCGGCGTCGGCTGGAGCGTCACCCCGGCACCTCGGCGAGGATCGCGGCCCACCGGTCGCCGAGGCGGTGGACGGCCCGCACGCCGAAGCCGGCGGCAGCGGCCGTACGGGCGACGTGGTCGACCCCGAGCGTGGCCCAGCGGAACGGGCGGCTGCGCCGGTCGGCCGTCTCGAGGACGGCCCAGGCCTCGACCAGCCCGACGCCGGGAGGGGCGACCTCGACCACGACCCGACCTCCCGGAGCCAGCAGCGCGCGGACCCGCTGGAGCAGCGCGACCGGGTTGCCGCCGATGCCGATGTTGCCGTCGGCGAGGAGCGCGGTGTGCCAGCGGCCCTCGCCGGGCACGCGGCCGAAGACGTCGCGACGCACGGCGGAGGCGCCGCGCGCGCAGGTGAGGGAGACGGCCGCCTCAACGACGTCGATGCCGAGGGCGATGTGACCTGCTGCGCCGAGCGCCTCGGTCATCCGGCCGGGGCCGCAGCCGATGTCGAGGGTCGGCCCGACGCAGAGCCCGACCATGGCCCGGTCGAGGTCGTCGGCGCCTCGGGTCCAGAGATCCATCGGCAGCGCGCGCGGCTCGTCGCCCAGACCCACCACGACGGTGGGTGACCCGCGCAGTGCGCAGGCGAACACGTCGCTGAAGGACTGGTCGATCATCTTCGGCCACGCGAGGAGATGCTGCGCCACGCACGGGCGAAGCGGATGTCGGGCGAGAGGGCGGCGACGAGGTCGGCGTCGGCGACGGTGTCGACGTCGGTCATCGAGGCGGCGTGGCCGACGCGGCAGCCCGCCCGCTCCAGCGCCCGGTGCGTGTCGACGAACGTGGCGGGGGTCGACATGGCCACCTCCGCCACGTGCCGTACGACGTCGGGGTCCTGCCGCGCGAGCGCCCACCAGCCACCATCCACGGCCGGCCCGAGCACGGCGTCGTACCGAGCAAGGCCGTCCGCGACTGCCGTCAGGTCGGCGGCGGTCACCTGTGGGGTGTCCATCCCGATCTGGACGACCGGGCCGGCACCGGCGTCGTGGTGGGCGGCCACCAGCCGCTCGGCGAACGTGTCGCCGCGTTGCGGGCTGATCGTCCAACCCTCGAGTGCGGCCGAGATCGCCTCGCCCTCGACGGCGTCGGCGAGGTCGCCGGTGAGGCTCAGGTGTCCCGCGGCGCCGGTGCCGCGGCAGGCATCGAGGGTGTCGAGGAGCGCGGCGGCGGCCAGGCCGGCAGCCGCGTCGTGACCGATCCGGGCGCCGAGCCGGGTCTTCACCTGGCCGGGGACGGGGGCCTTGGCCACGAGCAGCACCTTCATCGGAGCACCCGCCAGAAGTCGCGGGCGGTGCGGACGGTGCCGACGACCGAGCCGGACACCTTGGAGCGGGTGCCGACGGCTCGTGGGTGGTAGTCGACGTCGTGCTCGCTGACCCGCCACCCGGCGAGGGTGATCGCCTGGAGCAGCTCGACCGGGTAGCCGAAGCGTCGGTCCGCCAGACCGAGGTCGAGCAGCGCCTGGCGACGGCAGACCCGCATCGGGGCGATGTCGTGGGCGTCCATCTGGATCCGGCGGCGCAGCCAGGCCACGATCAGTGCGTTGCCGACCCGGGCGTGCCACGGCCAGACCCCGCGCCGCACCGGGCGTCGCCGCCCGACGGCGATGTCGGCCCGGCCCGACGTCACGTCGTCGAGCAGGGCGACCAGCTGGTCGGGGTCGAAGGATCCGTCGCCGTCCATGACCGCGACGAACTCGGCCGTGGCCGCCTCGACCCCGGCGTGGACGGCAGCGCCGTAGCCGGGCGTCGTCTCGGTGACGACGCGGGCGCCCAGGGCACGGGCCACGTCGGCGGTGTCGTCGCGCGAGCCGTTGTCGACGACGACCACCGAGAAGGCGGCCGGCACCCGCGGCAGCAGGTCCCGCAGCGCCGGAGCCTCGTCGCGGCAGGGGAGGACGAGATCGCAGGTCGGCACGGGGTCGACGCTAGTGCGGAGGGCGGCGAACGCCACGGGCGCCGGCCTTACGAAGTCGTGACATGTGCCCGGCGGCGGTGCGCCGAACTGCGACGTCCATAGGCTGCTCGCCATGACCGACGTGACCCCGGACGAGCGCCCCGCCGTCCGCCGGGCGACGGTCGGTCTGCTCCTCGCCCTGGTGGTGGTGGTCGCCGCGTTCGTCGTGCCGCCACTCTTCGGCTGGGACGTCGACGCGCGCAGCGACATGCTCGGCCTGCCCCCGACCCACGGCTACCTCGACGCCAAGGCCGCGCCGGTCAGCGTGCTTGCGGTCCTGATCGCGCTGGCCGGGGTCTGGCGGGGCGAGGCGCTGGCCCGCACGTTGACGTGGCGCCGCCTGCTGCTGACGTCGTACGTCGTGGGGCTGGCGTGGTTGCTCTCGCTCGCCCTGGTCGACGGCGGGGCCGGCCTGACGCGGGTGATGGCCAACCAGGACGAGTACCTCGTCACCGCCCGGCAGGTCACCGACATCCCCGCGATGCTGGGCGGCTACGTCGACCGGATCCCGAAGTCGCACCCGGACAACTGGCCGATCCACGTCGCGGGCCACCCGCCGGGGGCACTGCTCTTCCACGTC
>CAVRLH010000021.1:0-269979 GCA_963721925.1 uncultured Actinomycetota bacterium | reverse complement strand
GGCTCGCCATGCAGCCAACCGGTACTACCGACAACGGCATCGACATGCTCAGCGAGTTCACGGTCCGGTCGTCGAGAAGAACTCGCCGACCGTCGCAGGGACGTAGGCATTCAAGCTAGTCATGCAGCAGCCGACGATCGCAGTGTCCGGCGGCGTAGGACCACGGTCGCTACTACCCCGAGAGCCAGCAAGGCGTAGACGGTCGCTGCGAACGGGCTTGAGACCAGCGCCGAGGGGTCGCCCTGGCTGATCGCCAGGGTGCGGCGCAGCTGCTCCTCGGCGATCGGCCCGAGGATCAGGCCGATCACGGCCGGGCCCACCGGATAACCGAAGCGTCGCATCAGGTAGCCGAGCACGCCACCGCGAGCAGCACCCAGAGGTCCGTGCGGACTCCGTTCAGGGCGTAGCCGCCGAGCGCCGAGAACATCAGGATCCCCGCGTAGAGGTACGGACGCGGCACCTGCAGCAACCGCACCCACAACCCCACCAGCGGGAGGTTGAGCAGCAGCAGCATCACGTTGCCGATGTAGAGGCTCGCGATCAGCGCCCACACCAACGGTCCCTCGGACTCGAACAGCAACGGACCGGGCTGGATGCCGTACGTCTGGAACGCCGCGATCAGCACGGCAGCGGTCGCCGAGGTCGGCAGCCCCAGGGTGAGCAGCGGGACGAGCACGCCGGCTGCCGACGCGTTGTTCGCCGCCTCCGGTCCGGCGACGCCCTCGATGGCACCGTGCCCGAACTCCTCGGGGTTCTTCGACAGCTTCTTCTCCATTGCGTACGACATGAACGTCGGGATCTCGGCGCCACCGGCCGGCATCGCGCCGATCGGGAAGCCCAGGGCCGTGCCGCGCAGCCACGGCTTCCAGGAACGACGGAAGTCGTCGCGGCTCATCCAGCCGCGGCTCACCGGGATCACGTGCAGGGGCCCGTGGCGGAGCCGGGACGCCACCCACAGGGCCTCGCCGACGGCGAAGACGCCCACGGCGAACGTGACGACGTCGATCCCGTCGGCCAGCACCGGCAGGTCCATGGTGAAGCGTCGTTGGCCGGTCAGGCTGTCGGTGCCGACCAGGCCGACCAGCAGTCCGAGGCTGAGCGCCGCAACGCCCCGAGAGATCGAGCTGCCGAGGAGGGCCGACACGGTCAGGAGCGCGACGACCGTGAGAGCCACGTAGTCGGGCGGCCCGATCTGGACGGCGAGCTCGGCCAGGGTCGGGGCCGCGATGGTGAGCCCAATCGTCGCGATGGTGCCCGCGACGAAGGAGCCGATCGCGGCGGTCGCCAGGGCTGCGGCTCCGCGACCGGAGCGCGCCATCTTGTTGCCCTCGAGCGCGGTGATGATGGACGCGGACTCGCCCGGTGTGTTCAACAGGATCGAGGTGGTCGAGCCGCCGTACATGCCGCCGTAGTAGATACCGGCGAACATGATGAACGCTGCGGTGGGCTCGAGCGTGTAGGTCACGGGAAGCAGCAGGGCCACCGTCATGGCCGGGCCGATGCCGGGGAGCACACCGACGGCCGTGCCGAGGGTGACGCCGATCAGCGCGTAGAGCAGGTACGTCGGCTGCAGCGCGACGCCGAAGCCGTCCATCAACGAAGCGAAGTCACCCATCGAGGAGACTCACCCCCTCGAACGGTCCGGCCGGCAGCGTCACACCGAGCGCGGTCACGAACAGGGCCTGGACGGTGAAGCCGATGATGACGCCCGCAACCGCGGCCCGGACGACCTTCGCGCCCAGGGACCAGGCGACCAGGGTGAAGAGCAGTGCTCCTGCCAGCGCCCACCCAACCACGTCGACCACCGCGATGTGCGCGGCGAACGACAGGGCGATCTTGGCGAGAGTGACCCAGTCGGTGGCGGCGTCCGCGTCGACGTCCTCGCCCTCCTCCGGCGCACCGAGTCGGCCCCGCAGCGCGGAGACGAGCACCGTTGCGCCCGAGAGCAGCAGAGCAACGCCGACGGCGTAGGGAAAGACCCGGGGGCCGACCACGTTGGAGCTGAGCGGCACCGTGATCCGGGTCGCACCCACGAGGGTGGCGACGCCGAGCAGGATCACGGCCGCGGCGACGACGACGTCGGGGGTGGCGGACGGCGCCGATCCGGGCGTCGTGCTGGCAGGAGCACTCATGGTCAGCTCACGAGGCCGAGGTCACGCAGCACCGTGGTGGTCACCTGGCGCTCCTCCTCGATGAAGGCGGCGAACTCGTCGCCGGTCAGGAAGGTGTCGTCCCAGCCGTTGGTCTCCAGGGCGTCCTGCCACTCGGCGGAGTCGTGCATCTCGGTGACCAGGTCGACGAGACGGTCCGTTGCGGTGTCCGAGAGTCCGGCGGGTGCCACGACGCCGCGCCAGTTGATGAATTCGATGTCGAAGCCGGCCTCGGTCAGGGTGGGGGCGTCGATTCCGTCGACCCGCTCGGGTCCGGTGACCGCGAGCGCGCGCAGCTTGCCGGCCTTGACCTGCTCGGCGTACTCGCTGACACCGGAGATGCCGGCCGAGACCTTGTTGCCGAGCAGTGCCGCGAGGGTCTCGCCGCCGCCGGAGTAGGCGATGTAGTTGAGGTCCTCGGGGGAGGCGCCCGCGGCCTTGGTGAGCAGGCCGGCGACGATGTGGTCGGTGCCGCCGGCGGAGCCGCCGGCGATGGCCACGTCTCGGCCGTTGGCGGCGAGGTCGTCCGCGAGGTCCTGGATGGTCACGTAGGGGCTGGCGTCCGGGACCACGATGATCTCGTCCTCGGCGGTCAGCCGGGCGATGGGCGTGACGTCGTCCAGGGTGGCCGGTGACTCGTTGGTCTCGATCGCCCCGACCATGACCAGGCCCATCACCATCAGGTAGTCCTCGCTCGTCTCGTTCGCGAGCTGGGCGAGGCCGATCGTGCCGCCGGCG
Organism: uncultured Actinomycetota bacterium; assembly: GCA_963721925.1. GTDB lineage: Bacteria > Actinomycetota > Actinomycetes > Propionibacteriales > Nocardioidaceae > Nocardioides. Next base: position 267,091 of record CAVRLH010000021.1, on the reverse strand, counting down.
CCCGGCACATTGCTGACCTGCGTGGACTTGGCCAGTCCGGCGCCCTCCATGCTCGCGGCCATGGCCCGTGCGGTGCCGTCCCAGCCGCCGCCGGGATCGGCCGGCGCCATCAGCTGGATGCGGGAGGCGCTGGCGTCCTCGGCTCCGGTGCTCGAGGATCCACCGCCGCAAGCGGACAGCGTGAGCGCGGCGACCCCGAGGAGTGCAGCGACGGTGCGCGGACGACTGGTCCGGCGGCGTGCCGGGGTACGGATGAGGGAGGACGACATGTCCATGGGATCGAGCCCTTCGTTTCGGGAGTGTTACCTGACGAGCTGCCCGGACGCTAAGCGCGTCCCCCAGCACCGGCCCAGCCTCTGGTCGTACCGGTCGTAATGGTCGTTCTGGTCGTGACGCCCGACACACCGAAGTGGGGCAGGATGGCGGCATGAAGAAGGGACTGCCTCTGGCCGCGCAGCTGCTGGCGATGCAGGTCGCGATCGTTCTCGCAGTTCTGGTTGCGGCGGGGTGGTTGGCCTTCAACCTCCAGCAGGAGCAGATCCGGCAGACGTACGCCGGGCGGGTGCTGGAGATGGCTCGGAGCCTCGCCGAACAGCCGGCGGTGCGGGAGGCCTATGCCTCCGACGACCCGTCCGCGGCACTGCAGCCGCTCGCCCAACTGGTGCGCCAGTCGGCCGGGGCCGAATTCGTGGTGTTCACCGACATCGAAGGGGTCCGCTACTCCCATCCCGACCCCGCCAAGATCGGGGCCCGCGTCTCGACCGACCCCAGCGTTGCCCTCGGTGGAGCCGAGTTCGTCGGCACCGAGACCGGCACTCTGGGCGTCTCATTGCGCGCCAAGGTGCCGGTCCGCGACGACTCCGGGCGGATCAAGGGTCTGGTTTCGGTCGGAATCCTGGAGAGCGAGCTGTCCTCCGATCTGGCAGGGGTGCTGCCTCGGCTGGTGGCCTGGTTGACCGGTGCCGCATTCGTCGGCGTCGTCGGTGCGATCGCGGTGACCCGCCTGGTCCGGCGTCGGATCCACGGCCTGGAGCCGGAGGAGATCGCCGAGCTGCTCCAGGCCCGCGACGCGATGCTCCACGGCATCCGAGAAGGCGTGGTGGCCGTCGACGACCACGGACGGTTGGCGCTGGTCAACGACGAGGCCATGCGGTTGCTGGGGATCACCGAGGATCCCACCCGGCGCCTCGCGGAGGAGGTGTTGGATCCCGACGACCTGCTGCCGTTGGTCCGGCACCCGGAGGACGTCTCCGACCGCGTGGTACTGGTCGGTGAGCGGATCCTGGTCGTGAACAGCACCGCGGCGCGGGTCGACGGCCGTGAGGTCGGTCGCGTCCTCGTCCTCCGGGACCGGACCGAGCTGTCGGAGGCCTGGCGGGCGCTGGAGGGTCAACGCACGATCACCGATGCGCTGCGGGCCCAGGCCCACGAGTTCTCCAACAACCTCCACGTCCTGTCCGGGCTCATCGAGTTCGGCCGCAGGGACGACGCCGTCGGGTTCATCGAGCGGGTGGGCGGTGGGAGCGGCGCGATCGCAGGGGCGAGGGTGAGTAGCATCGACGACCCGGCTGTGGCCGCCGTGGTGCTCGCCAAGATGGCCCTTGCGCGAGAGAAGGGACTGACCCTCCGGCTCGAACCTGGCACGGCGGTGGCAGACGGAGCCGGCGACGACGTCGTCACGATCCTGGCCAACCTGGTCGACAACGCCGTCGATGCGGTCGGCCCCGGAGGAACCGTCGACCTGTTGGTCCGGCACGACGCCGGGGGCGTGGAGGTGCGGGTGAGCGACGACGGACCCGGGGTCCCAAGCGAGCTGCGGGACCGGATCTTCGAGCTCGGCGTGAGCACGAAGACAGCGATCGACGAGCACCAGGGCCGCGGGATCGGGCTCGCGCTCGTGGCGCGCATCGTCGCCCGGCGGGGCGGCACGATCGCCGTAGATGACCAGCCCGGAGGTGGGGCCGTCTTCGGCGTCCAGCTGCCGTCCAGTGCGTTCGCCGGCTCGTCGAGCGCCCCCGGACCGACGACGTGGGAGGCGTGATGGACCCCGCACCGGGGATCCGGGTTCTGGTCGTCGATGACGACTTCGCCGTCGCCGAGGTCCACCGCGCCTACGTCGAAGGCATCGCGGGCTTCAGCGTCGTTGCGGTGGCGCACACCGGCGCCCAAGCCCTACACGCCACCCACGAGCTCCACCCGGACTTGGTGCTGCTCGACATCCACCTGCCCGACATCTCGGGCCTGGAGGTCATTCGCCGCCTGCGATCGCGACCTGACGGCGCAGACGTGGACATCCTCGCCATCACGGCGGCCCGCGAGGTCGAGACGGTGCGTACGGCGATGGCAGGCGGCGTAGCCGACTACCTGATCAAGCCCTTTCCGTTGCGCGTGTTCCGGGAGCATCTGGAGAGCTACGCGGCCCAGCGAGACAAGCTGCGGATGTTGTCGGCTCGACGGGCGACCGTGCAGGACCAGCACGAAGTGGACCGGCTGTTGTCCGCGCGACCCCGCAGGAGCGAGATCCGTGACCTGCCCAAGGGGTTGTCCCCCCTCACGCTCCAACTGGTCGCGGACACGTTGCGCGACGCGGGACGCGACCTGTCCGCGGAGGAAGCCGGTACCCGCTGCGGACTCGCACGGGTCAGCGCCCGCCGCTATCTGGAGCAACTGGTGGCGACGGGGCTGGCCGAGGTGCGCCCCCGCTACGGCTCCGCCGGCAGACCAGAGAACGGGTACCTGTGGACCCAGGAACCCGGCTAACAGCAAGGTGATGACAAGTAGTGACCAGGTCGCATCGCAGGAGGTTCACGCTTGGCCTCCTCGCGGTGCTGTTGCTCGTGGGGACGGTGCTTGCGATGGCGTGGTCGCTCGAGCGTCAGCTGATCTACTTTCCTGATCCGGGGCCGGTGGCCCCCGCCGCAGACGTCATCGACGGTGCCCGAGACGTCACGCTCTACACGGCCGACGGACTCGAGTTGGGTGCCTGGTTCGTCCCGGCGGCCGGCCCAGAGGACACCGGGATGGCGGTCCTGGTCGCGCCTGGCAACGGTGGCAACCGGGCGGGCAGGGCCGACTTGGCCCGGAAGCTGAGTCGCCGCGGACTCTCCGTACTGCTCATGGACTATCGCGGCTACGGCGGCAATCCAGGCCACCCCAGCGAGGACGGCCTCGCTGCGGACTCGGACGCCGGCGCAGAGGCCCTGATGAAACTCGGCTACCCAGCGCAACGGACCCTCTACTTCGGCGAGTCGCTGGGCTCAGGCGTCGTTGCGGCTCTCCAGGCCCGGCACCCGCCGGCGGGGATGGTGCTCCGCTCGCCATTCACCGAGCTTGCCGACGTCGGTGCGCACCACTACCCATGGCTGCCGGTGCGTGCGCTGCTTCGCGACCGGTACCCCGTCATGGAGCACCTCCGCACCAGCGACGTGCCAGTGACGGTCATCTACGGCGACCGCGACTCAGTCGTCCCCTCAGTGCTCAGCGCCAGCGTCGCGGACCATTCCCCCTCCCTGGCCGAGCGCGTGGTGCTCGCGGGTGCCGACCACAACGACCCCGTCATGTTCGGGTCCCGAGTGGCCGCCGCGGTCGCGCGGCTGGCGCACAGCGTGGGCTGAAGCGCCGGACGTCGCCGCCTGACAGCACGGGCCGATCACGCGTAGGGCGCCTTGCTGAGATAGCGAAGACCGGAGTCCACGGCGAGGGTCACGACCTGGGCCCCGACGGGCAGAGTCTCGGCGACGCGCAGGGCCGCGATGACGTTGGCTCCAGTGGACGTACCGGCGAAGATCCCTTCCTCGGCCGCGAGCCGGCGGGCCATCTGTTGTGCGTCGTCGCTTCGGACCTGCTCGATGGAGTCGACCAGCTCCGGCTGCCACAGCGGCGGGATGAAACCGATGCCGATCCCTTCGATGCGGTGCGCGCCGGTCGGAGCGCCCGACAGCACCGCGGACTCAGCGGGCTCCACCGCCACCACCCGAGCTGGCGCAGCGGTCTCGCCGAACCCGCGCGGCGCGCCATGGATCGAGTGGGCAGTGCCCACAGCATGCACGAACGCATCGACACGCCCTCCGGTCTGTCTCCAGATCTCCTCGCCGAGGGTCAGGTAGCCGCGCACCCCGTCGTGGTTGTTCAGCTGGTCGGACCACCAGTGCCCGGGACGCTTGCTGATCTCCGCGGAGGTGGCGATCATCCGCTTGATGAGTTCCTCGGTGATGCGACCGCCGTCGCTGGGTTCGTCGGTGATCTCCGCGCCGAGCGCGAGCATGGTCTTGCGCTTCTCGACGCTGAACGCGTCCGAGAACACCACGTGCAGCCGGTACCCGAGCGCCGCGCAGACCAGCGCGAGTGAGATGCCCGTCGTCCCGGCGGTGTACTCGACGACGGTGCCGCCAGGTTTCAGCCGGCCGTCCGCCGCAGCCGATCGGATCACCTCGACCGCCATCCGGTCCTTCATGGAGCCGGTCGGGTTGGCGGGCTCCCACTTCACAAAGATGCGCGCCCCCGAGCTCGGCACCAGACGCTGGAGCTCCACCATGGGTGTCCCGCCGACAGCGGCCAGGACTCCGGCTGGCCGGCCGTCCGGAAAGGTCGCCATCGCACCAGTGAACACCTGTGGAACCCCCAGCACCATCACTGCTGTCGGCAACTGGCTGCACTGGGTCCGGAGATTGGGCTGCCGAGACAGCTCCGTCGGGCCACGCTCAAATTTCTTGCGGACTCTGTGCGGAGTGGGAGGGCATGCATACACCCCCTCTGACCTGCGCAAACGCGTCATGCCCTGTCAGCCGGCCAAGGCGCCCTACTCGGTGACCTCTGATCTTGAAGCGCCTGCCGGATTTGCCGCTGATGGTGCACGTTCATGTGGTGCAACGGATCAGCCCCGGAAGCTAGGTTGCGGACCGTGGACGTTGCTGTGCTTGAGAGTGACCGGGTTGACGCGGCAGCACGGGTGGCCTTGCACCGACTGTGGGCCACAGCATTCGGTGATCGCTACGAGCTATGGGTCACCGACATCACCCAACATCGAGCTGCCGCCTTCGGATGCGGATATTCTGATTTCGATCGCGCGCGCGACGCGAACCAACCTTGAGCTGTGCGGAAAGAAATCGGATCTCGAAATTGGCGTCAGAGAAATCAATCGATACGACAGTTGCGGAAGCCTACGAGCAGCACATGGTGCCGGGCATGTTTCGGCACTGGACGGAGCTCCAGGTGGGGCTCGCTGCACCGAAGGCCGGCGAGCATGTGCTGGATGTCGCATGCGGCACTGGCATCGGCGCAAGGCTCGCGGCGGCACACGTCGGGCCGACGGGCAGGGCCGTTGGCATTGACATCGATCCCGGCGTGATCGAGCTCGCGCGGCAGCTTTCACGCGGCGGTGAGACGCCGATGGAGTGGCATTGTGCGAGCGCGCTGGAAATGCCGCTCGAAAGCGACGAGTTCGATCTCGCGCTGTGTCTGCAGGGGCTGCAGTTCTTTCCGGACCGGCTGAAAGGTTTTGCGGAGATACGCCGCGTGCTGAAGCCTTCGGGAAGGCTCGTTGCGAGCTTCTGGGGACCGCTGGAATCTAACAAGGGACATCACGTGGTCGTGCAGGGGCTCGAACGGCTCGGGGTCGATGCGGCACCGGCAAAGCGCGCCTGCTCGTTCTCGAATACGGAAGAGATTCGCGCGACGGCCGCGCAGGCTGGCTTCGCAGGCATCGAGCTCAGAACCGAGGAGGGCGTCTCGCAGTTCGGTTCCATACAATCGTTTCTGGAAGGCATGACGCGTGGCTCGCCGTCCACGCGGCATGCGGTAGCGAAGCTGTCGGCAGACGCGCGGGAGCGCTTCGTGCGGGACGTGCGCGAGGCGTTGCAGCCTTACGTGATCGACGGCGTGCTGGCGTACCCGATGCGCACCCACGTGCTTGTCGCTCGCGCCCAGGCATCGGATGGAGGCACTGCATGAAAACCGGACTTACCACGACGATCCTACGCTCGGATCTCGAGTCGCCCATCGAACACTTTTCGGTCCACAAGCCGATGCACGTCGCGGTCGCCTACGGCTACCCCGACGCGCACGATCTGGCGCGCGTGTTCAAAGGCGAGATGCCGGGTTATTCGTACGGCCGCCAAGGCAATCCGACGGCGACCGCGCTCGAATCGAAGGTCACCAAAATGGAGCAGGGCCTGCCGAAGCGCCATGGCGCAGCTCTAGTCAAGCAATTCGCTGACGAAGTGCATCGGCGGAGCTGGTCGTCGCGTTCGTGACGGGCGAAGCTGAGCCAACATCGACGGTCCTGCCCACCAAGTTCGTCCCCCGCGGCAGCACTGCGCCACCCGCCCACCGGCCGCCGAACAACGCGGGTGGGCGCCGCTGGCTGCGCGCTGCGATGCGGAAGGCTGAACCGGCCCATGGATGACTGAGATGAGTGCGTTCGCCCGGTGCGTCTTTGCGCTCGTGAAGTCGTCCCTATCCACATCCGCTGCGCGCCGCCGCGCGCCCATATCGAGACGAACATGGGCAGCGTGCGTTTTCACGCTCGGAGTGGAGGGGTAGATCTCGCCCGCCAACATTGCAAAGGGAGAATGCAAACGAACTCGTGGTCACGACCTGCGCCACGGGGGTCTCAGGCTAGCGACGCGACTCACTCCCCCGCTGGCCAGCACGTCGCCTACACGACTACCGACTAGCCCTTTGCGCCCAGAATGCCCTACCGGCCCCTTCGGTGAGTGCGCTTCGTCTTTCTGGTCGACCAATTTCCCAGGTGCCACTCATCATCGAACCCCGCCTTTGAGCTCGCGGTTTGATCACTGCGCCTACCTGCCTTCGGCAGAAGTTGGAGAGGTGGGCCATCAGGTCGACGTCGGGCTCGAATTGCTGGAACGATGGCCAAGTCGACCATGGTCTGCCAGATGCGGGAGTCAACAGCTGGTGGTGTCGCTCGCAACCAGGTGGATGCGACCACGACCAGGCGAAGGTCAGGGACGACCCGATCATGAACCGAGAACGACCGGCGCGCAAGGGCCTTGGACGGTCGGCGGTCAGCCCCGTTCTGTCCGCCGTACCCGATCGCCGCAAACGCCGGATGGTCACCGGACGTGGTGACCCACCACTGATAGCCGTAGCCAGGTCCCCCGAAGCCACCGTCTCCCGTGCTCACGGCACTACTGGTCGCCTCTTCGATCCATCCGCTTGGAACTAGTTGCTCGCCCTCCCACGCTCCTTTGTGGAGGTAGAGGTTGCCCAGCTTGACCATGTCGGCAGCGGTCATCTTCATGGTGCCGTAGCCGACGTTGATGCCTTGGGGGTCACGCGGCCAAGCGAACCCTGCCTTGTCGTAGGTCTGGATCTGACGTGCCTCGACGCGGTCAGACACACCCGTCAGGACCGGCTGAGAATGCTGGGCGTGGTGTCGATCCCGAGCGGATCGAACAGCTTCTCCCTCGCGTAGGCCAACAGCGGCCGGCCGGAGGCCTCGACGAGGGTTGCGGCCAGCGCGCGCTATCGCCGGCGCAACACGTCCCGCCGGACGCCGCGACCGGCTCGCCCTGTAAGTGGCTACCCACGCTGGCAGCACGGCAAAACCTTGGCCGGGAGGCTGCACTGTTCCGCGCCGCACTATGTCGGCGACCCAGTCCTCTCCGGAGGGTCGCGGATCCACGGCGCCATCAGCTGGTAGCCCCGCGGTCATTGTGAGCAGCTGTCGGACGGTGATCGCGCCCACCTGGGGCGTCATCACGTCGGCGTAGGAGGGGAGAAGCTCATCGAGGTTCTGGTCGAGTTCAAGGACCCCCTCGGACACCGCGATGCCGACCAGTGTGGACAGAAAGCTCTTGGTGACCGATGCGAGGTCGTCGGACTCGCCGGCGCCGCTGTCGTAATAGCGCTCGACGACCGTCTTGCCATTGACGGCGACCAGGATCGCCCTTCGATTGCGTAGGCCAGGAGACAGGCTTTCGTCAACGAAACCATCGACTGCAGCCCCCAGTTCCACGCCCGTCGGAACTGCGAGCGGTGCCGGTCCAGGCGAATCGCAGCCGCCCAGCAGGACAGTGACTAGGAGCATCATCTCAGCGGCCGCGACCAGGCGCATGCGCGGGATCGCACGACACCGAACAGGAAGCATCGCCAACAGCGCTCCTCACCGGCCACAACCGCCGGGCAACGGCAGACACGCGGTGGAGAACGCCGACCCGGTTCCACCCAAACTACGCTTGTCACGAGAGGCCGTCGATAGCCCACACTCCTGTAATCAATGTTGGCTTCGCCCGCCGTTCTAGACCCGACTTCCCTCGTCATCCCCACTTGTATCGCCCGCTCGACCGTGGGGCATTCCGCCGCGTTAAGGCGACGCGTCAGATCCCTAAGCGTGCTCGTTCGGGCTGGAACAAGGCCCAACTCGTGCCCGCCTCGATCGACTGGTCGATGGAGACAACGCACCGCTGGACGTCGACGAACTTCCATCCCGCTCCGGGCGTTGGGTGGAGTGCGCCGCACCGCCGCCATCGGGCCACATCGCAGGCGATTCCCGTCGGTAGCGCCGCTCCGAGGACTGTTCGGAGAACAACTCCCGAGCATGTGCTGCTGAAATTGTTGCGGACCATGTGCGGACTGTCAGGGGCGACACCGCCTCTGACCTGCGCGAACGCGTCGATTCACACGTTGAAGCGGAACTCCACCACGTCGCCGTCGGCCATGACGTAGTCCTTGCCCTCCATGCGCACCTTGCCGGCCTCTTTGGCCTTCAGCATGGTGCCGGCGGCCATCAGGTCGTCGAAGGAGACGATCTCGGCCTTGATGAAGCCCTTCTGGAAGTCGGTGTGGATGACTCCGGCGGCCTCGGGGGCGGTGGCGCCCTTCGTGATCGTCCACGCGCGCGTCTCCTTGGGACCTGCGGTGAGGTAGGTCTGCAGCCCAAGGGTGTCGAAGCCGACGCGGGCGAGCTGGTCCAGGCCGGACTCGGTGATGCCCATCTCGGCCAGCATCTCGTGGGCCTCCTCGTCGGAGTCGAGCTCGACGAGCTCGGACTCGAACTTGGCGTCGAGGAAGATCGCCTCGGCCGGCGCGATGATCTCGCGCATCTTGTCCTTGAGCGTCTCATCGGCGAGCTCGTCGGCATCGCAGTTGAAGACGAAGATGAACGGCTTGGCCGTCAGCAACGACAGCTCGCGCAGCAGGGAGCGGTCGATGTCGGTGGCGATGATCGGCGTACCGGACTCGAGCGCGTCCTTGGCGGCCCGGGCGGCATCGAGGTTGGCCACCAGGTCCTTGACCTTGCGCGACTCCTTCTCCAGGCGGGCGATCGCCCGGTCGACGGTCTCCAGGTCGGCGAAGATCAGCTCGGTCTGGATGGTCGAGATGTCGTTGGCGGGGTTGACCTCGCCGTCGACGTGAGTGACGTCCTCGTCGCGGAAGACGCGAGTGACCTGGCAGATCGCGGACGACTCGCGGATGTGGCTGAGGAACTTGTTGCCGAGGCCCTCGCCCTGGGAGGCGCCGCGAACGATGCCGGCGATGTCGACGAACTCGACGGTCGCTGGCAGCAGCTTCGCCGAGCCGAACACCTCGGCCAGCTGCGGGAGGCGGTCGTCGGGAACCCCGACGACGCCGACGTTGGGCTCGATCGTGGCGAACGGATAGTTCGCCGCCAGCACGTCGTTCTTGGTCAGTGCGTTGAAGAGGGTTGACTTGCCCGCGTTGGGGAGACCGACGATGCCGATGGTGAGAGCCACGGGCCGGGAGTCTACGGCGATGGCGGCGGCGTACGAAAAGCCCACGGAAACGGCGCTCGGGCCCGGGCTCGGGCACCGTGCAAGACTCGTCCGCATGACTGACGTGGGGGGTACGCCGGTGCTGCGCGCGCCGACCAACCAGGTGTCGCCGCGCGCGATCCCGTTCTGGACCGTCTCGGCCCTCATCGGGGACGCCTTCCTCGTCCTCGGTGCTGTGATCGCCTTCCTGGTGGTCCCGGACGTGCCGGGCTGGGTCGGCCTCGTCGTGGTGGCCGTCGCCGTGGCTGCAGCGGTGCACGTCGCGGTCATGCCGCGGATCCGCTTCAGGGTCCACCGTTGGGAGGTCACGCCGACCGCAGTGCACACCCGCGAGGGCTGGATCGGCCGCGAGAGCCGGATCGCGCCCATCAGCCGCGTGCAGACGGTCGACTCGCGCCAGGGCGCGCTCATGCGGCTGTTCGGGCTGGCCTCCATCACGGTGACCACGGCCTCGGCCGCCGGCCCGATCACCATCGCCTGCCTCGACGACACCACCGCCCGCGAGGTGGTCGCCCAGCTGACCGAGATCACCGCCGCGACGCAGGGCGACGCGACGTGATCCCCTCCCCCGGCGACGGGTGGTCGCGGCTCAGCCCGCGCAAGCTGCTGCTCGACCCGGTCAAGGTGCTGCGGCAGGCGCTCGTGCCCGTCTTCATCGCCCTGATCGGCGTCAGTCAGAGCGACATGCGGTTCTGGCCGCTCATCCTGCCCGATCGCGCTGGTCGGCCCCGTCGTGCTCGGTGCCATTCCGTGGCTCACCACCCACTACCGGCTCACCGACACCCAGATCCAGGTCCGCCGCGGCCTGCTGAACAAGACCCGGTCGACCGCGCCGCTCGACCGGGTGCGCAGCGTCGACCTCGAGGCCTCCCTGCTGCACCGCCTCCTCGGCCTGCAGAAGGTGCAGATCGGCACCGGCGTGGACGACGACCGCATCGAGCTCGACGCGCTGGAGACCGCCGACGCGCAGGCACTGCGTACGACGTTGCTGCTGCGGCGGCGAGGTGAGGTCCCGGCTCCGCTCGATCAACCAGAGCTCGGGCAGGTCTCGACTCCGCTCGACCAACCAGGGCCCGACCAACCAGGGCCCGACCAACCAGGGCCCGACCCACGCAGGCTCGAGCCCGCGCCGGAGCTCCTCGCCCGGATCGACTGGTCGTGGCTGCGCTTCGCGCCCTTCAGCCTGGCGCGTCTCGTGCTGCTGGCGGGGGCGATCGGCGCCCTGGCGCAGTTCGGCGACGACCTGCCGATCTGGGACCAGGGGACCGCCACCTCGGTGTGGAGCTGGATCACCGGCTTCGCGATCGTCGTGGTGACCCTCGTCCTGCTCATCGGTGGCCTGGCCACCTGGGTCGTCGTCGCCATCAGCGGCTACGTCATGCAGTGGTGGAACTTCCGCCTGGTGCGCGAGCACGGCTCGCTGCACCTCACCACCGGGCTGTTCACCACCCGCTCGATCACGGTCGAGGAGGCCAAGGTCCGCGGCGTCGAGATGACCGAGCCGGTCCTGATGCGCCTGGTCGGTGGCGCCGAGCTCTCCACGCTCGCCACCGGCGTCGAGAGCGGCGTCACCCAGGTGCTCCCGCCCTGCCCGCGCGCGGTCGCGGTCGGCGTCGGCGAAGCCGTGCTGGAGCACTCCGGGCCGCTCACCGATCCGCTCGTGCCGCACGGCCCGAGGGCGCATCGGCGCGCGTGGTTCCGCCAGCTCTCCGCGGCCGTCGACCTGCTGCTCCTCGCGGCCGTCGCGACCTGGTGGTTCGACATCTCGTGGGTGTGGTTCCTGACCCTGGCCGCGGTCCTGCTGGTCGGTGCGGCCGCGGTCGGCGAGTCGTCGTACCGCCACCTGGGCCACGCACTCGCCGACGACCACCTGGTCGCCGGCAGCGGGGCGCTGGCCCGGATCCGTACGGTGCTGGAGACCGACGGCATCATCGGCTGGGTCTTCACCCAGTCGTGGTGGCAGCGCCGGATCGGGCTGACCGACCTGACCGCCACGACGGCAGCCGGGTCCGAGCGGGTGCTGGTGCGAGACGTACGCCTCGACGTCGCCGTCGCGCTCGCCGGGACGGCAACCCCCGGGCTGCTGACCGACTTCGTCGCGACGAGCTGAGCCGCCGTCACGCCGGCGTGGCTGCACCGACCACCACGACTCGCTACGTCATGACCAGTCCACGCTGAAGTACTGGGTCTCCTGGTACTCACGGATGCCGTCGCGTGCGCCCTCGCGTCCGATCCCGCTCTGCTTCACGCCACCGAACGGAGTGGACGGGTCGGACACGACGCCGCGGTTCACACCGACCATCCCGGCGTCGAGGGCCTCCGCGATCCGCAGCGCGTCCTGGAGCCGCCCCGCGTACACGTAGGCGGCGAGCCCGAACTCGCTGTCGTTGGCCTGATCGAGCATCGCCTGCTCGTCGCGCCAGGTGATCACCGAGACGACCGGGCCGAAGATCTCCTCGCGCGCGATCCGCATCTCGGGCCGTACGTCGATCAGGAGCGTCGGCGGGTAGAACCAGCCGTCGCTGCCGGTGTCGCCCAGGTGGGTCACCCGCGCACCGGCGTCCACGGCCTCGTCGACCAGCGCCGTGACACCCTCGACCGCCTTGGCGCTGATCAGCGGTGCCACCTGAAGGTCCTCGACAGCCGCACCGAAGCGGACGACGAACTCGTCGACGACGTCCTCGTGCACGAAGAACCGGTTGGCGGCGGTGCACGCCTGGCCGGCGTTGCGGAACTTGGCGATCAAGGCGCCGGCCACGGCTTCGTCGATGTCGGCGTCGGCGGTCACGACGAACGGTGCGTTGCCGCCGAGCTCCATGCTCGAGTTGAGGACGCGGTCGGCCGCCTGCTTCAGCAGCACCTTCCCGACACCGGTGGAGCCGGTGAAGGACACCTTGCGTACGCGGTCGTCGGTGAGCCAGGTACCGACCACCTCGGCCGGGGAGGTGGTGGGCACGACACCGACGACGCCATCGGGCACCCCGGCCTCACCGAGCAGCTCGACGATCGCGAGCGCGGTGAGCGGGGTCTCGGCCGCCGGCTTGAGGACGACCGTGCAACCTGCTGCGAGCGCCGGGGCGATCTTGCGGGTCGCCATGGCTGCGGGGAAGTTCCACGGCGTGACAAGTGCCGCGACACCGACCGGCTTGTGCGTCACGATCGTCCGGGTGCCGCCGGCCGGCGAGGCGCCATACGTTCCCTCGGTGCGGACCGCCTCCTCCGAGAACCAGCGGAAGAACTCCGCGGCATAGGCGACCTCGGCGCGGGCGTCGTCGAGGGACTTGCCGTTCTCCGAGTGGATCAGTGCCGCGAGGCGCTCGGTTCCGGCGATGATCAGCTCGAAGGCACGGCGCAGCACCTCGGCGCGCACCCGGGGCGCGGTGGCGGCCCACGCCGGGAACGACCTGGCGGCGGTGTCGACAGCAGCCCGTGCCTCGATGGCCGTCCCGTCCGCGACCTGCGCGATGACCTGGGTGGTGGCGGGGTCGTGGACCGCGAAGGTGGCAGCAAGCAGTGGTGGTCACGGGTAGAGGTCTCTCATGAGGTGGGCTTGGGCGACGCGTTCGACGGCGAGGCAGGCCGCCGCGGTGCGCAGGGGCAGGTCGTGCCGGCCTCGGCGAGGAGCCGCGCATCGCGCAGCTGCGTGCGCGCGTCGTCCAGCGGCCCGCCGGTGGTCGGCGTGGGAACGAGGGTGTTGGTCATCAGAGGTCGTGGAAGATCTTCTCGAGGACGTCGAGGCCCTCGGCGAGCAGGTGGTCGGGCATGGAGAGCGGCGGCAGGAAGCGGAGGACGTTGCCGTAGGTGCCGCAGGTCAGGACGACGAGGCCATGCTGGTGGGCTGCGGTCGCGACCGCCTTGGTGAGGTCTGCGTCGGGCTCCGTGGTGCCAGGCCTCACGAGCTCGACGGCGATCATCGCGCCCCGTCCGCGGACATCGCCGATTCGCGGATCGGCGAACGCCTCCAGCCGCTCGACCATCGTCTTGCCGATGGCGCGGGCCCGGTCGACGAGGCCGTCCTGCTCGATCGTCTCGAAGACCGCCAGGGCGGCCGCGCAGGCGATCGGGTTGCCGCCGTAGGTGCCTCCCAAGCCGCCCACGTGCGGCGCGTCCATGATCTCGGCGCGTCCGGTGACCGCGGACAGCGGAAGGCCGCCGGCGATGCCCTTCGCGGTCACGATGACGTCGGGCACAACACCCTCGTGGTCGCAGGCGAACATCTCGCCGGTGCGGGCGAAGCCGGTCTGCACCTCGTCGGCGACGAACACGACGCCGTTGGCCCGGCACCAGTCCACGAGGGTCGTCAGGAAGCCGTCGGCCGGGACGACGAAGCCGCCCTCGCCCTGGATCGGCTCGATCACGACGGCCGCGAGGTTGTCGGCGCCGACCTGCTTCTCGATGGTGTCGATCGCACGCGCGGCGGCGGCCACGCCGTCGACCCCGACGTCGCGGTAGGGGTAGGACATCGGGGCGCGGTAGACCTCGGAGGCGAACGGCCCGAAGCCGCTCTTGTAGGGCAAGGTCTTCGCCGTCATCGCCATCGTCAGGTTGGTGCGGCCGTGGTAGGCGTGGTCGAAGACGACGACCGCCTGGCGCTTGGTGTGGACGCGGGCGATCTTCACGGCGTTCTCCACCGCCTCGGCACCCGAGTTGAAGAGCACGGTGCGTTTGTCGTGCGTGCCGGGCGTCAGTCGGTTGAGTGCCTCGGCGACGCGCACGTAGGCGTCGTACGGGGTCACCATGAAGCAGGTGTGCGTGAATGCCTGCACCTGCTGTGCCACCGCCGCCGCCACGCGCGGGGAGCTGTTGCCCACCGTGGTCACGGCGATGCCGGAGCCGAAGTCGATCAGGGAGTTTCCGTCGACGTCGACGATGACTCCACCCCCCGCCGCGACCGTGTAGACGGGGAGGGTGGTCCCCACGCCCTGGGCCACTGCGGCGCTCTTGCGGACCTGCAGCTCCTGGGACTTCGGACCGGGAACGGACGTGACGAGGCGGCGCTCCTGGGGGAGGGCCGGGCCGCCGACGATGTGCTCGCTCATGGCGTCGACGCTAGGCGATCCGCTTTCCCCCGCCGATGCCAACTTCGCACAAGTTTCAACGATTGACTGTGCAATCATGGCACTCGTGGTCGACGTCGCACTCCTGCTCCGCCAGGACGAGCTGAGACTGCACGCCGTGCACCTGCCCCGACCCGATGCCGCAGTCCGCTGGGTCGCCACGAGCGAGCTCGAGAACCCGGCGCCCTTCCTCGAGGGCGGTGAGCTCCTGCTCACGACAGGGCTGGCCACCCAGCACTGGCGTTCGCAGTGGAACGGGTACGTCGAGCGCCTGGCCGGCGCCGGCGTCACCACCCTCGCCCTGGGTGTGGGACTGACCCACCGCCGCGCGCCGGCTGCACTCCTGCGAGCTTGCGAGCAACACAGGCTGAACCTGCTGGAGGTGCCCCGCGAGACCACCTTCGTGGCGATCAGCCGGGCAGCCGTCCACCTCCTCGAGCAACGGGACGAGAGCGAGGCCAAGCTCGCCCTGGAGACGCAACGCCAGCTGACTGCAGCTGCGGTTCGTCACGACCCACGCCGGGCCGTGGTCGGGCGCCTGGCCCAGCTCCTCGACGGAGCAGCCTTCCTGGTCTCCCCCGACGGTCGCCTCGAAGTGAGGCCCACCGGGCCTCGCAGGCAGCTCGCCGACGTCGCGGCGGCCGGCGTGGAGCTCAACCGGATCCGCGCCCAGGGCCTACGAGCTGCCTCCACCGTCAGCGACGACCAGCACACCAGGCTCGTCGTCCCGGTCGGACTGCGCGGTCGGCCGGGCTACTACCTCGCGGTCGCCGTGCCCGGCCGCGTGACGAACGTACGGCGCAGTGCGATCGCCACCGCCGTGGCCCTGCTCGGTCTCACCGTCGAACAGGAACGCGACCGACGAGAGACCAGGCGTCGCCTCCTCGGGAAGATGTACGAGCTCCTGACCCGCGGCCAGGTTGGGGCCGCCATCGTCGTCGGCGAGGCATCGGGTGCCCCCGCCCTGCCCGGACGGGTGCAGGTGGCCCACGCCTCAGGTCCGGGTGACGCCCTCGAGGATGCGCTGGACCACCTGGAGCGGGCCCCGCTGCTCGCCACGATCGACGACCACGTTCTCCGCGTCGTTGCCGCCCCCGCACAGGTGCGGCGCGTCGCGGAGGACCTTGCGGGACGCGGCCTCGCCGTGGGAGTCGGTGAGGCAGCTCGGCTGCCGGACGTGGCCGCTGCGCATGCCACGGCTGCCCTCGCTCTCGCCCGGGCGACCACCGCCTCCGGAGTCGTCAGGTGGGAACGCATCGTCAACGAGAGCGCGGTCGGTCTACTCGCCCGAGACGTTGCCGAGTCCTTCTCGGCGTCCTTCCTGGGCGGCCTCGACGACGAGCAGACAGCCACCCTCGGCTCGTTCCTCACGCACCACGGATCACGGCTCAAGGTGGCTGAGGATCTCGGGCTGCACCGCAACACCGTGCGCAACCGGTTGACGCAGATCGAGCAGACGATCGGCCGATCCCTGGACGACCCCGATGCCCGGGCTGCCGCGTGGCTGGCCTTGCAGGCGCGGCAGTACCTGGCCTCGTGAGCGGGGTCTGGACGGCCCGGAAGGCTGTCAGGCGCTGCCGCTCCACGGTGCGGGCACGAGCACCCAGATGACCTCGGCGGAACGAGTCTTGCTGGCGTTGACCCACGTGTGCGGCTCGCCGCCGTTGAACGTCAGTGCGTCACCGGCAGCGAGCCGATGCTTCTGGTCGATCAGGATGAGGTCGACGGCGCCCTTGACCACATAGAGCACCTCCACCTCGCAGTTGATCGTGTAGAGGTCGGTCCCGCCCGTGCCGCCGGGCTCGATCGAGGAGTGCACCAGCTGGAGCTTGGACTGGGCGCGCGGCGTCATGAGGTGCTCCTCGACGAGCCGGCCGCCCAGGTTGATCAACGGCGCCTCACCTCGACGGACGAGCGCGACGTCAGGAGTGGCGAACAGGCTGCCCACCTCGATGCTCATCACCTCACAGAGCGTGATCAGCGACGCCACGCTCGGCGAGGTCTCGTCGCGCTCGATCCGACTCAGGAAGCCCTTCGTCAACCCGGAGGAGACCGCCAGCTGGTCCAGCGTGTAGCCGTGTGCCTTGCGCGCAGCCCGCAGTTTCGAGCCGATGCGGACCTCGTGGCTGGGGGAGACGGGAAGTGGGCGCACTGGTGTTCCTCCTGAGACAACTTTTGTTGTCATCAATGTAGCCGAACCTCTTGACACCCTCCACGAACGAGACGATCGTGTGGGACAACCTTTGTTGTCCCACACGCAACTCTTCAGGAGATGAGCCATGAGGCTCCACCACTCTTCCCTCGCTCTGGCCACACTGGCGATCCTCGCGTCGACCGGGTGCGCCGCCCCCGACGACACCCAGGCCGCTGGCGGAGAAGAGCCGACCGCCGACGTCAGCGCCCTCGAGAAGGACGACACCATCGCCGACATGCTGCCGGCCGACATCAAGTCTTCCGGTGTGGTCCGGGTCGCCTCTGGCGTCAGCTTCCCGCCCATGGAGTTCTTCGACACTGACAACGAGACCGTGCTCGGCTTCGACGCCGACCTGGGCGAGGCGCTCGGCGAGGTGCTGGGGGTCGAGTTCCAGTTCCACAACACCAACTTCGACGGCATCATCGGTGGACTGTCGGCCGGCCGCTACGACCTCGGCCTCACCTCGATGATCGACAAGGCGGAGCGTCAGGAGCAGGTGGACTTCGTCGACTACCTCAGCTCAGGCGTGACGTTCATGGTCGCCAAGGGCAATCCCGAGGGCCTGACCGAGCAACTGGACCTGTGCGGTCGAACGGTCGCGGTCGAGAAGAGCGCCACGGGCGACATCGTCGCCGACGACATCTCGGCCGACTGCGTCGCCGCGGGCAAGGAGGAGATCGATGAGCTCCCGCTCCCCGAGCAGGTCGCCACCCTCCAGGCTCTCTCGACGGGACGCGCTGACGCCGTGTTGGCCCTGGACCTGACCCTGGCCTACAACGTCAAGCAGCAGCCGAACGACTTCGAGATCCCGGCTGAGCCGTTCGGCTTGCTCCCCGTCGGGATCCCGGTCCCCAAGGACAACCCGGAGCTGCGCGACGCGGTCGCGGCGGCCCTGGTGAAGGTCCAGGAGTCAGGGACGTACGACGAGCTGCTCGCCAAGTGGAACCTGACCTCTCAGGCCCTCGAGGGTGCCCCGATCAACACCGGGAAGTGACCATGTCCGCCGCATCTGTCCGCCCGCAGCCCATGGCGCACGCCGAGGAGCCGATCGTCCGCCTCCGCCACCCCTGGCGGTGGGTCGCGGTCGCGGTGCTCGTGGCGTACGGCGCCGAGGCGATCTTCTTCGCGGTGACGAACGAGAAGCTGCGGTGGGACCTGGTCGGGGGCTACCTCTTCGAGGAGTCCATCCTCCGGGGCCTCTGGATGACCGTGAAGCTGACCGTGATCTCGATGCTGGTCGGCATCGCGCTCGGCACCGTTCTCGCGGTGATGCGGCTTTCCGACAACCCGGTCTTCCGGGCGGTCTCCGGCGGCTACATCTGGCTGTTCCGCGGAACCCCGATCCTCGTGCAGCTGCTGTTCTGGTTCTTCCTGGGCAGCGTCCTGCCCACCATCTCGCTCGGTGTCCCATTCGGCCCCGACCTGGCGTCGTGGCCCACGAACACGATCATCACCCAGTTCGCCGCAGCGATCCTCGGCCTCGGCCTGAACGAGGCGGCCTACATGGCCGAGATCGTCCGGGCCGGGATCGGGGCCGTCGACGAGGGCCAGACCGAGGCCGCCGAGGCGCTCGGCATGAGTCCGGTGACGACGTACCGGCGTGTGGTCCTGCCCCAGGCGGCGCGACTGATCGTGCCGCCGACGGCCAACCAGACGATCTCGATGCTGAAGCTCACGTCGCTCGTCCTGGTGATCGGACTACCCGAGCTCACCACGACCGCGCAGCTGATCTACGGCCGCAACCTCCAGCAGATCCCGCTCCTGATCGTGGCCAGCACGTGGTACCTCGTGCTGACCACCATCTTGACCATCATCCAGTCCCGGCTCGAGAAGCGGATGAGCCGAGGCGTCAGCCGGTCCGGGACGAAGCGCCCGACAGTGCTTGCCAGAATCGGAGGACGTTCATGACCACCACCGTGCCGATGGTCGAGGCCATAGCAGTGCGCAAGGTGTACGGCGACAACGAGGTGCTCAAGAGCATCGACATGAGCGTCCAGCGGGGCGAGGTCGTCTCGCTGCTCGGTCCGTCGGGCTCCGGCAAGAGCACCTTCCTACGGTGCATCAACCACCTCGAGCGGGTCGACGGCGGCGAGATCAGTGTCAACGGACACCTCGTCGGCTACCGCCGCGCACACGGCAAGAAGTACGAGCTGAGGCGCAAGGAGATCGCCGCCGCCCGTCGCGACATCGGCATGGTCTTCCAACGGTTCAACCTCTTCCCGCACCGCACGGCGTTGGAGAACGTGATGGAGGCGCCCGCCTATGTCAAGCGCCGCAACAAGGACCAGGTGCGCACCCAGGCACTGGCCCTGCTCGAGCGCGTCGGTCTCGCGGAGCGCTCGAACCAGTACCCCGCCACCCTCTCCGGCGGTCAGCAGCAGCGAGTCGCCATCGCGCGTGCCCTGGCGATGGAGCCCACCCTGATGCTCTTCGACGAGCCCACCTCAGCACTCGACCCCGAGCTGGTCGGTGAGGTCCTCGACGTGATGAAGGGGCTGGCCACGGACGGCATGACGATGATCGTCGTGACGCACGAGATCGGCTTCGCCCGCGAGGTGTGCGACCGGGTGGTCTTCATGGACGGCGGCGTCATCGTCGAGCAGGGCAACCCCGCCGACGTCTTCGGCAACCCCCAGCACACCCGTACCCAGTCCTTCCTCTCGAAAGTGTTGTGACGCATGACCTCCACGAAGACCAACCGCGGTCCAGTCGATGCCACGATGGAGCCGCGGTACGGCGGCTCATCGACGTTCGCCCGGCTGCCGCGCAGCGACGAGGTCGAGCGCTCCGATGTCGCGATCGTCGGGGTGCCCTTCGACTCCGGCGTGAGCTACCGGCCCGGAGCCCGCTTCGGCCCGGCACACATCCGCACCTCGAGCAAGCTGCTCCGCAACTACAACCCGGTCCAGGACGTCGAGCCGTTCGCCGACCAGCAGGTCGTCGACGCGGGTGACATCGCGTGCAACCCGTTCGACATCCAGGACGCGATCAAGCAGATCGACGAAGGCGTCCGCGGAGTCCTCGACGCAAGCACCAAGCTCGTCACGATCGGCGGCGACCACACCATTGCCTTGCCGTTGCTCCGCGTCATGCACGAGATGCACGGCGAGATCGCGGTCGTCCACTTCGACGCCCACCTCGACACGTGGGACACCTACTTCGGTGCGCCCCTGACGCACGGCACGCCGTTCCGCCGCGCCTCCGAGGAGGGGCTGATCGACAAGACCGCGAGCATGCACGTCGGCATCCGCGGACCGCTGTACTCCCGCCAGGACCTCACTGACGACCAGGTGCTGGGCTTCCAGGTCATCGGCGCCCACGACATGGACGACCTCGGGTGGCGAGGGGCGGTCGAGCAGATCCGGAAGCGTGTCGGCGACCGTCCGACGTATGTCTCCCTCGACATCGACGTGCTCGACCCGTCCTTCGCGCCCGGCACCGGCACTCCCGAGGCGGGCGGGCTGACCAGCCGTGAGCTGCTCAACATCCTGAGGTCGTTCGGCGAGCTGAACCTGGTCGGCGCCGACATTGTCGAGGTCGCTCCGGCCTACGACCACGCCGAGATCACCGGAATTGCCGCGGCACATGCGGCCTACGAGCTCATCAGCGCGATGGCACCGAGAGAGCAGACAGATGACTGAGCAGGTCACCGGCGGTGCTGCGGTCATCGACGCGCTCGTGGCGCACGGTGTCCGCGACGTGTTCGGGATCCCGGGAACGCACAACCTGGAGCTCTACCGCTACCTCCCCGACTCTGGGATCCGGCACGTCGTCACCCGCCACGAGCAGGGTGCCGGCTATGCCGCCGACGGCTATGCGCGTGTCAGTGGTCGGCCGGGAGTCATCATCACGACCTCCGGCCCCGGCATCACGAATGCGATCACCGCCCTGGCCACGGCGTACGCCGACTCGATCCCCGTCCTCGCCATCTCGCCCGGACCCCCTCGCGGCCAGGTCGGCGCCGACGTCGGCTGGCTGCACGAGGTGAAGGACCAGCAGGCAGCGCTCGACGCCGTGTGTGGTCGCAGCATCCGCGTCGAGTCGGCCGACGAGATCCCTGAGGTCGTCGCCGGGATCTTCGAGCAGTTCGCCACCGCGCGACCGCGGCCCGTGCACCTCGAGATCCCCGTCGATGTGCTCGAGGCCGCATGGCTGCGGCGTCCTGCGCCTGTCAGGTCGATCCCGGGCCCGGTGGGCCCGGGCCGGACGCGGGCCGAGGAGGTCGCGACCGCGCTCGACGGCTCCCGTCGTCCACTGCTCGTCGCTGGCGGCGGAGCTCGCGGAGCGGCTGAGCAGGTGCGTGCCCTGGCCGATCACGGCGTTCGCGTCCTGACCACGGTCAATGGCAAGGGCATCCTCGACGAGTCGCACCCGTCGTCCCTGGGGGCAGGCATCCGGCTGACCGCTGCCCACCGCCTCCTTGACGAAGCCGATGTCGTCCTCGTCGTCGGCAGCGAGCTCGGCGACTCGGACCTGTGGGGGGGCGTCGTGGCCCCGGGCGAGCCCGGCCGGCGCACCGTCGTACGTATCGATGTCGATCCTGCGCAGATGCACAAGAACGTGACCGCCGACATCGCCATCGTCGGTGACGCGAAGGTCGTCCTGGTCGAGGTGCTCGACGTGATGCGGGACAAGGGATTCGCCCAGGTCGCGGTCGATGCGGCCGACCGGGCGGCCTTGGAGACGGATGCGGGTGCCGATGCCGGCCCGTGGGCCGAGATCCAACGCGTGTTGGCCGCGGCCCTGCCGAGGGACACCGTGGTGGCCGGCGACAGCTCGCAGGTGACCTACTACGGCACGGTCCACTTCTGGCCGTTCACTCCGGCCAACCGGTTGCTCTACCCGACCGGCTACGCGACGCTCGGCTACGGGCTGCCCGCTGCCATCGGCGCCAAGATCGCAGCCCCTGAACGGCCGATCGTCGCGCTCTTCGGCGACGGCGCCGCGATGTTCAGCATCCAGGAGCTGATCACCGCGACCGAGCAGCGGCTGGCGATCCCGATCGTGATCGTGGACAACGGCGGCTATGCCGAGATCCGCGACCAGATGGTGGAGCGCGGCATCGAGCCGCAGGCCGTCGACCTCTACCGGCCCGACATCGCCGCCCTGGCGACGGCCATCGGGGCGATCGGCGTCGTCGCCGACGGCGTCGAGGACCTCGGCCGGCTGGCCGCAGCCGCACTCGCCGGCGATCGCCCGACCGTCATTCACCTCCCCATCGCCTGAGCAGGAGCGCACATGACCACGCTGAACAACGTGATCGGCGGCTTGTCCGTCCCGTCCGACCGCACCATGGAGTTCGTCGACCCATCGACCGGTTCGGCCATCGGAGAAGCGCCGCGCTCCGGAGCCGCGGATGTCGACAGTGCCATGGGGGCGGCCTCTGCGGCGTTCGTCGAGTGGCGGAGGACGACGCCCGCGCGGCGGCAGCACGCTCTGCTCGCCCTGGCCGACCTGGTCGAGGAGCACGCCGACGACCTCGTGGACTGCGAGATCCGCAACACCGGCAAGCCACGGCCGCAGACCCGCGAGCTGGAGCTGGACCCGTGCGTGGACCAGCTGCGGTTCTTCGCCGGCGCGTCCCGAGTGCTGCACGGCATGGCTTCGGCGGAGTACGAGGCCGGCTTCACGTCCTCCATCCGCCGCGAACCGGTCGGGGTCGTCGCCCAGGTGACACCGTGGAACTACCCGTTGATGATGGCGATCTGGAAGATCGCTCCTGCCATCGCCGCCGGGAACACGGTCGTGCTGAAACCCGCCGACACGACGCCGTGGAGCACGGTCCGACTGGGCGAGCTCGCTCAGGAGGTGCTCCCGCCGGGCGTCCTCAACGTCCTGTGCGGTGACCGTGACACGGGTCGGGCGCTCGTGGAGCACCGGCGCCCCGACATGGTCGCGATCACCGGCAGCACCCGGGCCGGCTCGGAGGTCATGTCGTCGGCCGCCAAGACGCTCAAGAACGTTCACCTCGAGCTCGGCGGCAAGGCCCCGGCGCTGGTGTTCGCGGACGCCGACCTCGCAGCCACGGCCGAGGCGATCGCCGCCGCCGGCTACTTCAACGCCGGCCAGGACTGCACGGCGGCCACCCGGGTGCTGGTCCAGGCATCCGTGCATGACGAGTTCGCCGGCCTCCTGGCGGAGGCGGCGAAGAGGCTCCGCGTCGGCGGTCCGGACGACGGCAGCGACTACGGCCCGGTCAACAGCTCGGCCCACCAGCAGCGGATCGAAGAATTCCTGTCCGGGTTGCCGGCTCACGCCGAGGTGCTGGCCGGCGGTGACAGCCACGGCCCCGGGTTCTTCGTCGATGCCACCGTCGTGGCCGGCGTACGCCAGGACGACGCCATCGTCCAGCAGGAGATCTTCGGCCCGGTGCTGACCGTCCAGCCCTTCAGCGACGAGAGCGAGGCGCTCCGGCTGGCCAACGACGTCGACTTTGCGCTGGCCTCGAGCCTGTGGACCCGCGACCACGGCAGGGCCACCCGGATGGCGGCCGAGCTCGACTTCGGCGTGGTCTGGATCAACTGCCACCAGCTCCTCCCGGCCGAGATGCCGCATGGTGGTTTCAAGCAGTCCGGCGTCGGCAAGGACCTCTCGATCTACGGCCTCGAGGACTACACCCGCATCAAGCACGTCATGAGCGCCCATGCTGTGTGACCATCGTCAGTGGCGCTGCACCGGCGCACTGGCTGGACCGCTTCAGTGAACGTGTCAGCCGAGGACGGCTAGAACCAGGCCTCGCGCATCTCCAGCGTGGTCGTGTCGCCCGAGGCGAGCAGGTCGAGCATCGGCGCCACCTTGGGCAGCTCCCACCGGAAGAAGTAGCGCGCCGCGGCCCGCTTGCCGTCGTAGAAGTCGCCGACCCGCTCCCCCACGGCGACGAGCTGCTCGAGCCACATCCACGCGATGACGACGTGGCCGGCCGCCTCGAGGTAGACCGTGGCGTTGGCCATGATCCTCTCGGGGTCGCCGAGCGCGGCCAACCCGGAGGTCACCTCGCCGAGACGGTCGAGGCTCGCCTTGAGAGCCACTGCGTACGACGCGGGCTCGCCTCCGAGGTCGGTCGCCCGGCCCACGGTCTCCTCGATCCGGCCCGCGAGGACGAGCAGGGAGGCGCCGTCTCCGCCGAGCACCTTGCGCCCGAGCAGGTCCATCGCCTGGATGCCGTGGGTGCCCTCGTGGATCGGGTTCAGCCGCTGGTCGCGCCAGTGGGCCTCGACGTCGTAGTCACGCGTGTAGCCCGAGCCCCCGAGCACCTGGATCGCCAGGCTGTTGCTCTCCTGCCCCCACTGCGACGGCCACGACTTCGCGATCGGCGTCAGCACGTCGAGGAGCCGGCCCGTCGCGAGACGTTCGGCGTCGTCCTCCGCGGTGGCCTGCACGTCGAGCAGCCGGGAGCAGTAGAGGTTGAGCGCCAGCGCTCCCTCGACGTAGGACTTCTGCGCCAGCAGCATCCGACGCACGTCGGCGTGCTCGATGATCGGCACCTGCGGACCGGTCGGGTCGGCGGCGGACAGCGACCTGCCCTGGGGGCGAGAGCGGGCGTAGGCGAGCGACTTGAGGTAGGCCGTGTAGGCCGTCGTGGTCGCCGACATCCCGACGCCCAACCGCGCCGCATTCATCATGTGGAACATGTAGGAGAGGCCCTTGTGGGGCTCCCCGACGAGATAGCCGACCGCCCCCGCAGCCCCACCCGGCGTGAAGGCACCCTCACCGAAGACCGGCGCGGTGTTGACCGTGCCGCGGCTGCCCAGCTTGTGGTTGATGCCCGCGAGCGCGACGTCGTTGCGCTCACCGATCGAGCCGTCGTCCGCGACGAGGAACTTCGGCACGATGAAGAGCGAGATGCCCCGGGACCCGGCCGGCGCACCGGGCAGCTTGGCCAGCACCAGGTGGACGATGTTCTCGCCCATCTCGTGGTCGCCGCCGGAGATCCACATCTTGCTGCCGAAGATGCGGTGGGTGCCGTCGTCGGCGGGCACGGCGCGCGTGATCACGTCGCCGAGGCTCGAGCCTGCGTGCGGCTCGGACAGCGTCATGGTGCCGAAGAAGCGGCCCTCCAGCATCGGCTGGACGAAGCGCTCGACCTGCTCGGGGGTGCCGTGCGCGAGCAGCAGGCCGGCGTTGGCCCCCGTCAGGAACGAGTACGCCGCGGTGCCGATGTTGGCCGCGGTGAACCACGCCATGCAGGCCGAGGCCACGACGTGGGGCACCTGGAGACCGCCGAACTCCTCGTCGAGGGTCAGCGTCAGGAGGTCGGCCTTGGCGAACTTCTCGAGTGCTGCGCCGATCTCCGGGATGAGGTGCACCTTCTCGCCGTCGAAGGCCGGCTCCTCGGTGTCGCTCTTGCGGTAGTGGGTGGCGAAGTGGTCGGTGGCGAGCTGCTCGCAGAGCGCCAGCAGCGCGTCGTACGACTGGCGGTCGTGCTCGGCGAAACGCTTGCGCTCACTGAGGTCCTCGACGTCGAGCCACTCGAAGAGCATGAACTCGAGGTCACGTGCGGAGAGGATCAGGGACGTGGGGGTGGACACGCGCCGACGCTACCCCGCGGCCGGACGTGACGAACGCCCCCTCCGCTCGGGACGGAGAGGGCGTTCGGGACTGCTGGCGCGTCAGGTGATCAGGATCCGTAGAGGGTCGCTGCTCCCTGGCGGTCGGTGCTGGTCATGCTGAGGTTGCTCGACGTCCCGTTGCACTGGGGGTAGTGCATGATCGAGGACGAGTCGTAGGGCGTGAGCGGACGCCAGTTGTTGTCCTCGAAGCAGGTGCCGGCCTCGGGTCGCGTGTGCTCGTGGCGGAAGCCGAGCGTGTGGCCCAGCTCGTGGCCGATGATGTTGGTCGGGGTCCAGGAGCCCGAGGTCCAGATCGAGTCGTCGATCAGCACGTTGCGCGAGCGCTTGGGCGTGCTCGGGAAGAACGCCCGGGCGATGTACTGCGTGGTCTGGACGGGCTCGACCGAGAACAGCACCGACTTGTTGCGCGTGGTGCAGCTGCTGTCCTGCGACGGCACGTGGATGAAGTTGATCCGCGAGGAGGCCGCCTCCCAGAGGCCGGCGCCGCTGGTCATCGCGTTGACCACGTCGGTGTAGCGCGACCCGAACTTGGTGCTCACGCAGTAGGTCAGGTTGCCGACCTGCGAGGTCGACCACTTGTCGTCGACGCCACCGACGGTGTTGACGACCAGGCCGTTCTCCATGGCCTTCTCGGCGCCGTCGATCATGCGGTCGTAGTAGGCCTTCAGCTCGCCGGTGCTGGCGATCGGCTCGTCGCCGTTGACGATGTACTGCTGGTCGGCGTCCTTGAAGGTGGAGGCGTGGAACTGCTGGAACGTCGGGATCTCCGAGTCCGTGGCCGCGACGGCCGGCGGAACGAGGGCCGTGCCGAGGAGTGCGGTGGCACCGAGGGCGATCGCCCCGAGTCGAGTGCGCTGCATGGTGGTTGTCTCCTTGATGAGGGTTGTGGACACGCGTCATCTCGGAGGTCGAGCAGGTGAGCACGAGTTCCCGAGACAGGTGCGTGCTGATGAACCTCCCCCATCAACCCCGGATCTGTAAAGGTTTTCCTGCGCAAAGCCTGCCCAGCCCCACGAAGTCCCGGGTGGGCCCACTCCTTAGGGTGGACCCGTGCGCATCGCCACCTGGAACGTCAACTCCCTCCGCTCCCGCATCGACCGCGTGGAGGCGTTCGTCCAGCGGCACGAGATCGACGTGCTGGCACTCCAGGAGACCAAGGCGCGCGAGGACCAGCTGCCGCTGATGGGGCTCCAGGCCCTCGGCTACGACATCGCGGTCGCGGGCGTCAACCAGTGGAACGGCGTCGCGCTGCTCTCCCGCGTCGGGCTGGAGGACGTCGAGGTGGGCTTCGCCGACATGCCGCCGTACGGCGACCCGGCCGCGGCGGAGGCGCGCGCGATCGCGGCGACCTGCGGCGGGGTGCGTGTCTGGTCGCTCTACATCCCCAACGGGCGCAAGCCCGACGACCCGCACTACGTCTACAAGCTCGACTGGCTGGCTCGGTTGCGCGACAGCGCGCGCGGCTGGCTCGACGTACCGACCGCGATGGTCGGCGACTGGAACATCTGCCCCACCGACCAGGACGTCTTCGACGTGAAGCAGTTCGCGAAGTCGACCCATGTCACGCCACCGGAGCGCGCGGCCTTCCAGGGCTTCCTCGACGACGGCTGGGCCGAGGTGACACGTGCGCACGCACCCGGCTACACCTACTGGGACTACTACCGCCAGCGCTTCGAGCGCGACCGCGGCCTGAAGATCGACTTCGTGCTGGCCTCGCCCACCCTCGCCTCGCGCGTGACCGGGGCCTTCGTCGACCGCGACGAGCGGGACCCCGCCCAGGGCACCGGTTCCCCGTCCGACCACGCGCCGGTGGTCGTCGACCTCAGCTGAGCGGCCTCGTCTCCCACCCGGTGTCGGTGGCGTCCGCCACAGTGGGGACATGGACACCAGCACCTTCCTCGCCCTGCTGCTGGCGCTGCTCGTCGGCGTCGGGCTCGGCGCCCTGATCGGCATGCTGTGGGCCCGCTCCCGGGGGGTCGAGGAGTCCCCCGCGATCGCCGCCCTCGAGCAGCGGGCCGCCGACCACGCCGTGGTCCGCGACGGTCTCGACCGGCTGCAGGACCAGCTCAGCGACCTCTCCCACGACCGGGTGGCCTGGCAGGCCCAGCTCCACCAGCAGGTCGCCGACATGCGTCTCTCCGCCGAGGGACTGCGTCGGGAGACCTCCACGCTGGCGTCGGCGCTGCGCAAGCCCCAGGTCCGCGGCCAGTGGGGCGAGCTCCACCTGCGACGCACCGTCGAGCTCGCGGGCCTCGTCGACCACTGCGACTTCGCCGAGCAGGTCCGCTTCGACGACGGCCGGTTGCGCCCCGACCTGGTGGTGACCCTCGCCGGCGGGCGCACGATCGCCGTCGACGCCAAGGCACCCCTGGCGGCGTTCCTCGACGCGGCCGGCTCCGACGACCCGGCCGAGCACGACCGTGCCCTGCAGCGGCTGGGCGAGCACGTCCGCAAGCACGTCGCCGACCTGGGGTCACGACGCTACTGGGAGGCCATGCCGCAGACGCCGGAGTTCGTCGTCCTCTTCATCCCCGGCGAGAGCATCCTGCAGGCCGCGCTGCAGGCGGTGCCCGATCTCGTGGAGCAGGCTTCGGCGAAGAACGTCGTCCTGGCCACGCCGTCGACGTTGATCGCGCTGCTGCGCACGGTCGCGCAGGGCTGGCAGCACGAGGTCCTCAATGCGCAGGCCCACCAGGTCCAGCGTCTCGGCCAGGAGCTCCACGCACGCCTCGGCTCCATGGCCGGTCACCTCGACCGGGTCGGCCGGTCCCTCGACGCCAGCGTCGTGGCCTACAACCACGCGATGGGCTCCCTGGAGGGGCGGGTCCTGGTCTCCGCGCGCCGCTTCGCCGACCTCGGCGTCACGTCCGAGCCCCTGGCGGAGCCGCGGCAGGTCGAGACGCTGTCGCGCTCGCTGGGTGCGCCGGAGTTCGCGGCGCTCGATGATGTGGCCGCACCGGCGGGTGAGCCCACCCTCGACGACCTGCTGCGCGACGACGCGGCCCGCGAGGCCGCAGACCCGCCCCCGGCGCGGCGTGTCCATGGCGGTTAGCGACCGCCCTAGGTTGGCTGGCGTGAGCCGGTCGGACCCGTTCTGGGACCCAGGGTCCGAGTCGGGCCGTCAGGTCGTGGCGCTCGGCGTCGCCGGCAGCCTCACCGCTGTCTGGATCGACGTCGGCATGGCCGGACGGCTCACCCAGTTCTTCGACCTGTGCTTCATCGCCCTGTGCCTGGCGCTGGCCGCGCTCGTGCGCCGCCGCGACTTCTTCGCCGTCGCCCTGCTGCCCCCGCTGCTGATGATCGGGGTCTTCACGTTCGTCGCCGTCGTGGCCCGTGGTGCGGTTGCCGACCCGCGCGACAACCTGGTCCAGGCCGTGGTCTCCGCGGTCGCCACCCACGGCACGGCCCTGTTCGTCGGCTACGCCCTGTGCCTGGGCTGGCTCGGGTGGCGGTTGCGCCGGGCGGGCAGCCTCGCCTCAGAGCTGAGCCGCGAGCTCAGCCAGCCCGCGCCCTGAGATCAGGCCTCGAAGCGCGTCACGTCGCCGGCCCCGCGTCGTACGACGACGGGCTCGGCCTCCGACCAGTCGATCACCGACGTGGGCTCGGCGGTGACCTCACCGGCCTCGATCACGATGTCCACGACGTGGTCGAGGTCCTCCTTGATCTCCCAGCCCATCGTGCGGGCCTCGCTCTCGCCGGGGAGGATGAGCGTGCTGGTGAGGATCGGCTCACCGAGCTCCTCGAGCAGCGCGCAGACCAGCTCGTGCTGCGGGATGCGGACTCCCACGGTCTTCTTCTTGGGGTGCATCAGCCGCTTCGGCACCTCCCCGGTGGCGGGCAGGATGAACGTGTAGGGGCCGGGAGTGGCCGACTTGATCGCACGGAAGGCAGCGTTGTCGACGTGGACGAACTGCCCGAGCTGCGCGAAGTCCTTGCACATCAGCGTGAAGTGGTGCCGGTCGTCGAGCTCGCGGATGCGCAGGATCCGGTCGCGGCCGTCACGGTTGCCGAGCCGGGCACCCAGGGCGTAGCCGGAATCGGTCGGGTAGGCCATCAGCTCGTCGTTGCGCAGGGCTTCCACGACCTGGGTGACCAACCGCGGCTGCGGGTTGTCGGGGTGGATGTCGAGGTAGCGGGCCATGCCTCAGGCCTTCTGCGCGGCACGCATGTCGCGGCGCAGCTCGGGTGGCAGGGCGAAGATCAGCGACTCCTCGGCCGAGTGCACGGCCCGCGCGTCGGGGTAGCCCCGCTCGGACAGGAAGGACAGCACTCCCTCGACCAGGTCCTCGGGCACGGAGGCACCGGAGGTGACCGAGACGGTCTCCACGCCTTCGAGCCAGCTCTCGTCGATCTCGGTGTGGTCGTCGACGAGGTAGGACGCCTTGGCCCCGGCCTCGAGGGCGACCTCGACCAGGCGGACCGAGTTGGAGGAGTTGCGCGAGCCGACGACGATCACCAGGTCGGCCCCGGGTGAGATCTCCTTGACCGCGAGCTGACGGTTCTGGGTGGCGTAGCAGATGTCGTCGCTCGGCGGGTCGAGCAGCAACGGGAACTTCACGCGGATCGCGGCCACCGTCTCGAGGGTCTCGTCGACGCTGAGCGTGGTCTGGGAGAGCCAGGCGACCTTGGCCGGGTCGCGTACGACGATGCCGTCCACGTCGGCAGGGCTCTGCACGAGCTGGATGTGCTCGGGCGCCTCGCCGGCGGTGCCCTCGACCTCCTCGTGGCCCTCGTGGCCGATGAGGAGGATGTCGTAGTCGTCGCTGGCGAAGCGCCGGGCCTCGTGGTGGACCTTGGTCACCAGCGGACAGGTCGCGTCGATGGTCTTGAGGCTGCGGTCGGCGGCCTCGGCGTGGACCGCGGGCGAGACGCCATGGGCGGAGAACACGACCGTCTGACCCTCCGGGACCTCGTCGAGCTCCTCGACGAAGATCGCGCCGCGGGACTCGAGGTTGGCGACGACATGCTTGTTGTGGACGATCTGCTTGCGGACGTAGACCGGGGAGCCGTAGAGGTCGAGCGCCTTCTCCACCGTGATGACGGCGCGATCGACGCCGGCGCAGTAGCCCCGCGGCGCAGCGAGCAGCACGTTCTTCGCGCTCTCCGGGTCGAGGATCGGGGGCAGGCCGAGGTCGGTGGTCATGGGGCGGAGTCTACGGGCCTGCCGAGTGGCGTCGGTCCCCTCGCCTAGAGTCGCCGCGTGCCCTCCCTCCGCGACGCCACGGCCGAGGCCCCGGCCCCGGTCCGGGCGATCGCCAATGCCGTCTCCCAGTGGATCGACAAGCTCGGCGGCGTGTGGGTCGAGGGCCAGATCGCGCAGGTCAACCGCCGACCCGGCGTCAACACCGTCTTCATGACCCTGCGTGACACCGTCGCCGACATCTCGGTGACCCTGACGTGCTCCCGGTCGCTCTTCGACTCCCTCAACCCGCCGGTGGTCGAGGGGGCCAGCGTGGTGGTGCACGCGCGGCCGAGCTTCTACGCCAACCGTGGCACGTTCTCCCTCTACGCCCGCGAGATCAAGATGGTCGGCCTCGGCGAGCTCCTCGCCCGGCTCGAGAGGCGACGTCAGCTGCTGGCCGCCGAAGGGCTCTTCGCACCCGAGCTCAAGCGCGACCTCCCGTTCCTGCCCCACCGGATCGGGCTGGTCACCGCGCCCAACAGCGCTGCGGAGCGCGACGTGCTGGAGAACGCGAAGCGTCGCTGGCCGTCGGTGCAGTTCGAGGTGGTCTACGCCGCCATGCAGGGCACCCGATCCGCGGAAGAGGTGATGGAGGCACTCGAGCGACTCGAGCGCAACGCCGATGTCGACGTCATCGTCGTCGCCCGCGGTGGCGGCTCGGTCGAGGACCTGCTCCCCTTCTCCGACGAGGCGCTGATCCGCGTCGTGCACGCCATGCGTACGCCGGTGGTGTCCGCCATCGGGCACGAGCCCGACCAGCCCCTCCTCGACCTCGTCGCCGACGTCCGTGCCTCCACCCCCACCGACGCCGCCAAGCTGGTCGTGCCGGACATGGCCGAGGAGAGCCGCGGCGTGCTGTGGGCGCGTGACCGGCTGCGCCAGGTCATCACCCAGCGGGTGGCGCGCGAGCAGGAGTGGCTCGGCGACATCCGCTCGCGCCCGGCGATGGCCGACCCGCGCAACCTGCTCGCGGTCCGCTCGGACGAGGTCGACGAGCTGCGGGCACGAGCACGTCGTACCCTCCTCCACCGCCTCGACCGGGCCGCGGACGACATCGGCCACCAACGCGCGCGAGCCCAGGCGCTCTCGCCGCTGGCCACCCTGCAGCGGGGCTATGCCGTGCTGCAGGACGCCGACGGGCACGTCCTGACCTCCATCACCCAGGCCACTCCCGGTGCTGCCGTCTCGGTCCGCGTGGCCGATGGCCGGGTGCACGCCACCACCGACCGAGTCGAGAAGGATCACGATGAGTGAGACACCCAGCTATGAAGAGGCCCGCGAGGAGCTGATCGAGGTGGTCCGCACGCTCGAGACCGGAGGCACCACGCTCGAGGAGTCACTGGCGCTGTGGGAGCGCGGCGAGGCGCTGGCCAAGCTGTGCCAGGAGTGGCTCGACGGCGCGCGCAAGCGGCTCGACGACGCCATGGCCACGGAGGAGTAGCCCCCGGTCCCGCTCGAGACCCCTCAGCGCGTGAGCAGCCCGATGAAGCTCTCGATCTCCTCGACCGGTGCCGAGCCGTAGACGAGCAGCGCCTCGTCGCCGAGCTCGGTGGAGTAGCCGTGGTCTCCCCCGTCGTCCGACCAGGTCTGCCAGGTCGACGCCACGTCGGAGGTGAGGCTCACCTCTTCGCCCTCGGTGGGGTCCTCGTCGACGTAGAGCCCGACCAGGTCGTCCACGGAGGCGTCCTGCTGCCGGATGCCGATGAAGTCGTCGTCGTCGGTGAGCACCCCGAGCCCCCAGCGCGGGTCGTCGCCGACTGCGACGAGATCCACGCTCGTGGCCTGCCACCCGTCGGGCAGCTCGCTCGGGCGTACGACGCTGAGCCCGGCGTCGTCGGCGAGCTTCACGCTCTCCTGCCAGTCGACCGTCGCCGTGGCGCTGTCGACGTCGTCACGAAAGAGCCCGCGCCAGCCGACGAACGCCAGCACGAACAGGATCGTCACGATCAGGGCGCCCACCATCCCGTTGAAGGAGCGGGTGTACCTGCTCGGCTGCTCACTCACACCGACCATCCTTCCAGCCGCCCGATAGTCCGTATCGGACGGCTCCTCCCGGCGCCAGCTCATGGAGCCGACTGACACGGACCACCTCGGGGAGGCGGGGACGGGACGCGCACCGCAGGAACGGGCTCTTTCGATCGGATTCACCGCGCCTGCGGCATACTTCCACCGTGATCACCTACCGAGTTGCGGAAGCAGCCGAGATCCTGGCGGTCAGCGACGACACCGTACGTCGCTGGGTGGACTCCGGACGGCTCCCGTCGCAGCGCACGCAGGGTCGCACCACGGTGTCAGGACCGGACCTCGCCGAGCTCGCCGAGCACCTGGCCGAGTCGGGAGAGGTCGCCGAGCGCGATCGCACCCGCGCGTCGTCGGTGAGCGCCCGCAACCGGATGAGCGGCATCGTCACGCGCGTCAAGCGAGACCACGTGATGGCTCAGGTCGAGATGATCTGCGGCCCCTACCGCGTGGTGTCCCTCATGAGCAGCGAGGCAGCCGACGAGCTCGGCCTGGAGCCGGGCGCCCGGGCGATCGCGAGCGTGAAGTCGACCAACGTGATCGTGGAGGTCCCGTGACCAGGGTCCTCGCCGCGCTGCTCCTGCTGGTCCCGCTGGCATCCTGCAGCGGTGACGGGGACGAGCAGGCCCTGACCGTGCTGGCCGCGGCCAGTCTCACCGAGACCTTCACCGAGCTCGCCGAGACCTTCGAGGACGAGCACCCCGGCGTCGAGGTGGACCTGGTCTTCGGGTCCTCCACGACGCTGGCGGAGCAGGCAGCCGACGGCGCGCCCGGCGACGTCCTGGCCACGGCGGACTCCCGGGCGATGGAGGTCGCCGTCGACGGCGGCGTCACCTCTCGCGAGCCGGACACGTTCGCCCTCAACGAGCTGGTCATCGTCACGCCACCGGGCAACCCGGCGAACATCAGCGGGCTGGGCAGCCTCGCGCTGCCCGGTGTCGACTGGGCCAAGTGCGCCTCCAGCGCACCGTGCGGCGCGCTCGCCGACACGGCCCTCGCCCAGCGCGCCGGCCGAGCCGAGCCGGTCACCGAGGAGGTTGACGTCAGGGCCGTCCTCGCTCGCGTGGTGGGCGGCGAGGTCGACGCCGGCCTCGTCTACCGCACGGACGCCCTCGCGGCGGGCGATGCGGTGGAGACGGTCGAAGCGGGGCAGTCCGCCCCGTCCACGAGCTACGAGATCTCCACCCTGGGCGGCTCAGCGACCGCCACCGAGTTCGTCGAGCTGGTCCTGGGCGACGCGGGGCAGGCCGTGCTCCGGGACGCGGGCTTCGAGGCGCCACGGATCTCCGAGGACGCCGACTGATGCACCCTCGCCTCGGCCGCGCGCCCGCGGTCCTCCTCGTGCCCGCCGCCATCGCCGTGGCGCTGCTCGTCGTCCCGCTGGCCACCCTCGTCCTCGACACCCCGTGGCGCACGCTTCCCGAGCACCTCGGCTCGGAGGTGGTGCGAGAAGCGCTGGTCATCACGGCCCTGAGCAGCCTCCTCACGGTGCTCGCCTGCGTGGCGCTCGGCACTCCGCTCGCCTGGCTGCTGGCGCGCGTCGACTTCCGCGGACGCCGGGTGGTGCGCGCGCTCGTGCTCGTCCCGCTCGTGCTCCCGCCGGTCGTGGCGGGCGTCGCGCTGGTCACCGCGTTCGGGCGCAGCGGTCTGATCGGTCAGCACCTGCCGTTCTCGATCCCCTACACGACGTGGGGGGTCGTGCTGGCGCACACCTTCGTGTCGCTGCCGTTCTACGTCCTGGCCGTCGAGGGCGCCCTGCGCACGCGCGGGGGGGCGTACGACGTCGTGGCCGCGACCCTGGGAGCCGACAGGTGGACCACCTTCCGCCGCGTCACCCTGCCGTTGGCCCTGCCTGGGGTCCTGGCAGGGAGCGCCCTGGCGTGGGCGCGCAGCCTCGGGGAGTTCGGCGCGACGATCACCTTCGCCGGCAACTACCCCGGCACCACGCAGACGATGCCGAGCCTGATCTATGTCGCCCTCAACTCCGACCCGACCGTCGCCCGCACCCTCAGCCTGATCCTGCTGGTGCTCTCGATCGGGGTGCTGGTGCTGCTGCGCGAGCGCTGGGCGGTCGGCCGATGATGCGGGTGGAGGTGGACATCCCGGGTCGGGTCCGCGCCGACCTGACGACGACGGCCGGCGAGGTCCTGGTCGTCATCGGCCCCAACGGCGCCGGCAAGTCCACCCTCCTGCGCGCGATCGCCGGCCTCGCGCCCGGCCGGGTGCACGTCGGTGACGAGGACTGGACCGACCTCGAGGTCCCCCGGCGCCGCGTCGGCTACGTCTTCCAGGACCAGAGCCTCTTCCCCCACCTGAGCGCCCTCGACAACGTCGCCTTCGGACCCCGGGCCCGCGGAGCCAGCCGCGCCGACGCCGACCGGGCCGCGCGGGAGTGGCTCCAGCGGTTCGGCATCGGCGCGCTCGCCGACCGCAAGCCGCGCGAGCTGTCCGGGGGCCAGGCCCAGCGGGTCGCCATCGCCCGCGCACTCGCCACTGATCCAGACGTCCTGCTGCTCGACGAGCCCTTCTCCGGACTCGACGTGTCGGTCCAGATGGCCCTGCGGATCGAGCTCGGTCAGCACCTGCGCGACTTCGACGGCATCGCCCTGCTCGTCACCCACGACGCGATCGACGCACTCACCCTTGCCGACCGGGTCCTGGTCCTCGACGAGGGTCGGGTTGCCCAGGTGGGACCGCCGGCCGAGGTGGCCGCCCAGCCGCGCACTCCCCACGTCGCCCGCCTGGTCGGCCTCAACCTGGTCTCCGAGGGCGACGAGCAGATGGCCTTCACCCCGGATGCGGTCGTCGTCTCGATCGGCGAGCCCGACGGCTCCTCCCGCCTGCGCTGGCGCGGCACCGTGGCCAGCGTGACACCGCACGGAGACGCCGTACGACTGCTGGTGCACGCCGGCCCCGACCTGCTCGCCGACGTCACTCCCGCGGCCGCCCTCGAGCTCGGGCTGACCCCCGGACGCGAGGTCTGGCTGTCGGTCAAGGCCACCACTGTGAGCAGGTACGGAGGCCGCGACCCGTCCCGATAACATGCCCACCATGAGCCCCACCGCTGGCAAGCCCGACCGCAACCTCGCCCTCGAGCTGGTACGAGTCACCGAGGCCGCTGCCATGGCAGCCGGGCGGTGGGTGGGACGCGGCGACAAGAACGACGCCGACGGCGTCGCCGTCGAGGCGATGCGCGCGATGATCTCCACGATCGGCATGCGCGGCACCGTCGTCATCGGCGAGGGCGAGAAGGACAACGCCCCGATGCTCTTCAACGGCGAGGAGGTCGGTGACGGCACCGGCCCCGAGTGCGACGTCGCGGTCGACCCCATCGACGGCACCACGCTCACGGCCAAGGGCATGAACAACGCGATCGCGGTGCTCGCGGTGTCGCCGCGCGGCACGATGTACGACCCCAGTGCGGTGTTCTACATGGACAAGCTGGCGACCGGCCCCGAAGCCGCCGACGTGGTCGACATCCGGCTGCCCGTGAAGGAGAACATCGCGCGCGTGGCCAAGGCCAAGGGCCTCTCGATCCACGACGTGACGGTCGTGCTGCTCGACCGGCCGCGCCACGCCCAGCTGGTCGAGGACATCAGGGAGACCGGCGCCCGCATCAAGTACATCACCGACGGCGACGTGGCCGGCGCCATCATGACGGCCCGCCCGGACACCGGCGTCGACCTGATGCTCGGCGTCGGCGGCACGCCCGAGGGCATCATCACGGCGTGCGCGATGAAGTGCATCGGTGGCAAGATCCAGGGTCGGCTGTGGCCGCAGGACGACGACGAGCGCCAGCGCGCACTCGACGCCGGGCACAACCTCGACGCCGACTTCGTGCTCGGCAGCGACGACCTGGTCACCGGCGACGACGCCTTCTTCGTCGCCACCGGCATCACCGACGGCGAGCTGATGCGGGGCGTGCGCTACCGCGGCGACGGCGTCACGACGGACTCACTCGTGATGCGCTCGCGCAGCGGAACGGTGCGGTCGATCACCGCCGAGCACCGGCTCTCGAAGCTACGCGATCTGTCCCCGGTCGACTTCGACAGCTGACGTCGCCGTCGTCGGGAGCAGGGCCCGCGCGACGGCGCGGATGACCTGCGGGTCGAACGCCATGCCCACGTGGGACGAGCCGACCTCGACCGGTTGGGCCACCGGGTCGATGCAGGCGCGCCAGTCCACGATGCCGTCGCGCTTGCTGTAGATCGCGGTGAAGGCCACCTCGGCCGGCAGCTCGGCGCGTGCCTGGTCGAAGCTCTCGCGCGCGCAGTGCCCGGCCACGCAGTCCTCGGCCATCAGCCCCCGCAGTCCGGCGCGGTGGAGGCGGACGAGCAGGTCGACGCTGCACGCGAGAGAGGCGTGGTGGGCACCCGGCGCCAGCATCGGGCTGCCCATCGTGACGATTCCGGAGACCAGGTCGGGGCGCCGCGCGGCAACGCCACGGGCGAGCATGCCGCCGAGGCTGTGGCCCACGATCTGCACCCGCGAGCCACGGCGCTGCGAGATCTCCTCGAGCCGCTGCTCCAGCTGGGCCGCGGCGGCCAACGTGCACCCGACGTTGACCCGGATCGCCGAGCGATAGGTGCGCAGGCCCTCCCGGCGGAGCGACCGGCTCATCAGCAGCAGGCTGCCGTCCCCGGCGAGGAACCCAGGCACCAGCAGCACCGGATCGCCGCGGCGGACGGTGGGTCGGGAGGCGTACGGCGTCCGGCGACGCGCGCCGCCCGCACTCATCGAGTCCATCGCGTAGCGACCGACCTCACGGACGATCGACCCCTCGCGCAGCACCGCAGCAGCCGTCGGCTGGCAGAAGCCCGCCGGTGTCAGGAAGCCCGCCACTGTGTGCTGGGTCACAGTCGCCGAACCTAGACCAGTTCCCCGCCCCGGTGGGGGATGTCACGCCGTTTTACCCTTTTGCCGCAGACACCTTCGTGTTGACTGGTCCCCATGTCATCCGCGCACAGCAGGCCCTCCGCCGACGTCGTCGTCTCGGACGAGCTCGTTGCACCGGTCGGCAATGACGTCGAGCTCTGCTACCAGACCTTCGGCAGCCGCGACGACGACCCGCTGCTCCTGGTCATGGGACTGGGCGGGCCGATGAACTGGTGGGACACCGAGCTGTGCCGCAGGCTCGCGCAGGCGGGGTTCTTCGTCATCCGCTACGACAACCGCGACACCGGCCGCTCGTCCCGGATCCCGGTCCGGGTACGACGCCACCAGCTGGTACGCGCCTTCGCCGGTGCCCC
Source organism: uncultured Actinomycetota bacterium (assembly GCA_963721925.1). Taxonomy (GTDB): domain Bacteria; phylum Actinomycetota; class Actinomycetes; order Propionibacteriales; family Nocardioidaceae; genus Nocardioides. The sequence continues at coordinate 229,065 of CAVRLH010000021.1, read as the reverse complement.
GGCGCGCGCGCCCTACTCCATCAGCGACCTCGGCGGCGACGCCGTCGCCCTGCTCGACCACCTCGGCCTGGACGCTGCCCACGTGGTGGGCGCGTCGATGGGCGGCATGGTCGCCCAGACGATCGCGATCGAGCACGGGACGCGTGTGAGGTCGTTGACGAGCATCATGTCGACCACTGGTCGGCGAACGGTCGGCTGGCAGCACCCGTCCCTCATCCCGGCGCTGATCGCGCCTCGCAAGCCGGGCCGGGAGGCCTACATCGTCGCCAGCTCGGCCTTCTGGCAGCGGATCGGGTCGCCGGGCTTCCCCGTCACCGAGGAGTCGCTGCGCGAGCGCGCCGGGGAGACGTTCGACCGCGGCGTGAGCGCGAGCGGCGTGATGCGACACATGATGGCGGTGCTCACCCAGACCGATCGCTCGCACCGACTGCACGGCCTGCGGGTCCCAACACTGGTCCTCCACGGGATGGCGGACAAGATGGTGCACGTCAGCGGTGGCCGGTCCACCGCGGCCGCGATCCCCGGGGCCGAGCTGGTGCTGATCGACGGCATGGGTCACGACATGCCGCCGGAGCTCTACGACACCTACGTCGAGGCCATCCGTCGTACGGCCGACCGGGCGTCCTGACTCACGCGAGCCGGTGGGCGCCGCGCTCGGCGCTGGCGACGAACGCGACGGGGAACTCCGCGACCGCGGCCTCGACCCGATCCTGGGGCATCAGCGCGATGACGCAGCCGCCGAACCCGCCCCCGGTCATCCGTGCGCCCAGCGCACCGAGCGACATCAGCGACTCGACCGTGCTGTCCACCTCGGGAACGGTGATGCGGAAGTCGTCGCGCATCGAGGCATGCGAGGCAGTCAGCAGCGGACCGATGTCGCCGATGCGACCGTCCTGCAGCAGCCCGACGGTGTCGAGCACGCGGGCGTTCTCGGTCACGATGTGGCGCACGTAGCGCTGCAGCTCCTCGGACTCGACACGGGCCAGCGCCGCAGCCAGGTCATCGACGTCCACGTCGCGCAGGGCGCGTACGCCGAGCTGCCGCGCCGCCGCCTCGCAGCCACGACGCCGGGCGCCGTACTCACCGTCGGAGTGGCGGTGCGGCGCCTGGGTGTCGACCACCACCATGGCCAGGCCGGAGGTCGCCGGGTCGAAGGGAACCGGGCGGGTCGTCGTGTCGCGCATGTCGCAGAAGAGCACGTGGCGTGCGACCCCGCGCAGGCTCACCAGCTGGTCCATGCCGCCGGTGGGCGCCCCCACTGCGTCGTTCTCCACGTCGCGGGTCAGGGAGAAGAGCGCGTCGTCGTCGAGCCCGAGACCGAGGTGGTCGTCGACCGCACGCACGACCGAGCAGACCAGCGCCGCCGACGACGACAGGCCGGCGCCGGTCGGCACGTCGGAGTCGACGACGAGGTGCAGCGGCGGGACGTCGACGCCACGATCCGTCAGCAGCCAGAGGGCGCCCAGGACGTAGCGCGACCACTCCGGGACCTCGGGTGCGTCCGCCAGACCACTGCGCCGAACGACGACGTCACCGGACGCCTGGCGCGACCGGACGGTCCAGTCCTCGTCAGCCGGATCGACGGTGGTCGTGCAGCCCACCGAGAGGGCGTACGGCAGGACGAAGCCGTCGTTGTAGTCGGTGTGCTCACCGATCAGATTGATCCGTCCGGGCGCGAACCAACGCGTCACAGGGGCCTCTCTCGTTGCACATTCCTCGGGGTGAGATGCGGTTGCCAAACACTAGCGCCAGCCGATAGACCAGTGAAGCGAGTCACACCTAGGAGGGCGCATGGCTTCACGTTCATCGACCCGACCACGCGGTCGCCCGTGGTCTCGACGCACGGCCGGCTCAGTGGTCACCCTGGCGCTCGCCAGCAGCCTCCTCGCCGCGTGCGGCGGAGACGGCGGCAAGCCGGAGCTGGTCTGGTACATCAACCCCGACAGCGGGGGCCAGGCGGCGGTTGCCGAGGTCTGCTCCACCGACGACTACACGATCACCACGCAGGTCCTGCCCCAGGACGCCAGCCAGCAGCGCATCCAGCTGGCCCGGCGGCTTGCTGCCAAGGACCCCAAGATCGACCTGATGTCGCTCGACCCGCCCTTCACCGCCGAGTTCGCCGATGCAGGGTTCCTGGCCGAGGTCCCGCAGGACGCGCGCCAGCAGCTGGAGGACCAGGGCACCTTCCAGGGCGCCCTCGACGCCGCGACCTGGAACGACGAGCTCGTGGTCTTCCCGTTCTGGTCCAACACCCAGGTGCTCTGGTACCGCAAGTCCTTCGTCGACAAGACCGACCTGGACATGTCGCAGCCCGTCACCTGGGACCAGCTCATCCAGGCCGCAGCCGACAACGGCGGCAAGGTGGCGGTCCAGGCCAACAAGTACGAGGGGTACGTCGTGTGGATCAACGCCCTCGTCGAGGGGGCCGGCGGCCAGATCCTGACCAACGCCGAGGAGGGTATCGACGCCGACATCACCATCTCCGAGACAGCCGGCGAGAAGGCCGCCGCGGTGATCGAGGAGCTCGCCTCCTCCGATGCGGCGCCGTCTGACCTCAGCGTCTCCAACGAGGGGACGGCCGGGTCGACGTTCGGCTCGGACGAGGGGTCGTTCATGGTCAACTGGACCTACATCTTCCACAACTACGACGAGACCGCCCCCGAGGTGGCCAAGGACATCGGCTACACGCGCTATCCGCAGACGGTCGAGGGCGAGGATTCCAAGCCGCCCTACGGTGGGATCGGGATCGGCGTGAGCGAGTTCTCGACCAACAAGGACCTCGCGCTGGAAGCCGCTGCCTGCCTGGTCGAGCCCGACCAGCAGGGCAAGAACGCGGAGATCACCGGCAACATGCCGGCCAGCACCGATGGCTACGACTGGCCGGCTCTCTCCAAGCAGTACCCCGACGACCTCCGAGAGCTCTTCAAGGAGAGCGTGGACGCCGCCGCACCGCGGACCATCACGCCGTACTGGTCCGACATCTCCAGCTCGTTGCAGAGCACCTGGCACCCCCCGGTCTCGGTGGACCAGCAGACACCGGGGAAGTCCACGAGCTTCATGGAGGAAGTACTCCAGGGAAAGAGGCTGCTGTGAGCACCACCGTCGCGCCGGACGAGACGGCCACGAAGGGGTCATCCGCACCGGTGACCAGTGACCGGACGCGGGCCGAGAACCGCCTGGGTCTCAAGCTCGTCGCCCCTGCCGTGGTCCTGATGCTCCTGGTCACCGCCTACCCCATGATCCAGGCGCTCTACCTGTCACTGTTCCGCTATCGCCTCACCGCACCCGATGACAGGGAATTCATCGGCATCGACAACTACCTCACGGTGCTGAGCGACAAGCTGTTCTGGCAGGACACCTGGAACACCGTGCTCATCATGGTCGTCACGGTGGGGGTCGAGTTCGTGATCGGATTCGCGTTCGCGATGGTGATGCACCGCATCATCTTCGCCCGTGGCCTGATGCGCACCTCGATCCTGATCCCCTACGGCATCATCACCGTGGTCTCGGCCTTCGCCTGGCAGTTCGCGTTCTCGCTCAACAACGGCTTCGTGAACTCCTGGTTCTACTGGCTCCCGTGGATCTCGCAGGACACCAACTGGTTCGGCGACCACTGGCACGCCATGTTCGCGATCATGGTCTCCGAGATCTGGAAGACCACGCCCTTCATGGCTCTGCTGCTGCTCGCAGGTCTGTCCCAGGTGAGCGAGGACATGCTCGAGGCCGCCAAGGTCGACGGCGCCACGTGGTGGCAACGCCTCTTCAAGGTGATCCTGCCCAACATGCGGGCCGCGATCATGGTCGCGGTGCTGTTCCGCGCACTGGACGCCTATCGCATCTTCGACAACATCTTCGTGATGACGCGAGGCGCACAGGACACCGAATCCATCTCCTTCCTCACCTATCGACAGGTGATCGAGCAGATGCAGCTGGGGCTCGGCTCGGCGCTGTCGGTGATCCTCTTCCTCTCGGTGCTGCTGCTGGCGTGGCTCATCGTCAAGCTGTTCAAGGTCGACCTGGCACAAGCGAGGGGTGAGGGCTGATGAAGGCCAAGAACGCAATCGGCACATGGGTCGGGTTCGTCCTGATCATGCTCTGGTGCCTGTTCCCGGTGGCGTGGATCGTCTCGCTGTCGTTCAAGTCCGAGGCCGAGACTGCCACGGGAAGCCCCCAGTTCCTGCCGAAGGACTTCACCTTCTCCAACTACGGAGAGATCCTGAAGAACGGGGACTTCACCCGGGCCCTGATCAACTCCTTCGGCATCGCCATCATCGCGACGGTGCTGTCGGTGATCCTCGCGACCCTGGCGGCCTACGCCATCGCGCGGCTGGAGTTCACGGGCAAGCGGGCGGTGCTCTCACTGGCCCTGGCGATCGCCATGTTCCCGGTGGTCGCACTGGTCGGCCCGCTGTTCGACATGTGGACCACGTTCGGCCTCTTCAACACGTGGCCGGGCCTGGTCATCCCCTACATGTCGTTCACGCTGCCACTGGCGATCTGGACGCTGTCCGCCTTCTTCCGCGAGATCCCGTGGGAGATGGAGCAGGCGGCCCAGGTCGACGGAGCCACCTCGTGGCAGGCCTTCCGCAAGGTCATCGTCCCGCTCGCCGCCCCCGGTGTCTTCACCGCGGCGATCCTGACCTTCTTCTTCGCCTGGAACGAGTTCGTCCTGGCGATCTCGTTGACGTCCACCACGTCGTCGCGGACGGTCCCGGCGCAGCTGTCGTACTTCGTCGGTCCTGACCCGTTCAACCCGCCGTTCGCGCAGCTTGCGACCGCGTCGGTCATCGTCACGTTGCCAGTGATCGTCATCGTCCTGCTTTTCCAGCGCAAGATCGTTGCCGGCCTCACCTCCGGCGCAGTGAAGGGGTGATCATCTGATGGCTGCCATCGAGATGAAGAACATCGTCAAGAAGTACGGCGACGGGTTCCCAGCCGTCAACGACGTGAGCATCGACGTCGCGGACGGGGAGTTCCTGATCCTGGTCGGGCCGTCCGGCTGCGGGAAGTCGACCCTGCTCCGCATGATCGTGGGGCTGGAGGACATCACCAGCGGCGACATGATGATCGGTGGGAAGAAGGTCAACGACCTGGCCCCCCGCGACCGCAACCTGTCGATGGTCTTCCAGAACTATGCGCTCTATCCCCACCTCACCGTCTACGAGAACATCGCGTTCCCGCTGCGACTGGCCGGCAAGTCGGACTCGGAGGTGGACGAGAAGGTCCGCGACGCGTCGAAGACGCTGGAGCTCGACGAGCACCTCGACCGCAAGCCGGGCAACCTGTCCGGTGGCCAGCGCCAGCGCGTGGCGATGGGGCGTGCCATCGTCCGCCAGGCCGAGGCGTTCCTCTTCGACGAGCCGTTGTCGAACCTCGACGCCAAGCTCCGCGGCCAGATGCGCACCGAGATCTCCCGGCTCCAGAAGCGACTCGGCATCACCACGGTCTACGTCACCCACGACCAGACCGAGGCGATGACCCTGGGCGACCGGGTCGCGGTGCTCAAGCGCGGCATCCTCCAGCAGCTGGCGACACCACGCGAGCTCTACGAGAACCCCGCCAACCTCTTCGTGGCCGGCTTCATCGGCTCGCCGCCGATGAACTTCCTGCCGGCGAAGGTCAAGGGGAACCAGGTGGAGCTGCCCTTCGGCACCGTGACGATCCCCGAGGACAAGGCAGCCCGGGCGCAGGACAAGGGACTCCTGATCGCCGGCATCCGACCGGGGGCCTTCGAGGACGCCAACGTCGTCGACAGCGACAAGGTCACCGAGGAGGCCACCTTCAACGCCACGGTGGACGTCGTGGAGTGGCTGGGCAACGAGGCCTACGCCTACATCCCGTTCGAGGCGCCGCCGGAGGTCCGCGAGCAGCTCACCCAGCTCGAGAAGGACCTGGACGGCGAGTCGATGCGCACGCAGCTGGTGGTCTCGCTCGACGGTGCGAGCCGCATCGCCGAGGGCGACGAGGCGACGATCTGGGTCGACGCCGGCAAGATCCACCTCTTCGACCCGGCCACCGGCGACAACCTCACGATGGACCACGACAACGCCGGCATCGTCCCGGGCGGCAACGCGATGGCCAAGGCCGAGGAGGTCGGGCACGCGCAGGACGACCTCCAGACGACCTGATCCAGCCCGCACACCGAGGCCCCCGGGAGCACTGCTCCCGGGGGCCTCGTGTCGTTGACCGGGTCTCAGCCCACCGGCCGGTCGCGGTCGTGGAGCCAGACCGTCGCGTAGGGCGCGAGCCGGACCGCGCCGTCCTGCAGCTCCGGCGCACCGCCGGAGAGGGCGTCGTGGAGCCCGTCGGTGTGCAGACCGAGCCAGTGGAGGACGTCGGCCGCCACCCACGCCTCCTCGCCCGTCATGTTGAAGGCCGCGAGGAGCGGGCCCGAGGGGTGCCGGCGTACGACGAGCAGGACGCCGGGGTCCCGCGGGTCCCAGATCTCGGTCGGCGACGCGGCATGCAGGTGCGGCAGCGCCCGGCGTACGTCGAGCAGGTGGCGCAGGCCGGCGGTGACGCCGTGCGGATCCTCGTCGCGCTCGACGACTCCCCACGGCATGCGTGGCCGGTGCACCCACCGGTTGTCGTCGGCGTGCGTCGGGTCGTCGGCCCAGCCTGCGTCGTTGAGGAGCGCCATCTCGTCGCCCATCCAGATCACGGGCAGGCCGCCGAACGCGAGGATGACCGCGTGCGCCAGCAGGATGCGCGCGGCGGCGTGCGGGTCGCCGACCTCCAGTCCTGCCAGCGACGCGAGCGTTCCGGAGATACGTCGGTCGCCGGTGGCCTCGTTCTGCTGGAAGACGAGTCCGCGCGCCCACGAGCCCGGGTGCGACCCGGAGTACCAGTCGGACAGGAAACGGCGGTGGGCAGCAGGATCCAGGCCGACCGCACGGGCGTCCTCGTCGGACACCGCCCAGCCGATGTCGTCGTGGCAGCGGACGTAGGTGACCCAGGCAGTGGTGGACGGCGGCTGCGGCAGCTGCTGGAGGGCATGGGCGGCCAGGCGGACGTCGCCGGAGGCGAGCATCGACCACACCTGCACCATCAGGCCGTTGTGGTAGGCAAGGTCGCTCAGCCGACCGGCGTGCGGACCCACGCCGAGGTAGGCCGGCAGGTCGGGAGGGCCGACGATGGCCTCGGCCTTGAAGACCACCGCAGGCGCGGCGATCCGGGCGACGGTGCGTAGCGCGCGGGTGAGCTCGTGCACCTCGGGCTGGTTCTGGCAGGCGGTGCCCATCCGCTTCCAGATGAAGGCGATCGCGTCGAGGCGGAAGGCCTCCACACCCCGGTTGGCCAGGTCGAGGATGATGTCGGCGTATTCACACAGGACGTCCGGGTTGGACCAGTTGACGTCCCACTGGTAGTCGCTGAAGGTCGTCCACACCCAGCCCGCGAGCTCGTCGTCCCACGTGAAGTTGCCCGGCGCGAAGTCGGGGAAGACCTCCGGCAGGGCGGCCTCGTAGGCGTTCGGCACCTCCCGGTCGGCGTGGACGTGGAAGTAGGCACGCTTGTCCGGGTCGCCGGACCGCGCGGCGGCGGCCCACTCGTGCTCCCGCGCGACGTGGTTGAGCACCAGGTCGAGGCACAGGCTGATGCCCGAGTCGCGCAGCGTCGTCGTGAGCTCGCGCAGGTCCTCCACGGTCCCGAGGTCCGCGCGCACGGAGCGGTAGTCCATCACCGCGTAGCCGCCGTCGTTGGGAGCCGGCCGCGGTGTCAGCAGGGGCATCAGGTGGAGGTAGCCGACACCCAGGTCCCGGAGGTACGACGCCCGCTCCCCCACCTGCGCCAGCGTCCCCGCGAACCGGTCGGCGTAGGCGGCGTAGCCCAGCATCGACGGCTGCTGGAACCAGTCGGGCTCGCGCAGCCGGCGCTCGTCCAGCGACCGCAGGTCGTCGGGTCGCGACCGGTGCGCCGCGCGAGCGATCTCGACGAGGCGAACGGCCACCCCCGGAGCCGCATCCGTTCCGTAGACCCGCTCGACGGTCCTCAGCAGGTCGGGCCGCCACGTCTCGAGCCTGCCCTCGAAGCCCGCATCGGCCCCTGTCACAGGAGTCACTTCAGGACACCTCCGTGCCACGTGGGGGACGCGCGCACCGGCCCCGGGGCGGCCGCCCCGGGGCCGGTGCACGATACGTCCGGACTGAAGGCCTTCAGTCGGAGAGGCGTTCTCCGCTGTCGGTCTCGAAGGCGTGCACGTGCTTGGGGTCGGTCGTGACGTAGAGCATCTCGCCCTTCTTCGGGTGCTCGCGCCCGGCGACTCGCACGATGATGTCGGACGGCGCACCCTCCACGTCGCAGGTTCCGTAGACGAAGCTGTCGGCGCCGAGCTCTTCGACCACTGTCACCCGCACCGGCAGGCCGCCGTCCTCGGCCGAGACCAGTCGCCAGTTCTCGGGACGCACGCCGACCGTGACCTTGCCGCGCATCTTGCTCGTCGCCGCCGGGTCCACCGGAACGGCGTACTTGCCGACGTGCACCGTGCCGTCCTCGGCCGCGACCCCGTTGAGGAGGTTCATCTGCGGCGAGCCGATGAACTCGGCGACGAAGAGGTTGGCGGGCTTGTCGTAGAGCCGCAACGGGGTGTCCACCTGCTGGAGGACCCCGAGCTTCATCACCGCGACCCGGTCGCCCATCGTCATCGCCTCCACCTGGTCGTGGGTGACGTAGACGGTGGTGACGCCCAGGTCCTGCTGGAGCCGCGCGATGTCGGTGCGGGTGTGCACGCGCATCTTGGCGTCGAGGTTGGACAGCGGCTCGTCCATGCAGAAGACCTGCGGTGCGCGCACGATCGCGCGCCCCATCGCGACGCGCTGGCGCTGCCCACCCGAGAGTGCCTTGGGCTTGCGCTCCAGGAACTCGGTGAGGCCGAGGATCTCGGCCGCCTTGGCCACCCGTTCCTTGCGCTCCGCCGTCGGCACCTTGGCCATCTTGAGCGAGAACGCCATGTTCTCCCCGACCGACATGTGCGGGTAGAGCGCGTAGTTCTGGAACACCATCGCGATGTCGCGGTCCTTGGGCGGCATGGTGGTGACGTCGCGGTCGCCGATGAAGATCTTCCCGTCGTTCACCTCCTCCAGCCCCGCGAGCATCCGCAGGGTGGTGGACTTGCCGCAGCCGGACGGGCCGACGAGCACCATGAACTCGCCGTCCTCGATCTCCAGGTCGATGCCGGGCACGGCCGGCTCATCTGCCCCCGGATACCAGCGCTGGGCCTTCTCAAACGTCACTGTTGCCATGTGCATTCACTCCTTCACCGGCAGGTACGTGCCGGACGATCCGTGGTGGAAGGGACGTCGGAACCGGGTAGTGATCCCGGTCACACAACGTGCCCACCATAACCATGTGACTGCCCGCTGGCGAGCGACCGTCTCGTTACCGAACCGTGATCCCGTTCCCTTGACGACGCGGAGCGCAAACGTTTTCATGTTTGTGACCGGAATCACTCCCGGGTGCTGACACCGCCGGTCCGACCCATCGAGCCGGGTGCGTGACTCCCGCCCCGATGCCGCCCACACGAGAGGGAAAGCGTCCACATGAAGAACCTTCGTACCCACAAGGGTGCCGCCGCAGTCGCGGCCCTGGCAGCCGCCAGCCTTGTTCTCGCCGGCTGTGCCAGCGACGACGACGGCGGCACCAACACGGCCGAGGGCACTGCCCCCGGCGCCGGCAACGAGGAATGTGCACAGCTCGAGCAGTTCGGCGACCTGACCGGCAAGAAGGTGAGCGTCTACACCTCGATCATCGCGCCCGAGGACGCCATCCACAAAGCCTCCTACAAGGTCTTCGAGGACTGCACGGGCGCCGAGGTGGCCTACGAGGGCTCCTCGGAGTTCGAGGCCCAGCTCGTCGTGCGCGTGCAGGGCGGCAACGCACCCGACGTCGCCTACGTCCCGCAGCCGGGCCTGCTCCAGACGCTGGCGCGCGACACAGGTGCCGTCGTGGCGGCTCCCGACGCGGTGTCCGAGAACGTGGACGAGTTCTTCGGCGAGGACTGGAAGGCCTACGGCACTGTCGACGACACCTTCTACGCAGCCCCGCTCGGCGCGAACGTGAAGTCGTTCGTCTGGTACTCCCCCAAGATGTTCGAGAAGAACGGCTACACGGTCCCGGAGACCTGGGACGACATGATGGCCCTGTCCGACGAGATCGCCGCTTCGGGCACCAAGCCCTGGTGTGCGGGCATCGAGTCCGGTGACGCCACCGGCTGGCCCACCACCGACTGGCTAGAGGACGCCGTCCTGCGCGACGCCGGGCCGGACGTCTACGACCAGTGGGTCAACCACGAGATCCCGTTCAACGACCCGGCCATCGTCGAGGCGCTCGACCGGGTCGGCGGCATCCTCAAGAACGCTGACTACGTCAACGGCGGCGTCGGCGACGTCAAGTCCATCGCCACCACCGCGTTCCAGGAGGGTGGCCTGCCGATCCTCAAGGGTGACTGCGCGATGCACCGCCAGGCGTCGTTCTACGCCGCCCAGTGGCCCGAGGGCACGGACGTGTCCGAGAACGGCGACGTCTTCGCCTTCTACCTGCCCACGACCAGCGACGAGTTCGGCACCCCGGTCCTCGGTGGTGGCGAGTTCGTGGCCGCCTTCGACGACCGCCCGGAGGTCCAGGCCTTCCAGACCTACCTGTCCTCCGACATCTGGGCCAACGAGAAGGCCAAGGCCACCCCTGGCGGCTGGGTCAGCGCCAACACCGGGCTCGACATCGCCAACCTGAAGAGCCCGATCGACAAGCTGTCGGCGGAGATCCTCCAGGACCCCGAAGCGGTCTTCCGCTTCGATGGCTCGGACCAGATGCCGGGTGCCGTGGGCGCCGGCTCCTTCTGGTCGGAGATGACCAACTGGATCACGGGTGCGGACACCCAGACGACCCTCGACAAGATCGAGAAGTCCTGGCCGAGCTGACCCGATGAGCGGGGCGCCCGGGCTCTGCCCGGGCGCCCCGCCCCGCTCTCCGCTCCCTCTCCCCCGACCAGGAGGTCCGGATGACATCCACCGACAAGCTCATCCAGATGGTGATCGCTGTCGTTCTCTTCTTCGCCGTGATGGGGACGATCCTGGTCCTCACCACGCGGTTGCGCTCGCGCAGCGGCGAGCGCGTCCAGGCAGCCGCCTTCATCGCTCCGTCGCTGCTGCTGATCGCCATCGGATTGCTCTACCCCGCGATGCGCACCATCTACCAGTCCTTCTTCGGCTCGTCCTACGAGCCGCTCATCGGTGCCGACGGGTCCCACTTCAAGGGCCTCGACAACTACCGCAGGATCTTCACCAGCGAGGACCTGCTCCAGGTGCTCCAGAACACGGCCGTCTGGGTCGTGCTCACCCCGCTCCTGGCGACCGCCTTCGGGCTCATCTATGCGGTGCTCGTCGACCGCTCCCGCTTCGAGAAGTTCGCCAAGGCGCTGATCTTCCTGCCGATGGCGATCTCGCTGGTCGGCGCATCGATCATCTGGAAGTTCGTCTACGACTACAAGGCCAGCGAGCAGGGGCAGCTCGGTGTGCTCAACGGACTCCTCAAGGCGGCCGGCTTCGACACCTACCGCTTCTTGCTGACCGAGCCGTGGAACACGTTCTTCCTGATCGTCATCATCGTCTGGGTCCAGGCCGGCTTCGCGATGACGATCCTGTCGGCGGCCATCAAGGCGATCCCGGACGACATCATCGAGGCGGCCCGGCTCGACGGCGTCAACGGTCTCAAGCTCTTCCGCTACATCACGGTGCCCAGCATCCGTCCCTCGCTGATCGTCGTGCTCACTACGATCAGCATCACCACGCTCAAGGTGTTCGACATCGTGCGCACGGCGACGGGCGGCCAGTTCGGCACCAGCGTGCTGGCCTATGAGTTCTACGTGCAGAGCTTCAGGTCCTTCGACTTCGGCCTCGGCGCAGCGCTCGCGACGCTGATCTTCGTCCTCGTGATGCCGATCGTCGTCTACAACATCCGACAGATGCGTCGCTTGGAGGCACGATGAGCACCACGACCCCCCCGGCACCCGTGGCCGGTCCCACCCCCGCCCCGCCGAAGTCCGCGAGCGCCGCCGCTCGTGACGGGCTGTCCGGCAGGTGGGCGTCGGGCGCCGCCATCGTGATCGCGATCCTCTGGACGCTGCCCACGTTCGGCCTCCTCGTCTCCTCCTTCCGACCGGAGGGGGAGGTCAAGACCAACGGCTGGTGGAACGTCATCACCGACCCGAAGTTCACCATCGACTCCTACAGGCAGGTCATCAGCGGCGCGGACATCGACCTCGCGACCTACCTCATCAACTCGGTGGTCATCACGATCCCGGCGGTGCTGATCCCGATCAGCCTGGCGGTGATGGCCTCCTACGCCTTCGCATGGATCCCGTTCAAGGGCCGCGACACGCTCTTCATCGCCGTCTTCGCGCTGCAGATCGTCCCGATCCAGGTGACGATGATCCCGCTGCTCCGGCTCTACGTGGACCCGCCCTTCAACCTCATGCCGCTCGCCGGCAACGACGCCCCGGGCGGTGGTTTCTACACCGTGTGGATCTCGCACACGATCTTCGCGCTGCCGCTGGCGATCTTCCTGCTGCACAACTTCATGCGCGAGATCCCGGGGGAGCTGATCGAGTCGGCACGCGTGGACGGTGCCGGGCACGTGCAGATCTTCTCCAGGATCATGCTGCCCCTGATGAGGCCCGCCATCGCGGCGTTCGGCATCTTCCAGTTCCTGTGGGTCTGGAACGACCTGCTGGTCGCGCTCGTCTTCGCGGGCGGGAACCCCTCGGTGTCGCCGTTGACGGTGCGCCTGGCGGCCTTGGCCGGACAGCGAGGACAGGACTGGCACCTGCTCTCTGCCGGCGCCTTCGTCTCCCTCATCGTGCCGCTGATCGTGTTCTTGTCGCTGCAGCGCTACTTCGTACGCGGCATGCTTGCCGGGAGCGTCAAGGGTTGAGCAGGCCGGCGGCGCCCCTGCCCTGCGCGGGCGCCGCCACCTGCTCCGCGAACCAGTGGTAGGACGCCTTCGGTGTCCTCGTGAGCTCGGGAGAGGAACGGTCGACGTGCACCAGGCCGAACTTCTTGGCGTAACCCTCGGCCCACTCGAAGTTGTCGAGGAGCGTCCACACGAAGTAGCCACGCACGTCTGCGCCCGCCTCCCGGGCGCGGTCCACCGCCGCCAGGTGGCCGCGGAGGTAGTCGATGCGGTCCGCGTCCTCGACCGTGCCGTCCACGATCTCGCTGTCGGCGCAGGCGGCGCCGTTCTCGGTGATCACCAGGGGAAGCCCGGTGCGTCGGTGCGTCTCGACCAAGAGCTCCTCCAGCCCGCGCGGCTCGATCTCCCACCCGATGTCGGTGCGCGGCTCGCGCACGACCAGATCGAGTCCTTCGACGCCGGGGTAGGCGTGCTGCTCGGGGTGCGGCTCGCCGGCACCGGTGGCGACCTGCGGCCGGACGGGGGTGTAGTAGTTCAGCCCCAGCCAGTCGGCGGACCCCTTGATCGCCTCGAGGTCTCCGGGCCGGACCAGCTCGGGGTCGGCCAGCACCGGCGCGACGGCGAGCAGGCGCTCGTCGTAGGCCCCGTCGACGAGGGGATCGAGCCACACGCGGTTGCGGATGGCGTCGACACCGTCGGCGATCTCCTCCGCCTCCGGGGACTCCGCCCACACCGGCGCGAGGTTGAGCACGATGCCGAGGTGCGCGCCCGGCATGACCTCACGCGCCCAGGCGTGGCCCAGGAGCAGGTGGTGGGCGGCACGGTGGCCAGCTGCACCCTCGCGACGACCCGGGGCGTGCACTCCCGCGGCATAGCCGAGGTAGGCCGCGCACCACGGCTCGTTGTGGGTCGCCCACGACGTCACCCGGTCGCCCAGTCGCTGGTGGACCACTGCGGCGTACTCGACGAAGGCCTCCGCGGTCTCCCGCAGCGGCCAGCCGCCCGCGTCCTCGAGGGGCTGCGGCAGGTCCCAGTGGTAGAGCGTGGCGACCGGCTCGATCCCGGCGTCCAGCAGTGCGTCGACGAGTCGCTCGTAGTAGTCGAGGCCCCGCGGTTCCACCCGGCCCCGGCCCTCGGGGATGATCCGCGGCCACGCCAGGGAGAAACGGTAGGCGTCGACACCCAGACCGCGGATGAGGGCGACGTCGTCCTCCAGTCGGTGGTAGGAGTCGCAGGCCAGCGCGCCGTCGTCGCCGTTGCGGACCCGACCCGGCAACGCGGTGAAGGTGTCCCAGACAGAGTCTCCGCGACCGTCCTCGGTCACCGCCCCCTCGATCTGGTACGACGCCGTGGCGACGCCGAGCGCGAGCGGGAACTTCGAGGTGTCGTTGGTCACCGCCTCACTCTAGTGTCGCTCGGCGCAGGCGCCGGGGCATGAACGAGGGCCGGAACGGCGGCGGCGGCGGCGCCGTCAACATGTCCGACGTCGCCCACCGCGCCGGGGTCTCGATCGCCACCGTCTCGCGCGCCCTTCGAGGGCAGCCGGGCGTCAGCGCGGGGACCCGGAGTCGTGTGCTCTCCGTCGTGGCCGAGCTCAATTACGTCGTCTCGCCCGCAGCGTCCTCGCTCCGAGGTGCGACCCGCCGGGTGGGCGTGGTCCTCCCCCGACTCGACAGCTGGTTCTCCTCGACCATGCTGGCGACGGTGGAGTCGACCCTGCGCGAGGCCGACCTCGATGTCCTGATCTACCAGGTCGGGTCCCAGGCCAGCCGCGCGGACTTCTTCCGCGACCTGCCCACCCGCCGCAAGGTGGACGCAGTGGTGCTCATCACCCTCCCCATCCGGCCCGAGGAGGAGGATCGGCTCGACCTGATGGGCGTCGAGGTCGTCGTGGCCGGTTCCCGTCTGCGTGACTTCCCCTCCGTCAGCGTCGACGACGTCGCGATCGGGATCCAGGCGGTGGAGCACCTCGCCGCGCTGGGGCACACGCGCATCGCGATGCTCCGCACCAGCGACACGGACGGCGCCAGGTGGACCAGCGACCTGCACCGCCGCAACGGCTACCTCGAGGGCCTGGCCCGGCACGATCTCCCCCACGATCCCGACCTCGTGGTGACGGCGCCCTACGGCGTGGATGCGGGGGCGGTCGGGATGGAACAGCTGCTGTCGCTCGCCGCGCCGCCGACCGCGGTCTTCTGCTACTCCGACGACATCGCCGTCGCGGCCACCACCACCCTGCGGCGGCACGGGCTGCGCGTTCCGGAGGACATGTCCTTGATCGGGGTCGACGGGCACGACCTCGGCAAGCTCTTCGGGATCACGACCATCGACCAGCACGTGGCCGATCAGGCGCGGGCGGCGAGCATGATGGTCCTCGACCTGCTCTCGGGGCGACCGCCCGCGCAGCGACACCTCACCCTGCCCACGCACATGTGCGTCAGGGGTTCCACCGCAGCCCTCGGCGAGCCCCGGGCCGACGCTCAGTAGGTGCCGAGGAACTTCTTCGGTGTCCCGGGAGGAGGCTGGCGCTGCACGGTCACCGAGCCCATCATCGCCATGCCGCGGATGCGGATGGTGGGTGAGTCAGGACCCACCTCGGCCGGGATCTTGTCCTTGCCGTGGCCGAACTCGCCCATGATCGGCGTCCCGTCGATCACCACGTTGAAGTGTGCCGGCACGATGATCTTGACCTCACCCATGATCGTGCTCGCGTTGATCTGGGTGTCGTGCGCGGAGAGCTGGGCCTGCCGGAGGTCGATCACGACCGACCCCATCAGGGCGAAGGCACTGTGGTGCTCGGGCACCGCCCACACGCCCTGGCGCTTGCACTCGCCCATGATCGCCGTCGACGACGCGTGGCCCGCGGCCGGGACGTGGCTCGGGCGCGACGCCGGGGCGCGGCCGGGCTGCGGCTGGGCCGGCAGGTGCAGGTCGGCGGTGATCGGGACCAGGTCGGCGTAGGTCTTGGCTCCCCACGTGAGCTCGAGGCGTTCGTCGAGCTCCTCGAGGTCGATGCGCCCCTCGCCTGCCGCGTCGCGCAGCACCTCCGCGACCTTCTGCCGGTCGTTGTCGGAGATGCGCAGCAGGGACGGGTCTGGTGGCCGGTTCTCGATCTCCCCCATGGGGTCAGCCTACCGAGCCTGGCGCGTCACCGCCCGTGACGGACGCAGGCAGCACGCACCAGGCGCGGTGGCGTCAGACTCCGAAGTCGTGGTCTCCCCGCCGGACCGACCCGGTCGGCGACGACGAACGCTCCTCCGCCCGCTGCCAGGTGGGGGTCGGGCAGGTGGGCGGCGGACCGTCGATCGCGGTGTTCCACCGCGCCTGGATGATGAAGCACGGCCGCTCGGGCTGGGGCTGGGGCTGGGTGGTGGCGGACGCCGGCTGGATGGCGTACGTCGTGGTGATGGCGCTGATGGTCGTGATGGTCGTGGCGCCCGCGATCGCGGCGATCCGGCGGAGCGACGAGGTGGTGGTCTTCATGGCGGTCTCCTCGGGTTTGCCGGACGGACGCCCGGCGGCTTCTGCGAACACCAGAGTTCGCCCGCAGTGGACCTGGTTGACGAGGGTTGACGAAGGTTGACAGCCCGCCCGGAAGTCGGCTTGCCGACCCGGCCCGTGCAGGAGCATCCTCGACTCCAGGACGGGTGGTTGGAGGAGCCCGATGAGCGCATTGCCCCGACCTGGCGTGACGGGTGCAGCCCGCGTGCTCAATGACGCCCTGCACGACCTCCACCACCGCGCCGGCTGGCCCTCCCTCCGCGCCCTCGCCCGCGAGACCGGGGTCTCGCACACCACCGTCTCCAAGGTGTTCTCCTCACCGGCGGTGCCGCCGTGGGGCACCGTCGAGCTCCTGGTCGAGGCCATGCGCGGCGACGTTTCCGGCTTCCACGACCTGTGGCTCGCTGCCACGGCGCCGGTGGACGGCGGTCCCGCGCCCGGGCCCCGCATCGCCGGTCGACAGGGCGAGCTGGCTGCCGTACGTCGGCACCTCGAGACCGGCACCGGGCTGCTGCTCGTGACCGGCGAGGCAGGGATCGGCAAGACGACCTTGGTCACGGCCGGGGGCGAGTCCGTACGCCCCGACATGCTGGTCGTGACGGGACACTGTCTACCGCTGTCGACAGAGATCCCGCTGCTCCCGTTCGCGGAGGCGCTGCGTCACGTGCACGCCATCGACAGGGGCCGGTTGTTCACTGAGGCCATCGCCACCTGTCCCGAGTACGTCGTCGCGTCGCTCAGCAGGCTCCTGCCGGAGCTGGCCGGTGGGACGACCCTGATCGACCCGCAGGACGAGTGGTCACGGGAGCGGCTCTACTCCGCGATCACGTCCGTGCTCGGCGCCCTGTCCGCGCAGCGGTCCTTCGCACTGGTCATCGAGGACCTGCACTGGGCCGACGACCCCAGCCTCGACCTCGTCGAACGGCTGACCCACCGGCCGGAGATCACCACCGTCGGGACCTGGCGGATCGACGACCCCGACGTCCCACACTCCCGGCTCACCTGGTGGCACCGGGTCCGGCGTGGGGCCGACTCCCTCGAGCTGGCCCCGCTGAGCCGGGAGGAGACGGCAGCCCAGCTGCGGCTGCTGCGACCGGACATCACCGACGCCATCGTCCGCCACATCCATGCGCGCAGCCAGGGCCAGCCGTTGTTCACCGAGCAGCTCGCGCACGAGGAGTCGGGGGCACCGTCGACCCTTCTGGGCGATCTCCTCGACGGCCGCATCGGCCGTCTCGACGGGGAGGCGTGGCGTGCCGCGTCAGTTCTCGGCGTCGCGGAGCGTCCCATGACCGAGGCGGCCCTGGTCCACGCCACCGGCCTGGACCGGCCGCGGCTCACGCACTCACTGCGTCAGCTGCGCGACGCCCGGCTGCTCGAGGCGTTGGCCGACACCGTGCACCTGCGCCACCCGTTGCTGGCCGAGGCCGTACGCCGCCGGCTGCTGCCGGGTGAGACCGCCGAGGTCCACCGATCGCTCGCGCGCACGATGTCGCGGGATCCGGACGCGGAACCTGCCGAGATCGCTGCACACTGGCAGGGCGCATCAGACCGTGCCGAGGAGCTCAGGTGGCGCATTCGGGCCGCCCAGGCAGCATCGGCGCGGTTCGCCGGGTCCCAGGCAGCGGACCACTGGATCCGGGCCCTGGACCTTTGGCCACCGGGAGCCAGGACTGTGGGAGAGCCTCCGCTCCGCCGTCAGGCGCTCGTCGTGGGCGTCGTTGCGGCGATGGAGCTGGCGGGACACGAGCGCACCGGTCAGCCGTTTCTGGAGGCCGCCCTGTCAGCACCGCAGGAGCTGAACAACGCCGAGCGTGCCGACCTCTTGCGCCTGCTCGCCCGTCCCAACTCGACCCAGTTCGTGCGTGGGGATCGCGGCCTGGAGCTTGTCGACCAGTCGATCGCGCTCTTCAGGTCGCTCCCGCCCTCCGCGGGTCTGGCGCTCGCCCTCAACTGGAGGGCCACGGAGCTGGAGTGGCACGGCCGCCGCCGGGAAGCGACCACCACCCTCGAGGAGGCTGCCCAGGTCGCCGTGCAGCTCGGGGACGTCGAGCTGGAGCGAACAGTGCGCGCCCAGCAGATCTGGCAACAGGCAGTGCTCGGTGACGCTGGCGCGGTGCCGGCGATAGCGTCCCTCGCGGAGGAGCACCCGATCGGTGTCAATCCCAAGAACGACCTCTACGTCGCGATCCGACACACAGACATCCTGCTCATGGCCTGTCGCCCTGCCGGTGAGGTGCAGGCGGCCGCACAGCCGGCGTTCGACTCCGCCGATCGGTGGAACCTGACGAGCGTCCACCTCCAGGTCCTGAGGTGCAACGTCGCACAGGCCTGGCGTCGGGCGGGCGTCGTCTCACGGGCGCGCCGGCAGATGACATCGGCGCCCGACAACGACGACTCGAGCCTCCCGTTCGTGCAGTGCGAGCGCGCACTGCTGGAGATGCTGGCCGGCCGCCTGGATGTTGCCCGCTTCCTGCTCGAGGTTGTCGGACGCGGCAGCGCGGACGTCGGGCACCCCGTTGCCGCGGACGTGTGCATGCAGCTCGCCCTGTGGGCGGGTGATCCCGAGGAGGCCTGGCGACAGTTCGGGACGCTGCTCGACACGCGCGACGATGAGATGCCCCCGGGAACCGTGGGCGACCTCCTCGCCCTGGCTGCCCGCGCCGCCGGGGACATGGTCCAGCTCGAGCCAAGCCCGCGTGACGCAGACCGCCGTGATCTGCAGGGATCCCTTCAGGCGCTGCGCGGCCGCCTGCACCACGACCCCTACTCACCATCGGCAGTCCCGTCGGACCGCGCCGCCCACCCTCAGTGGTCCGCCGAGCTCGAGCGCGTCCGGGGCTCGGAGAGTCTCGACGGGTGGCACGACGCGGCACGCGCGTGGGACGAGCTCCTCCGGCCCCATGACGCGGCGTACTGCCGGTGGCGCGGCGCGCAGGTCGCGCTGCGGGAGGGCCGGGCGACCTTGGCGGGCCGACTGCTGAAACGGGCCGCTGGCGACGCCCGCGAGCACGTCCCGCTGAGTCGGGCCATCGCCGCGACGAGGACGAACGCCTCCTGAGCGCACGAGCACGGCTGCCTGGCTCGGCACCCCTTGTCGCGGACGTCCATCGGCTTTTAGTGACGTAGCCGCTGGGTTCAGGGGAGCAGTCCCCAGTACTGCTTGCGAGCTGGCATGGCGTGGATGACCATCTCGTCGCCGCTCTCGAAGATGAGGACGACGGTCTCAAGCAGGCGCGCTCGGGTGTCGAAGCCGAGCCGCAGCTCGCGATGCGGCCAGTCCTCTTCGTCGAGAGGTTCGACCCAGAGTGGCCAGTCGGCTGCCTGGACGGCGTCCTTTGGTAGTACCCCGTGTCTGAGTGCGCCGTCGTGGACCTTCACGCGGCGAAGCCGGCGAGCGCCCTACGGATCGCTTCGGATCGCGAGATGTGCTCACGCTCGGCGATGGCGTCGACCGCAGCAAGTTCGTCAGCGGTGAGCCGAACCGCTACGACCTGCATCGGCTCGGCACCACGGCCGGGCCTGCCCCGTCCGCGGCGCTTCATCTCTTCGACGTCGTATCCAGCTTCGGCCTCGTCGGCCCACTGCTCGATCTGCTCCTCGCTGACCATGGTCAATATCGTATGACGAAAACTTGTGCGGCGGAAGAAGCCGGAGGATCTCGGCACTTGCAGATCGGAAAGGAAGGACGGTCGCTGGTGGGGTCGGGCTCGGCTCGACGCCCACCGATCAACAAGACCTCGCCGCCCAACGCGATGCCCTGCTCGGCCTCGGCATCGAGACCGAACGCATCTACGTCGACCACGGCCTGACCGGCACCAACCGCGAACGACCCGGACTTCGTGAGGCCCTCGCTGCCTGCCGCGCCGGCGACACCCTCGTGGTCACCAAGCTCGACCGCCTGGCTAGGTCCCTGCCCGACGCTCGCGCGATCGCCGACGAGCTCACCGCCCGGAAGCAAGAAGCCCACCTGGTCTCGCTGGTGCACAGCGGCGAGTACAGCACCCTCGAAGTCGCCGAGCGGCAGCTCGCCCACGAACTGGTCGAGCGAACGCCCGGGCAGAAACTGATGGATCGAGAACGACAGCACCTCGCCGTCGTGCTCCAGGTGCTCGACGCCGAGCACCTCGGGCGTCGGCACGCCGAGGTCGCGCGCCTGCGCCATGAGATGTGACCCATAGTCGCTCACCCGATCCCGCACCGGGTCGCTCCGCGAGCCCATCGGCTTGCGGGACGTGAGAGGTGCGGTCGAATGATTGGACGCGACGGCTGGGCGGGGGCTTGGCGTCGTCAGGAACCGAAGCCGAGGAACACCAACAGTCGGCGTTCGAGGCTCCGCGTTCCGATCCGGCCTCGCCGAGGACGTCGAGGGTGGAGCTGGTGGCGCCACCATGGTGGTCCAGTGCACGGCGTTCGGCCGCCACCGCCCGTTTGCCGGCAACTACTAATCTCGGGGACCAGCACCCCCGCGACCCGAGCCGAGAGGGGCCGATACGTGGGCTTTCTGGATCTGGCCCTGGCCACCGCTGATCCCGCCGGGCTTCTGCCCGCACGGCAGCAGATGGCCCTGTCGCTCGGGTGGCACATCATTCTGGCCTGCTTCGGTGTGGCCTTCCCGACGATCATCGCGGTCCTGCACTGGCGCGGGATCTACCGCGACGATGCCGTCGCCCTCGTCCTCGCGAAGCGGTGGGCGAAGGTCTCGGCGGTGCTGTTCGCGATCGGGGCGGTGTCCGGCACCGTGCTGAGCTTCGAGATGGGCCTGCTGTGGCCGGGACTGATGTCGATGTTCGGCGACGTGCTCGGCCTGCCCTTCGCGTTCGAGGGACTCTCGTTCTTCGTCGAGGCGATTTTCCTCGGCATCTACCTCTACGGGTGGGGGCGGCTCCCACCGAAGCGGCACCTCCTGATGCTGCTGCCGATGGGCTTGGCCGGGATCTGCGGCACGTTCTTCGTGATCTCGGTCAACGCCTGGATGAACTCGCCGGTTGGGTTCCGCATGGTCGACGGCGAGGTCGTCGACGTCGATCCCTGGGCGCTGTTCGTGAACCCCCAGGTGTGGATGCAGTTCGCCCACATGTGGGTGGCGGCGTTCATGGTGGCCGGCTTCTCGATCGCCTCGGTATACGCCGCGGGGATGCTGCGCGGGCGGCTCGACGCACACCACCGGCTCGGCTTCACCGTGCCGTTCACGTTCGCCACCGTGGCGGCGCTGGTCCAACCGGTCATCGGCCACGTCCTCGGCCTGCGGGTGGCCGAGACCCAACCGGCCAAGCTTGCCGCGTTCGAGCTCGCCCTGGAGACCGAGTCACCCTCGCCGCTCCGGCTGGGGGGGATCCTCGTCGACGGGGAGGTGCGCGGAGCGATCGACATCCCGTACCTCGGGTCCATCATCGCCCGCAACTCGTTCACCACGCCGGTCCAGGGCCTCGAGACGATCCCGCCCGACCAGCACCCCCCCGTCAACATCACCCACCTCGCGTTCCAGAGCATGGTCGGGATCGGCACCGCCCTCGCGCTGGCCGTCGTCATCTACTGGGTTGCCCGCTGGCGCGGTCACGACCTGCTCGACGGGGCCGTGCGCGGACACAGGTGGTTCCTCCGGGGCGCGGTGGCTGCGGGACCGCTCGCGATCGTGGCCATGGAGGCCGGCTGGATCGCCACCGAGGTCGGGCGACAGCCGTGGGTGGTCTACGGGATCATGCGGACCAACGAGGCCGCAGGCGACAACCCGGGGCTGTGGTGGCTCCTGGGCGCCTCGCTCGTGCTCTACACCGCGCTGACCGTCGGCGCCGTGGTGGTGCTGCGCTCGATGTCGCGGCGGTGGCGCGCCGGCGAAGAGAACCTCCCCAGTCCGTACGGTCCCGACGCGACGCCCGCGGCCGCCAGCGGCGCCGGTGTGGGTGATCAGCAGTGACTCTCGAGGTCGCGGTCGTCGCCGCGCTGTTCGTCGGGGTGCTGGCGTACGCCGTCCTGGGCGGCGCCGACTTCGGGTCCGGGTTCTACGACCTCACCGCAGGCGGTGACCGGCGCGGCGCGGCCCTCCGCACCCAGATCGACCACAGCATCGGTCCGGTGTGGGAGGCCAACCACGTGTGGCTGATCTACATCCTGGTGATCTGGTGGACGGGGTTCCCCGAGGCCTTCGCGGCCACCATGAGCACCCTGATCATCCCCATGCTGCTCGCACTGCTCGGCATCGTGCTCCGCGGCGCCGCCTTCGCGTTCCGCAAGTTCGCCGCCACCCTCGCCCAGGCACGCCTCTTCGGGGTCTTCTTCGCCGGCGCCTCGCTGGTGACGCCGTTCTTCCTCGGCTGTGTCGCCGGGGCGATCGCCTCCGGGCGGGTCCCGGCCACCGGGCGCGGCGATGTTTGGGCCTCCTGGTTGAATCCGACGTCGCTCGTGGGCGGCCTCCTGGCCGGGGCCACCTGCACCGTCCTCGCCGGCGCCTTCCTCGTCGCCGATGCCCACCGAGCCGGCGACAAGCACCTCAGCGAGGTGCTCCGTCGCCGCGCCCTCGGCGTCGGAGGAGCCGCCGGCATCGTCGTCTTCTCCGGACTGCTCGCCCTCCGCGCGGACGCTCCCACCCTCTGGTCCGGCCTGACCGGGCGGGCGCTGCCGCTGGTCGTCGTGGCGGCGATCGCCGGGCTCGCCACGATGGTCCTGCTGCTGCGCCGCCGCTACGGCGCTGCCCGCCTGAGCGTCGTAGCCGCGGTCGTCGCCGTGGTCAGCGGCTGGGGAGTGGGCCAGTACCCCTGGCTCCTCGTCGACGAGGTGCGCATCAACGACGCCGGGGGCGCCCCCGCCACGCTGGCCGGACTGCTGGTCGTCGTCGGACTGGCCGGCGTGCTCGTCCTACCCCCACTGCTCTACCTGTTCCGGCTCACCCAGTCCGAGCCTTGGTCCCGAGCCGGCCACTGAGCGGCGTACGTCGGTCAGGCCCCGCGAGCTGGTTGTCGGAGCCATGGCTGAGACAACAACGGTGAAGGTTCACACCAGCACCCGTGATCTGCTCCTGCAGCTGGGCGCTGCTCGACGGCAGAGCGCTGACCAGGTGATCCGGGCTGCTCTGGAGGCGATGAAGCGCGACGAACGGCGCCAGGTGGCGGTCCAAGAGGCGCGCGCGATCCGGGACGACCCTGCGGACCTCGCCGAGATTCGCGCCATCCAGCAGGACATGGACTCCCTCCGTGAGGGGTGAGGTCTATCGGCTACCAGCGCGAGGCAAGGGTCACGAGCAGCGCGCGGTCGCCGCTACGCGGTCGTGTTGCAGCCCGACTGGCTGACCCTCGGCACGTGGATCGTCGCGTTGACCAGCACCAGCGCCCGCGAAACCACCTTTCGACCAGTCGTGGAGATCGCCGATCAGCCGACCCTGGTCATGTGCGATCAACTTGCGACAGTCGACCTCACTCGTCTCACAGAACCCGGCGGGACCCTGACCGTCAGCCTGCAACGGGGGCGTGACGAACCCTGCTGCACCAGCTTCGTCAAGTTCGAGCAGGCCACCACCATGTCGCCGATCCAGTTCGTGAAGTCCATGCGGCTCAACAGTGCCGCCACGAAGAGGGCGGGCAACGGCCGCAGGAATCATGCTGGGACTGATCGCCGGAGCGACGTACGCGACCTACTCCTGGGCGTCGCGGCGAATGATGGACGTCGGGATCGGGCGGGCCGCGTCCATGGGGGCGGTGTTCGGCCTCGGCGGCCTCCTCCTCATGCCGGTCCTGGTCCTCACCGGCGCGCCACTCCTCGCCACCCCGCAAACGGCGGTCGTGGCGGCCTACATCGCGCTGATCCCGATGTTCGCTGGATACCTGCTGTTCGGGTACGGGCTGACCAAGGTCACCGCCAGCACCGCCACCACGGTCACGTTGTCGGAGCCCGCGATCGCGACCTTCCTCGCGGTGCTCGTCGTGGGCGAACAGCTCACCGGCATGGGGTGGGCCGGGCTCGCCGTGATCGGAGCGGCGCTCGCCATCCTCGCCCTAGCACCCACCAAGCACGCCGAGCCGGTGACGCTGCCGCGCGATCTCGTCCCCGTCTGACGATCCTGACTGGAGCGCGTCCCGCGTGACGATCCGGTTGCGGGTGCCGCCGCCCGCGAGACGGGCTCAGCGTCGCGGGTCGGGCGCGGCGACGTGCTGCCAGTCCTTGGCAGAGAGCCAGTCCCCGCCCCACTCCCAGCCGATCCGCGCGAAGGCCTGGACCGGCCGGTCCGCGGCGCGGATCACGCCCAGCGGCACCGGCGCAGTGCTCGCGCGGTCGAGCCCGGCGAAGCGTCGACCTGTGGGCGGCTCGATCGAGCCCGGCCGCACGTAGGGGTTCTGGAGCGGGTTGAGGTCGATCGCCTCGCCATAGGCGTGCGCGGACCAGGCGGTCTGTCCCGCGACCCGACGACAGTTGAAGCCCGACGTGTTGTTGGCCGCCATCGACCGGTCGTCGTCGCCCCCGTAGTCGTCGACCAGACGCATCCGCGCGATCGGCCAGCCGGCGTCGTACAGCTCACCGAAGGCGTCCCGCACCTCTCGCGTCCACCGGCGGTGGACGACCATCTCGCCGGTCCGCGCGCGTCCGTCGAAGTCGCGGTAGGACATCTGCAGGTAGCGCAGCGCGCTGAGCGGCACCGGACAGCCGGGTCGGTGACTGGTCCGCATCCGCTCCGCGAGGCCGGGGGTGATGTTCCGGACGGACGACTCGTACGCCGGGTCCGCGGCCTGCGCTCCACCGGACTCCCCCGCCAGGCCGGTGCACCCGCGGCCGGCGCGCCAGTCGTCGACGGCAGCAACGCGCTCGGCACCGGCCAGTGGACGCGGCGGCCCGGCCGGGCCGATCCGGGCGGGGGTCCACGCGTCCTCGACCACCCCGTCGGCGTCCATGGTCAGCGTCAGGACTCCCGTGTCGGGCTGGCGGTCGTGGTACCAGACGAAGTTGCCCAGTCCGTAGCTGACGTAGGTGTCACCCGACCAGCCGGAGCCGCCCAGCACGTGCGCATGGGTGCCGACCACGACGTCGGCCCCGGCTTCGGCGAGATTGCGCGCCAGCAGGCGTTGGCGCTGGCTCGGGCAGGCTTGATACTCCAGGCCCCAGTGCAGGTAGACCACCACGAGGTCGTCGGTCGCTGCGGCCGCGTCGACGGCGGCCAGCAGGGTGGCTGGTGCGGTCTCGCGGGCGGCGGCCAGGCCCGCGTTCTCGACACCGGCCGCCCAGACGTCGCTGCTGCCCTCGCGGAACACCGCATCTGCTGCCAGGAAGGCGACGTCGAGGTCGCCGACCGTGACCCGGTGGGGGCTGAACGCCTCGACCTGGTCGCGACCGGCGCCCACCATCGCGATGTCGCTGTCACGCCCCGCCGCGAGGGTGTCGGCCAACCCGCCCTGGCCGTAGTCGCCGGCGTGGTTGTTGGCGACGCTGACCACGTCGATACCCGCCTCGGCGAGCACGTCGAGGGCACGATCGGAGGTACGGAAGTGGAAGCGGTTGCCCTCGGCCTCCAGCTCCTTGGGGTCCCGGGCGCCGCGCCGGGTGATCGGGGTCTCCAGGTTGAGCATCGCGACGTCCGCGCGTCGCAGGGTGCGCGCGATCGGCCCGAGGGCACCTCGTGGACGAGCCAGCAGGCGACGCAGCTGGGCCTCGAAGTGGACGTCGCCGGCGAAGGCGACCGTCACCTGGCCGGCTGCGGGGCTCGACGTAGCGACCGCCCCGTCGGCGGTGTCGCGCTCGCCCGGCGTGGCCACCTCGTCCTGCGGGGCGGGCGAGGTGCATGCGGCGAGTGCCATGGCGAGCACCGACGCCGCCACACCCTGCCGCGCCCGACCGCCCATGCCTGTGATTGTGCCTCGCTCCTGTCAGGCACTGGGCCCGTTGACGCCCGTGTGGCAGATTCGGGGCATGGACCTCTCCACTCTTGCCCGCACCCTCCTCGACCTCCACCACACCGGCTCCACGCTGGTCCTCCCCAACGCCTGGGACGCCTGGTCGGCACGCGCCATCGCCGAGGCAGGCTTCCCCGCGCTGAGCATCGGCAGCCACCCGCTGGCCGACTCCCGCGGTCAGGGCGACAAGGAGGACATGTCCCTCGACGACGCTCTCGACGGCGTCCGACGCATCTGCGGCGCGGTGTCCGAGCTCCCGGTCACCGCAGACCTGGAGTCCGGCTACGACACCGCCCCGGCCGAGCTCATCGAGCGGATGCTGGAGGCGGGCGCGGTGGGCCTCAACATCGAGGACACCGTGCACTCCGAGGGCCGGATGCGCTCCGTGCAGGAGCACGCCGACTACATCGGCGCCCTCCGCCAGGCTTCCGACGCCGCCGGCGTCGACGTGGTGATCAACGCCCGCACCGACGCCTTCGTGACGAAGGAGAAGTTCGCAGACCCGCTGGCCGAGGCGATCACCCGGCTCCGTGCCTGCGAGGAGGCCGGCGCGCGCTGCGTCTACCCCGTCGGCGCGCCGGACGCGGCGACCGTCCAGGCCCTCCTCGACGCACTCGACGGCCCGGTCAACGTCATCGCCAACCCGCGCACCGGTTCCGCCGCCGGCAGCCTGGAGGACCTCCGCGCGATGGGTGTCCACCGGGTGACCTTCGGCCCCAAGCTCCAGCAGGAGCTCAACTCGGACCTGGCGGCACTCGTCTCTCGTTGGGGGTAGCCGCGCGTCACGCCACGACGAGCACCGGGGACGGAGCCACCTCGAGGCGGACCCGCTCACCCGGTTGCAGCTGGAGTGCGTCCACGCTGGCGAGCTGCGCGACGACCTCGGTGCCGTCCGCCAGCGTGCACGTCACGCGGGACAGGGGGCCCAGGAACATCACGGTGAGCACCGTGGCCGGCCCCGCGTCGTCTGCGACCACCGACACCGACTCGGGACGTACGAGTGCGTGTCCGGGACCGGTCGCCGACCCGGGCAGGACCGGCACCTCGCGGCCCATGACGGAGGCGACCCCGTCGCGGACCTCGGCGGGGAGACGGTTGCTGAGGCCGACGAACTCCCCGACGAACCGGCTGGCAGGTGACGAGTAGAGCTCGGCCGGAGGAGCGAGCTGCTCGAGCCGACCGGCGTTCATGACGCCGACCCGGTCGGCGACGGCGAGCGCCTCCTCCTGGTCGTGGGTGACGAACAGTGTCGTCGTGCCGACCTCGATCTGGACGCGACGGATCTCGTCGCGCAGCTGCACGCGCACCTTGGCGTCGAGCGCCGAGAGCGGCTCGTCGAGCAGCAGGACCGACGGCTCGATCGCGAGTGCCCGGGCGAGCGCGACGCGCTGCTGCTGGCCGCCGGACAGCTGGTGGGCATAGCGGTCGGCGTGCTCGTCGAGGCCGACCAGGTCGAGCATGTCGCCGGCCCGCTTGCGGCGGGTGGCGGCGTCGCGACCCCGCAGCTTGAGCCCGAAGGCCACGTTGTCGATGACGGTCATGTGGGGAAACAGGCTGTAGGCCTGGAACACCATCCCCATGTCGCGCTTGCTGGCGGGCACCTTGGTGAGGTCCTTGCCCCCGACCGACACGGTGCCCGAGGTGGGGCTGTCGAGACCCGCCAGGATGCGCAGGGCGGTCGTCTTGCCGCAGCCGGACGGGCCGAGCAGGGCGACCAGCTCACCGGGCGCAAGGTGGAGGGTCAGTCCGTCCAGTGCGCGCATCGAGCCGTAGACGCGGGTGAGGTCGGACAGCTCGACGGCGAGACCACGCTCGGTGGTGAGGTCGGTCATGAGGGTGCTCCTTGCTTGTGCCGGTCACGGCTGAGGAAGGTGAGGCCGATGAGCAGCATCGACACGAAGACCATGGAGGCGAGTGCCGCTGCCATGGCCGCGGGCGGGTTGCTCTTGTTGAGGGCCGCCATCGCCACCGGCAGGGTGTCGAAGTGCAGCAGCGAGGAGAAGACGTACTCCCCCATCACCAGGGCCACCGAGATGAACGCCGCGCCGAGGACACCGCCGGTGATGTTGGGCAGCAGGATGCGCACGATGACCGTGAACCATCCCGCACCCAGCGAGCGAGCCGCCTCGGACAGCGTTGCGACGTCGATGGCCGACAGAGCGGCGTCGATGGCCCGGTAGGAGTAGGGCAGCACCAGCACGACGTAGGCGAAGGTCAGCACCAGCGGGGAGTCGCCCAACAGGTAGGTCACCCACGAGTACACGTTGCTGAT
Source organism: uncultured Actinomycetota bacterium (assembly GCA_963721925.1). Classification (GTDB taxonomy): domain Bacteria; phylum Actinomycetota; class Actinomycetes; order Propionibacteriales; family Nocardioidaceae; genus Nocardioides. Next base: position 200,514 of record CAVRLH010000021.1, on the reverse strand, counting down.
GCCCACCACGATCACCAGCGCCGGGATGGTGAGGGGCAGCAGGCACAGGAACTCGATCAGCTTCTTGGCCCGCGGCACGCGCAGGCGCACCCACACCATCGTGGGCACCAGCAGGGCCACCATGAGCACCACGGTGAACAGCGCCAGCAGCAGCGAGGCGATGATCGAGGACCGGAGGTCGTCGTCCCTGAACATGAACGTCCAGTTGTCCCACGTGCGCCCCTCGGCGCTGCCGCGACGCTGGGTGGAGAAGTCGAACATCGCCAGCAGCGGGACGAAGAAGTAGGACGCGAACACCAGCAGCAGCACGGCACGGACGATCTTGAACGAACGGGTGGGCATCATTGCATCCACCTCGACGTCCGCTTGAGCAGGAGGTTGTAGGCCACCATCACGACAGTCACCACGACGATCATCTCGAGCGCTAGCGCGAAGCCGACGTTGGCCTGCCCGAGCAGGACCTCGCTCGTGATCGCCTGGCGGATGAGGAGCGGCACGATGGGCTGCCCCTGGCTGACCAGGATGGCTGCGGTGGCGTAGGCCGCGAACGCGTTGGCGAAGAGCAGAAGGGTCGCACCGAGGAAGGCAGGCGTGAGCAGCGGCAGGGCTACGTGGCGCCAGTAGTCCCAGGTGGACGCGCCGAGGTTGACCGCAGCCTCGCGCCACTGCGGGCGGAGCCCCTCGAAGGCCGGCGCGAAGACGATCACCATGAGCGGGATCTGGAAGTAGGCGTAGACGACGACGAGACCGGGCAGGCCGAAGAGCCAGCCGGAGCCGTAGAGGTTGACGCCTGTCAGGTCCAGGACCGCGTTGGTGATCACGCCTACCGGACCGATCGTCGCGATCCAGGCGAACGCCAGCACGACGCCGCCGAACTGGGCGAGCACGCCGCTCACCGCGAGCGTCGTACGACGCAGCAGGCTGGACGTCGGCATCGAGACGACCAGGTAGGCGAGCACGGCACCCAGCACGGCACCGATGACCGCGGTCGACGCGGACAGGATCAGCGAGCCCTTCAGCGCGGTGAGGGCGGCATCGCCGGTCAGCGCGTCGAGGTTGCCCAGGGTCGGTCGGCCGTCCTCGTCCTGGAAGGCGCCGACGACGACCGTCAGGGTCGGGACGACCAGGAAGACCAGGACGAACCCGAGGAAGGGGAGAAGCGGGAGGGACGGGCCGACGGCGAACCGCCGGCCCGTACCCCCACTGGTGGTCGGCGTGCTCAGCGGATGGCCTTGGACCAGTTCTTGGCGAGGTACTCGCCGGCGGTCACGGTCTGGTCCTCGGTCGGGACCACGGGCTCGCCACTGACCTCCGGGAGGGCACCCCAGAGGTCCGCGTCGATGGTGCCGGCCTCGGCCATCGCGTCACCGCGGACCGGACGTGCACCACCCGCGAGCCACAGGTTCTGGCCCTCGTCGCTGTAGAGGAACTCCTGCCACAGACGAGCGGCGGCCGGGTGCGGCGCATCGGCGTTGATGGCCTGGTAGTAGTAGCCCGCCACCACGGCTTCCGAGGGGACGACGGTCTTCCACGTGTCGACGTTGGCAGCCGCAGCGGCACCGAGGTAGTCCCAGTCGATGACGACGGGCGTGGTGCCCTGCTCGATCGTGCCCGAGTCGGGGTCGACGGTGAGGAAGTTGCCGGCCTTCTTCAGCTCGCTGAAGAAGTCGACGCCCGGAGCGATGTCGTCGGCGGAGCCGCCGTTGGCGATCGCCGCCATCATCACGCCGCTGAAGGCGGCACCGGCCTGCGTCGGGTCGCCGTTGAGCGCGACCTTGCCCTTGAACTCGGGCTTGAGCAGGTCGGCCAGCGAGGTGACCTCGGGGACGACGGAGGAGTCGTAGCCGATGGACATGTAGCCGCCGTAGTCGTTGACCCAGGCGCCGTCGGCGTCCTTGAAGGAGTCGGGGATGTCGTCCCAGGTCTCGACCTGGTAGGGCGCGAACATGTCGGTGTTCGCCAGCGCGACGGACTGGCCGAGGTCGAAGACGTCGGGCGCGCGGTCGGTGCCCGCGAGGTCGTTCGCCGCGTTGATCTCGTCCTGCGAGGCCGCGTCGGGCTGGTCGGAGCTGACCTCGATGTCGTACTTCGCCTCGAACGCCGAGATGACCTCGCCGTAGTTGGCCCAGTCCGGCGGCAGCGCGATGACGTTGAGGGTGCCCTCGTCCTCCGCGGCCTTGACGAGCTCGTCCAGTCCGCCGAAGTCCTCGGCAGAGGTGGCGGTCGCCGCCTCGACACCGCTCTCGGTGGTGGTGTCGGCCTCCTTCTCGGGCGCGCCGCAGCCGGCGACGGCGAGGAGCGTGGCCATCGCGGCCACGGATACGAATGTCTTACGGGTGTTCACTGGACCTCCAGGGATACTCAGCCGACGAAGACGGCCATTGGGGTGTAGCGCGCGGAGCCGCGAGGGTTCCTCGCTCGGGAGGCTACTCCCTCATGGCCCCTCGGCGACGGAACGATCACTCCCGGGTGCCTGAGAACCGTCGGTGGGCGACGGCGTAGCCTGAGCCCTCGTGAGCACCGCTGCCGCCGGCCCCGAGTTCCACTACTCCGACCTGCTCCCCACCGCCGGGTCCAACGGCGCAGAGGAGACGCCCTACCGGCTCGTGACGAGCGAGGGCGTCAGCACCGTGGAGGTCGACGGCCGGACCTTCCTCACGGTCGAGCCCGAGGCGATCCGCCGGCTCACCGCGGAGGCGATGCACGACATCAGCCACTACCTGCGGCCCGGGCACCTCGCGCAGCTGCGGAAGATCATCGACGACCCCGAGGCCTCCGGCAACGACCGCTTCGTCGCGCTCGACCTGCTCAAGAACGTCAACATCTCGGCCGGCGGTGTGCTGCCGATGTGCCAGGACACCGGCACCGCGATCGTGATGGGCAAGAAGTCCGAGGGAGTGCTCACCGGCACCGACGACGGCGAGGCGATCAGCCGCGGCGTGTACGACGCCTACACCCGGCTCAACCTGCGCTACTCCCAGCTCGCACCACTCACGACGTTCGAGGAGAAGAACACCGGGACCAACCTGCCCGCGCAGATCGAGATCTACTCCACGCCCGCCCAGGACGTCCCGGAGTACAAGTTCCTCTTCATGGCCAAGGGCGGCGGCTCGGCCAACAAGTCCTTCCTCTTCCAGGAGACCAAGGCAGTCCTCAACCCGACCCGCCTGATGGAGTTCCTCGACGAGAAGATCCGCTCGCTCGGCACCGCCGCGTGCCCGCCGTACCACCTCGCCGTCGTCATCGGCGGCACGAGTGCGGAGTTCGCCCTCAAGACTGCCAAGTACGCCTCCGCCCACTACCTCGACGACCTGCCGACCGAGGGATCGATGAGTGCCCATGGCATCCGCGACGTGGAGCTGGAGGAGAAGGTCTTCGAGCTGACCCAGTCCTTCGGGATCGGCGCGCAGTTCGGCGGGAAGTACTTCTGCCACGACGTCCGGGTCGTCCGCCTCCCCCGCCATGGTGCGTCCTGCCCCGTCGCGATCGCGGTCTCCTGCTCCGCCGACCGCCAGGCGCTCGGCAAGATCACGCCGGCAGGGGTGTTCCTCGAGCAGCTGGAGACCGACCCCGCCCACTACATGCCCGACGCCGGAGTCTCCGACGAGATCTCCGGTGGCGAGGTGGTGCAGATCGACCTCAACCAGCCGATGCCCGACATCCTCGCCGAGCTGTCGAAGCACCCCGTGAAGACGCGGCTCTCGCTCACCGGACCGCTCGTCGTGGCCCGCGACATCGCGCACTCCAAGATCAAGGAGCTCCTCGACGCCGGCGAGGACATGCCCGACTACCTCAAGAACCATCCGGTCTACTACGCCGGACCGGCCAAGACACCGGCCGGCATGGCGTCCGGCTCCTTCGGCCCGACCACGGCCGGACGGATGGACTCCTACGTCGAGCAGTTCCAGGCCGCGGGCGGTTCGATGGTGATGCTCGCCAAGGGCAACCGCTCCAAGGTGGTCACCGAGGCGTGCGGCACCCACGGCGGCTTCTACCTCGGCTCGATCGGCGGACCGGCCGCCCGTCTCGCGCAGGACTGCATCACGTCCGTCGAGGTCCTCGAGTACGAGGAGCTCGGCATGGAGGCGGTCTGGAAGATCGAGGTCGAGGACTTCCCCGCCTTCATCGTCGTCGACGACAAGGGCAACGACTTCTTCACCGATCCCTCAGGTGCCGTGACGGTGCCGCTGAGCACGTTGACCGGGGCGGGCATCCGGGTCCGCTCGGCGCAATAGGCCGGAGACCATGAGCGAGCAGGATGTGCGCGTGGAGAGCGCCGAGATCGCCCGGGCCGAGACCGCATACGGCGACGTGGTGCTGCGACGTCGTACGTCCGAGACCGCGCCCGACGTCGTCGAGCTGCGGGTCAACGGTGTCTTCGTGATGGACACGGCCGAGACCACCAGCGAGATCGAGCTCGCTGCGCAGGCCCTCGACCTGGTCGCACATCCGACCAGCGTGCTGATCGGCGGGCTGGGCCTCGGCTTCACCCTGAAGCGCGTGCTGGCCGACGTGCGAGTGGAGCGCGCCGTGGTGGTCGAGATCGCGGAGCCGCTCATCGAGTGGATGCGCGACGGGACGGTGCCGCACGGGCCCGCGCTGCTGGCCGACGCGCGCGCGACGGTGATCAACGCCGACATCGCGATGGCGATCGCCGAGGCCCGATCGACGTACGACCTGGTGCTCCTCGACGTCGACAACGGTCCGGGATATCTCGTGCACGAGGACAACGAGATCGTCTACGAGGCGGAGTTCCTGCGTCGGTGCCGCGACCTGCTGAGTCCCGGCGGGGTGCTGGTGGTGTGGTCGGCGAACGCCGCTCCCGAGCTGCTCGACGCGATGCACGACGTCTTCGGCGACGCGCAGCAGCAGGCCCACGACGTGCTGCTGCAGGACCGCCCGGAGCAGTACTACCTCTACCTCGCGCGGCGCTGAGCCGGCGTCAGCGCAGGAACGCCTCGAGCACCGGGCCGGCCGTCCGCGAGCCCGACACCCCGGTCTCGACGAAGACCGCGACCGCGAGGTCGCCCCGGGTCGCGATCATCCAGGCGTGGGTCGGCAGCTCCCCCGAGGCGTCGGGCTCGCCGTACTCCGCGGTCCCGGTCTTGGCACCGATCTTCCCGGGCACGTCCAGGAGGAACCGTCCCGACCCGGTCGTGACCACCGCCCGCATGAGCGCGCGCAGCGTGCCCGACTCCTGTGCTGTCAGCGGCACGTCGGGCTGCACCTGCTCGACCTGGTGCTCGGGGAGCAGGACCGGCAGCACGGTACGGCCGGCGGACACCGACGCGGCGACGGTGGCCATCGCGAACGGGCTGGCGAGCACGGTGCCCTGCCCGATGAGGTCGGCCGCCGCTCCGGTCTCGGTCTCGGGCGGGGGCACCTGGCCGAAGTAGACGGGGAAGCCGAGGTCGTGGTCGGTGCCCAGCCCCAGCGCCTGCGCTGCGGCCGTGAGATCTCCCGGGCCCAGCCGGTCGGCGTTGCCGATGAAGGCGGTGTTGCACGACTGGGCGACCGCCTGGGTGAGGGTGATGTCCCCGATGGAGGCCGCTGGGTAGTCGTCGTAGTTCTTGAAGGACCGCCCGTCCACGACGGTCGTCGCCGGGCAGGAGACGACGTCGTCGACCGAGAGTCCGCTGCGCAGCAGCGCCAGCGCGGAGACGACCTTGAAGGTCGATCCGGGGGCGTACTGGCCGGCCGACGCCAGGTCCGCGCCTGCCGCGCCCGACCCGTTGGCCGTCGCGAGGACGGCGCCATCGGAGGGCCGCAGTGCGACCAGGGCACTCGCCGGTCCGTCGTCGCCCAGGGTGGCCAGGGCGGCCTCGGCCCGCTGCTGGAGGTCGGGGTCGATCGTGGTGACCAGGTCGGTCCCGTCACTCGGGGCGACCTCGAAGAGGGTGCGCAGCCGGTCCTCCGCGTCGCGGGCGACCACGGCCGTGCCGGGACTGCCGGTGAGCTGCACGTCGTAGCGCGCCTGCAGCCCCGAGAGCCCGACCTGGTCGCCCGCAGCAACCGCGCCGTCGGACTCCTCGACGATCTCCGCGGTCGCCGGACCGACGCGACCGAGCAGGGCCGCGGCGAACTCCCGTGTCGGAGCGAGCGGGAGGGTGTCGCGCACGGCGAGCGCCCCCCGGACCTTGCGAAAGGCGGGCAGCACGTCGAGGGCGTCGTCCTCGCGGAGCACGAGCGCCTCGACGAAGGCGGCGGGTCCCATCGCCTCCGCGCGCTCGACGTACGCCGCCGCGTCCACGTCGAGGACGCGGGCGATGCGACGCGCACTGCGGGCCACCTGACGCGCCTCGACCTTGGTCTTGTCCAGCCCGTAGCGCAGGACCGGGCGCTCCGTCACCAGCACCGCACCGCCGGCGCCGGTGATGTCACCGCGCTGGGGCGTCAACGTCCGCAGGCCGAGCGTGTCGCCCTCGGCGAGGCTGGGGGCGAGGGCCTCGGGAGCCCAGTCGACCTGCCACCCAGCATCGGTGGGCACCAGCGCGACGGTGGACTCGTACTCCCAGGCGGAGACGTCGGACACCTCCCACTGCCAGGCGAGCGTCGCGGTCGCCGTCGCGCCGGGCTCCTCGGCGTCCTCGGGCTCCTCGACGGACGCGACCTCCACCGCGACCGGCACCTCGTCGAGCGGGGCGACCAGCTCGGCGAACGCGGCGCGGTCGGCCTCGTCGGTCAGCGGCACCTCACCGAGCGAGTGCGCGGCCAGGGCTGCCGCGAGGTCGTCGGCGGTGTCGGAGGCGGGGTCGCCGTCCTCGCCGCCGAGCGCGGAGCAGGCCGAACCGACCCCCACCAGCACGACGGACATGACGACACCGACCCCGAGACGCAGTGATCGCATGTTGCCCATGATTCCAAGCCCGTCGGGCCTTTCCGAGCACCCACGCCGACGGTCCTCGCCTTCATGGGCCCTCAGCTGAGCTGGGCCCGGTAGTGCCCCTTCAGGGCCGGGTAGTAGTCGTCGAAGTCGATGGCCGACAGGTCGCCGCCCGTCTCGGCGGCGACCATCCGGTCGAGGTAGTAGTCCCAACCGGGGCCGACGCTCTCGGCGAGCTCGGTGTCGGTCACCCCCTGGGCGAAGGTCAGCGTGGTCGTGCCGGCGACCTCGGCGAGATCGACCTCCCAGACCCACAACCGCTCGGCGTCGCCCGGCTGCGCCGAACGCATGACGACGCGCCGGGGCGGGACGCACTCGTCGACCCAGATGGTCTCCTCCGGGATGTCCTCACCCTCCGCAGTCATCCGGAAGGCGATCTCGCCACTCGTGGGATCACCGGTCCACTCGCCGATCCAGCGAGCGAGCCGGTGGGACTCGGTCACCGCTGCCCACACGTCCTCGATCGGCGCCCGGAAGCTGCGCTCGAAGACGAGGAACGTGTCGCCGTGGCGCTCCTCGCGACGTCCGGTGGGCTGGGGGGAAGTCGTCGTCATGCTGTCTCCTGGTGGGTGTCGGTCTTTTCTGTGGTCCGCTCGCGCGTGGTGCGCCTGACCTCGAGGTCGAGGCCGTCGAGCGCCGCCTCCGCGAACCGGGCCGACGGCTCGAGACCGGCAAGCCAGTCGGTGAGGACGGCCAGGCCGGACCGCTCGAGCCGGTAGTGCCTCTCCCGTCCCCGGTCCTCCGCTTCCACCAGTCCGGCCTCGGCGAGCACCCGCAGGTGGCGACTGATGGCCGGTCGGCTGATCGCGTGGTCGGCGGCGAGGTCGACGACCCGCGCGGATCCGCGAGCCAGTCGGTCGAGCAGCTGCCGGCGTACGGGGTCGGCGAGTGCGGTGAAGGCGTCCACAGCTATTGGTAACACAGCGGTTACCTTTCGGTCAAGGGTAACGTCCCGTGCATGAGCGACACACGCACCGAACACGACTCCATGGGCGACGTCGAGGTGCCCGCCGACGCGCTCTGGCGGGCCCAGACCCAACGCGCGATCGACAACTTCCCGATCAGTGGCACCACGCTCGAGCGACGCCACATCCAGGCGCTGGGCCACGTGAAGGCAGCAGCCGCACTCGCCAACGCCGAGCTCGGCGTCATCACCGGCGAGCAGGCCGAGGCCATCCGGGAGGCGGCCGCAGGGGTCATCGACGGGGTCCACGACGAGCACTTCCCACTCGACGTGTTCCAGACCGGGTCGGGCACCAGCTCGAACATGAACACCAACGAGGTGCTGGCATCGCTCGCCGACCGGGCCGGCACCGAGGTCCACCCCAACGACCACGTCAACGCCTCGCAGAGCAGCAACGACACCTTCCCCACGTCGATCCATGTGGCTGCCGCCATCGCCGTCGCCGAGGACCTGCTGCCCGCCCTCGGCGTGCTGGCGGCGTCCCTGGAGGCGAAGTCGACGGAGTTCGCAGGCACCGTCAAGTCGGGTCGCACGCACCTGATGGACGCCACGCCGGTCATGCTCGGCCAGGAGTTCGGGGGCTACGCCGCCACCGTCCGCTACGCCGCGGAACGCCTCGACGGGGTGCTGCCCCGGGTGCGCGAGCTCCCCCTCGGCGGGACCGCGGTGGGGACCGGCATCAACACCCCGGCCGGCTTTGCGGCGCGGGTGATCGAGGTGCTGTCGGACGAGACCGGCCAGCCCTTCACCGAGGCCCGCGACCACTTCGAGGCACAGGCGACGAGGGACTCGCTCGTCGAGCTCAGCGGCGTCCTGCGCACCCTCGCCGTGGGACTGACGAAGATCTGCAACGACCTCCGCTGGATGTCGTCGGGTCCCACGACGGGACTGGCCGAGATCCACCTGCCCGACCTCCAGCCCGGGTCGAGCATCATGCCCGGCAAGGTCAACCCGGTCCTGCCGGAGGCCACCCTCATGGTCTGCGCCCAGGTCGTCGGCAACGACGCGACCATCGCCTGGGCCGGCGCCTCGGGCAACTTCGAGCTCAACGTGCAGATGCCCGTGATGGCGCGCAGCCTGCTGGAGTCGATCCGGATCCTCTCCACCTCGATGACGCTGCTGGCCACGCGGTGCGTCGACGGCATCACTGCGGACGTCGACCGGATGCGGACCTACGCCGAGTCCTCCCCCAGCGTCGTCACGCCGCTCAACAAGCACCTCGGCTACGAGGAGGCGGCGAAGATCGTGAAACGTGCGATGAAGGACGGGGCCACCATCCGCGAGACCGTGATCGCCATGGGGTACGTCGAGCGTGGCGACCTGACCGAGGAGCAGCTCGACGCCGCCCTCGACGTGGAGTCGATGACTCACCCGTGATCCGTGAGACGGTGCTGCCGTGAACGACATCAGCAGCCCCGACCACGTCCGGGACCAGTACGCGACCGAGGGCAATCTCGAGACCCGCCGCTCGGTGTGGCGCCCGAGCGAAGACGGGCGTGATCCGTCCAAGGAGGCGTTCAAGGCGATCGACCGGGCCATGACCGGCGACTCCGACGTGCTCGAGGTGGGCTGCGGCACGGGGGTGATGGCCGAGCGGATCAATGCGCTGCCCGGCGTGACGCTCGTGGCGATCGACCACTCCGAGCGTCTGGTCGAGCTGACCGCGGCCCGCGGCATCGACGCCCGCCAGGCCGACATCTGCTACCTGCCGTTCGAGGACGACTCCTTCGACGTCGTCTACGCAGGCTGGATGCTCTACCACGTGCGCGACCTCGACCGGGCCCTCGGCGAGATCCGTCGGGTGCTGCGTCCGGGCGGCACGTTCGTCGCTGTCACCAATGGCGACGACCACCTCGCCGATCTACGAAGGGAGGCCGGCGCCCGGCCGGTCGTCTCCGGGTTCTCCAGCGAGAACGGCGAGTTCACCCTCTCGCGCAAGTTCAGCGACGTGCGGCGCCAGGACCTCGACACGCGCGCGGAGTTCGCCGACCACGCCACCGCCCAGGCCTACCTCGACTCCTCCGACGAGGGGCTGGTCCTGCCGCACTTCGAGGGTTCGCGGACCTACGCCGGGCACGTCACGGTCTTCGAGGCGCGCTGACGAAGCGGTCGTGTCCTGGTCATCACCGTCAGTGCGCCAGCTTGAGGCCCACGATGCACCCCACCAGGCCGAGCAGCAGCAGCACCTTGACGGCGGTGACCGACTCCTCACCCGTCGCCATGCTGAAGGCGACGGTGAGGCTGGCGCCCACCCCGACCCAGACGGCGTACGACGTGCCGAGCGGCAGCGTGCGCATCGCGTAGGCCAGGCCGCCCATGCTGGTCACGAGAGCGACGACGAAGACCACCGTCGGCGTGAGGCGGGTGAACCCCTCCGACCTGCCGAGCGCGACCGCCCACACAGCCTCGAGGACACCGGAGACGAGAAGGACCAACCATGCCATGACGGACTCCTTGACGAGCCCGTCTTGTCGCTGTCCGGGTACGGGCTTCCTCGTCCGGTGAGCCGATGGGCTCGCTGTCATCCTAGGCAGGGAACGGTCCGGTCACGCAATCGCGTGACCGGACCTCCTTGCCCCGATGTGAGCCCCCCAAGGCCCTCATCCCCCCAAGCCAGTGCGCGCAGCACAGGCAACAGTGCCCGTGCAGTGCAAACGCACGTGTGCACGATGCCTGCTCGCGCGCGACGACGCAGTCGAACGGCGCAGAACCAGCCCGAGGGGCTATACCAGTGGTCCAGCCCTGCCGACCGGACTCAGTACCAGCCGCGCCCGGCCTTGAAGCTCCAGGCGCTGCACGGAGTGCCGTAGGTGTCCCGGATGTACTCCAGCCCCCAGCGGATCTGCGACTCGGCAGAGGTCATGTAGTCCGCGGGCAGCTCGTGCAGCTGGGTCAGCGCCTGCGGGATGCCGTACGCCGATGACGTGGGGTTGTCGGCGTCGACGCGCCAGTCGGACTCGCTGACGTAGAGGGAGTCCAGGCAGGAGAACTGCGAGCTGTCGAAGCCGTAGAGCGGGAGGAGGGCACGCGCGATGTCGCGGGGGTCGCCGTCGGAGAGGCTCTCCGACCGGCTGACGGCCGCGCCCTGGGCCACCGAGAGGGCTGCGGCCTTGCTGGCGGTGGTGCGGGTCCGCGACTGGGAACGGGAGACCACCTCGCGCTGCTCCCGGCGCTCGAGGTCAGCGGCGCTCATCGACGACGTACCGGTGTTCGTGCTCGTGGCCGTGGCGTCTGCAGCGGCCGGCGCGAGGTCGGTCTCGCCGGCCATCAGGCCACCGGAGACACCGATACCCGTCGCGGCAGCGGCCACACCGGTCAGGACCAGCGAGGTGCGCAGTGCGCGTCGCGGGGCGCTGCGTGCGGCCCTGTGCTTGCCGGGCGCGCGGTGCGAGGGGACGTACTTGTCAGGCTTGGGCACGAAGGGGACTCACCGGGGGTGTTGACGACAGGTTTGTGGGACCGGGGCCGTGGATCTCGGGGGCGCCCCAGGTCGACCTTCCGGGGGAAGGTCACGAAACGATCACGCCCACCATGCAGGAGACGGATCGGGCGTGCAAACCGAACAGCCGAACTGCTCGCACCTCATTCGTCACACGGGGCACAGTGGTCTCACGCACCCCACTGGCCCCGTGCGACGTCGGCCGGGCGTCAGAGTGTGACGTCCTCCAGCATCTTGGTGACGAGGGCCGCGATGGGCGAGCGCTCGGAGCGGGTCAGCGTGACGTGGGAGAAGAGCGGGTGGCCCTTGAGCTTCTCCACCACGGCGACGATGCCGTCGTGACGACCGACCCGCAGGTTGTCGCGCTGCGCCACGTCGTGGGTGAGGACGACCTTCGAGTTGGCGCCGATGCGCGAGAGGACGGTGAGCAGCACGTTGCGCTCGAGCGACTGGGCCTCGTCGACGATGACGAAGGCGTCGTGGAGTGATCGACCGCGGATGTGGGTCAGCGGCAGCACCTCGAGCATCCCGCGATCCATCACCTCATCGATCACGTCCTTGCCGGCGAGCGCACCCAGGGTGTCGAAGACGGCCTGACCCCACGGCGACATCTTCTCGTTCTCCGAGCCGGGGAGGTAGCCGAGCTCCTGACCCCCCACCGCGAAGAGCGGGCGGAAGACCACGACCTTCTTGTGCTGCCGACGCTCCATGACGGCCTCGAGGCCGGCACAGAGGGCCATCGCGGACTTGCCGGTGCCGGCCCTCCCACCGAGGGACACGATGCCGACCTCGGGGTCGAGGAGCATCTCCAGGGCGATGCGCTGCTCGGCCGAGCGACCGTGGACCCCGAAGGCCTCGCGGTCGCCGCGGACCAGGTGCACCCGCTTGTCCGCGCCGACGCGGGCCAGCGCCGTGCCGCGCTCGGAGAGCAGGACGAGCCCGTTGTGGCAGGGCAGGTCGCGGGCGTCGGCGAGGTCGATGACACCGTCCTCGTAGAGCTCGTCGATGTCGGCGGCGGCGACCTCCAGCTCGGCCATGCCGGTGTAGCCGGTGTCGGCGTCGCTGATCCCCTCCGCCCGGTACTCCTGGGCGTCCAGGCCGACCGCGGAGGCCTTGATGCGCAGCGGCAGGTCCTTGGAGACGAGGGTGACGCGGTGCCCTTCGTTGGCCAGGTTCAGCGCGACGGCGAGGATGCGGGTGTCGTTGTCACCCAGGCGGAACCCCGACGGCAGTGACGCGGCGTCGGTGTGGTTGAGCTCGACGCGCAGGGTGCCCCCCTCGTCGCCGATGGCGATCGGCTCGTCCAGCCGGCCGTGGGAGACCCGGAGCCCGTCCAGCATCCGCAGCGCCGAGCGCGCGAAGTAGCCGAGCTCGGGGTGGTGCCGCTTGCCCTCCAGCTCGGTGATGACGACGACCGGGAGCACCACCTCGTGCTCGGCGAAGCGTTTCGCCGCGCCGGGATCGGCGAGCAGCACGCTCGTGTCGAGGACGTAGGTCCGGCGGGCACCCACCGGACCGTCGGTGGCGGAAGAGCTGGGCGATGACGACTTGCTGGCCACGACGAACCCCTTGCTCCGGGTCGGCACGCGCACTCAGCGCCCGGCCCGATGTCATTCAGCGGACCGGCGAGCTCCTGCTTGAGTGCTCACGTGAAGCCTCCCGGTGCGGCAAGCTTCCCCACCTGCCGTTGCTTGAAAATTACGCCCGCCTGAGGCCATTTCGGTGCGACACGCCCGAACGTGGGGTGACGAGAAGGAGACGCGACGCTCAGCTGCCGAAGCGGCGTTCGCGCTCGGCGTACGCCCGGATCGCGCGCAGGAAGTCCACCCGGCGGAAGTCGGGCCACAGCGCCTCGCAGAAGTAGAACTCCGAGTTGGCCGACTGCCAGAGCAGGAAGCCGCCGAGCCGCTGCTCGCCCGAGGTGCGGATCACCAGGTCGGGATCGGGTTGCCCCTTGGTGTAGAGGTGCTCGGAGATGTGCTCGACGTCGATGACATCGGCAAGCTCCTCCAGCGACGTGCCCCGGGCCGCGTGATCGGTCAGCAGGGCTCGGACGGCATCGGCGATCTCGCGGCGGCCGCCGTAGCCGACGGCGACGTTGACCAGGATGCCGGTGTTGCCGCGGGTCGCCTCCTCGGCCGCCTTGAGCCGCTCGGCCGTCTCGGCCGGCAGCAGGTCGAGCGCACCGACGGGGTGGATGCGCCAGCGACCGGTCGCGGCGAGCGACTCGACCGCGCCCTCGATGATGCCCAGCAGTCCGGTGAGCTGCTCGGGGGGACGATTGGTGAGGTTGTCGCTGGAGAGCAGCCACAACGTGACCACCTTGACGCCGACCTCCTCGCACCAGCCCAGCAGGGGGTGGATGTTGTCGGCTCCGGCCTGGTATCCCTCCGCGGTGTTGGCCCCGACGGCCTTGGCCCACCGGCGGTTCCCGTCGAGCATCACCCCGACGTGCTGGGGGATGCGGTCGGACGGGAGGGACTTCACGACCCGTGACTCGTAGGCGGGGTAGAGCACCCGACGCATCGCGTCCTTCAGCCTGGCCACCCGCTGATGGTAGCCGCCGTGAGGCAGCTCATCTCGTCGTTGGGGCCGCTTCACGCACGGACGTCCCGTAACGTGGCCGCATGAGTGAGGTCATCCGCAACCGCCTCGACAACCTCCATGAGCGCGTCGACGAGGTCATCGCAGAAGTGAAGCCGCGCCTCCGCGGCTGGCTGCACCTCGTCATCGCTCCCCTCGCCCTTGCGGCCGGGATCGTGCTGGTGGTCCTCTCCCCCGACGCGACGACACGCATCGGGTCAGCCGCGTTCGCGCTGTCCGCTTTCGTCCTCTTCACCGTCTCGGCGATCTATCACCGCGGGCGCTGGTCGCCGCGGACGCACGGCATCCTGCGGCGCTTCGACCACTCCAACATCTTCGTGCTGATCGCCGGGTCCTGCACTCCGTTCGCGCTGCTGCTGCTCGAGGGCGCTGAGCGCTGGACGATGCTGAGCGTGGTGTGGGGTGGCGCCGTCGCGGGCGTGGTCATGAAGGTCCTGTGGGTCGGCGCGCCACGCTGGCTGTCGGCCCCCATCTACATCGCCCTGGGCTGGGCTCCGGTCTTCTTCTTCGGCGGCTTCGTCGACGGTGCCGCCCGCACCTACAGCGGCTCCATCGGCACGGCCGTGATGGTGCTCGTCGTGGTCGGCGGCGCCTTCTACACGGTCGGCGCGGTCGTCTACGGCACCCGGCGGCCCAACCCGTGGCCGCAGTGGTTCGGCTTCCACGAGGTCTTCCACAGCTTCACGATCCTGGCGTTCATCTCGCACTACGTCGGCGTCTCGCTGGCGACGTACTCCCTGCGCTGACCGCCCACCTCCGCCGCGCCCGGGTGAGCCTGCTCACCTTGGGCAACCTTCCGGCCGGGCCGTTCGTCGTACGTGAGATGCCTCCTCTTCCTTCGACTCCATCCACGCCCGACACCCGTCGACAGCCCCTGCTCGACCTGAGCGTCCCGCAGCTGGTCGCCGGTGCCACCGCGGCAGCGACCGCGACCGTCCTCACCGGCCACTTCGGGCTGCTCGGCACGGTGCTCGGCGCCGCCTGCGCCAGCATCGTCTCGGCCGTCGTGACCGCCGGGCTGATCGGCGGCTGGCAACGCGTCCGGACCGCTCCCAGCCGCTTCCCGCGCAACGTGCACGGCATGGTCGTCGCCGCGACCGCGCTGGGCCTGGTGGCCTTCGCCTTCCACACCGGCCTCGACCTGGTGGCGCGCGACCTGCCGGCCGGCGCCTTCGCCTCTCGCTGGCTGGCCGAGATCGGCGTCAGCCCAGAGTGAGGACCGCAAAGACGACGAGTGAGGCGACGACGACGATGCCGGCCAGCACCCGGGCGGCCACGGGCCAACGCCCGGTCAGGCGCTCGAGCGCCTGGTAGGTCGAGCCGATCAGCGCCAGGCCGACGGTGACATGGATCAGCACCGCCAGCATCACTCCCGAGATGGCTCCGGCCGTCCACAGCCGGCCCCAGAGCAGGCTCAGGGCGAGAGGTACGACGATGGCACCGGCCAGCCCGCCCGCGGCCTCGAGCCACCAGACCCGGTCCCCCATCCACGGCAGGCCGATCGCACCCACCCACGACCGGTCGACGAGGTCGCTGGTGGCGCAGTAGCCGAGGTAGAGGATGGTGAGGATGGTCGCCGCCGCTGCGATGCGGTAGGACCAGTGCTTGTTGCGCGACCAGGGCACCGCACGGCCCACGAAGATGGTCGCGACGGTGACGGCCGACCAGACGATCCAGCGCCGGATGACTCCGGTGCCGGTGTCGGCCATCGCGTCGCGGAAGATCCGGTCGGCCGTGACCCGGTCCACCGTGTGGCCGTCCGTGGAGACGTAGGACGTCGGGTCGTCGCGACCCGCCACGAGTGCGTCGTGCAGCAGTGCCGCCGGCAGGTGGGCGCCCGTCTTGGGCACCAGCCAGGTGAAGAGCGCGGGCACCGACGTCAGGTCGGTGCGGAAGTCGTGGTCCGCGGGAACGAGGAGCTCGCCGAGGTGTCGGTCGCGGTAGGCCAGTCGTCGCTCCAGGGCGAAGGTCTCGATGCCTTCCTCGGAATGGCGCTCCAGCACGATCCGCGGGTCCGAGCCGGGGTCCGCCGGGGTGCCGGGGGTCGCGTCGCGCGGCAGGGTGCCGCCGTCGTAGAAGCGCCGTGTCTGCTGCACGACCTGCCCGCTGCGTTCCCGAGACCTCATGACGACAGTGTCGCGCGCCGGACCGACATCGGGCTCAGATCCGCAGCGCGTCGGGCGTCGTCACCGGCGCCGCACACACGTGGTGACGACACACGTACGCCGCCGGCTGTCCGTCGACGACGCCGCGACCGACCAGCAGCGGCACGTCGTCGCGAGGTCCGTCCGCGACCACGACGACCGCGGTCGGGTGGCGGCGCGCCGCCGCGGCCAGGGAGTCCCGGCGGGCGCCGGGCGGGCCGACGACGGCGACCTCCGCCGGTCCGTCCAGGATCGCGACCGCAGCAGCGAGCGACCAGCCGGCGAACCGCGGCGCCTTCGTGGCGAGGGCGTGCACCGAGGCGAGGGCGGCGTCGGCGGCCTCGCGGTAACGCGGCTCGCCGGTGATCGCGGCGGCGACCACCAGGGCGTGGACGAGCGAGGACTGCCCGCCCGGTGAGGCGTTGTCCGAGGGGTCGCGCGGACGCGCCACCAGCTGCTCCGCGTCGTCGGCGGTGTCGAAGAAGCCGCCGTCCCCCGCTGCGAAGTGGTCCAGCGCCGTGTCGATGAGGTCCGTCGCCGCACCCAACCAGCGGACGTCGCCGGTCGCCTCGAAGAGGTCGAGCCAGCCGGCGGCCACGCAGCCGTGGTCCTCCAGCACCCCGGCCGGTGCGCCCACGACGCCGTCGCGTGACACCCGCCGGAGCCGGCCGTCCACCAGGTGCACGTCCACGAGCAGCTCGGCCGCCGCCACAGCGGCATCCAGCAGCCGCGGCTCCTCCAGCCACGCCGAGAGCCGAGCAAGACCGCTGATGGCGAGCCCGTTCCACGCGGCGACCACCTTGTCGTCGCGTGCCGGTCGGACCCGCGCCGACCGCGCCGCCAGCAGCCGGGCACGGACGTCGAGCCAGCGGTCGAGGTCGTCGGGATCGTCGAGCAGCTGCAGGACCGACGACCCGTGCTCGAAGGTTCCGGCCTCCGTGACCGAGAGGAGCTCGGCCGCCCACGTGCCGTCCTGCTCACCGAGGGCCTCGACCAGCTGCTGCGGGGTCCAGACGTAGAACCGCCCCTCCTCGCCCTCGGAGTCGGCGTCGAGGGCCGAGGCGAATCCGCCCTCGGCCGTGCGGAGCTCGCGCAGCAGGAACTCCGCGATCCCTTCTGCCGCCCGCAACGCCTGCGGCGTACGACGGTCCGCGAAGACCCGCATCAGCAGGGCGTTGTCGTAGAGCATCTTCTCGAAGTGGGGCACCACCCAGCCGGCGTCGACGCTGTAGCGCGCGAACCCGCCGCCCAGCTGGTCGTGCAGGCCGCCTCGCACCATGCCGTCGATCGTGTGGTCGACCATGCGCAGCGCCTCGTCGGTGCCGTGGCGCAGGAGGAACTCCAGCACCATCGACGGCGGGAACTTCGGAGCACCACCGAAACCGCCGGCGACCGGGTCGAAGTCGCCGGCGAGCCCGGTGACCGCTGCCTCGAGCACGTCGGCGCTCATCGGAGCGGCGGGGAGAGACGTCGGAGCCTGGAGGTGCGCACGCAGCTTCGCGGCCTGCTCCCGGACGCCGTCTCCTCGGTCGCGCCACGCATCGACGAGGGCCTGGAGCACCTGGGCGAAGGACGCCTGGCCGTGGCGCGGGGTGTCGGGGAAGTAGGTGCCGGCGAACCACGGACTGCCGTCGTGATCGAGCACGACGGTCATCGGCCAACCGCCGTGACCGGTCATCGCCGTCGTCGCCTGCATGTAGATCGCGTCCACGTCGGGCCGCTCCTCGCGGTCGACCTTGATGCTCACGAAGTGCTCGTTGAGGAAGGTCGCTGTCACCTCGTCCTCGAAGGACTCGTGGGCCATCACGTGGCACCAGTGGCAGGCGGCGTAGCCGACGCTCAGCAGCACCGGGACCTGGCGTCGCCTGGCCTCCTCGAACGCCTCGGGTCCCCATTCCCACCAGTCGACCGGGTTGTCGGCGTGCTGGAGGAGGTAGGGGCTCGTTGCCGAGGCGAGACGGTTGGCCATGTCATGACTCCTCACGAGTGACGCCGCTAGCAGATCCGAGGGCCGTCTGCTCGAGTACGCGCTTCCAGCCTAGGACTGGTCGTCGACCTCGAATGCCGCGCGCATGCGCAGGTCGTCAGCGGCGTCGGCCGGCGCACAGCATGATCGAACTGCGCGGCCCCGTCGCATGGACACGAGCGTCAGGGCGGACACCGCGACAAGGAGCAGTACGAGGATCACGTAGGGCATCTGCTGCCTTCCTGCTCAACGGCGAAGCTTCTACGACTGTAGCTGCGCGCCAAGGACGAAGAGTGGTCGGCGCTCCCGACCACCCCGCCAAGGTGGGCGTGGTTCCCAGCTCTCCCCTAGGGCTCGGGCACCTCGCGGGCGAGCAGGCTGATGAACTCGTCGGCCATGTCGAGCTGTCGGACCAGCTTCTCCCGCCGCTCGAGCACCTCCGCGCGGGTCCCGTCGAGCCGGTGCCGCGCAACTGCCCGGGAGGCCTCGTCGGACCCGGGCTCACGAAGGACCTCGATGTCGCCCATCACCCCTCGCATCTCGTCCAATGTGAAGCCGAGCGGCTTCATCCGACGGATGAGGAGGATCTTCTCCACGTCGTCCTCGGTGTAGAGCCGGAAGCCCCCCTCGGTGCGCCCCGACGGCCGGATCAGGCCGACCTCCTCCCAGTGGCGCAGGCTGCGTAGCGAGAGGTCGGTGCGCGCGGACACCTCCCCGATCTGGATCATGCGTGCGCTCCCTCACGTCGTTGACGATGCCAACTCTCACGTTGCGTGAGGTTACCGTGCTCCGAGACTTTTCGATCGGAGATCCCTTGAGCACCACTGTCGTCCACCCGCCCGAACCCACCGTCCTGGCGGCCCTGCGGTCCCCGCGGCTGCTGCGCATCGAGGTGCTCGCCGGTCTCGTGGTGGCGCTGGCGCTGATCCCCGAGGCCATCTCGTTCTCGATCATCGCGGGCGTCGATCCCCGGGTCGGGCTGTTCGCGTCCTTCACGATGGCGGTGTCCATCTCGTTCCTCGGCGGTCGCCCGGCGATGATCTCCGCCGCCACCGGTGCGATCGCCCTGGTCATCGCTCCGGTCATGCGCGACTACGGCTACGACTACCTCATCGCCACGGTGCTGCTCGGCGGGCTCATCCAGGTCGCCCTCGGCCTGGTCGGAGTCGCTCGCCTGATGCGCTTCATCCCGCGCCAGGTGATGGTCGGCTTCGTCAATGCCCTGGCGATCCTGATCTTCCTCGCCCAGGTGCCGCACCTGGTCAACGTGCCGTGGGCGGTCTACCCGATGATCGCCGTGGGCATCGCCGTCATCGTGGGCCTCCCCCGCATCACCAAGGTGATCCCCGCACCGCTGGTCGCCATCGTCGCCCTCACGGCGTTCACCCTCATCGCAGCCGTCAGCGTGCCGAACGTCGGCGACGAGGGCGAGCTCCCGGACAGCCTGCCGTCGTTGTTCGTCCCCGACGTCCCGATGACCCTGCAGACCCTCGAGATCATCGCGCCCTACGCCCTGGCCATGGCACTGGTCGGGCTGCTCGAGTCGCTGCTGACCGCCAAGCTGGTCGACGACATCACTGACACGCACTCGGACAAGACCCGCGAGTCGCTCGGGCAGGGTGCCGCGAACGTCATCACCGGCTTCTTCGGAGGCATGGGCGGATGCGCCATGATCGGCCAGACGATGATCAACGTGAAGGCGTCCGGCGCACGTACCCGTCTCTCGACGTTCCTCGCCGGCGTCTTCCTGCTCATCCTCGTCGTCGGGGTCGGCGACGTCGTCGCGCTCATCCCGATGGCAGCACTCGTCGCGGTGATGATCATGGTCTCCGTCGGCACCTTCGACTGGCACAGCATCCAGCCCGGGACCCTGCGGCGGATGCCGAAGTCCGAGACCCTGGTGATGCTGGCCACCGTCGTGGTGACCGTGACCACCCACAACCTCGCCATCGGCGTCGGGGTCGGCGTCCTCGTCGCGATGACGCTCTTCGCCCGCCGGGTGGCCCACCTGACCGAGACGCACCGCGAGGTCGTCGAGGACGAGCACGGCGCGAAGGCGGTCTACCGGGTGACCGGGGAGCTGTTCTTCGCCTCGAGCAACGACCTCTACACCCAGTTCGACTATGCCCACGACCCCGACCGCGTCGTGATCGACCTCACCGACTCCCACATCTGGGACGCCTCGACCGTGGCCGCCCTCGATGCCATCAGCACCAAGTACGAGCGCAAGGGGAAGAAGGTCGAGATCACCGGTCTCAACGTCTCCAGCGCCGCACGTCACGACCGGCTGAGCGGGCAGTTGCCCGCCCACTGACCCCGTTCGCACCGATGGTGGCCCAAGATGGAGCCATGTCGCATCAGAGTCGCAGAGTCTCCCCGTCCGCCTCCGTCCTGTCGGGCTGGGACTCGTGACCGGCCCGCTGGACGGGATCCTGGTCGTCGACCTCTCCCGCGCCCTGGCCGGGCCGCACGCCACCATGATGCTGGGCGACCTCGGGGCCCGGATCGTCAAGGTGGAGGCACCCGGGCACGGCGACGACACCCGCGGCTGGGGGCCGCCGTTCGTCGGCCCCGAGGACGACCGGCAGTCGACGTACTTCCTCTCGACCAACCGCAACAAGGAGTCCATCGCCCTCGACCTCAAGGACGAGAGCGACCGCGACGTGCTGCTGCGGCTGGTCGACCGCGCGGACGTGCTGGTGGAGAACTTCCGTACGGGCGTGCTCGAGCGGCTCGGCCTCGGCGTCGACTCACTGATGGAGCGCAACCCCGCACTGGTCGTCCTCTCCATCACCGGCTTCGGGCACGACGGTCCCGAGGGCGGCCGGGCCGGCTACGACCAGATCGCGCAGGGCGAGGCGGGACTGATGTCCCTCACCGGCTCGGGTCCCGAGGACCCGCAGCGGGTGGGCGTGCCGATCGGCGACCTGCTCGCCGGGATGTACGGCTCCTACGGCGTCGTGGCGGCACTGCACGAGAGGTCGCGAACCGGCCGCGGTCAGGTCGTCCGCACGTCCCTCCTCGCCGCCGTCGTCGGCGTGCACGCCTTCCAGGGCACCCGGTGGACGGTGGCCGGCGAGGTCGGTCAGGGGCAGGGCAACCACCACCCGTCGATCGCGCCGTACGGCCTCTTCCACTGCCGGGACGGCTCGGTGCAGATCGCTGTCGGCAGCGAGGGGCTGTGGCGCAAGTTCTGTGACGGCTTCGCGCTCGACCCGGCCGCGGCGGGCCTGGCGACCAACGCCGAACGGGTGGGAGCGCGCGAGCGCACCATCGCGGTCGTCGAGGGCGCCTTCGCGGACTGGGACGCCGAGCCGTTGCTGGCTCGTCTGGCCGAGGTCGGTGTGCCGGCCGGCAAGGTGCGCACGCTCGACGAGGTCTACGAGTGGGACCAGACGCGCAGCCAGGGCCTGCTGATCGATGTCGAGCACCCCACCCTGGGCCCAGTGACGCTGCCGGGTCCGCCCCTGCGGTTCTTCGACCCGGCCGGCGCGGAGACCACCCGTCGCGACCACGGCGCGCCGCCGCTGCTCGACCAGCACGGCGAGGACCTGCGCAGCTGGCTGGACGAGTCGTAGGGAGAGCCTCAGCCCGGTGTGGTCGTCGGCAGCCGGACCTGGAAGTGCGCGCCTGGGCCCTCGTGGACGAGGACCAGGTCACCACCGTGTCGTCGGGCGATGGTGCGGGCGATCGCCAGCCCGAGCCCGGTGCCGGTGACGCCGTCGGCCCGGGACCGCGAGCTGTCGCCACGGAAGAACCGGTCGAAGACCCGCTCGGCGTCGGAGGGGTCGACGCCGGGCCCGTCGTCCTGGACCTCGAGCACTGCTTCATCGTCGTGGACCCGGGTGGTGAGGGTCACCGAGGAGCTGGCGTGCCGGGTGGCGTTCTCGAGCAGGTTGCGGACCAGGCGCGCGAGCTGGCTGCGGTCGCCACGGACGGGAGCCGCCGAGACGCCCCCGGTATCGATGCGAATGCCCGTCCCCGGGCGTAGCCGGGTCACCTCCTCCAGCACGAGGTCGTCGAGGTCCAGGGGTGCCAGCGCCGGCGCAGGACCTCCGTCGTCGTCCGTGGCGAGGAACAGCAGGTCCCGCACCAGGCGGTCCATCTCGGCGTTGCCGGCGAGCAGGTCGCGCAGGAGCGGGCGTACGTCGCTCGGGTCGGGCTCGCTGAGGGCCACCTCGATCTCGGTGCGTTGTGCCGTGAGCGGGCTCTGCAGGTCGTGGGAGGCATCGGCGACGAAGGTGCGCTGACGCACGGACGACTCCTCGAGGCGGGTCAGCATCCGGTTCATGGTGGTCGCCAGGCGCCCGACCTCGTCGTCGACGAGCGGGGCGGGCACCCGCCGGTGCAGGTGGTCCTCGGTGATCGCATCGACCTCGATGCGGATCGCATCGACCCGGCGCAGCGCACGGCCGAGGATCAGCCAGGTCGACAGGCCGAGCAGGGTCGTGGCAAGCGGGACCCCGACGAGCATGGCGCTGCCCAAGGTCCTGCTCGCCTCGGCCACGGCCTCTTCGCCGGTGCCGATGTAGACCGTGACCGCTTGCCCGTCCGGACCTGTCGCTGCACCCGCCCAGAGCCGGTAGCGCTCGGCCTCGTCGTCGTCGGGAGCCACCACCGAGCTCACCGTCGGCTCCGTTCCCGGCCTGACGTCGGCGATCGGACCGGCGCTGGCGATGTTCGCGGACCGAGCCAGCACGGTGCCGTCGTCGGCGACGATCTGGCCCACCCCGTCCTCGCCGACGTCGGTGATCAGGTCAGGAATCCTGCCGGCCTCGACGTCGCCGACCAGCTGCTGCAGGTGCGCGCGGTCGACCCGGTCGTTGCTCGCGACCAGCCGACCCTGCAGGACCAGCACGAGCAGCACCCCGCCTGCGGCAAGGGTGACTCCGGTGACGAGCACGACGAGGCCGGTCGTGCGCGCCCGCAGGGTGCGCCCTCGATCAGTCCGCACGTCAACCCCCGTCCGCGTCCAGCCGGTAGCCGACCAGGCGAACGGTCTGGAGGGCGTTCCGGTCGAAGGGGAGGTCGATCCGCTGACGGAGCTGGCGTACGTAGACCTCGACGATGTTGCGGTCACCGTCGAAGGCGAAGTCCCACACGTGCTCGAGGATCTCTGCCTTCGACACCACGTCACCGGGTCGCGTCATCAGGAACTGCAGCAGGGAGAACTGCCGCGGGGTCAGCTCCACCTGCTCCTCGCCCCGCCACACCCGGTGCCCCGCAGGATCGAGCCGCAGGTCGCCGACCTCCAGCACGGTCGGGCGCTCGTGGCCACCGCGGCGCAGCAGTGCCCGGAGGCGGGCCACGAGCACCAGGTAGGAGAACGGCTTGGCCAGGAAGTCATCAGCCCCCGCGTCCAGCGCACGCGCCTCCTCCTCGGGCAGGCTCCGAGCGGTGAGCATCAGGATCGGGGTCCAGTCCCCCGCCTCGCGCAGTCGGGCGCAGAGCCGATCGCCGGTGAGCTCGGGGAGCATCACGTCCAGCACCAGGGCGTCGTAGTCGTTCTCGGTGGCCAACCACTGGCCCTCGGCACCGTCGACGGCCACGTCGACGGCGTACCCCTCGGCCTCGAGCCCGCGGCGTACGGCACGGGCGACCTGCACGTCGTCCTCGACCACCAGGATCCGCATCCCTCCATGCTGGCACCGCGCGGCTGAACGTGCGCTGAATGCCGCAGAACCACCTGTTCAGGGTGGCTTCAGCATCCCGGGTCCAGCATGGTCAGCAACCAACGAAGGAGGAGTCAGACTCATGAGGAAGCGCGTTCTCACCCTCACAGGCATCGGCCTGGCCGTCGCCGTGGTCAGCGGAGGAGCGGCCATCGCCGCCGGTATGACCGGCGAGGAGGGCAGCGACCAGTACACCCGACAGCAGGCCGACGACGCCACCGCGGCCGCCCTGGAGGCGACCGGTGGCGGCACGGCCAACAGCGTCGAGCGAGACAGCGAGGACGGTGCGACCTGGGAGGTCGAGGTCACCCGATCCGACGGCGTCACGGTCGACGTCCGGCTCGACGAGCACTACGACGTCGTCGTCATCGAGGACGACCGCGAAGACAGCGACGGCAGCTGA
Organism: uncultured Actinomycetota bacterium; assembly: GCA_963721925.1. Taxonomy (GTDB): domain Bacteria; phylum Actinomycetota; class Actinomycetes; order Propionibacteriales; family Nocardioidaceae; genus Nocardioides. The sequence continues at coordinate 176,439 of CAVRLH010000021.1, read as the reverse complement.
CACCCACCAGGAGGCACTCGATGAACACGTGGCCAACCCACACGCGCACAGCGGTGGCGGTCGTCTCGACCGCGGCACTCCTCGGCACCGTCTTCCTCGGCACCGTCTTCCTCGGCGCCGTCTCGTCCAGCGCCGCGAGCGACGCCGCCCCGACCGCGCCCGCGCCCGCTACACCGACCCGCACGGACCCGACGCCACCGGTGCTCCCACTGCCGCCACCGAGCGACTTCGTGCGGAGGGTGGACAACCCCTACTCGCCGTTCGTGCCGGGGATGAAGTGGGTCTACCGCGGCGGGACTGCGCAGGAGCGGGAACGGATCGTCGTCAGGGTCCTGCACCGCACCCGGACGATCCAGGGGATCACCGCGACCGTGGTCCGCGACACGGTGCGGCTCAACGGTGAGCTCATCGAGGACACCTTCGACTGGTACGCCCAGGACCGCCGGGGCTCGGTCTGGTATCTCGGCGAGGACACCCGGGAGTACGAGGACGGGAAGGTGGTCTCCACCGAAGGCTCGTGGGAGACCGGGGTCGACGGCGCACAGGCGGGCGTGATCATGTTCCGGCGCCCCCGGGTCGGCGAGCCCTTCTGGCAGGAGTACTACCGCGGTCATGCCGAGGACCAGGCCATGTTCCTGACCCTCGACACCCGGGTCGCCACCAAGGCCGGCGTCTTCAAGCGCGTGCGGATGACCGAGGACACGACGGCCCTGGACCCCACCATCACCGAGCTGAAGTTCTACGCCCGTGGCGTGGGCGTCGTGCTGGAGCTCGACCTGGCACCCGAGGCCGGACGGAGCGAGCTGGTCCGATTCCGCGGACCTCGGTGACCCGACCAGCCTCAGGGCCGGCCCGTAGGGTCGACGCCATGCAGACACGCACTCTCGGCACCCACCAGGTCGGCGCGATCGGCCTGGGCCTGATGACCTTCGACCAGAGCGGGACCCAGCCGCGTCAGCAGCTGCTCGACACCGTGACCGCTGCCCTCGACGCGGGGGTGACGCTCTTCGACACCGCCGACGCCTACGGTCCCGGCGACGAGCGGGGCATCGAGGCCCAGGGTGACAACGAGCGGCTGATCGCCTCGCTGCTCGACGAGCTCGGCGTCCGTGACCAGGTCGTGCTGGCCACCAAGGGTGGCCACGTGCGCACCGAGGGCGGTGGCTGGGACACCGACAGCTCCGCCGCCCACCTCCGGAGCGCGGTCGACGCCAGTCTCGGCCGGCTCGGCGTCGAGCAGATCGCGGTGTGGCAGCACCACCGCCCGGACCCCGGGACCGCCTACGACGACGTCATCGGCACCCTGAAGGAGATCGCCGACAGCGGCAAGGTCGGAGCAGTCGGGCTGTCCAACGCCGACCCCGACCAGATCCGGTCCGCCCACGCCGTGCTGGGCGACGCCCTCGTGAGCGTCCAGAACCAGTTCAGCCCGGCCTTCCGCAGCAGCCGTCCGGAGATCGACGTCTGCGAGGAGCTCGGCCTCGCGTTCCTCCCGTGGAGCCCCCTGGGCGGCCTGGGCAGCGCCAAGGACCTCGCGAGCCAGCACCCGGCCTTCGCCGAGGTGGCCGAGGCTCACGGTGTCAGCGCACAGCAGATCGCGCTGGCGTGGGAGCTCGCCCAGTCACCGTGCGTCATCCCGATCCCGGGCGCCAAGCGACCGACCTCGATCCTCGACTCCGCCCGTGCCGCCGACCTGCAGCTGTCCGCCGACGAGATCGCCCGGCTCGACGGTGAGTGAGGCGACAGCCGCACAGTGTCCTGCCTAGGCTGACCGCATGGACGCCTCGAGCTGGGACGCGCGCTACGCCGCGAGCGAGCTGGTGTGGTCACGCGAGCCCAACGGGTTCGTGGCCGCGGAGTGTGCCGACCTGGCACCCGGCAGGGCCGTGGACCTGGCCGCCGGCGAGGGTCGCAACGCGGTCTGGCTGGCATCCCTCGGCTGGCAGGTCTGGGCGGTCGACTACTCCCAGGTCGGGCTCGACAAGGGCCGACAGGTTGCCGAAGCCTCCCCGCTCGCCGGCAGCGTCGAGTGGGTGTGCGCCGACGCCACCACCTGGCGAGCGCCGGAGCCCGTCGACCTCGTGGTGATCGCCTACTTCCAGGTGCCCGCCAGCGATCGGCGTTCGGCGGTGCGGACGGCGTACGACTCGCTCGCGCCCGGCGGCACCCTGCTGCTGGTCGCACACGACTCGACGAACCTGGACGAGGGCACCGGCGGCCCCCAGGACCCGGCCGTGCTGATGAGCGCTGCCGACGTGCTCGGGGACCTCGAGGGGCTGGACCCCGAGGTGGTGCACGCCGGGCGCGTGGCGCGCCAGGTCGACGAGGCCGACGAGCACGGCGGCCAGGTCAGCCGGACCGCGTGGGACTGCCTCGTCCGCGTACGCCGCGGAGGCTAGGAGTCGCGGTCCTCGCGGACGACCGGCTCGTCACCGTCGACGGGCTCGTCGCGGTTGACCGGCTCGTCTCCGTAGACCCCGGCGTCCTTGGCCGCCTGCGCCTTGCGGAGCTGCTTGACGAGGCTGAACCCGAGCACGACCACGGCGACGATCAGGAAGATCCACATCGCGAAGCCGAGGGGCCCGGCCTTGACCTCGGTCGGTTCGGGCGTGGGGTCGTCCAACAGGATGAGCAGCAGGTCGAGCATGGTCCCAGTGTCTCAGGCAGCCCTCACGGAGCAGGTGTCGGGATGCCTGCGAAGAGGTCGTCCTCGGGCCGGACGGTCTCGACCTTCGAGTCGACCAGCTCGAAGTCCTCGGTGGGCCACGTCTTCTGCTGGATCTCGCGCGGGATCGCGAACCACATGCCGTCCGGGTCGATCTGCGTCGCGTGCGCCAGCAGGGCCTGGTCGCGGACCCCGAAGTAGTCGCCACACGGCACCCGAGTGGTGATCCGGTCGTCCCACTCCGGCTCGCGCTCCCAGGTGGCCAGGCGCTCGGCGTAGGGGGACTCCAGGTCGTGGGCCAGCATCGCCTCGTGGAGGGCGTTGGTCTTCGCCCAGCTCCAGCCGTGGTGGTAGTAGAGCTTCATCGGCTGCCACGGCTCCCCCGCGTCGGGGAAGCGCTCGGGGTCGCCGGCCGCGTGGTAGGCCGCGACGCCCACCTCGTGGCAGCGGATGTGGTCGGGGTGGGGGTAGCCGCCGCGCTCGTCGTACGTCGTGACGACGTGCGGACGGAAGTCGCGGATGATCCGCACCAGCCGCTCCGTCGCCTCCTCCAGCGGCACGACCGCGAAGCAGCCGTCCGGCAGCGGCGGCTTGGGGTCACCCTCGGGCCAGCCCGAGTCGACGAAGCCCAGCCAGTCCTGGCGGATGCCGAGGATGTCGCGGGCACGGTGCATCTCCTCGCGCCGGATCTCGGAGATGTTCTCCCACACGTCGGGCCGGTCCATCTTGGCGTTGAGCACCGAGCCGCGCTCCCCGCCGGTGCAGGTGACGACGTGGACGTCGACTCCCTCGGTGACGTACTTCGCCGTCGAGGCGGCGCCCTTGCTCGACTCGTCGTCGGGGTGGGCGTGGACGTGCATGAGTCGAAGGCCGGCGCGGAACCTGTCTGTTCCGGGCCGGTCTGCGGGGGACTGGGCCATGGACGGAAGTCTAGGAGACACCTCTGACTCGCTCAGGTGTGAGTGCCGACGTTGATCACCCGGCCCGACGTGTCGCGATAGAAGAAGCGGGTGACGCCCCATGGCTCCTCCGACAGGGGGTGGACGATCTCGACGCCGGCCGCCACGGCCGCCGCATGGGCCGTGTCGACGTCGTCGACGAAGATCGAGACGTCTGGATTGACCGGTGCAGTCGCATCCGCGGTCATCAGTCCCAGCTGGCGCCCGTCGGGGTCGCTGAGGAAGACGATCCACCCGCCGTCCATCACCACCTCGAGCCCCAGGACGGTCGAGTGCTCACGGATCGCCTGCGGCATGTCGGTGACCGAGAGGATGGGAACGATGCGCTGGATCGACATGGAGCCAGTCGAGCATCGCTGCGCCCGAGCGTCCAGTGCGAGAGCGCGGCGCCACCCCCGCACAACGGGCGGTCGAGCACCGGGACACCCCAGTTAGGCTTCTGGTGTGACCACTGACCTCGGGGACCGCTACGGCGCCCCTTCGCGGTCGCGGCGTCCGATGACGATCGCCCTGGCCGGTGCGCTGGCCGTGATCGGCCTGACGTGGCTGGCGTGGACGGCGTGGTTCCACAGCACCCCCGACGTCTCCTCCGAGCTCATCTCCTTCCAGGTCACCGACGACCACCAGACGTCCGCGACGCTGCAGGTGGAGCTCGAGGACGGGGTCACCGCCAGCTGCCGGGTCCGCGCCTACGCCGAGGACCACACCAGTGTCGGCGAGCTGGCCTTCGCCCCCGTCGACGGCAACAACGAGGTGGTCCTCCGCACCGAGCGGCGCGCCACCAGCGTCGAGAAGATCGGGTGCACGGCACCGGGCCAACCGCGCCCCCGGTGACCCTGCGACCTGCGCTTTCGTCCCCGGCTTGCTAACCTGAGGTCCTGCCCGTCCCGGCAGCGCTGGACCATGTCTGTGGCTGCGCTGCCTCAGATCGGACGGAAGCGATTCATCGACCAGATGTGGTTGTGCTGAGGCACATCCGCATCCAGCACCACGTGGAAGCAGGAGTTGCGACATGACCGACCAGGGCACCGTCTGGCTGACCCAGGAGGCCTACGACAAGCTGCAGGCCGAGCTCGAGGACCTCAAGGGACCCAAGCGCCAGGAGATCATCGAGAAGATCGCCGCCGCTCGCGACGAGGGCGACCTCAAGGAGAACAGCGGCTACCACGCGGCCAAGGACGACCAGGGCAAGCAGGAGGCCCGGATCCGGCAGCTCGAGGACATGCTCCGTCGTGCGGAGGTCGGCGAGACGCCGCCCAACGACGGCATCGTCGAGCCGGGCATGGTCGTCACCGTGGACTTCGGCGACGACGACAGCGAGAAGTTCCTCCTCGGCGCCCGCGAGAACCTCTTCGACGGCGACCAGCTCACCGTCTACTCCCCGCAGTCCGCCATGGGCTCGGCCATCAACGGCAAGAGCAAGGGCGACTCGGTGTCCTACCGCACGCCCAACGGCAAGGAGCTCACCGTGAAGATCATCGACGCGGTGCCCTACAAGGGCTGAGCCCTCCTGACCTACTCGTAGACGCGGTAACCGCGCTCGCGCAGCCGCGACATCAGGTCCTCGGCATGCGCGTCGCCGCGCGTCTCGAGCTGGATGCGGACCTCGACCTCGTTGAGGGTCAGTGACGGCGAGATCCGCTCGTGGGCGACCTCGAGCACGTTGGCCCCGGCGGCGCCCACCTCGCTGAGCAGCGAGGCCAGGCCGCCGGGGAGGTCGGGGATGCAGACGCGCAGGTAGAGGTAGCGCCCTGCCGCGGCGAGGCCGTGGCGGATCACCTTGCTGAGCAGCAGCGGGTCGATGTTGCCGCCGGACAGGACCGCGACGGCCGGGGTCTCGAACCCGTCGGGGTCGTCGAGCAGCGCCGCGACCGCCGCCGCGCCGGCCGGCTCGACGACCTGCTTGGCGCGCTCGATGATCGCGAGGAGGGCTCGGGAGAGCGACTCCTCGGAGACGGTGATGATGTCGTCGACGTGGTCGCGGACCGCGGCGAACGTGATGTCGCCGGGGCGCCCCACCGCGATGCCGTCGGCCATCGTGCTCATCGACTCCAGCGCCACCGGCTTGCCGGCAGCGAGCGACCCCGGATAGGCGGCGGCTCCCTCGGCCTGCACGCCGACCACACGTACGTCCGGGCGCAGCGCCTTGATCGCGATCGCCACCCCGGCCAGCAGTCCCCCGCCGCCGGTGGGCACCAGCACGGTGCGTACGTCGGGCGCCTGCTCGAGCACCTCCAGTCCGAGCGTCCCCTGGCCGGCGACGATGTCGGCGTGGTCGAAGGGGTGGATCAGGACGGCACCCGTCTCCTCGGCGAACTCCCGCGCGGCGGCCAGGGAGTCCTCGAGGTAGCGACCGTGGAAGACGACGTCGGCGCCGTAGCCGCGGGTCGCCTTCTCCTTGGGGATCGGCGCCCCCTCGGGCATGAACACCGTGGACGCGATCCCCAGCATGTTCGCAGCCAGGGCCACGCCCTGGGCGTGGTTGCCCGCCGACGCCGCGACCACTCCGAGCGCCCGCTCCTCCGGGGAGAGCCGGGAGATCCGGACGTAGGCCCCGCGGGCCTTGAACGAGCCGGTGCGCTGGAGGTTCTCGCACTTGAGGCTCACCGGCCCGCCGACGAGGGCGGACAGCCACCGCGACTCCTCCATCGGGGTCATCACCGAGACGCCCTGGAGGACCTCGCGGGCGGCCTCGATGTCGGCCAGGGACACGTGCTCGGTCATGGTTCTTCCTTCTCGTCCTCGGGTGCTGCGGGACCGGCCAGTGGGCTGTCGTTCGCGGGCACCGGGTCGTCGGGGACGCCGTCGGTGTCGAGGTCGTCCTCGAGCGCGTCGTCGGCATCCTCCTCGCCCACGTCGGTGAAACCCGCCAGGTGCTGGGCGACCGCGTTGCCGGCGGCTGCGAGCGGTACGGCGACCAGTGCGCCGATGACGCCTGCCACGAGCACGCCGCAGGCGATGGCGAAGATGACGCCGAGGGGATGGAGCGAGACGAAGCGTCCCATGAGGAAGGGCTGGAGGACGTGGCCCTCGATCTGCTGGACCAGGATCACCCCACCCAGCATCAGCAGGGCGGTCACCGGTCCCTGGTCGACGAGGGCGACCAGGATCGCGACCGAGCCGGCGACCGTGGCACCGATCATGGGCACGAACGCGCCGAGGAAGACCAGCACGCCGATGGCCATCACGAACGGGACGCCCAGCAGGGCCGCGACGATCATGATGCCGACCGCATCGACGAGCGCGACCAGGACCGTGGCACGCACGAACTGGGTCAGCGAGACCCACGCGACCTTGCCGGACGCATCGACGCGCTCGCGCGCCGCGCGGGGGGCGAGCCGGACCAGCCACGACCAGATGCGTTCGCCGTCGGCCATGAAGAAGTAGGTCGAGAACAGCACGATGAAGAAGCCGGCGACGACGTGACCGAGCGCAGTGCCGACCTCCGTCAGCCGGGTCATCACGCCGTCACCCTGGGTGCTGGCGGTGATGCCGTCCTGGACCTGCCCGATGTAGCCGTCGAGCTGGGACTCGGAGATCCCGAGCGGACCGGTGCGCAGCCAGTCGCGGATCTGGCCCAACCCCTCGACCACGGAGTCGGCGAGGTCCGTCGCACCCTGCGCGACCTGCTGCCCGACGAAGGTCAGCAGCAGCCCGACCGTGCCGAGCCCGAGGATCATCACGAGACCTGCGGCGACCCCGCGAGGCAGCCCGATCCGTCGCAGGCCGTTGACCATGGGGGCGGCCAGTGCCGCGCCCAGCAGGGCGATCGCGATCGGGATGGTGAGGACGGCGAGGAAGCGCAGCGTCCACAGCAGCCCCAGAAGCGCAATGACGATGATGCTGAGGCGCCAGGCCCAGGCGGCAGCCAGGTCGAGGCCCCACGGCACCTGTGCGCGGGTGAAGTTGGACGGCCCGGTGGCGATCGCGCGTGGCTCGGCCCGACGCTCGGCGCGCGCCTGCGCCCACTGCTGGACGAACCTGTCGGTCAGGCGTTCCTCGGCCTCGGTGCGGGCGAGCGCCGCGAAGAGCCGTCGCCTGGTCGACTCGTCGCCCAGTCCGTCGCCGAGCTCGCGGCCCGCATCGTCCTTCACGCCGGTCACGCTACCCACCCGCCCCGTTGACCAGGGCGGACACCAGCCGGTGTGCCGCGACCGGATGGTCCTCGGCCAACAGCCCGGCGGCGGCAAGGACGTAGTCGTGGTCCACCACGACGCGCGGGTCCCGGGGGAGCTGCCAGCCGCCCTCGAACGCGTCGCCGGTCGCCGGCAGGAGCACGCGTCGTACGGCGTCGGGACCGCCGTGGCGGAGCACACCGCCCGAGCCCACCAGCACGTCGACCTCCCGGAGGTCCTTGCCGCTGCGCTCGACTACCCGTCCCTCGGGGCTCACGACGACCTTGCTGCGGCCGGCATGGCGCTCGAGCGCGATCCGGACGGCAGCGGCCGCGATGTCGAGGTCGGCGGCGCGCTCCTCGTCGTCGTCGGGGAGGAAGTCGGGTCGGGCACGCCGTCGCGCGGCCGCACCGGCGAGGTCGTCGCGCCCGGCCGCCTCGACCGTGGAGATCGCCGACCAGCGCATGCCGAGGTCGCCCTCGACCGTGCGGGTGACCGGTGTCGTGGCGACCACCTCGCGGGCCAGGCCACTGTCCTCGGGGTCGAGCTCGACCACGCTGTGCACGTCGGTCGTCGCACCGCCGACGTCGACCACGACCACGTCGCCGGCACCGGGGTGGGCGTCGTCGAGGCCGCGAGCGAGGAGCTCGACCCCGGTCAGGACGATGTCGGGCGTGGCGCCGCGGACCATGTCGGTGAAGCTCCGGCCCCGGTCGTCGACGCGACTGCTCAGGTGCTTGCCGCCGATGACGTGGCTCAGGAAGATCTCGCGAATGGCTCGACGGGCACTGTCGGGCATCAGGACGCCGATGCGGGGAACCACGTTGTCGGCCACGACGTGAGGGGTCCCGGAGCCGCTGAGCCGTGCCGAGACGTAGGCCTGCGACTCGACGTTGCCCGCGACCACGACCGGCCCCGCCCAGGGTTGCGCGGCGAGGATGTCGGCGTCCCGCTCCAGCACCTCGGCGTTGCCGCCGTCCGTGCCTCCCACGAGCAGGACCACGTCGGGCTCGGCCGACCGCAGGTCGACAAGCTTCGCGTCGTCGAGGCCACCGGAGAGGACCAGGACGACCTTGCCGCCGCTGGACAGCGCGACCCGACGGCCGGCCTCGGCAGTGACGAGCTCCTCGTTGCCGACGACTGCGACGCGCAGCCCGCCGCCTGCGCTCGAGCAGGCGAGCACATCGGCGCCCGACGCCCGTGGGTCCTGCTCGGCCAGGCGCGCCAGGCAGGCGTCGTAGCCGTCGAGGACGTCGCCCGCCCCGTCAGCACCCGGCAGGGTGGTCGCGTGGCTCGCGAGGGCGAGCAGGTCGCCGGACTCGAGGTCGACGAGCGCCGCCTTGGTGAAGGTCGACCCGAAGTCGACACAGACGACGCAGCTCACACCGCTCAGCCCAGGGCCCGGTCGAGGTCGGCGATGAGGTCCTCGACCGACTCGATGCCGACGCTGATCCGGACCAGGTCCTCGGGGACCTCGAGGTCGGTGCCGGCCACGCTCGCGTGCGTCATCCTGCCGGGGTGCTCGATCAACGACTCGACGCCGCCGAGCGACTCCCCGAGCGTGAAGACCGTCGCGCGCTCGCAGACCGCGAGAGCCTGCTCGATGCCGCCGGCGACGCGGAAGGAGATCATCCCGCCGAACCGCTTCATCTGGCGGGCCGCGACCTGGTGGCCGGGGTGGGACGCGAGCCCGGGGTAGATGACCTCGGTGACACGCGGGTCCGCGTCGAGGAACTCCACGATCTTCTCGGCGTTGTCGCAGTGGCGGTCCATCCGCACGCCGAGGGTCTTGAGCCCGCGGTGGGTGAGGAAGGCGTCGAAGGGCCCGGCGACCGCGCCCATCGCGTTCTGGTGGAAGCCGATCTTCTCGGCGAGCTCGAGGTCGCGCACGACAACTGCACCGCCGACGACGTCGCTGTGCCCCCCGACGTACTTGGTCGTCGAGTGAAGCACGACGTCGGCGCCGAGGGTCAGCGGCTGCTGGAGGTAGGGCGAGGCGAAGGTGTTGTCGACGACCAGCAGAGCGCCGGCGTCGTGGGCGACCCCGGCCAGCGCCTCGATGTCGCCGATGGTGAGCATCGGGTTGGTCGGCGTCTCGACCCAGACGAGCTTCGTCCGACCCGGGACGATCGCGGCGGAGATGGCCGCAACGTCGGCGACCGGAGCCGGGCTGTAGTCGAGACCCCAGACCTTGGCCACCTTGTCGAAGAGGCGGAACGTGCCGCCGTAGGCGTCGTCGGGGATGACCGCGTGGTCGCCCGGCCGGGTGAGGGCCCGGATGACCGCGTCCTCGGCGGCCAGCCCGGAGGCGAAGGCGAAGCCCTTCTCGCCCTCCTCGACGGCTGCCAGGGCCCCCTCCAACGCCGTACGCGTCGGGTTGGCGGAGCGGCTGTACTCGTAGCCGCCCCGCAGGCCCCCGACACCGTCCTGCTTGTAGGTGCTGCTGGCATAGATGGGCGGGTTGACCGCCCCGGTCATCGCGTCGGGTTCATAGCCCGCGTGGATCGCACGCGTGTCGAACCCCGCCTTGTTGGCATGTTCCTGGGTCACCCGGCGAGCGTAGCCCCAGCGCGTCGGCGGCCGGACAGCGGAACGGCCGCCACACCCCCGTGGTGGCGGCCGCTCCGGTCGAAACCCGAGGTCAGTTGATGGAGCCCACCTTGACAGCAGTGATGACCCGGTTCAGCCAGTTCCCGTTGGGCTGATTCGAGAAGCAGGTGACCGTCGCAGTCGTCGCAGCGGCGGCGGTGCCTGCTCCACCGAGCGGGATGTATGCGCGGTCGAGGTCCGCGCCGGAGCTGTCCACATCAACGACGTCGAAGCCGCTGTCCAGGATCGTCGCGCCCAAACGCAACTTGCAGTTGAGGGACGCCACAGCGGCTGTGTTGTTGTTCCCGAGCACCTTCGCGAAGAATACGTAGTTGCCCGCCGACGGGAGATTGAGCGTGGCAACGGTCTGCTCCGCGCCGTTCCAGTCCAGGATGTTGTTGGCGGAGTCGACCGCGTAGGCATTGCTCAGGCCCATCGGTCCAGTCGGTCCAGCGGGGCCGGCAGGACCTGCAGGTCCGGCGGCGCCGGCTGGGAGCTGACCGGCCTTGAAGTCCTTGCTCCTCAGGGTGCCGTTCTTCACGTCCTTGCTCTTCACGGACGAGTTGATGATCTGCTTCGAGCCCACCGAGTTCTTCGGGATGGCGACGGCGGCATAGCTGACACCCCCCAGTGCCACGATGAGTGCGAGAGTCGACGCGACGTTGGCGTACATACCTTTACGGAACATGTGGTGCTGCCTTCCTTGAAGGGATCCACGAGGGATCGGTCCTCAACGACCTTCCTCCCCTCACCCTCCCGGCGCATCCGTAGTACTACGACGACTAGACCGGCGGTTTTGCCTGGCTTGCGATGATGGAAACATGTTCGGACTCCGCAAGCCCGCCACCCTCCCCACGCCCGACCAAGCACTGCCCGGCCGGGCCGAGCAGCCGTGGCAGCTCGGCGAGCACGTGGTGCTCCGGACGCCGGTCGTCACCGACGAGGTGCCCGAGGGCATGGAGGTCGCGATCCTCGGCCTGGGCTGCTTCTGGGGCGCGGAGGAGATCTACTGGCAGGTGCCCGGGGTGTGGTCCACGTCCGTCGGCTACGCCGGTGGCAGCACCACCCACCCGACCTACGAGGAGGTCTGCAGCGGCCGGACCGGCCACACCGAGGCCATCCGGGTCGTGTTCGATCCCGCTGTGGTGTCCTTCGCCGACCTGGTCAAGCGTTTCTTCGAGATCCACGACCCGACCCAGGGCATGCAGCAGGGCAACGACGTCGGCACGCAGTACCGCTCCGCGATCTACTACACCTCGCCCGAGCAGGAGCAGACCGCCCGCGAGCTGACGAAGACGTACGGCGAGGAGCTCGCGCGGCGCGGACTGGACGAGATCACCACCGAGATCCGCCCGGCGAGCGAGACGCCGTACTTCTACGCCGAGGACGCGCACCAGCAGTACCTGGCGAAGAACCCCTTCGGCTACCGCTGCCACGCGAACACGGGAGTCAAGTTCCCCGAGACGTCCTGACGGACACTCGCGGCTGAAGTGACGCACTCCGCGGAGCGCCCGGAGGGTGGCGGGGGTGAGTATGGGTGCTCGGTTCTTCATCAACGACAAGCACTCCACGACAGTCGGCGCTACGACAACGGCGCGGTCGCACACTCGCGCGATCGAGAGGACGCCCACCAGCATGATCGCCAGGGGGCCGATGAGCACGACGGTGTCGCCGGCGTTCGAGGCCAGGGCGTGCAGGACGATGGCGTCATCACCATCGACGACAGGTGCGACGTGTGGTTGTCCTTCTCGCCGGCGAAAGCAACGGGGCTGCCTACAGGTACGCGGGGTGGATGAGCTCAGACACCATGGGGCCGGTCGCGTCGTTCCCAAGGAACTCCGGAGGCGGAGGCCGCGTGAACAACCTGCCGTCGGCAAGCCGTTCACGTTCACCTCGGGGGGTGGCCGAGCACGGGCTGAGTGCCACCCTAGGGCTCTCGCGCGAGGTCGTGTTCATCACGGCCCCGTCGGCTCTGCGTGTGGCGAAGGCGATAGCCGGGCCGGAGTCCGCGACGGTGTCGTGGGTGGCGTCAGAGAACAACGGCGGCATCCCGGACGTCCGGTACCGAATCAAGGGCCGCCGGACGGCATCCCAGACCGCGATGCGCCTTGGCGAAAACAGGGGGAGCCACATCGCGGAGTAGCGCACGAGGGACAGGCCAGGCATGCGATCAATGTGAGTGGTTCGCACCAACCCGACGAGCCGCTGAGTCGTCCTTGTCGTTGCCAGCAACACTCGCGCGCGAGGCACGCGGCGGGGCGGGCAGCCAGCAGTACCTTGTCAAGAACCCCACGGGGAACGTTCGGCGGATCGAATGCGCCACCGCTGCCGCCGCGATAGCGTGGCGTATGCCGCGGCGTCGCACTGTTCGGGGACTCCGTTCGTCAAGCGACTTGGCGGTGTTCGGCGGGACTCCCTCCTTCGCTGAGCCCTTGCACGTGGGGCGTCCGTATCTCGGCGATCGGGCGCGCTTCGCCGAGCTCGTGGACGGAATGTTGGACCGAAGGTGGCTGACCAACGACGGGCCGCTGGTGCGTGAGCTCGAGGAACGTGTGGCAGCCCACCTCGGGGTCGAGCACTGCGTCGCGATGTGCAACGGGACGGCAGCGCTGGAGATAGCCATCCGTGCACTCGGGCTCACCGGCGAGGTCATCGTGCCGTCGTACACCTTCATCGCCACGGCCCACGCCCTGCACTGGCAGGGCCTGACGCCCGTGTTCGTCGACATCGACCCACGCACGCACACACTGGATCCCGAGGCGGTGCGCTCCGCCGTCACGCCACGGACCACCGGAATCATTGGCGTGCACCTCTGGGGGCGGAGCGCTGAGGTGGAGGCGCTGCAGGGAGTGGCCGATGAGCACCGACTGGAGTTGATGTTCGACGCCGCTCACGCGTTCGGGTGCACCCGTGGCCAGCGGATGATCGGTGGCTTCGGGAGGGCGGAGGTGCTGAGCTTCCACGCAACGAAGTTCTTCCACTCGATCGAGGGCGGGGCCGTCGTCACCGACGACGAGGGCCTGGCAGCAGAAATGCGACTCATGCGGAACTTCGGATTCTCAGACAACGACACGGTTGTCCATCCGGGAACGAACGGCAAGATGACAGAGGTGTGCGCCGCGATGGGGCTCGCGAACCTGCCGCGGCTCGGCCGGGTCCTCGACAGCAATCGCGCGAACCATGCGGCCTACACGCATAGCCTGCGCGGCATCCCAGGCGTGAAGGTGATGGCGTACGACGAGACGGAGCGCAACAACTACCAGTACGTCGTGCTCGTGGTCGACCCCAGCGCCGGGGTCTCCCGCGACGACCTGGTGCGCACCCTGCGTGCCGAGAACGTGCTGGCCAGGAGGTACTTCTGGCCAGGGTGCCACCGGATGCTCCCCTACCGTGACCTGTTCCCCGATGCAGGTTTGTCCCTACCCCACACGGAGGCGGTGGCAGATCATGTGCTCGTGCTCCCGACCGGCGACGCGGTCTCGCCGGGCGACATCGATGTGATCGCGTCGATCCTCGAGAAGCGAATCGCGATCGGATGAGTCTGCAGCAGCGGCGACCCGAGCCCCGGCCTGCGCCGTGCTGAGGTCCAGGGGACTGACCGCGTCGTACTGGAGCGCAGCAGACGTCGTTTCCCGACAGGTGCTCCAGGTGGGCATCATCATCGCCCTCGCCCGCTTGCTGACGCCCGAGGAGTTCGGCACGGTCGCTCTGCTCTCCCTGTTCCTCGGCATCGCCACGGTCCTGGCCGACGGAGGGTTCTCGACAGCCCTGATCCAACGGCAGGATGCCACCCACGTGGACGAGTCGTCCGTGTTCTGGGTGAACCTGGCGGCAGGGGCCATCCTGTCGACGATCATCTTCCTGCTGGCGCCGGTCCTGGCCGCCTTCTACAGCACTGCGATCCTGGAACCACTCACCCGGTTGATGTCCCTGGGTGTGCTCTTGAGTGCGCTAGGAGCCGTGCCCCACGCCTTGGTCGTCAAGCAGCTCGGGTTCCGCACTCTTCTTGTGGTGGGTCTCGCGGCGACCGGGTCCTCCGGGGTAGTTGCCATGCTCCTCGCCTGGAACGACTACGGGATCTGGGCCCTGGCTGGTCAGTACCTCACCCTCGCCGCCGTGAACACGGCCATGCTGTGGATCCTGAGCGGTTGGCGGCCCGGCCTGGTCTTCAGCGCTGACTCGGCCCGCAAGCTCTTCGGCTTCGGCGGCTACATGCTCGCCTCTGGCTTGTTGGACACCGCCGTCAGCCGCCTCTACACGCTGCTCATCGGCCACTGGTACGGCGTCCGGGAGCTCGGGTTCTACGTTCGAGCCGAGACCACCCAGCAGGTCCCCGCGACCGTGCTGAGCAGCATCGCCTCCAGGGTCGCGCTCCCTGTCTTCTCGGAGGCGGCTGCCGACACGACCCGGCTGCGAAGAGGCGCTCGCCTTTCCCTGCGCGGACTGATGCTCATCAACGTGCCGATGATGCTGGGACTCGCCGCAGTGGCAGATCCACTGGTGGAGGCCGTCTTCGGGTCGGCCTGGCTGCCCGCGGTCCCGTTGCTCCAGGTTCTCTGCCTCGCCGGGCTGGTCTGGCCGCTGCACGTGGTCAACCTGACCCTCCTTGCCGCGCAAGGACATGCGCGGCTCGTCTTCCGGATCGAGCTGGTCAAGCAGGCCCTCGGGCTGGTGCTCGTTTTCATCGGAGCACTGAGTGGACCCATCGGGATCGCGTGGGCCGTGGTGGCCGGAGGTTTTCTCGCGGTCGCCGTCAACACGTTCTACACGCAACGGTTCGTGCGTTACGGGCTGGCGGCGCAGCTCGCCGACGTCGGCCCGACCCTAGCGGTGTCTGCTGTCATGGCAACCGTCGTTGCCGTCGCTTCCCGCAACTGGGATCCGGCGCCGATCGTCGAGCTTCTCGTGTTGTCCGGGCTCGGCGCGCTCCTGTTCGTCGGCCTGGCGCTGGCCGTGCGGCTGGCGGCGTTCCGCGACATGGTCGCGCTACTTGGCCGCCGGCCCGCGGCGTGAGCCATCGCCTCCCTAGGGGGCAGGTCGTTTGTGAGCGACATACATGGCTCGGCCCGCGAGTTCTCCAGGATCGCGTTGCACTTCGAGCCCCGCGGCACGCAGGGCCGAGGTGTACTCCACATCCGTGAACAACCCCATCTCATGCGTCTCCACCCAGTGCTCCACGCCGGCCGCATCCCCCACCAGGTAGTGGATGGGGAGCACGGACAGTCGATCGTGGCGCTCCTGGCGATACATCCAGGTGAGGTTCACGTTCTCGTCGGCCGCGTGCCGGACGCTCAGGTGTCCGTCCCAGAACTGCTCCGGTGTGAACCAGGGCTCGATGAACAGCGTTCCCCCCGGTTCGAGGTGCGCAGCCATGCTGGCCACTGCGCGGTCCAGCCGTGGGAGCGTCCTGACGTAGGAGATGGACGAGGACAGGCAGATGATGGCGTCGAACGTTCGGCCGACGTCCAGCTCCACCATGTCCTGGGCGAGCAGCGGGATCTCCGGCACCCGCTTTGCCGCCACCGCGAGGATCTCGGGGCTCAGGTCGGTTCCGACACGGTCGTACATCGTCAGGGCAGCCAACTGCTGGCCGGTCCCGCAGGCGACGTCGAGGACACTCGTCGCCGCAGGAGCGTGCGCTTGGAGGTAGCGAATGAGGGCCTCGTTCAACGCGGAGATGTCCCGGAACTCGTAGATGAGGTCATAGAAGGCGGCCGAGCGGGTGTAGGAGCTGAACGTCATCCTTGCTTCCTCCTGTAGGGCGGGAAGAACCCTGACGTCTCCGCGGCCGGAGATCCGGTCTCCTGACACAGTCGCGCGTAGCGGGCAGGGTCATGCACCATCTGAAAGGTGGTCATCGAGGTCCGCACCGCTCCGAAGCGACGTTTGAACTCCGCGACGCCATCGCCGTCGCGGACCCCACCCCCGAGGTTCAGGGTCTGCACGCCAGCGGCATGGAGGTCCTTCATCGCTTCCCAGATCAAGGGAGCGGAGTACGACTCGCCGCCCGGCCGGGAGATGCCGAACAGGAAGTCGGCGGAGCGAGCGGTGGTCCCGACGATGCAGCAGGCGCTCAGCCCGGCTCCCCCCACGGCTGCCGTCGCGATGACCGACGGTGAGGAGAGCAGACGCTCCCAGGTCCCGTGGCTGAAGAAGTAGGTGTCCCGGGCGGAACGACGACCGAAGTGGCCATTGGCCTCCCGGCGCAGGAAGTCGAGGATCCACGACCTGTCCGTCGTGATGGTGCCGGGTGACAGGTCCCAGCGCGCCAACGTGGCCCGGCGGCTGCGGGACATGGATCGGCTGACGACATCCAGACCGGGTCTCAGATCGACGATGAAGAGATCGCCGGCTGGCCGGGTGACGTCCGACGGGAAGCCCAGGTCGGTGACCAGCAAAGGGTTCATGGCGATGTAGGAAGTGATCCACCCGGAGCGCTCGGCGAAGGCATTCCACTCGGCCGAGAACCAGGGGAGCGGCCGGCGGCTGGCGAAGCCGCCCAGGCCGTACGGGGTGTAGAGGTCGAGAGCGGAGTCCTTGCGCAACGCGACGGGACACACCACCTCGACCTCGCCCTGGTCGTTGCGGCAGACGTAGAGGAAGTGGGGGTCGTGCGAGCTCGCCTGGAAGGCTGCGACATGGTCGTGGTTGTGCGCGGGAACGTGCGGTGTCCCCGCGCACGCCTCGTCCCAGAGTCGCTTGTCGCCCAGGGGCAGTAGCTCATGGTGCACCCGGGACATCGGCCACCGATCTCTCGTCGTGTGGGTGATCATGCTGCGGGTGCCGCGCATCGGTCAACAAGGTTGGAGAACATGGTCCGCGTTCCGGATGAGAGGATCGACCGCGTGAGGGAACCCGCGAGATCCACGTCCGGGTCGGTGAGGAGGCTGCTGCGACATGACCGAAGCGTCCGCGTCCGCGCACTCCCCGCTCGTCAGCGTTCTCATGTCGGCCTACAACCATGGCGAGTACCTCGCCCAGGCCATCGAGAGCGTCATTGGCCAGCGAGCCCCGTTCCGCTTTGAGCTCCTGATCGGCGACGACTGCTCGACGGACAACACCCTCGAGGTCGCTCAGGACTATCAGCGGCGCCATCCCGACTCCATCCGGGTGTTCACCGGCGAGAACAACGTCGGCGCCTATCTCAACGACGTCCGTCTGACGAAGGCCAGCCGAGGCACGTATTTGGCGTACTGCGAGGGAGATGACTACTGGAACACCCCCGGCAAGCTCGCTCGGCAGGTGGCATTTCTCGAGGAGCACCCGGACCACGGTGCGGTCCACAGCGAGTTCGCCTGGATCGCCTATGCGCGCGGCAAGTGGCGGTCCTTGCCGCGGACCCGCCGCTACCAGGGCATCGACGTGCCTGAGGGCGACATCTTCGACGTGTTGCTCCGGGCCCAGCTGATGCAGACCTGCACCGTGCTCGTGCGGAGCGACCTGGTGCGTCGATACCTTCGCTCGGAGGTGCCGTTCGCCGACTCGGTCGCCGCCGACTGGCCATTCGTGCTGTTCGTGAGTCGGCACTCCAGGATCGGTTACATCGACGAGCCGCTCGCCACCTATCGCAAGACACCGGGATCCGTCATGAACCAGGATGCTGAAGGACAGCTTGCGCTGAGGCGGCTCTACGTGAAGATGCTCATGGAGCTGTGCGACTACTTCGGGGTCGACGACGCCACGAAACTGGACGTGGTGCGCGACCTGACGTCGAGAGTCCCCCGCAGCGCCCTTCGCGCCGGAGACGCCCCGGGCGCCAGGGAAGCCCTGCGGTGGCTGAAGGCCAACCCGCCCAACCCGCTCTCGCCGCGCGGGCGGTTCCTGCTCGGGTTGTTGGCCAGCCATCGCGGTGCGGCCGCGCTGTTCCGGGCTGCAGACTCTGTCAACGAGGCTGTCGGCCCGGCTGCCCTGACGCGAAACCGGGCGTTCAGGGCGCCCCCGCCCGCCTTCCCGAGCCGGGGGTAGCCCGTGCGCGGGTCGCGGGTCGCCATCATGCAGCCCTACGTGTTCCCCTACGTGGGCTACTTCCACCTGATCGAGGCGACAGACCGGATGGTCTTCTACGATGACGTGGTGTTCCGGAAGCGCAGCTGGATCAACCGGAACAGGATCCTGTTGGGGGGCCGAGACCACCTCTTCACGGTGCCGGTCTCGGGGTCGAGCCAGAACATCCTGATCCAGGACGTCAGGCTCGCCGTGGACTCGAGCTGGCGCCGGAAGTTCATGCTCACGTTGCGCCATGCCTACGGCCATGCCCCGCACTTCGGTCCTGTTGCGGACCTGGTCGAGAAGGTCCTGAGCGCGTCGCACGAAAGTGTCGCCGACCTCGCCATCGCATCGATCGACGGCGTCTACGACCTCATCGGTGTGCCGTGGGACCACGAGAGGTCCTCGGCCTGCTCGCCTCAGACCCGGGGCCTGGACGGGGCCTCCAGGTTGATCCGGATCGCGCTCGACCAGGGCGCCGCGGAGTACGTCAATGCGGTGGGCGGGCGCGACCTCTACCGCAAGGAGGACTTCCTCGCCGGCGGGCTCGGTCTGGGCTTCGTCGAGAGCCTCCCGATCGAGTACGACCAGCTCGGCGGGCACCGCTTCGTTCCCGGTCTGTCGATCATCGACCTGCTGATGTTCAACGACGTCGCCGGCGTGAAGCACGCGCTCACGCAGTTCCGGGTGCTCCCGTGAGTTCTCTGGTTGGTCAGTCACGGTAGACGTAGACCGTGTACTCGTAGGCGCCGTAGTCCTGGCGGAACACGAAGTTCCTGCTCAGGGTCGTGTGGACGAAGGCGGCCATGGTGTCGAAAGGCACGTGGAAGAGGTCGTCCCTCTCCCAGTCGAGGTGGGTCGTCATCACGTTGAAGGCCAGCCCCCGCCGGGCCATCGAATAGGCGCGCACCAGGAACCTCTGGGCGTACTCCCACATCTCGGGGTGGGCAAGATCGGCCTTGTACGTGAGGACTCCGTTGGCCACCACGTAGGTGGAGGTGGGTAGCGGCGAAGGGGCGGCCAGCACGTCGAGCCTGGTGAACGGGATGTCGGGGTACTTCGTACGGCACAGGCTCAGGAACCGGTTAGAGGTGTCGATGCCGGCGTACTCGATCGCGAGGTCATCGCGCTGGAGCAGGTGCTCATAGAGGTGAGCCGCGCCGCAGCCCACGTCGAGCAGGCTGAGAGAAGTGGTGGTCTCGAGCCGTCCCTGGTCGAGCCGGACGATGTCGAGCATGGCGTCGTACCGGGCCGCGACGAGCTCGGGCCTAGTCCACGCGACTCCGAGTGGGCTGTCCCCGTGCTTCGCCAGGTATGCCTCGTAGACCCGGGTCAGATAGGCCTGTGGGTTCTCATCGGACCGGCGCGGCAGCACCCAAGGGACACTAGCTGGTCGGACGCGCACCAGCAGTACCTGGCGAAGAACCCCTTCGGCTACCGCTGCCACGTGAACACGGGAGTCAAGTTCCCCGAGACTGTCTGACGAAACCCGTCAGCGGATGCGGACCTTGACCCAGGCACTGTAGGGAGATGTGCCGATGGCGTTGGTGGCTGCGATGCGGAACTTGTAGCGGCCAGGCTTGAGGCGCCTGAACACAGTCTTGCGAACAGAGCCCCTCAGCGTCTTGTCCTTGCCCCTGCTGATGTCGACCAGGTACGTGGACACTGCGATGCCGTTGGCGCTCGCTGCCTTCCACCGCACGATGGCCTTGGTCCCCCGGATGACGACCCTGGGTGGCTTCATCTGGTCGGGGCTGGTCGCTGGCGTGGTCGTGTGTGTGGGCGTCGACGTTGACGCGGGCGGCAGGCTGGGGCAGCCCTGGTTGGACAGTGGGCCAGGCACCGTGGGGCAGGCGTCACTTGCGTCCTTCACGCCATCGCCATCGGCATCGGCGTCAGCACCGGCACCGGCACCGGCACCGGCACCGGAGCCTCCGCCGTCGCCGGGGGCGGTTCCTCGAGCGGGCAGCCACTGTTGCTGGCCGGTCCGGCGAGGGTGGGGCAGGCGTCACTGTGGTCGGGGAGCCCGTCACCATCGGTGTCAGGTGGCGGGACTGGCACGCACGTCAGGGTCGCGGCAACGCATGGCTGCCAGCTCGAGCCGAAGAAGCCGAGCTCGACGCTCCAGGGGGTCCATATCTTGGTGGACGCAGAACCGTTGGCGTCCATCGTGAACAAGCCGGCGCCCGACTGCACGTAGGAGGAGTTCTGGCACGACACGTTGCGGGTCCCCGTGAACAGGATGCGCTGTCCGTCGGGTGACCAGCTGGCGTCTCGCTCCCAGAGCTCGAACTCACCGGAGGTCGAGCCCACCTTCACGAGCGGGGAGTCGCTCGAGGGCGTCACGGTGAACAGGTCGGAGTTGTTCCAATGACCCGTCTGACCGAGGGGGTGGCAGGTCCCGCCTGCGGAGCCGTCGTCCATCGACACCAGGATCAGGTCCTGGCTCGGGTGCCACTCGGCACCCTTGGGGATTGCGTCCAACGTGTTGTTCGGTGGCTGACTTCGCAGGTTCGTGTCGGCGTAGCGGGCGTCCAGCGCCCCGTCCGCGACGTTGAAGCCGTAGACGCCCCAGCCAATCGGGTCGGAGTCGCAGTCCGCGGTAGCGACGGTGCTGACCCTCGAGCCGTCTGGCGAGAAGCTGGCGCTGCCCTCGCCATAATTGCAGTCGCGAAGCCAGGCGAAGTCACCTCCGGGGATCGATAGCAGCCCGGTCCGGCCGTCGATCTCGACGAGCAAGGTGCCACCATCGGGTGACCAGTCGAGATGGCTCACGCAGCCGTCCGCCAGGTGCTGCCGGTCGGTGCCGTCTGCCTTGACGGTCCAGACCTGGCTGTTCGACGCCCAAGCGATCCGGTTGCCGTCAGGCGACCAATCGAGGTCGAAGCCGCACAGGCTCCGCCCCGCGGCAGCCGGCACCAGCACCTGCGCCCCGCTGCCGTCGGGCCTCATCACCACGAGGTCGAGCCTGTCGGAGATGTGAGCACCCGGTTGCCACGCGAAGGTGGCGATCATCCCGTTGGTGACCGGTGCCGCAACTGCCGCACTCGCCGTTGCGGCAGAAGGGGTCGCAGTCAGGCCCGGGCCCAGCGACAACAGCGACACGACGACAGCCCATGCCACCGCTCCCCGAGCACGGACACCAGAACCCACGCCTATCGCCATTGGCTTCTCCTCGTGACGTCCGAGCCCTCTGGAAGAGTGGCAGCCGCGGGTCGAGCCGTCCTCATCGAATCGGGGTAAGTGATGGGCGAGCGCGACGAATGTGTCAGTGCGGGTCGTCGTGCGACTCAGCATTGCCTGAGGCTCGGACCAGCATGCGTTCACCCGGCCGTCCGAAGATGCTCAGCACCTCCGCCGACTCCTCCCCCGTGCTGCCGAACCAGTGCGGCACCTGGGTGTCGAACTCGGCAGCTTCCCCGGCGCTGAGCACGAGGTCGCGATCGCCCAGAACCAGCCGCATCCGCCCGGACAGAACGTAGAGCCACTCGAAGCCGTCGTGGGCGCGTGGCTGCGGCTCCGACTGGGTCCTCGGAATGACGATCTTCCACGCCTGGATGCCTCCGGGTCGCGTGAGTGGCAGCACCGTGCGGCCGTTGATGCTGCGAGGCCTGAGGCGAATGCGTGGATCTCCCACCTCGGGAGCACCCACGAGATCGTCCAGCGGCACCCGGTAGGCCTGGGCGAGCGGGAGGAGCAGCTCAAGGCTGGGGCGGCGTTGACCCGTCTCGAGACGCGACAGGGTGCTCTTCGACATCCCGGTGCGTTGGGCCGCCTCGGTCAGCGTGAGGCCACGCTGGTCGCGTACCCGACGCAGTCGAGGGCCCACCTGGTCCAGCGCGAGCGCGATGGCCGACTCGGCGCCCTTCGGTCCCTGCTGACTCGTGCCCATGACTCATTCCACCGCGCCGTTCCCGGAAACAGCAACAACCGTTGCCGATCGGCCCGCATCGCGCGAGGCTCATCGGCATGAACCAGACCTCGTCCGACTCGCACCCCGTCACCGGCTCTGTCGACCACGACGTGGTCGTCGTCGGAGGGGGCGCAGCCGGCCTCTCGGCCGCGCTGGTGCTGGGGCGGGCGCGACGTCGGGTCGCTGTCGTCGACGCAGGGCAGCCGCGCAACGCACCGGCTGCGCACATGCAGGGATTCCTCGGCTCCGACGGCCTGCCTCCGGCAGAGCTGCTGGCCGCCGGCAGGGCCGAGGTGTCGGGCTACGGGGTCCACCTCATCTCCGGCTCCGTCTCGATGATCACCCCCGACGCATGCACGCCGACCGACGGCCGCCGCGGCTTCGACGTGCAGCTGGCCGATGGTCGGATGCTGCGGGCGAGGCGGGTCCTGGTCACCACCGGCCTGAAGGACCAGATCCCCGACCTTCCCGGCCTGCAGGAACGATGGGGCCGCGACCTCCTCCACTGCCCGTACTGCCACGGCTACGAGGTCCGCGACCAGCAGCTCGGAATCCTCGGCGGAACGCCTGAGTCGTTCGCCCACGCGCACATCGTCCGGCAGTGGAGTCGCGATGTCGTCTACTTCACCAACGGAGGCACGCTCACCTCGTCCGAGCGTGAGCAGCTGATGGCTCGTGCGATTGGCATCGTGGAGGATGCGGTCGCCGGGCTCGTCGTCACCGACGACCAGCTGACCGGCGTCGAGCTCGCCACGGGCCGGATCGTCCCGCGGACCGCCGTGTTCGTCCGCCCCACCTTCGTCGCGAACGACCAGCTGCTCACCGACCTGGGTTGCAGCCAGGACGCCAACGGCTGGGTCTCGGTCGACGCGACCGGAGCAACCAGCATCCCCGGCGTCTGGGCCGCCGGCAACGCGACCAACCCCCGCGCCCAGGTCATCACCGCTGCGGGGGAGGGCTCCGCCGCCGCCATCGCCATCAACAACGACCTCGTGACCGAGGACATCCCCATCGCCGTCGCGAACTATCGCCTCGGTCTTCCTGCCTGACCGTCAGCCGTGCCTCCCTGGTCCGCCGCCCACCGCCCCACCCTCACCGTCCTCAACCTCGCCGCCGGCCCCTGGCTCACGGACCTCAACGTCGTCCTCCGAACCTTCGTGCTCGCAACGGTGGCCGTGCCGATCGTCATCTACGGGCTCATGCCTCGACTGCACCGTGTCCGGGGCCGGCTCCTGACTCGCCGCACCACGGCGTAGAGCCGCAGCCCCGCGAGTCCTCCCTTGTGCCGGACCCCGGAGCACCCTGATCCTTGCTCCATGACAACCGGGGCCGTCGACCGTGGATGAGCGTGTGCACGACCACGTCGTCGTGGGTGGGGGCATCGTCGGCCTGTCGACCGCGATGCACCTGCTGCGCTCGCGCCCCGGCGCCGACGTGCTGGTCCTCGAGAAGGAAGCGACGGTCGGCCACCACCAGACCGGCCACAACAGCGGCGTCGTCCACTCCGGCATCTACTACGAGCCCGGTTCGCTCAAGGCCCGCATGTGCCGCGAGGGGGCCCAGCTGACACAGGAGTACGCCGCCGAGCACGGGGTCGCGTTCGACGCCATCGGCAAGCTGCTCGTGGCCACCGACGAACGCGAGCTGGCCGGCATGGACGCCCTGGCCGAGCGGGCTCGGGTCAACGGCGTGCCGGCGGAGGTCATCGACGCCGACGAGCTGCGACGCCGCGAGCCGCAGGTCACTGGTCTCGCGGCCCTGTGGCTCCCCGGGACCGCCATCACCGACTACGGCGCGATCACCCGGGCGCTCGCCGACGACGTACGCCGGCTGGGCGGTTGCGTGACGACCGGGCGCAAGGTCACGGCCATCAGCGAGACCAGCGACGAGGTGCGGCTGGGGACCGCGGCCGACGCGGTGGTGCGAGGTCGCCAGGTCGCCTTCTGTGCCGGCGTCCAGGCCGACCGGGTCGCGCGGATGGCCGGCCTGCCGGTCGACTTCGCCATCCTGCCGTTCCGCGGCGAGTACTACGACGTCGTACCCGAACGGGCCGGACTGGTGTCCGCGCTGATCTACCCGATCCCCGACCCGGCACTGCCGTTCCTCGGCGTGCACCTCACCCCGACCGTCGACGGAGGCCTCCACGTCGGCCCCAACGCCGTCCTCGGGTTCGCCCGCGAGGGTTACCCCAAGTTCTCCTTCGACCGACGCGACGCCGCCGAGATCGCACGCTTCCGCGGCACCTACCCCCTGGCGCGAACCCACCTGCGCACAGGTGTCCGCGAGATGCGCAACTCCGTCTGGAAGACCGGCTACCTGCGGGAGTGCCAGAAGTACGCGCCGGGTCTGCGGGCCTCGGACCTGGTGCCGCGCGAGGCGGGGATCCGCGCCCAGGCGGTGCTGGCCGACGGCTCCTTCGTCCACGACTTCCTGCTGCGGCACACCCCTCGCTCGCTGCACGTGGTCAACGCCCCGTCGCCGGCCGCCACGTCTGCCCTGCCGATCGGCCGCGCCCTCGCCCGGATGGCCATCGCCGGCCCCGATGCGTGAGCCTCACTCAGCCGGCGTGACCACAGCCCCGGGCTTCCCCGCCTCGGCGTAGGACCGCACGACCGAGGTGTTGAGCGGGAAGTCGATCGCGAGGTCACGGAAGAGGAGACCCCCCGCCGCCGACGCGGCCTCGCCGACCGCTGCGACCACGGCGTCCGCGTGATCGGCCGGCGTGTGGACGACGACTTCGTCGTGGAGGAAGAACACGAGGTGCGGGCGCTCCTCGAGCGTGCCGGTGCCGAGTCGCCACAACCGGTTGCGCAGGTCGGCGATCCAGCACAGCGCCCACTCCGCACCGGTGCCCTGCACGACGAAGTTGCGGGTGAATCGGCCGTAGGCGCGTCGGCGCCTGGCCTGGCTCTCCGGGTCGGCCTGCGGCTGGTCGGGGTCGGACTCCCAGGCCTCGCCCAGGCTCGGCGATCCGCGACCGAGCAGGGTGCGGACGACCTGACCCCGCTCGCCGGCTCGGGCGGCCTCCTCGACCAACCCGAACGCGGCGGGATAGCGGCGGGTGAGCCCGGCGACCATCCGCCCGCTCTCACCGCTGGTCGCGCCGTACATCGCACCCAGCAGACCGAGCTTGGCGTCGGTGCGGCTGGCGACCGCGCCGTCGTCGACCATGCCCTGGTAGAGGTCGGCCCCGCGGGCGGACCTGGCCAGGGCACGATCGCCGCTCATCCCCGCGAGCACGCGCGGCTCGAGCTGGGCCACGTCCGCGACGACGAACCTCCAGCCGTCGTCGGCGACCGCAGCGGGCCGGACCTGCACCGGGAACGAGAGCGCTCCCCCGCCGTTGGACGACCACCGCCCGGTCGTCGACCCGGCCGGCTGGTAGGACGGCCGGAACCTGCCGTCGCGCACCCACTGGTCGATCCAGGTCCACCCGTTGGTCTGGAAGAGGTGCGCGAGCTGCTTGTAGTCCAGCAGCGGCGCGATCCCCGGGTGCTCCAGCGCGCGCAGCGAGGACGCCTTCGTGTCCTGGGCGTCCAGCCCGGCCCGGCGCAGTGCGGCCAACAGCTCGGGGCGGGAGTCGGGGTTCAGGCCGGGCACGTCGAAGGCACGGCGCACCTCGGCGGCGAGCGCGTCCAGCTTCTGCGGCCGCGCACCGCGCGGCGGTCGCGGGCCGAGCCGGTCGTGGAGGAGCCGCTCGTGCACGTCGACGCGCCACGGGACACCGGCGTACGTCATCTCGGCGGCCACCAGCGCACCCGCCGACTCCGCTGCCACCAGCAGGCCCAGCCGCGCCGGCTCGCTCGACCCGGCGACCGCAGCCAGCTGGCGTACGTCCTCCCAATCGGCGCGCAGGTGCTCGGCGGTGTCGTCGATCCAGAACAGCGGCGGGTCCGACGGCGCACTCGGGCCGAGCTGGTCCCAGTGCTCGGACTGCTCACCGATCAACGTCGACACGTCGACGGTGGGAGCCCGGCGGAGCAGGTGGTGCCCCAGCCGCAGGTCCTGGCAGCGCTCCACCCGGACACCGTTCGCCAGCAGAGGTGGATACCAGCGGGCCGTGTCGTCCCACACCCAGCGCGGCGCCGCTGCTTCGCGCTCTCGGACGTACGCCGGCAGCTCGGCCATGCCCAGCTCGCAGGTATCGCCCGAGTCGGTCACGAGCACCCGCTCCCCTGGGAGACGGGAGAGCGAGACGCGGGTCATGCGCACATGCTCCCAGCGCGTGACGGTCAGGTGGTCTCGCCGCGACGGCTGCTGCGATTTCATGCGCGCACGCCCCGTTCTGACATGATCCGGGAATGCCTTCGCCCCGCCAGCCCTGGCTGATCCTCGGATCCTGGCTGGTGCACGCCTACACCACCTCCGGACTGATCCTGGCGTTCCTCACGGTCATCGCCGTGATGGAGGGCGACACCATCCGGGCGCTCTGGCTCTTCCTCGCCGCGATGCTCGTCGACGGCACGGACGGCATGCTGGCGCGCTGGGTGCAGGTCAAGCGGCACGTCCCGTGGTTCGACGGCGCCCTGCTCGACAACATCGTCGACTACATCACCTACGCGTTCATGCCGATGGTCCTGCTGTGGAGCGCGGGCTACCTCGGCGAGGGTCGGTCCGCGACCGTGCTGGCCGTCATCCCGCTGGTCGCCTCGGCCTACCAGTTCTGCCGGACGGACGCGAAGACCGACGACCACCTCTTCCTCGGCTTCCCGAGCTACTGGAACATCGTCGCGTTCTACGTCGTCGTCCTCGACCTGGAGCCGGCCGCGGTCGCCGCGCTCCTGCTGGTGTGCGCGGTGCTGGTCTTCGTCCCGATCGGCTACGTCTACCCCTCGCGCACCGACACCCTGCAGCGCCTCACGCTGGCTCTCACCACGCTCTGGCTGGCCAGCTACGCCGTCCTGCTCGCCCAGGTGCCGGACCCCAGCCCGATCTGGCTGGCGATCTCGATGGCCTACGTCGCCTACTACGTCGTGCTCAGCCTCTATCTCACGACGCGGCGCAGCCGGGCGTCCGCCGCCTAGCGGCCCACCGAGAGGCGGACGTCGACCACGTCGCCGAGACCGACCGCCTCGGCCCGGCGTACTGACACCTTCACCGGCAGGAAGTAGGTCCCCTGGCGCGGGAACATCGCCGTGGTGAACTCGGTGTCGCCGAGGCGCGCGGTCACCGGGATGACGCCCCAGTAGGCGACCTCGGCCTTGATCTCGTCGATCAGCTCCGCGTCCTCGGGCGGCAACGGCACGAAGAAGTACGGCGCCGGTCCGCGCCACTCCACGATCTCGCCGCTGAGCTCGAGCTCCACCCGGTCAGTTGATCATGAGCCGCCGATCAGCGCGTCGCGACCGGTGGGAGACGTGCCAGGTCAAGCGGCGGGCGGTGACCCCCCAAGATCACCGCCCGCCTCCGTCGTGCCCCTGTCTTGCACGACGGCGATGCCCCCCGCAGGGGGCCGTCACTCAGTCCTGACGTGAGGTGGCGTCAGTTCAGGGCTGCCACTGCGGCCACCACGTCGACCAGGCCGTAGCCCTTGTCGTAGGACGTGGTGCCCAATCCGCCGGCCCGGTAGGCCGCGCCGTCGGTGTACTTGTAGGCCGAGACCTTGAGGGCCCGCTCGATGTCAGCGGGAGTCGCCGTGGGCCTGGCCTGGAACAGCTGCGCCACGATCCCGGCGATGTGCGGCGCCGCCATCGAGGTGCCGCTGATCGTGTTGAACGTGCCGATGTCGAGCGGGCCGGGACCGTTGCGGAAGTCGAGGCCGGTGGAGCAGATCGCGAGGTAGACCCGGCACGAGGACGTGATGTTCTCGCCCGGCGCGGAGATGTCGGGCCAGGTCGAGGCGTCGGTGGCCGCGCCACGCGAGCTGTAGTCGGAGACGGTGCCGTCGCGGGTGCCGGTGTCCTGGTCGAAGAAGGACGCCACGGAGAGGATGCCGCCCGTCGGGTCCTGTCCGGGCGGGTTGGTGAGGCTCTTCGAGCCGTCGCCGCCGTCGTTGCCGGCGGCCCACACGGTCACCACACCGTCGGCCGCGAGGGCACGCTGGAGCTTGACGGTGGCCGACTCGGGGTCGAACCCGCCGCCGCCACCGCTAGGGCCGTAGGAGTTGTTGGTGACCTTGATGGGCGGGCAGGTGCTCGCCGGGACGCCGGCACCGCACGGCGCCTCGTGGTTCTCCAGCACCCAGTTGAGGGCGGAGTCGGCGCCGAGGATGACGATGCCGGCTCCGGTCGAGATCGAGACGAGCTTGGCACCGGGAGCGGCTCCCTGCAGCTTGCCACCGTCGGTCAGGGTGGTCGGTCGACCGGCCACGATGCCGCTCACGTGGGTGCCGTGACCGCCGACCGACAGGGTGTCGGTGTCGACGTTGCTGGGCAGTCGCTGGACCGAGCAGGTCTCCGTCAGCGGCTCGCAGAGGGCCTTGAGGTTGGCGACGACGGCGCTGGAGCCATCGGCCTGCTTGAAGTAGGGATGCGTCGGGTCGACGCCCGAGTCGATGACCGCGACGCTGACGCCCTTCCCGGTCAGCGCGGAGCCGTCGGCGCCGGTGAGGGTCGCGGCTGCCTCGGCGCCGCGCGTCGCGGTGTTGGATGTCTCAGCGAGGTCCTGGCTGAAGAACTCGATCGGCTGTGCGCCACCCTCGACGTACGTCACGCCCGGCTGGGTGCGGACGGCCTGGATCTGGGCCTTGGTGCCCCGCGCGACGACCACGCCGATCCGGCTGAACTCGCCCTGCTTGCTGAGGCCGGCGGCGGAAGCCGCCCGACGGGCGTCACCGAGGGTCGAGCCGTGGACCAGCACTGTCGTGCTCCCGGTGAGACCGGGGAGCTGGCGGGACAGGAAGTCCGACACGTTGGCCGGGTCCGGGGCAGCTGAGGCGGAGCCGCCGACGGCGAAGGTGGCCGAGGTGGCCAGCATCGTCGCCGCGACGGCGAGAAGGGGCTTGAGGTGCATGAGGGGTTCCTCCCGAGGATGGAGACTGTCATCGGGACAACGACCGAGTGCGGTGCAGGTCACGCTGCCCATTGCGTGGGTTGACACACTGGTGGCATGACCGAGCTCCCGCGCAAGGCAGCAGCCCGTACGGCACGGATGGCTGCACTGCCGCTGGGCTACGCCGGACGTACGGCGATGGGTTTCGGCAAGCGACTCGGGGGAAGGTCGGCCGACGCTGTCCTGCTCGACGTGCAGCAGCGCACCGCCGAGCAGCTCTTCCGCACCCTGGGCGAGCTCAAGGGCGGCGCGATGAAGTTCGGCCAGGCCCTCAGCGTGCTGGAGGCGGCACTGCCCGACGAGATCGCCGCCCCCTACCGCGAGCACCTCACCGCTCTGCAGGACTCGGCCCCGCCGATGCCCACGCAGACCGTGCGTGACCAGCTGACCGCGCACCTCGGGGCCGACTGGCGCGAGCACCTGGTGTGGCTCGACGGTGCTCCCACGGCTGCGGCGTCCATCGGCCAGGTCCACCGCGGCCGGTGGCGCGGGGACGACGGCACCGAGCGCGAGGTGGCCGTCAAGGTGCAGTATCCCGGCGCCGGCGAGGCCCTCATGAGCGACCTGCGCCAGCTCTCCCGGCTGGCGCGCAGCGTGGCGCCCGTGTTCCCCGGGATCGACATCAAGCCCCTCATCAGCGAGCTGCAGGACCGCGCCGCCGACGAGCTCGACTACCGGCTGGAGGCGGAGGCGCAGGCGGCGTACGCCGAGGCGTTCCGCGACCACCCGGACATCGTCGTCCCGGACGTGGTCCGCGTCGGCGGGGAGGCACTCGTGACCGAGTGGATGGACTCGCCGCACTCGCTGGCCCACGTCATCCGCGAGGGGACCCCGGCCGAGCGCGACCACTATGGCCAGCTCTTCGTCCGGTTCCTCTTCGAGGGGCCGCGACTGACCGGCATGCTCCACGCCGACCCGCACCCCGGCAACTTCCGCATCCTCCCCAGCGCCGACGGAGGACTGGGTCGGCTCGGCGTGCTCGACTTCGGGGCCGTCGCCCGGCTCCCGGGCGGCCAGCTGCCCGAGGCGATGGGTCGGCTGATGCGCATCGCGCTGGACTCCGACCCGGGCACGTTCGTCGCCGGACTGCGCGAGGAGGGCTTCATCAAGGACAAGATCACCGTCGACCCGGACCTGGTGATGGACTTCCTGGGTCCCTTCGTGGTGCCGGCGCGCGAGGCGGAGTTCACCTTCACCCGCGAATGGATGCGGGAGCAGTTCGAGCGCGTCAACGATCCGCGAAGTCCGACCTTCGCGGTCGCCACCCGGCTGAACCTGCCCTCGTCCTACCTCCTCATCCACCGCACCTGGCTGGGCGCCATCGGTCTCCTGAGCCAGCTGGGCGCGACTGCTCCGTTCCGCTCGATCCTCGAGGAGTCACTGCCGGGCTTCCGGCCATGACGGCGTCGGCGATGGACCCCACCGCAGCACTGGCGCGCTGGCACGACGTCGTCCGCAGCCGCGACGCCGCCGGCCTGCGTGCCCTGATCGCCCCGGACGCGGTGTTCCGCAGCCCGGCCGTGCACACGCCCCAGGAGGGCCGCGACGCGGTCGTCGGCTACCTGACCGCGGCCTTCACCGTCCTCGGCCCCGAGCTGACCTACGAGCGCGAGTGGATCGGCCCGGACTCGGCAGTCCTCCAGTTCCGCACCGTGGTGGGTGGCCTCGACGTGAGTGGCGTCGACATGATCACGTGGGACGCCGAGGGCCAGATCGTCGACTTCACCGTGATGGTCCGGCCGGCCAAGGCGCTCACCGTGGTCATCGAGCACATGGGTGCGGAGCTGCTGCGGATGCTGGAGTCGGCGGGCTAGACGGCGACGAGCTGGAGCGGATGATGTACGGCTTCAGCCTGCTCGTCTGTCTGCCCGACGGGATGTCGCGCCAGCCCAGCGCCGGCACCGGCACCGTGATGCGGCCCGCGGTCCTGCGCGCGTACGCCGAGGAGGCCGGTTTCACACAGACGGAGATCCTGCCCATCGAGGACTTCGGCTTCTGGAGGTTCTACCGGCTGATTCCGGGATGAGCCGGCACGGGCTCAGACCCAGAAGCCCCGACCGCCCTGCCAACCAGCGCCTGGCCAGTCCCCGAACTGCTCGCGGTAGGACGCACCAGGTGCGCGCGAGCCGAGGTAGGACCCGACCACCGCGGCACCGAGGTCATCGAGCTCGGGGCTGACCATCCGACCGTCGACGCGCCGGGCCATCGACTCGATGAAGCGCGCCAGGCCAGGATCCTCGCCGAGCCGGAAGAAGGTGACCTGGGCGCCGAGCCGGGCCGAGGCGTCGAGCTCGCGCACCGAGTGGGAGATGGTCACCGGGTGGGGCGGATAGGAGAACCACACCTCCCCGTCGGACTCGAGGTGGGCGGTGGGCTCCCCGTCGGTGACGATCAGGAGCACCGGCTGGGCGTTGGGGTGCTTGCGGAAGAAGCGGTTGGCGAGCAGGAGTCCGTGGTGGAGGTTGGTGCCCTTGGCCCAGCGCGCGTCGAGCGCCGTGAGCTCCTCGATGTCCATCACCAGCGCATGCCGACCGAAACCGATCAGCTGGAGGTGGTCGCCGCGGAAGCGCGAGCGGATCAGCTGGTGCAGCGCCAGCGCGGTGCGCTTCATCGGCACCCACCGACCGTCCATCGCCATCGAGAAGGACGTGTCCACCAACAGCGCGACGGCTGCCTGCGTGCGGGCCTCGGTCTCCACGACCTCGACGTCGTCGATCTGCAGGCGCACGGGCCGGCCGGCATCGCGAAGCACCGCGTTCGTGATGGTGCGGGGCACGTCCCACGGCTCGGTGTCGCCGAACTCCCACGGGCGCGTGGCGCCGGACGGTTCGCCGGCCAGCCCGGTCGTACGCGTCTCGCGGGCGCCGGAGCGTCCGCTCATGCGGTCGGCCACGTCCCGCAGGAGCGCCTTGCCGAGCTGGCGCATCGCCTTCGGTGAGAGGCGCAGCTCACCGTCGGAGCCGCGCTTGAGGTAGCCGCTGTCGCGCAGGGCGCGCTCGAGGTCCTGGAGGGTCTTCGCATCGACGGCCGCCCGGTCGCCGAGCTGGCGCTCGAGCGCGTCGAGGTCGACGTCGTCGAGCCGGGCGCCGCCGTAGGACTGGGCGAGCTGGTCGGCGAGGGCGTCGAGCTGGGCCAGGTCCTGCAGGGCCCCGGTGCCGTCGCCGAGCCCGAGTCCTTCACCCCCTTCGAAGCCCTCCGAACCCGACCAGTCCTCACCGGGTCGGAGTGCCTGGAGGTTGGCGTCCATGCGGGTCAGCTGCTCGGTGAGCTGCGGGGAGCCGAAGGCCTGCTGGGAGAGCTCCATCAGCTCGGCCCGCTGCTCGGGCGTCATCGAGTTGAGCATCCGCTGGGCCGCGGCTGCGCGCTGGGCCAGCGAGTCCAGCAGCTCGTCGATGTTCGTCGGGTTCTCCGGGAAGAACTCACCGTGCTTGTCCATGAACTCGGCGAAGTCGTCGTCGGTGTCCTCCCCCGCCGCATGCTTCTCGAGCAGGTCGTTGAGGTCGGAGACCATCTCCTGGACTGCTGCCCGGTCCTCGTCGGTGGCTCCTTCGAGCGCCTGCTTCATCCCCGCGAAGCGCTGGTCGAGGAGCTCGCGCCCCAGCAGGTCCTTGATCTCGTCGTAGGCCTGTCGGGCCTCGCTGCTCTGCCAGTCGTAGGACGCGAGCTCGCTCACGGCGCCTGCCGTCGAGCCCGGCAGGTTGTCCAGGACCATCTCGCGGAAGTCGCGGTCATCGTCGTCCATCGTGATGTCCCGGGCCAGCTGGCCGCGCTCGGCCGTGACCGCTCGGTCGAGGAGCTCGCGCACCTCGCGCATCGTGCCGTCGAGGTCGTGGCGCTCGAGGATCTCCTGGCGGCGCTCGGCCACTCGTCGGGCGAGGTCGTCGAGCCCGGCCTGGTCGTCGCCGCCCCGTCGGAGGAACTCCTGCATCGCGCGCTCGGGCGAGTAGCCCGCCATCACGTCCTGCCCGATCGCGTCGAGCGCCTCGGCGAGGTCGACCGGCGGGGCGAGCGGGTCGCCGCCGTCGTACTTGCGATAGCGACTCATCGCGGCAGCTGCTTCCGAAGCCAGATGTCGTCGGGCCACTGGTCGTCCCCGATCCGTTCGACCTCCTCGAAGCCGCGGGCGACGTAGAAGTCGTACGCCGCGTCGTTGCCGTCGACGACCTCCAGCCAGAGCTCGTCGCCCTCGACGATCCGCTCGACCTCCGCGAGCAACCTGCTGCCGATCCCGGCGCCCTGGTGGTCGGGGTGGACGTAGAGCTTCCACATCACCTCGCGTTCTCCGGTGACGTGGGGGAAGTCCCGGTAGGACTTCGTGAGCCGCCCGAGGTTGGCCAGGCCGACCACCTGTCCATCACGTTCGGCGACGACGTGCGCATTGCGTGCGAGCGACATGGCGAACACCTCGGACGTCCACCACTCGTCGATCATCCGCTGGGCGTACGCCGCATCGATCGGACCGTAGGTCGGCGGCACGACGGCGCGCCCGAGCGCGACGAAGGACGCGATGTCGTCGTGCGTGCCGGGACGCACGACGATCTGCGAGACCTCAGCCATAGACGGTCTCCCCGCCACCGGACTCCTTGCCGATCTTGCGGGCGAGGTAGAGACCTTCGAGAGCGAGCTCGACCGCACCGGCCCGGGAGCCGTCGTCGGTGGCGCCGAGCCGGTCGGTGATCTGGTCGTAGAGGTCGGACTCCCCCAGCACCGGGAGCCCGGCGAGGAAGTCGCGCGCACCGACGCGGGCGCCGGTGGTCACCATCGCCCCGCCCTCGATCGCGTCGACGAGCAGCCGGAGGTCGACCCCGGCGAGGTGCGCGCGGACGGTCTCGGCGATCGCGGTGCGCAGCAGGTGGGTGAGGATGTCGGACTCGCGGCCCTCCTCACCGGTCTCGAACTCGATCTTGCCGCCGAGCACGTCGACGGCGGTCTCCAGGTCGACGACCCGGGCCACGGGCACCTCCTCGCCCTGGGTGGTGGCGCGGTGCAGCGCCGCGGCCGCGATGGTCTCGGCACCGGCGATGGCGAAGCGGGCGCTGACCCCGGACCGCTGGTCGACGCTGGAGGACTCGCGCAGCGCGCGGGTGAAGCGGGCCAGCACCTCGAGGAGGTAGTCGGGCACCTCGGCGACCAGGTCGGCCTCCTGCGCGATGACAGCGATCTCCTCGGACACCTCGTGGGGGTAGTGGGTGCGGATCTCCGCGCCGAAGCGGTCCTTGAGCGGGGTGATGATGCGTCCGCGATTGGTGTAGTCCTCCGGGTTGGCGCTCGCGACGACCAGCACGTCGAGGGGCAGCCGCAGGACGTAGCCGCGGATCTGGATGTCGCGCTCCTCCATCACGTTGAGCATCGCGACCTGGATCCGCTCGGCGAGGTCCGGCAGCTCGTTGATCGCCACGATCCCGCGGTGGCTGCGCGGGATCAGCCCGA
Organism: uncultured Actinomycetota bacterium; assembly: GCA_963721925.1. Lineage (GTDB taxonomy): Bacteria > Actinomycetota > Actinomycetes > Propionibacteriales > Nocardioidaceae > Nocardioides. Next base: position 141,792 of record CAVRLH010000021.1, on the reverse strand, counting down.
AGTGGATCGTCTCCGGGTCTCCCAGGCTGCGCCCCTCCGCGACCTTCATCGGGTCGACGTCGCCGATCAGGTCGGCGACGCTGGTGTCCGGGGTCGCCAGCTTCTCGGCGTACCTCTCGTCGCGGTGCCGCCAGGCGACCGGGAGGTCGTCCCCGAGCTCGGCGGCGCGGCGGATCGAGCCCGGCGTGAGGGGTTCGAAGGGGTGCTCGCCGAGCTCGGAGCCCTCGATCACCGGGGTCCATTCGTCGAGCAGCCCGACCAGTGCGCGCAGGAGGCGGGTCTTGCCCTGCCCCCGCTCCCCCAGCAGCACGATGTCGTGACCGGCGAGCAGCGCGCGCTCGACCTGCGGGATGACGGTGTCGGTGAAGCCGTGCAGGCCCGGCCACGGATCCTCTCCGGCGCGGAGCTTGTCGAGCAGGTTGTCGCGGATCTCCGCGCGCAGTGAGGTGGCCTGGTGGCCGGCCTCGCGCAGCTGGCCGACGGTGCGGGGCTCTGGTGCAGTCACCCCTCCACGCTAGACCGGCACACAACTGCGATGCCCAATGTCGCAGGTCGGAGGATTCAACGGGCCCGAGCAGGGCAGGATGACGCCCATGCTCCCGGCCAGTCTGCTCGTCCTCGTCCTCATGGCCGTGGGCCTGCCCGTCGCCTTCTGGCTGGGGCGCAGCAGCGCCCCCCAGCTGCCCTCCTCCGACGCAGAGCTCGCCGAGCGCGATGCGTTCATCGAGCAGCTGCGCGAGCTGGCCTGGCAGAACCGCGACGTCTCGCCCGAGCTCTCCACCATCGTCATCGACGAGATCACCCGCCACCATCGCCGCCTGTCCAGCGGCCCTGACGCCTGAGGACCCGCCTGATGCCCAGCACGAACCAGATCGCCCAGAAGGCCAGCGCGGTGCGCAAGGCGGCAGGCAGCTTCGTGCTGCTGCTCATCGTCGTCGTGGGACTGCTGCTCTTCATCCGGCCGACCACCGTGTCCACCGGTCCCGATCAGGTCGCCCTCCACTACAGCGACGGCGCGTTCACCCCGCGCCGCTTCCAGGACTGCGTGTCGAGCTCGACGCGCGCGTGGGACGGGCCGGGGGACAAGCACTACTCCTACCCCAAGAGCCAGCGCAACTACGTCTTCGGGGAGGGCGGCGACCGGGCGATGGTGACCTTCGTCAGCAAGGACGGGATCGAGATGAGCGTCGACGGCGTCGCGGCGTTCCTGCTCAACACCGACTGCAAGACGCTGCAGAAGTTCCACGACCTCATCGGCAACCGCTACGCCGCCTACATGGACACCACGGACGGCAACGGCTCCTACGGCTGGCTCCAGATGCTCAGCGTCTACATCAGCCGGCCGCTGGAGACCGCGATCGACCGCGCCAGCCAGAACTACACCTACACCGAGCTCTACACCGACCCCGCCGTCAAGGCGCAGTGGGAGCAGGAGGTGCTGGAACAGATGCCCGAGCTGGTCGGTCGGCAGATCGACGGCGACGAGGAGTTCTTCACCGACTTCGCCATCACCCTCCAGAAGCCGGTGCCGCCGGAGCAGGTGAAGGCCGCGCTCGTCGCCCAGCAGGAGGCCGTGGCCCGCGCCAAGGCCAAGGAGGCCGAGGCCGCCGCCCAGGTGAAGGCAGCGCAGGCGCAGATCGAGGTCGAGAAGGCCGAGGCCGCCAAGATCGCGGAGCGGATCGCCGTACTGGGTCGCGACGGCTACCTCAAGCAGTACGCCATCGACCACGACCTCAACCCCTACCAACCGACCACCGGGAGCTTGATCACCGGCCCGTGAGGCTCGGTCAGACCCCGGTCCGACCGTCGACCGCCTCGCGGATCAGGTCGGCGTGGCCGTTGTGGCGGGCGTACTCCTCGATCATGTGGACGAGGATCCAGCGCAGGTCGAACGCGGTCCCCTCCCGATGGCTCTTCTTCTCGGCCAACCGATCGAGGTCGTCACCGATCTCGTCGAGGATCGTGTCGCTCGCCGCGACGGCCTCGTCGAAGAGCCGGCGCAGCTCCTCGGGTGAGTCGTCGGCGGCGGTGCGGAACTCCCAGTCGGGGTCGGAGTCCCAGTCGAGGCCCTGCCACGGGGTGGCGTCCTCGTGACCGAGCAGCACGACCGAGAACCAGTTGTCCTCCACCAGTGCCATGTGCTTCATCAGGCCGCCCAGCGTCAGTGGGCTCGGCGCCAGGGGCTGGGCCAGCTGCTCCTGGGTCAACCCCGAGCACTTGTCGCGCAGGGTGGCGCGGTGGAAGTCCAGCCAGGCCCGCAGCTGGGCGTGCTCGGGGCCGAAGGTGGGCGGGGACGTGCGCTCGGTCGTCATGCGCCAGACGCTAGTGGCCGGCACCCACGTCCGGCGACGCAGTTGTTGCCGACTGGTCTGGACTGCCCCCGGTAGCCGTTGTGCCCCGCCGTGCCCGGGAGGACGATGGAGGCGACCAAGGAGGCGCTCCATGTCGCTCACCCACCGCGCGGTCGCGATGATGCTCCCGGTCACCGACGTCGACCGCGCACGCACGTTCTACGCCGAGTCCCTGGGGCTCGACTACACCGGCACCAACGACGAGGGCAGCGCCATGTTCGCGCTGGACGGCGGCACCACCCTGGTGCTTCTCCCCCGCCCCGACAGCCGTCCCTCCGAGAGCACCGCGATGAGCTTCGAGGTGGACGACATCCCCTCGGAGATCACGTCACTCAAGGACCGCGGCGTGGCTTTCGAGGACTACGACCTGCCCGACTTCAGCACGGTCGACCACGTGTGCGAGTTCGGCGACGAGCGAGCCGCGTGGTTCAAGGACCCGGACGGAAATGTCCTCTGCCTGCATCAGACCATGACCTGACGCGGTCCGCGTCAGAGGGCGGGGCCCTCGCCGCGCAGCTTGTCGACCTCGCCCATCGCGTCGCGCAGCTGGCCCAGCCACTCATCGGCGTGCTCGCCGACCAGCCGCACCGACCACACCAGGGCGTCCGCGCGCGACCGGGCGACGCCCGCGTCCACCAGGGTGTCGAGCACCTGGCGCTCGGGCTGGCGCAATCGCGTCATCACCGGCGCGGCGACGTGGGTGAAGAGCGCCTCGGTGCCACCGAGCCGCACGCCCCACGACACCTTCCGCTCGTAGCGGGCCTGGGCCTCGAGCGCGATCTCGATCCGCTCGGCCTTGGTCTCGGCGCGGAAGCGGCTGATCCGGCCCTCCGCCTCGGCGCCGTCGGCCTGGTCGGTCAGATGGCCGATCACCGTGATCTCCTCGCGGTCCACCCGCACGTCGATCTCGCTGAACCACCCCTCGGGCAGGCGCCCGCGGAACCAGTCCGCGGCGTCGTCAGCGGCGGGCAGGTCGGCGACCTGCCATCCACCCCGACGACCGCGGCCCTCCCTGCTTCCTCGTCGACCACTGCGGGGTCCGCGTGGCTCGTCATGTTCGTCTCGGGTCATCATGTGCCTCTCCTTCGGTTGATTACAAGATTACACCCTTACATCTGCAACACAACTGGTCCTGGTTCCCGGCGCCTAGGGTGTCGACCGTGATGCCGCTGACGCGACCCTGCCCGTGCGGGACCGGAGCGTCGTACGACGCCTGCTGCGGGCCGCTGCTCGCCAACGCCGAGCAGGCCGAGACGCCCGAACAGCTGATGCGCTCGCGCTACACGGCGTACGTCGTCGGCGATGCGGACCACCTCTTCCGCACCTGGCATCCACGCACGCGCCCCGACGACGTGAGGCCGGACCCGACCACCCGCTGGGCGGGACTGCAGATACTCGACACTGGACCCGAGACGGTCGAGTTCGTCGCGAGCTGGGAGGGCGGCCGGATGCACGAGGTCAGCCGCTTCGAGCGGCGCGCCGGGCGCTGGGTCTACGTCGACGGTGTCGTCGACTGATCCTTGTCGGTGGCCTCGTCGTCGGGCTCGCGCTGCTCCCAGGTCACCGACACCTTCTCGAAGCCCTTGTGCCGCTGCATGCGCGCGTAGGACGAATAGGCACGGCGGTCTGCCTCGGTGAGCTCGACGTTGTCGGTGAAGGGCGTGAGGAGCGCCCGCGGCCACAGCCGGCGGGCGAGGACCACGTTGATCTCCATCGCCAGCACGGCCATGACCGCGCCGAGCCAGAGGAACCCGATCAGACCGAGGACGAGGCCGAAGGTCTTGGTCATCGAGCTGGTGTTGACGAGCACCCGGTCGACGTACGCCGCCCCGCCGAACTGGAGGACCTGCCACATCACCGCGAGCACGTAGCCGCCCGGCGCGGCGCGCCAGAACGAGTGCTGCCCGGTCGCCGCGTAGCGGAAGAGCAGGGTCAGGAAGGTGCCGACGACCACGACCGTGATCACCGGCAGGATCATCTTGAAGCCCTCGCCCACCATCTCGCCGAACACGTCGGTGGTGCTCGCGGTCGTGGCGACGACCGAGACGGTGAGGAGCGAGAAGCCCGCGGTGACCAGCAGGACCAGGGTCTTGACGCGCGCGTAGACGGGGTTGGGGCGTGAGTTGCGCGGCACGGACCAGGCCACGTGCTGGGTGTTCTGCAGGGCCTGCCCGAGACCCAGGGCGCCGTAGAGCGCGGCGAGCGCACCGACACCGACACCGACGAACGACCCCTGCATGCCCTCCGGCCGACCGAGCTCGTCGCCGATGATCGGGAACTGGGCGAGCGCCGAGTCGAGGATCTGCTCCTGCCACTGCGGCTCCCCCCGCAGGAAGATGCCGAGGATCGAGGACCCCAGCAGCATCAGCGGGAAGATCGCGATGAAGGCGTAGTAGGTCAGCGCCGCCGCGAGGTAGGGCCCCTGGTCGTCGAAGTACTTGTAGATGACCGCGAGCGGGAAGCCCAGGACGGGATGCCGCCGCTGGAATCGGTCGACTGCTGAGACGGCTCCCACGCGGTGGAGGCTACCCGCCCCACACGCCGAGCAGGTCGCCGCCGATCCTGACGACGAACGCGCTGACGACGACGAGGAAGAAGATCCGGACGAAGCCGGCGCCCTTGGCCAGGGCAGTGCGCGCGCCGACGTAGCCCCCGACGATGTTGGCGGCGGCCATCACCAGGGCGAGATCCCAGATCACCGCACCCTGCGGCACGAAGATGACGAGAGCCGCCAGGTTGGTCGCCCAGTTGGCCAGCTTGGCCTTGGCCGAGGCCTCGAGGAAGTTGTAGCCGAGGATCCCGACGAGTGCGAAGACGAGGAACGAGCCGGTGCCCGGACCGATGGCACCGTCGTAGAAACCGATCAGCAGTCCGGTGACGAGGACCATCGACAGGTGGCGCCCGCCGCTGAACCGAAGTGCGGTCAGCTCGCCCACGTCGGGGCGCAGGAGGACGTAGGCGCCGACGAGCACGAGCACGACGAGGATGATCGGGTCGAACGCGCTGCGCGGCAGCAGCGACGCCACCAGCGCGCCGCCCGCGGAGCCGCCGAACGCCGCCGCCATCAGCGGCAGGAACGTGCGTGGGTCGGGTCGGATGCGACGGACGTACGTCGCTGCGCTGATCGACGTCCCGCAGAACGAGGCCAGCTTGTTGGTCGCCGCCACCTGCACCACGGAGGCTCCCGGCAGTCCGACGAGCAGGGCCGGCAGCTGGATCAGTCCGCCGCCGCCGACCACCGCGTCCACGAAGCCCGCCGCCAGGGCCGCGAGGACCAGGAAGAGGGTGACTTCGAGGGAGGTGTCGCCCACGTCAGCTGGACGAGGTGTCTTGGCTCGAGCTGGTCTCCCGGGTGAACTCCTGCACGACGACCGCGTCGTAGTCCTCGGGCATCGTCGCGTTGAGGCCCGGGCAGAGGAACCGCATCGACTGGTCGGTGGTCATCGTCGCGGCCGAGCAGTTGACGGTCGCGACGGACTCGCCGTCGGTCGAGAAGACCATCTGGAAGAGAGCGGCGCGTTCCTCGTCGGACTTGTTGACGATCGTGCCGGACACCTCGGGCGTGGTGACCTCTTCCATGTCGACCGAGCGGGTGACACCGACGAGCTTCCAGTCCTCCTCGATCGCGAAGCCGTTCCACTCGAACGCCTCGCCGACCTCGACCTCGACCGGGTCGGTGCCCGTGGCGGAGTCGTCGCTGCACGCGGTCAGGACACCGACGCACGCGAGGGCGATGGATGCTGCCGCGGTGCCTGTCACCGAGCGCCTCACGACGCCACCAGGAAGGTCAGCAGGTCCTGCCGGGTCACGACACCGATCGGCTTGCCGTCCTCGTGGACCAGGACGGCGTCGGCCTTCTCGAGGAGCGTGACGGCATCGGCCGCCGCCTCGGTCGAGCCGATCGTCGGCAGTGCCGGCGACATGTGGTCCTCCACACGGTCGGTGAGCCGGGCCGTGCCGGCGAAGAGCGCGTCCAGCAGCGTGCGCTCGGAGACGGAGCCGGCGACCTCGGCGGCCACGATGGGCGGCTCGGCCAGGACGACCGGCATCTGGCTGACGCCGTACTCCTTGAGGATGTGGACGGCCTCGGCGATCGTCTCGCCGGGGTGCGTGTGCACCAGGTCGGGCAGGTGCTCGGACTTGCCGCGCAGGACCTGGCCCACGGTGCGGGGGTCCGACTGGGCCCCGCTGGCGAAGCCGTACTGGCCCAGCCACTCGTCGTTGAAGACCTTGGTCAGGTAGCCGCGACCGGAGTCAGGGAGCAGGACGACGATGACGGCGTCGCTCTCGCCCGCGGCGGCGAGCTCGTGGGCGAGCTGGCGCGCGGCGAAGGCCGCCATGCCCGACGAGCCACCGACGAGCATCGCCTCTTCGCGAGCGAGGCGCCGCGTGAAGGCGAAGGAGTCGGCGTCGGAGACCTCGATGACGCGGTCGGCGACGGACTTGTCGTAGGTCTCGGGCCAGAAGTCCTCGCCCACGCCCTCGACGAGGTAGGGGCGACCGGTGCCTCCGGAGTAGACCGAGCCTGCCGGGTCGGCGCCGACGACCTGGACGTCGGCATTCTGCTCCTTGAGGTAGCGACCGACGCCCGTGATCGTGCCGCCGGTGCCCATGCCGGTCACGAAGTGGGTGATCCGCCCGTCGGTCTGCTCCCAGATCTCGGGACCCGTGGTCTCGTAGTGGGAGCGCGGGTTGTGGGGGTTGGAGTACTGGTCGGGCTTCCACGCGCCGGGCTCGGAGGCGAGCCGGTCGCTCACGTTGTAGTAGGAGTCGGGGTGCTCGGGCGCGAGAGCAGTGGGGCACACCACGACCTCGGCGCCGTAGGCCTTGAGCACGTTGCGCTTGTCCTCACTGACCTTGTCGGGGCAGACGAAGACGCACTTGTAACCCTTCTCCTGGGCCACCATCGCCAGTCCGACGCCGGTGTTGCCCGAGGTGGGCTCGACGATCGTGCCCCCCGGCTGGAGCTCGCCCGAGGCCTCGGCGGCCTCGATCATCCGGGTCGCGATGCGGTCCTTCACGGACCCGCCGGGGTTGAGGTACTCGACCTTCGCGAGGACGAGCGGTCCGCCGTCGGGGAGGTCGAGGGTCCGGTTCAGCCGCACCAGAGGGGTGTTGCCGACGAGGTCGAGGAGAGAGTTCACGTACTGCATCGGGTCAATCTAGCGACCTACTCCTGCGTAACATGCAACGCCGACTGCGTAGCATCAGGGGTGTGGGAGCAACCGGAGCAGCACGCAAGCTGGCGTCAGCCGCCGCATTCGGCGGCGGCGGCCTGTCCGTGGTCGGCGCGGGGCTCTACGGCGTCCTGGTCGCCGAGGCGCGGTTCGCGCGCCGGATCATCGGCAATGCCACCGACATCCCGCCCGACGCGACCGGCTGGTACGGCCGCGGCCGCCCCGGACCGGCGATCCGGGTCGCCCTGCTCGGTGACTCCAGCGGCGCGGGCTACGGCGTCGACCGCGTCGAGGAGACGACCGGCGCCCACCTCGCCAGCGGCCTGGCCGCCCAGGCAGACCGCCGGGTCCACCTGCGCTCCTTCGCCGTCGTGGGCGCCATGTCCAGCGACCTCGCCGGTCAGGTCGACGCCGCGATCGGCACCCACCCCGACCTCGCCGTCGTCCTGATCGGGGCCAACGACGTCACCCACACCGTCCTCCCGTCGGCCTCGGTACGCCACCTCGCCGAGGGCGTACGACGCCTGCGCGAAGCCGGCATCGAGGTGCTGGTCGGCACCTGTCCCGACCTCGGCACCATCCGGCCGATCCCGCCGCCGCTCAAGCAGGTCGCGCGGGAGTGGTCGCGCCGGCTGGCTGCCGCGCAGACCATCACCGTCGTCGAGAACGGCGGCCGTACGGTGTCGCTGGGTGACGTCCTCGGGCCGGAGTTCGACGCCGCGCCTGCTCTGATGTTCGGACCTGACCGGTTCCACCCGTCGGCCGACGGCTACGAGCAGCTGGCCGCGGTGCTGATCCCGTCCGGTCTGGCCGCCCTCGACCTGCTGCCCGAGGACGAGGCCCAGCCCGAGCCGCTGCGACGCGAGGGGATCCTGCCGGTCGCGGCAGCTGCCGTACGCGCCTCCCGCACGCCCGGCACCGAGGTCGACGGCACCGACATCGGCGGCAACCAGCGCGGCCTGCGCGGTCGCTGGGTCGAGCTGCGCCACCGCCGCCGGCGGCCGTCGACGGACGCGGAGTCGCCGCACACGGACGAGGACCACCCTGCCCCCGTCGAGTCGGCAGAGAGTCTCTGAAATGCCCGCTGAGTCGGCAGAAAGTATCTGCCGACTCAGCGGGTGGTGCGCGTAGTTGCTGCCGGGTCAGTCGCCCCGGACGATCGCGAGGATGCGCAGCAGGTTGGTGTAGATCCACACCAGGCTGACGGTCAGGCCGAAGGCGGCCCGCCAGGACTCGCGCTCCGGCAGACCGGCGGCGACGCCGTTCTCGACGAAGTCGAAGTCGAGGATCAGCATGAAGACACCGAGCACGAGGCCGACGACCGACATCAGGAGGCCGAGGGCGCCGAGGCCGAAGAGGCCGGTCTGGATGCCGAAGAAGCTCAGCATCAGCGACAGCAGGCCGAGGCCGACCATGCCGAAGACGCCCGCCATCACGAAGGTGCGGAACTTGTTGCCGACCTTGATCTCGAAGAACCTGTAGACGGCCAGCGTGCCGACGAAGGCAGCGAAGGTGCCGAGGACGGCCTGGGTGACGATGCCGTCACCGAACTGCGAGTCGAAGAACTTGCTGATCGCGCCCAGCGCCACGCCCTCGACGGCCGCGAACAGCATCACCAGGGCGGGGCTGATCACCCGCTTGAACGAGTTGACGAGCGAGAGCAGGAACGCGCTGCCGGCGCCGACGAGGGCCAGCGTCGTGGCACGTCCCAGGGCGTCTTCGTTGACGAGGTTGTTGTCGACGATGTCGCCGATCCACCACCACGTGACGAAGGCGGCCGCGAAGACGAGGAAGATCGAGATCGCGGTCTTCTGGACCACCGAGTCGATCGTCATCCGGCGGTCGTCGACCTGGCCGGGCGTGCCGGTGCCCCAGGTGGAGGGATCGCTCGACGCGTCGCCGTAGCCGGGGTAGGACGCGCCGCCGCCGGGATAGGTCTGGTTGCCGTAGGCGTTCGCCGGAGTGCGGCTGAACTCCTCGGAACGGTTGAACACGGGGTTGCTGCTCTTCATTGGTCTCTCCTTGGAGGCCTGTGACGGTGCATCCACCATACTGGGTGGACATAGATCTCAACGGGCGAGGCAGGCGCGTTGTTCCCGCGTACGACGTCGCGACCGCGCTGCTCGGCTACGACACCAAGGTGAAGTTGCTCGCGAGCTGCAGCTCGAGTGGTGAGTAGGCGATCGTGACTCCGGGTCCGCCGGGCATGGGTGGGGCGGTGGAGTGGTGGAGTCGGAGGTGTTCGGTGGCTCCGTGGACCTCGTGTCGGTGTCCGTCGGCTGGGTCGCGGGTGGTCCAGGAGGTCCAGCCGGGTGATTCCTTGAGGTAGTTGCAGCGTTCGCAGAGCCCTTGGCCGTTGGCGGCCACTGTCGGCCCGCGGTCGGCGGCGGGGGTGATGTGGTCGTGGTGGCGGATGGGTGCGTTGCAGCCGGTGGTGCGGCACAGGCCGCCGTCGCGGAGGTCGAGGAACTCCGCGAGCAGGCCGTCGAAGCGGCGACTGGTGGACTCCATCGCGACCAGTGCCCGGTCGGTCGGGGTGACGAAGAGGCGGCGCAGGGTGGCCTTCGCTGCTGCGGAGGCGCGGGCGACGAGGCGGGTGCAGAGCGCGGCGGGCAGGAACCCGGCTCCGGGGATCAGGCCGGGTTCGGTGCCCTCGCCGAGGAGGGACTCGATGCCGATGACGAGGTTGACCCGCACAGGTCCGGGATCTGCCGTGGGGTCGTGGCCGGTGATGCGTGCGGCGAGGGTGTCGGCACGGACCTGGCCACCGGTACGCACGTCGCCTGCGGTGCGGGCGGTGGCCGCGGCCTCGTCGAGGGCGGCCCGGACCGCGGCCATCACCTCGAGCGGGAGGGTCGCGGTGACCTGACCGGTGCCGTCGTCGAGGCGGCGGGTGGTGACCCGCCGCTCGGCGCGGGCGCGGGTGTAGCGGCGGGTCTCGGCCTCGGCTGCGTGGCTCAGGCAGGACCTGCGGACGGTCTCGCGCAGCCGTACGTCGCCGAGGCCGACCAGCCGGTCGGCCAGGTCCTCATCGATCCGGGTGCGTTGCTCGGGGGTGAGGTGGGCGACCTCGCGGGCCACCGCGAAGGCGCGGTCCTCGGTGAGCTCACCACGACCCAGTGCCGCGAAGGTGAGGGGGAGGTCGTCGCGCAGGAGACGCGAGAGCAGCACCCGCTGCTCGCCCGCGTGCGGACTGGCCACCGTGGCCAACGCGACCTCGGCGCCGATCGACATCGCCCGCGGCGGGGTCCGCCGACCCGTCACCGGGACGTCCTCGGCGTCGGCGGCATCGGCGAACGCCGTCGTCACAACCACCTGTGCGTGCGCCACGGCGGCCTTGATCCGCTCCAACGCCTCGAGCTGGTCGAGATGATCGGCCGTCAGCGCGGCCGGGGTGAGGTCGGCAAGGAGATCTGCCAGCGCGTGCAGCTCGCCCGCCTGCCAGGCCGTGGTGGGTGGTGCTGCCTCCACCTGCCTCACCTCCTGCCGTGACTTCGAACGTATGTTCGATTCTCTCACGGCTGAGCAGGCCACGTCAACCGCTCGCGGCCACCTGTTCACCAGCCGTTCGGCGCCGGCCCGCGTTGACGCGAACCCGTCGATCACCAAGGTGCCCCGGCTGGGGTTCGAACCCAGACTGTGCGGTTTTTAAGACCGCTTCCTCTACCGGTTGGGATACCGGGGCTCAGAGATAGGTCTTGCGAGCGTAGACGGCGTGCGCACCAGCCGCGCGGTCCAGGAAGAGCAGCCCGTCGCAGTGGTCGATCTCGTGCTGCAGCGCCCGCGCCTCGAAGGCCCCGACGTCGAGCTCGACCTCCTCCCCAGTGCCGGGCAGCTGGCCTCGTACGACGATGCGGCTGGGGCGCTTCACGTCGCCGGTGAAGTCGGGGACGCTCATGCAGCCCTCGCGCGCCTTCTCGTTGCGGCTGCCCGAGACGACCTCGGCGTTGCACAGGACGAAGGTGCCGTGGTGCTCACGAGCCTTCGGGTGCTCGGACACGTCGACGCAGAAGACCTTCGCGCTCACCCCGACCTGCGGCGCGGCCAGGCCGACACAGCCGGGCGAGACCCGCATGGTGGCCACCAGGTCGGCGGCCAGCTGCACGGTGTCGGCAGCGGTGGGGTCGACGAGCTCACCGACGGTCGAGAGCACCCCGGCCGGCGCGCGTACGACGACGCGCACGCCTGCGGCCACGGCGAGCTCGGCCTCGGTCCAGTCGCGGACCCGGGGGTTGACGCCCATCAGCTCAGAGCTCGTCCGTCTCGGCCGTGCGCAGGGTCACGCCGACCCCCAGCTCGTCGGCCACGGCCGCCAGCTCGCGGTCGACCGCATCGACGTCGGCACCGGCGGGCAGGTCGACCTCGGCGATCAGCAGGTAGAGCTCGCCGGCAAGACGGGTCGTCAGGTCGGTGATGTTGCCCCCGGCCCGGGCGACGACACCGACGACCGCCGAGACGATGCCGGGGCGGTCGCCGCCGTGCACGGACAGGATCCACGACGTGACGTCGGCTGCCTCTGCGTGCTCCGGCGGCACCTCGCGCACGGTCACCGTCAGGCTGCCGTCGCTCGTCAACGGTGCGAGCGCGCCCTCGATCTCTGCCTCCGCCGCGTCGCCCTCGCAGATCAGCGTCATCGCGAAGTGGCCGCGCAGCAGCGTCATGGTGGAGTCCTCGAGGTTGAGGCCCAGCCCGGCGAGCTTGTCGGTGGTCTCGGCGATGATGCCGGGACGGTCGTGGCCGAGGACGGTGATGGCGTGGAGGGTCACCGGATCAGTCTGTCAGCGCCCGTGCCCGGGCGAAGACCTCGTCCGTCATCTCCTGGGTGAGCCGTCGCGTGTAGGTGTTGTGGGGGGAGGGGTGGTAGCACCCGATCAGCGTGACGTCGCCGACAGCCACCTCCGCTCCGTGCGCGAACTTCGGCTTGCGTGGCGGCACGGGCAGCCCCGCGGCCGCCAGCGAGCGCAGCGCCCCGTCCCAGCCGAACGCTCCCAGGGCCACGACCGACCGCACGGTGGGCAGGAGCAGGTCGATCTCCTCGGCGATCCAGGGTGCGCAGGTGTCGCGTTCGACGGGGGTGGGCTTGTTGTCCGGCGGGGCGCAGCGCACGGTCGCCACCATCCGGGCACCGATCAGGCGCTGGCCATCCCCGGCGTGCTCGCTGGTGGGCTGGGCGGCCCAGCCCGTGCGGAAGAGGCTGGCGAAGAGCCAGTCCGCGCTGGGGTCGCCGGTGAAGATGCGGCCGGTGCGGTTGCCGCCGTTGGCGGCCGGCGCCAGCCCGACGATGAGCAGCGCCGGGTCGGCGCTCCCCCACCCGGCGATCGGCCTGCCCCAGTAGGGCTGGTCGGCGAAGGACGCCCGCTTCTCCGCGGCGACGTCCTCGCGCCACGTGACCAGCCGCGGGCACGCCGCGCAGACGCTGACCCGGGCGTCGAGCTCGCCGAGCGGGATCGCGTGCGCGAGACGTCGTACGTCGTCGGCGTCGCGCGCCACCGGGGTGTCCGGGGTGGCGGGATCGTCGGGCCAGCCGCTGCCCGGAGGCACCGGGCTGGCGAACTCCTGGCGCGTGATCGGGTGCGGCAGCAATGGCCCGGGACCGGCTGTCATGTCGCGATCGCGGCGGCGATGCCGTGGAGGATGTCGGCCTCGGAGACCAGGTGCGTGTCGACCGGCACGCGGGCGAGGACCCGGCTCCAGATCATCCCCCCGGCTCCGATCACGTCAGCGCGACCGGGGTGCATGTAGGGGAGAGCGCGTCGCTCCGCGACGGTCATGGCGAGCAGCCGCTCGCAGAAGCCCTGCGTCGAGTCGTTGGCGAGCTCGGCCCGGTCGAAGGCCTCGCGGTCGTAGCTGCCCAGGTCGAGGACACCGCACGCGACGGTCTTGATCGTGCCGGACGTGCCGATCACCGAGCGCACCTCGCCGAGAGGGATCCCGGCCTCGTCGAGGTGGCGGTCGATGTCGGCGACGCACGCCGCCACCTCGTCCGTGGTGGGCGGGTCCGAGCGCAGGTGGCGCTCGTGGAGCCGCACCGACCCGATGTTCATCGACACCGACTCGCGCGGGCCGCCCTGTCCCACGACGAGCTCCGTCGATCCGCCGCCGATGTCGACGACGAGCACGGGCTCGGCCGGTGCTGGGCCGGCCACCGACCCCAGCCCGGCGATCGCCCCGGCGTAGACCAGGGCGGCCTCCTCGTCGCCCGACAGCACCTCGGGCTCGACGCCGAGTCGACGTCGTACGCCCTCGGTGAAGACGTCCGAGTTCCCCGCGTCGCGGGTCGCCGACGTGGCGCAGAAGCGCGTGAGCTCGGGAGGGACGCCGTGTCCGCGGATCACCTCGGCGAACTCGTCGATCGCCGCGAAGGTGCGCTCCAGGGCGCCTTGCGCGAGCATGCCGGTCTCGTCGACGCCTTCGCCGAGGCGGACGACCTGCGAGTCACGCAGCACCACCCGCGAGCCGCCGGCACCGATGCTGGCGATCAGCACCTTGATCGAGTTGGTCCCACAGTCGATGGCCGCGACGGTCGTCATGCGGTCATTGTTGCGGCTGGGCCGACACACACGGTCCGGCGGCCCACCACTCCCCCAGCAGGTCGAGCACCTCGTCACCCAGGGGGTTGACCCCCCGGCCCATCGCCAGCGACTGACCGGCCAGGACGTGGAGGCACTTCACCCGATCGGGCATGCCGCCGGCGGAGATGCCGTCGATCTCCGGTACGTCGAGACCGGCTCGCGCCCCGACCTCGGAGCGGTGCTCCAGGTAGCGCTCGTGGGCCAGCCGGTAGGCAGCGGCCAGCTCGTCGTCCTCGCCCAGCCGGGCCTGCATCTCCTTCATCAGCCCGGACCCCTCGAGGGTGCCGATCAGCGAGGCTGCCCGCGGACACGTGAGGTAGAAGGTGGTGGGGAAGGGCGTGCCGTTGGGCAGTCGCGGCTCGGTGGTGACGACGTCCGGGTTGCCGCAGGGGCACCGGTGGCCGACGGCGTCGATGCCGCGGGGCTCGCGGCCCAGCTGGGCCCGGATCGAGGCCACGTCGGCCGGATCGATGCTCACTGCTTGGTCCCGTCGATCAGGTCGGCGGGCACCTCCGCGGGCGGCGGCGGGTTGCCGGCCAGCTCCATCGAGTCCCACGCGGCGGTCCACCACGCCTCCGGAACCGTCTTGATGACCTCGGAGGGGTCGTTGAGCACGGCCTGCGCCTCCAGCGGCTTGCCGTCCGGTCCGATCACCTCGAAGCCCGACTCCCCCGGCATGAGGTAGCCGAAGCGTGCCCGCGCCTGCGCCTTGACGTACGCCGGGTCGTTCCAGCGCTGCTTCTCGCGCTCGAGGTCGTTGATGCTGGCCTCACGCTCGGCGATCTGGGCCCGGAGGTCACCGATGTGCGAGCGCTGCTGGAGGTAGGCGCGCAGGGACGAGGCGTAGGAGACCGTCAGCACGGCGAGCACCAGGACCAGCACGGCGGCCCGACCGGTGAAGCGCGGGCGACGCGCAGCGGGACGCGGCTCGCTGACCGCAACCACCGACGTACGGGTCGGCGGGGCCGCGCGCGGCCGGTCGGTGGTCGACCGGCCGGGGCGCGTGCTCCTCGGTCCACGAGGCCCGTTCCCGCCCCGCGGAGTACGGCGCTGGGAAGGCATGCGGGACAGTCTGCCTCGTTCAGCCCGTGAACCTCGGGAACGCGGCCGCACCGGCGTAGCGTGCCGCGTCACCGAGCTCGTCCTCGATGCGCAGCAGCTGGTTGTACTTCGCCACCCGCTCGGAGCGGGCCGGCGCGCCGGTCTTGATCTGGCCACAGTTGGTCGCGACGGCCAGGTCGGCGATCGTGGTGTCCTCGGTCTCGCCCGACCGGTGGCTCATCATGCAGCGGAAGCCGTTGCGGTGGGCCAGCTCGACGGAGTCGAGGGTCTCGGTCAGCGAGCCGATCTGGTTGACCTTGACCAGCAGGGCGTTGGCCGACTTCTCCGTGATGCCGCGACCGAGGCGCTCCACGTTGGTGACGAAGAGGTCGTCGCCGACGATCTGGGTCTTGTCGCCGAGCCGGTCGGTGAGCTGCTGCCAGCCGGACCAGTCGTCCTCGTCGAGCGGGTCCTCGATGGACACGATCGGGTAGGCAGCGACGAGCTCGGCGTAGTAGTCGATCATGTCGCCGGAGGACTTCTTCTGGCCCTCGAAGGCGTACTTCTTCTTGTCGTGGAACTCGCTGGCCGCGACGTCGAGCGCGAGGCCGAAGTCCTTGCCCAGCTTGAAGCCGGCGGACTTGATGGCCTCGGCGATCAGGTCGAGGGCGGCGCGGTTGGAGGACAGGTCGGGGGCGAAGCCGCCCTCGTCGCCGAGTCCGGTGGCAAGGCCCTTCTTCTTCAGCACGGCCTTGAGCGCGTGGTAGACCTCGGCACCCTGCTGCAGTGCCTCGGCGAAGGTCGGAGCCCCGATCGGCGCGATCATGAACTCCTGGATGTCGACGTTGGAGTCCGCGTGCGAGCCGCCGTTGAGGATGTTCATCATCGGCACCGGCAGCAGGTGCGCGTTGGGGCCGCCGACGTAGCGGAACAGCGGCAGTCCGGCCGACTCGGACGCGGCGCGCGCGGTCGCGAGCGAGACGCCGAGGATGGCGTTGGCGCCGAGCTTGGCCTTGTTGGGGGTGGCGTCGAGGTCGAGCATCACCTGGTCGACCAGGCGCTGGTCGCCGGCGTCGAGGCCGATCACCGCCGGAGAGATCGTGTCGACGATGCCCTTCACGGCCTTCTGGACGCCCTTGCCGAGGTAGCGCTTGCCGCCGTCGCGCAGCTCCACCGCCTCGAAGGCGCCGGTGGAGGCGCCGCTGGGCACTGCGGCGCGGCCGAACGCACCGTCCTCGAGGAGGACTTCCACCTCGACGGTGGGGTTGCCGCGCGAGTCGAGGATCTCGCGGGCGCCGACTGCTGCGATTGCTGCCATGAGGTGCTCCTGTGGGGGACGTCGTGGGACGACCGCCAGCCTAGCCACGTCCGCGCCCGGCGTCGCCGGGGTGTCCGCGCCCGCTCACGCCTCGGGCTCGCCCGCCCGACGACGTACGGCATGGCGCAGCGCCTGCTCGGGATCGATGCCGTCGGCGCGTGCGGCCTCGACCAGCGCCAGCAGCCCCTCCCCCACCTGTTCGGACGTCATGGGCGCTGGTCGCCCGGACGACCGCTCGCCATGACGTACGCCGTCACCACCGGCGGAGCGCGAGAGCCGGTCGAGCACCTTGTCGGCCAGCAGCAGCGCCGGCAGTCCGGGGGGCAGCCCGTGGAGGACCGTGGTCCGCGACGACGCGTCCTTGCCCTTCTCCGTCGCCTTGCGCCGCTCCCACTCGGCATTGACCTCGGCCGGCGTGAGGTCCGAGGGGCCGGCATCACCGAAGACGTGCGGGTTGCGGCGCACCATCTTGGCGGTGGCGTCGGCGGCCACGTCGTCCAGCGAGAACTCGCCGGCCTCCTCCGCGATCGCCGTGTGCAGGAAGACCTGCAGCAACAGGTCGCCCAGCTCCTCCCGCAGATGTGCGGCGTCACCCGTGTCGAGCGCCTCCAGCGTCTCGTGCG
Organism: uncultured Actinomycetota bacterium; assembly: GCA_963721925.1. Taxonomy (GTDB): domain Bacteria; phylum Actinomycetota; class Actinomycetes; order Propionibacteriales; family Nocardioidaceae; genus Nocardioides. The sequence continues at coordinate 124,710 of CAVRLH010000021.1, read as the reverse complement.
TCTCCTCGAGGAGGTAGCGAGCGAGGGAGGCGTGGGTCTGTGCGGCCTTCCACGGGCACTCGGCCCGCAGCCGGCGCATCACGTCGGCGAACACCAGCAGCGGCTCACCGGGCAGCGCCGCCATCAGGACCGGCCCGACCTCAGCCGCAGCGGTGCGTCAGCGGCAGGGTGCGGGCGTAGGCCGCGTCCGGCTCGTTCGACAGCCCGGTCGTGGCCCTCTCGCTGACCGCCACGGACGTGTTGGTGTCGATCGTGGTCAGCACGCCGTCGACGCTCTCCAGGCCGTAGCGCGGGTCGATCTCGACGCCGTTGGCGTCGGGCCACTGGTTGAAGACGTCGATGCCCGCCTGGGAGACCTCCTCGACCGTGGGGTCGCTGACCCCGGCGTCGGACAGCACGATCTCCCCGACCTGCTCGACGATGTCGTTGGCCAGTGCGTTCGCCGTGGTCAGCTCCACATAGGTGTCCTGCACCGCCTGGGGCATGGTCGCGGCCGTACGCCGACTCTGGGCGACGTCGTTGCGATAGCTCGATCCGGGCTTGACGCCGTAGTCGTCGGCGACCTGCATCGCCTGCGCGCGCAGCGTGAGCAGCTGGATCGTCCCCTGGCGCACGAAGCTCATCGGCAAGGTCGTGGACTGCGCCTCGAACTGCTCGCCCAGAGCAGTGCACATCCGCTCCGCGGCCCCGTCGACGTCGCTCACGGACAGGGTCTCGTCACCGACGCGGACGGCCACCCCGGGCGAGGCGCTGCCGCAACCCGAGAGCAGCAGGCCGGCGACGCCCAGCGTCGCACCTGTCATCAGGCGGGTCTTGCTCACGAGTCGCTCCCTCATCCGTGCCGTCACTGGGTCACTGCCGTCGTTGTCACTGCCGTCGTTGTCGCGGGTGGCTGCGGGTCGATGACCTCGTCGATCACACCGCGCGCCCATTCAAGCAGGGCGACCCCGGCCACCGGCTTCCCGGCAACGGCAGCCGTCTGCGGACGGGGCACGAGGATCGTACTGACCGGCGCCTTCACGACGCTGCGCGGATGCAGCCGCTGGAGACGTACGAGGCGGGAGTCGGGCAGGTCGACCGGTGCGAACCGGACGTACTTGCCGGCCACCGTCACCTCTCGCACGCCGGCCTGCCGCAGCCGGGCGCGGAACCGGGCCACGAAGAGCAGCGACTCCACCTCGATCGGCGGCGTGCCGTAGCGGTCGACGAGCTCGACGCGGATCTCGTCGATGTCGGGGTCGACCCGCACCTCGGCGAGGCGCTTGTAGATCTCCAGGCGTAGCCGCTCGCTGGGGATGTAGTCGTGCGGGAGGTGGGCGTCGACGGGCAGCTCGATCCGGACGTCCTGGATCTCGTCCTCGGTGCCGCCCTTGAAGTCGGCGACCGCCTCGCCGACCAACCGGACGTAGAGGTCGAAGCCGACGTCGGCGATGTGGCCGGACTGCTCGCCGCCGAGCAGGTTGCCGGCACCGCGGATCTCGAGGTCCTTCATCGCGATCGCCATGCCGCCGCCGAGGTCGGAGTGCTGCGCGAGGGTGGCCAGCCGCTCGTGCGCTGTCTCGGTGAGCGGCTTCTCCGCGGGGTAGAGGAAGTAGGCGTAGGCCCGCTCCCGCGAGCGGCCCACCCGACCACGCAGCTGGTGGAGCTGCGACAACCCGAGGGTGTCCGAGCGCTCGATGATCATGGTGTTGGCGTTGGAGACGTCGAGTCCCGACTCGACGATGGTGGTGCACACCAGGACGTCGAAGCGCTTCTCCCAGAAGTCCAGCATCACCTGCTCGAGGGCGTGCTCGCCCATCTGGCCGTGCGCGGTCGCGACGCGGGCCTCCGGCACCAGCTCGCGGATCCTGGCGGCAGCCTTCTCGATGGACTGCACCCGATTGTGGATGTAGAACACCTGGCCCTCGCGCAGCAGCTCACGGCGTACGGCGGCCACGACCTGGCGGTCCTCGTAGGCACCGACGTAGGTGAGGACCGGGTGCCGCTCCTCGGGCGGCGTCGTGATCGTCGACATCTCGCGGATGCCGGTCACCGCCATCTCCAGGGTGCGCGGGATCGGTGTGGCGCTCATCGAGAGCACGTCGACCGACGTCCGCATCCGCTTCATCTGCTCCTTGTGCTCGACGCCGAAGCGCTGCTCCTCGTCGACGATGATCAGGCCGAGGTCCTTGACCCGGATGTCGGGGTTGAGCAGCCGGTGGGTGCCGACCACGATGTCGACCGAGCCGTCGGCCAGACCGGAGATGACCTCCTTGGCCTCCTTGTCGGACTGGAACCGCGAGAGCCCCTTCACGACGACGGGGAAGCCGGACATCCGCTCGCCGAAGGTCGACAGGTGCTGGGTGACCAGCAGGGTCGTGGGCACCAGGACTGCGACCTGCTTGCCGTCCTGCACCGCCTTGAAGGCCGCCCGGACGGCGATCTCCGTCTTGCCGTAGCCCACGTCGCCGCAGACGAGCCGGTCCATCGGCACCACCCGGTGCATGTCCTGCTTGACCTCGTCGACCGTGGTGAGCTGGTCGGCGGTCTCCTGGAAGGGGAAGGCGTCCTCGAGCTCGCGCTGCCACGGGGTGTCGGGACCGTAGGCGTGGCCCTTGGTCGCCTGCCGGGCGGCGTAGAGCTTGATGAGCTCGGCCGCGATCTCACGCACGGCCTTGCGGGCACGGTTCTTCCGCTTGGTCCAGTCGCCGCCGCCGAGGCGGTCCAGGCTCGGGTTCTCCCCGCCGACGTATCGCGTGATCTGGTCGAGGCTGTCCGCCGGGACGTAGAGCCGGTCCGCAGGGCCGCCACGCTTGGAGGCGCCGTAGTCGAGGACGAGGTACTCACGGGTGGCGCCACCGACCACGCGCTGCTTCATCTCGACGAAGCGACCGACGCCGTGCTGCTCGTGCACGACGTAGTCGCCGGCCTTGAGCTCCAGCGGATCGATCTGCCGCTTGCGTCGCGCGGGCATCTTGCGCATGTCGCGGGTCGAGGCCTTCTGTCCCGACAGGTCGTCGCCGGTGATGATCGCCAGCTTCGCCTCGTCGTCGACGAGGCCGTGGACGACGTGGCCGCAGGTGACGGTCACGACGCCCCGTCCGGCAGGCTCCCCCTCCTCGACGAGCCGGGCTGCGATGTCGTGCTCGCCCAGCAGCTCGATGAAGCGCTCGGCAGGACCGTGGCCGGCGTGGACGACCGTCACGTCGAGCCCCTCGGCCAGCCAACCCCGGATGTCCTCGATCGCCTTGTCGAGGTCGCCGCGGTAGGCCTCGGCGGCGTGGGTGGGCAGGGTGAGGGAGTCGGCCTCGATGCCGAACGGGCTCACCGACCACCACGCGTGACCCAGGCCGAGCGCGTGCAGCCGCACGTCGGCGATCTCCTTGTAGGACGCCGCCCCCAGGTCGATCGGCGCGACGCCACCACCGGCGGCCGCCGCCCACGACGCCCCGAGGAACTCCTCGCTCGTGGCGACGAGGTCGTGCGCCCGGCTGCGCGCCCGCTCGGGGTCGAGCAGCAGCACCGTCGTCTTCTCGGGCAGCAGGTCGACCAGCAGCTCCATCGAGTCGACGAGGGCCGGGGCCAGGGACTCCATGCCCTCCACCGCGATGCCGGCGGCCATCTTGTCGGTGAGCTCGAGCAGCTGCGGGTGCGCCGCGCCGAGCTCCGCACACCGACGGCGTACGTCCTCGGTCAGCAGCAGCTCGCGGCACGGCGGGGCCCACAGCCGCTGGACCGTCTCCAGCGTCCGCTGGTCGGCGACGGAGAAGGCGCGGATCTCCTCGACCTCGTCGCCCCAGAACTCCACCCGCAGCGGGTGCTCCTCGGTGGGCGCGAAGACGTCGATGATGCCGCCTCGCACGGCGAACTCGCCACGGCGCTCGACCATGTCGACGCGGGAGTACGCCGCCTCCGCAAGGCCACGGACCACGTCGTCGAGCGGTCGGGTGTCGCCCGGCGAGAGCTCGACCGGCTCGATGTCGGCCAGGCCCGGAACCTGCGGCTGGAGGAGGCTGCGGATGGGCGCGACCACCACGCGCAGCGGGCCGTTGGACGCGTCCGTGCCGGGATGGCGCAGCCGGCGGAGGACGGCGAGCCGCCGGCCGACGGTGTCGCTCCGCGGGCTCAGCCGCTCGTGCGGCAGCGTCTCCCAGCTCGGGTAGTAGGCGACAGTCGCGGGATCCACGAGGTCGCTCAGCTCCTCCACCAGGTCCTCGGCCTCCCGCGACGTCGCGGTCACCGCCAGCACCGTGCGACCGCGCTGCACCAGGGCGTGCACCACGAAGGGGCGTACGGCGGCGGGCCCGGTCAGGTCGAGGGTGGGCTGCACCGCCCCGTCGGCGAGCGCCGTGCCCAGGGTGGGGGCGGACACCAGTCGTTCGGAGGCGGCGACGAGCGGCGAGGACGGCACGAGATCAGACCTTTCGGAGCATGCAGGTAGGCCCCCATCCGCAACCGGATGGGGGGACTTGAAAGTCTACGGGTGCCATCGGCAGGTTTTGTCCGGATGTCGGTGGGGTACCACCGCCATGCATCACGACTGCTCAAGACGTCCATCTGAAGGGAACAACGGGGACATGCGCTTCTCTCGTCTCGCGGCCGGCACTGTCAGTGCCGCTCTGCTCGGTCTCACCCCGATCGCGATCGCGGCTCCGAGCCACGCGACCGACAACCTGACCACCACCACGGTCGCCACGCCCAGCACGACGCAGGTGGTGTTCGGCGACAAGATCTCGATCTCCGTCGACATCGACGCCTCCGACGGCTTCGGCACCTCCAAGGGCAATGCCACCCTCTACGCCCTCGAGGCCGGCTCCGCCGCCTTCGTCCCGGTCGCCACGACCGAGAACGCGTACGCCTCGTTCTACGACGTGAAGCCCGAGATGAACACCACCTACAAGGTCGTCTACTCCGGCTACGCCGCCACCCAGACCTATGAGGACAACTACGCGGCCAGCGAGTCCGCTCCGTTCACCGTGGGCGTGGGCCGCAAGATCACCAACCCCCGCTCCGGCTTCGTGCTCAAGGGCAAGGTCACGCCCGACTACGCGAAGAAGAAGATCGTCATCAAGGTCAGCAAGAAGGCCAAGAAGGGCTACAAGAAGTTCAAGACCATCAAGACCGACCGTCGCGGCAAGTACCGCGTCGCCCTCCCCAAGCGCCGCGGCACCTGGTACTGGAGCGTCGCCGTGAAGGCCGACTCGAAGTACCTCGCCAACGGCTACGTGTGGCGGACCCTGGTCTCCTGACCTGACACAGCGCCGGCCCGTCAGTCACCTGACGGGCCGGTGGCATGTCCGGGGCCGCCGCTCGTGTGAAGGTGGGGGCATGACCCGCGCGCCGATGCTCGCCGCCCTCATGACGACCGGCATGGTCTTGGTGACCGCCTGCGGTGGCGACTCGCCCTCATCGGCACCGACCGACGGCGACCTCCGCCCGGCCGACGCGGTGGTCTCCCGGCAGGCTGATCCGGACGAGCTCGCTCCGGCGCTGGCCGGGACTCCGGTGCGACCGACCTCGCCCGCACAGGCCGCGGAGATGGTCGTCGCCGCACAGCGGGTGATCCGGTCCGACCCTCCGGACGCCGAGCTGCTCGCTGCCGCCGGCCACACCGCGCAGCTGGCGATCCGCGAGGTCGCCGTACGCCCCTCGTGGCTTGCCCGGGTGCTCGACCGGCTGGGTGCGCGCAACCGCGCGTGGGTGCGCGCCAACGTCGCAGCCCGGCGGGAGTTCCGCTCGATGCACCCCAGCTCGAGTGCCGACCTCGCGGACAAGCTGCCTGCGTGGCGGATCGTGCCGCCCGCCCCGGCTCGGACGTTGATGCGCAGCTATCGCGAGGCGGAGCGACGCTTCGGCGTCGACTGGGAGTACCTCGCCGCGATCAACCTGGTCGAGACCGCCTTCGGCCGGATCCGCGGCACCTCGGTGGCCGGTGCGCAAGGGCCGATGCAGTTCATGCCGACCACGTGGGACATCTACGGCGCGGGCGGTGACATCGACGACGCCCACGACGCGATCCTCGCGGCGGGCCGGCTGTTGCGGGCCAACGGCTTCGCGCGCGACAAGGGGTCTGCGCTCTGGCGCTACAACAACTCGTGGGCCTACGTCCGCGGCGTGACGCACCACGCCGAGGTGATGCGGCGCGACCCGCGCCAGCTCCGTGGCTACCTCGCCTGGGAGGTCTACTACCTGACCCGCGTGGGCAGCGTGTGGTTGCCCGAGGGGTACGCGCACCGCAACCCGGTGCCCGTGCGCTCGTACGTCGCGGCACACCCCGAGCGGCTGCCCTGAGGATCAGGCCTGGGTGGTGCCGTTGCGTCGGACGAAGTCCACGATCGACTCCGCCAGCTCGGGACGGCACACGATGAGGTCGGGCAGCGAGGTGTCGTCCTCGTTGTAGACGATGGGCGAGCCGTCGACCCGGCTGCAGTGCAGGCCAGCGGCACGGGCGACGGCCACCGGGGCGGCGTTGTCCCACTGGTACTGGCCGCCGGCGTGGACGTAGGCGTCGGCGATGTCGCGGACCACGCTCATCACCTTCACTCCGGCGCTGCCCATCGGCACCAGCTCGGCGTCCAGCTCCGCAGCGAGGGCCTCGACGAAGGCGGGCGGGCGGCTGCGGGAGACGGCGATGCGCGGACGGTCGGAGGTCCGCTGCGGCACGACGCGGGGCTGGCCCGTGCTGAAGGTCTCGCCGAGCGCCGGCTGGGCGACAGCTCCGGCGACCAGGTCGCCGTCCTCCCACAGCGCGACGTGCACGGCCCAGTCGTCGCGGGGCGGCTCGGAGAACTCGCGGGTGCCGTCGAGCGGGTCGATGATCCACACCCGGCTCGCGGTGAGGCGGGACTTGTCGTCGGCCGCCTCCTCCGACAGCACCGCGTCGTCGGGGCGGTGCTCGGTCAGGATCCGGTCGAGCTCGGCCTGGGCAGCAGCGTCCCCGGCGTCCTTGAGTGCCTTGCCCGCCAGGCCGTCGGCCTCGGCGCGGGCTCGTACGTCGAGCAGCACCGCGCCGGCCCGTTCGGCCGCCCAGACGGCGAAGGCGTGGTCGTCGAGCGTCGTGGGATCGATCATGGTCGGCACCCTATCGGCGCCGATCCTCGGCCCACTCAATGAGTGCGGGGGCGCGGCCGGGGAACCAGCGTCCCGGGCATGCCTGCCTCTCGCAGCTGGATCAGCATCGCCACCGCGGCGAGCTGGTTGTGCACGCCGAGCTTGCCGCGCAAGGACTTGACGTGGCTGCGGACCGTGGAGCTCGACACCTCGAGCAGCTGCCCGATCTCGGAGACGCGGTAGCCCATGGCCAGCAGCTCGAGGACCCGCAGCTCCTTGGGAGACAGCGTGGCCACCAGGTCGACGAGACGACGTCTCGACTCCACGGCCCTGGCCCACCCCGCACGCAACGAGGCACGCTGCTCCGGCTCCATCAGGGTCTCCCCCGCGACGAAGCGTCGCACGAGGTCGGCCACCTGCTGCACCGAGTCGGCCGCGCCCACCACCTCGACCGCGTCCGACTCGACGATGCCTCCCCACCAGATGTTCTGCGGCTGGGAGGTCACGACGACCACCCGTGCGGCGAGCCCGTGGGACAGGTGGTTGATGCCGGCCACCGCCGCCGGCGTCGACACGTCATCGAGGACCACCAGCACGTCCGGCCGCAGAGCGTCACCGTCGGGCTGGTCGACGGCGTCGTCCACGACGTCCCACGGAACGGCGTCGACGACGACACCGACCGACGTCAGCGCCGCCGACACCGCCTGGGCGACGAGCAGGTGTCGTGAGACCACCCACGGCACGCTCGTCCTGCGCGAGGGGGCCGCCTCCGCGGACGAATCGTTGGCCCGAGTCCCCATCATCACGCCTCCTCGTGGACTTGCCGAGGCTCCACGATGGATGACGACATACCCGAAAGGGGGCCGCTCATCACGGATGTGCACAGAAATGGCCATGACGTGAGCGCAAAAGGGGGCCAAGAGAGGTATGGGCGCCGCCCGTCGTGATACGAACCCGGGCCCACCGGACCAGACCGGCCTTGACCCATATTGGGTACGCGGGCAGATTCAGTGGTGCCCTACCCCTGTCCCGTGACGTAATGCTGTGTCGGGTGACCCACTAAGTCGGGTGACCCTAGGGGTTTGGTTGTTCCCGGGGGGGATACATGCAGAGCATCATGAACAGTGCGCGCGCCAGCGGCGCTCGCGAGCGCGCTCTCCTGCTGGCGCTCGTGGTCGTGACGTGCGGCGCCATCGTCGTGCTGGGCGCGGGAGACCTCGACCCGGCAGTGCCGCTTCCCGCCGGGCGGACGATCTCGATGCTCGCACTGGCAAGCGGACTGGTCGCCGGAGCCTTCCTGGTGATGGGAGCCGTCCTGTCCTACTTCAACTGGCGCCTGGCGCCGGAGCTCTCGATGGGTTGGCTGGTGGCCGCCAGCGTGCTCGTCTCGTGCCAGTCGTTCGCGCTGGGACTGCTCATGGTCTACCGACGACCCCTCGGTCTGGTGGGCCCTGAGTGGCCACTGCATGTCGTGGCCCTCACGTCCCTCTTCGCCGTCGGTCTGGCCGTGCTGGCCTCGCGCCCGCACCGCGTCCGGCCGGTCGATCCCCTGGGAGTCGGACTGGGGATCGGGCTGGTCATGGCGGTCCTCCTCCTGGTGCCGTCGCCGTTCGACGCCATCACCCCGGTGTCGAGGTCGGTGCTCGTCGGCGTGATCGTGGCCACCCACCTCCTGGGCGCCGCCCTGGTCGTCCGCCACCATGTCCTCTCGCGCCCGGCCGCGCTGCTGATGGCGGCGACCGTGCTTGCGGTCGGCGCCGGCCACGTCGTCGACGCTGTCGGCCTCGCCGGCACGTTGCTGGACCTGCTTCTCGCGATCGCCCGGGTGGCCGCGGGCGCCACCTGGCTGGTCGCCATCCACCTGAGCCTGCGCACCGCTGCCACCCACGAGCAGGAACGCTCCGACGAGCTCGAGCACACCCTGATCGAGACGGTGGGCAGCGAGCGGGACCAGCGCGAGAGGATGCACGAGCTGCGGAGCACTCTCGCCGGCCTGGTCAATGCGGCGGGGATGCTGGAGCGCCCCGAGGTCAACGACCTCTCCCGCCTGCACCTCCAGGAGACGATCTACCGCGAGCTGACCCGGATGCAGCGCCTCCTCTCCGACGACAAGGTCGCCCCCACCGTCATCGCGCTCGACGAGGCGCTCGAGGTCATGCTCGACCTGCAACGGCTCAAGGGTCGCCACGTCGAGCTCCACAGCAGCGGGGACTGCGTCCAGGCTCACTACGACGGCCTCGCCGAAGTCGTCAACATCCTGCTCGACAACGCCGCGACCCACGGCGGGTCCGACTCGAGCGTGGTCGAGGTGACCCGCTGCGCCGATGACACGGTCGAGATCATGGTGACCGACTTCGGCTGCGGCATCGCCGCCGACGATCGCCAGCGGATCTTCGCCTGGGGCGAGCGTGGCCAGGACTCACCGGGCCAGGGCATCGGCCTGCACCTCGCCCAGAGGCTGGTGGCCGAGGACGGTGGATCGCTCCGGTACGCCGAACCGGTCGCCGGTGGCTCCTCCTTCGTGATCTCCCTGCCCTCTCCTCGCCAGCCGATGAGGGACGATCAGTGGCCGTGAACGGCGTCACCCGGGCCGGCCACCGCGTCCTGATCATCGATGACCACGTGTTGTTTGCCGAGTCGCTCGAGCTCGCCCTGTCCCTCGAGGGCTACGACGTACGCCGGTTGCCCCTTCCCGCGGTGGGCGGGTCGATGGCCACGCTGCGATCCATGGCGCTCCGCGCGAGCCCGCGCACGGTCCTGCTCGACCTGGACCTGGGCAGGTTCGGCGACGGCGTGAACCTCATCGCGCCGCTCGCGCGGGCCAACGCGAACGTGGTGGTCCTGACCGCCTCCGACGACCGGGGCCGATGGGGCGGGTGCATGCGCCAGGGGGCGCGCAAGGTGCTCTCCAAGGGTGGCGCGCTCCAGGAGGCACTGGCCACCGTGCGCCGGCTCCACCAGGGCCTGCCCGTGGTCAGTCGCGAGGAGCTCGAGTCCCTGCTCGACGCCTGGTCGCGCGACCGCCTCGTCAGCGACGACGTACGCCGACGACTCGACCTGCTCACTCCACGCGAGCGGCAGGTCCTCGGCGCGCTGATCGAGGGGCGCACCGTGCGGGCGATCTCCAAGGAGAGCGTGGTCTCCGAGGCCACCGTCCGCACCCAGGTGAAGTCGATCCTCAACAAGCTCGAGGTCTCCTCCCAGCTCGCCGCCGTCGGGATGGCCAACCAGGTCGGGTGGAGAGGCGCATGAGCCGCGCGCGTGGACACCGCGACGCGATCCCTCCTCGTCCCGGGCAACTGGGAGGCAGCTGATGGGCGGCATCGGCGGCGTACGGGCGTACTCCCGAGGCGTGCTGGCGACCGACGCCCTGCGTGACATGGCCGACCTCCTGCACCATCGCGGCCCCGACGGCTCCGCCGTGTGGGTAGGCCAGGACGTCGGCCTGGCCCACACCCGGCTGGCGATCATCGACGCCGACCTCTCCCACCAGCCGATGCACTCGGTGGACGGTCGTTGGGTGCTCGCGTTCAACGGCGAGATCCTCAACCACCAGAGCCTCCGGGCCCATCTCGACTATCCCTTCCGGACGCGTGGCGACACCGAGGTCGTCGTCGCCGGGCTCGCCCTCGAGGGCATCAGCTTCGTCGAGCGCCTGCAGGGTCAGTTCGCCTTCGCCGCCCACGACCTCCGCACGGACACCACCCACCTGGTGCGTGACCGGCTCGGCATCCTGCCCCTCTACTACCGCCACATCCCGGGAGGCATTGCCTTCGCGTCGGAGATCAAGGCGCTCCTGTCGGTCGGGCCACCGCCGCAGGTGGACCACCGCAGCCTGGATGCCTACCTGGGCGCCCAGGCAGTCCCTTCTCCCGACACCCTGTTCACCGGCGTGAAGAAGGTGCGACCGGCGCATCGCGTGTCGATCCAGCCCGGGGCGCACCTCGAGGATGCGCAGTACTGGGCACCACCGGAGTGCGACCCCGAAGGAACGTGGAGCGCCGCAGACGCCGTCGAAGCGGTCGGCGACGGGGTGCGTGAGGCGGTGCGCGCGGCACTCGTCGCGGACGTCCCGGTCGGCGCCTATCTCTCCGGCGGCCTCGACAGCAGCCTCATCGTCGCGCAGATGCAGCAGCTGCGCGACGAGGAGCCCGTGCACACGTTCTCGGCCGGATTCGGTGGCCACCCGGAGGACGATCTGCCCTGGGCGCGCCGGGTCAGCACGCTGCTGGGCACGCACCACCACGAGGTGAAGCTGCGGGCAGCCGACTTCGAGGACCTGTGGGCCCGCCTGACCTGGCACCGGGACGCGCCGATCTCGGAGCCGGCCGACATCGCCGTGTTCGGCCTCGCGCGTGCGGCCCGTGAGCACGTGGGCGTGGTGCTCTCCGGCGAGGGCGGCGACGAGCTCTTCGGCGGATCCCCGAAGTACCGCTACGCCCGGGTGGCCGAGCGCGCCACCCTTCTGCCCGCACGCGTTCGATCCGGCCTCGCGGGGCCCGTGGAACGACGCCTGGGCGCTCGCCACGCCGGTGCCCGGACCGCGCTGCGCGCCGTGGCCGCCGTCGACGCGGCGCAGCCCGCCTCGTGGTTCGCGCCGTTCACGGCTCCGGAGCGTGAGCGGCTCCTGGGCACTGCGCCACCGGCCGAGCGGCGACTGCCGCCGACGCTCGGGGCCGACCCGGTGGACCGGATGCTGCGCCATGACCTGCGCCACTGGCTGCCCGACCACCGGCTCGAGCGTGGGGACCGGATGTCGATGGCCGCCTCCCTGGAGCTGCGTCCTCCGCTGTTGGACCACCACCTCGTCGAGCTCGCGTTCCGGCTGCCGACCTCGGTCAAGGTGCGATCGGGCTCGACCCAGTGGGTGCTCAAGGAGGTCGCCCGCCCCCTCCTGCCCGACGAGGTCATCTGGCGGCGCCAGGTCGACTGCCGCGTCCCGCTCGACTCCTGGTTCCGGAGCGGTCTGCGTGACACCGCTCGGGACCGGCTCACCGGGGCCGACTCGTGGGTCGGGCAGACCTTCGACAGGTCGCTGGTCCGCGACCTCGTCGACCGTCACGACTGCGGTGCGAACGAGGAGATCAGGCTCTGGACGCTGCTGTGCCTGGAGATGTGGCACGACTGCTTCTTCAGTGCCGCGCCTGCCGTCCCCCACCCACGCCGGTGAGCTGAGGCGTCGCTCCGACAGGTCCGCGGGACACGCCTGTATGGGTGCGGCGGCCGAGGCGGGGGAACCTCGACCGCCGCTACTAATTCGCTCCGTGCAAGGAGTCGAGGTGTGGGGGGGTCCTCGAACTCCAAGCCGGCCACGCTTGCCCAGACAGGGACAGGATCAGCGTGGCGAATCAGCGATAGTGCGCCCTTCAGGGTAAACGAGTGCCCGCTGGCAGCCCATCCCACCGACTGGGTATCTCTCCCGGCCGGTGGGTCCACCGTGGGTCGTCGCGCTGGACCAGACCGTCGGTGCAGGGCTTTCGCTGATTTGCGGCATGCCCCGACGCCACGGCGTTCCTAGGCTCACACCACGGTCGACGGCGACCGTCCGGTGTCAGTCCGGGACGGGGTGGTGAGCATGACGCAGGTGACTGTCGGCGTCATCGCGCCCGACGTCGCGTCACTGATCCCACCGATTCCGCGCCCCCGTGAGGCCGAGCCGTCGGCACCGGCCTTGGAGCCGCAGGCGCTGCCCACCGCGACCGGCGCCGCCGCGCGCGCGCCCCGGCGTCCGGCCAGCCGGCCCGTCGTCCTCGACACGGCGCTCTCGATCGGACTCGCCATCGCCACGACGTGGCTCGGCATCCTGTCGATCGAGGTCGCGGTCGCCACCGCCGCGGGCTGGGTGCTGGTCTCCCTCGCTGCGGGCCACTACCGGCAGCGAGCGCTGGGTGAGAGCCGCGGCAGGCGATTCCGCCTGGTTCTCAGCACGGGCATGCGGGCGTCGGTGCTCGTGCTGGCGGCGTCACCGTGGCTGAGCACCCTCGACCCCATCGCTGTGGCCCAGCTCGTCGCCGTCCTCAGCGCCACCAGTGCCGTCCACCTCCTGCTCGGCGTACGGCGGCACCGGCCGAGGCTGGTGCTCGCCGGACGTCCGCGAGACGTCCGGGAGGCCATGCTCGAGCTGCAGGCCGCCGCCAGCCACGAGATCGCCGCCGTGTGCCTCACTCGCAGGTCGAAGGTGCCGTTCGGCGACCTCCCGGCCTACGTCGGATTCGACGCCGCCTCCGGGGTGGCCGAGCACCACGGAGCCGACGCGCTGGTCGTGCTGCCCGGGGCGCGCCTCACTGCCACCGAGATCCGCCGGCTCCACTGGGCGCTCGCCGGGGTCGGCACGGAGCTCTGCGTCGGGACGGGCCTCCTCGACGTCACGCCCACACGGACCCGCGTGTTCGCCACGGGTGGGCTCACGCTCGTCCGTGCGGTCCCGCCTTCGCTGCGTGGCCCCTGCCGGTCGGTCAAGGCCGCGGTCGAGTGGGCTGCGGCGGCGTTCGGGCTCGTGCTCCTGCTCCCCGTCCTGGTCGTCGTCGGCATCCTCGTCCGGCTCGATTCCCCGGGACCGGCGATCTACCGGCAGCAACGCGTGGGCCGCGACGGGCGCCTCTTCACGATGTACAAGTTCCGGTCGATGTCGGCCTCCGCGGACACCGAGCGCGTGCAGCTGGTGGCGAGCAACGAGGCCGACGGGGTGCTGTTCAAGATCCAGCAGGACCCGAGGGTCACCCGGCTGGGGCGGTGGTTGCGTCGCACCAGCATGGACGAGGTGCCCCAGCTCTGGAACGTCGTTCGCGGCGAGATGTCGCTCGTCGGCCCCCGGCCGGCGCTGCCCGAGGAGGTCGCCAGGTACGACGTCGACCCGCGCCGTCGCCTCGTCGTCAAGCCCGGCATGACCGGTCTCTGGCAGGTCTCGGGTCGCTCCGACCTCTCGTGGGCCGAGTCCGTGCGACTCGACGTGCGATACGTCGACAACTGGTCACTGGGGCTCGACCTGGCGATCCTGGTCCGCACGATCCGTGCGGTGGTGGGGCACCGCGGCGCCTACTGACCAGGGGGCTCGACGGCGCGCTCCGCAAGCACGAGCGCACCAGCCTGGTCTGCCTTGCCGTTGCCGAGTCGGGGAAGCATCGGGACGAGGACGAACGCGTCGGGCAGCACCCCGGGGGCGACCCGCGTCGCGAGGTCCTCGCGGATGCCCGACAGGGAGTCGCGACCTCCCTCTACGAGAGTGACGAGCGACCCGCCCCGCGTGGCGACCGTGTAGGTGGCAAGGCCGCGGAGGTCCCGGAGCAGCACGTCGACATCGTCGAGGTTGACGAAGCTGGCGCTGCGCTTGACCAGGCGACCCAGCCGTCCGAAGCAGAAGATGTCGCCGTCCTCGACGACGCCCAGGTCGCCGGTGACCACTCGGCCCGGCTCCCAGCGCGGATAGTCCTGCCCATGGCCGCCGAAGAGATAGCCGTCGCCCACATGGGGCGAGCCGACCGAGATGACGTCACGCTGTGCGCCCGGCGGCCCCTCCGGCACGAGCTCCAGCCGCCACGGTCCGAGTCGCCCGCGGCCGACCGAGACCACTCCGTCGAGGGCCGTCACCCGATCGGCGGAGCCGTACGTCGCGGCGCTCGCGAAGCCTGCCGTCTCGCTCGTCCCGAAGGTGTTGACCAGCGCGGTCACCCCGAGCTCGAAGACCTGGTGTGCGTGGGCCTCCGTGAGCCGGTCTCCGCCGGAGCCCCAGACCTGGATCTCCGACCGGGTGCCACGTCCGGCCTCCGCGGCCGCCAGGTCGATGTAACGGGGCGCCAGACGGACGTGCGTCGCTCCGCGCGCCGCTGCGAACCGGAGCGGCCGCAGCCGGTCGGTCAGGGCGCCCGAGACGTGCAGGGTCGCGCCGGCGCCGAGGGCGAGCAGCCAGTTGGTGAGCGCCAGGTCGTACGACGGGTGGTTGGGCTCAGCCCAGCAGGACGTGGCGTCCATCTGGAGCGCTGCGAGGCCGTGCGGGACGAAGTCGGCCACGCACTCCCACGTCGTCAGCACGCCCTTCGGGCCGGCGCCGGTCGTCCCGGAGGACATGGCGATGTAGCCCGCGTCCCCTGTCCGATCGGCCCGGTGCTGGCGACCGTGCCGAGGTGCGCGCACTCCGGTGGCGTCGACCACGACGTCGGGGTCAACCGCGCCGACGACCGCCTCTGCGCGCTGGTCGTCCGACGGATCGAGGAAGCACACCGTGTGGTCGCCCACGATCGCCGCCAGCAGATGGGTCACCGCCTCCACCGAGCTCGGGAGGAGGACGACGACGACGGGAGTGCGTCGGTCCGAGCACCGGGAGACCTCGCGGGCGATCTCCTCCGCCTGCCGAAGAGCATCCTCGAGCGTCAACGACGACCGACGATCGGCGACCGTGGCGCCACGGGCAGCAGAGGAGCGTACGAGCTCCGCGAGGGAGTTCATCTCAGCCGCTGCACGCATCGATGTGGGCCGCGAGCGACTCCACCGTGCCGAACACCTCGGCCGTGATGTCCTCCTCGTCCAGCTCGAACCCGAAGCGCTCCTCGATCACGGTGATCAGCTCCACGAGGGCGAGCGAGTCGAGCTCGGGGAGGCTGCCGAAGAGCTCGGTGTCGGGCGTGAACCGCTCGGGAGCACCACCCAGCAGCTCGGCGAGCACCTCGGCGAGGACGTGCGTGGTCGACACCTGGGTCGTCTCGTTGCTCATGTCGGGGGCCTCTCTCCGGGGATCACACCAGCACCTCGAGCGGCGCGGGATGGCTGAGGAACGCGGTGGGGCTCGCCGTGTGTCCGTAGGCCCCTGCCTGGAAGAGGACCACCAGGTCGCCGACGTCGCCGCGTGGCAGCACGACCTGGTCGCCGAGCAGGTCCAGCGGGGTGCACAGGCAGCCGACGACCTTGACGGTCTCGACGGGCCCGCTGCCCATCCGGTTGCCGACGGCGATGGGGTAGTTGCGCCGGATGACCTGGCCGAAGTTGCCGGAGGCGGCGAGCTGGTGGTGCATCCCCCCGTCGACGACGAGGAAGGTGGTGCCGCGCGACTCCTTGCGATCCACCACCCGGGTGACGTAGACGCCGGCTTCGCCGACGATGTAACGGCCGAGCTCGAGGAGGACACGCGCGTCCGGGAAGCTCGGCCTCATGCGGGCCCGCATCAGCTGCTCGAGGCCGCGCCCGACGGCGTCGAGGTCCAGCGCGCGGTCCTTGTCGTAGTAGGGGATGCCGAACCCGCCGCCGAGGTTGAAGTAGGTCGGCTCCGCCGCCATCTCATCGGCCATCCGGAGCACGAGCTCCACGGTCTGGCGCTGTGCCTCGACGAGGATCTCGGCGTGCAGGTTCTGGGAGCCGGAGAAGACGTGGAAGCCCCGCAGGTCCAGTCCGCGGGCCTCCATCTCCTTGACCAGCCGCGGGGCGTCCTCGACATCCACACCGAACTGCTGTGCTCCCCCGCCCATGCGCATGCCGGAGCCCTTGACCGCGAAGTCGGGGTTCAGCCGCAGCGCGACGACCGGGCGGATCCCGAGCTCCTCACCGCTGATGGTGATGCGGTCGACCTCGCGCGGGGACTCGACCTCGACCACGACCCCGGCAGCCACTGCCTGCGACAGCTCCGCCACCGACTTCCCCGGTCCGGCGAAGCTGACCCTCTCCGCCGGCAGGGGGGTGTCCAGGGCAAGACGCATCTCCGCGCCAGACGCGACGTCCAGCGAGTCGACCACCGTGCTCAGGTGCTGCACCAGCGCAGGCATGGGGTTCGCCTTGACGGCATAGCTGATCTCGATGTCCGCCGGGAGTGCTGCGCGCATCCGCGCCACGCGCTGGGTGAGCATGCTCCTGTCGTAGGCGAAGAACGGCGTGCTCCCCACCCGCTGCGCGAGCCGCGTCACCGGCACGCCACCGACCAGGATCTCGTTCCCATCGGTGGCCGGGGCGATGTCCGCGTGCACCTCGCCGGGGCCGCTCACCACGCCAGGCACGTGAGCTCGCTGTAGAGGTAGTTCACCTGGTCGGGGGCGAGCGAGCTGCTCCGGAACATCCGGGGCCGCGAGCGCCTCAGCGTCCTGCCCCGTCGTACGGGACCACCGGCGACCCGCCGCTCGACGAGCGTCGCGGGGATCCCGTGCCGGGTCAGGAGATGTCCGCCCACCTGACCTGCGGCTGCCCGGAAGAGGTCGGGGTTGGTGACGTGGAGGATCGACCCGAACGCTCGCGCGCGCTTGCGCGTGTCGCGCCTGAAGACGACGTAGCAGTGCTCGCGGGGCGTGCTCACCATCAGGTGCTTGGCTGCTCTCGCCCGCCGGTGGTCGCGGTAGAGGGTGAGCTCGTCAGGACCCAGTGTCGCGAGCAGGGCACCGGGATCGCTGGTCACCCGCGCGTCCCCCCTCCGAGCCGGGAGCGCGGTGTTGAGGACCAGCTCGGTCGTGGTGTCGAGGTCGACGAACTTCAGCCGCCTGTTGAGCTCGATCACGTTCCCGCTCGGGGAGAAGTCGGTGAAGTGGTAGTCGTCCTGGGCGAGCAGGCGAGTCAGCAGCCGGATGCCCTGGTGGCGATGCCCGTCCAGGACGCACCAGGCGCCCAGGTTGCAGAAGCTCTCGGTCCGGGCGTCGACCTGCTGCTGGGAGTAGTAGGCCAGGTAGGCGCCCACCACGACACCGTCGTCGTGCAGGAAGAAGCCGTGGTTGGGCTGCTCGACGCCCCACGGCACCGACAACGCGCTCCCCCACCGCTCCGGTGGGATGCGCCGGTTGAGGTGGGTGGCGAGGAAGCGCGCGACCGCGGGCACGTCCGACGACGTGATGGGTGACAGTCGAGCCCCCACAGTGCCTCCCCTTCCCGTGCGCACACGCGACAACGGCGCTCCACCGACCCCCTGGTCGCGATGCCCTTCGGATCGTAGGTCGCCCCGAGTGCCTGGTCGGACCTCGAGCCTGCGCATACCCAAGTCGGGGGATCGGGCAGTCTCGCGAGCGTCAGACGCCCCAGTCGGGGCCGCGCCGGGCGCGCATCAGGGTCGGGCTCAGGAGCGTCCGGACCGCACGCCGCGACGTCCGACGCCCGAGCGCGGCGCGACTGCCCTCCCGCACCAGCAGTGCCACCCAGTAGGCGGCCGAGCTCACCGGCCCGTTGCGGTCGGCGAAGAGCTTGACCCGGTTGGCCACCAGCATCGACCACAGCCGCGGCGAGGTCGTCGACTCGCCTCCGAGGTGCACGGCCATGGCCGTCGGGACGTAGCGCGACGTGAAGCCGTGGTCGCGCACCCTCAGGTAGAAGTCGGTCTCCTCGGAGTAGAGGAAGAAGCTCTCGTCCCACGGGCCGCACCGTCGCCAGCACTCCCCGCTGATCAGCTGGGTCGAGCCCTCGGCCCAGTCGGTGGGCTGGGCCCGTTCGTACTCGTCGGCATCCGTCACGACCTCGCCCAGCGTCGCGATCCGCCCGGCCCTCTCCGCCCCGAGCACGGCATCGGCGAGTGCGCGCAGCAGCGTGGGCTCCCGGCGCATGGACGGCACGAGGATCCCGTTGCCGTCGAGCAACCGGGGCACGGCCACGCCGACCCCGGGGTCGTCCAGCGCCGCCAGCAGCGCCGGCACGCATCCGGGCGAGACCCGGACGTCCGGGTTGAGCACCAGCAGCGCGCGTCCGGTGCCCATCTGTGCCGCGCCCGCGTTGATTCCGGCGGCGTACCCGACGTTGCGGGCCATGGTGACCACCTCGGCGTCGGGCAGGGCGTCGCGCACGGCCGCGACCGTCCCGTCGCTGGAGGCGTTGTCGACGACCACGAGCCGCCACGGGATGCCGTCCATGCCGACCCTCAGTGAGGCCGCCAGGTCCGCGACGAGCGCGGCACTGTTGTAGGTCACCACGACGACGACGACCTCGTCGCTGTGGACGGGCTGCATGGGCCCCATCGTAGGCTCGGACGCACCGGTGGGACTCACCGATTTGGGCGAAGCTGCCTCGTCGCCTGCGCCTATCCCGCATTTGCGGCATGCCGCCCCGGACGCCGCTTCCTAGGGTGGGGAGCCCCCGCCGGGGGCGAGGGAGGGGTCGATGGTGTCTCCCGGGGCCACGCTGGCCAGGATCAGGTTCCTCGTCGTGGTGGGCCTCCTGCTCGTCTCGCTGGCGTTCGCCCTGTTGCGGGTGACCGACCCGTCCGCGAGCAGGCTCATCGAGCTGGTGGCCTTGACCCCGCTGGGGCTCCCGGTCGCCGCGCTGGCGCTCCTGGCCGCCGCTGCGCCGTCGGCGAAGCGACGTACGCGGACGGCGTGCGTGCTCGCGGCAACCTGCCTGGTGGCCGTCCACAGCTGGTGGCTGGCACCGCTCTACGTGGGCGAGCAGCCGGCGGGCGGGTCGTCGTCCCTGGTGCTGCTCGCGCAGAACTTCGAGTACGGCGACATCACCGCGCTCGCGGACCTCGTCCGCGCCAGGGACGTCGACGTCCTGGTGCTGACCGACGTGGGGACCGAGCGGCTCGACCTCCTGCTCGCGACCGCCGTCGGTGACACGCTGCCCTACACCGCCGGGGTCGAGAACCACGTCGTGCACGGCGGCGCCGTGGTCCTCAGCCGGTTCCCGGTCACCCGGACCGCGCCGCTCCTCGACTTCTCGGACAGCCGGATGGTCGAGGTGCGGGCGCCCGGCCTCGGTGACGTCACGGTCGTCGCCGTCCACACGCGTCCGCCGTACGCCCCCAGCGACTGGCGGTCGGACCACGAGCAGGTCCACGCCGCCCTGGCCCGGATCCGGGCCGACGAGGACACCGCTGTGGTGCTGGCCGGGGACTTCAACGCCACGCTGGCGCACGCGCCCGTACGACGTCTCCTCGACCTGGGCTTCACCGACGCGGCCGCCCAGGTCAACGCGGGGTGGTCACCGACGTGGCCCGCAGGAGGGCGGGAGCGCCGCTTCGGTGTCGCCGTGCCCGCCTTCGCCGCGATCGACCACGTCATGACCTCACCACGGCTGGTCGTCACCGCCGCCGAGACCCTCTCCGTCCCGGCCGCCGATCACGAGGCTGTGCTGGCCACGATCTCGGGTGCGGGCTGATCGACCGGCACCGCATCGGGTTGCCGCTGGCGCCCACGATCGCGCACGTAGGCGATCAGCTCCTCGGGATCGTCGAGGTCGACGTAGGCGCGGCCACGATCGTCGCGATCGGTCCGCTCCGCCGGCTCGTGGATCCCTCTCACAGCGCGCCGAGGTCGGGGAACCTGCGGAGCCGAGCCCAGGAGGTCCCGGTAGACCGAGACGTAGACCTCGCTCTGCTGTCGCCAGTCGAGGACCCCGCTCACCCGACGACGCGCGCGCAACCCGAGGTCGACCCGCAGCTGTTCGTCGTCGAGGAGCTCCTCGACGAGGTCGGTGAACGCCGCGACGTCCCCCGAGGGCGCGTAGAGGACGGTGTCACCTCCGGACACCCGGGTCTCGGTGAGGTCGAAGCAGACGGCGGGAAGCGCGTAGGCCATGTACTCCATGGTCTTGTTCATGGTCGACAGGTCGTTGAGCGGCGATTTCGCGTCCGGGCACAGGCCCACGTCGGCGCCGCTCAGGTGCTCGGCGATCTGGGCGCGGTCCACCCTCCCGGTGAACGTCACGACCTCGTCCAGACCACGCGCGGTGCAGTCGGCGCGCAGCTGCTCCAGGCAGTCGCCGAATCCCATGAGGACGGCGCGTACGTCTCGGCGACCGCGAGAGTTCACCAGTGTGTCCATGACGTCGAGGACGGTGTCCACACCGTCCTGGGGTCCCATGATCCCGAGGTAGGACAGCACGAAGGGGGCGTCCGGCCCCCGGTCCTGAGGGATGAGGGGCCGCATGGTCCGGGTCTCCGGGCCGCTGCGGACGACCTTCACCGTCGCGGGGCTGCAGCCTCCTCGCGTCAGGGCGATGCCCCGGTAGGAGTCGTTGGTCGAGATGACCCGGTCGGCGGTGCGGAAGGTCCGCCGCTCCAGCCACCGGAGGGCGCGCAGCTCCCAACGCTCTCGTGTCGATGTCGGGGTGCCGAACCGGGAGACGAAGAGCTCCGGGTTGAGGTCGTGGTGGTCGAACACGAACCGCACCCCGCGCAGCTTCCAGATGCGCGCCAGCAGCCAGTAGGTGTCCGGAGGGTTGCAGGCCTGCAGCGCGTGGAAGCGCCGCTCTCGCCACACGACGACCGAGAGCGCCGCCGTCCGGAGCCAGCAGTAGCCGAACTCGAGCGCATATCCCAGCAGCCCCCGAGCCGGGGGCGGCGGACGGTACTTGTAGATGTGGACACCGTCGATGACCTCGCGCCGCGGGTCTCCCGGCCCCTGGGGACAGATCACGCTGACCTCGAATCCCTGGGCCCGGAGGGCCTGGCACTCCAGCCAGACCCGGCGGTCGAGAGGCACGGGCAGGTTCTGCACGATGATCAGGACGTGGCGGGGCGTGGACCGCGAGCTGGACATCAGGTCAGGCATGGCATCTCCTCCACGAGCACGTCGGCCGAGGGTAGGAAGACCGGCAGCACCGGCCGTCCGACCGGCGTCGATATGCCCCAAGCAGGGGACGTACGCGCCGACCGCGCCCCCGGGCACCCCGCCCACCTAGCGTTGCGCCTGTCGCAGCACGGTCACCGGGAAGGGGCATGACGCATGACCACGCCTCTTCCGTCGTTCACCGTCTGCTTCCACGGGATCGGCACACCGGCCTGGGAGCGCGAGCCCGGAGAGGCGGGGTACTGGGTGACGGACGGGCAGTTCCGCGCCATCCTCGACTGGGTGGCGGACGTCCCCGGCGTGGCCATCTCCTTCGACGACGGCAACCGCTCCGACGTCGACGTCGCCCTGCCGGCCCTGTCGCAGCGGGGGCTGCAAGCGACCTTCTTCCCTGTGGTCGGGCGTCTCGGCGACCAGTGGAGCCTCTCGTCCCGAGGCGTGCAGGAGCTGGCCGACGCCGGGATGGACGTCGGCTCGCACGGCCTCCACCACGTGCCGTGGGCAGGCTTGCGTGGTCCGGCCGCCCACGCCGAGATCGTCCACCCGCGGCATGTGCTCGAGGACCTGCTCGGGCGCCGGGTCGACCGCGCCGCCGCGCCCCTCGGGCGCTACGACAGGCACGCTCTCTCGCTGCTGCGCGCGGGCGGGTACGCCGAGGTGAACGTGAGCGACCTGCGCCCCGCACAGCGTGGCGCCTGGCTGCAACCGCGCTTCAGTGTTCGCGCCGACGACACGGCGGCGTCGCTGCGCGCCAGGATGCTCGCCTCGCTGGGCCCTGCGCGCCGGGTGCGCAACAGCGCCGTCGCGGCGATCAAGCGGCACATCTGACCAGGCACAGCGCGCACGGCGATACCCAGTCGGTGGTATCTCCGCCCTCTGCGGGGTCGCCTCCCACGCATCGGACCCAAGGTGATGACGATCAACGAGTCCACCGGGGAGTGGGAGGCGACATGGGGGTGAGCAGGGTCATGACGACTGGGCTACGACGCAGCGACAGGGTGCGAGAGCGATGAGGGTGCTGGTCACGGGCGACCGGGGCTACCTCGGAGCCGTCATGGTGCCCTACCTCCTCGACGTCGGACATGACGTCGTCGGGCTGGACGCCGGCTGGTACGACGGCTGCGACTTCGGCACCCCGTTCACCGACTACGAGCAGCGCTCGGGCGACGTACGCGACACGACGGCAGCGGACTTCCGCGGCTTCGACGCGGTCATCCACCTGGCAGCGATCTCCAACGACCCCATCGGTCATCTCAACCCCGACGCGACCTACTCGGTCAATGCTCGCGGCGCTGTGCACGCCGCCCGCGCGGCCAAGGCGGCCGGTGTCGGCCGGTTCCTCTTCTCGTCGTCCTGCTCGCTCTACGGCGCCGCCGGGGACGAAGCGGTGGACGAGGACGCGCCCTTCCGTCCGGTGACGCCCTACGGCGAGAGCAAGGTCCGCGCCGAGGAGGGGATCTCCGACCTGGCCGACGGCGACTTCAGCCCGACGTACCTCCGCAACGCCACGGCGTACGGCTCATCGACTCGGCTGCGCGCCGACATCGTCGTCAACAACCTGACCGGGACGGCGTTCACCCGGGGGCGGGTGGAGATGCAGAGTGACGGCTCGCCCTGGCGGCCGCTCGTCCACGCCGAGGACATCGCCCGCGCCTTCGCAGCCGTCCTGGACGCGCCGACCGAGTCCATCCACGACGAGGCCTTCAACGTCGGACGCGACGTCGACGTGGTCCAGGTGCGTGACATCGCGCTGCTGGTCTCGAAGGCCATGGACGCGCCCGTGACGTTCGCCGAGGGAGCCGGACCGGACGCACGCGACTACCGCGTCGACTTCACCAAGATCGGCCGGGTCCTCCCCGCCTTCTCACCCGAGTGGACCGTCCCCGACGGCATCGCCGAGCTGGCCCGGGACATGGCCGAGCGGGGTCTCTCCGCCGAGGACTTCGAGGGTCCGCGGTTCGTCCGGCTGGCCCGCATCCGCCAGCTCCAGGCGGCGGGGGAACTGACCACCGACCTGCGCGCCGAGGGGGTGGCGTCGTGAGCCTGCCCGCCTGCCGCCTGTGCGGCGCCGACCTTCGACGGACGTTCGTCGACCTCGGCATGTCGCCGCCCTGCGAGAGCTACCTGTCCGCCGACGAGCTGGACCAGGGCGAGACGTTCTACCCGCTCAACGTGCGCATCTGCGAGAGCTGCCTGCTCGTGCAGCTGCCCGCCTACATCGCGGCCGAGGACATCTTCAGCCACTACGCCTACTTCTCCTCCTTCAGCGACTCGTGGGTGGAGCACGCCCGCCGCTACGTCGAGGACGCCAGCACCCGGCTCGGCCTGGACGAGGACTCCTTCGTGGTGGAGGTGGCGAGCAACGACGGCTACCTGCTGCAGCACGTCGCTGCGCGGGGCACCCGGTGCCACGGCATCGAGCCCGCCGCCAACGTGGCCGAGGCGGCTCGGGCCAAGGGGATCCCCACCACGGTCGCCTTCCTCGGGGAGTCGACGGCACAGGACTTCGTGGCCGAGCACGGCCCTGCCGACCTGGTCGCCGCGAACAACGTCTTCGCGCACGTGCCTGACATCGTCGACTTCGCGCGGGGGCTGCGCATCCTGGCGGGCGACTCGGGGACGGTCACCATCGAGATCCCGCACCTGCTGCGGCTCATCGAGGGCAACCTCTACGACACGATCTATCACGAGCACTACTCCTACCTCTCGCTGCTCACGACCCAACGGGTCCTGGAGGCGGCGGGGCTGACCGTCGTCGACGTGGAGGAGCTCTCCACGCACGGCGGGTCCCTCCGCACGTGGTCGGTGCCGTCCGCGACGTCACCAGAGCCCAGCGACGCGGTGACCAAGATCCTCGCCGACGAGCGCGAGGCCGGCCTCCACACGGTCGAGGGACACGACGGGTTCGCCCGGGCCGTGGCCACGGCCCGCAACGACCTCGTGCAGTTCCTCCTCGAGCGCTCCCGCGAGGGCGCCGTCGTGGCGGCGTACGGGGCACCCGGCAAGGGAAACACCCTGCTGAACCACGCCGGCATCCGGCAGGACCTGATCTCCTTCACCGTCGACCGGAACACGTTCAAGCACGGGAAGTTCCTCCCGGGGACCCACATCCCGATCTTCGACACGCCGCACCTGGACGAGGTGCGCCCCGACTACATCGTGGTCCTGCCCTGGAACCTCCGCGAGGAGATCACCGACCAGCTGGCCCACACGCGTGACTGGGGGGCGCGGCTCGTCTTCCCCCTGCCCACACTGGAGGTGCTGTGATGAAGGTCGTGCTCTTCTGCGGGGGGCTCGGGATGCGGATGCGGGTGGGCGACGACCCGCGACCCAAGCCGATGATGAACGTCGGGGACCGCCCGGTCCTGTGGCACATCATGCGCTACTACGCGCACTTCGGGCACACGGAGTTCGTGCTCTGCCTGGGATACGGCGGTCAGTTCGTCAAGGACTACTTCCTGCACTACGAGGAGACCGCGAGCAACGACTTCGTGATGTCCGGGGGCGGGCACGACGTGGAGCTGCTGAGCAGCGACATCAGCGACTGGCGCATCACCTTCGTCGACACCGGACTGAGCACCGAGATCGGCGAGCGCCTGCGGCGGGTGCGCCAGCACCTGGGTGACGACGAGATGTTCCTGGCCCACTACGGCGACGTGCTCACCGACGCCCCGATGAACGACCTGGTGGCCACGCTGGCCGCCTCGGACGCTGTCGGGTCCCTGCTCGCCATCCGCCCGCCGGGGTCCTTCCACGTCGTGCTGTCCGACGAGGACCACCGCGTCCAGGGCTTCCGGTCCGCCGCCGACCTGCCGATGCGGGTCAACGGGGGCTTCTTCGTCTTCCGCCAGGCGATCTTCGACTACCTCGAGGAGGGGGACGACCTCGTCACCGACGCGTGCGTCCGGGCTGCCGAGGACGGCAGGCTGCTCGCGATCCCCTACGACGGCTTCTGGCGACCCATGGACACGCTCAAGGAGCGGGCCTCGCTGGAGGCGTTGTACTGGTCGGGCGAGTGCCCCTGGGCCCTCTGGCGCCGATCGGAACCAGCCGTTGCGGAGACCGGGCCGGTGGCGGCACCGAGGCTGGTGGCCTCGACGTGAGGGACCTCCGCCTGCCCGCTGGTCCGTTGCAGGTGCTCGCTGTCGGCGCCCATCCCGACGACGTCGAGATCGGGTGCGGAGGGACGCTGCTCGCGCTGAGGGAGCGGCCGGGCGTGCAGGTCCACTGCCTGGTCCTCACCGGGTCGGCCGAGCGGCGCCTCGAGGCAGCGGACGCCGTCGCCGCCTTCAACGGCCCGACCGCGGGCATCGACTTCGGGCTGCTGCCGGACTCGCGGCTCCCCGACCACTGGTCGGCCGTCAAGGACTTCCTCGAGGACGCCGCCCGACAGCGTCCTGCGCCCGACCTGGTCCTCGCGCCGCGCCCCGACGACAGCCACCAGGACCACCGGCTGCTGGCCGAGCTGGTGCCCACCGTCTGGCGCGACTCGCTCCTCCTCCACTACGAGATCCCCAAGTGGGACGGAGACCTGGGGCGGGTCAGCCACTACGTGCCCCTCGACGTCGAGGTGGCGCGACGCAAGGCCGAGCTGCTGACCAAGGTCTACCCCTCGCAGGTCGGTCGCGACTGGTGGGACGACGAGACCTTCAGGGCGCTGATGCGCCTGCGCGGCGTCGAGTGCCGCGCGCCGTACGCCGAGGGCTTCCTCGTCCAGAAGGCGAGGCTCGACCTTGTCGGGTCCGCCGAGTGACTCCTACGCCGGGCGCGCCTGCCCGCTGTGCCTGCGACCGGGCGGCACGGTGGTGCACGAGGTGGCGACGGTCCCGGTCCACAGCTGCCTGCTCATGGACACCCGCGCCGCGGCGGAGGCGATCGCCAGAGGGTCGCTGAGCGTCGTCCTGTGCCACGGCTGCGGCGCGATGACCAACCGGCTCTTCGCGGAGCAGGACATGGCCTACAGCACCCGCTACGAGGACTCCCAGGCGTTCTCGTCCACGTTCCTGGACTACGCCCGTGGACTTGCCGCTCGCTGGGTCCGGGACTGGGGCCTCGAGGGGCGGACGGTCCTGGAGATCGGTGCCGGACGGGGAGACTTCAGCCGCCTGCTGGCCGCCGCAGGAGCCGGCCGGGTGCTCGCGATGGACCCGACCGTCGACCCGGAGCGGTTCGGCGAGCCGGACGAGCGGGTGACCCTCGTGGCCCGGGCATTCGACGCCGACAGCGAGCTGGCCGGGGTGGACGCCGTCGCGATGCGACACGTGCTCGAGCACGTGGACGACCCCCGCACCCTCCTGACGGACCTGCGCGGCGCGCTGGCCGACCGTCCCGACGTCCCGGTGCTCGTCGAGCTCCCGGACGCGGGACGCATCCTGGCCGAGGGAGCGTTCTGGGACGTCTACCACGAGCACTGCAACTACCTGGTCCGCGAGGTGGCCGTCGAGCTCTTCGAGTCGGCCGGATTCGCCGTCCGGTCGGCGCGGCTCGCCTACGACGACCAGTACCTCCACGTCGAGGCACTGCCCGTCGGCAGTCCGCGGCCGATGCGGCTCCCCGACGAGGACGTGGCCCGCCTGGTGCAGGGCGCCGAGGCGTTCCGCGGCGCGTCGCTGCAGCAGGTGGAGTCCCTGCGTCGGACCATCGCCGCGCATGCACGGTCCGGGCGGGTGGTGCTGTGGGGGTCGGGGTCCAAGGGGACGGCGTTCCTGCACGCGCTGGGAGCCGCGGCGGCCGAGGTCGACGCCGTCATCGACGTCAACCCGCACCTCTCCGGCACCTACGTGGCCGGCACAGGTCACCCGGTCCTCGCCCCGGACACGCTCGCCCGGGAGCCCGCCGTCCTGGTCGTGGCGATGAACCCCGTCTACACCGACGAGATCCGCGCGGAGCTCGACCGGCTGAGCCCTACCGCAGAACTGGTTGCGCTCGGGGCCGGTGTCGACGCCGTGCACTGAGCGAACCGCGAACCTGCCGATCAGCCTTGTCCACAGAGGTTGATCTTCCGGCCCTTCGGCACGGAGACGTTGTTGCGGCTCTCGAACCCGCCGCTGCCGGAGCCGAGGTAGCAGTAGCCCCAGTGGATGTCGCCACCGAACCTGTTCCCGATGAACCGCGCAGACTCCGCAGAGACCATGACCGACCAAGCCGAGCCGTAGAGCCAGTTGCGCGCCACGGTGGCCCGAGTGACGCCGCCCTGGACGTTCTCGAGATAGATGTTCGCGTTGAACGTGTCCTGGAACGGCCCGGATCGGTAGGTCGAGCACCGGATGACGAGGTCGTCGACCCCGCGGACCTGGGTGCCGTCGTAGTGCGAGTCGGAGGGCGCCCTCGGGTGGTGGATGTAGTTGTAGCGCAGGACGACCCGCCTGACGAGCCGGTCACCATCGGAGGTGATGTGGATGGCATCGTCGGTGCTGTAGCCGATGTTGGCCTTCGCCACGAGCACGTCGACGGCACTCGAGATCGCGATATGCTTCGCGGTGACGCGCTTGAGGCGCACCTTCTCCCCAGTGACGAGGATGTCGCCGTCGACGCTGACATTGGTGACCTTCACGTCCGTCCCGGAGATCGTCAGGTTCGACACTCGCGCGTTGCTCAGTCGAGCACCGTCTCCCAGCACGGTGCGGTCGTCATCCCGCAGGTCGCCGCGGGCTCCGGTGTTGCCGTTCCTGGGCTTCATGCGGCATGGCGCAAGCGGGTCGGCACGACGCGCCGCCTCGGTGCGGGGGGCGGGTGATTCGGTGGTCACCACCACCCCCGCACGCGCGGACTGGGCTGATGTGCCTCCCAGCAACGGGACGGCCAGCAGGCCCGCCACGAATAGGATTGCCCGGCCCCTGAGCCGCCGGGCCGGGGGGCGGCGCGGCTCAGGCGAGGGGGTGGGGGTCGGGGTCGACCCGGTCGGGTTCTTCGCAACAGGGGTCATCGACCCCATAGGACCACGAATACGTCCCTATGCCATCCCCAAAATGTGCGCCGTCAGGTGCGCGAGCTCTCGTCGCGCTGCCAGGTGTCGAAGTCACCCGCCCGAAGGGCGCGTCGCGCTCCCAGCGTCGCAACGACGTACACGCCGAGGAATACAGGCAGCCGAGCGGCCATGCGCGGGCGGCTGACGGCCAGTCCCAGCAGGGTGCGTACCCTCGTCCGCGACGTCCTACGTCGCGCGCCGAGGCGGGTCGCCTGCACGTTGCCTGTTACTACCCGGATCCGGCGGCGTACGAGGTCACGCACGGTCCGGGGCGGATGGACCACAGCGACGGCGCTGGTCACGACCCGCCGCTCCCCTGCCGTGAATACGTCGGAGGTCCCGAGGTCGTCGTTCATCATCCCCGACAAAGGGTCGACGCGTGCCTGGCCCGCCTCTGACAACACGATGACTCCTCGTCCGAACAAGCCGGACTCCACCTGGGGCAGCGCCTCCCAGACGTCGTAGTACCACCTCACCCAACGCGAGCACCCGTCCCGCGGGACACTGCGCAGCGGGGCGGTGGCGAGCACGTTCTCGCCGGTGATCGGGCCCAGGAGCTCCAGCACCGCCGTGCCGGAGAGCTCGATGTCGGCGTCGAGATGGACCCGCGGGAAAACGTGCGTCGAGGCGTTGCCAACCCTCACCGCCTCACTCTTGGAGGGCCGGTCGATCTCGATGACGCGAGCGACTGGGTCGGCCTGCCGAGCAACCTCGGCCGTCCCGTCGGTGCAGCCGTTGCACACCACGACGACGTCGAGGTCGTCCTCTCCGGTGCCGGTGTGGAGCGCCCGCAGGGTTCGGCCGATCGAGGCAGACTCGTTGTGTGCCGGGATAACGACGCTCGCGACAGCCACTTCGCCTCCTCGGGGCGGACGCCGACCCGGCCGGGTGGCTCCGACCCCATCGTGGGGAGGGTGAACTCCCACAACGCTGTCACCGGTGAGCTATCGCCCATATTGGTGAGCCGTTCACAACAGTCACTCAGACCGCCTCCCGGCTCAGCTCCTGGCGGTCGTGCACCTTGGGCAGGTCGCGTACCAGGCTCCAGTGGGCGCCGGCGCACCCGATGACCAGGAACAACAGGAATGCACTCTGCCGGAAGCTCATCGCGTCGAAGACGAACGACGCGGCACCGAGCGCGGCGATGGTGGCCGCGAGCGCCTGGCCCTCACTCCGCAGCGCAGGATCCGTGCTGCGCCGGCGGATGCCACGGGCCACTGCCATGCCCACCGCGTGGAGCGAGATGAACGCGGTCAGGCCCACCAGCCCACCTTGCAGAAGTGCGGCCAGGTATTGGTTGTCGAGGAAGAAGTAGACGTCAGGAACGAAGGTGCCGAGTCCGCGCCCCCACCACCAGTGCCCTTCCATCAGGCCGGGGATCGCCTGGTAGTCCTCGGTCCGACCCGCGATGCTGGGATCGGTGCCGACATCGCGGAACAGCCCGCGCACCGTGCCGAGCAGGCCCGGGACCAGCGCTCGAAAGACCCCCAGCCCGATGATGCCGAGCACGAGGGCGTTGAAGCGTCCTCGGTGGCTGAGAGCAACCGCGTAGACCATGACCCCGACTGCAAGGGTCAGGAAGCCCGATCGGGAGACGCTCATCGGAATTGCCGCCAGCATGGCGACCAAGGCCAGGCGGTAACGCCACCGACCGGTGTCCGCGTACAGGGTGAAGTGCAGCGCTAGGGGGACGAGGGCGGCGATGACGACCGAGAACTCGATGGGGTGGGAGGCCCCCGCTGTGATCCGGTCGAAGCCCGACCTGGTGTCAGACACCAGTTCCGAGTTCGTGGTGAGCCCGGGCAGGAGCATCACTTCCCGGAAGTCGAACCCCGAGAAGGCGAACTCGAGTATTCCGATGCCGGCGGTCGCTGCACCGAGCAGGACGAGGCGCTGCAGGAGCGTGGTGATCCGGTCACGGGCTCCCAGCTCGTCGACGGCGAGGAGGGCGACTCCCAGGAGCGCGAGGTGCTGGAAGATGACCCGACTCATGCTGGCCTGCTCGGCCGCGGTCAGGTCCCGCGTCATGCCTGCCGCATAGGACGCCAGGGCCGCGGTCGTGAAGAACAGCAGGACCCAGCGCACCGGGTGCAGCTCCACCGCGTCGCTGAGGTTGAGGATCCGGGCCGCGGCCCAGATCGCCAGCGCCGCCAGTGCGACCAGCGCGGCCGGGTTGCCCACGGACTTCAACGGTCCGACGAGCACGTAGGGCTGCGGCACGAACATGAGCAGCACGAGCAACCACGTCAGGACCGAGCACCCGTCCCGGGCGGAGAGCACGAGCAGACCAGCGATCAACCCGAGCACCAGCAGCGCTGCGATCGCCGGTCCCCCGAGCACTCCGGTGAAGGGGCCGACGACGACGATCACCAGGAGCACCGCCCCGATCAGGACACCCGCCGGAGCGAGCACCGGATGCATCCGCTGGCGCAGGCCGATCGACACGACTCACCGCCGGAGCATCGGCTGGTCGCGCCGGGGAGGACCTGGGCGCTCCGAACGTGGTTGTGCCGTCCTGGCCGCAGCGGCGGTCGTGTCCGGACGGTCACCCTGCTGGGGAGTGGCGGACCTACCGGACTTGGCCGGCCTGTCGGGCCTGTCGGGCCTGCCGGGACGGGCGGGACGGGCGGGCCGGGCGGTTCTCGGTGGTCGGTCGGACTCGGCCGAGGGCGCAGTCGGGGCCGTCTCGTCCGCAGGTGTGCCCGCCGCAGCGGGGGACGCTTTCGTGACCGGCCGGGACGCCCTTCGCCGCACTGGCGTCCACTGCCGCAGCAGGCGGTCGGCGACGATCGACCATGCGGCACCGACCAGCACCCCGACTCCCATCACGGCGATCACCAGCTTCGTGCCGGAGCTGGACGAGACGACGGCCACCTGCGTCGGCGCGAGAACGAACGGTTCGTAGCGCACCGTCGCGGGTGCTCCCGCGCGGGCCTGGACCTCGTCGGCGATCTTGGGCGCCGCCTCGATCACCCGGTCGACCACGGCCCGGACCGCCCGCTCGTCGGTGCCCCACGCGCGGACCTCGTACGTCGACTCGTAGAGGGGGATCTTCACCGAGTAGGTCGAGTCGTTCTCGGCCTCGCCGGGCCCCCAGCCGCGGGTGGCGTCGCTACCGAGCTCCTCCTGCAGCTCGCGGGAGTTGAGCTGGGCCTCGAGCGCCGCCCCGACGAGAGCGCTGTCGCTCGTGCCGAGGGGGTTACGTTCTCCAACGGCCCCGGTCGTGGCGGTGAGCCGCGGCTGGACCAGACCGTAGCGAGTCGCCGCGGTGTAAGTGGTCTCCTGAGACTCCAGGAGCTGGTAGCTGACGCCCGCGGCTCCGAGCAGGATCGGCAGCATGACGTACCAGCGACGAAAGCAGATCTTGAGGATGTCAACCGCGTCCATGGGGCCCTCCGACCGCCGTCGTCCCCAGCGGTGACGCGGTGGCCACCCTCACCATCAGCCAGAATGTGCGCATCTTCTCTCCCATACCTGTCTCCCCCTCACAACCGTTGCTGCCAGGTCCGCGATCCGCGACCTGGCGGATCCCGACTCACTCACGGACCGCCCACTGGCCCAGGACACGTCGGGCGTCGTCCAGGGCCGGCACTTTCATCCACCACAACAAGCCGACGTGGACCACCACGCCGACCAGGGTCCCCAGAAGGAGCTGGACCGGCACCGGGGCACCCAATCGGTCGACGCCAGTGGCCGCCAGCCACGCGGCAACCGCCATCACCGCCGTGATGATCACGTGGGGCAGCAGCGGGCGCAGGTAGGCCGCGAGGCGCATGTCGACCAGGCTGAGGGCCATCCGCATCTCGAACGGGGTGAGCACGGCAACGACCGCGGCCAGTCCGAGACTCACCCCGACCAGACCCCACGGTGCTGCCGCGATCATGGCTGCGGCACCGACCAGGCAGTTGACCAGCGCCCACCGGTACAGCCAGTCGCTGCGTCCCTTCGCCAGCATCACCGACGCGGTCACGCACGAGAGCGCCTGCAACGCTGCCACGGGGGCAAGCACCTGGATGACGGGGACGGCGGCTTCCCACCGAGGGCCGTAGACCACGGCCACCGCGTCCTCGGCCAGGACCGCGAGTCCGACCATGGCAGGCAGCACGACCAGGGCGACGACACCCGCAGCCCGGGTCGCGCCCGAGCGGAGCATCTCCGGGTTGTCCTGCCCGCGGGAGAAGGCGGAGAAGCTCACCGTCGAGACCGTCGCACTCACCGCACTGACCGGCGACATCACCGTGCGCTGGGCGACTGTGTAGGTCCCCAGCGGCGCAGCGCCCAGCACCCGGCTGATGATCACCTTGTCCAGCTGGGCGAACGTCACGGCGAGCACGTTCGACCAGAAGTAGTTGATGCTGAAGCGCGCCACCCCGCGCAGGCGTCGCAGGCTCATGGTCGCCGAGGGCCGCCAGTGCTCGAAGCGCCACGCCAGCGTCGTCGATGCCGCGACGCCGGACACCGTCCCGGCGACGAGCGCCCAGATGCCGGCGCCGGCGAAGGCCAGCGAGATTCCCACGACGCCGTTGACGACGGCGTTGGCGACGTTGATGGTGGCCAGCCGCCCGAACTGCATGGTTCGACGCAGCAGGGCGTGGTGCATGTTGCCGACGGCGCCGAGGAACGAGACGGAGGCCAGGGCCTGGATGGCCGGGGCGGCCTGCGCCTGTCCCAGGGCAACCGCGAGGGGAGCGGAGAGGGCGACCGTGACGGCGGTGAGGCCTGCCCCCAGGCAGAGGTTGAACCAGAAGATCGAGCTCACCAGCACGTCGTCGAGCCGCTCGCGTTGGATGACCACCGCCGAGGTCCCCAGGTCGGTGAGCTGCCAGGCGACGACCATGACCACCATCCCGACTGCGACCACGCCGAAGTCGCTGGGGGCAAGCAGCCTGGCCAGGGCGACGCTGACACCGAGACGCGATGCCTGCGTGGCCACCTGTGCCAGGAGCGTGTGTCGGGACGCGCGCGCCACGCCGTCGGTGTGGACGACGGCGTCGAAGGACGTCCGCCCGGACTCGTGTGTGTTGATCACTGCCTCATGACCCCTGACGGCGGCTCAACCGGCCACAACCCGGGAGCAGGGCCCTCCCGGGGACCAGGACGCGCCGCCGGTGGGGATCGAACTCCGCCGCAGCGACAAGGCATGTCGGTGCGCTCACGCTCTCCCCCTCGATCGATGCAGTCCTGCCGTTCGCCAACGACCCCACCCTCCCCGTCCGTGCCCGCGGTGACGGACGGGCGACCGCACCCTCCCCACAAGTGGGTAGGCATCTTCCGCGGCTGCAGCACACGACCGGGCATCAGGACGTCCGCTGGTACTCCCAGGCCGCGAGGCGGAGCTCGAGGTGGTCGAGGCGCTCGGCGAGCCGGGGATGCTCGGGCATGCCTACGAGGGCCAGGACCTCCCGCCACCGGTGCGCCCAGTCGTGCCTGCGCAGGAAGGTCGTCACGGCCGCAGCCCGGGCACGCTCCCACCTGGCCGGGTCACGATCGAGCTCCTGGATCGTCCGGACGATGTCGGGCGCCGGGGCGGGGATCGGCACGACCGCGTCCGGCCAGGGGAAGCAGTCGTCCCACTCGCGGGAGTCCGGCGCGCTGCCGAGCATGATCGTGCCGGCCGACAACGCCTCGAAGTACCTGTTGGTCAGCGACTCCTCGCCGCCAGTACGGTCCACACGCCCGGCCTCGTCGTTGATGCGGTAGACGATCGAGTAGCGCGTGCGCTGCAGCAACCTGGCCTGGGCGAGACGGTGCTCGACGTGGTTGGTGACCGACCACGGGCCCCGCACCGTGTCGAAGTGGTAGGAGAGCTCGTGCTCGGCCATCGCCTCCACGAGCGGGTCGTGCGTGCCCGCGAACCGACGCCCCCAGCTGGCGACGTCGACCGTCCGGGCCGGGACCTCCGGTCCCGGCGGCGCATAACGGTCGGTGTCGACGGCCAGCGGCACGTACGAGCACGGGACGCCGCAGATGCGTTCGACCGCCTCCACGACCGCGCTGTTCGACACGATGACGTGGTCGAAGCCGCGCAGCTGCCGCAGGTAGTCGGTCGCCGCGCCCAGCTGAGGGCTCCACAGCTCCACGATCCAGGCGACGCGCTTGGTGGCTCGCTGCGCCACCGCCGCCACGTGCGGGAGCATCCCTATCTCGTTGGCGTCGGCGAAGACGGCGAAGAACAGGTCCGCCGAGCCGTCGGTGCTCGCGGGACCCGGAGTACGCATCCGCGCGCGGCGATCTCGCCCGAGCGGTCGTCCGGCTCGGTTGAGCACCCCCAGGGCAAGGTGGACCGCAGGACCGCCGCCGAGTGGTCGGGGCAGGCACCAGGCGACGTCGTCCACCTGGGCGATGACGTCCTCGAACTCGAGCTGGGACGCCTGCCAGACCTTCTGCTCCACCGAACGCCGCGACGCCACGACGATGCGGGGCGACGTGCTCATCGTCGACTCCCGACGCCATGCGGGGGGTGCGGCCCATCCGCCTGCCACCTCGTGTAGTAGCTGTGCGGGTTGACCAGATAGATGACAGTGGCCTCCGGCACATGCGTGACGCGCAGGGTCCGACTCAGGCGCCACACGAGCTCCCAGTCCTCGCCGGGCACGTTCGCCCGCGACCTCGGAAGTCGACTGAACCGCGTGCCCCGTCCCCGGCGCAGCACGATGCTGTTGGTGTCCACGTACGGCGCCGTGGCTAGCGCCCGGCGGTCGAAGGGACGTGACAGCACGTCGAGGCAGGTGCCGTCCGGGTGCACCCGCTCGACCCCGGTGTAGACGAAGTCCGCGCCCCGGTGCAGTGCGTTGAGGGCCGTCGCCAGGTGGTGGGGTCGCCACTCGTTGTCGTCGTCGAGGAAGGCCACGTACGTCGAGCTCGACAGCGCGATGCCGACGTTGCGCACCACGCCCGCCCGACCGGTGTTGCGTGAGAGCGACACCGCCACCAATCGGTCGTCGTCCGGCAGCGGTGGCAACCCCGCACCGTCGTCCACCACCACCACGACCTGGTCCGTCTCGGTCTGGGCCAGGGCGCTGCGCACGGCGCGGACGAGTGACTCCGGTCGTCCGTACGTCGCGATGATGGTGGCGACGAGGGCCGGTGGGACGACCACGGTCGCGCCCAGCCGTTCCACCTCGCTCCGCTCCGTGCGCCGCGCGCGGATCGCGCTCGGCCAGTGCAGGACCTTGTTCCGGGCCTCGAAGAGGGGCCAGGTCCCGAAGGTGTCGCGGAGGATGCCGCGGAGCACGCTCCGCCTGACCGCATGCGGCGCAACCATGACGTGCATTCTGTGCGAGCGGGTGCGGTGCCGGCATACCCTCTCTGGGGGAAACACGTCGATCAGTGGGCCAGCTCCGCCCTGACGTCAGGCTCGATGGGCCCATGACGACGACCACTGGGGTGACGAGACGACCGGTCGAGCCCGGAACGCTGCGCGCGGGTGACAGGGTGCGGCTGCGCCCCCTGAACGAGATCCTGGCGACGCTCGACGAGACGGGGTCCTACGAGAACGTCCCGTTCATGATGGAGATGACGGAGTACGCCGGTCGCACGCTGACCGTCTACCGGCGGCTGGAGAAGATCTGCGACTACATGGGCAAGGAGTCCCGCAGCCGGCGGATGACCGAGGCCGTGCTCCTCAACGAGACGCGCTGCGACGGATCGGCCCACGGCGGGTGCCAGGCGGAGTGCCGGATCTTCTGGAAGGAGGTCTGGCTCGAGCACGTGGACGGCGCCGATGCGGACACGGATGCGCACGCGGTGGTCCCGGGCCGGCTGCTCCCCCTCCTCGAGGTCGGCGCGCACCGTCAGGATCCCGAGAAGGGCGAGGTGTTCCGCTGCCAGGCGACCGAGGCGACGCGCGCCACGACGCCGCTCCCCGAGAAGGCGGTCGGCCAGTACGTGCGCGAGGTGCGCGTCGGCAACATCGGCGTGCCCGAGCTCGTACGCGTGGGGTCCAGCGCGTTGGTGACGAAGCTGGCCCGCAAGGCCGGCCTGCGCCCCTACCTGCCCATGGAGGTCGCGGGCAAGGACCGCGTCGACGGCGAGAAGCTCGGACTCCAGCCCGGCGAGTGGGCGCGCGTGCGGTCGAAGGAGGAGATCGGCCGGACGCTCAACGCAGGTGGAGCGCATCGAGGCATGCTCTTCACCCACGAGATGGTGCAGTACTGCGGCCAGACGTTCCGGGTCCGGAGCCGGGTCGAGCGGTTGATCAACGAGAGCACCGGCGAGCTGCTGCACATGAAGCAGGAGTGCATCGCCCTCGAGGACGTGATCTGCAAGGGGCACTACACCGCGGGGGCCTGGTTCTGCGCCCGTGAGCACCTGCCGCTGTGGCGCGAGGACTGGCTCGAGCGGGTCGAGGCTCCTGAGAGCGGCTCGGTCTGTCCCAAGCCCGCCCGCTGACCTGATCTTGCGGCGTTCGCGGTGGGGTCAGGACCGGTCCTAGGACCGGTCCTGAGACCAGCCTCAGGACTTCTCGAAGCGGTCCACCCGATAGGGCCGGCCCGGCCCGAACTCGGTCCGTTCGGCGAGCACGTGCCGCAGCGTGGTGTGGGACGCCACCAGGTCGTGGGCCTCGTCGCCGTTGAGGACGCTCCCCATCCGTGGCACGTAGTGGACCGCGACGAAGGCTCCGCCATCGGCGAGGGAGGCCTCGATCCGAGTCAGGCAGTGCCGCAGCTTCTCGACCGACAGGTAGTAGAGGACGTCGGAGGCCACGACGAGGTCGAACGTCTCCTCGGGGAACTCGGCCGGGATGTCCATGGCCCTCGTCCGGACGTTGGAGTGATCCTGCAGGCGCAGGGCCACCTGGTCGACGGCCGCCTGGGACACGTCGAGGGCCAGCACGTCGTCGGCACGCTCGGTCAGCACCTCGGTGAAGGACCCCACCGCGCAGCCGAGCTCGAGGACACGTCCGTAGCGACCCGCTCCGCAGACCTCGAGCGTCCGTGCGAACTTCAGGCTCTCCTCCGGGTTGCGGTCGAAGCCGAAGGGATCTCCCTCGTCGAAGAAGTGGTTGAAGAAGCCCGGACGCATCTCGGCAGGAACCAGACGCGCCGGCAGCGCTGCTGCCACCCGGCCGCGCCACCTGTCCGGGACCGCGAAGATCATCGCTCCCCTGGCCCGGATCAGGGCCTGTCGCGACCGTCGCCCCACTGCTCGTGACATCAGCATCGAGCTCATCTGGGTCCTCCCTCTCGTGACCCGCCCGCGGGCGCGGCATCGCGGGTCGATCCGGCTCTGGTCCACACCGAGGCACGCGACGCAACCGCGTGCATGCTCGGTGTGGCGGCGCCATCGTGCCGCCGTACGGCGACCGCTCGGGAGCACCCGCCGGGGATTCGCCCGATATTGGTGACCTCGGCTCACTGGGCCGTCGCGCACCGACCGCCGATCAGGAGTTGAAGCGCTGCTGGGCCTTCTCCAGGCCCTCGGTGATCAACGACTCGACCGCGTCGGCGGCGTCGCCGACCTGGAAGGGCAGCTCCTTGCGCTCGACCGTGGAGTAGTTGGACAGCACGAAGTCCGCGACGTCCTGGCGACCCGGCGGCCGGCCGATCCCCGCACGGACCCGGTAGAAGTCACCCGTGGCCAGCGACGAGCGCATGGACTTCAGGCCGTTGTGGCCGTTGTCGCCGCCACCGAGCTTGAGGCGCAACGTGCCGAAGGCGATGTCGAGCTCGTCGTGGATCGCGATGACGTGGTCGGGCTCGATCTTGTAGAAGGTCGCCAGCGCCTTGACCGGCCCGCCGGCCTCGTTCATGTAGCCGCGACCCTTGGCGAGCACGACCCTCGGGCCTCCCACCGACAGGCGGCCCTCGACCACGTCGGCGCGCCCGGTCTTGTGCGACCTGAACGGGCTCCCGATCCGCGAGGCCAGCTCCTCGACCACGAGGTAGCCGATGTTGTGGCGGTGACCCGCGTAGGTCGGCCCTGGGTTGCCCAGGCCGACCACCAGCCAGACGTCGTCGCTCATGGGGTCATCCTCCCAGCGGCTCCGCCGCCGGCGTCGGTTCATCACGGTATGCAGACGAATGGGCACTTGCCATGGTGAATTGACCATGGCAAGTGCCCATTCAGCGACATCCCATGGTGAAGCGTCACCACGGGATGCCGAGAGGTCACTCGGAGTCGCCCTCGATCTTGGCGTCCTCGGCGGCAGCCTCGACCTGGGCCTCGGCGATCTCGGCGTCGGCGACGTCGTGCTCGATGCCGGCGTCGGACTCGGCCTCTTCCAGCTCGGCCTCGAGGGCCTCGGCGGAGATCTGCTCGGTCACGTTGACGATGAGCAGCTCCTCGTCGGCGAGCAGCGTGGTGCCCGCCGGCAGGTCGAGGTCCTTGGCGTGGATCATGGTGCCGGGGGCTGCACCCTCGACGGAGACCTCGAAGAACTCGGGGATGTGCGTGGCCTCGGCCTCGACGGAGATCACGGAGTTCTCGGTGACGACCAGCGTGTCGGGGCCCGCCTGGCCGACGACGTGGATCGGGACGTCGACGGTGACCTTCTCGCCGCGGATGACCGCGACGAAGTCGAGGTGCTCGATGACTCGGCGGATCGGGTCGATCTGGACGTCCTTGGTCAGCGCGAGCTGCTCGGAGCCGTCGATGTCGAGGGCGAGGAGCGCGTTGGCGCCACCGTGCTTGAGGGCCATCATCGTCTGGTGGCCGGGCAGGATCACGTGGATCGGCGCGTTGCCGTGGCCGTAGATGACGGCGGGGATCTTGTCGTCGCGGCGGATGCGTCGGGCGGCACCCTTGCCGAACTCGGTGCGCGACTCGGTGGCGATCTTCTCGGGGGCAGACATGGGGTTCTCCATCGGTTGGGCTGGTCCGGACTGGTCTGGGGGGCCCGGCGCCGGAGACGACGAACGCCGCGCTCCGGATCGTGAGCGCGGCGCAGCGGTGCGGGCCGGCCCAGTCGATCACGGAGCTCCAGGCTTTTCGTCTGGCTCCCTCGCCGAGGCAACCCGTGAACTCTAGACCGCGGCCGGCGCCGCGGGCCAATCGCGGGAACCCTCCCCCTAGGGTGACCGCGTGCCCCTGTTGCTGCCCGAGGCCCGCGAACGCGCCACCCTCATCACCGACGTCCAGACCGAGGTCCACCTCGACCTCACCACCACCGACGCCTTCGTGGTGGAGGCGACGATCTCCTTCGGATGCACCCGGCCGGGGGCACACAGCTTCCTCGAGCTGCGCGGGGCCACGGACGTGACGCTCGACGGGGCCCCAGCGGCGTACGACGACGGGCGCATCGCGCTGGACGACCTCGGGGTCACCAACCAGGTCCGCGTCACGGCGCGGATGCCCTACGTCACCGACGGCGACGGGATGACCGCGACCGTCGACCCGGCCGACGACGAGCGCTACGTCTGCGCCTACACCGCGATGGACATCGCCCAGAAGGTCATCCCCTGCTTCGACCAGCCCGACATCAAGACGACGTTGACGGTGTCGGTCACCGCTCCCGACC
Source organism: uncultured Actinomycetota bacterium (assembly GCA_963721925.1). Lineage (GTDB taxonomy): Bacteria > Actinomycetota > Actinomycetes > Propionibacteriales > Nocardioidaceae > Nocardioides. The sequence continues at coordinate 84,800 of CAVRLH010000021.1, read as the reverse complement.
ACTGGACGGTGCTCGCCAACGGCGTGCTGGCCGGGGCCTCGGCCCTGCCCGGCCATCAGGAGTCCCGGACGTGGTCGTTCGAGACGACGCCGCCGATCTCGTCCTACCTCTTCTTCGTCGCCGGTGGCCCATGGGTCTCGGTGAGCTGGGACGAGCCCTATGCCCCGGCGCCCGGCGGCACGCTGCCGTTCGGCTGGCACGCCCGTGCCTCCCAGGAGCGCGAGCTGCACCGCGACGCAGAGGAGCTGAAGCGGATCACCAGCGCGTGCTTCCAGCACTACACGACCATCTTCGAGCCGCCCTACGCCTTCGGCGACTACCAGCAGGTCTTCTCACCCGGCCTCAACTGGGGGGCGATGGAGTTCCCCGGCTGCGTGGCCTATCGCGACGAGATGCTCACGCAGGGCACGCCCACCGAGCTGGAGCGGGCGTGGATCGCCTCGACGATCGCCCACGAGATGGCGCACATGTGGTTCGGCGACCTGGTGACCATGGAGTGGTGGGAGGACTCCTGGCTCAACGAGTCCTTCGCCGACTTCATGGGCTACGACGTCGCCGGCATCGCCGCGGGCTACACCGACGCGTGGACCTCCGCCGCGATCACCCGCAAGCCCAGCGGCTACCGCGCCGACCGTCGCCGCTCGACGCACCCGGTCGCCGAGGACACCGAGAAGGTCGTCGACGTCGACACCGCATTCGCCAACTTCGACATGATCACCTACGCCAAGGGCAACGCCGTGCTCGCGCAGCTCGGCCACTGGCTCGGCCAGGACGACTTCCTCGCGGGGGTCAACCGCCACCTCACGGCCCACGCCTTCGGCAACGCGACGCTGGCCGACTTCCTCGACTCCCTCGACGCGTCGACCGACCTGGACGTCCGTGCCTGGGCCGCGGCCTGGCTGCGCTCGACCGGCTTCGACACGTTGGTCGTGACCCGGGAGGTCTCCGCAGACGGGCGGAGCATCCCGGTGCTGACCCGCGAGGGCTCGCGGCCGCACCGCCTCAGCGTCTCGGCGTACGACGACGGGATGCGGCTGGTGGGCACCCGCGACGTCCACCTCACCGACGAGCCCGTGCGGCTGGAGGAGTTCGCCGACCGGGTCGTCGTGCCCAATGCCGGTGACGAGACGTTCGCGACCATCCGCCCCGACGAGGAGTCGTGGGCCGCGATCACCGCCGGCCTGTCGTCGGTCGAGTCGTCCCTCACCCGGGCGCTGCTGTGGTGGACGGCGGTCGACCTGGCCGAGTCGAAGATGATCAGCGTCGCCGACCTGGTCGACCTCGCCGACCGCCACCTGCGCCCCGAGCGCCACCCCATCGTGGTCGAGGGCGTGTTGAAGGCACTGCAGGCGGTCGTGCGGAGGTACGCCCTGCCCGACGAGGTCGCCGCCCACCTGGCCGTCGTCGCCGACATCGCGCGGGGCGCGGTGCAGACCGGCGACCCGACCCTGGCACCCGGAGCGTCCCGGGTCCTGGCCCGCCTGAGCAGCGACACGGACATCCTCGTGGGCTGGCTCGACGAGGCGGACGTCGACCAGGAAGTCAGGTGGGCGGCCGTCCACCGGCTGGCCGAGCTCGGCGACGACTCCTTCATCGCGCGCGAGGAGGCTGCCGACCGATCGGTCGCCGGTCATCACGCCGCGCTGGCCGCGCGGGCCGCCGTACCGACGCCGGAGGCGAAGGCCCGGACGTGGGACCTCCTCATGGGCGGCACGCTCGGCAACCACGAGTTCGACGCGGTGGGCGAAGGGTTCTGGGGCTGGGAGCAGGCGGAGCTGGTCGAGCCCTACCTCGCCCGCTACGTCACCGACGGCCTGGCCCTGGGACTGCGCTCGGGCCAAGGCATGGGGGACGTGATCGGCGACGCGTTCCCGAGCCTGCCGCTGAGCATCCGCTCCCGACGCGCGCTGCGCGACACCGTCGCTGCCGCGCTGCAGGGCGACGTCCCGACCGTGCTCGCGCGCTCGTGGAACGACTCGCTCGACGACCTGGACCGGACGTTCTGACCTGCTGTTGCGATCCCCGGGTAACCGGGGATTCTGGAGCCTCCAGTGCGAAGTTTCGGGGTGGAGGCTCCAGTTTCCCCGGGTAACCGGGGAAACTGGCACGGCGAGAGAGCGGGCCCGCCCGCTAGGCGTGACCGTCGAACATCGAGGTCACCGAGCCGTCCTCGAAGACCTCCCGGATGGCCCGCGCGATCAGCGGCGCGATCGACAGTGTCGTGAGCTTGTCGAACTGCTTGTCCGCCGGGACGGGGAGGGTGTTGGTGACGACGACCTCGAGGGCGGAAGAGTTCTTGAGCCGATCCACGGCCGGGTCGCTGAGGATGGGGTGGGTCGCGGCGATGATCACGCCGGCCGCACCGTCGTTCATGCAGGCCTCGGCGGCCTGCACGATCGTGCCGCCGGTGTCGATCATGTCGTCGGTGAGGATGCAGATCTTGCCCGCGACCTCGCCCACCACGCGGTTGGCGACCGTCTCGTTGGGTCGGTCGATGCGACGCGACTTGTGGATGAAGGCCAGCGGCGCCCCGCCCAGACGAGCCGACCACCGCTCGGCGACCCTGATCCGGCCCGCGTCCGGGGACACGACCGCAAGCTCCTGGTGGCCGTACTTCTCCTTGACGTAGTCGGTCAGGATCGGCATCGCCATCAGGTGGTCGACGGGCCCGTCGAAGAAGCCCTGGATCTGGTCGGCGTGCAGGTCGACGGTGATGAGCCGGTCAGCGCCGGCGGTCTTGAAGAGGTCGGCCATCAGCCGGGCCGAGATCGGCTCGCGGCCACGGTGCTTCTTGTCCTGGCGGGCGTAGCCGTAGAACGGCATGACCACCGTGATCCGCTTGGCACTGGCGCGCTTGAGCGCGTCGACCATGATCAGGTGCTCCATGATCCACTCGTTGATCGGAGCGGTGTGGCTCTGGATCACGAAGGCGTCGCACCCGCGGACGGACTCCTCGTAGCGGATGTAGAGCTCGCCGTTGGCGAACGCGTAGGCATTCTGCGGGACGAGCCCGCACTCGAGGAGCTCGACCACCTCCTGGGAGAGGTCGGGGTGCGCCCGGCCACTGAAGACCATCAAGTTCTTCTCGGTGGTCCGCTTCATTCCGGTCACGCGACGCGACTCCTCGCTTGTGCTGGTGGCCTCGGGGGCTCGTGCGGAGGTGCTGGTCAGGATTGTGTCTCACCGGGGTTCACTTGCCCACCCCCGGGTCGGTGGTCCCCGCTCTCCAGCTGTTCACGCGCCGCCCTGGCCGCGTCGGCCTGCGCCGTACCGGCACGACGCGACTCGGTCCACCCCTCGAGATTGCGCTGCGGCGCACTGCTGACCGCGAGCGCGCCCGGCGGGACGTTGCGTCGTACGACCGTGCCGCCCGCGGTGCCCGCGCCGTCGCCGATCGTGACGGGGGCGACGAAGGTGTTGTTGGAGCCGGTCTTGGCGTGGCGACCGACGGTGGTGCGGTGCTTGGCGACCCCGTCGTAGTTGGCGACGATCGTGCCGGCGCCGATGTTGGCGCCCTCCCCGATCTCCGCGTCGCCGACGTAGGACAGGTGCGGGACCTTGGCCCCGTCACCGATCCGCGAGTTCTTGGTCTCGACGAACGTGCCGATCTTGCCGGCGACGCCGAGCCGGGTGCCGGGGCGGAGGTAGGCGAAGGGTCCGACGCTGGCCCGGTCGCCGATGACGGCGAGCTCGCCATGGGTGCGTACGACGCGCGCGCCGGCGCCGATCTCGCAGTCCTTCAGCGTCGTGTCGGGCCCGACCACCGCGTCCTCGCCGATCACGGTCGCCCCGAGGAGCTGGGTCCCGGGCAGGATCGTCGCGTCCGGCCCGATCACCACGTCCGCCTCGATCCAGGTCGTGGCGGGATCCATCACCGTCACGCCGTCCTTCATCCAGCGGGTGACGATGCGGCGGTTGAGCTCCTTGCCGAGCTCGGCGAGCTGGGCGCGGTCGTTGGCGCCCTCGGTCTGGGCGACGTCCTCGATGAGGTGCGCGCCGACGGTCAGGCCGTCCTCGCGCGCGAGGTGGACGGCGTCGGTGAGGTAGTACTCGCCCTTGGCGTTGTCGTTGCTGATGCGCGGCAGCGCGCCGATGAGGAACTCGGCGTCGAAGGCCAGGATGCCCGAGTTGATCTCGTCGATCAGCCGCTGCTCGTCGGTCGCCTCCTTCTCCTCCACGATCCCCTCGACGTCACCCTCGTGGTTGCGCACGATCCGGCCGTAGCCGAACGGGTTCGGCACCCGACCACTCAGGATGCTCACCGCGCGCTGTGCCGCCTCGTGCTCGGCGACGAAGGCGCGCAGCGACTCGCCCTCCAGCAGCGGCGTGTCACCGGCCGCCACGATCACGGTGCCGGTGGTCGCACCCGCGACCTCCATCGCGATGCGTACGGCGTGCCCGGTCCCCTCCTGCGTCTCCTGGATCGCCAGCACCGCGGCCGGCGCCATCTCGATGATGTGCGGGCCCACCTGCTCCCGCTGGTGGCCGATGACCGCCACCACCCGGGTCGGCTCCACGGCCTGCACTGCCCGGAGGACGTGGCCGATCATGCTGCGCCCGGCGATGGGGTGGAGCACCTTCATGGTCTTCGACTTCATGCGGGTGCCGCCGCCGGCAGCGAGGACGATGACGGTGAGGTTGTCCATGGGCGCAGTCTGTCACCGTGAGGCGACAGCGCACTCGGGGACCTTCCTCCAGTCCTGCTGGCGCGCTCTGAGCCGGCCTATGCCTCGTCCGCATCGATGAGCTCGGCGAACAGCTCGACGTACTGGATGAGGTGCCGGTCAGCGAGGTAGTGGTCGCGTACGCGCAGGTGGGCAGCCCGCCCCATCGACCCACACCGGTCGGGATCGGTGAGCAACGAGGACAGCGCGGCGGCCAGCTCGGCACCGTCTCGCGGGTCGTCGAGCAGGAGACCGCTCACCCCGTGCTCGATCTGGTCCCGGATACCGCCCACGGCGGACGCGACCACGGGCCTGCCCTTCCACATCGGTTCGGTCACGGTGAGGCCGAACCCCTCGGCGAGGCTCTTCTGGACGACCACGGCCGACCAGCGCTGGAGCGCGTTGACGATCCGTGCGTTCTCGTCGAGATCGTCCATCGGGACCGACACGAGGTGGGTCCGCTCGCGGGCCGGTGCGGGGAGCGAACGCCATCGGTCGCGGCACTCGGCAAGGACCTCGGCGGCCTCGGGGTCGTCGGCCACCCCGCTCACCTCCGGACCCGCCAGCACGAGGTGCACGTCGGGTGGGAGCACCTCGAGGTGCTCGGCGAAGGCGTCCAGCACCCCTGCCATGTCCTTGAGCCGGTCCCACCGGCTGACCTGCAGCACGACGGGAGCATCCGTCGGCAGTGGTCCGCCCTCGACCACGAGTCCCTCGCGGTGCACCAACGCCTCGACCTCCCCGTCGGCCAGGTCGGCGTTCTTGGTGCTGAAGGGATCCAGCGACGGCGGGATGATCCGCAGCCACTGCCTGTCGACCCAGTCGGGGGCGAACTCCTCTCGCGAGAAGACACAGGCCTGCGCGGGCTCGACCAGCTCACGCAGGAACCCCCACGCCTCCTGGGTCCAAACGTTTTGTTCGTCCAGGCCCACGTGGCAGCGCCACACGACGCGGGCACCCCGGTCCCGCAGCGCCCGGGCGAGCCCCGCCGTCTGCGGGTCGTGCAGGAGGACGACGTCACCGGGCTGCACGCGCTCGACGACCTCGTCGCGGTGCCGCGCCAGCGTGGCGTCGTACGTCGCCCGGGCCCCGGCGTCGAGCGCACCCGAGTCGCCCGCGACGCCGTGCAGCCGGTTGTGGATCCGCTTGGTGACGGCGAAGAAGTCGGCGTCGCCGTCGATCACCAGCCAGCGGATGTCGATCGCGGCGCCTGCCGCATAGGCCACGAGGGTGTGCAGCATCTCCGCGACGCCACCGCCGCGCGCCGTGGAGTTGACGTTCCAGACGGTGCGCCCGCCGAGCAGCCCGCGGGCCGCGGCGGTGTACTTCTCGAGGCGCTCGACACGCTCCGGCGGCAGCAACGAGGCCAGCCGATCCAACGGGACAGGGACGACCCGGACCTCGCGCACGCCTGTCACGGCGTGCGACGGGGGCGCGGGAGCTCGATCGGAGACCCCACCCGGATCTCGACGCCGGGTGCGGCGCGGCGCGCCACGGCCAGGGCTTCGTCCATGCGCCGGATCATCCCTGCCCTGGCCGCGTGGTCGACCTCGGCGACGACCGGCTCGACGAGCTCCACGGCGCGGTGGGACACACGAGCCCGTTGCGCCGCCTCCCTGACTCGCTCCTCCATCTCGGGCACGTCCTCGACCACGACCCGGACGGGGTCGGGCGGACGAGGGGCTGGTGCGTGGTTCATCGCAGGTCTCCTCGGGTCTCTAGGCCCGAGTCTTGCTCCACCGGCGGTGCCCGACAAGGGTCGTAGGTCCCGTGGACGCGACCTTTCCGCGATCCGGCTCACCGGCCCGAGCCAGCCCGCGGGCCCAGGACCAGGTCAGCCCGGTCGCGCGGCTGCTCGCGCCGGGCGTAGTCGTGACCCTCGGGGATCCACTTGGTGTCCCAGAGGTCGAGCTCCGCCCGGTCGTCGCCCTGCAGGACGTTGCGCGCCTTCGCCCGGGCACCCGCGGTGTGCGGGTCGAGGTCGATCCACACCGTCAGGTCGAACCAGTCGCGCGTTCGGTCGCTGATCAGACGGATTCCTTCGACGATCAGGACCGGTGGCATCGGGTGGTCCTCGACGCCCGTCTCACCGGTCCACCAGCGGTAGTCGAACCGCAGCCGGTCCGGCGCCGGCACACTGCGCACGCTCTTCACCAGCTCCTCGATCAGCGGCCAGTCGTGCTGCTCCCAGATGCCGGCGTCAGGGCCGCAGGTCGCCGCGTAGAAGCAGTCGGTCGGGACCACCTGCTCGGCGTCCAGGCCCAGGTCGGCGCCGAGCCTGCTCGCCAGGGTCGACTTGCCCGCACCGCCGTGCCCGGTGATGCCGACCACCGGCACCCGGTCCATGGTCGCGATCAGTGAGCGGATCCGCGCGAGCAGGTCGCCGTACGTCGTCATGGTGACCATCGCGCCATGCTCGCAGCCCGGGCGGGCTACGGGTGCGTCGGACCAGCTCCCCGGGATGGAGTCGAACCATCGTCGCTAATCCTGATTCAAAGTCAGGCGGGCCCTGCCGGCAGACCAACCGGGGATCGTGCGGCAATCCTAGGGCCCGCCTCGGCGGGACGATGCCAAGGCCCGGCAAACCCCCACACGCCTCCGGGGGGTCCCTGATGCCGCGAAGAGGTCGGGACGGCTAGCGTGCATGACGTGACGGGGGAACTCATCGGCCATGCGCCGGTCATCGCGACCGGGGGCCTCACCAAGCACTACGGATCGGTGCATGCGCTCACCGACCTGACCCTGTCCGTCGGCGAGGGCATCACCGGACTGGTCGGGGCCAACGGGGCCGGCAAGTCGACGCTCATCAAGATCCTGCTCGGCCTGCTCGAGCCGACCAGCGGTCACGCGAGCGTGCTGGGCCACGACATCGAGCACGCGAGCCAGGAGATCCGGCGACTGGTCGGCTACATGCCCGAGCACGACTGCCTGCCGCCGGACGTGAGCGCCAGCGACTTCGTCGTCCACATGGCACGGATGTCCGGGCTGGGCGCCTCCTCGGCTCGTGAGCGCGCCGCCGACGTGCTGCGCCACGTCGGGCTCGATGAGGAGCGCTACCGCCCGATGGGCGGCTACTCCACCGGCATGAAGCAGCGCGCCAAGCTCGCACAGGCCCTCGTGCACGACCCGCGCCTGGTCTTCCTCGACGAGCCCACCAACGGCCTCGACCCCGCGGCCCGCAACGACATGCTGCACCTGGTCCAGCGCATCGGCAGCGAGTTCGGCATCGCCGTCCTCGTCACGTCCCACCTCCTCGGCGAGCTCGAGCAGGTCAGCGACCACGTGATCGTGCTCGACGGCGGGCACCTCCTGCGCTCCAGCGCCACCGGCGACTTCCTCAAGCAGACCGGCAACCTGCTGGTCGAGGTGATCGGCACCGAGACCGAGCGTGACCTGCTCGGCCAGGCGCTCGCGAGGGCCGGGCTGTCCTGCCGCCCCCGCGGATCGATGGTCTCGGTGGATCCACCACCTCCTGGCGTGGCGGTCCACGACGTGATCCGCGACGTCGCCGCAGACCTGGGGCTGGGGCTGATGCGCCTCCAGCAGGATCGCGGCCACCTCGAGGACGTCTTCCTGGACGGAGGCGCCCGTGTCTGACCTCTCCCAGTCCGACCCCGGCCGCTCCGGCGTCATCCACGACCTGGGCTACCGCCGCTACGACGGTCGCCGCGACGGCACCGGCACGATCGCCTTCACCCTGTTCACGACCGGCCTGCGCCACGTCTACGGCCTGGGCCGCTCGGGCAAGTCGAAGATCCTGCCCTTCCTCCTCCTCGGAATGTCGGTCCTCCCGGCGCTCATCGTGGTGGGCGTGGTCGTGCTGACCGGGTTGTCGCAGCTGCCCATCACCTACGCCGGCTACGTCAACCAGACCCAGCTGCTGATCAGCCTCTTCGCGGCCGCGCAGGCGCCCGTGCTGTTCTCCCGCGACCTGCGGCACCGCTCGATCGTGCTCTACCTGGCACGGCCGCTGTCGGCGCCGATCTTCGCGATCACCCGGTGGCTGTCCCTGATGGTGTCGATCCTGGTCTTCATGGCGGTGCCGTCCCTTCTGCTCTTCGTCGGTGCCCTGCTAGCGGGTCTCGACGTCAGCGACCAGACGACCAACCTGCTCAAGGCACTGTGCCTGCAGGTCCTGCTCGCCGCCCTGCTGGCCGGGATCACCGGCCTCATCTCGTCCGTCTCGCTGCGCCGCGGCTTCGCCGTCGTCGGCTCGGTGATGGCGCTGATCGTCCTGTCCGGGGTCGTCACCGCAGTCCAGGGCATCTCCGACGCCCAGGACTCCGAGGGGGTCGGGGTCGTCGCCGGGCTGTTCTCCCCGTGGTCGCTGCACGCCGGCGTGGCCGACACGTGGGACGCCGGGGTCAGCGTGTTCACCCCGCCCGACGGGGCCTGGACCCTGGTGTACGTCCTCGTCGGGCTGCTGCTGGCCGCAGCCTGCGGGCTGGGCCTGGTCGCCCGCTTCCAGAAGGTGGGTGCGCGATGAGCACCATCGTCCTCGACTCGGTCTCGCGCTGGTTCGGCAACGTCGTCGCGGTCAACGACGTGTCGCTCTCGATCGGCCCGGGGGTCACCGGCCTGCTCGGCCCCAACGGCGCCGGCAAGACCACCCTGATGGCGATGATGGCCGGCTTCCTCGCCCCGTCCGCCGGTCACGTCACCCTCGACGGCGAGCCGGTGTGGCGCAACACCCGCGCCTACCGCCAGATCGGCCTGGTCCCCGAGCGCGAGCTGAGCTTCGGCTACCTCACCGGTCGGCAGTTCGTCCGCGCCAACGCCGACCTCCACCGACTCCCCGACGCGTCCGGGGCCACGGAGCGGATCCTCGAGGTCGTCGACATGGTCGAGCCGGCCGGGCGCCGCCTCGACACCTACTCCAAGGGCATGCGGCAGCGGGTGAAGATCGCGGCCGCCCTGGTCCACGACCCGTCGGTGCTGCTGCTCGACGAGCCGTTCAACGGCGTCGACCCGCGTCAGCGCATGCACCTGATGGAGCTCCTGCGCCGCCTCGGCGACGACGGCCGCACGGTGCTGTTCAGCTCCCACATCCTCGAGGAGGTCGAGCGACTCGCCCGACACATCGAGGTGGTGGTCTCCGGACGGCACGCGGCGTCGGGCGACTTCGGCGCGATCCGGCGACTGATGACCGATCGCCCGGTCCAGTACGCCGTCCACTCCAGCGACAACCGCGCGCTCGCCGCCGTGCTGATCGCCCAGCCCTCGGTCCGCGCGGTGAGCCTGCGCGAGGACGACCTCGACGTCCAGGTCGACGACCTGGGCAGCTTCGCGGTCGGGCTCCCCGGCTGGGCCAGGCAGCACGGCCTGACCCTGTTCGAGCTCTCCCCCAGTGACGAGTCACTGGAGAGCGTCTTCGCCTACCTGGTGGCCCGATGATGAACGTGACGATCGCCAAGCTCGCCCTGCAGGCCCTGCTGGGTCGCCGGCGCTTCTGGCTGCTGCTGGCCTTCCCCGTCCTGCTGATCGCACTGGTCGCGCTCATCGCGGCCCTCACCGACGCCGACGCAGCGTGGTCGGTCCTGCCCGGCCTGGGCTACCCCCTCGTCCTGCCGCTCGTCGCGATCCTCGCGACCTCGTCGGTGCTCGGCCCCGAGGTCGACGACGGTTCGATCGTCTATCTCCTGTCCAAGCCGGTCAGCCGGTACGGCGTGGCGATCAGCAAGTGGGTCGTCGCCCTGGGCGCGACACTCGTGGCCGGTGCTCTGCCGCTCTTCGTCGCCGGCCTGCTCACCGACGACTCCACCCGGGCGGTCGCGCTCGCGGTGGCCGCGGCGGTGGCCGGTACGACGTACTCGGCGCTCTTCCTCGCGATCTCGGCCGTGACCCGGCACGCGGTCGTGGCCTCCCTGATGTTCGTGCTGATCTGGGAGGGCCTGCTGGGCAACCTCTTCAGCGGCATCGCCTGGCTCAGTCCGGGACAGTGGGGCCTGCGGATCGGGCACGAGATCTCTGACGCGCTGCCCGACCCGGCCAACCTGGCGTGGGCGATCCTGGCCAGTCTGGTCGTGACGGTCGCCGGCGTGTGGTTCGCGGGTGACCGCCTGCGCTCCTTCTCGATGAAGGGCGAGGACTGAGAGTCCTAGCTCCGCTGCGACGCGCGCCAGAGACGGGCAGCCACCCAGAACAGGTAGGCCGCGGGCAGACCCATCAGCACCCCCCACAGCCAGCTCTCCTCGGCGGCGCCCACAACAGCGACGACGACGGCCCAGCCGCCGAGCAGCGTGAGGGTGAGCAGCCCCGCGGTCCGTGCCGCAGGGGCATCGGGGTCGAGGGGCCGCGCGGCCATGACCGCGCCCAGCACCGACACCAGGCCGAACACGATGAAGACCGACGACCAGGCCCGGCCGAAGGCACTCTGGGCCTCGAGCACCAGACCGACGCCGAGGGCGACTGCCACCAGCCCCGCCCCGATGCCGAAGGCCGCGGAGACCTTCCCGATCCTGCGTCGCGTCGTCAATCGAACCACCCGCCGATCGTCTCCCCGACGCTCGAGACGCCGTCGGCGATGGCCCCACCGGTGTCGGCGAGGGCGTCGACACCCTCGTTCCACGCCTCGCCGACGTCCGGGCCGTTCTCGAAGAGCGAGTCGATGGCGCCGTCCGCGAAGATCGCGATGCCGGCTCCGACCACGGTGCCCACCACCGCACCCACCGCCGTACCGACACCCGGCACGACCGAGCCGGCGGTGGCACCGATCAGCGCTGCGGTGCCGACGCTGGCGCCGAACCCGGCCGCTGCGCCGAGACCTGCGGAGACCCCCTGCGAGGCGGCGATCTGAGTGGTGGTCTCGCCCTCCTGCCAGTCGTTGTAGACCCCGAGCCCGAGCCCCAGCGGGCCGAGGACCTTGCCAGCACGGCCGAGGTGACGCAGCGCTCGCGAGTCGGCGACCTCGTCGACCTGTCGCAGCAGGTCCTGGGCCTCGTCGAGCTTGCCCTGGATCGCGAGACGATCGACCTCCAGCCGGGCCTCGTCCAGGGTCCGGAAGAAGAACCACTTGCGCTTGAGGTAGCGCTCAGGGTGGGCCTGCAGGTCCTCGACCGCGCGGGTGGCCTCGTCGACGAGGTCCTGGGCGGACTGCACCAGCCTCGACCTGTTCAGTGCGACGCTGGCCCCGATGGCGGCGGCGGCGCTCTCGCCGACGATGTCGCCGACCGTGACGATCCAGGCGGCGTGCGTGCCAGGCAGGTAGTCGTTCTGCAGGTCGCGGCACGCAGCGGCGTAGTAGCGATCGATCCGGGACGCCTCGGCCTCGGCGTCGTAGTAGGCCTCGAGGAGGTCCTGGTGGGCGTTGTACGCCGCAACGCGGCCATCATGGGCGTCGACCTCCTCGGGCGTGCCCTCAAAGCTCGACGGCGGTCGCGCGGGACCGGCCCCGGGGTTCTCGACCACGAAGCCGGACACCGTCAACCCCTTGCCCCGGCCGGTCGACCTCACGTCGCCCATCTGCTCCTGCGAGCGGCGCAGCTTCTCCGCGAAGTCATCGAGGTCGTCGGCCATCTTCTTGGCTGCCCCGACCAGGTCGTCGACCGTGTCGCGGGCCCGCCTGACCGTGTCGACGAACTCCTCACCGGCCACCGAGCTCCACGACATCTCGGCGTCACGGCGCGATTCGTTGGCGGCATCCGCCGCGACGGTCAGCTCGGGCGCGAGACTGCTCCTCAACCACGTGGCGGCGCCCTCGACGCTGCCGGGTGAGCCCACGATCTGCGTGTCGATGCTCACGGGCCCATCTCCTGACGGATCCGACCCATGCCGGCGGAGGCGTCTGCATCCGCCCGCTCGTAGTAGGCGCGGGCCAGTCGCACGGACTCGGCCGATCCGCTCAGTGCCGTCGACACGTTGCCGGCGCTGGTGACGACCTGGCTGAGCATGCTCGCGACCACCGCGGTCATCGGCCCCGCATCGACACCCCGTGGGACGCTGCCGGCCAGGCCCTCCAGACCGGTGGCCGCTCCCTCGAGGTCATCGGCGATCGTGTCGAGGACGCCCAGGTCGACGTCGATGCCCTCACTCACGGCCCGACCTCCGTGCCGTCGCTGTCGCTCCGGAGACCTGGGTCGACGTCCAGGAAGAGCAGGTCGTAGGGGGTCTGGTCGTGGATGCGCTGGAGGGCGGCCACGTCGCACAGCAGCCACGGCGCGTCCGGGAGGTACCACGTGTGCAGCCGGTCGATCGCCGAATAGGTGTAGAGGGCGGTGCGACCGTCCCCCACCCGGTGGAGCAGCACGCGGCGTACGGCCGGGTCGTGGTCGTCGGTCGTCGGCACGTAGACCACCGGAGGGAGAGACGGCCGCCCGGTCACACCGGAGGGCGTCGGAGACGTCTCGTCGCGAGTCACGGAAGCAGGCACTCCTCAGGTCGTGCGGTCACGGTGCTTGTCGTCATTCCCCACGCTGACCGGTCGAAACCGACGGTCGGGCAGCCGCGAGCTCCTCGGTGAGCCAGTTCGCCAGGGCCGCGGCATGGTGACCGATGTCCGAGCAGTCGACGACGAGGGTGTCACGTGCCACCACCGGACGTCGCCACGGGCGTGGGCACAGCGACCACGTCGCATCGCGGTCCAGCTCGATGACGAGGCGCTCCCCTCGGCCACTGACGCGTCGTACGGCAGCGCGCCCGGCGTGGGCGCGCCCGGCGGGCGAGTCCACCACGACCCGGTCGGCTGTCAGCCACAGGGCCGGCCGACGACGTCGGCCGAACAGTCCGAGGGCCACACGCACCAGGAACCAGAGTCCGCCCAGACCAGGCACCGCTCCTGTGACTGCCCACTCCCCTCCCGCGGCCAGGCCGGCCGCAGCCAGTGCGAGCCCGGTCACCGCCAGCCCGAGGTCGAGGGCGTTCGCGTGCCACCACGGAGCCGCCCAGGAACGCACGCCCATCGCCGTTCCGCCGTCCACCGTGCCGTCCTCGAGGAGGGGCAGCTGGGTCGTGAGCGCCACCGTGCTGGTCAGGGCCAGGGTCACCGCCACCGCGAAGCCGGTGTAGAGCACCAGCAGCCACAACCCGACCGGCTCACGCCCGGACAGCTCGGGGGCGGCGAGCAGGAGCAGGATCGCCCCGCCGGCCACCAGCGCGAGATCGGCCGCCACCTGACCCCACTTCGCGCGCCCGGAGAAGGCGATGGCAGCGGGGCGTGTCATGGGAGGAGTCTAGGAACCCCCGCGGGACTAGGCTTTCCTCGTGGACCTCCCCGTGATGCCGCCCGTGCAGCCGATGCTGGCCAAGAGCGTCAGCGGAGTGCCCGATCCGGCCAAGCACGGCGGCCTGAGCTTCGAGCCCAAGTGGGACGGCTTCCGCTGCCTGGTCTTCAAGGACGGCGACGAGGTCGAGCTCGCGAGCCGCAACACCAAGCCGCTCACGCGCTACTTCCCCGAGGTGGTCGAGGCCTGCCGCACCCAGCTGCCCGAGCGCATCGTGCTCGACGGCGAGATCTTCGTCGGGCTGCAGGGTGAGGACGGGTGGCGACTGGAGTTCGAGACGCTGCAGGAGCGGATCCATCCTGCTGACAGTCGGGTGCAGAAGCTGTCGGTCGAGACCCCGGCCGGTTTCGTGGCCTTCGACCTGCTCGCGCTGGGCGACACGTCGTACGTCGATCGCCCGTTCGCCGAGCGGCGGTCAGCCCTCGTCGAGGCACTGGCGCACCTCGACGGTGACGGCCCGTGCTTCCTGACCCGGACGACCGAGGACACCGAGGAGGCGGAGCGCTGGTTCCACGAGTTCGAGGGTGCCGGCCTGGACGGCGTGGTCGCCAAGCCGCTGGGCGCGCCCTACGAGCCCAACAAGCGCACGATGCTGAAGATCAAGCACGAGCGGACCGCCGACGTGGTGCTGGCCGGCTACCGCGAGCACAAGACCTCGACCCCCGAGCAGCCGCTGATCGGCTCGCTGCTGCTCGGGCTCCACGACGGCGACGGCGACCTCCAGCACATCGGCGTCTCGGCCAGCTTCACGGCCGCGAAGCGCGCCGAGCTGTGGCAGGACCTCCAGCCGCTGGTCTGCGACATCGCCGACCACCCGTGGGGCAGGTGGAACGAGTTCCTCACCGCCAACCCCGACCGCGTCCCCGGCACCCAGAGCCGGTGGAGCGCGGGCAAGGACCTCGGCTTCACCGCGCTGCGCCCCGAACGCGTGCTCGAGGTGAAGTACGACCACATGGAGGGCCGCCGTTTCCGCCACACCGCGCACTTCAAACGGTGGCGTCCCGACCGCGATCCCGAGAGCTGCGGCTACGGTCAGCTGGACGAGCCGGCGGGCTACGACCTCACTAGAATCCTGAGCATCGACAGCGGAGGCACACCATGAGCGACACCGGCGACACCACCCACGACGAGACGATCCATGACGGTCAGGGCACCTACGACGTCGTCCTGCTCGTGGAGGAGGCACTCTCCACCACCGATGCCGCCCAGGTGCGCTCGCTGCACGCGGAGATCGAGGACCAGGTCGTCTACCACGTCCTGCTGCCCCTGGAGGACGCCGCGGCGCGGATCGAGGCGTCGCTGGGCACGCTGGGTGCGGGTGACCTGATGGCCGCCCCGGCGCTGGCGATGAACGACGTCGACATCGAGGCGTTGCGGCGCGAGTGCGAGGAGACGTCGTCGGCCGAGCTCAAGCAGAGCCTCGCCGCGCTGGCGTCGGTGGGCGGCAAGGCCACCGGATCGGTGACCGCCGAGCCGCCGGTCGACGCGCTCGGCGCCAAGGTGACGGAGGTGGATGCGCGCGAGGCGATCATCCTCACCCGTCCGCACGTCGTGGCCGAGTTCTTCCACGTCGACTGGACGTCGCGGGCGCGGCGCAAGCTCGGCGTACCGGTGCTGCACCTGATCGGTCACGAGACCTTCGACGAGCAGGCCGGGGCCGGCGAGGGCATCTCCGGCCTCTGACGGACCCTGGGACCCGCAGGTCAGCCGCGCGGTCGACGGACGCGGCGTACGACGGCGCGCGCCAGCACACGGGTGGCCTCACGACCGCCGACCTCGGGCGGCGTACCGGCCCGTCGCGCCGCGGCCAGGTCACGACGGAGCGTCTCGATGTTGCCGCGCTGGGCCTCGCGGGCCTCGCGCCCGGCCAGGACCGCTTCGGCCCTCGTGTGGTCGTAGGTCAGCGCGACCGCGTCGGCGTAGCGCGCCGTGTAGTCGTCGTGGATCTCGTCGAGGCGCACCTGGGTGTCGTGGTCGTGCGGCGAGGTGGCCAGCACGCCGAGGAGTAGCCACACCTCCTCGGCCATGTCGCGCAGCCATTCGGGCGTGCGGACGTCGTCCCAGGTGACGGTCGACTTGCGCATCGAGGGCTCGATGAAGTCGTCGACAGCGTGGTGCTCGGTCGACGACAGGTCGGCGTTGAACGCGAGGTCGAGCTGCTGCTGCACGGGCGTCAGCGCGGAGCGCCAGTCGGCGAGCAGGTCGGTGTAGCGCACGAAGGAGCGCTTGGAGCCGCGGCCGGCCCGCTCGGTGAGGAGCGCGGCGTGCACCCAGCCGGCGACGTTGGACGTCTCCTTGGTCAGCCGCAGGTCGTCGGACTGGCTGGAGAGGTAGGCGATGTCGCGCGAGCCGACCACCTCGGCCGGGTGGCGCAGCGCGGTGAGCCAGCGCAGGTCCGCGCCGAGCTCCTCGCTGACCGTCTCCCACGCGGAGGCGAACCAGAAGGCGTGCGGGTCCTTGACGACGATCTGGTCGGCCTCGAGCTGGCCGGACAGCCACCCGCGCAGCTCCGCGGTCGTCGTGCCGGACGCGAGGTAGGCGGCGACCAGGTCGACCGCAGCCGGGCGGCTGTCGATGTTGAAGAGCGCGAGCTCCTTGAGGTGCCGCTTGTGGAAGTCGATGACCCACTGCGGCTCGTAGAACCCGCGCGGGTTGGTCTCCGACGGCTCGACCTCGGGCTGGGGCACGTGGAGGCCGAGGCGCTTGAGGCTGCCGGCCAGCGAGCTGGTGCCGCTGCGACCGGAACCGGAGACCAGGACCAGTGGGGTGCCCGGCTGCGCATCCGGTCGGGCGGGGGACGTCGGCATGCGGGTCACCCTATCGGCCGCTGCCCGGGCCCTAGGATCGTGCCGACCGGCACACCAGCAGGCCCCGAGAACAGGATCGAGGACACGCCACGTGGCACTGAGCGACCGCTTGTCAGGCAAGGTGCGTGCGGCGATGCGCCGCGACCGACGCGACGGCCCGCTCGACATCGTCTTCGTGCTCTTCAACGCCGACGGCATGGGCGGCACCGCGCGGTCGGGCATCGCCCAGGCGAACGCCCTCCTGTCCCTCGGCGAGGGCCACCGGGTCCGCATCCTGAGCGTCACCCGGAGCGGCGCGCACACCCACTACCCGCTGGCCGACGGCCTGGAGGTCACCTACCTCGTCGACGTACGCGGTGAGCGACCCGCCGCGGTCGACGGCCAGCACCCGGCCGAGCTCGGCGAGCGCGAGTCGTTGCTGGTGCCGCGCAGCTGGGACGCCCTCTTCAGCGGGCTCACCGACGCCACCCTGCGCGAGTCCCTCGGCAGCATCGACGCCGACGTCATCGTCACGACGACGCCGGAGCTGCTCGCCGTCGTCGCCCAGCTGGCCCCGGCCGACGTCGCTCTCGTGCACCAGGAGCACCGCGCCTCGTCCAGCCGGGTCAACGACATGGGTGCGCTGCTGGAGTTCGCCCCGCGCGCGGACATCGTCGTCTCCCTGACCGAGTCGATGACGCGCTGGCTGGCCGGTCGCCTCGGCGCGGCCGCACCCGAGCTGCTCGTGATCCCCAACCCGCTCCCCCAGGAGCCGCAGCCGCGCTCGCCGCTCGACCAGAAGACCTTCGTCACTGCCGGCCGGCTGGCCCCGGAGAAGCAGTTCGAGCACCTCGTCGACGCGTTCTGGCGGATCCGGGACGAGGTCCCGGGCTGGACGCTGCGCATCTGGGGCGACGGGCCGCGCGCGGACAACCTGGCCGCGCAGGTGCGCAAGCTCGACCTCGAGGGCAGGGTCGAGCTGCCCGGCACGACCGCGGACATGTCGGCCGAGTGGGCGCGTGCGAGCGTGGCCGTGCTCGCCTCGCGGGGCGAGGGGTACCCCCTCGTGCTGCAGGAGGCGATGGCCGCCGGCGTACCTCCCCTCTCCTACGACTGCCCGTCCGGACCGCGCGAGATCATCACCCACGACGTCGACGGCCTCCTCGTGCCGCCGGGGTCGAAGGCTGCGCTGGCAGCGGCCATGGTGCGGGTGGCCACCGACACCGACCTGCGCGCGCGCCTGGGTGCCGGGGCACTCGCCCGCTCCGCCGCGTGGGACCCCACCGACCTGGCGCGCCGCTGGGTCGGTGTCTTCCGCGACGCGATCGCGCGCCGGGCCGACCCGCTCGCCCCCCGCCGGGTGCTCCACGGCCTGCGCCCCGGTCCCTTCGGCGACCTGCCCGAGACCTCGTCGGCGGCGGGCGTCACCCCCGCCCAGGCACGTACGACCGCGATGCAGGTCGTCACCTCGGCTGCCGCGGCCGCCGGCGAGGGCTGGTTCGTCATGCCGGCCCGCGGCCTCGACCCGCACCACGTCGTCGTCGTGCCGTCGGCACGGCGGACCGACTTCCTGGCGGCCCTGGCCGCCGGCACTGCGCCCGACTGGCTCTCGGTGCGCGACCCGGCGGAGCGCGGCTGGCACGAGCGACGTGGCACCGTCGCCGCGATGACCGACGACCTGGCGCGGACGCGTACGGCATCGCTCTTCGTCGAGCCCTGGCCGGTCCGGGGTGGCCACGGCGGGCTGCTCGCCGACGGGTGCGAGGTCGGCGTCCAGTTCTGGGAGGAGTCGCCCGACGGCGACCTGCTGGCGCCGGGCCTCAACCGCTACGGCGACCGCGTCCCGGCGGGCACGCCCCGGACGACCGTCGAGGTCGAGGGGGTCAGCGTCCCGACCCTCGAGGTGATGGCGCTGCCGACGGTGGACGACGTCCGCTTCGACGTGGACGTGGTCTACACGTGGGTCGACGGCGACGACGAGGACTGGCTGGCTGCCCGCGACGAACGGATCATCGGCATGGGCGGTGCGCCGAGCGCGCGGGCCGGGGGCGCGTCGCGCTATCGCAGCCGCGACGAGCTGCGCTACTCGATGCGCAGCCTGCACCTGTTCGCCCCGTGGGTGCGCCGCATCCACCTGGTCACCGCCGGGCAGGTCCCGTCGTGGCTCGACACGAGCGACGACCGCATCCGTCTGGTCGACCACCGCGACATCCTCCCGGCGTCGGCACTGCCGACGTTCAGCTCGCACGCGATCGAGACGCGGCTGCACGCGGTCCCGGATCTCGCCGACCACTTCATCTACGTCAACGACGACGTCTTCCTGGGCCGGCCGCGACGCCCCGAGCACTTCTTCGCACCCGGTGGGCAGTACGCCGCCTTCGTCGCCGACCACCGCGCCGTCGGGCTGCCCGGCACCGACGACCGCCCCTACCTCACCGCCGCGCAGAACAACCGCCGCGTGCTCGCCGATGCCTTCGGCGTCGCGCTGACCAACACCATGATGCACAGCCCCCACCCGCAGCGCCGGTCGGTGCTCGAGGAGGTCGCGGCGCGGTTCGGCGACGAGGTGGAGCGTACGACCCGGGCGCCGTTCCGCTCCGAGACCGACCTGTCGCTGCTGTCGTCGTTCGCGCAGAACTACGGCCTCATCACCGGGCAGGCCTTCCGCGCGACGGCGCACCACGGCTACGTCGACCTCGGGCACCAGCAGCTGCCCGTGCAGCTGAGGGCGATGATGAAGCGCGACCGCGACTTCTTCTGCGTCGCCGACAACCTCGTCTCGGCCTTCGACGACGAGCGCGCCGACGAGTTGCTCCTCGACTTCCTGAAGGCCTACTTCCCGATCGCCGCGCCCTGGGAGCTCACCTCGAGCGGTGCGTGAGGAGGCATTCCGCGCCCGGCAACCCGCGTACGACACCGCTGGTCGGCGTGTCCGCCGCGGCGCGCCGGGTGGGCGGTGTGTGAGGCGGGTTTCGTGGCCTCAGAACCCCCCTCACACACCGCTACACACGATCTCGAGGCCCGCCCTGGGAGCTCACCTCGAGCGGTGCGTGAGGCGGCATTCCGCGCCCGGGAACCCGCGTACGACACCGCTGGTCGGCGTGTCCGCCGCGGCGCGCCGGGTGGGCGGTGTGTGAGGCGGGTTCCCTGGCCTCAGAACCCCCCTCACACACCGCTACACACGATCTCGAGGCCCGCCCTGGGAGCTCACCTCGAGCGGTGCGTGAGGCGGCGTCCCGCGCCCGGCAACCCGCGTACGACACCGCCGGTCGGCGTGTCCGCCGCGGCGCGCCGGGTGGGCGGTGTGTGAGGCGGGTTTCCTGGCCTCAGAACCCCCCTCACACACCGCTACACAGCTACGCGGCGGCGCCCGGGAGCACACCGCTCGTTCAGTCGGGGATGCGGTTCCCCTCGGCGTCCCAGTGCGACTCGACCTTCTTCGACGGCTGGACCCGCGGCGGCTCCCCCGGCATCTTCGGGTGGTCGGGCGGGTAGTTGAGCTCGACGGGGTGCTCGTCCCACAGGTCGAGCAGCGGCTGCAGGGAGTGGTGCACGTCGTCGATCGCCGCCCACGGATCGCCGTCCGCGGCCAGCCGCTCGGGCACGGTGAACAGGTTGAAGCCGGCGGGCGACGTGATCGTCGCCAGCTCGTCCCACGACATCGGCGTCGAGACGGGAGCCCCGGCGATCGGACGCAGCGAGTAGGCCGAGGCGATGGTGCGGTCGCGGGTGTTCTGGTTGAAGTCGACGAAGATCCGCTCCCCGCGCTCCTCCTTCCACCACGCCGTCGTCACCCCGTCGTCGCGCTTCTCCAGCTCGCGACCGAACGCGATGGCGGCGTGGCGCACGTCCGCGAACTCCCACTCCGGCGAGATCCGCACGTAGATGTGGATGCCGCGGTTGCCGGACGTCTTGGCGAACCCGGTCATCCCGAGGTCACCCAGCAGCTCGCGGGCCACGCCAGCGACCCGTACGACATCGGCGAAGGTCGTGCCCGGCTGCGGGTCGAGGTCGATGCGCAGCTCGTCGGGGTGGTCGACATCGGCGCTCCGCACCGGCCACGGGTGGAAGGTCAACGTCCCCATGTGCGCGCACCACACCGGCACCGCGATCTCGGTCGGGCAGATCTCCTCGGCGGTGCGGCCCGAGGGGAAGGTGATCTGCACCGACTCGAGATAGTCGGGAGCCCCCTTGGGCACCCGCTTCTGGTAGAACGCGTCGGCGTTCTTGTCGAAGGGACCGGTGGCGAGCTTCATGCCCGGTCGCACGCCCGACGTCCACCTCTCCAGGGCGGTCGGCCGGTTGCGCAGCGCCCGCATCAGCCCGTCCTCGACGCTCGCGAAGTACTCCGCGACCATCAGCTTGGTGACCTCACCGGTCGTCTCGGTCGCCTCGTAGATCACCCGCTCGGGCGAGGAGATCCGTACGTCGCGCTCGCCCGCCCGGACGTGGGCCTCCGTCGCTTTCGCCATGCCTCGTACGCTAGTCCCATGGCATATCAGGTGGAGAAGACCGACGAGGAATGGCGTGCCGAGCTGAGCGCCGAGGAGTACGCCGTGCTCCGGCAGGCCGGCACCGAGCGCGCGTTCGTCGGTGAGTACACCGACACCGAGACCGAGGGCACCTACTCGTGCAAGGCGTGCAACGCCGAGCTATTCACGAGCGACACGAAGTTCCACTCCGGCTGCGGCTGGCCGAGCTTCTACCAGCCGATGACCGACACGGTGGAGTACATCGAGGACAACTCGGGGGGCATGAAGCGCGTCGAGGTCCGCTGCGCGACGTGCGGGTCCCACCTCGGCCACGTCTTCCCCGACGGGTTCGGTACGCCGACCGGAGACCGCTTCTGCATCAACTCGATCAGCATCAAGCTCACCGAGAAGCAGTAGCCGTCCGACCGGTCCCGGGGCTCAGCCGTCGGCGGGAACCAGCGCCGAGGTGACGGTCACCAGCCCCTCGCCGTACGTCTCGTCCGCCCACGCCTGGATCGACCCGTCGTCGAAGACGACCTGGGCCTCGATGGAGTCGGCGGCCATGGAGCCGCTGGTCAACAGCGTCGGCAGCGCACCCTGGAGCTCCTGACTGATCGCGTTGAGCTCGGCGTCGGTGTGCTCGGCGGTCGTGACGCAGAGCGGTCCGCCCCACGTCTCGCGCAGGGTGGCCTCGGCGCCGGCGGCGTCCTCGGTCACGGCGACGTTGATCGTCTTGTCGCTGAGCCAGGTCGTGGCATAGCCCGGCAGCGCGGAGGCAGCCGCGAAGGTCGCATCCATCGCCTCGGGCGTGGCCAGCGCGGGGTCGGTGGTCGCGGGTGACTCGCACGCCGGGCCGGGCGGCTCCTGGGTCGGCATCGCCATCGGGTCGTAGAGCGCGGCCGGCGTCGAGTCGGTGGCGGTGAAGGTGGTCCCGTCGAACGTGCCGATGAGGGCGTACGACCCCCAGGTCACGCCGGAGGCCCGCTCGGCACCCACGTCCCCGAAGTCGAAGCCCTCCAGCGGCAGGCCGCTGCACTGGGGCGGGTAGGACTCGGCGATCGCACCGAGGCACAGCTCGGGTCCGGTGCCGGGGTCGAGGACGGTCACCAGTCCGTTGGTGGTGACAGAGCCCTCCGGGACGGGGGCGGGCGCCTGGCCGGCATCGGACGGCGTGTCCGAGGAGCCGGGATCCTGCACGGCCGGGTCGACGGCCTGCATCTCCGACTCGGTGGAGCAGGCGGACAGCGCGAGAGCGCTCAGGGCCAGGGCGACGACAGCACGTGGGAGCCTCATGATGGTCTGACGCTACTGCCCCCGATCGCGTTCCCGGGTCAGGGCAGGCGGGAGATCAGGTCCGCGGGCGACACTCGGGCGCCGGTGTAGAACGGGAGCTCCTCGCGCACGTGCCGGCGGGCGGTCGACGCTCGGAGCTCGCGCATCAGGTCGACGATGCGGTGCAGCTCGTCGGCCTCGAAGGCCAGCATCCACTCGTAGTCACCGAGCGCGAAGGAGGCGACGGTGTTGGCGCGCACGTCGGCGTAGCCACGCGCCATCTTGCCGTGCTCGGCGAGCATCGCGCGACGCTCGGAGTCCTCGAGGAGGTACCACTCGTAGGACCGCACGAAGGGGTAGACGCAGATGTGCGCGCGCGGCTCCTCGTCGGCGAGGAAGGCGGGGATGTGCGACTTGTTGAACTCCGCGGGCCGGTGCAGCGCCATCTGCGACCACACCGGCTCGAGGCGGCGACCGAAGCTGGTGCGGCGGAACGCGTTGTAGGCCGCCTGGAGCTGCTCGGAGTCCTCGGCGTGCCACCACACCATCAGGTCGGCGTCGGCACGCAGGCCGCTGACGTCGTAGAGCCCGCGCACGACGACGTCCTGCTCGGCGAGCACCTCGAAGAGGGCCTCGACGTCGGTCGCCTCGGCTGCCCGGTCGGCGTCGCCGAGGACGTCGCGGAGCTTGAAGACCGACCACATCGTGTAGCGGATGCTCTCGTTGAGCTCCCGGGTCCGCGCAGCGTTGGTCTTCTCCACGTTCGTGTCGGTGCTCATGGGTTCATTCTGCCCGGGTGACCGAGGCCACAGCCCGCCGGGCCGAGCCGATCACGGCCGGGATGCCCACCCCGTCGTACGCCGCTCCACAGACCGCGAGTCCCGGCAGGTCCGTCGCGGCACGGATCCGCGCGACCCGCTCGACGTGGCCGACGGCGTACTGCGGGAGGCCACCGCCCCATCGCTGGACGTGTGCGTCGACCGGCACGGCCGAGATGCCGGCCATGGCGTGCAGGTCGGCCAGCGAGACCCGCACCAACCCCTGGTCGGTGGCCTGGAGGGTGACCTCCTCGCGGTGGCGGCCCAGGGAGGTACGCAGGACGACCACGTCGGGGTCGAGGTCGCGCACCCAGGCCCACTTGGCGAAGGAGAACGTCGACGCCTTGATGGTGCGGTTCTCGACCGGTGGCACCAGGAAGCCGGAGCGGTCGAAGAGCGCGTCCGGGAGGTCATGGGCGGCGAAGGCCAGCGTCACGACGGCGACGCTCGCCGACTCGATGGCGGCGAGCTCGGTGGCGGCGACCGGTGCCACGTCGGCCAGGAGTCGCGCGGTCGGCGCGGCGGGTGTGGCCAGCACGACGGCCGCGGCCTCGACCGTCTCCGGCGTCGTCGTCGGGCCGACCGTCAGCGCCCAGCCCGACGTCGTACGCCGCAGCCGGCGCACCGTCGCGTCGGTCCGCACCTCGAAGCGGCCGGTCGCCCGGATCAGCGCCGGCAGGCGGCCCATCCCACCGGCGAGCCCCGCGAAGACCGGGGCGTCCGACGTCGGCACGGCCGCCGCCTGGTCGAGCAGGGCGCCCCGGCGGGCCATGGCCAACAGCTGCGGCACGGCCGCAGCAGCCGAGATCTCGCGGGCGCGGCCGGCGTAGACCCCGCCCAGCAGGGGCTCGACCAGCCGCTCGACGAGCTCGTCACCGAGTCGGGCGGCGACGAGGTCGCCCACCGACACGTCGTCGGGCACGGCGGTGACGGACTCGGTGCTGGCCCGGGCGAGCCCGGCGGCGCTGAGCACACCACTGTCCGCGAGCTGTGCCAGGTCGAAGGGGACACCCATCAGGGAGCGGGGCATCGGGCGCAGGGCGCCGCGCGACCAGATGCTCGACGTGGCCGCGGTGGGATGGACGACCTCGGCGCCCAGTGATCGGACCAGGTCGAGGCCCTCGGGGCGGCGGGCGAGCATCGCCTCGGCCCCGACGTCCACGGTGAGACCGGCGACCTCGGCGCTGCGCACCTTGCCGCCGACCAGCGGGGACGACTCGAGGAGCAGGACGTCGAGACCCGACGCGGCCAGCTCGCGGGCGGCCACCAGGCCGGCCAGGCCCCCGCCGACCACCACCACGTCTCGCATCCGGCCAGCCTGCCAGACCGGGCGGTCACGTTTGGATCACGGGCGGAACCGTCGCCACGACCCCCGGCGTCGGACTGCCATGACGACTCGCAGCCGCTTCGCAGGCATCCTCACCGCGATCACCATGACGGCCGCGCTGGCCGCCTGTTCGTCGGCCTCCGACAGCAGCAGCAACGCCGGAGGCAGCGTCGAGATGGCCGACGGGATGGCTGACGGGATGGCTGCGTCACCGGAGCTTGCGGAGGAGGGCAGCTCGGGCGGCAAGTCAGGCGCCGGCGACTCCGCGAGCGGTGCCGACTCCTCCACCGTCGTCGACCGCTCCACTCCCCCGTCCGAGCGCTCCGTCATCTCGACCGGCACCGTCTCGTTGCGGAGCCGGGACGTGGCCGAGGCGCGACGCGAGGTGCAACGGGTGGTCGACGCCCAGGGCGGTGACATCACCGACGAGAACACCGAGACCGACGACGAGGGGAGGACGTCGTACTCCCGGCTGGTGGTGCGGGTGCCGAGCGCGAAGTTCAGCGCCTCGATGACGGCCCTCGAGGAAGCCGCGGAGCTGCGCTCGTCCAACCGCGGCGCCGAGGACGTCACGACCGCGGTCATCGACACCGACGTCCGGGTCAGGGCGCAGCAGGCCAGCCTCAAGCGGGTCGAGCTGCTGCTCTCGCGGGCCCAGTCACTCAAGGACATCATCTGGATCGAGTCGCAGCTCACCAGCCGTCAGGCCGAGCTCGACTCGTTGAAGTCGCAGCAGTCGTGGCTGAAGGACCAGACCACCCTCTCCACGATCACCGTCGACATCACCGCCGTCCCCGAGAAGGAGAAGGCGGAGAAGGACGAGGACGAGGCGGGCTTCCTGGTCGGGCTCGAGGGTGGGATGAAGGCGCTGGGGGCATCGGCGTCGGCCATCGCGACCGTCGTCGGCGCCCTGCTCCCCTTCGCGGTCCTCGTGCTCGTGCTCGGGTTCCCCGTCTGGCTGCTCGCCCGCCGCCGCCGGACCGCGCAGCCGCCGAGCCCGCAGCCGCAGCCGGAGGCCTGAGGGGCGCTCAGCGCGGGTAGGACTGGACGAACTCGGTGAGCGCCGTGAGCTGACCGGGGTCGGTCGAGGGGATGACCCCGTGGCCCAGGTTGAAGATGTGTCCCTTGGCGGCTCGCCCGGCGTCGATGATCTGCGCCGCACGGGCGGTCATCACGTCGGTGGGCGCGAAGACCAGCGTGGGATCGAGGTTGCCCTGCACGACCCGGTCGCCCACGAGCGGCAGCGCCTGCTCCAACGGCGTACGCCAGTCCACCCCGACCACGTCGGCACCGGCCTCGCCCATCAGCCCGAGCAGGTTGGTGGTGCCGACACCGAAGTGGATGCGCGGCACTCCGAGCTCGCCGGCCGTGGCCAGCACCCGTGCGGAGTGCGGCATCACGTGCTCGGCGTAGTCGGCCGGCGTCAGCGCGCCGGCCCACGAGTCGAAGAGCTGCACGGCGCTGGCGCCGGCGGTGACCTGGACGTCGAGGTAGGCCGCGGCGATCCCGGCGATCTTGCGCATGAGCGCGTCCCACACGTCGGGAGCGCCGAACATCATCGCCTTGGTCTTCGCGTGCTCCTTCGACGGCCCGCCCTCCACGAGGTAGGACGCCACGGTGAACGGGGCTCCGGCGAAGCCGATCAGCGGAGTCGCACCGAGCTCTGCCACGAGCTGGCGCACCGCCCGGGAGATGAACGGCACGTGCTCGGGCGTGAGGTCGGGGATGGCCTCGACGTCGGCCAGGGAGCGCACCGGCGAGGCGACGACCGGGCCGACCCCGGGGACGATGTCGAGGTCGACGCCGACCGCCTTGAGCGGCAGCACGATGTCGGAGAAGAAGATGGCGGCGTCGACGCCGTAGCGGCGCACCGGCTGCAGGGTGATCTCGGTGACCAGGTCGGCGTCCATGCAGGACTCGAGCATGCCGACGCCCTCACGCACCTTGAGGTACTCCGGCAGCGACCGGCCGGCCTGGCGCATGAACCACACGGGCGTGTGCTGCGGGACCTCTCCACGGGCAGCCCGCAGGAACGGGCTGTCGACGAGTCCGGGGTCCGGGGCGCTGCTGGCGTCGATCACGGGTCGAATCTTCGCAGGTCAGGCGGCGTGGCGGCGCATCGGGACGGCGGCCCGCTGACCTACTCTGGACGAATGGTGGCCCGTCACGAGACCCACCCGAGCAGCGCTGCCGGGACGGGGCCCGCGGAGTTCCGTGCGGCCGTGGAGACGATGCGTACGGCGTCGCTGCGCCCGGAGGTCTTCTGCGAGGAGATGCCGGCGCCCCAGCGGATCGCCCCGTGGTCCTCCGCGCTGAGCGCCGACGTCACCGTCGACGACGAGGACCTCGGCACCGGTCGACTGATCCTGCTGCACGACCCGGTCGGCAACGACGCCTGGGAGGGCACCTTCCGCTGTGTCGCCTACGCCCGCGCCGACATCGATCCCGAGCTCGGCTCGGACCCGATGCTCGCCGCCGTGGGTTGGTCCTGGCTGACCGAGGCCCTGGAGGCGCACGCCGCGACCTTCCACGCCGCCTCCGGCACCGTCACGTGCGTCTCGACCGAGAGCTTCGGCGGCATGGGCGACGAGCCCGGCACCGCGCAGGTCGAGATCCGCGCCTCCTGGACGCCCGACGTGGACGAGGACGGCAACCTCGACATGACGCCGCACGTCGAGGCATGGGGCGAGCTGATGTGCACCGCGGTCGGCCTGCCCCCGGTCCCCGAAGGTGTCATCGCCATCCCCAGCCGGCGCGGGCAGCGCGGCCCCTGAACCGATGTCCGACAACCCTGACCACGACACCGAGCCCGCCGGGTCCGAGCCGCCCGAGGCTGTCGAGACGGCGCCCCAGACGGCGCCCGAGGCGCCGCCCGCTCCCCTGCTGACGTTGCGCGACGGGCTGCCCGAGGTGGTGGAGACCGACGAGAAGCTGCTCGAGGCCTGCGCCGCGCTCGCCGCGGCCACCGGTCCGGTCGCGATCGACGCCGAGCGTGCGTCGGGCTACCGCTACTCCAACCGCGCCTACCTCATCCAGCTGCGCCGCGAGGGCGCCGGCACCTGGCTCGTCGACCCGATCCCGCTGACCACCCTGGCCCCGCTGCAGGAGGCCCTGTCGGGCACCGAGTGGATCCTGCACGCGGCGACCCAGGACCTTCCGTGCCTGCGCGACATCGGTCTGGTGCCGACCTCGCTCTTCGACAGCGAGCTCGCCGGACGCCTGCTCGGCTACCCCCGCGTCGGCCTGGCGACCCTCGTCGAGACCGTGCTCGGCATGCGGATGCGCAAGGAGCACTCCGCCGCCGACTGGTCGACCCGGCCGCTGCCGACGCCGTGGCTGGACTACGCCGCGCTCGACGTCGAGGTCCTCGTCGAGCTGCGCGACCACCTGGCCGCCGAGCTCGAGGAGACCGGCAAGGCCGAGTGGGCCCGCCAGGAGTTCGACCACCTGCTGGGCTTCGAGCCCACGGTGCGGCACGAGGCGTGGCGCCGTACGTCCGGGGTGCACCGGCTGCGGGGCCGCCGCGCCCTGGGTGCCGCCCGGGCCCTGTGGGAGGCGCGAGACGCCATCGCTGCCGAGCGCGACGTCACGCCCGGGCGCATCCTGCCGGACTCGGCGATCGTGGCTGCGGCGACCGCGCTACCCGCGGACCGTCGCGCCCTCCTGGGCACGTCGGGCTTCCACGGCCGCGGCGCGAGCCGCTACGCCACCACCTGGGTGGATGCGATCCAGGCGGTGCTCGCGATGCCCGAGGAGGACCTGCCCTCCCGCGCGCCGCGCGGCGACGGTCCGCCCCACCCCCGCACCTGGGCCGACCGCGACGCGGTCGCCGACCGACGCTTCAAGGCCGGCCGTGAGGCGATGCTCAACCTCGCCGAGCTCAACAACCTGCCCGTCGAGAACCTCCTGACCCCCGACTTCCTGCGCCGCCTGATGTGGCAGCCCCCGGAGACCCGGGAGCCCGCCGACCTGGCGACGGCCGTCCGCACCCAGCTGACGTCGTACGGCGCCCGCCAGTGGCAGGTCGAGCTGGTCAGCGGCGCGCTGGTCGGGGCGATCCTCCTGGCCGACGTCGAGCCCGAGCCGGAGCCCGCGCCCGAGGGCTAGCAGCCCGGCATCACTCCGACGGGGACGGGGTCTCCGCAGGGGTCTCGGGGTCTTCGACCTCCGGCGAGAGGATCGGCCGCGAGGCCTGGTCGATCTGCTCGGTGGTGAGGTCGAGGTCGAGCACGCCGGGGGCGGTGACGAGACGCTCGAGGAGCGGCGTCACCGCGTCGACGAGGGCGACCCGGTCGTCGATGAACGGCGGCACCACCATGTTGCGGATGCTGGAGCTGAAGACGATCGCGTGTGCCGGCTCCTGCTCGGGGTCGAGGAAGGCCGCGGACGATGCCACCTCGGTGTTGGCGGGCACGATGTAACCGGTCGAGGCCACCGTCTCGACGGCCGCGTCGGAGACGGCGTAGGCGATGAAGTCGGCCGCGTCACCCTCGACCTCGGAGTCGGCGGAGAGGCACAGTCCACTGATGTCGCCGACGGTGGCGGGGCTGTCGAGGGTCGGCATCGCCATGACGTCGAAGTCGAGGTTCTCGGCGTCGCGGAGCTCCGGGACGACGTTGCGGAAGCCCGCGACCATCGCCAGCTCGCCCCGCTTGAAGAGCTGGAGCGGCGTGGCCCGGGCCAGCTGGGCGTTGGTGGGCGTGACCGTGGGGTCGCGCAGGATCGCCAGGGTCTCGCTCAGCGCCTCCCGCGTGGAGTCGTCGGAGAAGGCGAGCGAGGTCGGCTCGTCGTCGTCGTCGAAGACCTTGCCGTCCCCGGAGTAGATGAACGGCGCCAGCCCCGTCAGCGTCGGGTCGATCCAGACACCGCGGACGTCGCCGCGACGGGAGACGAACTGGGCGGCGGCGGAGAACTCCGCGAGCGTCCAGCGCTCGAGGTTGCCGTCGGGGTCCGGGGTCGGGACGTCGAGGCCGCGACGCTCCATCCGCTCGAAGTCGACGAGCTCGGTGTTGTAGTAGATGACCATCGGCGAGACCGAGTAGGCCATGCACTGCAGCTCGTCGGCGAGGGCGAAGGCGTCCACCGCGTCGCGCGAGAAACGGTCGCCGAAGTCGACCCCGCGCTCGTCGAGCAGCAGGCTCACAGGCTGGAGCGCATCCGCCTGGACCAGCTGGTCCAGGTCGATGCGGGAGGTCAGGAAGACATCCGGGGCGTTGCCCGCGAGCACGTCGGTCAGCGCCGACTCGTGATCGGGCCAGGAGACCAGCTCGACCTGGCGCGTGACGGAGGCAGCGTTGAACGAGTCGACCACCGACTGGAACGCCGCGACCTCCTCGGCGTTGCCGTAGGCACCGAACTCGAGCTTTCGTACCTTCTCGGAGACAGGCGGCTTCGTGCTCGGCGGCGCGGGGGTCGGGTCGGGGTCGCCGGTGCAGGCGGCGCCCGTCAGCGCGACCACCAGCGCGACCGAGAGCAGGGCGAACCGTCGATGAACCACGGCGAAACCCTAACTGGACGGTGCCCGAACCGCCGAGGCGACCGACGCCGGACGTACCACGAGTGCGCCGGACCGGGAGCGCCTCACGGCGCGAGGCCGCTCGTAGCGGCTCATTGTGGGACCCGGGGCTGCCACAGCCCGACGCACTCGCGGGCTCAGTTTAGGGGCTCACGCCAGCGCGTGCCGGATTTCCAGGTGTCCGGAGGCCTCGAGCTGCTCCGACATGGCCAGCATCCGGACGATCTCCTCGTGGGAGTTCTCACCCAGGGTGGCCCGGCCGGCCGCCACGATCCGCGCGAAGGCCGCCGCACGGAGCAGCGTGACGGCGAAGTCCCCGCCGGCGATGCCGCGGAGCACGTCGTCGACCATCGCGCGCAGCTCCTCCGGGCCGGGCGGGTCGGCGACCCCCGCGACCACGCGGGCCACCTCGGCGCGGCGCTGGCCGGCGTCGTACTCGCGGGCGACCTGAGCGGGATCGGCATGCACCCACGACCGGAGCAGGTACAACCGCCACAGGCTGCCGGCGAGCGTGTCGGCGGGTGCACCGGACCAGACCTCGGCGAGCGTCTCGAGGCCCTCGCTGTCGGCGAGGTGGACGATCCTCTCGGCCAGGCCGGGGTCCTGGTCGTCCCTGGCCCCGCGCACCAGGATGGTCGCGGCCAGGTCGCCCGCCTCGCGCAGCTGGGCGGGGTCGGGGCCGCCGGCGATCTCGGCGAAGAAGGCACCCCCCGGCGTCATCGGGCGATGGTGCGGGCGGTCGGCCATCGCCCCAGCCTAGGCGTGCAGGCGGCGTACGTGGTCGACCACCGCCCGGTGTACCGGCCATGCTCGTGCTGCCGTGTTGGCCAGCACGGTCCAGGTCACCTGCTCCTGCGGGAGGTGGACGGTGGTGAACGAGACACCCGCGTCCTCCCCGACGAGCTGCAGGCTGCCGTCGGTCGGGTCGAGCCACACGCCGAGTCCGTAGGTGGCGCCGCTCTCGTCGGGGTCCGAGCGAGGACTCAGCATGTCCTCCACCGTCGCGTCGGACACGATGCGCCCGGCCAGGAGGGCCTGCCAGAAGGCGAACATGTCGTCGACCGTCGTGAACGCGCCCCCGTCACCGTTCCCGCGCACCGGCGCTCTGCCATCAGGGCGAGGATGACGTAGCCACTGTTGCAGTAGGAGAAGGCGGTGCCGGTGGGGAACTTCGCCGGGTGTCCGTCGAGCAGCGGGAGGAATGCCTCGGTGCGGTCGAGGAGGTGGACCGAGACCGGCGGGTAGTCGCTGACGTCGAAGTCGGCGTCCTCGTCGAGGTAGTCCCCGATGCCGGAGCGGTGGCTCAGCAGGTGCTCGACGGTGACGTCGTCCGCGACCAGCGGCAGGTCGTCGCCCAGCAGCGACCGAGCGGGGGTCGACAGGGAGAGTGTCCCCTCGTCGACCAGCGACAGGACCGCCAGCGCGGTGAGCGTCTTGGAGCCGCTGGCCATGCCCAGCCGGGTCTCCGGTGTCATCGGAAGTGCGCGAGCGCGGTCTGCCATGCCGAAGCCTGCCCGCAGGACCGTGTCGCCGCCCACGTCGAGGCGTACGACACCGGCGAACCCGTCCTCGACG
Source organism: uncultured Actinomycetota bacterium (assembly GCA_963721925.1). Taxonomy (GTDB): domain Bacteria; phylum Actinomycetota; class Actinomycetes; order Propionibacteriales; family Nocardioidaceae; genus Nocardioides. The sequence continues at coordinate 53,153 of CAVRLH010000021.1, read as the reverse complement.
AGTCGACCCACCTGCTGCTCCAGCGACGCCTCGGCCACCGTCACAGGCTAGACCGCAGTGCCGAGGACCTTGCGGATCCGCTGGTCGCTGACCTTCTCCCGGGTGCCGAGCTGCTGGGCCCACAGCGACACGCGGTACTCCTCCAGCAGCCAGCGCGAGTCGCGCAGGTGCTGCGGCATCGGCTGGCCGGTCGGCAACGCGGCGACGCCGTGCAGCCAGGCCTCCTGCAACCCCGCGAGCTGGTCCATCAGCTGACGGTCCTTGGCCACCTGCCCGTCGAGCCGCTCACGTCGGAGCGCGACCGCGCGGAGGTAGCGCGGGTAGTCGCGCAGTCGCGCGATCCCGGCCTCCCCGATGAAACCGGGTTCCATCAGCCGGGCGACCTGGGCGCGCATGTCGGACAGCGCCGGCAGCGTCATGAGCTCGGCGCGCCCCGACAGCGCCTTGTCAGTGGCGCGCCACGCCTCCAGCACCCGCATGACCTCGTGCACCGCGGGGCTCAGGCCCTGCTGGACGGCGTCGCGCGCGGCGGCCACCACGACGTCGTACGACGACTCGTCCCGCGGCAGCGGATGTGAGTCGACGACCTCACCGACCAGGCCGGCGCGGAGGTCGTCGAGCAGGTGGCCGACGGAGGAGTAGGGCGAGCCGACGAGCGCCAGCTTGGCGCGTTGGTCGAGGCCGGCCGCGGCCAGCACCTCGTCCACAGCCGACCCGGGTCCGAGCGCGAGCAGCACGAGTCGCCGGACACCGAGCCGGTGGTGGGCGACGCCCTCCCCGGCGGTGGCGAGCACGCGCAGGCCCACGGCAGAGCCCTCGTCGACGAGGGCCGGGAAGCCCCGCACCTCGTGACCGGCCCGACGCTGCACGAAGGACTCCTCGATCGTGCCGAAGGTCCACGACGTCTGGCCGGTGGCGGTCACACCGGAGTCGGCGGCGACGTCGGCCATCGCCTGCTCGAAGGTCGGCCGCAGCGGCTCCTTCAGGGCGTCGAGGTCCTTGCCCCGACCTGCCTCCGTGCCCTCCTCGGTGACCACGCGATAGGTCGGCCGCAGGTGCGCGGGGACCTTGGACCAGTCCCACGCCTCGCGGTCGATCATCAGGCTGCGGGTGCTGCGCGCGAAGCGCTCGAGGGCGTCCAGCAACGGCTCCGCGCCGGGCGGGGTCGCGGCCAGGAACTCGCGTGCGGTGTTGGGCGCCGGCACCATCGCCACGCGCAGGCTCTTCGGCAGCGACCGGATCAGCTCGGTGACCAGCTCCTCGCGCAGGCCCGGCACCAGCCAGGAGAAGTCGTCGGCGTCGACGCGATTGAGGGTGGCGACCGGGACGTCGATGGTGAGTCCGTCGTCGGCCGCGCCGGGCTCGAAGTGATAGCTGATCGGGAAGGTCAGCCCGGCCTCGTCGCTGTCGTGCCACTCGATCGGGAAGTCGTGCTGGCGCACCTCGTCGGCGGTGTCGTGGGTGAGCATCGCGGGGTCGAAGGCGAGCAGGTCGGGGCGCTTCTGGCGCGCCCGCTTCCACCACTGGTCGAAGTGCTGGCCGCTGACCACCTCGGTCCCGACGCGAGCGTCGTAGAACTCGAAGAGGGTGTGCTCGTCGACCACGATGTCGCGTCTGCGGGCCCGGTGCTCGAGCTCCTCGGCCTCCTCCAGCAGGCGAGCGTTGTCGGCCAGGAACCGGTGACGCGAGTCCCACTCCCCCTGCACCAGGGCGTGCCGGATGAACAGCTCGCGGGCCAGCGGTGCGTCGACCTTCCCGAAGTTCACGAGCCGGTCGGCGACCAGCGGGACGCCGTAGAGCGTGACCCGCTCGCGCGCCATGACGGCTGCCCGCTTGCGGGACCAGTGCGGCTCGGAGTAGGTGCGCTTCACGAGGTGCTCGCCGAGGCGCTCGGCCCACTCGGGCTTGATCGCGGCGTTCTGCCGAGCCCACAGGCGCGAGGTCTCGACGAGCTCGGCGCTCATCAGGAACGCGGGGTTGCGGCCCTTCAGGACGCTGCCGGGGAAGACGGCGAAGCGGGCGTTGCGGGCGCCGAGGTATTCGCGCATCGGCCGGCGCTCGCCCGGCTTGGCCTTGTCCCGCTCCTCGAGGACGCCGATGTGGCTGAGCAGGCCGGACAGCAGCGCCTGGTGGATGCCGTCCTCGTCAGGGGTGTCGGACGGATGGCCGACGTCGAGCTTCATCTCCTTGCCGACCTGGCGCAGCTGGGACTCGTAGTCCTGCCACTCGCGGATCCGCATGTAGTTGAGGTGCTCACGCCTGCACATCCGCCGGAACGCGCTCGACGACAGCTCGCGCTGCTGCTCCTTGATGTGTCGCCACAGGTTGAGCCAGGTGAGGAAGTCGCTCGACTCGTGGGTGAAGCGGGCGTGCAGCTGGTCGGCCTGCGGCCGCTGCTCCTCGGGACGCTCGCGGGGATCCTGGATGGAGAGCGCAGCGGCGATGACCAGGACGTCGCGGACACAACCGAGCCGCTCGGCCTCGATGATCATGCGACCCAGCCGTGGGTCGATCGGCAGCCGCGCCAGGCGCTGGCCGACCTTGGTGAGCCGCACGCCCTGTCCGGGCCGCTGGTCGAGCGACGTCGAGACCGCGCCCAGCTCCTCGAGCAGCTGCACGCCCGCCGTGACGTTGCGCCGGTCCGGGGGCTCGACGAACGGGAAGCGCGCGATGTCGCCCAGGCGCAGCGAGGCCATCTGGAGGATGACGCTGGCCAGGTTGGTCCGCAGGATCTCGGGCTCGGTGAACTCCGGGCGGCCCTCGAAGTCCTCCTGGGAGTAGAGCCGGATCGCGATGCCCTCCGCCACGCGACCGCAGCGACCCGAGCGCTGGTTGGCCGAGGCCTGGCTGATCGGCTCGATGGGCAGCCGCTGGACCTTGGTCCGCACGGAGTAGCGGCTGATGCGCGCGACGCCGGTGTCCACGACGTAGCGGATGCCGGGGACGGTCAGCGACGTCTCGGCCACGTTGGTGGCGAGCACCACGCGGCGCACGATCGAGGAGTGGCTGGAGAAGACCTTGTGCTGGTCGGCGGCGCTCAGCCGGGAGTAGAGCGGCACGATCTCGAGCCGGTCGCTCTTCAGGGCGTCGAAGGCATCGGCGGTGTCGCGGATCTCGCGCTCGCCCGGCAGGAAGACCAGGACGTCGCCGGGGCCGTCCGCGGACAGCTCGCGGACCGCGTCGAGGATCGCCTCGGTCTGGTCGCGCTGGACCGGCTCGCCCTCCTCGTCGTCCTCGGCGAGCTCGAGGAGCGGGCGGTAGCGGATGTCGACGGGATAGGTCCGCCCCGACACCTCCACCACGGGCGCGCGGAAGTGGGCGGCGAACCGGTCGACGTCGATGGTGGCGCTGGTGATGATCACCTTGAGGTCGGGGCGCCGGGGAAGCAGTCGCCTCAGGTAGCCCAGCAGGAAGTCGATGTTGAGGCTGCGCTCGTGGGCCTCGTCGATGATGATCGTGTCGTACTTGCGGAGGTCGCGGTCGCGCTGGAGCTCGGCCAGCAGGATGCCGTCGGTCATCAGCTTGATCCGGCTCGCCCGGCTGGTGCGGTCGGTGAACCTGACCTGGTAGCCGACGACGTCACCCAGCTCGGTGCCGAGCTCCTCGGCGATCCGCTCGGCGACCGAGCGCGCGGCGATCCGGCGCGGCTGGGTGTGGCCGATGAGCCCACCCCCGCCGGACAGGCCCGCGCCGCGACCGAGCTCCAGGCAGATCTTGGGGATCTGGGTCGTCTTGCCCGACCCGGTCTCGCCCGCGATGATCACGACCTGGTGGTCGCGGATGGCCGCCGCGATGTCGTCGCGGCGGGCGGAGACCGGAAGCTCGGCGGGATAGGAGATGTGCACAACGGGGGACATTGTCACCCACGCCGGCAAGGTGATCAGCGGTGGCGTCCCCCACCCTCACCCGGACCGTGCCGCTCGCTCATCCGGTCCCCACGATCCCCCCGGTCCCCGCGGTCACCGTGGTCACCGTCGAACGCCGAATGGATCGCCGCACCGCCCAGGCCACCCACGATCAGGGCCGCCAGCGTGGAGGCGAGCAGCGCGGCCAGGCCGAACGTACGACCGTTCCCGTCAGTGCCGACCCGGCGCAAACGGTCGCGGAACGAACGCTTGTCCGGTCCGGGACCTGCGGGGGCGGCGTCCGCGCTGGTCGCCGGCTCTGCGGCATCGGGTGCGGGGGGTCGCTGGGCGGCGGGCTCGCCCGCACCGGTCGGTCGTACGGGTTCGGTGGGGCTGTCGTCGCTCATGCCTCCAGCGTGGACGTCGTTGCTGTGACCCCGCTGTGCGGGCGCCGTGTGGGACGGGTGAGATCTGGCAGGGTCGACGATGTCGAGAACGACGCGACCGCTCCGTCCCCGGTGTGGACGCGGCCATCGGGGCCGCAGCTGACAAGGAGATCCGAGATGCCCAAGTACCTCATCCTCAAGCACTACCGAGGCACGCCCGCCACCGTCAACGACGTCCCGATGGACCAGTGGTCGCCCGAGGAGGTGGACGCCCACATGAAGTTCATGACCGACTTCGGCAAGCGCCTCGAGGAGAACGGCGAGTTCGTCGACGGCCAGGCGTTGTCGCCCGAGGGCGCCTTCGTCCGCTACGACGGACCCGGCAAGCCGCCCGTCACCGACGGCCCGTTCGCCGAGACCAAGGACCTGATCGCCGGTTGGTACGCCATCGACGTGGACGGCTGGGACCGTGCGGTCGAGCTGGCCGGCGAGCTGTCCGCGGCGCCCGGCAAGGACGGCAAGCCGATCCACGAGTGGCTCGAGGTCCGGCCCTTCTACGGTGTCCCCTCGGCCACCGGGGACTGACCCGGCCTGCGACGACCATGGATGCTGTCGAGGAGAGCTCCCTGCGGGAGGTCATCCCGCAGGTGATCGGCGTCCTCGTCCGTCGCGGAGCCGACTTCGCGACGGCCGAGGACGCCGTCCAGGACGCGCTGCTCGACGCGGTCCGCGCGTTCGGTCCCGGCGAGGCCCCGCGCGACCTGAAGGGGTGGCTCGTCACGACCGCGTGGCGACGTTTCCTCGACGTCGTACGCGCCGAGTCCTCGCGGGCGCGCCGCGAGGTCGTGACGGGCGCCGAGCCCGCGCCGGGGACCACCGAGTCCGTCGACGACACGCTGGCGGTCTACTTCCTGTGCGCGCACCCCGCGCTGTCCCCGTCGTCGGCGGTGGCTCTGACGCTGCGGGCGGTGGGGGGCCTCACGACCCGCCAGGTCGCCGAGGCCTACCTCGTGCCGGAGGCGACCATGGCCCAACGGATCAGCCGCGCCAAGCGGACCGTGGCCGGGGAGCCGCTCGACCGGCCCGGTGACCTGCGCACCGTGCTCCAGGTGCTCTACCTCGTCTTCAACGAGGGCTACGGCGGCGACGTCGACGTGGCCGCCGAGGCGATCCGGCTCACCCGCCAGCTGGTGCGCCTGACCGACGACGAGGAGGCAGTGGGGCTGCTCGCCCTCATGCTGCTGCACCACGCCCGCCGAGCGGCGAGGATGCGACCGGACGGCACCCTCGTCGCGCTCGCCGACCAGGAGCGCAGCCGGTGGGACGCCGCGCTCATCACCGAGGGGGTCGACCTGCTGCAGGGAGCGCTGGCCCGCGGCCGTCGCGGCAGCTACCAGGTCCAGGCCGCGATCGCCGCACTGCATGCCGATGCGTCCAGCACCGCCGAGACCGACTGGGTGCAGATCCTGGGGTGGTACGACGAGCTGCTCGCGCTCACCGACAGCCCGGTCGTACGCCTCAACCGGGCCGTCGCCGTCGGTGAGGCGGACGGCGCCCGGGCCGGCCTGGCCGCGCTGCGCGAGATCGACCCGGACCTGCCCCGCCACCGGGCGGTGTCGGCCCACCTGCACGAGAAGGCGGGCGACCTCGACCTGGCGGCCCGGCTCTACGCCGAAGCGGCCGCGCTGGCGACCAACGTCGCCGAGCGCACCCACCTGACCCGACAGGCGGCCCGGCTCCGACACACCTGATGGTCCGTCCACACGGCACGCACAGGAAACGCACAGCAAACTTCGGCAGAGTGCGTCCCATGACGCTCACCCGCCCTGACGGCTCCCCCGCGCGCGTCCTCGTCGTCGACGACGAGGTCAACATCGCCGAGCTGCTCGCGATGGCCCTGCGCTACGAGGGCTGGGAGATCCGGATGGCCCACTCCGGCACGGACGCCGTCGCCGCGGCCCGCGACTTCCGGCCCGACGCGATGGTGCTCGACATCATGCTGCCCGACTTCGACGGGCTCGAGGTGCTGCGACGCATCCGTGCGGATGGCGACGACGCCCCGGTGCTCTTCCTCACCGCCAAGGACGCCGTCGAGGACCGCATCGCCGGGCTCACCGCCGGCGGCGACGACTACGTCACCAAGCCGTTCTCCCTCGAGGAGGTCGTCGCTCGCCTGCGCGGACTGATCCGTCGGGCAGGCACGGCCGCCCAGGCCGAGCACGCCAACCTCCTGGTCGTCGGCGACCTGACCCTCGACGAGGACAGCCGCGAGGTGCACCGCTCCGGCGACGAGGTCACCCTGACCGCCACCGAGTTCGAGCTGCTGCGCTTCCTGATGCGCAACCCGCGCCGGGTGCTGAGCAAGGCGCAGATCCTGGACCGCGTCTGGCAGTACGACTTCGGCGGGCAGGCCAACGTCGTCGAGCTCTACGTCTCCTACCTCCGCAAGAAGATCGACGCCGGCCGCGAGCCGATGATCCACACCATGCGGGGCGCCGGCTACGTGCTCAAGCCGGCGCCGTGAGGACGCTCACCGCACGCCTGGTGCTCACCGTGGTCGCCCTCCTGGCCGTGGTGTCCCTCGCCGTGGCCGGCGCGACGGCGCTGGTGATGCGCGACCACCTCGCCGGCAAGCTCGATCGGGAGGTGCTCGCGTCGGTCGGCCGGGCGGACGGGCCGGACGGCGGCCGCGGCCGGCGCCGAGGCGACGACGTGACCAGCGTCGACATCGGCAACCAGGGCCCCGGCACCCTCGTCGCACTGCCCGGGGAGAGCCAGGCGTACGTGCTCGGCAACCGCCCCGGCGAGGCCGACGAGCTGGGCGCCGACGAGGTGGCCGTGCTGGCAGACGTCCCGGTCGACGGTCGCGTGCACTCCGTGCGGATCGACCGCGACCCCTACCGCGTCACTGCCGTCCAGTCGGACCGCGGTCTGCTGGTGATCGGCCTGCCCGCCGGTGACGTCGACGACGCGGTGGGCTCCCTGCTCGCCGCGGAGGCCGCCTTCGTCCTGCTCGGGCTGCTCGTCGCCGCCGGCGCCGGCACCGTCGTCGTACGCCGACAGCTGGCGCCGCTGCGCGAGGTCGCCGGGACCGCGCACCGGGTCTCCGAGCTGCCGCTGGACGCGGGCGAGATCAGCCTCGACGAGCGCGTTCCCGACCGCCTCACCGACGAGCGCACCGAGGTCGGCCGGGTCGGTGCCGCCCTCAACCTGATGCTCGACCACGTCGAGGACTCGCTCGCCGAGCGTCACCGGAGCGAGCAGCAGGTCCGGCAGTTCGTCGCCGACGCGTCCCACGAGCTGCGCACGCCGCTGGCCACCATCGCCGGCTACACCGAGCTCGCGCGCCGGCAGCCCGACACGACCAGCACCGCCCTGAGCAAGGTCGAGACCGAGTCGGCTCGGATGACGGGCCTGGTCGAGGACCTCCTGCTGCTCGCGCGCCTCGACTCCGGCCGCCCGCTCGAGCGCGAGCCGGTCGACCTGTCGCGCCTGCTGCTCGAGGCGGTCAACGACGCCCGCGTGGTCGACTCCGAGCGCCGGTGGCGGCTGTCCCTGCCCGACTCCCCGCTCAGCGTGCCCGGCGACGCGGCGCGGCTGCACCAGGTCGTCTCCAACCTGCTCACCAACGCCAGCAAGTACACCCCCGCAGGCACGACGGTGACGGTCACCGGCACGTCCGAGGGATTCACCGTCCACGACGACGGGCCCGGTTTCTCCCCCGCCCTGGCCGCCCTCGCGTTCGAGCGGTTCACCCGAGGCGACACCGCGCGCAACCGGGCCGGTGGCGCGGGCCTGGGCCTCTCGCTCGTGCAGGCGATCGTCGCTGCCCACGGCGGCAGCGTGGCGCTCACGAGCACGCCGGGCGACACGACCATCTCGGTCCACGTGCCGCCACGCTGAGCAGGCGGCGCTGACCTAGGTTGGGAGCGTGAGCACGCACCCTCCCGGCACCCGCGTCCGTTGCGAGATGACCAAGTGGGGCGACCGCCCGCACTGGCGCTTCGAGGGAGTCGTGCTCGGCTCCGACGAGCACGGCGACTGGATCGGCTTCCCGAAGGGCACCCACAACAGCCGGCCCGGCTACGAGTTCGACTCCGAGGTCGACTCGGTGAGCCTGGTCCCGCGCGACACCTGGCACGTCTCCACCTTCCATGCACCCGGGATCTGGTGCGACCTCTATGTCGACATCTCCACGCCCGGTCGCTGGGACGGCGACGTGCTGCGCGCCGTCGACCTCGACCTCGACGTGATCCGGATGGCACCCGAGCTTCCTGCCGAGCTGCCGGCCGGGAAGATCGCCTGGCCCGGTGAGCTCTTCGTCGACGACGAGGACGAGTTCGCCGAGCACCAGGTCGCCTACGGCTATCCCGCCGACGTCGTCGAAGCGGCGCAGGCCAGCTGCAAGCAGGTCTTCGCGGCCGTACGCGACCGGCAGGCGCCGTACGACGGGACGGCGCAGGTCTGGCTCGACCGGCTCGCGGAGCTCAGCCGGAGGTGATCACTGGCGCTTGAGCGCACGGCGCTCCGCGCGCGACAACGCCCGGAAGGGGCCGACGAGACGCGGACCCGAGAGCCGGCGCTCGAGCTTGCGCGCCTCGCGCTTCACCGGCTGGGCGACGTACTCGCCGAGGATCACGCCGGAGGCGAGTGCGATGGCCACCGATATCGCGGTCATCAGCGCCAGGATGCCCTGCGAGACGAGGAAACCGCCGTCCGCGAGCCAGGTCAGACCGCGATAGATCGACAGACCCGGCAGGAACGGCACGATGGCCGGCACCGCCACCACCAGCGGCGGGACGCGGACCCGACCGGCGACGGCGTAGGCGACCAGGCCGACGAAGAAGGCGGCCGCTCCGGCCCCGGACGCCCGTCCGTAGCCGCTGGCCTCGGTCATCTGGTTGATGAGCGCCGCCACGGCGGTGATCGCGGCGATGGGGAGCACGGCGCGGGGCGGGGCATAGCACGCGATCGAGAAGGCGGCCGCCGAGACTGCCGCGCCCGCGAGGATGGTGAACAGGTCGGTGTTGCCGAGCCTGCCGGGCACCAGCACGCCCAGCGGCATGCCGGCGCCCTCGGCGACCGAGATGCCCAGCGCGACGCCGGCGATGATGCCGGCGGTGGCCATCATCGCCTCGATCAGCCGGGCCCCGGCCGTGAGGTAGAAGCCGGTGAGCGCGTCCTGCACGGCGCCCATCAGGCCGATGCCGGCGAGCAGCATGATGATGTTGGCGGTGACGACCAGCGACGGATCGACCTCGATCGGCGAGGCCGCGACACCGGCGGCGAGGAGCGTGGCGATGGCCCCGCCGGCCACCTGTAGGTAGAAGAACGGCAACCGGTAGCTCGCCATCAGGATCTGCACCCGGTCGATCGAGACGGCCGCGATCGCCGCGACCGCGCTGACGACCGGTCCACCGCCGAGGAAGACCCCGACCCCGGCTGCCATCACGGCCCAGGCGATGGTGACGGCCCAGCGTGGGAGGACGTGGCCGAGGGAGACGACGGTCGCCATCCGCGTCCGCGCGAGGTAGAGATCGGCCCGGTCGGTGAGGATGTCGCTCACGAGGTGGTCGACCGCCGTGAGGTCCTGGTAGTCGATGTCGCGCTGGTGGACGTGGCGCATCATCAGCATCGGCACGTCGTCGGGCGAGCGTTGGTGGCTCATCGAGAGGGCCGTGAAGGTCACGTCGATCTCGGCATGGCCCAGGCCCAGGTGGTGGGCCACCGAGCTCATGGTCGCGGTGACGTCGGCGGCCCCTGCGCCCGAGGACAACAACATCTCCCCGATGCGCAGGCAGAGGTCCATCGTCAGATGGATCTCGCGGGATCGCGCGAGATCGAGGTCGGCCCCGGTCTGCTCGTCGTCGTGGTCCACGCCGCCATGGTGGCACCCGCCGACCACACCTCGGCAGGGTGGTCCGGACCGTCCCCGGCCTGCCTAGAGTTGCCCCATGCGCATCGACTTCCACTCCTCGCCCGAGCCCACGCTCGGGGTCGAGTGGGAGCTGGCCATCGTCGATCGCCACACCCGCGACCTGGTCAGCGCCGCAGAGTCGCTCGCCGACCTCGCCAGCGGTCGCCTGGAGCACCCCGAGCGGCTCCACAAGGAGCTCCTGCGCAACACCATCGAGGTCGTCACCGGGATCTGTACGACGACGGGCGAGGCGGTCACCGACATCGCCCACACGCTCAACGTGGTGATGACCGCCGCGGAGGAGCTCGGCGTCGACCTGCTGGGTGCGGGCGCGCACCCCTTCGCGGACTGGTCCGAGCAGCAGCTGACCGAGGGCCACCGCTATGCCGAGCTGATCGACCGCACCCGGTGGTGGGGACGCCAGATGCTGATCTGGGGCGTGCACGTGCACGTGGGGATGCCCGAGCGTGACCGGGTCATGCCGGTCCTCTCCTCGATGCTCACCACCTATCCGCACCTGCTGGCGCTGTCCGCGAGCTCGCCGGTGTGGGCCGGGCAGGCCACCGGCTACGCCTCCAACCGCGCGCTGATGTTCCAGCAGCTGCCGACCGCCGGGCTCCCCTTCACCTTCGACACCTGGGCCGACTTCGAGACCTGCATCGGCGACCAGACGACCACCGGGATCATCGACTCGATGTCCGACGTCCGCTGGGACATCCGCCCCGCGCCCCACCTCGGCACCCTCGAGCACCGGGTCTGCGACGGCGTCTCCGACCTCCGCGAGCTCGGCGCCCTCACCGCGCTCGTCCACTGCATCGTCGTGGACCTCGACACCCGACTGGCCGCCGGCGAAACCCTGCCGACCATTCCGACCTGGCACGTCCAGGAGAACAAGTGGCGCGCGGCGCGCTACGGCCTCGACGCGATCGTGATCCTCGACGACCGCAACCGCGAGCGTCTGGTCACCGACGACCTCGACGACCTGCTGGAGCGGCTGACCCCCGTGGCGAAGCGCCTCGGGTGCGAGGACGAGCTGCGCTCGGTGGCCGACATCCCCCGGCGGGGGGCGTCCTACCAACGGCAGCGGCGGGTGGCCGACGAGACCGGCGGCGACCTGGTGGCCGTGGTCGACTCGGTCGTCGGCGAGCTGCGTACGTCCCTGGGGCGGCCTGCACGAGCCTGACCCGCCCGGGTCTCGGGTGCGGTGCTTGTGGCTGGGGCGCAGTGGCGCAAGGATCGAGGCACTGCCCCCAGGAGGACATCCGTGGTCAACCCGATCGATCCCACCGCGACCGGGTTCTTGCTCGCCGAGAACCGCAACATGCCGATGCACGTCGGCGGCCTCCAGCTGTTCGAGAAGCCGGAGGGTGCCGGCCGCGGCTACGTCCGCGAGATGTACGAGCAGATGCGCGACGTCGAGGAGATCGCCCCGCTGTTCCTCAAGCACCCGCACCGGTCCGCGCGTACGGCAGGGCAGCTGGTGTGGCAGCCCGACGACGAGTTCGACATCGAGCACCACGTGCGGCACAGCGGGCTGCCCAAGCCCGGCCGCATCCGCGAGCTGCTGGAGCTGTGTGGGCGGCTGCACAGCACCCGGCTGGCGTGGGAGCGGCCCCTGTGGGAGGCCACGATCATCGAGGGCCTGCGCGACGGTCGCGTCGCGATGTACACCAAGACCCACCACGCGCTGGTCGACGGCGTCTCGGCGATGCGGCTGCTGGCCAGCGTGCTGTCCACCGACCCCGACCAGCGCGACATGCCCGCGCCCTGGGGTGCCCGTCCGCGCCGGTCCGACACGGAGGCCACTGCGAAGGCCACTGCGAAGGCCACGCGTCGCTGGCGGAGGTGTCGCTGCAGACGGTGCGCACCGCGCTGGGGATCACCGCGGAGGCGGCCGGCATGCCCGGGGCCCTGGTCAAGACGCTCAACAAGAGCCTGCGCAACGAGACCTCGGCACTGTCCCTCTACGCACCACGCACGATCCTCAACCAGAGCATCACCGGCTCGCGTCGGTTCGCCGCGCAGGACTGGCCTGTCGAGCGGCTCCGCGCGGTCGGCAAGGCCAGCGGCACCACGATCAACGACGTGGTGCTGGCCATGTGCAGCGGTGCGATGCGCGCCTACCTCACCGAGCTCGACGCGCTGCCCGACACGACCCTCATCTCGATGGTGCCGGTGGGCCTCAACGCCAAGCAGTCGCAGTTCGCCTCGGGCGACGGCGGCAACGCGGTCGGCGCGGTCATGGTGCAGCTCGGCACCCACCTGCCCGACCCGGCCGCCCGCCTCGCCGCCATCCACGGCTCGATGAGGACCGGGAAGGAGGGCCTGTCGTCGATGACCCAGAGCCAGATCCTGGCGATGAGCGCCCTCGGCCAGGCCCCGGCCATCCTGACCCCGATCCTGCGGATGCAGGGCATCATGCGACCGCCGTACAACCTCATCATCAGCAACGTCCCCGGCCCGCGCACGACCCACTACTGGAACGGCGCCAAGCTCACCGGCACCTATCCGCTGTCGATCCCGATCAACGGGATGGCGCTCAACATCACCTGCACGTCCTACGACGGCAAGATGTGCTTCGGCCTGACCGGATGTCGGCGCACGGTCCCCCACCTCCAGCGGCTGCTCATGCACCTCGACAACGAGCTGACGGCCCTCGAGAAGGCGACCGGGGTCTGACGCAGACTCCCCGGATATCCGGTGAGTTTCCTGGTTTGAACCCGATGTGTTGGGTGCAAACCAGGAAAGTCCCCGGATATCCGGCGACTTCTCAGCGCACCTCGAGCCCGCCGCCCACCCGCTCGGCGACGGCGGCCAGGCGGGCGCGGGTGATGTCGGCGACCGTCGCCAGCCCGGCCGACCGGGCGTTCGACCCCTCGCGGGTCGGCTCGGCCGAGTTGATGCTGAGGCAGCGTCGACTGCCGCCGTCGGCGACGTTGGCGAGCGCGACGGCGTGACCAGTGGTGCCGCTGCCCGCAAACGGATCGAGTACGACGATGTCGCTGGGCATGGTCGCCAGGATCCGGCGGACCAGGCCGGTGGGCTTCGGCGACTCGAAGACGTGACCGACGAGGTGCTTGAGCTCGGCCACCGCGGTGTCCGTCGAGCCGATCTCCTCCGAGAGCCAGATCGTCCGCAGCTTCTTGCGCCGACCACCCTCCCGGTGCAGCCAGTCGAGCTGGAAGATGTCGACCCGCTCCCCCTCGCGCCCGCGGATCGTGCGGCAGACCAGGTCGTCGGGGCGCTCGTCGATCAGCGGCCGCGACCAGCGCCACACGGCCGGGCGCCCGTCACCGAAGACCGGCGAGATCGACCGGCTGTCCGCGAACTCGGCCGTCGCGACCCGGCCGCCCTCCGGGTCGCCCCACAGGGGGAAGTAGAGGGTCGGCGCCGTCACCGGATTGAACTTCTTGTTGGTGTTGCGCAGCGGGAGGTAGCGGAAGCGCCGGCCCTCGTCGTTGGTGTGGGGGAAGTCGTCCTCGTCGACGCCGTCGCTCGAGCTGGCGTCGACCGCGCACGCCTTGACGTCGCGGGCGTACGCCAGGACGTACTCGTGGTTGGTCGCGAAGCCGCTGCCGAGCTGGCGGCCCTTGGGGTTGAGGTTGACCACGATCTGCGCCAGGAAGTTGGCCTCGCCGAACACCTCGTCCATGAGCAGCCGCAGGTGGGCGACCTCGTTGTCGTCGATGCTGACGAAGACCGCACCGTGACCGGCCAGCACCTCGCGTACGGCGATCAGTCGCGGTCGCATCATCGCGGCCCAGGCCGCGTGTCGCCCGGCGTACGGGTCGGCGTGCGAGGCATCGCGGAAGCGGTCGGCGTAGGCGAAGTCGTTGCCGGTGTTGTAGGGCGGATCGGCGTAGACCAGGTCCACCGACCCGGGCGCGAGCGCGCTCATCACCTCGAGGTTGTCGCCCTCGAGGAAGGTGTTCCACGCCGCGTGGTCGGGCCGGTCCGGCACGAGGAGCAGACTAGGAGACGATCTCCGGCGCACGTCGCGACTCGCTGTCCCATGATTCCCACCTGTCACATTCGTGACTTACTGTGGATTGCGTGTCTGTCTTCGAGAACGCCCGCCTGACCCGCCACCGAGCCCTGGTCGTCGCCGCTGCCGGCACGCTCGTGCTCGGGCTGACCGTCGGACCGTCGATGGCCACGTCCTCGACGCAGGACCCGACCTCGCAGGACCCGTCCTCGCAGGTCTCGGGCGACCGTACGTCGTGGACCGGATCGGGCGCCGGAAGTGGCCGCGGCCGCAACCAGACCTCCGACGGGAAGCCCGGCATCGTGGTCGGCCCGCCGATCAACGCCCGCGGCCGCACCGCCACGACGGTCAACGACTACAGCTATGAGATCGCTCCCGGCGTGGTGCTGCGCGAGTGGGACCAGGTCGACGGCCGCCAGCCGGTGGGCCAGGTCCGGATGAACCTGCTGAGCATCAACCTCGACGCCCCCAACATCTCCTTCGAGGAGCTGTCGCCGAAGTACGTCACGAGCCGCAAGACGGTCAGCCAGCTCGGCCGCTGGAACGGCGTCCTCGGCGCGGTCAACGGCGACTTCTTCGACATCAGCGAGACCGGGGCGCCGCTGGGCGTCGCGATCAACCACGAGCGCGGCATCCTCAACGCCGCCCGCGAGGGCTGGATCCCCGGGGTCAACTCGTCGCTCTGGTTCGACACGACGGGTCCCCACGTCAGCCCGCTGAGCGTGCACTACACCATCCGCCAGCGCCGGGCCTGGACCGTCAGCGGCCTCAACCACCCCGAGGTGCCCAACGGTCAGATCGGCGTCTTCACCCACGACTGGAACCGTACGTCGGGTGGCGAGGTGCTTCCGTCCGGCAAGCGTCGGGCCCGCGAGGTCGTGCTCTGGAAGAACCGCGTGGTCTCCAACCGGCCCAAGCTCTCCGACGGCCGCAAGATCCGCAAGAACAACCGCGTCCTCATCGGCGTGGGCCCGGCCGCCGGCAAGCTCAAGCAGCTCAAGCCCGGCAAGAAGATCACCCTGTCCAAGCGCATCGAGGGCGGCCGGCCGACGGTGGCCATCAGCGGCGACCGGCCCCTGCTGATGAACAGCGTCCGCACGGTCGTCAACAACAGCATCGCCCACCCGCGTACGGCGGTCGGCATCGACGCCGACGGCCGCCGCCTGCTCATCCTCGTGGTCGACGGCCGGTCCGCGGTCAGCCGCGGCTACACCATGGTCGAGCTCGCCGACATGATGACGGCGCTGGGGGCCGAGAACGCCCTCAACCTCGACGGCGGCGGCTCGTCGGCGATGTACACCCGCGCCGGGACCGGCGCGATGGGCATCGTCAACGAGCCCTCCGACGGCGGCGAGCGCAACGTGGCCAACGGCTTCGGGGTGGTCTACGGCGGCGAGCTGCCTGCGGTGGTGCCGCTGACGCCCGTCCCGACGACGCCGGCGACCCCGCCGCCCCCGGGCTGAGGTCAGGCGCTGGGAGGCGCGGCGAACAGGGCGACGAAGGTCATCGGCGCGAAGCACTGCACGGTCTTGGCCGGCAGCTTCGCCGTCACCTCGAGACCCGCTTCACCGGCGTCGACCCGCACCGACTCCGGTGCGTCACAGCCGACGGCCACGACCGCGCCGTAGGGGATCGACTCGGCCGGGAACTGCTGCGTCGTGAGCTCGGCCAGCACCGTGGCCCCGAAGTCACGCTCGAACTGCGCGGCGAAGTCGTCGCGCGCCTGCTCGGAGTCGAGCACGAAGGCGAGGGTGGACGCGGAGCCACCGACCTCGGTGGCACTGACCACCGTCACCTCGGTGACGCCGGCGTTGCCCGTCGCGGGCACCGGCTGCGCCATCCCCGAGCCTGTGTCGTTGCTCGGCGTCGGCTCCTCCGCCGTCTCGCTGGGGGTGGCCTCCGGGGTCACGCTCGGGCTCGAGGTGCCCTGCGGGTCGGCGGCGGTGTCGGGTTCGTCGTCGGCGCAGCCGGTGAGGGCCGCTCCGAGGAGGAGGGACGCCAGCACGGGGGCGAGGACCGAGCGGGTGCGGGCGCCCGAGCGGCGCAGGGAGGTGCTCTGTGAGGAACTCATGGTGATCCGACGATATCCAACTCCGACCGGCTCCCCCGCGGTGCGGCGTCGACTCGGTCCCGACGCACTGGCAGGCTGTGGCCCATGAGCGAGCAGGAGCCCGTGCGCGAGGCCGTACGCGCCTATGCCGCGCGGCAGCCGCAGCTGGTCGCCGCGACCCGGGCCTACGTCGAGCTGATCCAGATCCTGCTCGACGACGCGGGCATCGACTACCTCAGCGTCACCGGCCGCACCAAGAGCGTGGCGTCGTTCGCGGAGAAGGCCAACCGCGCCTCCGACGACCAGGACCTCTACCCCGATCCGCTGGAGCAGATCACCGACCAGATCGGCGTACGCGTCATCACCTACGTGCACAGTGACGTGGCGGCGGTGGCGGAGGTGCTCGACGACGAGCTCGCCATCCTCGACGACCGCGACCTCGGCGAGGAGATGGCCCGGTCGGGGCGCTTCGGCTACGCGAGCCGTCACCTGCTGGTCGAGGTCAAGCCCGGCGCCGAGCTGCCGGTGCTGGAGGGTCACCGCGCGAGCGTGCAGGTGCGTACGGTGCTGCAGCACGCGTGGGCGGAGTTCGAGCACGACATCCGCTACAAGGGCAACGTCCCCGAGGACGCCGCAGCCGACCTCGACCGCCGCTTCACCCTCGCTGCCGGGCTGATCGAGCTCGCCGACCGCGAGTTCGCCACGATCCGCGAGAACATCCAGGCCGCCGCGCCGGGCCGCCCGGCCGGGGTCGAGGACGATCACATCGTCGGGCAGGAGCTGGCCACCTTCCTGGCCGGTCACTACAGCGACGCCGGGTGGTCCCACACCGACCACTACGACTGGATCGCCGGCCTGCTGGCGCAGCTCGGCATCGACGCCATCGACGACCTCGCCGACCTGCTGACGTCCGTCGACGCCGACGCGGTGATCCGCCGGATGGGCTACCGCTACCCCGCGGGCGCCGTACGACGACTCGACGACGCCCTGCTGGCGATCTTCGGCGAGCAGTACGTCACGCTCGAGGGCAACAGCCACCGGGAGCCGCTGCTGCGGGCGCGGCTGGAGAAGCTCAGCACGCCCGAGGCATGAACGCCTCGACCTCCGCGATCAGCCGAAGTACTTGGTGAAGATCTCGTCGTAGACGCCGCTCTCGCGCAGGTCGGCGAGCGAGCCGTTGATCTGGCGCAGCAACGGGATGTTGCCGTCCTTCTTCACGGCCATGCCGTACTGCTCACCGGTGTCGAACTCGCGCGCCACCTTGAGGGCGGTGTTGGTCGACGTGACCTGGCCGGAGACGGTGTTGTCATAGATCGCCGCGTCGACCTGGCCGCTGACGATGGCCGCCTCGAGCAGCGCCGCGTCGTCGTAGGGGACGACCTTGGTGGTGCTCGGCGCGAAGTCGCTGAGGAAGGTCTCGCCGGTGGTCTCGGCCTGTACGCCGACACGCCTGCCGGCGAGCTCCGCCAGCTCGTCGAGACCGGAGCCCCGCGGAGTCACGAGCGCCTGCTTGGCGTCGAAGTAGGGACTGGAGAAGTCGATGACACGTGCCCGGTCGCCGGTGATCGTCATGGCCGAGATGGCCACGTCGCACGCGTCGGTGTTGAGGGACGTGCCCGAGGTGATGTCGTCGAAGGACACGTCGATCACGTCGAGGTCGACCTCGAGGCTGTCGGCGACCTGCTGCACGAGCTCGATGTCGAAGCCGGTCGGCTTGCCCTTCTCCTTGAACTCGAACGGCGCGTAGGGCATGTCGGTGCAGACCGTCAGTGCCCCCTTCTTGACGAGGTTGACGTCGGTCAGCGCGGCGGCTGACTGGCCGGCCGCGCTCCCACACCCGGACAGGGCGAGCAGGGCGATGCCGGTCACGGCGGCGACGACCGGGCCGGTCGGCACGGGGCGGAGGCGGGCGAGACGGCTCATGGGATCAGTTCGCATTCACGGTGAGCGACTCACGAAGTCGCATGAGGGCGTATTCGGTGATCTTCACGAGAGCACCCTTGGCCTGCTCGCGGTCGCGAGCGTCCAGGCTGATGATCGGCACCTCCGGCGGAAGTGCCAGCGCGGCAGCGATCTCGTCGGTGGGGTAGCGCGGCACACCGTCGAACTCGTTGACCGCCACGATGAACGGGATGCCCTTGGACTCGAAGTAGTCCAGCGGCGAGAACGACTCGTCGAGGCGCGCGACGTCGACCATCACGATGGCGCCGATGGCACCACGGCACAGGTCGTCCCACATGAACCAGAAGCGGCGCTGGCCCGGTGTACCGAAGAGGTAGAGGACGAGGTCCTCGGCCAGGGTCAGCCGACCGAAGTCCATGGCGACCGTGGTGGTCGCCTTGGTGGGCACACCGGCGAGATCGTCGACGCCCTCGGACTCGTTGGTGACGAGTGCCTCGGTGCGCAGCGGATCGATCTCCGAGACGGCGCCGACGAGCGTCGACTTGCCGACGCCGAAGCCGCCGGCAATGACGATCTTCGTCGACGCAGCCGCGCGCTGTGCCTTAGTAGTTTCGAAGTCCACGGAGGGTCCTTTCGATGAGCTCCAGTCGCTCATCAGTCGACGTCTTCTCGGTGATGGTGGCCTGGATGCGGATGAGACCCTGCTCGATCAAGTCACCCAGCAGCACCCGGGTGACGCCGATCGGCATCTTGGTCAGAGCCGAAACTTCGGCGACGGAACGGCGATCACAGACCTCGAGCACCTGCATGGTCGAGGGGGTCAGGTAGGACGGCGCCTCCGCACCTGCCTGGAGGCGCAGTGTCGCCTCCATGGCCAGGTCGACCTTGGCGGCGGTCCGGCCTGCGGTGATGGTGTAGGACCGGATCAGCCGAGGTCGATAGACCTCGTCATCCGGCTCGACTGGGGGCGTCATCGCACCGGCCTCGGTCAGCTGCCCGCACCGACGCGGGCCTGAGCCTCGACGGTGCGTCCGACGCGGTCGACCAGCAGGGCCATCTCGTAGCCGACCTGGCCGATGTCCGCCTCTTCGGTGGTGAGCACGGTGAGGTTGGAGCCGTCACCGACGCTCATCAGCATGAGGAAACCCATCTCCATCTCGACGATGGTCTGCATCACCGAGCCACCCTCGAAGAGGCGCGCAGCGCCGACGGCGAGGCTGGCGAGACCGGAGGAGACGGCCGCGACCTGCTCGGCGCGCTCTCCCGGGATGCCGCTGCTCGACGCCATGAGGAGACCATCGGCAGACACCAGGATCGCGTGTGCTGCGTCGGGAACCTCTTCGACGAAGCGCGACATCACCCAGTCGAGGTCACGGTCGTCCCCGGTGGCGGGGCTGGTGGATTCGTGCATCATGCGGGGCCTGCTTCCGTGTGCTGAGGGGAACTTTGGGCTGCTCGTCGACCGCGGGACACTCCCGCGGTATGGGCCTGGAGCCGGCGCCGGATGGCATCGGGATCACGCACCTTGGACGGCTCGGGCGGGGTGACGCTACCCGGGATCAGACGCTCCCCGGGGGCGCGACGCGGTAGCCCGATCGGGGTGGCTTGCACCATCGGCGCATCGTCGGCAGCATGCTCGGCGATCTCCCAGCCGCGATCGATCTCGGTCTCGTGGAACTCACCTTCGTCGCCGGTCAGCCAACCCGAGCGCATGGACTTGAAGATCGGGGAGTCGCCGTTGATCCGGCGGGGCTCACCGTTCGCCGCGGGCATGCCCGGCATGTCGCGGTTGATCTCGTCGGCCCCGCCCCGGGTACGCGTCGGCAGTCCGCCGGCGAGTCGGCCGGCGAGTCCGCCAGTGGCGTAGGCGGCCGGCGCCTCCGGAGCAGCCTCGGGCTCGGCCCGGGCCACTTCGGTCTCGGGTGCCAGCACTGGTTCGGGCGCCACCTCGGTGCTCGGCCCGCGCACGTCCACGCCCAGCGGGTCGTGGTGATCCACCCGTACGTGGTGGGACTCGGCGCCGAAGTCATCAGCCGGCTCGGGCTCGGGCTCCTGCTCGTCGTAGGCCTCGTAGGCGTCGTAGGCGTAGGCGGGAAGCGGGTCCGTCAGCGGGTCGGTCAGCGGGTCGGGACGGGTTGCCGCAGCCGGCTCCTCGACGGTGGCCTCGGCAACGGGCTCCTCGGCAACGGGCTCCTCGACGGGGTCCTCGGTCGCGACCGGGGCCAGCTCCTCGGACGCGCGGGCCTCCTCGGCCTGGGCCCGCTGACGCGAGGCCAGTGCGGTGATCGGCACGACGGAGGCGACCTGCTCGGTCTCCCAGGACTCGGCTTCTGAGGACTCGGCTTCTGAGGACTCGGCCTCTGAGGACTGGGCCTCGACGGGACTGCTCGTGGGGGTCGGCTCCGAAGACTCGGCGGTCGGCTGGTCGACAGCCTCGGTCGTCGGGGCGTCGTCCGACTCGGACGGGTCGGCAGCTGCGGCCGGCGTACGCCTGCCGAACAGCGGGCCGGTCTCACCCGACGTCGGCGTGGTGAACGCCTCGGCACCCGTGCGCGGGGTGTTGGCACCGGGCTCGCGCCGCGGCAGCAGGTTCTCCAGGGTCAGGCGCTCCGGGATCGGCTCGACGGGAGTCTCCGCCTGCGGCTCGGGCTCGGGCTCGGCCTCGGGTCCTCGCTTGCGGGCAGCCTTGGCCTCGGCAGCGGCAGCCTTCCCGGCAGCCTTCGCGGCAACCTTCGCCTTGGCGGCGGCAGCCTTCGCCTCGGCGGCGGCCGCCTTCGCGGCGGACTTCGCAGCAGCCTTCGCGGCACGGCTCCGGCCGAGACCGCGACGCTTGGTGGCCTCGGGCTCGGAGGTGCTGTCCTGTGCCAGGACCTGGGCGGCCGGGGCCACCGGGGCCACCGGGACAGGCGCAGCGGCGGGGGTGGCCGGCGAGGCACGTCGGGCGGAGGACCTGTCAGTGACCGCGGGGGCGGACGCGGGAGCGGCGGTCTGCGGAGTCTCCGGCAGGACGGACGGAGGAAGCAGGACGGTGGCCGTCATGCCGCCACCGGGGTTCCTGGCGAGGCTCGCCACCACGCCGTGGCGTTCGGCCAGGCGGGAGACCACGAACAGGCCCATCCGGCGTGCGGTGTCGGGCGTGGCCTCCGACCCGTGGGCCAGGTCGCTGTTGAGCACGTCCAGCTCGGCGGCAGGGACGCCGAGGCCCGAGTCGGTGACCGTGATCGTCGCACCGTCGGCGCCGAGCTTGGCGCTGAGGCGGACGGGCTCGGAGGGAGGCGAGAAGTTGAGCGCGTTGTCGACCAGCTCGGTCAGCAGGTGCACCACGTCGGGCGCAGCAGCATCGCTGATGCGGGTGCCGAGGTGGGACATGATCTGGACGCGGCGGTAGTCCTGCACACCCGAGGTCGCGGCCTGCAGTGCTTCACCCACGGTGAGGCTGAAGGAACCCGCGTCCCGGCTGGGCGCGTCGGCCAGGATCAGCAGCGAGTCGGCCGTACGACGCATGCGCGAGGCCAGGTGGTCGAGGCGGAAGAGCGACTCGAGGCGCTTCGGGTCTTCCTCGTCGTGCTCGAGACGCTCGATCTGGGCGAGCTGCTGGTTGACCAGCGAGTTGCTGCGTCGCGAGAGCGTCACGAACATCGCGTTGACGGTCCGTCGCAGCTGAGCCTCACCGGAGGCGAGGTGGATGGCCTGGCGGTGGAGGTCGTCGACCGCCCGGGCGACCTGACCGATCTCCTCGTTGGTGGTGACATCGATCGGCTTGATCGGCTCCGGCTCCTCGCCGGCGCGGATCCGGGCGACGGCGTCGGGCAGGCGGTGCCGGGCCACGGCGAGCGCGCCCTCGCGGACCTTGCCGATCGACTCGAGCAGGCTGCGGGCGACGGCGAGAGCCAGCGCGATGGCGGCGGCCAGGGCTGCGAGCGTCAGGAACGCGCCGAGCAGTGCACTGTTGCGAGCGGCGGACGCAGCGTCGGTGAGCGCGGTGGTGACGCCGCTGATGAGCGTCTCGGTGATCTCGTCGTAGGGCTTGTAGGAGTCGCGTCCGCCGAGGTTGGTGGCGGAGTCGTCACGGATCTGGCCGGCGTGGCGCGTGTTCGCCGTACGCAGCTCAGCGGTGAGCGCATCGGCGCCCTCCACCGAGCCGGCGAGACGGTCGATGGCCGAGGCCTCGACGCCGATCTCGGAGAAGAGCTCCTGCGAGCCGGACTGGGCAAGCTCGGTGTTGGCGACCAGGCCCTGCTGCATGGCCAGCGACAGCCGGCCGCTCATCGCCTGCGACAGCTGCTCGAGACGAGGCTGGGGGGTGGACGAGGCGGCGTTCACGCTGGTCACGAGCTGGGAGACGCTGGACTCGAGCTGACGCACCAGGGCGATCCAGGTGGCGGGGCCGAGGTTCTGGGCCTCGTCGCCGCGCATCGCCTGGCTGAGGTCGAGCAGGGCGTCGACGTGGGCGGTCTGCAGCTCGTTGAGCTCGGCGTTGTCGCGTGCCTGGGTGAGGGTCTCGGCCGAGGCGACGATGTCGTCGATCGCGTCGATGAGATCGCCCTGGGCGGCGGCGCTGTCGGTCTGGGCGGCCACCATCGCGGTCTCGGACGCGGTGAGGTAGTCCACCGCCGGCTTGATGATCGTGACCTGCTCGGCGCTGCGACTCGCACTCGTCGAGTCGGCCAGGTCGCCCTGCACGCGCAGGGCACCGAGGGTCGCGGCGAGAAGAAGCGGGATGGCCAGTGCCAGCGCGATCTTGCGGCGCAGAGGCCATCCAGCAACCGACAGGCCAGAGCCCCGGTCAACCCGGGTTGCATCCTTTGTCATGTGTGCCTCGCGATAGGTGTGCGACTTCGACGACGAGTAGATGCCCCGAGCTGTCGAGGCGAGACTCAACTTAAAGAGTTCCGCGACATTCCGTGGCCTTTTTCCGGAAGTTCGTCCCACACGGTGTAGGGGGACTCTCAATTGCCCACGTGAGCCTGCGTGGCGTCCCACCCGCACCTCGGGCACCTCCTGCGTAGGGCCTCGAGTGGTTGCTGTGGCCGGAGTGGCGCGACGTCTTGCCCGAGAAGCCTTCCCAGCGGGTTCGTCGTACGGCAGGCTGCGGCGCCATGACCATCCTTCTCGGGAGAGGGCGCTCGCTCTCGCTGGCGCTCATCACCACCCTCGTCCTCATCGTCCTGCCGTCGCTGGCTCCTCCCGCGGATGCGGCCACGCCCCTCACGGTCAGCCAGGCCATCGGCCAGCAGAACGGCTCGTCGCAGACGGTGCGTGGCTACGTCGTCGGCCAACCGACGGCGACCAGCACCGTCGTACGTTCCGGGTTCCCCAACGACTACGCCCTCGCGATCGCCGACTCCGCAAGCACCACGAACACCTCGCAGATGCTCTACGTCCAGATCCCGTCGGCCTTCCGCGCGCAGTGGGGACTGAAGAGCAACCCGTCCCTGATGGGCAAGCAGGTCGACGTCACGGGAGCGCTGGCGGCGTACTTCTCGCACCCGGGCATGACGAGCACCTCGGCCTTCGCGCTGGCCGGCGGGGCGCCGCCGGGTGGCACCAGCCCGTGGGACTCCACCTACTACGCGCCCGCGATCGGCAAGAGCGGCACGGCCCTGCGCACCTCGCTGCACGACATCATCGACGGCCACACCCGGCTGTCCTACGACCAGGTCTGGACGGCGCTCAAGGACACCGACCAGGACCCCGACAACACCGCCAACGTCATCGAGCTCTACACCGGCCGCTCCATCTCGAAGAGCAGCAACGGCGGCAGCACCGGCCAGTGGAATCGCGAACACGTCTGGGCGCAGTCCCGCGGCGGCTTCACCACGAGCGCCGGGCCGGGCACCGACCTGCACCATGTCCGCCCCGAGGACGTCACGGTCAACTCCACGCGTGGCAACAAGGACTTCGACCTCGGCGGCACTGCCGTCTCCGGCTGCACCGGCTGCTGGACCGACAGCAACTCCTTCGAGCCCCGCGACGCAGTGAAGGGTGACGTGGCGCGGATGCTGCTCTACATGGCGATCCGCTATGAGGGCGGCGACGGCTTCAACGACCTGGAGATGAGCTCGACGGTCGGCACGTCGTCGACGCAGATCGGCGACCTCGAGGTGCTGCTGCAGTGGAACACCGAGGACCCGGTGAGCACCTTCGAGATGCGCCGCAACGACCGCATCCACTCCACCTGGCAGGGCAACCGCAACCCGTTCATCGACCACCCCGAGTGGGCGACCGCGATCTGGAACTGACCGCGCCTCCCGGGTTGTCCACAGATTGCCCGGGACGGGTGGTGCGGCACACCTCGCCTCGGCGAGCATCGTGACCATGCTCGACTCGGGAAGCATCGTCCAGCTCGACCCGGCGCGGTTCACCGCCAGCAGCCAGGCCCTCGGCGACAGGGTGGCCGACCTGGCCGCGCGTCGCGGCGAGGTCGGCGACGCGGTCGAGGGACTGCTGAATGGCTGGCGCGGCGACGCCGCCAGGACCTTCCGCGCCCACTGGGAGGCCTGGCGCGACGGGGCGGACGACGTCATCGACGACCTTCGTCGCGACGTGGCTGCACTCTCCCAGGCACACGCCGAGCTGGACCGTGGAGACATCGAATCGACGCAGGCGTCGACCCGACTCCAGGGGCGCCTGGGATGACGGCCTTCGACGTGGACCTCGACGAGCTGCGCCACGTGATCTCCTCCCTCGCGGCGTGCCAGCGCGCACTCCTCGACCTCGGCAGCGACATCCACGACGAGCACGTCGGCCTGCACGAGCACTGGCTCGGCCGGGCGGGCGACGCCCACGCAGCGGCGTACGGCACCTGGCGCGAGGGGTGCGCCGACATGGTGACCGCACTGGCTGCCCTGCGCGGGCTGGGCGAGAGCGCGGAGACCAACTACCGACAGGCCGTGGCGGCCAACGTCGCGATGTGGGAGCAGGTGCGGTGAGGCTCAGCGTCGAGTGCGGTGGCTTCACCCAGGCGGCCGACGCCTGCCGCACCGCCAACCAGATCGCCGCCCTGCTGACGGAGTCGTTGTCGTCGAAGCTCGCCGACTGCTCAGGCATGGCCGGCAACGACGCGACGAGCAGCGAGTTCGCCACGGCGTACGACGCCGGCGCCCGCGAAGCCGTCGGCGCCCTGGCCGACCTGGCACACGCGTTCATCGGAGCGGGTCGCCTCCTGGCGACGACGGGCCTCAACCACGCCGGCGCCGAGGCGGCGTCTGCCGGACTGGTGGTCTCGGGCTACGTCGGGGGCAGCCTCGATGACGACGACTTCGTGCGGATCCGGCCAGTGCCCCCACCCTCGAGCCTGGGGGCTCAGGAGCCGTCGCACAGCGGCGTGGACGCCTGGATCCTCGACCAGGTCGAAGGTTTCGTCTGGCCGGGCGCCGACGTCGCGAGGGTCCGCAGCGCTGCCGCCGCGTGGCGTCGCGCCGCTGCCTCCGCGGCCAGCCTCACCGATCACGTCGAGGCGGCCACCGACGTGCTGCGGCGTCAGCGGTCCCCCGAGGTGCCGATCGCGATGGCCGCGCTCGGCGAGCTCGACACGCTGATCGGTGACACCGCGTGGCAGCTCGACGGATTGGCCACTGCCTGCGAGGAGTACGCCGCCGCGGTCGAGGAGACCCACGACCGCACCCGCGCCCTGCTGGCCGAGATCGGGCAGATGGTGGTCGAGGGCGTTGCGCTCTCCGTCCTCCTCACCGGTGTCACCGGCGGACTGGGCGGAGGTGTCGCCGTCGGTGTCGCCGTGGCGCG
This sequence comes from uncultured Actinomycetota bacterium, assembly GCA_963721925.1. Taxonomy (GTDB): domain Bacteria; phylum Actinomycetota; class Actinomycetes; order Propionibacteriales; family Nocardioidaceae; genus Nocardioides. Next base: position 27,322 of record CAVRLH010000021.1, on the reverse strand, counting down.
AGTGCGCGCCTACGCACCGCGCTTCCACGCGCTGCTCGTCGCGTTGCGCGCAGGAACCGCGACTGCCGCCGCGCGCCTCCGCACCGCACGAGAGGAGCTCGTCGCCGTACGCACCCGCGCCGAGAAGTTCCTCCGCGTGCCGGCGCGTACCGAGCGGGGGGAGATGAGGCATCCGCTCCGATGGGTGACTGATCGCAAGCCGGGTTGGTTGGCAATGCACGAGAAGCCGCCGGGACACACGCTCGGAGACCACGTCGGCAAGTCGGTGGAGGAGCTGATGGAGCGGCTGAACGCGCGACTGGCTTGCACACGAGCATCCACCTTTGACGACCGCAGGAGCCGCTGAGCCGAGATCAGCGATCGAGCGTGCTCTGTCACGACATGCCGACGAGGCATCGATCCGGAAGTGGCTTTTGAGCAGCGGCGAGGAACCGAGAAACTCGTCATCGAGACGGATCTCGGCGCGCAAGACAGGCACCTACGGTCACTGAAGACCGACTGGAGCCGTCTCGTACCCAGAGCGGGGTGAAAGCGTCGTGCTCATCTCCAACGCGAGACGGTGGCACGCAGCTGGCAGCTGCTGACCGCGTACCCCAACGTGAGGAGCAACGAACATGGACGACCTGACCACCTGATGGGCGCCTACTTCTATGAACTCTGGGACGAGCACGAGTACGACTCGTGGGAGGCAGCGATCGACGACTTCGTCCAGCGCTCACCCGAGCGGGCAGCCCGTGTCCCTGCCCAGATCGACGAGCTGCTCGCCACGATCGATTCCGATCAGCTGCTCAGCCGCGAGCTCTCGGAGATGGGGTGCACGTTTCAGGCACCCGAGGGCTACCGGCTCTGGCTCGAGGCCGTCGGCGACCGCATCAGGGCCGCGAACCGGGCCGGTGCCGACGGCTGAGCCACGGCCTCCCCGAAAGCCCAGGTGACCCGTCGAGATCGTGGAGCCTTGGTGTCACCCCATGGCTTCAGAGCTCCACGATCACCACGGCGAGGCTCCCGATGGTCCGCGCGCCCGAGTCGGGGCCACGCTCGTAGCAGCACCACCGGTGCCCGCGCGCAATGGAGTGGAGGGATATCCATGGGAGATCGCGGGCTGAATCAGCCCGATCGACCCCCGGAAGTCCCATGGATACCCGAGGGGGGAGGGGTCCGTGTGCAACCGTGGGAGGCATGCTCGAGATCAGCGCCACCGGCGCCCGACCCATCGACGAGACGTGGGAGAGCTACGTCCGCCCGGCACTGTGGTCGACCTGGGCGCCCCAGATCCGCAGCGTGAGGTGTGACGACGAGGTCATCGTCGCCGGCACGCGCGGCGTGGTGCACGGTCCCCTGCTCGTCCGGGTGCCGTTCACGGTCGAGTCCGTGTCCCACGCGGACCGCAGCTGGGCGTGGCGAGTCGGCGTCGGCCCACTCGGCGTACGCATGGAGCACGGCGTCGCGGAGACCACCGACGGGGTCCGGGCATGGGCGCGCATCCACCTGCCCGCCGCGGTGGCGCTCCCCTACGGCCCCGTCGCCCGGCTGGCGCTCCGCCGGCTCGTCAGGACGGCCGGTCGCTAGGAGCGTGACGTGCGGAATGCGCGAGCGCGCCCGGGCGTTCCTCCAGCACCACTGACAGGAGGCCACCATGACCGACTTCACCCCGTTCGAGCGGCTCCTGGCCGGGCACGCCGGGCTCGTGGAGGACAGCTTCCACGACCGCTGGGTCCGTGCGCAGAGCCTGTTCGACGACCGCGCCTACCGCGAGGCAGCCGTGCTCCTGAGGGAGCTGGTCGAGTCTCCGCAGTCCGCCGAGTTCGGGCACGCACTGATCGACGTACGACTGCTGCTCGCGCGCGCACTCTTCCACTCCGCGCAGCTCAACGGCGCCCTCGCAACCGCGGAGGCGCTGCTCATCGACGAGCCCGGCGAGGCGTACGCCCACCTGCTCGCCGGCCGCTCGCTCCAGCGGCTCAACCGGCGTGAGGAGGCGGCCGGGCACCTGAAACTGGCCGAGGTCCTCGGCGGCTACAGGTCTTGATCAGTCAGAGGTGCTGGAGCTTGTTGTAGGGACTGGTGATCCGCACCTTCTGGGCTCCGAAGTCGCAGGTCACGGCGTGGGCCTCGGCACTGACGACCTTGCCCAGCCCATAGAGGTCGTGGCAGACCTTGTCTCCCACGGCGAACTCTTCGATCGTCGGCTCCGGCGCCTGCTTGAAAGGGCTGCCAGACAGATGCTTGCGCTTCGCGGGTGAGTTCATTTGATCCAAGTATGCGCCTTGCCCGGTCAATGAGGCGAACTTCGGGTCGATGAACTGGCCTCGGCGACGCTCTGGCCACACGGCCCTGACGGGTGTAGGCATGGTCTGGAGGACACCGCGTCCCTCCCGTTACTCGAGGAGATGGATCCATGGCCGCACTCGACACGCCCCAACTCCTGGCCGAGCTCGAGTCGACGGTCGAGGACAACCTCAACCGGCACATGGACATGGCGGACGAGTGGATGCCCCACGAATACGTGCCCTGGAGCCTGGGGCGTGACTTCGCCGACCTGGGCGGCGATCCGTGGGAGGTCGCGCAGTCGCAGCTGTCCCCGATCGCCCGGACGGCGCTCGAGGTCAACCTGCTGACCGAGGACAACCTCCCGAGCTATCACCGCGAGATCGACCGCGCCTTCGGCCGTGACTCGGCCTGGGGCACGTGGGTCAACCGCTGGACCGCCGAGGAGGGTCGGCACGCCTTCTGCATCCGCGACTACCTGCTCGTGACCCGCGGCGTGGATCCCGTCGAGCTCGAGCGCGCGCGGATGGAGACCATGGAGTCGGGCTACGAGGCGCTCGACAAGTCACTGCTCAACGTGTGCGCCTACGTCTCCTTCCAGGAGCTCGCCACCCGCATCTCGCACCGCAACACCGGGCGCTACACCGAGGAGCCCATCGCCGAGAAGCTGCTCAGTCGGGTGGCCAAGGACGAGAACCTGCACATGATCTTCTACCGCAACATCGTCACCGCGGCGCTGCAGCTCGCACCGAGCCAGACGATGCGCGCGATCACCGAGGAGGTCGTCGACTTCCAGATGCCGGGCAGCGTCATCCCCGGCTTCGCCCGCAAGGCGGTGCAGATGGCGAAGGCCGGCATCTACGACCTGCGGATCCACCACGACGACATCGTCAGTCCCCTGCTGCGTCAGTGGGGTGTGTGGGACCTCGAGGGTCTCGACGAGGACGGCGAGCGGGCGCGCGAGGAGCTCGCGACCGCCGTGTCGGCGCTCGACGGCGAGGCGACCCGCTTCGTCGAGCGTCGCGAGGAAGCCGCTGCGAAGAAGGCCGCGCGACAGTCCTAGCCCTTGACCGGCGATGATGGGGGCATGACCGAGCGCAACGTCCTGGGCGGCCTGCTGGAGTCGTGCGGCACCGATCCCGTCACCGGCTTCCACCGCGACGGCACCTGCACCGTCGGCCCGCACGACGCCGGGCTCCACGCCGTGTGCGCCGTCATGACAGAGGAGTTCCTCGCCCACCAGCGCTCGGTCGGCAACGACCTCTCGACCCCTCGTCCGGAATGGCAGTTCCCCGGCCTGGTGCCGGGTGACCGGTGGTGTGTCGTCGCGGCGCGCTGGCTCCAGGCGTACGACGCGGGGCTCGCCGCCCCGGTCGTGCTGGCCGCGACCTCCGAACGCGCGCTCGACGTCGTACCGCTCGAGGTGCTCCGCTCGCTGTCGGTGGACGTGCCGCCGGACCTCAGCGCCTGGGAGTAGGCCTCACCCGGGCCGGTGTCGCATGCCGGACGTGCCGCGCGGTTCGCCGACGTACACTGGACTTGACCGGGTTGACCGCGAAGGAGTCCCCATGGCCGGACCGTCCTACCAGGACTACGTCGACAGCGTGCTGCTCGAAGTCCGGCCACGGCTTCTCGACCGCGTGCGAGAGCTCTCACACCGAGGCTCGGCGCTGCCGGAGCCACGCGAGCTGGCCAGGCTGCTCGGTGCCGGCCTGCCTGGTGCCGGTCCTGCCGACCTCGACCCCCACTTCGCCGACCTCGGCCCGTTCTACGACTCGGCCGGAGCCCTCCACCAGCTCGGCGGCGTCACCAAGCAGGCGCTGGCCAGTCGCCGCGCCAACGAGACCGTGCTGGCCATGCGCACCGGTGACGGCCAGTGGCTCTACCCCGCCTGGCAGTTCACCGGGGACGGCGGCATCCGTCCGGTCCTCGTGCCCGTGCTCAAGGCACTGCGGGGACTCGACCGCTGGGCCGCCGGGGTATGGCTGGTCGCCGCACACCCGGACCTGTCCGGATCTTCCCCGCGCACGGCGCTCCGCGACGGGACGGACCCGGCAACGGTCGCCCGTCTCGCGCAACGCGACGCGTCCGCGCTCGTCGCCTGAGCCAGCGGGTGACCTCGTCGCCGCGCGGCCGGTCGTTGCACCCGCTGCCGCCCGAGGACCCGGCCGAGCTTGCTCGCTTCCCGAGACGTTCCGTCGGCGGTCCATGGTTCCGCGCCCACGTCGACCGCGGCGGGCGCGACCACGGCTGTTGGTGGTTCTCGTCGGTCGACCCGGGTGACGACCCGGACGCATGTGGTCGCTTCGACCTGGCTGCGCCGGACGGGACCTGCTACCTCGCGTCCACCGAGGAGGCCGCCGCTCGTGAGCGGGTCGGCACACAGCTGCGCACGGTCTCCGGCCACGAGAGCGTCCTGGCGTCGGCGCTCACCACTCCCCAGGGATCGGTCACGGTCACGACGACAGAGGTGCCCCCGATGCGCGCGGCCAACCTGCCCGTGAAGCCGGCCCAGCGATGGGTCAACCGGTCGCTGTCCGTCGGGACCGGGATCTACTCCGTGACGCAGGCATGGGCAGCGGCGTTCCGGGCGGCAGGTCTCGGCGGCATCGTGCACGAGCCGCGATTCACCGGCGGCACGCGAGTGCGGAGCCTCGCGGTCTTCGGTCGCGCCGGCAGACCCCGCCGCCTCCCGTCCGTCGTGCGAACTCGAGCCCTCCGCGACGTCCTCGAGACCCACGACGTACGCGTCGTCGACCCGCCGTCGTCGGCGCCTGCCGTCCTCGCCCCGGACGAGGCTCCCCCGCTTCTGTAGGTGTGATGCCCAGGCACCGCGCGTCGAGGCTCAGGCCCTCTCGACCTCGCTCCGGAGCTTGAGCACGACGGTGCCGTCCTCCTGCTCGATGACGTACGCCGGGTCGTCGTCGCTGCCGTGACGTGTCACCTCGCTCCCCTTGGTCGTGCGGGAGACGTCGTCGTGGTGGACCTCTGCGACCGTGCCCTCGGCCCACGAGGAACCCCACTTCCACCTGACCGTCGTGCCGGTGCGGATGCTCATGGCGGCCACGGTGCCACGACACTCCCGCGTCGTCCCCACCCCGACGGGTCCTCATCACGACCCCGGCTCATCGCGCGCGACGCGGGCGGAACTCGATCACGTTCGACGCCCGCCGAACCGCCTGCTTCGACGGAGTTCGCTCCTCCGTCGCCGAGCACGCCGTGGGGACCAGCCGTCCCGACACCACGTTGTCGGCGACCTCGACGAGCGTGGTGTCGGCATCGCGGCGCCCTCGTCCGACCACCACGCCGCTCAGCACGTGGTCGAAGGTGAATCCCTCGAACGGACGGCGCCCTTCGCCCTCTGCACCAGGGCCGAGCAGGTGGTCGATGAGGAAGGTCAGCGACGGCTCCATCCACGTGGTCGCCTCGTGGTCGTGGTCCCACGACAGGCAACAGCCGTCGCTGCACGCCTGCCACGCGAGGCGTGCGAACGGCACGTCGGTGTTGCCGCGCCCGGTCGGCGTGCTGCGCAGGGTCCGGCCGGACTCGGACAGGGCGAGGAGGAAGCCCACCTCGTCGTCGTTGAGCGACGGGCTCACCCGGATGCAGCCGATGAAGCCTGGGTCGTCCATGGGTCCTCCTCGTCGTGGAACTTCGGAGATCACCTGCCCGAGCAGGCAGCCGGGAAACGTGCGTCTTCGTGCTTGTGGAGAACCTGCTCAGGCTGGTGCCATCACGGTCATCCCGAGCTCGGTCGCTGCCTCCGCCATGCGACGGTCGTCGGTCACGACGCAGTCGACACCGAGCCGGATGGCGGCGGTGAGATCGAGCGAGCGCAGCTGGGGGCCGGGCAGGAGTCCCGCCTCGGCGACGAGAGTGGGCGGCAGCTGGTGGTAGACCCGGTCACAGGTGGCGACCAGCGTGCCGTACTGCTTGAGGGCGACCTCGTCCTTGCACTGCCTGTCCACCTCCGTCATGTGCAGGGCGGCCAGAACCCCGGGCGCGACTGCGCTGCTTGGCAGAACGACCACGTGGGCTTCGCTTCCGAGATCTGGGCACCATCCCGGTGAACGACTCCTGACCTGTCCGGCACGAGCCCCCTTCTCGCATCTGTGGACCAGGGTGGCCTGACGGCCTATCTGCGTCGGTGGAACCTGAGGTCGCCGTTGGGGAGGCGGTCGTTGCGGTAGGTGTTGTCGTGGGCGCGGTGGTGGTGGTGGTTGCAGAGCAGGACACCGTTGGTGAGGTCGGTGGGTCCGCCGGTTGACCAGGGGTCGGTGTGGTGGGCGTCGCACCAGGTGCCGGGGACCTCGCAGCCCTCGGCGCGGCAGGTGGTGTCGCGGATCAGCAGTGCCTTGCGCTGGGCGGGTGAGAAGAGCCGTCGGGCGCGGCCGAGGTCGAGGGGGATGCTGTCGCCGCCGAGGACGGCGGGGAGGATCTTCGCGGTGCACGCCAGGCGTCGGGCCTGGGCTGCGGTGATGAGGTCACCGGTGGCCTCGTCACCGGGCACCAGGCCACCCCCGAGGAGGTCGGCGGTCGCGAGCTCGGTGCGCAGGGAGGCGAGGGGGATGGTGACGATCAGGGTGGTCGCATCACCACCGTGGACCGGGAGCCGGGTCGGGTCGAGGGACTCGAAGAACCGGCACAGTGCCTGCCCGAGCCGCTTCGGGTACGGCAACCGGGTGAACGGATCACCGGCGTCGCCGTCTGACGCTGCCGTGTCCGCGTGCGGGGGTTGGCGATGGCCTCGAGGAACGTCGCGAGCCGGGTCGCACAGGCGTCCGGCACCCGCCCGGAGATGCGGGTGGTGCCGTCACCGAGGCGGCGCATCGTGAGGCGGGTCTTCTCGGCGGCGTGGGCCTCGAGCTCGGCCAACCGGCGTGCCTCGGCTGCTTCGGCGACCTCCGGGGCCACCACGTCGAGGATCCGCCGCCCGAGCCGGGCGAGCTCCTTCGGCCCGAACACCGCAGCCTGGGCGACCAGGTGCGCCTCCGCGCGCGCGACGGTGTCCGGGTCCACGCTCGCCGGCAGCGCGGTGACCGCACGGTGGATGACGTGGGCCTGGGCCAGGGTGGCGTCGCCCTCGCGCATCGCCGCGCCCAGCACCGGGAGCTCACGCTCCAACGCCGTGGCGAGCCTCAGGTCGGCACGGGCGTCGGCGAACCGGGTCCGCGTCGTCTGCGCCAGCCACCCCGCCGCGTCCCTGGCCGCGGTCTGCTCGGCGAGGTCACCCGCGTCGGCCAGGACCCGCAGCCGCAGCTCGACCAGCTGGGCCTCGGCGCGCACCAACCCCACCAACGCAGCCGCCTTGTCATCGCTCGACATGAACGTCGGATTGATCGTCGCGACACCCTTGAGCGTCGCCGAGATGTCCGAGGCACACGCCACGATCGGATGAATCACGATCGGCCTCCCCTCGACGACGGTTTCGCCACGCGTCCGCGTGACTCACAACGGTCGTCGCTCCTGGAGGCCCGGATCCCGGACTATCACTCACCCTCGCGACTGGCCCTCCTGCCGCTCCCACCGCCACCCGCGCCGTGCCTGCGAGTGAAGCGGATCCAGATTCCGAAGTGTCATTCGGGCCTGCGGCCCACCCTACCACTCCGCCACTACTATCAGAACGTATGTTCCATCAAGATTCACCCTAGAGCGTGGCCTCTCGTGCGGGTTCTCGCGCCTCCCCTCAACCGACGATCCCAGCCCCGACGCACTCGGCGTACACCCCGAACATCGGCTCCCCCGCCTCGTTGGTCGGTCGCTGCCCAACGAGCGCCTTCAACAGCCGCAGGTCCTTCACGCCCGTCTCGGGGTGGTGGTCGATCACCGCGCATCGCGGGATCGGGCCGCCGATCCGCAGGCGTGCCTCCCCCACGCGCACCTCGGTGCCCGGCCACGAGTCCTCCACCCACGGCTCGTCGGTCTCGACCACGAGGGTCGCCCGGAACCGCGCTGCCGCCACGGCCTGCTGCATCGTGTCGGTGAGCGCGCGCAGCGACGCCGTACCGATGATCGTGATCGGTGCCGCGAAGACGACAGCACCGCGCGGGGCGGCAGCGAGTCGTACGTCCTGGCCGAGGAGGTCGGAGATGGCCTCGGCGTGCGGCCCGTCGAGCAGGGCGAGGTCGACGGTCCGTCCCCAGTAGTCGCACGCCACCGACTCCCCGGACGGCGTCGGCTCCGCCGCGACGATCTCGCCGGTCGGCATCGCCATCGAGAGCAGACCATCCCCGGCGCGGGCCGCCACCGAGAGGAGCGACGGATGTTGCACGGTCCGCAGCACCCGAGCCGTGGCGGGGTCGACCACGCAGAAGGCGCGATCCCCCACCGCTCCGCGCTCGTCCAGGCGTACGACGTCGTGCTCGAGGTGCCGCATCCCCTTGACCGGCGAGAACCCCGCGCCACGAACGGCGAGCCGCCTCATCAGGAAGTCGGCGCCAGGCCCAGGCGCGCGAGCACCATCGCCGCGATCCGGTCGAGGGGCAGCCCAGGATCGACGTCCATGCCCTCCTCGTCGGCCGCGAGCGGCTCGAGGGTGTCGAGCTGTGACTCCAGCAGGCTGGGCGGCATGAAGTGCTCGCGGCCGCTCATCCGGCCGAGGATCATGTGCTTGTCGCCGGTCATGTGGACGAAGAACGTGCCCTCGCCCCCGCGGCGCAGCACGTCGCGGTAGGACCTGCGCAGGGCACTGCAGCTGATGATCGTGGGCTCGCCCCTGGCGTCCCGCTCGGCCGTCCATGCGGCGAGCGACTCCAGCCACCCCCAGCGGTCGGCGTCGGTGAGCGGGATGCCCTCACGCATCTTGGCGAGGTTGGCCGGCGGGTGGAAGTCGTCACCCTCCGCGAACTCCCACCCCAGCTGTTCCTGGACGGCGAGCGCGGCCGTGGACTTCCCCGAGCCGGAGACGCCCATGAAGACCAGGTGCAGCGCAGCGGTCATCCGACGGCCCACACCCCGAGCGCGAGCACGAAGATCGTGACGCCCAACGTCGTCTCCAACACCGTCCAGGTCTTCAGGGTGGTCTTGACGTCCATCCCGAAGAAGCGGCTCACCAGCCAGAAGCCGGAGTCGTTGACGTGCGAGAGCACCGTCGCGCCGGCCGCGATGGCGAGCACGAGTGCGACCAGCTGGAGCGATGACGGGTCGGCCTCGACGACGGCCGCAGACAGCAGCCCCGCCGTGGTCGTCAACGCGACGGTCGCCGATCCCTGCGCCACGCGCAGGATGGTGGCGATGACGAACGCAGAGACGATCAGCGGCAGGCCGAGGTCGGCCAGCGAGTCCGAGAGTGCCTCGCCGATGCCGCTGAAGCGCAGCACGCCACCGAACATGCCGCCCGCACCGGTGATCAGGATGATCGCGCAGATCGGGCCGAGCGAGTCGTTGAGCAGTCCCTCGATCTCCTCGCGCGAGTGGCGGCGGATGGCGAGGGTGTAGGTCGCGACCAGGAGCGCGATGAGCAGCGCGACGGGCGTCTGGCCGACGAAGATGACCGCGTCGACGAGGCCGCCTTCCGCGTCGACGGACCCGTTGGTGCGCAGCGTGGTGAGGATCGTGTTGCCGGCGATGAGCACCAGCGGCAGGAGCAGGATGCCCAGCACGTGGGCGAACGCCGGCGGGTGCCCCTCGTCGGGCTCGCGGCCCCCGGTGAGCACCGAGTCGTCGATCGGAACGTGCACCTTGCCGAGCACGTTCGTCGTCACGGCGTACACACCGACGAACCAGGCGACGACAGCCGCCACGACGCCGACCAGCAGCGTGAGGCCGATGCTGGCCCCGAGCTCGGTGGCGGCCGTGACCGGACCCGGGTGCGGCGGGACGATCGCGTGCATGGCCGCGAAGGCACCGGCTGCAGGCAGGGCGTACATCAGCACCGAGCCGCCGAAGCGCCTTGCGACGGAGAAGATGATCGGCAGGAAGACCACGAGTCCCGCGTCGAAGAAGATCGGCAGACCGAAGAGCAGCGCCGCGATGCCGAGCGCCAGGGGGGCGCGCTTCTCGCCGAAACGACTGACGAGCGTGTCGGCCAGCACCTGCGCGCCGCCGGTCACCTCCAGCAGCCGGCCGATCATCACGCCGAGCCCGACGAGCAGCGCCACTGCCCCGAGCGTCGAGCCGAATGCCGATATGGCCACCGAGGGCACGTCGGCCACCGGTACGCCGGCCACGATGGCGGTGGCGAAGCTGACGAGCACCAGCGCCAGGAACGCGTGCATCCTGAGCACGATGATGAGGAGGAGCAGCACGGCGACGGCGATCGCCGCGATGAGCAGCAGCGTGCCCGAGCCGTACACGGGAGTCATAGGGTCCACGAGAAGCCTTTCTGAGCGTGTGGCCACACCTTTCCACAGCCCGACGCCCCTTGACCCCGCTGATCTGACCCGCGATTCACGGGCCTCGGACAGAATCGTGGTGTGTCCGACCCACCACTCACGCCAGGCGAGCGCCGCCGCAACGCGCGCGAGCTCGAGCTGCGGATGGCCGAGCTCGATCGGTTGGACGCGCTCTACGGCCTGGGCTCGCTCCCGGGTGCGCCGCCGCCGCGGCGACCACGCTTCACCTCCACGACTGTGCTCACGGTCGTGGTGACCGGGCTGGTGCTGGCGCTCGTCGTGCTGCTGCACCCGTCGAGCCAGATCCAGGCCGTACGCCGGGTGATCGGCCTCGGTGCCGAACGCGGGCTTCCCGCCCCGTCCCTCGACGGTCCCGGCGGCGTGCACGCCTTCGCGATGACCCAGCCGGGCACCGGGGACCCCGTCGGCTGGGACCCCTGCGCCCCGATCCGCTACGAGGTGAACCCGGCCGGCGCACCCGCCGGCGGCCAGGCCCTCATCGACAACGCGATCGAGCGCGCATCGGCCGCAACGGGCCTGGTCTTCGAGAGCAAGGGCTCCACCGACCGGCGGCCGTTCACCTACAACTTCGTGCCGGTCGGCACGGATCAGCCGGTCGTGATCGGCTGGGGCAACGCGGGCGAGTTCCCCGAGCTCGCCGGCGACGTCGCCGGCATCGGCGGCGGTGCTGCCGAGCAGGGCGTGCTGGGTCGCCGCTACTACGTCACCGGCGCGATCGCGCTCGACACCGATGCCTTCACCGCCGCCACGATCGACCAGCGGCCCCGGACGATGGAGGCGATCGTGCTGCACGAGATCGCCCACGTCATCGGGCTCGACCACGTGGCTGAGCCGACCGAGCTGATGGCTGCGAGGAACAACGGCCAGGTCGAGCTGGGGCCCGGGGACCGGCAGGGGCTCGCGAAGCTCGGTTCGTTGCCCTGCGCCTGACCCGACCCGGGGACCATCGATGTTGGGGATTCCCCTCCCCCATGGGCGGTGGCAGTGTGACCCCCATCACACTCGCTCGGAGGGTCCTGCCATGCGCCGTGTTCTGTCAGGTTGCGTCGTCGCCGTCGTTGTCGCCGCCCTGGGGGTCGGTCTCGCGCCGCCCTCCTCCACCTCGCCGCCGGCCGCGGCCCCGCGCACCGCTGACCCACTCGACGCCTACGTCGCCCGCGGCGTCACCGCCGAGCAGCTCGACCTCCTGGCACGCGCCGGCTACGACCTCGCAGAGGCCCACCCGACGGGCGACACGACCCGGGTCGACCTGGTGCTCACCACCGACCAGGCCGAGACGCTGCGCGCGCAGGGCCTGAAGCTGCGCCTCGCACGGGTCAAGGGCGGCAAGACGGTGCGCCAGTTCGCTGCCGAGCAGGCCGCCAGCGGCTACACCGTGTGGAGGTCGTACGACGAGCCCGGCGGCATCCGCGACCAGCTCGTCGCCGCGTCCCGGACCTACCCCGGCGTGACCAAGCTGGTGAAGCTCGGGACGACCTACCAGGGTCGCGACATCCTCGCGCTCAAGGTCACCCAAGGTGCGCGCGGCCAGAAGGACGGGTCGCGCCCGGCGGTGATCTTCAGCGCCACCCAGCACGCGCGCGAGTGGATCGCCCCCGAGATCACCCGGCGGCTGATGAACACCTACCTCGAGCGGTGGAAGGCGAACGACCGGGAGACCAAGAAGCTGCTGCAGAGCACCGAGCTCTGGTTCGTGCCGGTGATGAACCCCGACGGCTATGAGTACACGTTCACCGACGAGCGGTTGTGGCGCAAGAACCTGCGCGACAACAACGGCGACGGGATCACCCAGGTCGGCGACGGTGTCGACCCCAACCGCAACTACCCCTCGCACTGGGGCTACGACAACGAGGGCTCGTCCCCCATCGCCTCGAGCGAGACCTACCGCGGGCCGTCGCCGGCGTCCGAGCCGGAGACCCGGGCCGGCATCAAGCTCTTCGACCTGGCCAAGGCCGAGTTCATGGTCAACTACCACTCCAACGGGCGGTGGCTGCTCTACAACGACGGTTGGCAGATCGGCACCCCCACGGCCGACGACCCGATCTACTACGCCCTTTCCGGCAACCTCGACGAGCCCGCCATCAAGGACTACCACCCGGGTCTGTCCTCCGACGTCCTCTACATCACCAACGGTGAGGTCGACGGCTACGCCCAGGAGGCCACCGGCACCCTGGCCTGGACTCCCGAGCTCTCCCCGGGCTGCCCCGGCTGCGGCTTCGTCTTCCCCGACGACGAGGCGCTGGTGCAGGAGGAGTTCGAGCGCAACCTGCCCTTCGCCGAGTCGGTGGCCGACTCCGCCGCGGACCCCGACGACCCGAAGTCGTCGCTCGGCATCAAGACCAAGCCCTTCTACCTCGACAGCGAGGACGCCTACAAGAGCGGGCTGCCGAGCGTGCAGCTCAGCTTCACGAAGTCGTACGGCGACCCCCAGCCCGTCGCCGTACTGGCCAAGCGCAGCCTCGGTGCCGTGACGGCGAAGTGGAAGGTCAACGGCGGCCCGACCCGGTCCGCGCCCACGAGCGAGTGGACAGGCGGCGAGACGTACGGCATGACCTCGACGCACTACCACCAGATGCGCGGCCTGGTGACCGGCACCAACCCCGGCGACAACGTGGAGGTGTGGTTCGAGGGTGGCGGCAAGAGCAGCCCCAGCTTCACCTATCGGGCCGTCTCGGAGTCGGGCAACCGGGTCCTCGTGGTGTCGGCCGAGGACTACACCGGAGCCTCTCCGGCCCAGGCCCCCGGCGGCCCGCACTACCTCGACTACTACCTCGACGCACTGGACGCCAACGGCCAGGACGTGGACGTCTACGACGTCGACGCCAACAACCGGACCGCACCCGACGCGCTCGGCGTCCTGAGCCACTACGACGCAGCGATCTGGTACACCGGCGACGACGTCGTCACCCGTACGGCCGGCCGCGGGCCCGGCAACGTGGACCGCCTCGCTCTCGACGAGATGCTGGAGTTCCGTGCCTTCATGAACGAGGGCGGGAAGGTGATGTACACCGGCGACTGGGCAGGTGCGCAGTACACCGCCAACGTCGGCACACAGCTTTACGACCCCCAGGGCACGATTGCCTGCAACCCGCTCCCCGCAGGCATCGACACGCGCCGCTGCCTCGCGCTGCGAGGCTCCGGCGACGGCACCAACGACGTCCTGCAGTACTGGTTCGGCGGCTACCTCGCTGTCGCGGGCGACGGGCTCGACGACAACGGCGACGTCCACGACGTGGCGGGGATCGACGACCCCTTCGCTGGCCTCGACTGGGCGATGAACGGGCCCGAGTCGGGCGACAACCAGCACACCACGTCGTCCTTCATCTCGACCAGCGGCATCCTCCCGGTCGCGCAGTTCCCGCAGTTCGAGAGCTGGCCCTCGGCCCGCTGGGACAAGCCGGGCGGACCGTTCAACCCGCACACGGGTGAGCACTACGCCTACAGCCAGATCGCCGATGTGACCTACAAGCGGCTGACCCGGACGGTCCCCGTCCCGGCCGGAGGCGGCACGCTCGACTTCTGGACGTCCTTCGACACCGAGGGCGACTGGGACTACGTCTTCGTCGAGGCGCGCACCGCCGGTGGCGACGACTGGACCACGCTGCCCGACCTCAACGGACACACCTCGCAGGAGACCGGCGACAGCTGCGCCGCGGGCTGGCGCGAGCTGCACCCGCAGCTCGACCACTACCAGACCTACGACGAGGCCACCGAGACCTGCACGTCGACCGGCACGACGGGAGCCTGGAACGCCGCGTCGGGCAACTCCGGCGGCTGGCAGGAGTGGAGCGTCGACCTCGGTGCCTGGCAGGGCAGGTCGGTCGAGGTGTCCATCACCTACACCAGCGACTGGGCGACCCAGAACCTCGGCACGTTCGTCGACGACGTCACGCTGCCGGACGGCACCACGACGTCGTTCGAGACCGGACTCGAGGGCTGGGCCGTTCCCGGCGCCCCGACCGGCAGCGCCGTCAACGGCAACGACTGGATCGTCACCGACGCCAGCGGCTTCCCCGTCGGCGCCGCGATCTCGACTCCGGACTCGCTGCTCCTCGGCTTCGGGTTCGAGGGCATCGCGACGCCCGCCGAGAGGAACGCGGTCATGGGGAGGGCCTTGGCACACCTGCTGGAGTGAGCACCGCCAACCGATCGTCCGAGAACAGCAACTACCGGGAGGACGTGCACCATGTCCGCAGATCAGTCCATCGAACGACGCACCATCCTGAAGTCTGCGGCGGCCGCCTCCATGGCCGGCCCGTTCGCCGGCCTCGTGGCAGCCCCGCAGGCGATGGCGGCCACCAACCCGCGGACCGTCCCGCTGGTGCCTGTCGCCGACGAGCGCGACGGTGTCGTGCGCCTTCACGTGCCAGAGGGCTTCCGCTACCGCTCGTTCCACGACACCACGGATCCGATCGTCCTCACCGATGGCACCGTCCTTCCCGGTCGCCACGACGGGATGGGTGCCTTCCCCGGCCCGGACGGCACGGTGGTCCTGGTGCGCAACCACGAGGTCAACAACCCGGTGGCCGCGGCCTTCGGCACCGGCACGCCGTACGACGCCCGTGCCGGAGGCGGCACGACGACCATCCAGGTCACCACCACTGGGCAGGTGGTGCGTTCGTTCACCAGCCTCAACGGCACGATGATGAACTGCTCGGGCGGGGAGATGCCCTGGGGCTCGTGGATCACCTGTGAGGAGACGATCAACGGCCCGGACGTCGGCCCCGACTTCACCGGGGCGTCCAACATCCCGCTCACCAAGCCGCACGGCTTCGTCTTCGAGGTCCCCGCGAGTGCGTTCCCGGGCGCGGGTCAGTCATCGCGCCAGCCGATCCGCTCGGCCGGACGCTTCGCCCACGAGGCGGTCTCCTACGACCGGCGCAGCGGCTACCTCTACCTGACCGAGGACGACTTCGCCTTCGCGTCAGGGTTCTACCGCTACAAGCCACCGAGCGACCCCATGACCGTCGGCCGGATCGAGGACGGTGGCACGCTCGAGATGCTGAAGGTGGCGGGCGTGCACAACGCGCACCTCGAGGGCGCGCAGGAGCAGGACGCGACGTACCGCACTGAATGGGTCCCGATCGCCGACCCGGCGCCGGACTTCCCCTACACACCCGGCCAGACCGCGACGACCAGCAACAACACCGCGATCACTCACGTCGCGCGACAGGGCTGGGCGCAGGGTGCGGCCTACTTCTCCCGGTTGGAGGGGCAGGTGGCCCGCTCGGGGGTCGTCTACTTCACCTCCACGCAGGGCGGTGGTCCCCAGGAGGCGACCGAGGCGAACCCCGCCGGCTACGGACGCGGCTCGGGACAGGTGTGGGCCTACCACGCGGCCTCGGGCAAGCTCCGCTGCGTCTTCCAGTCCTCGGGGCCGATGCAGCTCGACCTTCCCGACAACATCACGACGTCCCCGCGCGGCACGCTCATCGTCTGCGAGGACAACACGGACAACAACTACGTCCGGGGACTGTCCAAGAACGGCAAGCTCTGGGACATCGCGCTCAACCCGACCAACGACGAGTTCGCCGGGTCGACCTTCAGCCCCGGTGGCGAGACGCTGTTCGTGAACATCCAGGCCAGTCGCGGCAGGACGTTCGCGATCTGGGGACCATGGCACAAGATCGGCGTCTGAGTCACCAGACCCCAGGGCGCTCCACCGTCGGTCGAGGAGGGACGAAGTCCCGTCACGAGACCCCAGGGCGCTCCACCGTCGGTCGAGGAGGGACGAAGTCCCGTCACGAGACCCCAGCGGCCGCCCATCCGCGTGTGCGGCTGGCGACTCGGCGATCGACCTCACACCTCGAACAGCGCAACCGTGGGGTCCAGCGCCCTCAGGTCGTCGGGGTCCGAGGTCACGACCAGGTGCCCCCGCCCCCGGGCGTGCCACACGACGTGGGCATCGACCACGTCGTGGCGTCCCGTGGCGGCGCACAGTCGGCCGACCTCGCGCGCCGTGTGGACGTCGTACGTCGGCGTGTCCACGCCTCGCGCACCAAGGAACGCACCGAGCCTTGCCTGCCGACGGCCGCCGCGCCACACCTGAGCCACCACCTCGGGCACGACGTGGATCTCGAGACCACGCTGCTCGGCTCGCCGAAGGAGTGCCCTGACCGCGGGATCGCCCCGCTCGATGGCGATCAACGCCCCGGCGTCGAGGCTCACCCCCGTCATTCCCGCAGCGCCTCGAGCGCCCGGTCTGCGCGCTTGGTCGCCGTATCGCTCGGTGCGCCGAGCTCGAGGTCGAGATCGTCCAGCACCTCGGACAAGGTGCGTCGCCTCGACTTCTCACCCATCGCTTCGGCTACATAGGCGGAGACCGACGCGGACCTGCCTGCGGCAACGGCTGCCCGCGCCTCGGCCACCAGGTGATCGGGCAAGCTGACTGCGATCTTGGCGGTCATACCGTGATCATACCGTTTCACGCCGCAGCGGCCAGGCCATCTGCGAGCCGCGCGCACACCACGTCCGCGGGCGAGGGCATGACATCGGCCAGCACGCGGAGCCGGGCCGCGTCGGAGGTGACGAGCATGGGCGTCACAGCATCCACGGTGCCGGGCTCGAGAAGGGCGGCCGCCAGGAGGGGCGCGAGCGGACGAAGCTCTTGGTTGACCTCCGCCGAGCCGGTGGTCGCCTCCCTCTCGACCGGCAGCTCACCTCCCAGGGCAGCGAGCACGAGCGCGGCGTCGTACTCACCGCCGTTGCCGCCGGTCCCGACGCGATCCGAGCGCAGGCGGGGGTCGAGCGGTTGGACCAGCTGACGCCGGACGCCCGCGGGCAGGTCGCAGAGCAGGTCGAAGTGATGCATCTTCGCGATGAGCTCGCCCAGGAGCTCGCCCCAATCCCCTCGGCATGCCTCCGTCAGCACGTCGGTCCAGCTCGCGGGGGTGGACGCGACCCGGCTCGCGACGTCGAGGGGCACGCACAGGGGCGCGCTCTCGAACAGCACCGAGCCGTCCGCACGCACCACGCGACCGATGACGGCCTCTCCCAGTGCCATCAGCGCTGCGGAGCCCAGGTTGAGGGTCTCGACGATGCCCCCGTCGCCCAGGTCGAGCCACGTGATGCGGTCGGCGTGCTCGGCCTGCAGCTGATAGCCGCCCATCGGCGCGCTGGCCCACGACTCGATTCCGTCGGCACGGCCGAGGAGGGCACGGTTGGCCCCTCGCAGGAACGCCCTCAACCCGCCGTGCTCGTGGAGGACCAGCTGGCGGTAGACCCAGTCGTGGTCGATGACCTTGGCCCCGGCATCGGCGTCGTCGACGCCCCACAACGTGCCTGGGCCACCCCGCGTCTCGATGGCGACCTCCATCGCCAGTCGTGGCTGCCCCGGAGTGGCCTGGGCGGCTTGGGCCACGACCCAGCGCCCCCACACCCAGTCAGGGGCCGCGTCGCCGAGCGCGACGAGCTGCCGGAGCCTGCGCCAGCGCTCCGGTCGCCACCACGCGCGACCGTCGGGCCCGTTGGGCATGTCCTCCATGAGCGCCAGCGCCCCGGCTGCGTCTCCCCGAGCCTCGGCCGAATCGACCTCGAGCATCCGCCGCAACCACGGCAGGTGCGCCCGCAGCATCGGGTCCTTCGTGGTGGTCCGGGACCGTCCAGCGGTCGGAGTGGTCCGGCGGGTACGGCCCTTGCGGCGGTGACGTGATCGTGGCATGCCGTCCACTCAACGGTGTGGGACGGCCGCGCCACCAGCCCCTCCGGCGGATCTGTGGACAAGCGCTCCGGACCCGGCTCGGAGGCAGTACGCCGATCGCTACAGCAGTCCCTTGACGTACGCCGCCTGCCCGAGGTGCTGCAGGCAGTCGCCCTGGATGCTCACGAGTCGTACGCCGGCGGTGACCGGCGGATCCCAGCTCTGGTCGACCTCCCGCTCGAGCTCCTTCTCGTCCACGGTCTGCAGGTAGCGCGCGGTCGCGAGGGTGACCTCGTGGTGGTAGTCGACGAGCAGCTGGGGATCCTCGATCCGCACCGCGTCGACCTGCTCGCTGGTGTGCCCGTAGCCCACGTCGTCGGTGTCGTTGGGCAGACCGAAGCGTTCCTGGAACGTCTCCCACACCTGGTGCCCGTCTGCGAGGCCGGCGATGTGGTGGTCCTGCACCCGCGCCAGGTGCCACAGCAGCCAGCCGATCGAGTTGCCGGTGTTGTCCGGCCGGTGGCTCAGTTGCTCCTGGTCGAGACCCTCGGCCACGCCGTCGTACAGCTCGGTGATGCGGCCGAAGCCCTCGGTCAGCACTCCACGTACGTCCATGAGTCCCTCACTCCACCGGCGATCACCCGCTGGGCCGCCTCGGTGACTGCCTGCTGTGCGTCGTCTCCCTCACGCTAACGCGGCTGCGGTCAGCCGTCTCCCCTCTTGGGGTGTGGCCACGGGGGCGGGACGGAGAGACCTTGGGGTCATGGCTGTGACGAGCTTCCAGGACCTGCCCCTGGCTGACCGGGACCACGACTGGGACGGCGACGCCGCCGAGAAACGCGTGCGCAGGTGGGCCGGAGCCGAGGACGGACCCAACGAGAAGTACCGCGATGCCCACGTCTGGTACGACGCCGACAAGAAGGACAACTTCACCGCCTACAAGCTGCTCATCGCCGACGTGCTCGACGACCGCCTGCACGCCGTCCCGCGCGGCGTGATGGCCGCTGGCAACGTGATGGTCGGCGGACGCGGCGGGGTGGACATGCCCGCAAAGGACATCGATCGCGCGAAGAGCCACCTCGCGAAGTACTACGCCAAGATGGGCGACGAAGCGCCCTGGGAGCGCGAGTGACTCAGGGGCCCGCGGCCTTCCAGAACGTCTCGAACACGCTCGCCGGCTCGGGACCGCCGAGCTCCACCTGGGTGAGGATCACCGTCACGACGCCGTGCTGCGGATCGACGTACGCCGCGGTGCCGGTGCCGCCGACCCAGCCGTAGCGCCCGACGACGTTCCACGGGTGGAGGACCTCGGTGTCGACGCCACCACCGAACCCCCAGCCCTGGCCGTCGAGGAAGAAGCCAGCCATCTCGCGCTGCTGCGGTGTCGTGTGGTCGGTCATCATCAGGCGTACGGACTCCGGCTGCAGCAGGCGGTCGCCGTCAGCGAGCAGCATGCGACCGAAGGCCAGCCAGTCGTCTGCGGTGGTGACGAGTCCGCCGGCGCCTGACGCGAAGGCGGGCTCGACGGAGAACTCTGCGTCGGGCTCGTCGCTGACCTGCAGGGCTCCGCTCGCGTCATGTCCGTAGGACGTGGTGAAACGGTCACGCTTGCCGGGCGGAACGTGGAACCCGGTGTCCACCATGCCCAGCGGCTCCAGGAGCCGCTCGGCCATGAGGTCGGCGAGGGGCATGCCGGACGCGCGCGCGAGCAGGACGCCGAGGACGTCGAAGGCAGCGTTGTAGGTCCACCCCTCCCCCGGCTGGTGGATCAGCGGGATCCCGGAGAGCCGGCGCATCCACTCATCCGGCGGCGGCACCTCGCTCATCTGCCGTGACGCCTGCCCCAGCTGCTCCATGAGCAGGGGCACGATCGTCGCCTCGAAGGTGGTGAATCCGTGGCCCGCGGTGTGGGTGAGCAGGTGCCGCGTGGTGATGGGCCGCACGCACGGCACGGTGTCGTCGAGCTCGCTGGTCGGCGTCCGCAAGACCCGCGGATCGGCGAGCTCGGGCAGCAGGTCCCCGACTGGGGCGTCGAGGTCGAGGCGGCCGTCGTCGACCAGGAGCATCGTCAGCGCCGCGATCAGCGGCTTGGTGACAGAGGCAGCGCGGAAGATGGAGTCGCGCTGCATCGGCCTGCCACCCGTGCCCTGCACGCCCATGGCGACGATGCGCACGTCGTCACCGTGGCCGACGAGCGCAACGAGACCGGGGATCTCGCCGGAGTCGACGTAGGGCCGCAGTGCCGCCTCGAGGTCAGCCATGGCCCGACCGTAGTCGCAACCCCAGCGGGAGCACGGCGTACGACGACGCGCGGGCCAGCCGGGCATCTACGGTGAGCACCTGGGTTCCCAGGCGGTGGGCGAGCTCGACGTAGAAGGCGTCGGCCACCCGCAGGCCTGATGACCGCTTCCACGCTCCGGCCACCAGCGACGGCAGCTCGTGGCGGGTCAGCGGCGCGTGCCCGAACGCCGCGAGGGCCCGGCCAGCGGCCGCCTTCGTGATGAGCTCTGCACGGCGAAGCCGCGCCAGTGCCGAGGTGACCTCGACGTCGACGTGAGCCGGAGCATGCAACCGGCAACCAGCCAGCGCGTCCCTGCTCGCCTCTGCCGAGGACCCACCGATGACCAGGTCGACGAGCACGGACGCGTCGACGACCCAGCTGTCAGCCGACGTCACCGAAACCGTCCCGCGCCTCGTCCAGCGCCGCGAGCACGTCGTCGAGGTCCACCGCCGCACGACCCGGCCGGCCGAGCGTCGCGAGCCAGGCGTCGGTCTGCTCGGCGGCCAGGGCAGATGCGATCGCCTGCTGCGTCAGTGCCGACACGTTGAGCCCCGCCGCCCTGCTCCGTGCCGCGAGCTCGTCGGGGACGTAGACATTGAGCCGTGCCATACACACATGCTACACACTTACATTGCCCAGCGACCGCCCACAAGACCCGAGTAGCCTGCTGTGGAGAACCCATGCGCCTGTGGAGGAGCGTTCGCCAGCGACCGATCCTCCCGTCATCGTCGAGAGCATGAGCACACCACCCTTCGCACCGACCATCCGATCCCAAGTCGACCTGAGGGCCGCGTGGCAGCACCTGATGGGACCGTGGTCCTTCGGCAGGCAGTCCGTCTGGATGATGTTCATCGTCGACGACGTCGCGATCCCCCAGCTCACCGAGATCGCCGAGGCAGACGAGCCGGACGACGAGCTCCTCGCCAACTTCACCACCGTCCTCGAGATGCTGGAGCGGGAAGTCATCCCCGGCGCCCGCTTCGCCTTCCTCCTGTCGCGACCGGGCTCCGATGCCCTGTCCCCGCTGGACCGCCGCTGGGCGGCCGCGTTGTATGCCGCGGCTCGCGCTGCCGGTGTCGCGTCCGAGGTGGTGCACCTCGCCACGCGCGGGTCGATCCGTCCGATCCCGCCGGATGAGCTGGAGGCCTTGGCAGCGCCTGCCTGACGGGCGTCAGTACCGTCGTCGCATGGCCGCGCCGCGCGAGATCGACTCGCAGCCCCAGCTCGTGGACCGCCTCACGCAGCTCATGGCCCGCCCGGGACGCGTGGTGGTCGGGATCACCGGGCCGCCGGGGGCCGGCAAGTCGACCCTCACCGAGCTCCTGCTCGCGCACCTGCGCACCGACCTCGGCCCCGATGCCGTCGGCCACCTGCCGATGGATGGCTTCCACCTCGCCGATGTCCAGCTCGACCGGCTCGGCCTTCGCGACCGCAAGGGAGCGCCGGAGTCCTTCGACGTCGACGGCTACGTCGCAGCGCTGCAGCGTCTGCACGACCAGCCCGACCGGACCCTCTACGTCCCCGGGTTCGAGCGCGACCTCGAGCAACCCATCGGCGCGGCCATCGCGATCCCGCCGTCTGCTCGGCTGGTGCTCACCGAGGGCAACTACCTGCTGCTGCCCGACAGCGGCTGGGAGCGCGTACGTCCGCTGCTGGCCGAGGTGTGGTTCGTCGGGGTCGACGACGACGTGCGCCGCGAGCGCCTGGCACGGCGGCACGAGGAGTTCGGGAAGTCACCGGCCGACGCTCGCGCATGGGTGGAGTCCGTCGACGAGGCCAACGCCGAGCTGGTGGCGGCCACCCGCGACGCCGCCGACCTGACCGTCGATCTGCCGGTCTAGACCCACTTCGCGCCTCTGTCATCGACCCCCTCTCAGGCGTAGATTCAAACGTTGCCCTCCCACCCCCCGATCGGGAGAGGTGGGTGACCGCACAGAGGAGGGGCAGCATGTTCATCCAGATCATCCAAGGCACGTGCACGCGCCAGCAGGAGCTCCACGAGCACCTGGACAGGTGGCACGACGAGCTCAGCTCCGGAGCACCGGGCTGGCTCGGAGGGACCTACGGGTTCACCGACGACGACATGTTCGTGGGCGTCGTCCGATTCGATTCGAGGGACTCTGCGATGGCCAACTCCGGCAGGCCGGAGCAGGACGCCTGGGCCTCCAGCCTGATGGAGCTCTTCGACGGGCCCGTCGAGTTCCACGACTGCGACGACATCACCCTCATGCTGGACGGCGGGTCCGACAGCGCGGGCTTCGTCCAGATCATCAGGGGCAGGGTCGACGACGTCGAACGGCTCAGGTCGATGATGACCACCGACACCGACTCGCTGCACCGGATGCGCCCCGAGATCATCGGCGGCACCCTCGCCATCGAGCCGGACGGCACCTTCACCGAGACCATCGCGTTCACGAGCGAGGACGCAGCACGGCAGGGCGAGCAGGCGGAACCACCGCCGGAGGTGCGGTCCGACCTCGAGTACGCCATGGCGGACGCCCAGTTCTACGACCTGCACCACCCCTGGTTCGCGTCCCACTGAGAGCCCTGTCGCGGTACCGGGCTCGCCCTCTCAGCCGAGCAGCTCACGTGCAAGGGCGAGGTGGAACTCCACCGAGGTCAACAGGTCGTCGATGTGCACCCGCTCGTCGGCGTTGTGGAACCCGGCCGCGAGCACCTCCGGGGGCGTGGCCACGAAGGGAGTGAAGCCGTAGGCGACCGGGGTGCCGGCGGCGCGGAGGTAGACCGAGTCGGTGAAGCCGGTGGAGAGGATCGGCAACAGCGCGGCGTCGTCACCGGATCTGCGCAGGACGGCGGCCATCGCATCCATGAGCGGCGACGACGGGGACGAGGCGCTGCCCGGGACCAGGTGCTCGGGCCACTCCAGCTCGAAGCCCAGGTCCGACCCCAGTCGGGCTCGGATGTCGCGTTCGACGTCGGCCTCGGTGGTGCCCGGCAGGATCCGGCAGTCGAGCTCCATCGACGCTCGCGCCGGCATCACGTTCCGCTTGGTCGAGGCGCTCAACAACGTCGGCGCCATGGTGGTGCCGGCCAGCGCCGGGAGGGTGTGGGCGAGGACCGGGTGCAGGGCCGCGGCCCTGGACAGCGCGGCCACGGGGTCGGTGACCGGCTGCTCGAGCAGCACCTCCAGGGTCTGGTCCACCAGGGCGGACGGCGTCCAGGTGGGCATCCCGGTGCCGATCCGTCGCAGCAGCTCTCCCAGGAGCGGAACCGCGTTGTCGCCGACGGTCGGGGTCGAGGCGTGGCCGGCCTCGCCGAGGGCCACCACGCGGGCGGGATACGTGCCCTTCTCCCCGACACTGACGGTCTGCACGACCCGGCCGTCGGGCAGCCGGAGCCGTGATCCGCCGCCTTCGTTCAGGGCCAGGTCGGGACGGATGTCGGGCCGCGACTCGAGGAGCCAGCGCATCCCCACGTCGGCCATGCCGTCCTCTTCGTCCGAGACCGCGATGAACCACAGGTCGCCGCGGGGACGGAATCCGGAGCGCGCCAGCTCGGCCATCGCGACGGCGCGCGCGGCGACCTCGTTCTTCATGTCGATCGCACCACGGCCCCACAGCCAGCCCTCCTCGTCCACGACGGCCGCGAAGGGCGGGTGCGTCCAGTCCCGCGGGTCGGCTGGTACGACGTCCGTGTGCCCGACGAACGCCAGCGAAGGCGCCCCCTCGGTGCCCGGTATCCGCGCGACCAGGTTGGCCCTGCGCGGATCGCGGGCGATCAGCTCGCAGTCCACGCCGGCCCCGGCCAGGTAGTCCCGCAAGTACGTCGCCGGGCCGGTCTCGTCGCCGGGTGGCCGCCCCAACGCGGCCTCCGGGGCGTTGCTCGAGTCGAAGCGGATCAGCGCCCGGGTGACCTCGAGCACCTCGGCGTGCAGCGGCGTCACGCGCCCACTCCCAACCGGTCCAGCACCCACGCGAACACTTCCGCCTCGTAGGCCAGGTGCCCGAAGCGCCCCGAGGGGCCGGCGTGCGCGCCTGCGCCTGTCTCGCAACGGAAGACGCAGCGCGGCGACCAGTCCGGATCGGTCTCGCGCAGTCGTGCGACCCACTTCGCGGGCTCACGAACCATCACCCGTGGGTCGTGGACTGCGCCGGTCACCAGCAGGTCGGGGCGGGAGCCGGCGGCGGGCACGTTCTCGTACGGCGAGTAGGCGAGCATCCAGTCGAAGTCGGCCCGACGTCGCGGATCGCCCCACTCGTCCCACTCGTTGACGGTCAACGGGATGGAGGCGTCGAACATCGTGGTGACGACGTCGACGAACGGGACCTCGGCGACCACGGCACGCCACCGGTCCGGGCGCTGGCTGAACACCGCGCCCTGGAGGAGTCCTCCCGCGGAGAGTCCGCGGCTGGCGATCCGGTCGCCGTCGACGTACGTCCCGGCGAGCCCGTCGGCGACCGCGATGAAGTCGTCGAAGGTGTGCTGCTTGCGCTCCAGCCGCCCGTCGAGCCACCAGCGTCGGCCGCCCTCTCCCCCACCGCGGACGTGGGCGTGCGCATAGACCACGCCTCGGTCGAGGAGGCTGGGGAGCGCGGCATCCCAGTCCGGCTCGAACGTGTATTCATAGGCGCCATAGCCGTAGAGCAGGGCGGGCGCGGTGCCGTCGAGGGAAGTGTCCCGGTGCCGCACGACGGTCACCGGCACCAGGGTGCCGTCGACCGACGGCAGGTCGAGTCGGGTGGTGACGTAGCGCCCGCCGTCGTGCCCGGGTGCCTGCTGGCGCACGAGGTCGGTGACCGCGCCCGAGGCGAGGTCCACGTCGGACCACACCGGCGGTTCGACGTGCGCCTGGTCGACGACCGTGACGGCGCTCGCGTCGTACGCCGTGTTGCGGGCCATCCGCAGCCCCCCGCCGGCGAACCGGCTGGAGAGGGTGGTCCCGGCCTCCCCGAGCCGGTCGAGCGGCAGCACGCGCAACACGTGGCTGGCATCGGTGCGCAGGCTCAGCACCACGTGCCCGGCGAATGCATCGACCCGCTCGAGACGCTCCGCGGGGTCCTCGCCACGCACCTCGGTCCACACCGCGTGGTCCTGGTCGGCCTGGCGTGGGACGGGCGCGGAGACCAGCCGGAACTCGATCGCCTCGTCGTTGGTCACCAGCAGCAGCACGTCGGTCTCGCGGACGTGCTCGGCCCGGTAGATGACCCCGGGACGGCGGCCACCCACCGAGTACGCCGACGACTCGGGGGCGTGGGCATCGACGACCCAGACCTCGCCGGTGTCACGGCTCTCGCTCAGCACCAGGATGGCCGACCCGCTGCGGGACCCGCGCAGGTGGAGATCGAAGCGCTCGTCCGGCTCCTCGAGGACGAGCACGTCATCGGCGACCTCACTCCCGATCCGGTGCCGCCAGACCTGGTGGGGCCGGTAGGCATGGTCGTGGACGGTGTAGAAGAACCAGCGCGAGTCCGCGCTCCACGCTCCGCCGTAGTAGGTGCGGGGGATGACCTCGTCGAGCTCGGTGCCTGTGCGGAGGTCGCGGAAGCACAGCGCGTAGACCTCGTCTCCCGTGCGGTCCACGGAGAACGCCAGCAGGTTCTCGTCAGGGCTGACCAGGGTGAGCCCGAGCTCGAGATAGCTGCTGTCGCCTGCGAGTGCTCCGACGTCGAGCACCAGCTCCCCCGAGCCACGGAACCGGTCGTCGAGCTGGGGCGTCCCCGACGATTTCCGTGCCATATCGGGATGAAGCCCATGGATTTCTCTGACAATGTCGGCATACTCATGTCCACGACGGGTCAGGGAGTAGTACCTGAAGCCCGCGCGACGCCACGGTGCGGAGAGATCCGCCTCGGGGACCCGCGCAGTCATCTCATCCGTCAGATCCGACACCAGGGAGCCGAGATGGGCGCACGCCGAGTCGTAGAAGGATCGCTCCAGGACGAGGTGGTCGAGAAGTCCGGGAGTCGTCGTGCCCATCCAGTGATAGGGATCCGGACGTACGACCCCGTGCTCGGTGTGCTCGAACGGCTCGCGTGGAGCCGCGGGAACCGACGACGAGGGGGTGTCCACGGGCGTCAACGTAGCGCCATCCGGGGACTCGCTGCGGTCGCGCTGCTCGCCACCTGCCTCACCCCGACCCTCGTGGCGTCTCCGACGGCCGCCGCTCCGGCGGAAGATCCGTTGACCCTCACCGTGGCGATGACCAACGAGGTCGACTCGTTCAACCCGTTCCTCGGCATCGAGGCGGAGTCCTTCGAGATGTGGGCCCTGGCCTACGACTTCATGACCATCACTGGCGTGAAGGACCTGGCGTACGAACCCGGGTTGGCGACGTCCTGGGAGAGCTCCGACGACGGGCTCACCTGGACCTTCGACATCCGCGAGGGAGTGACCTGGTCCGACGACGTACCGCTGACGGCGGCGGACATCGCCTACACCTACAACCGCGTGCTCGACGGCGGTCCCGAGGCAGCGACCTGGAGGCCCTACCTCGCCGGCGTCACCTCGATCACCGCACCGGACGACACCACCGTCGTGCTGGAGCTGAAGCGGGTCAACTCCGGCCTGCCCGGCCTGCCCATCCCGGTCATTCCTGAGCACATCTGGTCCGACGTCGCGGAGGACGACGTCAAGACCTACAAGAACGAGCCGACCGACGCCCAGCCGGTCGTGGGGTCCGGACCCTTCCGGTTCGTCGAGGGCAGCGCCGGCGGCTCGACCTACCGGTTCGAGAAGAACCCCGACTACTGGGGCGGCGTTCCGCACCTCGACCAGATCGTCTACCGGGTCTTCAAGTCCGAGGACCCGGCGATCGCCGCG
>CAVRLH010000020.1:0-15524 GCA_963721925.1 uncultured Actinomycetota bacterium | reverse complement strand
GGCGGACAGACTCCGCCACGACGCGCTACTCCATCCCGGGCGTGACCGGGAACATCTGTCCCCGGGGTGGTGTTCACTTGACTACAGACGTCATCCGATCTACCGAAAGGGCATCACCGTGGGCAACATCGCCGCCGTCACCGACGCCGAGTTCGAGGCGCAGGTCCTCAAGTCCGACAAGCCCGTCCTCGTGGACTTCTGGGCAGAGTGGTGCGGCCCGTGCCGCCAGGTCGCCCCGATCCTCGACGAGCTCAACACCGAGCACGGTGAGAAGATCACCTTCCTCAAGATGAACGTCGACGAGAACCCCGTGACCCCCTCGTCCTACCGCGTCACCGGCATCCCGACCATCAACGTCTACAAGGGCGGCGAGGTCGTGAAGTCCATCGTGGGCGCCAAGCCCAAGGCCGCGCTCCTCAAGGAGCTCGAAGGCCTGATCTGAGCCTCGAGCCCTGATCGCCTGAGGCGGCCCGTACCGATCCGATCGGGCGGGTCGCCTTCTGCGTGGGTCGTACGACGCCCCAGATCCGCTCCAGCGCCGCCTCCACCTCGTCCTTCCACGTGATCGCCGAGCGCAGCTCCATCCGCATCCGCGGAGAGGTGGGGTGCGCCCGCTGCGTCTTGAAGCCGACGCTGCCGAGGAACTCCGCCGGCAGCACGCACCCGTCCTGACGCCCCCGGGTGTCGCCGTACGCCTCGATGGCGGTGTGTCCGCGCTGCACGAGGTCCGCCGCCATCGCCTGGACGAGGACCCGGCCCAGCCCGCCACGGCGCAGCTGTGGGTCGACCCACGCGGTCGCCAGCACGATCGCGTCGGGAGAGGTCGGTGCGGTGGGCAGGGTGGCGGCGCCGGGCAGCCACGCGGCCGGGGCGTACACGATGTGGCCCACGGTGCGACCGTCGACCTGGAGCACCCGCCCGCACGACCCCCAGTCGCGCAGCACGCTCGAGACCCAGGTCTCCTTCTCCGCGACGCGCTCGGCCGCGTCGAGCCGCGAACGGTCGACCGGGCTCAGCTCCCAGAAGAGGCAGGATCGAGCCGGTTCGGCCATCTCCGCGAGGTGGTCGACGGTCAGGCGCACGGTCTTGCGGGACACGACTCGATGCTAGCCCGGCCGACGGCCTGCGAGGATGAGGGCGTGCGCCAGATCCGACAGAGCAAGAAGCTGCAGGGAGTCCGCTACGACGTACGCGGTCCGATCCTTGTCGAGGCCCAGCGACTCGAGGCCGAGGGCCACCGGATCCTCAAGCTCAACATCGGCAACACCGCCCCCTTCGGGTTCGAGGCGCCCGAGCAGATCATCGCGGACATGATCCACCACCTGCCCGAGGCCCAGGGGTACGCCGACTCGCAGGGCATCTGGTCGGCGCGCACTGCCGTCATGCACTACTACCAGTCCCACGGGCTCCGCGATGTCGGCGTCGAGGACGTCTACATCGGCAACGGCGTCTCCGAGCTCATCTCGATGGTCCTCCAGGCCTTCGTCGACGACGGCAACGAGATCCTCGTCCCCGCGCCCGACTACCCGCTGTGGACCGGCGCGATCACCCTGGCCGGCGGCATCCCCGTCCACTACCGCTGCGACGAGGCCGACGACTGGAACCCCGACCTGGCCGACATCGAGGCCAAGATCACCGAGAACACCCACGCCCTGGTCATCATCAATCCCAACAACCCCACGGGAGCGGTCTACAGCGAGGAGACCGTCAAGGGACTCGTCGACATCGCCCGCCGCCACCAGCTGGTCGTGATGGCCGATGAGATCTACGAGAAGATCCTGTTCGAGGACGCGGTGCACCACCACGCCGCGACGTACGCCGACAACGACGTGCTGTGCCTGACGTTCTCCGGGCTGTCGAAGGCCTACCGCGTCTGCGGCTACCGGGCGGGTTGGGTGATGATCTCGGGTCCGAAGGAGATCGCGACCGACTTCCTCGAGGGCCTCACCCTCATCGCCAACATGCGGATGTGCGCCAACGTGCCCGCCCAGCACGCGATCCAGACCGCCCTGGGCGGCTACCAGTCGATCGAGGAGCTGATCGGCCCGGGTGGACGGTTCTACGAGCAGTCGATGCTGGCCCACCGCCTGCTCAACGAGATCCCGGGGGTCAGCAACGTCCAGCCGCGCGGTGCCCTCTACTGCTTCCCGCGCCTCGACCCGGAGGTCTACCCCATCGACGACGACCAGGAGTTCGTCATCGAGCTGTTGCGGGCCAAGAAGATCCTGGTGACCCACGGCACCGGCTTCAACTGGCCCGAGCCCGACCACTTCCGTCTCGTCACGCTGCCCGAGGCGAGCGTCCTCGAGGAGGCCATCGGCAGGATCGCGGACTTCCTGGCCACTCGCCGATGACCGGGGAGCCGTAGGCTCCGCGCATGCGCGACCTCACCTACCCTCCGATCATCTGGACCGCCCTCACCGGGTTCAAGGCCCTCGGCCAGACCTTCACGATGACCGGCACCGAGAACGTGCCCCGAACGGGCGGTGTCCTGCTCGCCTACAACCACATCAGCTACGTCGACTTCGTCTACGGCGGCCTTGCGGCGCGCCCCTCCCGCCGGCTGGTGCGCTTCATGGCCAAGCGTGAGCTCTTCGACCACAAGGCGTCCGGCCCGTTGATGCGATCGCTCCACCACATCGAGGTCGACCGGGCCTCGGGCGAGCGGTCCATGCAGGCGGCTCTCGACTACCTCAAGGCGGGCGAGGCGGTCGGGATCTTCCCCGAGGCCACCATCTCGCGGGCGATGGAGCTCAAGGAGATCAAGACCGGTGCCGTACGCATCGCGGCGGAGGCCGGCGTACCCCTCGTGCCCGTGATCCTGTGGGGCACCCAGCGGATGATGACCAAGGACCATCCGCGCGACTTCTCCCGCGGCAAGACGATCGCGATCACGGTCGGTGAGGCGTTGCACCCCGACGGCAGTGACCCCATCGGCGACACCGCGCTGCTGAAGAGCCGGATGTCGGAGATGCTCGATGCCACCATCGCCGCCTACCCGGAGGACGAGCAGCCGCCCGGGTCGTGGTGGGTCCCCGAGCGCCTCGGTGGCTCCGCGCCGAGCCTGGCCCGGGCCGCCGAGCTGGACATGGCCGAGAAGCGTGAGCGGGCTGCGCGGCGTGCGGCCAAGCGGAAGGGTCAGGGCTGACGACTAGTCGCTTTGTCGGCTGATCGACATGTCGCTTTGTCGACATATGGACTCACGGACTCCCCGGATATCCGGGGACTCTCCTGGTGTGCAGCTGATGTATCAGCCACAAAGCAGGAAACTTGGGTGCAAACCCCGCCCGGCGACGCGCGGGACTGCCCGCCACCAGAGATGCGTACGCCGGGGCTGCCGGCACCTTGCCGCCCCCATCACGCGGCCAGGCGCGGAGCCCAGGGCAGGCTGTGCCCGATGGTCAGATCGGCCGGTCTTGGCGGTTGCGCGGATCCATGATGTCGGTGATGCGGCGCAGGTCGTCCAGGCTGGCGAACTCGACCGTGATCTTTCCCTTGGACTTGCCCAGGTCGACCTTCACGCGCGTCTCGAAGCGATCGGAGAGGCGATCGGCCAGCTCGGCCAGGCCCGGCGCGACGGGCTTGCGGCGGACGACCCGTTCCGGCCCGTCGTTGCTCACGCCGAGGGAGACGATCTCCTCCAGGCCGCGCACCGAGATGCCCTCGGCAGTGACTCGCGCCGCGAGCTTGTCCTGCAGGGCCGCGTCGTCGACGCTGAGCAGCGCTCGTGCGTGGCCGGCGGAGAGTACGCCGGCGGCGACCCGCCGTTGCACCGCAGGGGACAGCTTCAGCAGCCGGAGGGTGTTGGAGATCTGGGGTCGCGACCGGCCGATGCGCTGGGCGAGCTCGTCGTGGGTGCAGCCGAAGTCCTCCAGCAGCTGTCCGTAGGCCGCAGCCTCCTCGAGCGGATTGAGCTGGGAGCGGTGCAGGTTCTCCAGCAGCGCATCGCGCAGCATGTCGTTGTCGTCGGTCTCGCGCACGATCGCCGGGATCGTGTCCCGACCAGCCGACTGCGAGGCACGCCAGCGACGCTCGCCCATGATGAGCTCGTACTCGTCGGTGCCAGTCTTGCGGACCACCACCGGTTGGAGCAGGCCCACCTCCTGGATGGAGTGGACCAGCTCCGCCAGTGCCTCCTCCTCGAAGACCTGGCGTGGCTGGCGCGCATTGGGACGCACCTGCGCGATGGGGAGCTCGGCGAAGTAGGCGCCGGCGACCACACCACCCGCGACGGCGGACCCGGCACTCGTCGAGCCCGACGCCCGGGACAGCTCAGCGGTGGCCAAGCCCACCCCTCCGTCGGCCGTCGACGCGTCGATCTGCTGGGAGGGCGCGGTCGGGATCAGCGAGCCAAGTCCACGACCGAGCCCACGACGAGGCGGATTGGCGTTCATGCGGGGGCTCCCTTGGTGGCGATCTCTCGCGCTGCCTCGAGGTAGGACAACGCACCCGCCGAAGCGGGATCGTAGGTCATCACGGTCTGACCGTAGGACGGCGCCTCGGACACCCGGACCGAGCGCGGCACAGCCGTCTTCAGGACCTGGTCGCCGAAGTGGCTGCGCACCTCGTCGGCGACGCCGGCGGCGAGACGAGTGCGGGCGTCGTACATCGTGAGCAGGATGGTCGACACGATCAGGTGTGGGTTGAGGTGCTGTCGCACCATCTCCACCGTCTCGAGCAACTGACCCAGCCCCTCGAGCGCGTAGTACTCCGCCTGGATCGGGATGAACATCTCGCGACCGGCAACCAGGGCGTTCAGGGTGAGCAGCCCGAGTGACGGCGGGCAGTCCACGAAGACGTAGTCGAAGCGGTCGTCCCCGATGTCGTCGGCAGAGCCGATGAGGGGGTGGGCGGCCAGCGACTTGGCCAGGCGCTGCTCCCGCGCCACGAGACTGACCAGCTCGATCTCGGCGCCGGCGAGATCGATCGTGGCCGGCACGGCCCAGAGCCCGGGGATGTCGGCACACGCGGTCATCACATCAGCCAGCGGGAGCCCGTCCACGAGTGCGTCGTACGTCGACGGGACGCCGCGGTGGTGCTCCACGCTCAGCGCGGTCGAGGCGTTGCCCTGGGGGTCGAGGTCGATGACGAGCACCTTCTGGCCGAGCTGGGCAAGCCCCGCGGCGACGTTGACTGTCGACGTGGTCTTGCCGACGCCGCCCTTCTGGTTCGCCACCACGAACACGCGGGTGGCCTCCGGCCGAGGCATGCCCTGTCGTCGCAAGCCACCGGTGCGAGCCAGGACCGAGTGCTGGGCTGCCTGGGCGAGCGGGGTGGCGTGATCGTCGTACGACGGCTCCTGATCCGCGAGGTCAGCAGCTGTGCGGACGTTCCACTTGGGGCGCGTTTCACGTGAAACATCAGTAGGTGTGCCCGTTTCACGTGAAACGTCCCCGTAGTCGGCCACCTGTGGATAACTGCCCTGCTCCTGTGGACGGACCCGCTCGTCAGGCGCAGTCGACCCGGTGGAAAACTCGGTGGACGGAGACGCCGGGCCACTCCCATGGGGGCTCTCGTGCGATTCCTCGGTCACTTCAGGCACCTTTCGATTTCCCGTCACTTCGGGTACGCCGACTCGTACGACGACGGGCTGCAGGCGCAAGGGGCCAACCTACCCGCGCCGGATCGGCCCAAGCCACCCGCACCACGGTCGTGGGCGGATCCACGACTCCCCTACCCACCTCGAAGACCTCTGGAACCCCGCAACGCCAGGTGTGGAGAAGTTTCTCGGCCTGGGTGATCTCGTCACTCACCGACTGCCCCTTCATGGCCACGAGCGCCCCGGTCGGCGCCACCAGCGGCATCGACCACCCCAGCAGGCGTTCCAACGGAGCGACCGCCCTCGAGGTCACGACGTCGAACGTCTCGACGCCGTGGAGGTCGTCAGCGCGACCGCGAACGACGGTCACCGACGTCAGGCCCAGCTCGTCGACGACCTCGGACAAGAAGGTCGTCCGTCGCAGCAGGGGTTCCACCAGGGTGATGGTGAGGTCGGGCCGGGCAATGGCCAGCACCAGGCCGGGCAGTCCCGCTCCCGAGCCGATGTCACAGACCGTGGCGTCGTCCGGGATTGCCTCAGCCAGCACGGCGGAGTTGAGGATGTGCCGGTCCCACAGGCGGGGAGCCTCCCGGGGCCCGATGAGACCCCGCACGACACCTTCGGTGGCCAGTAGCTCGACGTAGCGCTCGGCCAGGGCAAGGCGGTCCGACGCGAAGACCCCCCGCGCCGTCTCGGGCATCGAGATCGGGGCGGGGGGCGTCAGCGAACCTTGTGGCCGCTGTGTTTCACGTGAAACGTGCTCACTCACGCGGGAAGGATCACCACGTGGCGCCGGGGCTCGGCACCCTCCGACTCAGAGGTCAGGCCGGCAGCGGCCACGGCGTCATGAACGACCTTGCGCTCGAAGGCACTCATCGCGTCCAGGGCGAGGGGCTGACCGGACTCGCGCACCTCGGCAATGGACGTCTCGGCCAGCTCCACGAGCCGGATCCGCTGCGCCGCTCGGTGGCCGCCGACGTCCAGCATCAGCCGGGACCGCTCGCCGGTCTCGCGATAGACCGCCAGCCGGGTCAGCTCCTGCAGCGCCTCGAGCACCTCACCCTTCGCACCGACCAGCAGGTCCAGGTTGGACCCGTCGATCTGCACGCTGGCGCGGTCGCCCTCGACGTCCATGTCGAGGTCCCCGTCCAGGTCGGCGATGTCCAGCAGCTCCTCGAGGTAGTCGGCGGCGATGTCGCCCTCCTGCTCGAGGCGTTCCACCTTCGACGGACGGGGGGCCGCGGCCGACCCGTCACTGTCCACGTCGGTCTGGACATCGTCGGATCGGGCGTCGTCGGTCTGGACATCGTCGGTCGGACATCGTCGGATCGGGCGTCGTCAGCCTGCACATCGTCGGACTCGACGAGGTCGGTCTCGGTCTCGGTGCCTTCGGTCAGCTGCTCACTCACGTGTCAATCTCCTGCTCATTCGTGGGGTGCGACGCCGCGGGCGGCTCGCAGAGAATCGAGGGGGTCAGCGCTTCTTCTTCTTGCTGCGCTGGGCCTTGGTCTGTCGCTGCGGCTGCTGACGCGCAGGCTTGACCTCGGTGATCACGGGCGTCTCGTCCACCACCTCAGGCTCGAGCTTGATGCCCTTGTGTGCCGCCTTGGCCCGGTCCCGGTCGTCCTTGGCCTTGGCGGCCGGAGTGCCGGGAGCGGGGTTGTTGCGGATGACGTAGAACTGCTGCCCCATGGTCCACAGGTTGGAGGTGGTCCAGTAGAAGAGGACGCCGACCGGGAACGCGATGCCACCGACCGCGAAGACCACCGGGAGGACGTAGAGGAGCAGCTTCTGCTGCTGGGCGTAGGGCCCGGAGAGGGCGTCGGCGGGCATGTTCTTGCTCATCAGCTGTCGCTGCGTCAAGAAGGTCGTCGCCGTCATCGCGAGCACGAGCACCGCTGCCAGCACCCGCACACCCACGTCGTCGGTGCGGATGAAGGTGTCGGAGATCTTCGCGCCGAGGAAGATCGCGTCTCCGAACTGCGTGTTGAGCCGCTCGGTCATCAACCCGCGCTCGTGGGACGGGTCCTTGGCAGCCTGGTCGATCAGGCGGAACAGCGACAGGAAGATCGGCATCTGCAGCAGGATCGGAAGACACGAGGCAAACGGGTTGGTGCCCGAGTCCTTGTAGAGCTTCATCGTCTCCTGGGCGAGCTTCTCCCGGTCGTGGCCGTACTTCTTCTGCAGCTCGCGGACCTTGGGCTGGATCAGCTGCATGTTGCGGCTGGACTTGATCTGCTTGACGAAGAGCGGGATCAGCGCCATCCGGATGATCAGGGTCAGCCCGATGATCGACAGCACCCACGCCACACCGGAGGCCTCGCCGAAGATGCCGCCGAACAGCTTGTGGAAGCCCACGAGCACCGCGGAGATGACGTAGTAGAGCGGCGCCATGATCGCGCCGCCGATACCACCGAAGAAGTCGAGCACTCAAGCTCCTCGAGTTGCAGGGGTCTCCGCCGCCGGGACGGCGCGGGAGGGAACGGGGTCATAGCCACCGGCGGCCCACGGGTGGCAGCGGGTCAGGCGACGCAACGAGAGCCAGCCACCGCGCATCGCCCCGTGGTCGGTGACCGCCTCGAGGGCGTACGCCGAACAGCTGGGGTGGTAGCGGCACACCTGACCGTAGAGCGGGCTGATCGCGTAGCGCCACGCCCGTAGGAAGCCGATCATCAGGTACTTCATCAGGCCATCACCCGCCCCAGACTACGGGCGAGGTCCGCACCGAGCTCGGCGTACGACGCCTCTGCCGAGGCGGGCAGCGCACGCACCACGAGCGCAGCACGACCCGACAGCTCCTCCAGCACAGGGAGGTGCTCCCGGGTCAGGTGACGCAGACGTCGCTTCACACGATTGCGTGTGACGGCATTGCCCACCGCCTTGCTCACCGTGAAACCGACCTGGACGGGGCCGGTCGTCGCGCTCGCGTCCACCCAGAGGTGGACCACGAGGGTCGGCGACCCGGCACGTCGGCCCGATCGAACAGCGAGACGGAACGCGTCGCTGTCAACCAGGCGTTGAGCGGCAGGCAACACGGCGGATGCCGTGGGCTCTGGCCGTCAGACCGCCAGTTCCTTGCGGCCCTTGCGGCGCCGGCTCGACAGGATCGAGCGACCGGCGCGGGTCCGCATGCGCAGACGGAAGCCGTGCACCTTGTGACGGCGACGGTTGTTCGGCTGGTAGGTACGCTTGCTCACGGCTATATCTCCGAAGGTTTCGAGGGGTGTCCACTCCACAACAGGTCGGTGTCTGGCGCTTCGGCCGGCACCGCCCACCCACGCGGCCGCCGGTGGCGGATCGTGGACATGCGGCACCCGTCGAGGTGGAGTGACCGGTCAACGGTACGCGGTGGCCGAAGAGGGGGTCAAACCCTCGACGACCAGATCCGGTCGTGCCTGTGGATGACGTCTTGCCCACAGCGTCCCATGGTTGTTACGTTCGCCCTCTCCGAGGCCTCTTCCAGTCCCGGTTCAGCAACACTGCGCGGGGACGTTCACCGGAGTCGCATCAGCCGGAAATGGTCGTCTGACCTGCAGAAATGTCGCGAGAACCGGTCACGTGAGTGGTTCGGGGGTGCCGGTCCCAGCACCCGGGACCAGCAGTTCACAGCTTGTGGAGAACTCTGTGGACTCAGGTGAGCGCGGAAATCCCGGCGTGACCTGGAGACGACAAATGGCGAGAGTCAGTGAAGGCGGTCCCGTGGACGACCAGCAGGCAGATCTCGGGACGGCGTGGCAGCAGATCGTCGAGGACCTCCAGCCCAACCAGCGCGCCTGGCTGCGCCCGAGTGCTCCGGTGACGCTGCACGAGAGCACCGCGATCATCGCCGTTCCCAACGACTTCACCCGCGGCCAGCTCGAAGGTCGGCTGCGCAACCACCTCGAGGACGCCCTGAGCGAGGTCTTCGGGCGCGAGATCCGGCTCGCCGTCACGGTCAACCCCGCTCTCGAGGATCCCCATCCTTCTGTCGATCAGTCGACAAGTGGACCTGTCGATATGTCGACAGTTCCAGCGGTGCCCGTCACCGCGGTCCCCGAACCCTTCGAGCCCGTCCCCGTCGACCACGACCCCGCGTCGCTGCACGAGCGCCGTTCGTCGGCCCTGGAGACCAGGCTCAACCCGAAGTACACCTTCGAGACGTTCGTGATCGGCTCCTCCAACCGCTTCCCGCACGCAGCCGCCGTCGCCGTGGCCGAGGCGCCGGGCAAGGCCTACAACCCGCTGCTGGTCTACGGCGAGTCCGGACTGGGCAAGACCCACCTGCTGCACGCGATCGGCCACTACGTGCGCAGCCTCTACAGCAACGCGAAGGTGCGCTACGTCTCCAGCGAGGAGTTCACCAACGAGTTCATCAACGCGATCCGCGACGACCGGCAGGACCGGTTCAAGCGGCGCTATCGCGACGTCGACGTCCTGCTCATCGACGACATCCAGTTCCTCGAGGGCAAGACGCAGACCCAGGAGGAGTTCTTCCACACGTTCAACACCCTCCACAACGCCAACAAGCAGATCGTGCTGACCTCCGACCGCGCGCCCAAGCGCCTCGAGGCGCTCGAGGACCGGCTGCGCAACCGCTTCGAGTGGGGCCTGATCACCGACGTCCAGCCCCCCGACCTGGAGACCCGCATCGCGATCCTGCGCAAGAAGGCGGCGATGGACCGGCTGACCGCGCCCCCGGACGTCCTCGAGTTCATCGCCAGCAAGATCCAGACCAACATCCGCGAGCTCGAGGGCGCCCTGATCCGGGTCACGGCCTTCGCCAACCTCAACCGCCAGGAGGTCGACATGACCCTGGCCGAGATCGTCCTCAAGGACCTGATCCCCGAGGGCGGCGAGCCGGAGATCACCCACGCGCTGATCATCGCCCAGACCGCGGCCTACTTCGGCGTCTCCCTGGAGGACCTCACCGGTCCCTCGCGCGGGCGTCACCTCGTGATGGCGCGCCAGATCGGGATGTACCTGTGCCGCGAGCTCACCTCCATGTCGCTGCCGCAGATCGGTCGCGAGTTCGGCGGCCGCGACCACACCACCGTGATGTACGCCGACCGCAAGATCCGCCAGCTGCTCGCCGAGCGCCGCGCGGTCTTCAACCAGGTCAGCGAGCTCACCAACCGGGTCAAGCTGCAGGCCCGCCAGTCCTGACGCACCGCCACCGGGCCGGGTCCGCGCGAGACCCGGTCGGTGTGGACAACGTGTGGTTCGCGACGGCGGTTCGTCCCCAGCCCCTGTGCACGAACCGGCACGAACCACACGTACGCCCGCCCCAGTGCACATGCCGACGCGGCGCGCCCCCAGTCCGTCCACAGCCCGTGTGCACTTCGATATCGGGGGCTGACCTGCGCAAACAGCGGTTGTCCACAGTTTCCACGGACGCTATGACTACTACGAACCTCACCATGACTCCCGAATCACACAACCTTCGAACACGGCCCGCTCTGGGGACAACCTCCCCCTGTGTCGTTCCCTCGTGGCAGGATGCACTTCCCACGCGGCTGCGTTGTCCCCTGCTGCGTGCCTGACAGCATGCCTACCTCTCGCTGAGGAGACCCTTGTGAAGTTCCGCGTCGAACGCGACGTCTTCGCCGACGCCGTTGCCTGGGCTGCCCGCAGCCTCCCGGTGCGCCCGAGCTCACCCGTCCTGGCCGGCCTGCTCATCGAGGCCAGCGACGCCGGTCTGGTGCTGTCGACCTTCGACTACGAGACGTCGGCCCGCGCCACGCTCAACGCCGAGGTCAGCGACGAGGGCCGGGCCCTGGTCAGCGGCCGACTGCTCTCCGACATCTGCCGCAGCCTGCCCGCCAAGCCGGTGGAGCTGGTCCTCGACGGCCCACGCGTCTCGCTGACCTGCGGCTCGGCGCGCTTCAGCCTGCAGACCATGCCCGTCGACGACTACCCGACGCTGCCCGACATGCCCTCGGCCACCGGCACCGTGTCCAGCGCCGACTTCGCGCACGCGGTGTCCCAGGCCGTCACCGCCGCCGGGCGCGACGACATGCTGCCGGTGCTGACCGGCGTACGCATCGAGATCGACGGATCCACGATGGCACTCCTCGCCACCGACCGCTTCCGCCTCTCGCACCGCGAGCTCATGTGGAACCCGCAGTCGCCCGACGAGTCGGTCGCCGCGCTGGTGCCGGCCAAGGTGCTCGGCGACACCGCCAAGTCGCTCACCTCCGGCGCCGAGGTCACCATCGCGCTGAGCGCCAGCGGTGCCGGTGAGGGCCTGATCGGTTTCGAGGGCACCGGCCTCGGGGGCGTACGCCGCACCACCACCCGCCTGCTCGACGGCGAGTTCCCCAAGGTCCGCTCGCTCTTCCCCGCCGAGCACCTCACGGTGGCGAAGGTCAACAAGGCCGAGCTGATCGAGACGGTGAAGCGCGTCGCGCTCGTGGCCGAGCGCAACACCGCCGTCCAGATGAAGTTCGGCGACAACCAGATCGTCCTGGACGCCGGCTCGGGTGACGAGGCCATGGCCACCGAGGCCGTCGAGGCCGACATCAACGGTGACGAGCTGACCACGGGCTTCAACCCGCAGTTCCTGCTCGACGGGCTGACTGCGATCGACGGCGAGTTCGTCGACCTGGCCTTCACCCAGGCGACCAAGCCCGTCGTCATCTCGGGCACCGACGCCGACGATGCCTCCAGCTTCCGCTACCTGCTGATGCCGCGCCGCCTGCTCAGCTGACCGGGCACCCCCGCCACACCGTGTGCTCCCGCGTCGCACCCGGCTAGGCTCCCGATCATGGACATCGGACTCGTCGGGCTGGGCAAGATGGGCGGGAACATGCGCGAGCGCATGCGTCGCGCCGGACTCACGGTGGTCGGCTACGACCGCAATCCCGAGGTGAGTGACGCCGACTCCCTGGCCGCCCTCGTCGACGCATTGCCGAGCCCCAAGGTCGTGTGGGTGATGGTTCCCTCCGGCGACGCGACCCGCGCCACGGTCGCCGAGCTCGCCGGCCTGCTGTCCGAGGGCGACGTGATCGTCGACGGCGGCAACTCGCGCTGGACCGACGACCTGGCCAACGCCGAGATGCTCGAGGAGCACGGGATCGGCTACGTCGACTGCGGCGTCTCCGGCGGCGTGTGGGGCCTGGAGAACGGCTACGCCCTGATGTACGGCGGCTCCGCGGAGGACATCGCCAAGGTGCAGCCGGCCTTCGACGCCCTCAAGCCCGAGGGCGACTTCGGCTCGGTCCACGCCGGCAAGGTCGGCGCCGGCCACTTCTCCAAGATGGTCCACAACGGCATCGAGTACGCGATCATGCAGGCCTACGCCGAGGGCTGGGAGCTGCTCGAGAAGGCCGAGGTCACCGACAACGTCACCGAGGTCTACCGCTCCTGGCGCGAGGGCACCGTCATCCGCTCCTGGCTGCTGGACCTGATGGTCGCCGCCCTCGACGAGGACCCGGGGCTGAGCAAGATCGCCGGCTACGCCGAGGACTCGGGCGAAGGACGCTGGACCGTCGAGGCCGGCATCGAGCACGCCGTCGCGACCCCGGCGATCACCGCCGCGCTCTACGCCCGCTTCGTCTCCCGCCAGGACGACTCCCCGACGATGAAGGCCGTTGCGGCGATGCGCAACCAGTTCGGTGGCCACGCGGTGAAGACGTCGGCGCCCACGGGTGGCGACGCGGCCGGCGCACCCGGCTCGCCCGACCAGTCCGGTGCCGCCCAACAGGCCGGTGCCGGCTCCGGGCACGAGGCCGGGGAGAGCTAGCCCTCCTTGCACGTCGCCCACCTGACCCTGCACGACTTCCGCTCGTACGCCGACCTCGACGTCGCGCTGGAGCCGGGGGCCACCGCGTTCATCGGACGCAACGGCCAGGGCAAGACCAACCTCATCGAGGCCATCGACTACCTCTCGCGCCTCTCCTCGCACCGGGTCGCGACCGACACCCCACTCGTCCGCGCGGGCGCGGACCAGGCGATCGTGCGCGCCTCGGTGGTCAAGGAGGGACGGCAGGCGCTGCTCGAGGTCGAGATCAATCCCGGCCGCGCCAACCGTGCGCGCATCAACCGCTCCCCCTTGCCGCGACCGCGCGAGATCATCGGCCTGGTGCGCACCGTGGTCTTCGCACCCGACGACCTGACGCTGGTCAAGGGCGACCCGTCCGACCGGCGGCGCTTCCTCGACGACCTGCTCATCCTGCGTACGCCGCGCCTGGCGGGCGTGCGGTCGGACTACGACCGGATCCTCAAGCAGCGCAACAGCCTGCTCAAGACCGCCGGAGTGGCGCGCGGGTCGGCGCGGGAGTCCGCGATGTCGACGCTGGTGGTGTGGGACGAGAACCTCGCCCGCGTCGGTGCCGAGCTGCTCGGCGCGCGCCTGCAGCTCGTCGAGGACCTCAGGCCCTACCTCGGCAAGGCCTACGAGTCGGTCGCGCGCGGCGCGAGCCGGGAGGACGCGGACCTCGACTACAGGGCGAGCATCGACCTGGGTCTCGTGACAGGACTCCGTCCTTCCTCGACCAGCGGGGCGTCGGCCCCCTCGACCGGCGGGGAGTCGGTTCCCACTCCGACCGGCGGGGAGTCGGTTCCCACTCCGACCGGCGGGGCGTCGCTCGAGGAGGCGTTGCTCGCCGCGATCGAGGAGCGCCGCAAGGACGAGCTCGACCGCGGCATCTCGCTGGTGGGCCCGCACCGCGACGAGCTGTTGCTGACGTTGGGCAACGCGGACCTGCGGCTGCCGGTGAAGGGCTATGCCTCGCACGGGGAGTCCTGGTCCTACGCGCTGGCCCTGCGCCTGGCGTCGTACGACCTGCTCCGCGCCGACGGCGACGACCCGATCCTCGTGCTCGACGACGTCTTCGCCGAGCTCGACACCGAGCGCCGCAGCCAGCTGGCCGAGCTGGTCGCCGGGGCCGAGCAGGTGCTGGTGACCGCTGCGGTGGCCGCCGACGTACCGGCGTCCCTCCAAGGCATCCGCTACCTGGTGGCCGACGGGGAGGTGACCCGCGATGGGTGATCCCCAGGACGACGAACGTCATGGCGAGCGGTCGTCGGAGCAACCACCGCCCATGACGTCCGGCGCACCCGAGGAGACTGCCCCGGAGCACCACGCCGAAGGACTGGACTTCGCCAGGTCGGCGTCGCGGGCAGCGGCGGCGAGTCCGGGCAGTGCGGCGCGCAAGAAGAAGACGGGCCCGAGCCGGCGGCGTACGTTCACCACCTCCTCCGGAGCGCGCCCCGACGACCGCGACCCGCAGCTGCTCGACGAGGCGATGGGCCGCCTCGTCGCCAACCACGGGTGGGAGCTCGACCTCAAGGTCCAGGGCGTCTTCGGCCGCTGGGCCGAGCTGGTCGGCGACGACGTCGCCGCCCACTGCACGCCCGAGAGCTTCGCCGACGGCCGGCTGGTGGTGCGCACCGACTCCACCGCCTGGGCCACGCAGCTCAAGCTGCTCACGCCGACGGTCGTACGCCGTCTCAACACCGAGCTGGGGCACGGCACCGTCACCGTGATCGAGGTCCTCGGCCCCCACCTGCCGAGCTGGAAGAAGGGCAAGTTCGGCACCCGCGACGGCCGGGGACCGCGCGACACCTACGGCTGAACCGGCGCGGTCACCAGCGGTGCGAAATGCCGATCTGGGAGCCGTTCGACGGTAGGGGGACCCATCAACCCCCCTGTTCGGGCCTGTGAACCGGCCTCCTGACGCCCCTGAGGCCTGTTTTTTGCACAGATCCCCCTATTGCCCGGGGGGATCCTTCGCTTGCGGGCCCCTGACGGGTAACATGGGGATTCGAGTCGCACGCTTGAGCTGCCGTCGCAGCAAGCCGCGACTCGACTCATGTCGAGCTCATTTACGTTGTGACGAGAAGAAGGCCGTGCCTTGAGCGAAGAGAACGTCGAGACCACCCCCGATCCGACCCCCGACTCGCCACCGCCAGCCACCCCCACACCAGCCGACGAGACAGCTCCCGAGGCAGCTGCCGAGGCGGAAGCTCCCAAGCGCAACACCAACGCGGTCGACGAGGACTTCGA
>CAVRLH010000019.1:0-56325 GCA_963721925.1 uncultured Actinomycetota bacterium | reverse complement strand
GGTGCCCCAGGCAGGAGTCGAACCTGCGACCTTTCGCTTAGGAGGCGGCTGCTCTATCCACTGAGCTACTGGGGCGCACCGTGTTTCAAATGGCGGAAGCATCTTGCCACGCCGTCGTACGACGTCCGGCACTGCCGCGAGAACGCGGGCGGCAGGTCGATGTCGACAGGCGTGATCTTGCCGACGTCGAGTAGGTTCAGACCGGTCAGTTTCCAGCCCTGCTGTCAAAGGTGAGTCCGTGTCGGATGAGGCGCGCCCCGTGACGCCTGATGGCGCGCCCAAGCGCCGGGGCAAAGCGGCCAAGCGGCACACCGTCGGCCGCGTGATCCTCATCAGCGCCGTGGTGATGGCCCTCGTGACCGGCCTCGGCGTCGTCTACCTCGTGCGCCACCTCGACGGAAACATCGAGAGCCAGTCGCTCGAGGCCCTGGGCGAGGATCGTCCCGAGAAGGTCTACGTCGGGAACGGCGAGCCGCTCAACATCCTGGTCATGGGCTCAGACACCCGCGACGGCGCCGGCAACCAGATCGACGGTGAGGGAGGCGGGGGCTCCGACACCACGATCCTGGTGCACCTCTCCGCCGACCGCAGTCGGGCGTACGCCATCTCGATCCCGCGTGACTCCATAGTCGACCGGCCCGAGTGCAACGAAGGCGACTCGGCGGCGGACACCGACGTCATGTGGAACGCCGCCTACACCGTGGGTGGACCGGTGTGCACGGTCGACCAGCTCGAGACCCTCACTGACGTCTTCGTCGACCACTTCGCGGTGATCGACTTCAACGGCTTCGGCGAGATGGTCGATGCCGTCGGCGGCGTGCCGGTGTGCGTCCCCGAGGACATGGTCGACGAGAAGCGCGACATCTTCGTCCCGGCCGGCGACCCGTCCGTGCTCAGCGGGGACGAGGCGCTCGACTACGTCCGGGCGCGCTACGTCGGTGAGCTGATCCAGCAGAACGACATCAGCCGGATCAAGCGGCAGCAGACCTTCATCGCTGCGCTCGTGCGCGAGGTCAAGTCAGCGGGAACGCTCACCCGGCTCGACCGGGTGGTCAGCTTCCTCGACGCCGCGACCAAGTCGCTGGAGACCGACGACGAGCTGGACTCGGTCGTGCGGATCGGCAAGATCGCGATGCAGCTGCAGAACATCGGCCTCGAGAACGTGAAGTTCGTGACCCTCCCGACGGAGTACTACCCGACGGACTCGGAGTTCAGGGGCAAGGTCTTCTGGTCGCCCGAGGCGACATCGATCTGGCGCCTGATCAACGAGGACAAGAAGCTGCCCAAGCGGCTGCTCGACGGCTCGATCTCCG
This sequence comes from uncultured Actinomycetota bacterium, assembly GCA_963721925.1. Taxonomy (GTDB): domain Bacteria; phylum Actinomycetota; class Actinomycetes; order Propionibacteriales; family Nocardioidaceae; genus Nocardioides. The sequence continues at coordinate 55,012 of CAVRLH010000019.1, read as the reverse complement.
CCGAACCTCCGGCCACCTCGTCCGAGGGCGCAACGCCGAGTGAGCCGACCGAGTCGCCCACGGCGACACCGTCGGAGCCGACCCCGTCCGAGCCGACGCCCGAGACCACCGAGCCTGAGCCGGAGGAGCAGGTCCCCGGGGTCTGCGCGTGAGCATCGAGGACGGACCGACCGACGCCCCGGAGCCGGAGTGGAAGCGCCGGCAGCGCCTGGCCGCGGCCTTCGGCGACGGCGTACCGGAGCAGACGAACGACGACCAGGACCCGCGCGAGGACAAGGCCGGCAAGGGCGACGACTGGTATCGCGACCAGGTGCCGCCGCACCACGGCTGACCACGGCGTACGCGCCGCCCCTCTCCGCCCCCGGATCAGAGCGTGCCGCGTGCCTTGATCGCGTCGCGGATCTCCTCGAGGAGGGCGATGTCGGCCGGGGTGCCGGAGTCGTCGGCGGGGAAGAACCGCTCCTTGGCCTTGGTGTAGGGCACGATGATGAAGAAGTAGACGACCGCGGCCATGATCAGGAACGCCACCACGGCGTTGAGGAAGGCGCCGAAGCTCTGCGGCGCCGTCGAGAAGATCTGCGAGTCGGTCTCCGGGAGCAGGCCGGTGAGCCACTCGGTGAACGTGGTGACCACGGCGGCGAAGGCGAGCGCCATGATCAGACCGGTGGCGATCTCGATCAGGTTGCCCTTGAGGATGAAGTTCTTGAAGCCGGTCATGGGGTCTCCTGGTTCGGCCCCCGAGAGGGCCTCTGGGTTGCAGAGCTGTGCCACGAGGCTAGCGGGCCAGCGACACGGTGAGGAACTGCGTGAGGGACGCTCCGGTGATGCTCAGGACGGCCGTTGGCGACACGCCGACGACGACCAATGCACCCCCGGCCGGCCCGTCCGGCGCCTCGCTCGGCGTCGCCAGGACGGTGACCCCGACCGCGAGCAACCGGGCCTCGCCGGTGCCGGGATCGGTGGCGTAGAGGTCCACCACGTCCCCGGTCCGGAGCAACGAGGCCATCCCCGGGTCGGGAAGGCGGACCGGGAGCACGGCCTGTCCGGCCTGCGCCTCGGCGAGAGCGGGTCCGACGAGGCGTACGCCGGTCACCGGCTCACCGCGACCGATCGGCCCGGCGAGCACCCGACCGACGGCCGCGACGGTCGCGTCGGCCGGTGCGAGGGCAGCCGGGAAGGCCACGCGGGTGAGGTCGGCGGCCGCGAGCCGTGCCCCGGCGGGGAGGTCGCGTCGCGCGACCACCACCTCCACGGTGTCGGGCGGGGGAGGAGCGAGCACCCGCAGCCCGATCAGGGTCGCGGCCCCGACCAGCACGGCCGCGATCAACCGCCGTCGTCGCAGCAGGTGGTGGCGTACGGCGCGCACCCGGCGCCGTGTCGGCGACATCCCCGAGACGAGCATGCCCCGACGCTAGGTCGAAGGGGCCGATCCGCGCTCGGCCTCTCCACAGGGCTCAGTCGGAGGAGGAGCCCGACGAGGTCGACGACGTGGAGGAGGACTTGGAGGAGGACGTTGGAGGAGGACGTGGAGGAGGACGTGGACGAGGAGGAGGAGGTCGAGGCGGCCGGCTTCGCGGAGGAGGTGTCCGAGGCTGCGGCGGGGGTCGACGCGGGGGTAGCGGCAGGGTCCGTCGAGGACGACGTCGACCGGCTGTCGTTGCGGTAGAAACCGGAGCCCTTGAAGACCACGCCGACGGCGTTGAACACCTTGCGCAGCCTGCCGCTGCACTCCGGGCACACCGTCAGCGCGTCGTCGCTGAAGCTCTGGAACTGCTCGAACGAGTGCGAGCACTCGGTGCAGGCGTACTGATAGGTGGGCATCGGTGATCCTCGGTGCGAGCTGGGCCAACGTGGACGAAGAGGCGGGGCCGCGGGACGCGCTGGCACTCGAGCCCTTCGACTGCCAAGCGTACGGCACAATGACCAGCGATGAGCGAGCAGCCGGTCAACCCCTCCCCTGACAGCCCCACTGAGTCCGCCGAGGACCACAGGACGTCGTGGCGTGAGCTGTTCCGGCGGGCTCCTCGCGGTGTGCGCTGGGCGGCATGGACCGCGCTCGGGCTGGTGCTGCTGCTGGTCCTGCTGACCGCCGTCGCGACCTGGGCCGTACGACGTCCGCTGCCGCAGACCGACGGGGAGCTGACGCTGCCGGGCCTGGGCGCCGAGGTCGAGGTGATCCGCGACTCCCACGGCATCCCGCAGATCTATGCCGACACCGACGACGACCTGATGCGCGCGCAGGGCTTCGTGCACGCCCAGGAGCGGTTCTTCGAGATGGACGTACGCCGCCACGTCACGGCGGGGCGGCTCTCGGAGATCTTCGGCCGCGACACCCTGGAGACCGACTCGTTCATCCGCACGATGGGCTGGCGCGACGTCGCTGAGCAGGAGTGGGCGCTCCTGATGCCCGCCACCCGCGAGGCGCTCACGGCGTACGCGGAGGGCGTCAACGCCTACCTCGACCAGCGCAGCCCCTCCGAGCTCGCCGCCGAGTACGCCATCCTCGGCCTCACCGGGCTCGACTACACCCCCGCCGAGTGGGACCCGGTCGACTCGCTCGCGTGGCTCAAGGCGATGGCGTGGGACCTGCGCGGCAACATGGAGGCCGAGGTCGACCGGGTGCTGCTCTCCCTCGACCACACCGCCGCCGAGGTCGACTCACTGTGGCCGCGCTATCCCTTCGACGAGCACCCGCCGATCGTGCAGGGCGGCGGGGTCGTGGACGGTGTCTTCGAGCAGAACGCGAGCGGCAACGCGACCCGCAACCCGCGCCGGCCGGCGTACCCGGACGCCGTCGTCGACGCGCTCGAGCAGGTGCGGCAGCGGATGGACGCGATGCCCGAGCTGCTCGGCCGCGGTCGCGGCATCGGCAGCAACTCGTGGGTCGTCGACGGGGACCACAGCGCCACCGGGGAGCCGCTCCTGGCCAACGACCCGCACCTCGGCGTGAGCCAGCCCGGCATCTGGATGCAGATGGGCCTGCACTGCCGCGAGGTGAGTGCCGCCTGCAGTCTCGATACCGCCGGCTTCACGTTCTCCGGCGTGCCCGGGGTCGTCATCGGTCACAACGCCGACATCGCCTGGGGCTTCACCAACCTCGGTCCCGACGTCACCGACCTCTTCCTGGAACAGACCGACGGCGACGACCGCTACATCCGGGACGGCGTGTCCGAACCGATGTCGGTGCGCACCGAGACGATCGAGGTCCGCGGCGAGGACGACGTCGAGCTGCGGGTCCGGGAGACGACCCACGGGCCGCTGATCAGCGACGTCTCGACGGACTTCGCCACGGTGGGCGCCAACGCGCCGACCGACGAGCCGGGTGTGCGCGGCAACGGGTACGCCGTCGCGCTGGCGTGGACCGCGCTCGAGCCGGCGCCAACGGCCGACGCCATCCTCCAGCTCAACCGTGCCTCCGACTGGGACGAGTTCCGGGCCGCGGCCGCCGACTTCTCCGTGCCCGCGCAGAACATGGTGTACGCCGACCGCGAGGGCCACATCGGCTACCAGGCACCCGGCCGCGTCCCCATCCGCACGTCGGGAAACGACGGCACGATGCCCGTCGAGGGCTGGATCAGCGCCAACGACTGGTCGGGCGACTACATCCCCTTCGACGGGCTGCCGAGCCTCTTCGACCCGGACGAGGGCGTCATCGTGACGGCCAACCAGGCCGTGATCGACGAGGACTATCCCTACCTCCTCACCGAGGACTGGGACTACGGCTATCGCTCCACCCGCATCCGTGAGGTCCTGGAGGCCGAGGGCGAGCTGTCGGTGCGGGAGATGACCGACCTGCAGCTGGACTCGACGAACCCGATGGCGGCGACGTTGGTGCCCTACCTGCTCGACATCGAGGACCTGCCGTCCGGCTTCTACCGCAGGCCGCAGCAGCTGCTCCGCGGGTGGGACTTCAGCCAGCCCGCCGACAGTGCTCCGGCGGCGTACTACAACGTCGTGTGGCGCAACCTGCTCGAGCTGACCTTCCACGACGACCTGCGGGAAGGGAACTGGCCCACCGGTGACGACCGCTGGTTCGCGGTGGTCAGCGAGATGCTGGGCGAGCCGGCCGGTCCCTGGTGGGACGACAAGGACACCGATGCCTTCGAGACCCGCGACGACATCCTGCGGCAGGCGATGATCGACGCCCGCGACGAGCTGACCCGCCGCCAGGCCCGTGACCCGGAGAGCTGGACCTGGGGCCACATCCACCGGATGAACCTGCGCTCCGGCACGCTCGGCGAGTCCGGCGTCGGGCCCATCGAGCGGCTCTTCAACCGTGACGGCTGGAAGGTCGGCGGCGGCTCCTCGATCGTCAACGCCACGGCGTGGGAGGCGGTCGAGGGCTATGAGGTGACGGCCGCCCCGTCGATGCGGATGGTCGTGTCGCTGGCCGACTGGGACGACTCGCAGTGGATCAACCTGACCGGCGTCTCGGGTCACGCCGCCTCGTCGCACTACACCGACCAGACCGAGCTCTACGTCGAGGGCGACTACCTGCCGTGGGCCTACTCCCGCGCGGCGGTCGAGGAGTCGGGCGAGGACACGCTGACCCTGGTGCCGGCGGGCTGATCTGGGCCCCGTCGGTTTCCCCGGTTACCCGGGGAAACTTGCGGTTCCAGTGCGAAACTTCGGGGGTGAGGCTCCAGTTTCACCGGGTACCCGGGGATCCCGACAGCGGCACCACCCCACCCCCCGTCAGGGCAAACCCCACCCGTACGTCGTGGGCCTCCGTCGGCACGGCCAGCCCGACCTCGTCGGCGTGGAGCACCACCGCGACCGGTGTCCCCGGGAGCACGCGGGCCAGGGCGCGGTCGTAGGAGCCGCCGCCGCGCCCGAGCCGGTCGCCGGAGGAGCTCACGGCCAGTCCGGGGACGAGCACCAGGTCCGCCGCACGCACCGCGTCGACGCCCAGTCGCGCTCCGGCGGGCTCGAGCAAACCCCGCGTGGCCGGCGTCAGGCTGTCCGGGCCGGCGTAGACGGCCCAGTCGAGGTCGTTGTCGGGCCGCAGCACCGGCACGATCACCCGCTTGCCCGCCCCGAGCAGCGCGTCGAGGAGAAGACCCGTGCCGGGCTCGCTGCCGACCGACACATAGGCAGCGACCGTCGCGGAGCGTCGTACGGCCTCCCACGCGAGCGCGACCGTCGCCAGATCCCTTGCTGCGGTGGCGTTCTCGACCAGCGGGCGTCGCCGGCGCGCGGCCAGCACCTGGTCGCGCACCGCGCTCTTGGCCACCGAGTTGTCCCCGGCCACTGACTCCGCCACCCGATCAGCCTACGATCGACAGCATGGTTAGCAAGGGCACCTCCAAGGGCCTCGACCTCGCGCGGACGAAGATGCGCGAAGCGGGCGTCGACGACGTCGCGGTGGACACGTTCGCCCACTACTACCGCCTGCTCGAGCACGGCGAGACCGGCATGATCGCCGAGGACTCCATCGAGCCGCTCGACATGCCCGCGCTGGCCGACGTGGACGTCGCCGACGACGTGGCCGCGGAGGCGATCCGCAGGACCGCCGTCGTCAAGCTCAACGGCGGTCTCGGCACGTCGATGGGGATGAGCCGGGCCAAGTCGCTGCTGTGCGTACGCCGGGGGCTGAGCTTCCTCGACATCATCGCGCGCCAGGTGCTCCACCTGCGCAAGCAGTACGACGCCGCGCTGCCGGTGCTGTTCATGAACTCGTTCCGCACGTCTGCCGACACCATGGCGGCGCTGGCCCGCTACGAGGACCTCGCGGTCGAGGGCCTGCCGCTGGAGTTCCTGCAGAACAAGGAGCCCAAGCTGCTGGCCGCCGACCTGATGCCGGCCGCCTATCCCAAGGAACCCGACCTGGAGTGGTGCCCGCCCGGTCACGGCGACATCTACACCGCGCTGCGCGGCACCGGCCTGCTGGCACAGCTGATCGAGGCGGGCTACCGCTACGTCTTCGTCTCCAACTCCGACAACCTCGGCGCCGTCCCGGACGCCCGGGTCGCCGGCTGGTTCGCACAGAGCGGGGCGCCGTTCGCCATCGAGGCGGTCCGGCGTACGGCGTCGGACCGCAAGGGCGGCCACTTCGCGCGCCGCAAGGAGGACGGTCGGATCGTGCTGCGCGAGTCGGCGCAGACCCTCGACGTCGACCGCGAGGCACTGGCCGACCTCGACCGCCACAGGTTCTGCTCGACCAACAACCTCTGGTTCGACCTGCAGGCCATGGTCGACGCCCTCGATGCCCGCAGCGGCATCCTCGGGCTGCCGCTGATCCGCAACGTCAAGCACCTCGACCCGGCCGACCCGAGCACGCCCGAGGTCATCCAGATCGAGACCGCGATGGGTGCGGCGATCGAGGTCTTCGAGGGCGCCCTCACCATCGAGGTCGGGCGCGACCGGTTCGTCCCGGTCAAGACGACCGACGACCTCCTGGTGCTGCGCTCCGACGTCTACGACCTGGGGAAGGACTTCGTGCTCGACCAGGCCGCCGACGGCGTTCCGTTGGTGACGCTCGACGGTGACTTCTACAAGCTGGTCGGCGACTTCGACAAGCGCTTCCCCGAGGGAGCCCCGTCGCTGCGCGAGGCGAGCTCGCTGAGCGTCGAGGGCGACTGGACCTTCGGGCACGGGGTGAAGGTGGTCGGCGATGTCGCCCTGGCCTCCGACGCGGCGAAGCGCATCGACGGCGGCACGACCCTGGGCGAGCAGGACACGGATGGCTGACCTGCTTCCGGTCTCCGAGCTGGTCGACCGGATCCTCGCGACGATCTCGCCGCTTCCGTCCTTCCCCCAGCCCCTGATGGAGGCGCTTGGCCTGGCGCTGGCCGAGGACGTCGTCGCATCCATCTCGCTGCCCAGCTTCGACAACTCCGCGATGGACGGCTACGCCGTGCTCGCCGACGACGTGGTCGGCGCGACCAAGGACGCCCCGACCCGGCTGCCGGTGGTCGGGGAGATCGGTGCCGGCCAGTCCTCCATCCTCTCCATCGCGCCGGGCTCGGCGGTCAAGATCATGACCGGCGCCCCGGTGCCGGCGGGCGCCACGGCAGTCGTCCCCTACGAGTGGACCGACCGTGGCGTCGCCGAGGTGCAGGTCTTCCAGCCCGCCGCGCCCGGCCAGCACATCCGGCCGGTCGGCGACGACATCTCCGAGGGCGACATGCTCCTGGAGGAGGGCACCGTCCTCGGCGCCCGCCACCTCGGCCTGCTGGCCGCGGTGGGCCGCGCCACGGTCCGTACGCGTCCACGCCCGCGGGTGGTCGTCATCTCCACCGGCTCCGAGCTGCGCGACCCGGGCACCACGCTGGGCCACGACTCGATCTACGACGGCAACTCCTACCTCCTCGCCGCCGCGGCACGCACGGCCGGCGCGATCGCCTACCGCGTCGGCATCGTGCCCGACGAGTCCCACGCCTTCACCGAGGCGCTCCACGACCAGCTCGTCCGCGCCGACATCGTGGTGACCAGTGGCGGGGTGAGCGAAGGCGACTTCGACGTCGTCAAGGAGTCGCTGTCGAACCACGGCACGATGTGGTTCGGCGGGGTCGGCATGCAGCCCGGCAAGCCGCAGGGCTTCGGCACGATCGGCGAGGACGACACACCTGTCTTCACCCTGCCCGGCAACCCGGTCTCCTCCTACGTCTCCTTCGAGATGTTCGTGCTGCCCGCGATCCGCCGGATGATGGGCAAGCTGCCCTACTCCCGCCCCACCACGCGGGCCCGCCTCACCCACGGCATCTCGTCACCCGCGGGCCGCCTCCAGCTGGTGCGTGCGCTGTACGACACCGACCGCGGCGGCGCGTTCGTCTCGCCGGTCGGCGGCCACGGCTCGCACCTCATCGGCGACCTGGCCGCTGCCAACGCGCTGATCGAGGTCCCGGCCGACGCCACCGCGGTCCAGGCCGGCGAGATGGTGCAGGTCCGCCTGCTCGACGAGGAGTTCTGATGGCCACCCCCGACGCCCGGCTCACCCACGTCGACGAGTCCGGGGCCGCCCGGATGGTCGACGTCTCCGACAAGGACGTCACCGCCCGTACGGCGTCCGCCTCGGGCCGGGTGCTCCTCAGCCCAGCGGTCATCGACCTGCTCCGCGGCGCGGGTGTGCCCAAGGGCGACACCCTCGCGGTCGCCCGACTGGCCGGGATCATGGGTGCCAAGCAGACCCCCGCGCTGATCCCGCTGTGTCACCCGTTGTCGATCTCGGGCGTCACGGTCGACCTCGCCGTCACCGACGAGTCCGTCGACATCACCGCGACCGTCCGCACCACCGACCGCACCGGAGTCGAGATGGAGGCCCTCACCGCGGTGTCGGTGGCTGCGCTGACCGTCATCGACATGGTCAAGGCCGTCGACAAGGCCGCGGTCATCACCGACGTGCGCGTGGAGACCAAGAGCGGCGGGAAGTCGGGCCCGTGGCGACGATGAGCCTGCCCGCCGCCGTCGTGGTCGCCTCCAACCGTGCCGCCGCCAGGGTCTACGCCGACGAGACCGGGCCGTTGATCGCCGAGTGGCTGCGCACCCAGGGCTTCGACTGCGCCGACCCCGCGGTCGTGCCGGACGGTGACCCGGTGCGCGAGGCCATCACCGCCGCCGTCGACGCCGGTGCCCGCGTCGTCCTCACCACCGGCGGCACCGGGCTGACCCCCACCGACCGTACGCCGGAGGCGACCGCCGCCGTCCTCGATCGCGAGGTGCCCGGCATCGCCGAGGCCATCCGTGCCGCCGGGGTCACCAAGGGCGTGCCGACCGCGATGCTGTCGCGTGGGCTGGCCGGCGTCGTCGGCGACTGCCTCGTGATCAACCTCCCCGGATCGCGCGGTGGGGTGAAGGACGGCCTGCAGGTCCTCGAGCCGGTGCTTCGCCACGCCGTCGAGCAGGTCGTCGGGAGCGACCACTGACCGCCCCGGGCTGGCCCGCCCGCCTGGAGTCCGCAGGGGTGGTGGTGCGGTCGCTGCGCACGGCCGACGCCCGCGAATGGAGCAGGGTCCGCTCGCGCAACCACGAGTGGCTCCGGCAGTGGGACGCGACGATGCCGCCGGGCGGACAGCCCCGCCCCACGTCCTACAAGCAGGTCGTGCGGTCGATGCTCCGCCAGGCCAGGGCCGGCCATAGCCTGCCGTTCGTCATCGAGGTCGACGGCCGCTTCGTCGGGCAGGTCACCGTCAGCAACGTCGCGCGCGGGTCGGCGATGTGGGGGTCCATCGGCTACTGGGTGGCGCTCGACGTGGCCGGTCGCGGGGTCGCGCCGCGGGCCGTCGCGATGGTGATCGACCACTGCCTGGGGCCGGTGGGCCTGCACCGCGTCGAGATCTGCGTCCGCCCCGAGAACACCAACTCACTGCGGGTGGTGGAGAAGCTCGGCCTGGAGCAGGTGGGCTACGCGCCGCGGTTCCTGCACATCGACGGCGCCTGGCGCGATCACCGGATCTTCGCGGTGACGGCCGAGGAGTGCCCCGGAGGCATCGAGAAACGGCTGTCAGCACACCAGTCACACGAGTAGTTCTGCGACACACCCAGTCACATCCGCACCAGTCCGCTCGGCCGCTCCTACGCTGCGATCGTGGACCTGAGCGCGCTGATCTTCGTGGCCCTTGCCGTGGCGTGGGCCGTCTACCTCATCCCCAAGGCGCTCAAGCACCACGACGAGGTCCAGCGCAGCCGCTCGGTCGACAAGTTCTCCCACACCATGCGGATCCTGGCGCGCCGCGAGCCCGTCGACCGACGCAATGCGCGACTGGTCGTGTCTCCGGTCCGGTCCATGATCCGTCCGCCGGTGGAGAAGAAGGCTCATGCCACGCCCGTCCCGGCGGAGTCGCTGGTCGAGGTGCCCGTCGAGGTCACCGTCACCCGCCCGGTCAGCCCGCACGTCGCTCGCGCCGCAGCGCGTCGGGCCGCCAAGCGCCGGCGCACCGTGCTCGGGCTCATCGCGCTCGCCACCACCGTCGTGGTCGGCCTCGCTGCCGCGTCTCTCATCGCCTGGCCGTGGGTGGCTGCGCCTGTTGGTGTGCTGGTCGCGTGGCTGGTGGCCTGCCGGGTCTCGGTCCGTGCCGAACGCGCCGCCCGCAACCCACGCTCCGCGATCGAGATCGGCCTTCCTCCCGAGATCGAGGTCGAGGACGACTCCGACGTCACCGGCGAGATCTCCTCGCTCACGGCCACTCCGCGGGAGTCCGGACACCAGGCGCAGCTGGAGTCGCCGGCCGGCGAGACGCCGGCCGTGCTCACCGGAGAGATCCCGATCATCGCCGAGTCCGTCGTCGGCGGGTGGGACATGGTGCCCACCACGCTGCCGACCTATGTCACCAAGCCCGCCGCGCAGCGCCGTACGGTCGCGACGATCGACCTGGACTCCACCGGGGTGTGGTCCAGCGGCCACAACGACGACGACTCCGCCCTGGCGCGCTCCGCGGAGCAGTCCGCCAGGACCGCGCGCGAGGCCGACGAGACCCGCCGCGCCAGCGGCGCCTGAGCTCCTTCGTCCGGAGGACCGGGTCGATTCGGTCGGGCCCTCGCTGCTCGTGTATCTTTGCGACGCGCCGTGAGGCGCGTGGGGGTGTGGCGCAGCTGGTAGCGCGTCTCGTTCGCATCGAGAAGGCCAGGGGTTCGAGTCCCCTCACCTCCACCCACAGCACGGGCCCGGATCGTCGATCCGGGCCCGTCGTGCGTCCTGCCCCCGGCTACCGTCGGAGCGTGACGGACTACCAGCGCATCGTCGTGGTGAGCACGCAGATCGGCGACGCCGAGGCGGTTGCTCTTCGGACGCGTCTGGGCCGGGCCGTGACAGTGCTCGTCGCCCCGACCGCCGAGGCCAGACGGGTCGTCACGGCGATCGATCGCGAGCCCACTCCCGAGGTCGCGCTGGCCGCGGAGCCCTTCCCGGACGTCGACCGCGGCCACCGCCTCGACGCGCTCGTACGCCGTCATGCGCTGGCAGACCGGCATCGTGACGTGGTGGTGGTGGCCGACCCGGCGACGGTGACCCTGCTGCTCCGGGTGCTCGCGCCGGGCCAGCTGCCGGAGCGGGGTCCGGTGACGGTCGTCGCGCTGCCCCGGGCGGCCGCTCCGGTCTCCCTCCTCCATGTCGGCGTGGGCGGCCTGGCCCTCGCCATCCTGACCGGGGGCCTCTCGTCGGTGGCGCCGGTGTGGGCACTGCCCGCGTTCGTGGTCCTCGTCGGTCTCGCCCTGCTCCTCGTGCCGCGACGCCGACGCCTCGGACAGACGCTCCTGCTCGCCACAGCGGCAGCCGCCGTCCTGGCCATGCTGGCGATCGCGGGCTCCGCGCGGTTCCCGGGGAACTGGTGAGAAGCTCGACCGGGTTGCTTATTCTACTAAAGTAGCCTTACTCTAATCAGGTGCTGACGGACCGCGAAGAACAGATCATCGATCTGCTGCGCCGCGACCCGTTGATGGGGTCCGCGGCCTTGGCCCGGACGCTGGGCACCACGCGAGCCGCCGTCAACGTGCACCTGTCCAACCTCGGCAAGAAGGGCGTGATCCTCGGCCGCGGCTACGTGCTGTCCGAGCGCCCCGGAGCGGTGGTGATCGGCGGCGCCAACGTCGACCTCAAGGCCCGCAGCGAGCACCGCGCGACCGCGGCGACCAGCAACCCCGGGCACGCCTCGATGGCGCCGGGCGGCGTGGGGCGCAACATCGCGGAGAACCTGGCCCGGCTCGGCGACCGGGTGCACCTGGTCAGCGTCGTGGGACGCGACGCGCTGGGCGACAACCTGCTCGAGCACACCGCAGCCGCCGGCGTCCGCATCGAGCACGTGGCGCGCACCGGTCAGGCGACCGGCACCTACACCGCCGTGCTCGACGTCGATGGCGAGCTGATCGTCGCGATCGCCGACATGGAGGCGACCGCCGAGCTCGGGTCCGAGCAGCTGCACGCGGCGCGCGACGTGATCGCCACCGCGGGCGTGCTGGTCCTCGACGGCAACCTGTCGCGCGACGCCTTCGAGCACGCGCTCGACCTGTCCGCGGGGGTGCGCACCGTCTTCGAGCCGGTCAGCGTGCCCAAGGCGGCCGGGCTCAAGGACGCGGTCGACGGTCGGCTCTACGCCGTGACCCCCAACCGGGACGAGCTCGCGGCCCTCACCGATCTGCCGACCCGCACCGACCGCCAGGTCCGTACGGCCGCTCGGGCGCTGCACGACCGAGGCGTCGAGCTGGTCTGGATCCGACTGGGGGAGCGCGGTTCGCTGCTCAGCAGCGGCGACGACGTCATCGAGATCGCGGCCCTTCCCACCACCGTCCACGACGTCACCGGAGCCGGCGACGCCATGCTCGGCGCCTTCTGCCACGTGCTGCTCGAGGGCGGAACGGCTGAGGACGCCGCCCGCTTCGGACATGCCGCCGCTGCCCTGACCATCGCCAGCCCCCACACCGTGCGCCCCGACCTCACGCCGCGGCTGCTCCACGCCGCACTCGGGGCCCGATCCGACCAGGAGACGAAGCAATGACCACACCCCACCCCGACCTCGTGCTGACCGACGAGGTCGCCCAGGCGCTGTCCGACGGAGCCCCCGTCGTGGCGCTGGAGAGCACGATCATCAGCCACGGCATGCCCTATCCGCAGAACGTCGAGATGGCCACCGAGGTCGAGCGCATCGTCCGCGAGGGCGGCGCCGTCCCGGCGACCATCGCGGTCCTCGACGGCCGCCCGCGGATCGGGCTGGGCCAGGCCGACCTCGAGCTGCTGGCCAGCCACCCCGACGTGGCCAAGGTCAGCGTGCGCGACCTGCCGTACGTCATCGCGCAGCGGGTCCACGGCGCCACCACGGTCGCCGCGACCATGCGCCTGTCGGCCCTGGCGGGGATCCGCGTGTTCGTCACCGGCGGCCTCGGGGGAGTGCACCGCGGCGCCCCGCAGACCTTCGACACCAGCGCCGACCTCACCGAGCTGTCGCTCACCGACGTCGCGGTCGTCTCGGCGGGTGTGAAGTCGATCCTCGACATCGGCCTGACCCTCGAGACCCTGGAGACCCTGGGCGTGCCGGTCGTGGCCTACGGCACCGACGAGTTCCCGTCGTTCTTCTCGCGCAGCAGCTCGCACGCGGCGCCGATGCGGCTCGACACTCCTGCCGAGCTGGCGGCGCTGATGGAGGCCAAGTGGCGCCTCGGGCTCCGCGGGGGAGTCGCGATCGTCAACCCGATCCGGGTCGAGGACGAGATCCCGGCCGACGAGATCGGCGTGATCATCGACCAGGCGCTAGCCGAGATGGACGCCCAGGGGATCCACGGCAAGGAGGCCACGCCGTTCCTGCTGGGACGCATCGTGGAGATCACCGGGGGCGCCAGCCTCACCGCCAACATCGCGTTGGTGAACAACAACGCCCGGCTCGGTGCGCAGGTCGCGACGGAGTACGCCGCCCTGCGCTGAGCGGGTCAGCCCTTGCGCTGGCTGAAGATGCGCGCTCCGAGGGATCCGCGCTGACGCGGCATCTTCACCGGCGCCGTGCGCGGGGCCGGGAACCACTCGAGGGTGTAGCCACCGCCGCGGTTGAAACCACCGCGGTAGACGAAGTTCTCGCCGCACTCGCAGACCCAGCGCGTGCCTTCCTCGACCTCCGTGCGGGCGTCTGGCGCCTCAGCAGTCTCGAGACAGATGTGAATCAGCGTGGAATCCATCGCCACCCTCCCCAGGGCTCAGGCCAGCACGCGTGTGCCGCTGGGGTTCATCGTCGCTGCTCGACGGGGCAATAGCATCAGCCTGAGGCGAATCTGCGGCAATCCTTGACAATTTTGCTTTAGATCCAGCGTTGGAACCAGATCCGTGCGTCCCACTCCGCCTTGGTGAGCAGCACGTCGGTCCAGACGGGCCAGAACCACGCGAAGGCGATGAGGGCCAGCACGGTGTAGCTGCCGGCGACCACCACCCCGAACGTACGCCGCGGGCTCGCGGCCTCCGACCGCCCGAGGAGCATGCCCATGGCGAGCACGATCGAGAGCACCATGAACGGCAGAGCGGTGATGGCGTAGAAGAAGAAGATCGGCCGGTCGTCGTAGAGGAACCACGGGAGCCAGGTCGTGGCGAGGCCGACGACCGCCACGCCGTGGCGCCAGTCGCGCGCCCCGACCCACATCAGCACCGATGCGATCAGCGCGAGGCAGCCGCCCCACCAGATCACCGGGTTGCCGAGCAGCAGGACCTGCCGGATGCACGTCGAGCCCGACGGGGCCTCGCAGCCCTGTGATCCGGGCTGGATGTCGGTCTGCGCGTCCACCCCCACGGGCCTGCCCATCACCAGCCAGGTCGACGGCTTGGAGGAGTAGATGTGGGTGGAGTCGTTGAGGAAGTGGCTGTGGAAGGTGTAGACGTCCTGGTGGTAGTACCAGAGCGATCGCAGCGACTGGGTGACCTCGCCGAAGCCGTCGGCGTCGGGCTCGTCGGCCGTCGGCCAGGCCTTGCCGCCCTCGTACGTCGTGTACTGCGTCGTACTGAAGGCGTCCTCGTAGGCATTCGCGTGCATCAGCCAGCCGGTCCACGACGCGACGTAGACCGCCAGGGCGACGCCGACCAGCGCCACGAAGGCAGGCACGCCGTCGAGCACGATCGAGCGGAGCAGGGGGCGCCGCTGCCCGAAGGCCCGGCGGGCTCCAGCACTCCACAGCCAGGCGAGCAGTCCGAAGGCGGCCAGGGCGTAGAGCGCCGACCACTTGGTGCCACACGCCAGCCCGAAGCCGACCCCGCCGGCGACGAGCCACGGACGCCACCACGTACGTCGTGCTCCCGCGGCCAGGCGATCACGCAGCCACTGGCGGTCGGCCACCACGCAGTGCACGCCGCAGAGGATGAAGAACGCCAGGAAGATGTCGAGCAGTGCGAGCCGGGACAGCACGAGGTGGAGGCCGTCGATGGAGAGCAGCAGGCCAGCGACCAGGCCGAGCATGGTGGAGCCGGTGACACGGCGCACGAAGCGGCACATCAGCAGCACCATCAGCGCCCCGATGACGGCCGAGGCCATCCGCCAGCCCTCGGGGTCCATCCCGAAGACCTTGATGCCTCCCGCGATCAGCCACTTGCCGACCTCGGGGTGGACGATCATCGACGGCCCGTCCTGCCACAGGCCGGTGAGGTTGCCGTTGAGGATGGTCTTGTCGGCGTCCTCGACGTAGCCGCGGACGTAGCCGAAGTTGAGCAGCGACCAGGCGTCCTTGGCGTAGTAGGTCTCGTCGAAGGAGAACTGGTGCGGCGTGGAGAGGTGCCAGCGGCGCAGGAAGAACGCCAGGCTGGCCAGGCAGATGGCACCGACCCAGCCCAGGAGCGGGTCCTCCGACTTCCAGCGCGGGCGATTGCGCTCGGCGGCGGTCGGGATCACGACGGGAACTCTAGCCACGCCAGCCCCGGAATCCGGCCTGACATGATCGCCCCATGGCTGGAGTCCTCGTCCTTGCGGCGACACCGATCGGGCAGGCCGGTGACGCCCCGCCGCGACTCGCCGAGGAGCTGGCCGGTGCGGACGTCGTCGCGGCGGAGGACACCCGTCGGTTGAAGCGTCTGTGCGGCGACCTCGGCATCACCTTGTCGGGGCGCGTCGTGTCCTACTTCGAGGGCAACGAGCAGGCACGTACCCCGACTCTGCTCGAGGCGCTGCTCGCGGGTGACCGCGTCGTGCTGGTGACCGATGCCGGCATGCCGAGCGTCTCCGACCCGGGCTACCGCCTCGTGGTGGCGGCCGTCGAGCACGACGTCCGGGTCACCGCGGTGCCCGGGCCCAGCGCCGTACTCACTGCACTGGCCGTCAGCGGCCTGCCGGTCGACCGGTTCTGCTTCGAGGGCTTCCTGCCGCGCAAGGCCGGTGAACGGTCGCGCCGCCTGGCGGCGCTGGCGGGCGAGGAGCGCACGATGGTGTTCTTCGAGGCGCCGCACCGCACCGAGTCCGCGCTCGCCGCCATGGCCGAGGCGCTGGGTGGTGAACGCCCGGCCGCCGTGTGTCGCGAGCTGACCAAGACCTACGAGGAAGTACGCCGCGGACCGCTGGCCGATCTGGTCACCTGGGCCGCCGACGGCGTACGCGGCGAGGTGACGATCGTCGTCCAGGGATCCAGTGGCGGGCCGGCCGTGGACACCGACCCCGGCTCCCTGCGCGCGGCCGTGTCGGCGCTGGAGGAGGGCGGGTCGACCCGCAAGGAGGCCATCGCCGAGGTCGCCAAGCGCGCCGGGCTCCCCAAGCGTGAGGTCTACGACGTCGTCCACCGCTGAGATGGGCGCCCCCGCCCCGCGCGGGGCGCCCGGCCCGCCGCAGAGCGGTGCGTGAGGGGGTTTCCGGACCTCTGAAACCCGCCTCACACACCGCCACGACCTCGGCCCGCCGCAGAGCGGTGCGTGAGGGGGCTTCCGGACCTCTGAAACCCGCCTCACACACCGCCAAGACCTCGCCCGCCGCAGAGCGGTGCGTGAGGGGGCTTCCGGACCTCTGAAACCCGCCTCACACACCGCCACGACCTCGCCCGCCGCAGAGCGGTGCGTGAGGGGGCTTCCGGACCTCCGAAACCCGCCTCACACACCGCCAAGACCTCGCCCGCCGCAGAGCGGTGCGTGAGGGGGCTTCCGGACCTCCGAAACCCGCCTCACACACCGCCAAGGCCAAGCCACCGATAACCTCGACGCCGTGACTGAGCCGACCCGCAGCCGCGCCGCCACGGAGGAGGCCTCCGGCGCCAGGCGCGACCGGGAGCGACCGCCCGCGCCCGAGCCGCTGCCGCACCCCGTGGTCGACAACCACTGCCACCTCGACATCGCCGACGGCGAGTGGGTGGCGACGCAGGACGCGATCGCTGCGGCGGCTGCGGTCGGCGTACGCCGGATCGTGCAGATCGGCTGCGACCTGCCCGGCGCGCGGTGGGCCGTGACCGCGGCTTCCGAGCACGACGCCCTGATCGCGGGCGTCGCGCTCCATCCCAACGAGGCCCCCAGGCTGGCCGCCACCGGAGACCTCGACGACGCGCTCGCCGAGATCGAGCGGCTCGCGGTCGCGCACGACAAGGTACGCGCGATCGGCGAGACCGGGCTCGACCACTTCCGCACCGGCGAGGAGGGGCGGACCGCGCAGGAGGAGAGCTTCCGGCGCCACATCGACATGGCCAAGCGGCTGGACAAGACCTTGGTCATCCACGACCGCGACGCCCACGACGACGTGCTCCGCGTGCTCGAGGAGGAGGGCGCGCCCGAGCGCTGGGTCATGCACTGCTTCTCCGGCGACGACCGGTTCGCGCGGAAGTGCCTCGACCGGGGAGCGCACCTCAGCTTCGCCGGCACGGTCACCTTCAAGAACGCCGCTCCGATCCGCAACGCGCTCGCCGTCACCCCCCTGGACCGGCTGCTGGTGGAGACCGACGCGCCCTTCCTGACGCCGGCGCCGTGGCGCGGTCGTCCCAATGCCTCCTACCTCGTCCCGCTCACCGTCCGCGCCATGGCCGAGGTGCGCAGCGACGACCTGGCGACACTCTGCGCCGCCATCGACGCCAACACCGAGGTGGCCTTCGGCGGGTCCTGGTAGCCAGTAGCGGCTGCACGACGCCCGTCCCTCAGGTGCTCGGCTGTCGCTCTCCGGCCGACCCCTGGTCCATGAGACCCAGCACGTAGAGCGTCCCTCCGAGGACGCCGATGCAGGTGCCGATGATCAACAGGCCGCCCACCGCGAACGCGAGCAGAGTCCCGAAGGTCGCATCGCGGATGCCGCCCAGAGCATTGAGGGCGACGCCCAGCGTCAGGCCGAGTACGAGCGTGGCAGCGCAGATCGTGGCCAGCCAGCGCGCCGACGCGGGCCACTCGTACGGTTCGCGAGCGGTGCCACCGCCGTCGACGACGAGGACCACACCCGCGGCGATGGCGGTCCACACGCCGACGAGGAGGAACGCGGCCATCGAGTCACCGGCGCGGTGCCAGCCCGCCGACATGGTGGCGAGGGCCGTGACGGTCCCCATGCCCAGTCCGGTGAGTGCCGCCGGATATCGCCACTGGGTGGGAAGGACGAGCAGGAGCGCGGCCACCGCGGAGAAGACCGCGGTCGAGTGACCGCTCGGAAGACTGTTGAGCGTGGACGGGGAGACCTCCCGAAGCCCGAAGTCCGGTCGGTCCAGCAGATAGCTCTTCAGCACCAGCGTCGAGGCGTTCGTCACGACCAGGAGGCCGACCGCGACCAGGCCCTTGATGCGCTCCAGCCTGATCAGCGCCACCACGGCGACCACGGCGACCGCGCCCAGCAGCGAGGCCACCGAGACCACGTCCAGGACCGTGTCGGCACCGTCGGTGGTGGCCAGGCGAGTCAGCATGGCTCCTCGCAGCGAGGCATCCCCGAACAGGCGACCGTTGAGGGTGCGGACCGTCACGTAGTAGACGAGCAGGAACCCGACGGTGAACGCGAGCCCGACGAGAACGATCCGGACCAGGGGGACGAGGACGCCGCGCACGCCTGCGATCACGCCCTCACGCCCCCCGGGGTCAGCCATGATCCGAGCCTAGACCCGCCCCGAGTGCGCCGCGGGACCACTCTCGTCTGCGCGAGACGCCAACGGGTGCCGTGACCGGCATCTCGCCCGGAAATCGGGTCGAGGAGTTTGCGTCACGATCTCTCGACGTTATCGTCTTGTGATTGTTGGCCGGGATCGGGAACGTTCTCGGCAGCACCCGGGGCCCGGTCCAGGCCGGCCCTCGCGAGTCCCCCGCTCGCACGTCGTACGCGCCACCCGTGGCGTTGCGGATCCGTGGTCGTGGGCTGTGCTGTCCGCCCCGAGGCCCGGAACGTACGACGTTCGGAGAACCGTGCTCTCCCGCTTCACGCAGCTCAGCAGGTCCCAGGCAGTCCTCACCGCCCTCGTGGCGGTCGTGGTGGCAGCCGTCGCAGGTACGACGGTCGGCTACGCCGCGCTCAGCAAGGACGTGACCCTCACGCTCGACGGCCGCACCACGCAGATCAGTGCCATCGGTGGCACGGTCGGTGACGTCCTGGCCGCGGAGGGCATCGACGTCACGGACAAGGACCTGGTGGCCCCCTCGGTCGACGAGCAGGTCAGCGACGGCAGCGCCATCGCGGTCCAGTTCGGCCGGCCGCTCGAGCTGGCCATCGACGGCGAGACCCGCACCTACTGGGTCAACTCCACGAGCGTCGCCAGCGCCCTGGGCGAGATCGGCCGCCGCTTCGACGGTGCCGACCTGTCCGTGAGCCGCAGCGCCTCGATCGGACGCAAGGGCCTGACCCTCGACGTCGTGACGTCGAAGGTGGTGAAGGTCAAGATCGGTGCCAAGGACCTCAAGAAGCGCAAGGTCACCGCCCTGACGGTGGCCGACGTGCTCGACTCGATGGACTTCGAGGTCGACAAGCACGACGAGATCACGCCCTCCCTCGACACCGAGATCACCGATGGCGACAAGGTCGTCGTGACCGACATCCGCGTCGCGACCCGCAAGGTCGCCCGCGAGGTCATCGACGCCGCCGTCATCGAGCGCGAGGACCCGAGCATGCTCGAGGGCGAGGAAGCGGTCGTCCAGAAGGGCCGCGACGGTGAGCGCCGGGTCACCTACCGCCTCCGCTTCGTCAACGGACGCCTCGCCGCCCGCAAGGTGGTCGACGCCGACGTCCGCGTCAAGGCCATCCCGACGATCGTCAAGGTCGGCACCAAGGAGGAGCCGCAGGCGTCGAGCTCCAACTTCGCCGGCGGCAACACCGTCTGGGACGCCCTCGCCCAGTGCGAGTCCGGTGGCAACTGGGCCATCAACACCGGCAACGGCTACTACGGCGGCCTCCAGTTCTCGCTCGGCACCTGGCGCGCGTACGGCGGCACCGGCCTCCCGAGCCAGCAGTCGCGCGAGACCCAGATCGCCGTGGCGACCCGGCTCCGCGACGCCACCGGCGGCTACGGCTCCTGGCCGGGCTGCTCGGCCAAGCTGGGCCTGCCGCGCTGACCCCAGCGCCCCAACTAGGCTTCGCCGCATGAGCACTCCTCCGGCCGGCCCGAGACTCCTCGGGCCGGTCGAGGTGCGTCAGCTGGCAGCCTCGCTCGACCTGCGCCCGACCAAGCAGCGTGGGCAGAACTTCGTCATCGACGCCAACACCGTGCGTCGCATCGTCCGCGAGTCGGCCGTCACCGGCGACGACGTCGTCGTCGAGGTCGGTCCGGGACTCGGCTCGCTGACCCTCGCGCTCCTCGACGTCGCCCGGCGGGTGGTGGCGATCGAGATCGACCCGCTCCTGGCCGAGCGGCTGCCGGCCACCATCGCGACGTACGCCCCCGACCAGGCCGACCGTCTCGAGGTGGTCCTGGCCGACGCGATGCGGATCGACGCGGTGCCCGGCCCGCCACCGACGGCCCTGGTCGCCAACCTGCCCTACAACGTCTCGGTCCCGGTGCTCATCCACCTGCTGACGCTGCTGCCGTCGCTGGAGCGGGGCCTGGTCATGGTGCAGGCCGAGGTCGCCGACCGGCTGGCCGCGCCCCCGGGGTCGAAGACCTACGGCGTGCCCAGCGTGAAGGCGGCGTGGTTCGCGGACGTACGCCGTGCTGGCGCGATCGGCCGCACCGTCTTCTGGCCGGCCCCCAACGTGGACTCGGGCCTGGTCGCCTGGACCCGCAGCGACCCGCCGCAGACCACCGCCACCCGCCAGCAGGTCTTCGCCGTCGTGGACGCCGCCTTCGCCCACCGCCGCAAGCAGATGCGCCCGGCGCTGCGCGACCTGGCCGGATCGGCCGAAGCGGCGACGGCGGCGCTCGAGGCCGCGGGCATCGATCCGACCGCGCGCGGCGAGGTCCTCGACGTCGACGACTTCGCCCGCATCGCCGAAGCGCTCTTCCCGCTGGTCGAGGGGGTCGCCCGGCGATCGCCCGACGGCCCCGGTCCCGGATGAGCCTCACGGTCCGGGCGGCCGCGAAGATCAACCTCCACCTCGGGGTCGGCCGCGCCCGCGAGGACGGCTTCCACCCGCTCGACACGGTCTACCAGGCCATCGGGATCTACGACGACCTCGCCCTCGTCGCCGCCGACGACCTCACGCTGGCGACCCGCGTCGCCGACCACATCGACCCCGCCGCCGTACCTGCCGGGGGTGACAACATCGTGCTCCGCGCGGCCCGGCTGCTCGCCGAGCACGCCGACCGGACGGCGACCGGCCACTTCGACGTCAGCAAGACCATCCCGGTCGCCGGCGGCATGGCAGGTGGGTCGGCCGACGCGGCCGCGGCGCTCGTGGCGTGCGACCGGCTGTGGGGCCTGCACACCTCCGACGACGACCTGCTCGCCCTCGCCGCCGAGCTCGGCAGCGACATCCCGTTCTCGCTCGTGGGAGGTACGGCGCGAGGCGTGGGCCGCGGCGAGCTGGTGACGCCCGTGGACGACCCGGGCGCGTGGTGGTGGGTCGCGGTGCCCTCCGCCGTGGGCCTGTCGACGCCCACCGTCTACCGCCACTTCGACCTCATGCGACCCGACGCCCCCGAGGTGCCGGCGTCCGCCGAGGCCCTGCTCGACGCCCTTGCCTCGGGTGAGCCGCTGCGGCTGGCCCGCGCCCTGCACAACGACCTGCAGGAGCCGGCCATCGGCCTGCGTCCCGAGCTCGGCGAGCTGATCGCGCGGGGTGAGGCCGAGGGCGCCCTGCGCGGCATCGTCAGCGGCTCGGGCCCGACCGTGGTGTTCCTCTGCGACGGCGCCGAGGGTGCCCGCGAGACCGCGGCCGCCCTGGGCGGTGCCGGCCACGACGTCGCCCTGATCGCCAACGGCCCGGTCGCCGGGGCGCACGTGGTGCCCTGACCCGAGCCCCGCCGAAACACGTGGTCGCGGCATCGCCTGAGAGGATCGTCCGGACATGGCGAACCTGATCAATCTCGAGCGCGTCTCGAAGTCCTACGGCGTCCGGCCACTGCTCGACACCGTCTCCCTCGGCATCTCGGTGGGGGAACGGGTCGGTGTCGTCGGTCGCAACGGCGACGGCAAGACCACCCTGCTCGAGGTGATGACCGGGCTCGAGGAGCCCGACACCGGTCGCGTCTCGCGCTCCCGCGGCGTCGAGATCGGCTACCTCCACCAGGGCGACGAGCTGGTCGACACCCACAGCGTGCGCGAGGCGGTGCTGGGAGGGCGGGCCGACCACGAGTGGGCCGCCGACTCGACCATGCGCGAGGTGGTGGAGGAGCTGCTCGCCGGCGTCACGCTCGATCGCGCGGTCGTCGGGCTCTCGGGTGGCGAGCGCCGCCGCTGTGCGCTGGCGGCGCTGCTGCTGACGCGCCACGACCTGATCGTGCTCGACGAGCCGACCAACCACCTCGATGTCGAGGCCGTCGCCTGGCTGGCCGCTCATCTCGTCGGTCTGCCGAGCGCGCTCATCGTGGTCACCCACGACCGGTGGTTCCTCGACGAGGTCTGCCAGACGACGTGGGAGGTGCACGACGGTGCGGTGGACGCCTACGAGGGCGGCTACGCGGCGTACGTCCTGGCCAAGGCCGAGCGCACCCGCCAGGCCGCGTCGTCGGAGACCCGGCGGCAGAACCTCGCGCGCAAGGAGCTGGCCTGGCTGCGGCGCGGCGCTCCGGCGCGGACGTCGAAGCCGAAGTTCCGCATCGACGCCGCCAACGCCCTCATCGAGGACGTACCCGACCCACGCGACCGGATGGAGCTGCAGCGCTTCGCCAGCCAGCGGCTCGGCAAGGACGTCGTCGACATCGAGGACGTCGACCTCGCCCGCGGTGAGCGGGTGCTGCTCCAGAACGCCACGTGGCGGATCGGCCCGGGCGACCGGGTCGGCATCGTCGGCGTCAACGGGGCCGGCAAGACCTCCCTGCTCTCGCTGATCTCGGGGGAGCTGGCGCCCGACGTGGGGCGCGTCAAGCACGGCCGGACGATCGCGATGCAGCACCTCACCCAGGCCCTCGACGAGATCGACCCGGAGGGGCGGGTGCTGCCGACGGTCGAGTCGATCCGCCGGGTGACCAAGA
Source organism: uncultured Actinomycetota bacterium (assembly GCA_963721925.1). Taxonomy (GTDB): domain Bacteria; phylum Actinomycetota; class Actinomycetes; order Propionibacteriales; family Nocardioidaceae; genus Nocardioides. The sequence continues at coordinate 32,122 of CAVRLH010000019.1, read as the reverse complement.
CCCTCGACGGGCAGGAGGTCTCGGCGACGTCGATGCTGGAGCGGTTCGGCTTCACCGGCGACCGGCTCACCGCGCGCCTCGGCGACCTGTCCGGCGGCGAGCGGCGGCGCTTCCAGCTGCTCAAGCTGCTGCTCACCGAGCCCAACGTGCTGCTGCTCGACGAGCCCACCAACGACCTCGACATCGACACCCTCAACGTCCTCGAGGACTTCCTCGACAGCTGGCCCGGCACCCTGATCGTCGTCTCCCACGACCGCTACTTCCTCGAGCGGGTCACCGACTCGGTGTGGGCCCTCCTGGGCGACGGGCAGGTCTCGATGCTGCCGCGCGGGGTGGACGAGTACCTCGAACGCCGCGCCGCGCAGCTCCCCGCGGGTGGCGGCGCCCAACAGCTCGGCGCCCACGGTGGCGGCGTACGACACTCCGTCGAGGTGACCGAGCGCGACCTGCCGGCGGCCCCCGAGCCGACCGGGTCCTCGAAGGCGCGGCCCGGCAGCGCCGAGGACCGCGCCGCCCGCAAGGTGCTCGCCAGGGTCGAGAAGCAGCTCCAGCGGATCGCGGAGACCGAGGCGAAGCTCGATGCCGAGATGGCCGACCACCTCGGCGACTACGAGCGCCTGGCCGACCTGGGCCGGCGGATGTCGGAGCTGGCTGCCGAGAAGGACGAGCTCGAGATGGAGTGGCTGGAGGCCTCGGAGGCGGTCGAGTAGCCCTCAGCTGAAGGGCGCGAGGAGCGTCCGCAGCAGCTCCGCCAGCTTGGTGCGTTCGCGGGCGGGAAGGTCCGCCAGGAGGTCGGCCTCGGCTGCGAGCAGGGCTCCGAAGGCTCCGTCGACAGCGGCCTTGCCCTCCATCGTCAGCCTCACCAGGACGCCTCGGCGATCGCGGGGGTCGGGCAGCCGCTCGACGTAGCCGCGCGCGGTGAGCCGGTCCACGCGGTTGGTCATGGTGCCGCTGGTCACGAGGGTCTCGCGCAACAGCCGGCCGGGGGAGAGCTCGTACGGCTCACCCGCGCGCCGCAACGCCGCGAGGACGTCGAACTCCCACGACTCGATGCCGTGGGCGGTGAACGCCGCACGCCGGGCGAGGTCGAGGTGGCGCGAGAGCCGGCTGATCCGTGAGAAGACCTCGACGGGCGCGAGGTCCAGGTCACCACGTTCGCGTCCCCAGGCCTCGACCAGGTCGTCCACCTCGTCGCGCATGGGTGCATCCTGCCAGATCGGTCGAGAATCTTGACATCGAGATGGTTTGAGGCGAGGCTGGGTATCTCGACGTCAAGACACTTCTGAGGAGTCACCCGTGACGCACACCTGGGACCCCGAGCGCTACCTGACCTACGCCGACGAGCGCGGTCGACCGTTCGTCGACCTCCTGGCCCGGGTGGGCGCGTCGACGCCACGCACCGTGGTCGACCTCGGCTGCGGACCGGGCAACCTGACCCGGCTGCTCGCGGAGCGCTGGCCGGGGGCCGAGGTGAGCGGGATCGACAGCAGTCCGGAGATGATCGCGACGGCCTCGGCGATCGACGGTGTCTCCTGGGAGGTCGCCGACCTGCGCGACTGGGCCCGCCCCGACCCGCTCGCCCTGCGCGCCCCCGTCGACGTACTCGTCTCCAACGCCACTCTCCAGTGGCTGCCCGACCACCTCGACCTGCTGCCGAGCCTGGTCGACCGGGTCGCTGCTGGCGGCTGGCTCGCCTTCCAGGTCCCCGGCAACTTCGGCGAGCCCAGCCACACCATCCGTGCCGACCTGGCCGACCGGGCGCCGTACGCCGAGCACGTCCGCGGCGTCGCCGGGCCCGCGAGCCACGAGCCGGCCGACTACCTCGGTGTGCTGCAGCAGGCAGGCTGCGAGGTCGACGTCTGGGAGACGACCTACTTCCACGTCCTCACCGGCGAGGACCCGGTCTTCACGTGGGTCTCCGGCACCGGCGCGCGACCCACCCTCCAGGCGCTGCCCGACGACCTGCGCCCGCGCTTCGAGGAGGAGTTCCGGCACCGCCTGCGTGAGGCCTACCCGCCCGACGCGGCCGGGCGCGTCGTGCTGCCCTTCCGTCGGATCTTCGCCGTGGCCCGCAAGGTCGGCTGATGCGACTCCACCACGTCCAGGTCGCCTGCCCGCCCGGCGGCGAGACCGCTGCCCGCCGTTTCTACTCCGACGGCCTCGCGATGACCGAGGTCGCCAAGCCGGCGGACCTGGTCGCTCGCGGCGGGTGCTGGTTCCGTGCGTACGACGACCACGGCGCCGTCGCGGCGGAGCTCCATGTCGGCGTCGAGGACCCGTTCGCGCCGGCCCGCAAGGCGCACCCCGCGTTCGTCGTCGACGACCTGGACGAGGTCGGCGACCGACTGCGGGCCCTCGGGTTCGAGGTGGACGAGCGGGAGCGGGAGAGCTTCCCCGGTCACGTGCGGCTCCACGTCGCCGACCCCCACGGCAACCGGGTCGAGGTGCTGCAAGCAGTTACCAATCGGTAACATGACGCCATGTCTGCCGTACTCGACCTCTGGAGGAAGACCTCCCCACTGCCGATGGGCAAGCGGGTCTTCTCGTTCGTCTTCAGCCACAAGGCGCCCTACTTCGCCACGATCCGGCCGCGCTTCACCGTCGTCGAGCCGCACCACGCCGAGCTGGTGATCCGCAAGCGCCGCGGGGTCCACAACCACATCAAGACAGTGCACGTCATCGCGATCTGCAACGGGCTCGAAGCGGCGATGGGCGCCCTTGCGGAGGCGACGGTCCCCGCCGACAAGCGCTGGATCCCCCAGGGGATGGAGGTGACCTACCCGGCGCGGGCAGACAGCGACATCACCTGCATCGCCGAGACCGACCCCGGTCTGTGGACGGCCGAGTCCCTCCACGACTCGGAGGGCGACCTGCCCGTACGGGTGCGCGGCGTCCGCGCCGACGGGACAGTGGTCGTCGAGGGTGTGATCAGGCTGTACGTGTCGGCGAGGCCGGCGGGCTAGGCCACGCCACCCTCGAGGGCGGGTGTCGCCTTGAGCGTTGGCTTGCCGGCCCGGGACAACCGTTCCTCCGTCCAGGTCGCCAGCCGCGAGAGCGCGTAGTTGATGGCGATGAAGATGGAGCCGATCACGAACAACGTCTGGATCGGGTTGTCGAGGTTGAGCGAGATCAGGTTCCCGCGGCGCAGCAGCTCGGTGTAGAGGGCGAGCACGGCCGCCAGGGACGTGTCCTTGAGCACGACCACCAGCTGGCTGATCAGCGCCGGCAGCATGGTGCGGAAGGCCTGGGGGAGCTGCACCGTGGCCATCGCCTGGCGCGGAGTCATTCCCACGGCGAGGGCTGCCTCGACCTGACCGCGTGGCAGTGACGCCACACCGGCACGCAGGATCTCGGCGATGATGACCATGTTGTAGAGCGTCAGGCCGATGACCAGGAACCACAGCCCGTCCACGCCGGGTAGCCACGAGATGTCGATCTTGAGGGCGCGGATCAGGATGTAGACGTAGAAGATGGTGACGATCACGGGCAGCCCGCGGAGGAGCTCGATCAGACCCACCAGCGGCACCCGTTGCCACTTCCCCAGGAGCATCCGCGCGGTGCCGAGAACGGTGCCGAGCACCAGGGAGAAGGTGATGGCCAGGACGGCAGCGGTGAGCGTCGCCATCAGGCCCTGCCCGATCAGCCGCCACACGGCCGCGAAGTTGTCGTCGCCCGGGTTGATCAGCGGTGACCACAGCTCCGCGTCGAACTGGCCACGGTCCGCGAGCCGCTTGCCGGCGACGCCGACCAGGGCCAGCAGGGCGACGGACGCGATCACCGTGCCGATGAGGGCGCGGCGTCGGGCGCGGGGGCCGGGCTCGTCGTACAGGACGTTCGTCATCGGGCGATCGCCAACCTTCGCTCGGTCACGGCCAGCATGATCCCCGCCGGGATGGTGATGCACAGGTAGCCGATGGCCACGCCGGTGATGACCGGGAGCCCGTCGTAGCCCTGCGCGCTGGAGAGGTTGCGGTAGACCGACCAGAGGTCCCGACCGACGCCGAAGGCCCCGACGATCGCGGAGTTCTTGAACATCGCGATGATCACGCTGCCCAGCGGCGGGACCGTGCTGCGCAGTGCCTGCGGCAGGATCACCTGGCCGAGTGACTGGGTGAAGGTGAGCCCGATGGCCCGGGCCGCCTCGGCCTGGCCGGCGCCCACCGAGTTGATGCCGGAGCGGATCGCCTCACAGACGAAGGCGCTCGTGTAGATGATCAGGGCCGCGACGCCGAAGAAGTAGAAGGACCGGTTGATCCCGATCTCGGGAAGCCCGAAGGCCATGAAGAACAGGACCACCGTCAACGGGCAGTTCCTGATCAGGGTCACCCAGGCCGTGCCGAACCCGCGCAGCGCCGCGACGGGGGAGACGCGGCAGGCGGCGATGACGGTGCCCAGCGCGAGCGAGCCGATCATCGCCCACAGGCAGATGCCCAGGGAGCGAAGGAAGCCGGACCAGAAGAGGTCCAGGTTGTCGAAGACCGCGTCCACCGGTGGCCCTTTCAGATGAAGCGATCGGGGTGGCGCTCAGCGCACCACCCCGATCGGGTGGAGCTGGATCAGGAACAGGCGGCCGGCTCGGGGAGCTCGGGCGTCTCGGTGCCCTCGACCTCACCGGCAGTGGATTCCCACGCCGCGAGGTAGGCGTCCTCGTTCTCCGCCAGGGTCTCGTTGATGAACTCGCAGAACTCGACGTCGCCCTTGGCGATGCCGATGCCGTAGGGCTCCTCGGTGAACTGCTCACCCACGAGCTTGAAGGCACCGTCGGACGAGTCGACGAAGCCGAGCAGGATGACGTTGTCGGTGGTGACGACGTCGACCTGACCGTTGTCCAGGGCGTCGGCGCACTTGTCGTAGACGTCGAACAGCACGAGCTGGTCCTCGCTGGCGAGGTACTCCTTGATGTTCTCCGAGGGGGTCGAGCCGGTCACCGAGCACACCTTGGCGTCCGGGTTGTCGGCCAGGTCCTCGGGACCCTCGATCGTGTCGTTGTCGGCGGAGACCATCAGCATCTGGCCGGCCTCGTAGTAGGGCCCGGCGAAGGTGATGCGTTCCTTGCGCTCGTCGTTGATCGTGTAGGTGGCGACGACGAAGTCGACCTCGCCGTCCTCGATCACCTGCTCGCGAATGTCGGAGGTGCTCTCCTTCCACTCGATGTCATCAGCGGCGATGCCCAGGGCGCCGGCGATGATCTTGGCGACCTCCACGTCGAAGCCCTCGGGCTCGCCCTCGAGGTTCTGCAGGCCGAATCCGGGCTGGTCGAACTTCGTGCCGACGGTGACAGACCCCGCGTCTGCGATCTCGGCCATGGTGGTGCCGGCCTCGAACTCGGTGTCGGTCGCCACCTCGACATCAGCGCCGTCGTCTCCGCATGCCGCGAGCGACAGGGCCAATCCGGTGACGGCGATGACCGCCTTGGTCCTGGTGAACTTCATGTGATGCTCCTTCTCTCCCGGCCCTACGGCCTCGTGGTTGATGGGGAAACGCAGTGGGTCAGTGCTTGAGGATCTTGCTGAGGAAGTCCTTGGCACGGTCTGAGCTGGGGTTGGTGAAGAACTCCTCCGGGGTGTTCTCCTCGACGATGGCGCCCTCGGCCATGAAGACGACGCGATCGGCGGCTGTCCGGGCGAAGCCCATCTCGTGGGTGACCACGACCATGGTCATGCCCTGCTCGGCGAGGTCGACCATCACGTCGAGGACCTCCTTGATCATCTCGGGGTCCAGGGCGGAGGTCGGCTCGTCGAAGAGCATGACCTTCGGCTCCATGGCCAGGGCGCGGGCGATCGCGACTCGCTGCTGCTGCCCACCCGAGAGCTGGGCAGGGTACTTGTCTGCCTGGTGTGCCACACCGACCCGCTCGAGCAGCTCCGCGGCCTTCTTGTCCGCATCGGCCTTCTTGATCCCGCGGACCTTGGTCGGGCCGAGGGTGACGTTCTCGAGGATCGTCTTGTGGGCGAAGAGGTTGAAGCTCTGGAAGACCATCCCGACCTCGGCGCGCAGCGCCGCGAGCTCCTTGCCCTCCTGTGGGAGGGGCTGGCCGTCGAGGGTGATCGTGCCGTCGTCGATGGTCTCGAGCCGGTTGATGGCACGGCACAGGGTGGACTTGCCCGAGCCCGACGGACCGATGACCACGACGACCTCGCCGCGCGTCACCGTGAGGTCGATGTCCTTCAGTGCGTGCAGTGGACCGAAGTGCTTCTGGACGCCGGACAGGACGACGAGAGGCTCACCTCGTCCGGCCGTCATTGACTCCTGGTGCGCTGCGGTCATGGTGGCAACCTATCCACAGGTGATCCGTTCGGGCTATCACCTGGGGGCGCATCCGAGGGATCGTGACCGTGCCGTGTCCCAATCATGCGGGTCGGGGCAGCGGCTGCCCGGGGCTATTCGGAGCTGGTCGCCGACTCGTTCAGCAGCCCCACGATGCCCTCCAGCACCCGGCGTGCGGTGTCGTAGTCCTCTGCCCCGAACTCGTCGACGAAGCGCTGCTCCAGCTCGATGATGTGCTGCATCCCCTCGCTGGTGAAGTCGCGGCCCCGGCGGCTGAACGTCACGATCTTGGCCCTGCCGTCGGTGGGGTCGGGGCGCATCTCGAGGAGGTCGAGGGCGACGAGATCGCGGATGATCTCGCCCATCGACTGCCGCGTGATCCCGGCGCGCGCCGCCATGTCAGCGGCCCGGGCGCCCTCGAGCGGCAGGGTCGCGAAGACGTCGTTGTGGGCAGGCGTGATGTGCGTGTGGCCGCGTCGGTGGGCCTCGCGCAGCATGTCCGCGCGCAGCTCGCGGTGGGCGCGCGCGACCACGCCGATCATCGGCCGGCGATCGGGGACGGGGACGGTGCTCGGCATCGGAGGCAGGCCCTTCAGGTCGACAGGCACCCTTACGTTATCAGGGTGCCGTGAGGAGGGTTCGTACGATCCCGGCGTCCGGGTCCCAGCGGCGCAGCTCGGTGAGACGCAGGGCGACGGCACCGGGCTGCAGCACCGACAGGGCAGCGCCGACCTCGGCACGAGGGATGCGTCGTCCGAGCGTGACGTGCGGCAGCCAGCCGGGGTGCTGACGGTGCGGTACGTCCGTACGCAGGGCCAGCACCGCGCGCATCAGCTCGTCCGGCACGTCGACCAGCCGGACGACGGAGACCCGGCTCCCGCCCAGCAGGGCGATCCCCGAGGTCCGCACCTCCACGGGCAGGGCCGGGCCGATGTGCTGCGCGGCCAGGTCGTCCTGCTCCTCGTGGAGCTCCTCGGCGGTCACGACGGTGACGTGGGGGGTGTTGGTCATGCCCGTGTGGTCGAGCTGGGACCGCAGCCCGGCGTCCCGGAGCGCCTGCCAGTCGCGGAGCACGGCCTCGCGGCCGGCCTCGTCGGGGAGCAGCTCGTAGGCGTGCAGACGCGGCATGCGCGGAGCCTAGACGTCCACCTACGCTCGACGCTGGCGCACGACCTTGCGACCGCGGGTGACCTTGGCGGACTTCTCGGAGGTGGCGTCGAAGACCCGGACCCAGTCGACCTGGGCGGTGTCGGAGAGCTCGTCGGCAGTCAGCTCGGCGAGCTCGTAGTCCGAGGTCAGGTTGGAGAGCACCAGGTACTGCTGGGCCTGCGACACCCCCGCCTGCTCGCGGTAGTACTCGCGGCCGTCGATGCGGAAGATGTACTCGGTGGGGGTCCACTCGACCGAGAAGACGTGGAACTCGTTCCACCAGTCGCGGCCGTCGCCCAGCGAACGGCGTGCCTCGGGGAAGAAGTCGCCGAGGCTGACCTTGCTCCAGCCGGGCTCGTAGTAGTGGATGTGCGAGCCGATGCTCTCGGTGCCGCGGCCGTTCTCGCCGAAGAACTCCATGACGTCGATCTCCGTACCGGCCGCGGGGTTGCCGTCGGTGTACTTCGTGCCGGCCGGCAGCATCCAGAAGCCGGAGTGCATGCCCTTGGCGCGCTGCGGCTTGATCCGGGCGGCAACGATCCCGTGCTGGAAGAAGGTGGTGTTCTCGGTGGCCACCTGGCTGTTGAGGAGGTAGGGGCTCGTGCCCGAGCTGCGGGGCGAGGTGTAGTTGCACGGCTGACCCACGCGCGCCGGGTCAGCGGCGACGCCGAGGTGCAGCACGCCGTTCTCGACGCGACGCGCGGCGGCGTCGACCCGCGCGCAGGTGCGGGGGGCGTACACGCTCTCGTGCTCGCGGCGCTGGTCGTTCCAGACCGACGTGTCGAGGGTGGTGCCGGAGAAGGTGTCCTCGAAGGTCGGGCGCCAGCGCTCGTTGGTGACGGTGCCGGTGATCCAGGTGCGACCACCGGAGGTCGTGCGTGCCCGGTAGGTCCCCCGACCGGGAGCGAAGGCTGCCGAGCCCCAGGCGTCCTCGGTGTCGCGGTCGACGGTCTTCCAGCCCCGGCGAACCCGGCGCTCGAGCAGCACGCGCTGGCCGGGGTTCGCCGGTGTGAAGGTGGCCACCAGGGTGCCCTCGTTGGCGGGGGCGGCCGGGGAGGTGCCGGGCTGGGAGATGGGCGGCAGCGAGGTGAGGACGGCGGTCACGGTGGCACTGCGGGCGCGCTTGGGGCGCTTGCTGTCCGCCGCCTGAGCGCTGTCCGGCAACAGGATGAGAAACAGAACGGTAACGATCGCAGCCACGATGAGGTTGCGACGGAGGGTGCCCTTGGTGGGACTGTCCTTGAGGAGGGAGAGTTGCACGGGGGTCACTTCCGGTGGAGGGAGAACGGTGTTACTCGTTTGTTAATAACCTGAGGATCTTGACAAGAACTTCGGGAAACCTTGGGCGTATTGAGGATTAATGGCCCGGTTGGATCAGGGCCTAGTCACAACGGGCTACGCCGAGGTGCCGAGAGCGCACGGGCGGGCGGGATTGCCGGCGTCCCGGCCACCCGCCGTAGGCTTGGGCGGTCATGAGCGCCACTGCAGAGACCGCGGCACGCACCTATGAGGTCAAGACCCACGGGTGCCAGATGAACGTCCACGACTCCGAGCGGCTCAGCGGCCTGCTGGAGGACGCGGGCTACGTCCCGGCCGGCTCCGACGCTCCGGCCGACGTCGTCGTCTTCAACACCTGCGCCGTGCGCGAGAACGCCGACAACAAGCTCTACGGCAACCTCGGTCAGCTGGCGTCGGTGAAGGCGGTGACCCCGGGCATGCAGATCGCCGTCGGCGGCTGCCTGGCCCAGAAGGACCGCGACACGATCACCACCAAGGCGCCGTGGGTCGACGTCGTCTTCGGCACCCACAACATCGGGTCGCTCCCGGTGCTGCTGGAGCGCGCCCGGGTCATGGACGAGGCGCAGGTCGAGATCCTGGAGTCGCTGTCGGTCTTCCCCTCGACACTGCCGACGAAGCGCGAGTCGGCGTACGCCGCGTGGGTGTCGATCTCGGTCGGCTGCAACAACACCTGCACGTTCTGCATCGTTCCGGCGCTGCGCGGCAAGGAGAAGGACCGCCGTCCGGGCGAGATCCTCGCCGAGATCGAGGCCCTGGTCGCCGAGGGCGTCACCGAGATCACCCTGCTCGGCCAGAACGTCAATGCCTACGGCGTCGAGTTCGGCGACCGCCAGGCGTTCTCCAAGCTGCTGCGGGCCTGCGGTGGGGTCGAGGGCCTGGAGCGGGTGCGCTTCACCTCGCCGCACCCGGCCGAGTTCACCGACGACGTCATCGAGGCGATGGCCGAGACGCCCAACGTGATGCCGTCACTGCACATGCCCCTGCAGTCCGGCTCCGACAAGGTGCTGCGCGACATGCGCCGCTCCTACCGCCGGTCGAAGTACCTCGGCATCATCGAGCGGGTCCGCGCCGCCATCCCCGAGGCCGCGATCACGACCGACATCATCGTCGGCTTCCCGGGCGAGACCGAGGAGGACTTCCAGGCCACCCTCGACGTCGTCCGCGCCGCGCGCTTCTCGGCCGCCTTCACCTTTCAGTACTCCAAGCGCCCCGGCACCCCCGCCGCCACCCTCGACGACCAGATCGGGCCGGAGGTCGTCAAGGACCGCTACCTGCGCCTCGTCGAGGTGGTCGACGAGGTCGCGTGGACCGAGGCCAAGACACTCGTCGGGCGGACGGTCGAGCTGATGGTCGCCGAGGGCGAGGGTCGCAAGGACGCCGCGACGCACCGCCTCTCTGGCCGCGCGCGTGACAACCGGCTGGTGCACTTCGCGGCCGACTTCTCCCGGGTCGACGCCGACTCGGTCCGTCCCGGCGACATGGTGACCGTGGAGGTCACCTACGCCGCCCCGCACCACCTGGTGGCCGACAGCCCGATCCAGTCCGTACGTCGTACCCGCGCCGGCGACGCCTGGGAGCGGCGTACGACCTCTCCGACCGCGCCGAGCGGTGTGGGGCTCGGGATGCCGACGATCGGCGTGCCGCCGCCGCTGCCGGCGGCTCCTGGCTGCGGCTGAGGTCGTTTTCCTGCGGAGTCCCCGGATATCCGGGGAGTCCGTACGGATCGTGGAGCTCCGCTGCCGACTATCGGCACCAAGCCTCCACGATCGCGTTGTCCACAGGGCGGCAGCCGGGGCTGGCACGCCGGTGCCCCCGGCCCCGAAGGTGGACGGCATGGAGCGGATCCGACCCACCCTCGTCGACCAGGCGGGCGTCGTGTCCCGCTCCCAGCTGCGCACCCTCGATCTCGCGCCGCACGACATCCGCCGGCTGATCCGGCGCCGCGAGCTCAGCGTGATCCATCCCGGTGTCTACGTCGACCACACCGGCGATCCGACCTGGCTGCAGCGGGCGTGGGCCGCCGTCCTGTTCTGCTGGCCCGCGGCGCTGGCGGCGGAGTCGGCGATGCGGGCGGCGGACGGTCCCGGCCGCCGGGACGCGCAGGACGGCCCGATCCGGGTGGTCATCAGTCGGGACCGACGGGTCGTGGCGCCCTCGGCCATCAGCGTGGTCCGGACCTTCGGCCTCGACGACCGCGTGCTGTGGAACCTCGGCCCGCCGCGCATGAGGTACGACGAGGCGGCGCTCGACGTGGCGCTGGTCGCCCGCGGCGAGTTCGGCGCGATCGGGGCCGTCGCCCGCGCCGTACAGTCCCAGCACACCACGGCGACCCGGATCCGCGCCGCCCTCGACGCCCGCAGCCGGGCTCCGCGGCGCGACTTCCTGGCGGCAGTCCTCGACGACGTGGCCGCTGGTGCGTGCTCGGTGCTCGAGCACGGCTACCTCACGCGGGTGGAGGCGCCGCACGGGCTCCCCACCGCGGACCGCCAGCAGCGCGGCAACACCACATCGGGCGTCATCTACCGGGACGCGACCTACGGCCTCCTCGACGTCGAGCTCGACGGACGGCTCTTCCACGACACCGCCCAGGCGCGCGACCAGGACTTCGAGCGCGACCTGGACGGCGCGGTCGACGGGCGTACGGCCGTGCGCCTGTCGTGGGGTCAGGTCTTCGACCGGAGCTGCTCCACGGCCGCGAAGCTCTCGCGTCTCCTCGTGGCCCGGGGCTGGCCCGGCGGGCACGCGTGCGGATCAGGCTGCGCGATGGAGCTCGCCGCCTGACCATGGAGGATCGGTGCTGCATGTTGGCACCAGACCTCCACGATCTTCGGGGGAGCGTCAGGCGGGAGGCTCGACCGAGCCGTCCTCGGCCTCCTGGCCGGCGTCCGGCTCGTCCGTGCCCTCGCTGGAGGCGTCGGCTTCCGACCCCTCGTCGGGTGCTTGCGACTTGTCGTCGGGCTCCGCGACCTCCTCGGGCAGGACGTCGTCCACGGCGGGGTTGTCGTCGGGGTGCAAGTCGCGGAGGAGGCCTCCGTCGGCCGGGCCCTCGGGGATCGCGTCGACGCCGCCGGGCACGAGCTCGGGTTCCTGGGTGGTGGACTCGGGCATCGGGCCGAGGTCGTTGTCAGGCATGCCGCCTCCTTGTGCTGGTCGTCCGATCGTGCCGCCTTGCGCGGCGAGGTGGCTACACCTGCGCAGGTGTAGCCCATCCGAAGGTCAGGTAGCGCTCGCCGCTGGAGAGCCGGGAGAGGGCGTACGCCTCGTGCGGGACCACCGGTGAGGGGAGCGCGTCGAGGGGGCACCAACGGATCTCGCCGCACTTCTCCGGCTCCACGATGCGCGGCTCGCCGCTCCAGGCGCGGGCGGTGAAGAAGAAGTCGACCCGCTCGTCGATCGGGTCGGCGAACTGGCTGCGCTGCATGGTGAAGGCGAAGTCCAGCTCGAGGTCGCCGACCCCGAGCTCCTCGCGAGCCTCGCGGTGCGCCGCGTCGTACGCCGTCTCGCCCCGCTCGACGTGCCCGGCGGCCGCGGCTGCCCAGTGCCCGTCCATGTAGGGCGTGCCCCGGCGCAGCTGCAGCAGCACCTCGGTGCCGCGATCGCTCTCGCGCAGGAGGTAGACGTAGGAGGCGGGGACGACGACGAAGCGGTCGTCGTCACTCACCGCGTGGTGGGGCCGGGACCGATGTCGTCGTTCTTGCCGTCGAGCGAGTCGAGGGCGTCGCGCGCCTTGCCGGTGGCCTTGTCGATCTTGTCGGCGTGCTTGCCGCCGGTCTTCTCGTTGACGGTCTTGGCCGCCTTGTCGATGCCGCCGGCGATCTTGTCGCCGTGGTCGTCCACGGCCTTGGTGAGCTTGGCCTTGGCCTTGTCGAGGAAGCTCATGCTCGTCTCCTGGAGATCGGGGACCCACGCGAGTGGTGGGCACTGCACACCATCGACAGTAGCGCTCCTGAAACAATCGTCGTCATGCCAGGACCGATCGTCGCCCTCGTCGGCGCCACCGCCTCTGGCAAGACCGGGCTGAGCCTCGACCTGGCCGAGCGGCTGGGTGGCGAGATCGTCAACTCCGACGCGATGCAGGTCTACCGCGGGATGGACATCGGGACCGCCAAGCTGGCACCCGCCGAGCGCCGCGGCATCGCCCACCACCTGCTCGACATCCTCGACGTGACCGAGCCGGCGACCGTGGCGCAGTTCCAGGAATGGGCCCGGGCCGCGATCGACGACGTGCGCGGGCGCGGCAGCATGCCCGTCCTCGTCGGCGGATCGGCGCTCTACACCCGCGCCATCATCGACCGCTTCGAGTTCCCCGGCACCGACGAGTCGTTGCGCCGCGAGCTCGAGGGCGAGCTCGAGCGAGTCGGCAGCCATGCCCTCCACGAGCGGCTCGCCGGCGTCGACCCGGCCGCCGCCGCGCAGATCCTGCCCGACAACGGTCGCCGCGTCGTACGAGCGCTGGAGGTCGTCGCGCTGACCGGCCGGCCCTACAGCGCCAGCCTGCCGCGCCTGGAGTACGCCGACCCCCGCACGATCCAGATCGGTGTCGACATCGACCGGCCCTCCCTCGACGAGCGGATCAGCCAGCGGGTGGACGCGATGTTCGCCGCCGGCTTCGTGGACGAGGTCGAGGCGCTGCTCGCCCGTGGCCTGGCACAGGGCCGGACGGCGCACCGGGCCATCGGCTACCGGCAGGTGGTCGCCTTCCTCGACGGAGACCTCACGCTGGCCGAGTCGATCGAGCGGACGAAGGCCGCCACCCGACGCTTCGCACGCCGTCAGGACGGGTGGTTCCGCAAGGACGAGCGGATCGTCTGGATCTCCCACGACGACCCCGACCGGCTCGAGAAGGCCGTCGCGGCCATCGGCTGAGGCGGGTCCTCGCGGTCGCGCGGCTCACCTGCCGGCGAGCTCGCGCGCAGGGCGTACGACGCCGGGGCGGGCCGCGTCGGTCGTTCCGAGGTCCGCCGCCGCGCACCCGCAGGCGTTCGCCCTGGTCTTCGATCCCGACTACTGCGCCGCGGGCACACCGAGTGAGGAGATGGCGCCGTTGATCGCCCGCAACGAGGACCTGCTCGGGAGCCAGGTCGCCGCCCTCGTCCACGAGCCGGGCTACGAGGGACGCGACCCGGTGGCGCTGTCGGCGGCGCTGTGGTCGACCGTGCACGGGATGGCACAGCTCATCACCCTCGGTCACCTCCCGCTGGAGGCTGCTGAGCCGGCCCTCGACGCCCTCGTGCAGTAGCCGTCAACCACGACGACAAGCTCGATCAAGCGCGATGTCCCCGGCCGGTGCCACAGTGGTGACATGGCGACCATCTACTACACCGGGTGCACCCTGGACGGCTTCATCGCGACCGACGACCACTCCCTCGACTGGCTCACCTCGCGCGACATCGACATGGCGGGCCCGATGGCCTACCCCGGGTTCCGCGAGCGGCTCGGCGCCTGCGTCATGGGCGCCACCACGTGGCAGTGGATCCTCGACCACGACGACGATCCCTGGGGGCCGTTGCCGACCTGGGTGCTGACGCACCGCACCTTCCCCGACGCGCCCGAGAGCGTCCGCTTCGACCGCGACGACGTCCGCCGCGTGCACGCCGACATGACGGAGGCGGCGGACGGCAAGGACCTCTGGCTCGTCGGCGGCGGTGACCTGGTCGGACAGTTCCACGACGCGGGGCTGCTCGACGAGGTGTGGTTGCAGTACGCCCCGGTGACCCTCGGCAGCGGCGCCCCGGTGCTGCCGCGTCATGTCGAGCTGCGGCTCGAGGAGATCGCTCGCAACCGTGACTTCATGTGCGGGCGCTACGCCGTCGTGCGCTGATCCGCCCCTGGGGGCGTGGACATCCCCCGGGGTTGGGGGCAGGCTGGCTGCTTCGTCTCTCGGGAGGTTCCTCCATGCGCATGCACACGTCCCTCGCAGCTGCCGCCACCTCGGTCGGCGTCCTGGCTGCGCTCCTCGCCGCCCCGGTCTCGTCGGTCGGAGCCGCGCCCCAAGCTGCACAGCAGGCCGCGCCGGAGGCCCGGCCCACCGTCAAGAAGGCCACCGCCGTCGGCAAGGGCGGCGCCGTCAGCACCGTCGACCCCGAGGCCAGCGCCGCCGCGCTCAAGGTGCTCAAGCGTGGCGGCAACGCCGTCGACGCGGCGGTGGTGGCCGCGGCCACGCTCGGCGTCACCGAGCCCTACAGCGCCGGAATCGGCGGTGGTGGCTACTTCGTCTACTACAACGCCAGGTCCGGCAAGGTCCGCACCATCGACGGCCGCGAGACCGCGCCGCGCAAGATGCCGCAGGACGCCTTCATCGACCCCGCCACCGGCAAGCCCTACACCTTCACACCCGACCTGGTCACCAGCGGCGTGAGCGTCGGGACTCCCGGCACCCTCGCGACGTGGGACAAGGCCCTGGCCAAGTGGGGCACGCTCTCGTTGGCCGACGCCCTCGCGCCGGCCACCAAGGTCGCCGCCCGTGGCTTCTTCGTCGACGAGACCTTCCGCCAGCAGACCCTCGACAACGTGGAGCGCCTCGGCGCCTTCAAGGACAGCCGCAAGCTGTTCCTCCCGAAGGGGGATGCGCCGCGGGTCGGCTCGACCTTCCGCAACCCCGACCTCGCGGCGACGTACGACTCCATCGCGCGCCGCGGCACCAAGGCGTTCTACCGCGGACGGCTCGCTCGCCTGATGTCCGACGTGGTCCGCCACCCGCGGACGACGAGGAACACCGAGCTGCCCGTCCCTCCCGGCTACCTCGCGCGGCGCGACCTGCGCGACTACAAGGTCCGCACCCAGCGCGCGACCAAGGTGTCCTACCGCGGCTACGACGTCTACGGCATGGCTCCGTCGTCCTCCGGCGGCACCACCGTGGGTGAGGCGCTCAACATCCTCGAGCGCTACGACCTCTCGGCGATGACGGCGGAGCAGGCCCTCCACCACTACCTCGAGGCCAGTGCGCTGGCCTTTGCCGACCGCGGGAAGTACCTCGGTGACCGGGCCTACGTCGACGTCCCCACCGGGCGTCTGCTCGACGACCGCTTCGCCGTCGAGCGGGCCTGCTCGCTGAACCCCACCAAGGCTGCGGCCAAGCCGGTCGCTGCCGGTGACGTGACGTCGTACGACGGGGTGTGCGGCGCAGCGACGGCGAAGGGCACGACCGACGCCGACACGGAGAACATCTCGACCACCAACCTCACCGTCGCCGACCGCTTCGGCAACGTCGTGGACTACACCCTCACCATCGAGCAGACCGGTGGCTCGGGCATGGTCGTGCCGGGTCACGGCTTCCTGCTCAACAACGAGCTGACCGACTTCAGCACCGTCTACAGCGCGACCGACCCCAACCGCATCCAGCCCGGCAAGCGCCCGCGCAGCTCGATGTCACCCACGATCGTGCTCAAGAACGGCAAGCCGTTCCTGGCGCTCGGCTCGCCGGGTGGGTCGACCATCATCACCACGGTCCTGCAGATGATCGTCAACCGGATCGACCTCGGCATGAGCATCCAGGAGGCCATCGCGGCGCCACGCGCGACCCAGCGCAACACCGCCAGCGTCACCGCTGAGCCGGCCTTCATCGCCGCCTACGGACCGGCGCTGACGGGGCTGGGCCACACCCTTGTCCCGGCCGGTGACGCGTTCACCAGTGCCGCCGAGATCGGGGCGGCGACCGCGATCGAGTTCGGCAGGCGCAAGCGGCTCACCGCGGTCGCCGAGCCCAGCCGCCGCGGTCGCGGGTCGGCCAAGGTGGTCGACCCGCGCTGACCACCTGAGACACTTCGGGGGTGAGCTACGCCTACCTCAAGGGCCACGGCACGGAGAACGACTTCGTCGTCCTGCCCGACGCCGACGGCTCGGTGCACGGCGACCTGTCGCCGGAGCGCGTACGAGCCCTCTGCGACCGCCGGGCCGGGATCGGCGCCGACGGGGTGCTCCGCGCCGTACGCCGCTCCGGCGGCCGCTGGTTCATGGACTACCGCAACGGCGACGGGTCGGTGGGGGAGATGTGCGGCAACGGCATCCGGGTGTTCGCGCGCTACCTGGCCGAGCGCGAGGGCGAGTCGTTCCCGATGGAGATCGAGACCCGCTCGGGCGTCAAGACCCTCGAACGCGCCGGGGACGAGTTCACCGCCGACATGGGTGCGCCGGAGCTGCTCGGCGAGACGACCGTGTCGGTGGGGGAGCGCACCTGGTCGGCCCGCCACGTCTCGATGGGCAACCCCCACGCCGTGGCGTTCGTCGACGACCTCGCCGAGGCCGGCCCCCTGCTCGAGCCGCCCGGTCGCGACCTGGCGGTCTACCCCGACGGCGTCAACGTCGAGTTCGTCGTACGTCGCGGGGAGCACCACGTCGCGATGCGCGTGCACGAGCGAGGCGCGGGGGAGACCCGCTCCTGCGGCACCGGTGCGTGCGCCGTCGCCGTGGTCGCGGCGCTGGCCGACGACGCGCCCCGCGACACCCCCTACCGCGTCGACGTCCCGGGCGGCACCCTCACCATCGTCTGGACCGCCGACGACCGGGTGCTGATGACCGGTCCTGCGGAGATCGTCGCTGTCGGTGTGACCGACCTCTGAGGTCGAGTGCGCCACCCGTCGTAGCGCCCGCAGGGCTCGGCTCTCGACTCGATAGCATCCGCCCCATGGACATCACCGGATCCTCAGCCATCGTCACCGGCGGCGCCAGCGGCATCGGCGCCGCGGTCGCCCGAGCCCTCGCGGCCAGGGGTGCGAAGGTCGTGATCGCCGACCTCAACGCCGAGCAGGGCGAGGCCCTCGCCGAGGAGATCGGCGGGATGTTCGCCGCGGTCGACGTCACCAGGACCGAGCAGGTCGCCGCGGCTGTCGAGGCGGCCGGGGAGATCGCGCCGCTGCGGGCGTGCGTCAACTCCGCCGGCATCGGCTGGGCCCAGCGCACCATCGGCCGCGACGGGCTGCTCGAGTCCGCCCACGACCTCGACGCCTTCCGCAAGGTGGTCGAGATCAACCTGATCGGCACCTTCGACATGACCCGCCAGGCCGCGACCGTGATGAGCCGCAACGAGCCCGACGCCGACGGCCAGCGCGGTGCGATCGTCAACCTCGCCTCGGTCGCCGCCTTCGACGGCCAGATCGGCCAGTCGTCCTACTCCGCGTCCAAGGGCGGTGTCGTCGGGATGACCCTCCCCATCGCGCGTGACCTCTCCGCCGCCGGGATCCGCCTCAACACGGTCGCGCCCGGCCTGATCGACACCCCGATCTACGACGCGTTCCCCGAGCCCGAGGAGTTCAAGGCCAACCTCGGCCAGAACGTCCTCTTCCCCAAGCGCCTCGGCCACGCCGAGGAGCTGGCCAGCATGGTGCTGGAGTGCCTCACCAACTCCTACATGAACGGCGAGACCGTCCGCGTCGACGGCGGCATCCGGATGCCACCGAAGTGAGTGCCTCACTGGTCTAGGCCTGTCTTCCACAGTTGGGGAACACCCATGAGCGGCGCCCCCGAGCCGGGTGATGGTGGTCTCGGCAGTTTGCCGCTGATCCCGTGGGGGGAGCATGACAAACATTGCGGAGCCGCATCGCGCGGTGACGGCAATTGACGAAGCTCTGAGCGATTCGTCCGACGAGAGCGAGCTGACAGGTCTCGTCCGGCGCTGGGTGGCCGGCACGAAGGGACCGGGAGGCGTGCGGCGGGAAACCACGCTGCGGGTGGCGACGCCTGCGGCCGAGGTCGTTCAGTCGGCCGACGTCGAAGAACCGGGTGCCCTGAAGGAGCTGGCTGAACCTCGCGCGGACGTCCCGGGTGAGGACGACCCCACGTCGCTCGCCGTCCCGGCCCTGCCCCGACGCTCGCATCGTGGCGACGGCAGCAGGCGGGGGATCCGGATCGCTGTGCTGATCGACGCTCGTCGCGTCTCCGAGGACGTTGCCAGCGGGTTGCTCACACGGATGGCCGAGCGGGGCACGGTGAGCGTGTGCCGCGCGTATGCCGACTGGAGCAGGATGGACCTGGGTGGGTGGGTGGGCCAGCTGCGCGGCCAGGGACTCGCCTCCTTCCACCAGTTCCCCGACGACGACGACCAGACGCTGGTGGCGATGGCAATCGATGCGGTGGACATCGCCCGTGACGCCGCACTCGACGAGGTGGTGATTGCGGGCGACATGACCTCGATGCTGCCTCTCGTCCACCGGCTCCACGGGGTAGGTGTGCGGGTCGTTGTCGTGGGCCCCGGGTACACCCCGCACGACGTGCGTGCGGCGTGCGACGAGTTCCTTGACGCCGACTCGGTCGCCCGACACGTGGTCACGGTCGGGCGGCATCGCGCCTGATCGAACTGATGGCGGGGCCTGGAGCGGACAAGTCATTCGCGCCGGTGAGGCCGCTCGACCTACGCTTGTGCACATATGACGAACGCACCTGACTTCAACCTGAGCGACGCGCTCGACGCCACCAGCGGCTGGGACGACGAGACGCCATCCACCTCGACGGCGACCTCGACGACAGGACCGCGACCAAGACTTCGAGTCCGGCTACGCCGACGACACGTCGTACGACGAGGGCTGGGACGGCGACGACCCCGAGGAGCTCTCGATCGGGGCCAAGGAGCTCGCCGAGCGCCACGCGCTGCGGCGCGTCGACGGGCTGCGCACCGAGCTCGAGGACATCACCGAGGTCGAGTACCGCCAGCTCCGGCTCGAGCGCGTCGTGCTCGTCGGGGTGTGGACCGACGGCAGTGTCACCGACGCGGAGAACTCGATGGCCGAGCTCGCGCTGCTCGCCGAGACGGCCGGCTCCGAGGTGCTCGAGGCGATCTTCCAGCGGCGCCAGTCGCCCGACCCCGCGACCTACATCGGCCGCGGCAAGGTCGAGGCGATCCGCGAGATCGTGCAGGCCACCGGCGCCGACACCGTCATCTGCGACGGTGAGCTCGCGCCGAGCCAGCTGCGCAACCTCGAGGACAAGATCAAGGTCAAGGTCGTCGACCGGACCGCGCTGATCCTCGACATCTTCGCCCAGCACGCCAAGAGCAAGGAGGGCCAGGCGCAGGTCGAGCTGGCCCAGCTGCAGTACATGAAGCAGCGCCTCCGCGGCTGGGGCGGCAACCTCTCCCGCCAGGCCGGTGGCCGTGCCGCCGGCGGTGAAGGCATCGGTGGCCGTGGCCCCGGTGAGACCAAGATCGAGACCGATCGTCGCCGGATCAACACCAAGATCGGCAAGCTCCGTCGCGAGCTGAAGGAGATGCGCGGCACCCGCGACGTCAAGCGCCAGTCGCGCCGCCGCAACCACATCCCCAGCGTCGCGATCGCCGGCTACACCAACGCAGGCAAGTCCTCCCTGCTCAACCGGCTGACGGATGCCGGTGTGCTGGTGGAGGACTCGCTGTTCGCGACGCTCGACCCCACCACGCGGCGTACGACGACCAGTGACGGCCGCATCTACACGATGTCCGACACCGTCGGCTTCGTCCGCCACCTCCCGCACGGCCTCGTCGAGGCGTTCCGGTCGACGCTGGAGGAGGTCGCCGACTCCGACCTGCTGCTCCACGTCGTCGACGGGTCGCACCCCGACCCCGAGGGCCAGATCGCCGCGGTCCGCGTGGTGCTCGCCGAGATCGGGGCCACCAAGGTCCCCGAGATCATCGTGATCAACAAGGCCGACGCGGCCGACCCGCTGGTGATCAGCCGGCTCCTCGCCCGCGAACCCCACAGCGTGGTGGTCAGCGCCAAGACCGGCGAGGGGATCGCCGACGCGCTCGCGACGATCGAGTCCGAGCTCCCCCGACCGCAGGTGGAGTTCGACGTGCTGCTGCCCTATGAGCGCGGCGACCTCGTCAACCGGATCCACCAGGAGGCCGAGATCGGCTCCATGGAGCACACCGGCGACGGCACGCTCGTCGTCGGCCGGGCGAACGCCGACCTCGCGGGCGAGCTGGCGGCGTACGCCCGCTGAGCGCTGCCGTCCACGGCTGACGGGTCACCCCTCCTGCTGACGCTTCACCATGGGATGTAGGCGAACAGGCACTTCCCCGGGTCAATTGACCCGGGGAAGTGCCCATTCAACGACATCCCATGGTGAAGCAACGCCGTCAGTCGAGGTGGAGCAACGCCGTCAGCCGCGCCTCCTCGGTCCCGGTCCACGCATCACGGGCCCAGTGGGACTTGTCGAGTGCTCTCGGGGTCGCGTGCCCCAATTCGGCGTCTGTTTGATGCCTGGTGGAGACTGTCGCGCATGTCACGTGGAGTCCTCGTCAGGTTCTTCCTCGTGCTCGGCCTGCTGGCCGGGTGCGCGGCCCTGGCGGTCAACGTCAAGCCCAATCTCGGACTCGATCTCAAGGGCGGGGCGCAGTTCGTCTTCCAGGCCGAGGGCACCGCGGAGACGCCGGCCACGGCGGAGAACGTCGACAAGACGCTGCGCGTCCTGCGCGGTCGCGTGGACGCGCTCGGTGTCGCCGAGTCGACGCTCGTACGCCAGGGCGAGGACCGCATCCTGGTCGAGCTGCCCGGCGTCACCTCCGACGAGGAGGCCCAGGCGGCCGAGGAGAAGATCGGCCAGACGGCCAAGCTGACCATCCACGAGGTGCTCGGGGTGGTCGAGCCCGGCACCGAGCCCGCCAAGAAGGCCAACCAGGTCCTCCCGACCGACCAGGGCGACACCCTCGAGGTGGGTCCGTCGGTCATCGCCGGCGAGGAGATCAGCGGCGCGAGCTCGGTCCAGCGCGACCAGAGCGTCGAGTTCGTCGTGGCGATCGACTTCAACGGCGCCGGCGGGCGCAAGTGGGCCGACATCACCGGCACGGCGGCGTGCAACCCGTCGGGCGACCCCAAGCGACGCATCGCGATCGTGCTGGACGGCGAGGTCATCTCGTCGCCGGAGGTCAACATCGACGTCGGCTGTGACGTCGGCATCCGCGGTGGTTCCACCGACATCACCGGCAACTTCACGCCCACCGAGTCCAAGGACCTGGCCGCCCTCATCGAGGGTGGCTCGCTGCCGCTCGAGCTGACCGCGATCTCCGACCGCCTCGTCGGCCCGACCCTGGGTGCCGCGGCCATCGATGCCTCGGTCGAGGCCGGCATCATCGGCCTGATCCTCACCGGTCTCTTCATCATCTTCATCTACCGTCTCGTCGGGCTGATGGCCACGGTCGCGCTGGCGTCGTACGCCCTGCTCGCCTACGCGATGCTCGTCGGCCTGGGAGCCACGCTGACACTGCCCGGCCTGGCCGGTTTCGTGCTCGCCATCGGCATGGCGATCGACGCCAACGTGCTCGTGTTCGAGCGAGCACGGGAGGAGTACGCCGCCTATCCCTCCGCGGGCCTGCGACGCGCGCTCCAGGTCGGCTTCAACAAGGCGTGGACCGCGATCATCGACTCCAACGTCACCACGCTCCTCGCGGCCGCGCTGCTCTTCTTCTTCGGCTCCGGCCCGATCAAGGGCTTCGGTGTCACGCTCTCCATCGGCGTCATCGCCTCCATGGTGTCCGCGCTGATCATCGCCCGCGTGCTGTGCGACGTGTCGGTGGCCAACAAGTTCGTCGAGCGGCGGGTCGCGATCAGCGGTCTGGCGAAGGTCGGACGCATCCGGACGTGGCTGGACAAGACCGCGCCCGACCTGATGAAGCGCCGCGTCACCTGGCTCGCCGTCTCCGGCGCCGCTCTCGTGGTCGCGATCACCGGCATCGTCAGCCAGGGCCTCAACCTCGGTGTCGAGTTCACCGGCGGCCGCCAGCTCGACTACTCGGTGAGTCAGAGCATGACCGTCGACCAGGCCCGCGAGGCCGTCGCCAAGGCCGGCTTCCCCGAGGCCGTCGTGCAGACCGCCGACACCGCCGACTTCACCGTGCGCGTCGGTGAGATCAGCAACGAGGAGGAGCAGAAGATCGAGGCGGCCCTGGCCGAGGCCGGTGGTGACATCTCCAAGGTCGACGACCAGCGCATCGGCGCCTCACTGGGGCAGGAGCTCCGCGACAAGGCCCTGATCGCCTTCGGGATCGCGCTGTTGGCCCAGCTCCTCTATCTCGCGATCCGCTTCAAGTGGACCTTCGGTGTGGCGGCGGTGCTCGCGATGTTCCACGACGTCATCCTCGTCGTCGGCCTCTTCGCCTGGCTCGGGAAGCCCATCGACGGCATCTTCCTGGCCGCCGCGATGACGATCATCGGCCTCTCGGTCAACGACACCGTCGTGGTCTTCGACCGCATCCGCGAGCGCTGGTGGGGGTCGCGACCCGACCAGGGCTTCAACGAGGTCGCCAACACGGCGGCCGTCGAGACGATCCCCCGCACGGTCAACACCGGTCTCGGTGCGATGTTCATCCTCGCGGCGCTCGCCGTGCTGGGCGGCGACTCGCTGCAGGACTTCGCGATCGCGCTGCTCGTCGGTCTGCTCGTCGGCACCTACTCATCCGTCTTCACCGCGACTCCGCTGCTGACCTACTTCCAGGAGAAGGTTCCGATGAGCCGGGTCAAGAAGGAGAAGGTCGTCCGCGGGGACGAGGACTCCGGCGCCGTCATCTGAGGTCGTGGGGCGTCAAAGTCGCCCAAGGAGCTTCCTTGCGGGAGCGGCGTAGGCTGGTCGCATGTTCTGGTTCCTGGTCCTCGTCATCGTCGCCGTGGTCGCCTACAAGTACCGCGTCAAGCTGTTGGCGAAGGTGCTCGGCCAGCCCGAGAGCCGCATCGAGCGGCAGATCGAGCGTCGCAAGCGCTGACGACCCGTCCGACCGTGCCGCGCGGTGCCGCGGTTGTGGATGGCGTACGTCGTGGTGTCGGGCTCGACCCGTAGGGTTCTCTGGTGCCTGAAGCCGACGTCGCCACAGCCCCGGTCGACAGCCCGGTCTCCGCGGCGCTCGCCACCGCGGTCGCGGCTCTCGGCGGGCAGCAGCGTGACGGCCAGGTGCAGATGGCCACCGAGGTGGCCGACGCGATGGCCGAGGGCCGCCACCTGCTCGTGCAGGCCGGCACCGGCACCGGCAAGTCGCTCGGCTACCTGGTCCCCGCGATG
The DNA here is from genome assembly GCA_963721925.1 of uncultured Actinomycetota bacterium. GTDB lineage: Bacteria > Actinomycetota > Actinomycetes > Propionibacteriales > Nocardioidaceae > Nocardioides. Next base: position 8,452 of record CAVRLH010000019.1, on the reverse strand, counting down.
CTCCACGACAAGCGCGTCGTCGTCGCGACGGCGACCCTGGCCCTCCAGCACCAGCTCGTCGAGCGCGACCTTCCGCGCCTGGTCGAGGCGGTCAAGGACGTCAAAGGCATCGACACGTCGTACGCCGTGCTCAAGGGTCGCTCCAACTACGCCTGCCTGCACCGGATCCGCGCCGGCGTCCCCGACGACCAGGGCACGCTGGTCGACGTACCCGTCGGCTCCATGGCCCAGAAGGTGCTCGAGCTGCGCGCGTGGGCGGAGGAGGAGTCGGAGGGGGGCGCCTCGGGGGAGCGTGACAACGCGCCGCGCCACACCGACCGCGAGTGGCGCCAGGTCAGCGTCAACCACCGCGAGTGCCTCGGCGCCACCAAGTGCCCCTTCGCCAGCGAGTGCTTCGCCGAGCTGGCCAAGGAGAAGGCGCAGCGCAGCCACCTGATCGTCACCAACCACTCCCTCCTCGCGATCGACGCGATCGAGGACGTGCCGATGATCCCCGACTACGACACCGTCGTGATCGACGAGGCCCACGAGCTCACCGCGCGGGTCACCCAGGCCGCCACCGACGAGCTCGCCGCGTCCGACATCGAGCGGGCCGCGCGCCGCTCGGCGCGGTGGACCGCGGACGCCGAGGGCGACCCCGCCGGTGACCTCGAGGACGCTGCCGGTCAGCTCGCGGAGGCGTTCGAGGCGGTGTCGCCGGGACGCATCGACACCGTGCCGCAGCAGCTCGGCGACGCGCTGGTCGCCGTACGCGACGCCGCGCGCGCCTGCCTCTCGGCCTACCCGCGCGAGGCTCCCGGCGCGGGCGCCGAGGGCGACGCCGGTCGCACCCAGTCCAAGGGCATGGTGCAGGAGGTGTTCGTCAACGCCGAGCGGATGGCGGCCGGCTCCCAGGCAGACGTGCTCTGGCTCAACGAGGCGCGCGACCGGATCCCGGCCCGGCTCCACGTCGCGCCGCTGCAGGTGTGGGGGCCGATGCGCGACAAGCTCCTCACCGACAAGAGCGTGATCTTCACCAGCGCCACCCTGATGCTCGGCGGCGACTTCGGCGCGGTGGCGACCTCGCTCGGGCTCAAGCCGTCCGAGCGCGTGGGCATGGCCGTCGCCACCCCCGACAGCGACGAGGCGCTGCCGTGGAAGGGCATCGATGTCGGCTCGCCCTTCGACTACGGCCAGCAGGCCATCCTCTACGTCGCCCGCCACCTGCCGCCGCCGGGGCGCGACGGGCTCGGGCAGGCCCAGCTCGACGAGATCTGCGAGCTCGTCGACGCGCTCGAGGGCCGCACGCTCGGCCTGTTCTCGTCGCGTCGCGCCGCGGAGACCGCGGCCGAGGCCGTACGCGCGAAGCTCCCGCACCTCACCACCCTCGCCCAGGGCGACGCCCAGCTCCCCGAGCTCGCCAAGCAGTTCGTCGAGGACCCGCACACCTGCCTCTTCGGGACCCTGTCGCTGTGGCAGGGCCTCGACGTCCCCGGCGACACGTGCCAGCTGGTGATCATCGACCGGATCCCGTTCCCGCGCCCCGACGACCCGCTGATGTCGGCGCGCGCCAAGGCGGCCGACGCCGACGGGCGCAACGGCTTCATGGAGGTCTCCGCCACCCATGCCGCGCTGCTGCTCGCGCAGGGCACCGGCCGGCTGATCCGCACGACCACCGACCGCGGCATCGTGGCTGTCCTCGACCCGCGGCTCGAGACCGCGCGCTACGGCCGCTTCCTCAAGGCGTCACTGCCGCCGATGTGGTCGACGACCGATCCCGCGCTCGTACGCCAGGCGCTGGGGCGGCTCGGTCAGGCGCGGTGACCAGGTCGGTTCGGCGGGGTCGTCCCTCCGGCCGTGTCACCGTGGCGGCATCCGACGCCCCGCCGGGTCACCGTGGCGGCATCCGGCGTCCTGCCGGGTCACCGTGGCGGCATCCGGCGGCCCTGCCGGGTCACTGTGGCGGCATCCGGCGTCCGGATCGGCTGCAGCGAGGTCGTATGCCGCCACCGTGCGGCTGCAGGTTGTCAGGTGCCGCCACCCGCAGCGAGGCTGCGGTGACTCAGGCGGAGTAGCCGAAGACCTGGTAGTCGCGGCGATACATCCGCCCCACCAGGTCGCGCAGCTCGTCGGACACCTGACGATCGCGACCGCCGGGCGCCGTCTGGTTCTGCGGAGCCGTCGCAACGGCCGGGGCGCCGACCCGCTCGCACACCTCGGCGAAGTCGCGGTCGAAGGTCTCCAGCCGGCCCACGAAGTCGACCCGGTTGAGGTCGATCATCCGGCTCTGCAGGGTGAGGTGCTGGTCGGTGCCCGGCACGGCGGACAGGTCCTGGTCGGCCGTCCACAGCGCGAACTCCTCGACCCGCTGCATCCGCTGGTGGGTGGGCTCGTCGAACGCGTAGTAGTTGGTGTTGACCACCTTGTCCTGCCACGCCGAGACGAACCGGTCGAGCGGGTGGCGCACGAAGCCGAAGGTGAAGTAGTCGCCGAACGCCGCCAGCGGATAGCGCACCCGCATCGCGTGGTCGACGTCGAGCGCCACGTGGTGGGTCTCGAAGTGGTGGCGGATCGTGCGCGTCGCGACCTTGGCGACGCGGTACCAGACGAAGCGGTGACTGTGGCTGATCGTGAGGTTGTACGCCAGCGGGCTGATCCACTGCGCACCCTCGGCCACGGCAGCCAGGTGCTCGAGCACGTCCTGCCCGTCCGGCGTCAGGCGCCGCCGGTTGCCCGGGCGGGTGCGGAACACCTGCGGGTCGGGGGTGGAGGCGGTGTCGGGCATCCCGGCGAGGCTACACCGGCGCGGACGCACCGCTGGTCCAGAAAGACCCCTCACGCACCGCTGGTCGCGGAAGGCGCCTCACGCACCGCTGGTCGCGAAAGGGCGCCTCACGCACCGCTGGTCGCGGCAGGGCGCCTCACGCACCGCTGGTCGCGAAAGGGCTCCTCACGCACCGCTGGTCGAGGAAGGCGCGCTGGCGCCTGTCACGAGACCCCTCACCCGAAAGGAATCCGGCCCCTCAGCGACTCGGGGTCGGCGACCGGCTCCTTGCGCGTCTCCGCGATCAGGTCGCGCGCGGTGTCGACGCTGTCCCAGACGTTCCACAGCAGCACTCCGCGTACATGCCCGGACTTCAGGTAGTAGACGACGCCGGTGCCGAGCTCGCCGTCCTTCCAGTCCTCCACCATCTCCAGCCGGCTGCTCGTCTCGCCCACCGCTTCGTAGCCCGCGTCGAGGATGTCGGACCAGAAGAACGGCGTGTAGTCGTAGGTCTTGTCGGCGCCGGCCATCGCCTTGCCGGCCAGCTCGCCGGACTTCTCCGCGTGGTCGACGTGCTCGACGCGGCGCCGCCCGAGGAGGGCGTCGGGGTAGGACGCGACGTCGCCCGCGGCGTACACGTCGATGGCGCTGGTGCGCAGGTGCTCGTCGACGGTGATGCCGTTGTCGACGGCGATCCCGGCGGCCTCCGCCAGACCGGTGCGCGGCAGCACGCCGACACCGATCACCGCGGCGTCGGCGGTGATCTCAGTGCCGTCCTCGAGGCGGATCCGCACGCCCTCGCCGGTCGCCTCGCCGCCGTCGACCGAGCCGTGCACGACGGTGACACCGCGGTCGACGAAGGCCTTCGTGAGGCTGGCCGCCAGGGCGCGGGGGAACATCTGCTCCTGCACGTCCTCGAGGTCGAGGACCATCGTGACGGCCACGTCGTTCTGCACGAGCGCGGAGGCGATCTCGGAGCCGATGTAGCCACCGCCGACGATCACCACGTGGCTGCCCGCGTCGACGAGCGCGCGCAGGCGCTCGTAGTCGGCGGCGGTGCGGTAGTAGACGACCCGCGGGCCGGGCCCGATCGAGAGGGTGCGCGGCTCCGCGCCGGTCGCCAGCAGCAGCTTGCCGTAGCCGACGCTGCTGCCGTCGGCGAGGCGTACGACGTGGGCGTCGGGGTCGATCTCGGTCACGGTCGTGTCGGTGACGAGGTCGACCGCGTCGTCGTCATCGAGGTCGCCCGCGAGCGAGTTCCCCGCCAGGGTCGCGTCGTCCTTGAGCCACAGGTCCTTGGAGAGGGCGGGGCGGTAGACCGGCTTGTCCGGCTCGGAGCCCAGCACGCCGATGGTGCCGGCTGGGTCCTCGGACCGGATGCCCTTCACCGCGCTCGCGGCGGCGACCCCACCCCCGACGATGACGTAGTCGTAGGACTGCTTGATCTCACTCATGCCAGCCATCGTGTCTCACCGCTGGTGACATTCCCACCCCCGTTGGTCGAGGAGGGACGAAGTCCCGTCACGAGACCGGTCAGAGACTGCGCAGCACCGCGGTCACGACGCCGAGGATGGTGGCGTTGTCGCCGGGGATCGGGTCGTAGGCGTCGTTGTGGGGGAGCAGCCACACGTGGCCGTCCTTGCGCTGGAACGTCTTGACGGTCGCCTCGCCGTCGATCAGCGCGGCGACGATCTGACCGTTGCTGGCGGTCTGCTCCTGGCGGATGACGACGTAGTCGCCGTTGCAGATCGCCGCGTCGACCATCGAGTCGCCGGAGACCTCGAGCAGGAAGAGGGTGCCGTCGCCCACGAGCTGCTTGGGCAGCGGGAAGACGTCGGTGACCTGCTCGTCGGCAAGGATCGGACCACCGGCTGCGATGCGGCCCACGAGCGGGATGTTGACGGCGGCCGGGGCGATGTCGCCGATGCCGGTCTCGTCGACGCTGGACTCCTCGCCGTGGGAGATGCTGCGGCGGGCGGCCATCACCTCGGGCAGGAAGACCTCGAGGGCGCGCGGGCGGTTGGGGTCGCGCTTGAGGAAGCCCTTGCCCTCCAGGACGCGCAGCTGGTGGGCGACGCTGGAGGAGGAGGTCAGGCCGACGGCGGTGCCGATCTCGCGCATGGAGGGCGGGTAGCCCTTCGTCTCGATCGAGTCCTTGATCGTGGCGAGCACACGCTGCTGGCGCGGGGTCAGGCCGGTTGCGTCCGGGGGGCCGTCGGGCATCGCGATCACGTTCTTGTCGTCCGACTTGGCCATCTCAGATCCTCCCGCAGCGGTTGCCACCCCTGGTGGCAGGTGGTCCGTTCACATTAGTCCCACCAGCCCCTGTGGATCAAACACCTGTTCGAAGCCGCGTGTCGCGGATTGACGATGGCGACACGTCGAACATTCGTTCGGACAGGTGCTTGACGAGTTCGAACACCTGCTCTAACGTCGTACACCTGTTCGATCGAACGCCTGATCGACACCGGCCCAGTGTCGGTGGCTCCGGTTAGACACAGATCAACAGAAAAGTTCCGGCTGATCTTCCCCAGGAGGCCACACCATGAGCACCCTCAGCATCTCTCCCAGCTTCACCACTCCGGCTGTTCGTCCGCGTTCCGCCGTACGCCTCACCCGCCGCGGTCGGCTCGTGGTCTTCATGACCTCGCTGCTGCTCGTGCTGGCGGCGGCCTTCCTGCTCGCCGGCGGTGCCGTCGGCACCGACGAGGCCGGCCAGCCCGCCCCGACCGAGATCGTCCAGGTCGCGCCCGGCGACACCCTGTGGGGGATCGCCAGCGAGATCGCGTCCGACGGCCAGGTCCGGTCCATGATCTCCGAGATCGAGCGGCTCAACGCCCTCGACTCCGTCGGCCTCTCGGCCGGCCAGAAGCTCCGCGTCCCGGTCGTCACCGACTGACGCGCGAGGCCTCCATCAGCCGACTCGACCCCGGCTGGTGGACCAGGGGAAGGCGAGGGGCGGGCCCGTGCGGGCCCGCCCCTCGGCGCCATTTCAGGGCCGGGGAGCAACTGGGAGGTTCTCCACAGATTGCGTTCGGGGATGGTTCACGGGCCGTGGATGTGGGTAGCGTCTGAGCGTTGCTGCAGCTCTCGGGAAGGCCGTTGTGATGGACGTACGCCGCGTGGTGGCGCTCGCTCTCGTGGTTCCGCTCCTGCTGGCGGGGTGCTCCGAGGACGAGCCGGAGCCGAAGATGCCGGATCCCACCCCGACCACCTCCGAGCCCTCGCCCAGTCCCACGGAGTCGGAGACGGCGGAGGCTGAGAGTGCGGAGGAGTTCATCCGGCGGTGGCAGGCGGCTGGCGATGAGATGCAGGTGACGGGGGAAACGGCCGAGTACGACTCCATGACGCCGAGGTGTCAGGCCGTGTCAGGCGTTCGTGGAGAACGTCGACGAGGTGTACCGAGCTGGAGGCAGTGCCGAGTTCGCGGGGTCGGAGATCGTTGACATCGATCAGATCGGAGCAGAAGCCGCCCACGTTTGACGTGACGAAGGACCTCCCAGAGACGGTCATTCGTGACGGGGGCGGCGAGGAGCGAACGCTGCCTGGTGGGCAGCACGACCATTCGAGTGACCCTTGGCAAGGCGAGCGGAAAGTGGGTTGTTACCCACTTCGGGATCGTCTGATGAGCCGATGCCGAAAGCCGGTGAGCGCGGCGTCTGATCGACGCTGCTGTTTGCCTGGCTGGCTGTGGTCGCGTCCTCGCCCGCGTCGGCAGACACGTCCTGCATCAGCGTTGGATGGGAGCAAGCTGATGCCGCTTGCGGCTGGACGTACAGCGACTACGCCGGGCAGCGGGCTCGGGTGACGGTCACACCTGGGTCGTCACGCTGCAGTGCGGCAACGGCGGCATCTGCTCGGACCTGGTCGTGTGCGGCGAGAACGGCGCGTCCGGCCTGTGGCACGACGTCTACATGGACGGCACGGATGTCGGCGACGTCTGCGTCCCCGACGAGGCGGTCGATCAGGTGAGCATCGCCCAGCTCGTCGTGCGGGAGTTCAAGAGCATCGAGTGGCCGGCCTCCGAGCTGAAGGTCCAGCCGCCCGACGGCGAGACGCTGGTCAACCTGGAGACGATCTTCTTCACGCCCAACTCCGCGCCGACCGTACGAGAGCTGCGCCTGGCCGGCCGCAGCGTGGCCATCGAGGCGACGCCGACGAGCTACACGTGGCACTTCGGCGACGACACGAGCACGACGACCACCAGCCCGGGTCGGGCGTACCCGGACCACGACGTGTTCCACGTCTACGCCGCCGTGGGGACGGTGGGGCCGCGGGTCGACACGACGTACTCAGGCAGGTTCCGGATCGGCGCCGGCGACTGGCAGCCCATCCCCGACACGTTGACCGTGGCAGGGCAGTCCGTGCGCGTGGACATCCTCGAGGCAACGCCCCAGCTCGTCATCCGCTGAGGCGGCGGACAGATCGTGGTGGATCGGTGCCAACTATCAGCACCAAGGCTCCACGATCCGAGTCAGCGAGCCGCGCGCTTCCCACCCACCGGCCGAGGAGCGGGAGCTGCGGCGTCAGGATCCGCGGCAGCGGACGCGGACGAGCCCGCCAGCGCCGCGAGCAGCCGCGACACCAGCAGCAGCCCGACGAACAGGCACGCCACCGCACCCAGCGAGGCGAGCCCCATCAGCCCCCAGGCCGAGCCGCCGCTGCCCCCGCGCGCCGCCGTACCGAAGTCGATCGCGGCGTAGACGAGGTAGCCCCAGGCGATGACGCAGAGCGTGATTCCGACGCAGATGAGCAGGGCGCCGCGGTCGAGCTTGCGGGGCGAGGGCGCGCTGCGTCGCGAGCCTGCTCTCTTCCCCGAAGTCACAGGCTCCATTGTGGCCGATCGGACCTCGCCGGCGGACCGGAACCCACCAGATCCCACCGCCGACACGCCGTCCACGGATCGAGGAAGCGCTGCTGACCTGCGGTTTTACCGAGCCGAGGAGAACGTCGTCGGCAATGTGCGGAGATCGCTTGCGCACCTAGTGCCGGACACGTACGGTAACCACTACATCTAGTAGTTACACCGCTGTAGTTATCCACATCTGGTGCACAGGCCAAGGCGGTGAACTCACAGCTTCAGGCTAGTTGTCCACAGGAAGATCCACAGGCGCCACCCCGTTGTACCGGGTGGAGAGCCATACGAGAGGAGGACCCGCGATGCACTGCCCCTACTGCCGGCACACCGACACCCGGGTCCTCGACAGTCGCGTCGCCGACGAGGGCGGCTCGATCCGCCGCCGTCGTACGTGCTCGGACTGTGACCGCCGCTTCACCACGGTCGAGAAGATGCAGCTGACCGTCCTCAAGCGGTCGGGGGCCACCGAGCCCTTCGAGCGCGAGAAGGCGATCGCCGGCGTCCGCAAGGCGTGCAAGGGCCGTCCGGTCACCGACGCCCAGCTCGCCTGCCTCGGTCAGGACGTCGAGGACGCGCTGCGCCTCTCGGGTCAGGCCGAGTTCGCCGCCCACGAGGTCGGTCTCGCCATCCTCGCGCCGCTGCGCGAGCTCGACGAGGTCGCCTATCTCCGCTTCGCGAGTGTCTATCGCGCCTTCGAGTCCGCCGAGGACTTCGAGAAGGAGATCGAGATCCTGCGCCTCGAGCGCGCCACCAACTCAGCCCCTTCGGGCTGACCACATACGGCCCGGCAGGTAGTGGGGAAGCTGCCTGCCGGGCTTACCAACCCCCTCGCGAGTTGTCTCGTGATCATC
>CAVRLH010000018.1:0-26752 GCA_963721925.1 uncultured Actinomycetota bacterium | reverse complement strand
CTGAAGAAGGGCGAGGTCGACTTCGTCCACAACATCAGCGCCATCCAGGTGGATGCGCTCGACGGAGTGGCGGGCGTCACCGCGATCAACGGGGACTCCCCGGGCTTCGACGAGATCGCGTTCAACGCCGGCGCGGTCGACCTGGAGACGGGCAAGCCGATCGGCGACGGCCACCCGGCCGTCCAGGACCCCGCCTTCCGCCACGCACTGGGCTGGAGCATGGACCTCGACCAGCTCGTCGAGAAGGTCTACCAGGGAGCGGGCGAGACCGGCAGCACGATCGTCCCGCCGTTCTACGCGACCTTCCACTGGGAGGCACCTGACGACGACGCGTTCACCTACGACCCCGAGCGGGCCGGCGAGGCGCTCGACGAGGCCGGCTACCGCATCGGCGACGACGGGTTGCGCACGATGCCGGACGGCAGCCCCATCGGCACGCTGCGCCTGGCTGCCCGCTCCGACTCGCAGACCTCGATCGACACGATGGCGTTCTTCCAGGAATGGCTCTCCGACATCGGGATCGACGCCAAGGTGAGCGCGATCGAGTCCAGCAAGCTCACCGACGTGATCCTCGAGGGCGACTTCGATGCCTTCCAGTGGGGGTGGTTCGTCGACCCCAACCCGACCTCGATGCTCAGCTACATGACCTGCGACCAGCGCGGCAACTGGTCGGACACGTGGTACTGCAACGAGGACTACGACGCGCTCTACGAGCAACAGCTGGGTGAGGCCGACCCGGAGGCCCGAGCCGAGCAGGTCCAGCAGATGCAACAGATCCTGTTCGAGGAATCGCCCTACCTCGTCACCGCCTACAACACCGTCGGACAGGCGCTTCGCAGCGACCGCTTCGCGTGCCTGGTGCGCCAGCCCGCACCCAACGGGGTCTGGCTGTTCCAGTACGGCGTCTACAACTACATCCACATGCAGGCGGCGGACCAGGCGGGCGACTGCGGGGGTGACACGTCGGCCACGCAGGCGACCGGCGCAGGCGAGGACGGCAGCGTGAGCACCGGGGTGCTCGTCGGCATCGGCGCCGCCGCAGGTGCAGCCGTGCTGCTCGCAGGAGTGCTGATGATGCGCCGCCGCCGGACAGCAGCGGACCGCGAGTGAGCGTCGAGCCGACCCCGTGAGCGTCGTCACGACACATCCGACCGGCGTCCCGCCGGAGGGCGAGCGCCCGGCACGGTCGCGACCAGGCACTCGGCACGGCTACACCACGTACGCCGGGGGCAAGGTGCTCGGCGCCCTCGGCAGCCTGGTGTTCATGCTGGTCGTGAACTTCTTCCTGTTCCGGATCCTGCCCGGCGATCCGGCCCGCACCCTGGGTCGGGGCCGGCTCACCAGCGCGGAGCAGCTGGAGGAGTTCAACAAGACCTACGGCCTCGACGAGCCCACGGGCCAGCAGTTCGTCACCTACCTGACGAACCTTGCACACGGTGACCTCGGCTACTCGATCCTCTACCGCCGCGACGTCTCGGGCATCCTCCTCGACCGGCTCTGGCCGACACTCCTGTTGGTGGGCACCGCGACGGTCTTCGCCGCCCTGATCGGGGTCTGGATCGGCATCCGGGCCGGATGGGACCGGGGCGGGGCGTTCGACCGGTTCTCCACCGGCACCTCACTGACCCTCTACTCCATGCCCGAGTGGTGGCTCGGCCTGTTGTTGATCGCCAGCCTGTCGGTGGGCATCGGGCCGATGCCCGGCCTGTTCCCGACGGGCGGGCTCCACTCGGTCGGCTCCGATCCGAGCTCACTGTCCGGCGCGGTGGACACGGCCTGGCACCTGGCCCTCCCGGTGATCACCCTGACCCTCGCCTATCTCGCCGACTACGCCCTGATCATGCGGGGTTCGCTCATCGACGAGCTCGGTGCGGACTACCTGACCACAGCCAAGGCCAAGGGGCTGCGAGACGCCGCAGTCCGCGGCCGGCACGCCGTGCCGAACGCCCTGCTGCCGACCACGACGGTGATCGCGCTGAACTTCGGCTTCGTGATCGCGGGCGCGATCACCGTCGAGACGATCTTCTCCATCCCCGGGCTCGGCCTGCTGACCACGGAGGCACTCAAGGTGCCCGACTACTGGCTCCTCCAGGGCGTCTTCCTGCTCTCGTCGGCCGCGGTGATCGTGGCCAACCTGCTCGCCAACCTCGCCTACGGCTGGCTCGACCCGAGGGTTCGGACCTGATGAGCAGCGACACATCGGCCGACCCGGCCGCCTCCTTGTCCGCACGGCAGCTGGCCGCGCGCCGACGCCGGGCGGGCTGGTCACGCGGTTGGGCACGGTTCCGCGCCAACCGCGCGGGGCTGGTCGGACTGGTCGTCCTGGCGCTGTTCGTGCTGACTGCCCTCTTCGCTCCGATGCTGGCCGACGAGTCCGGTCTCTCCGTCACCAAGGCAACGGGTGCGGTGCTCGAACCCCCGTCCTGGCAATACCCCCTCGGCACCGACGACAGCGGCAGGTCGGTGCTGACCCTGCTGATCTGGGGCGCGCGGATCTCACTCTTCGTGGGCCTGATGGCGACCCTGCTCTCGATGCTGATCGGCACGATCGTGGGGTTGACCTCCGGCTACTTCGGCGGGGTGACAGGTGCGGTGCTGTTCCGCTTCACCGAGTGGTTCCTCGTGATCCCGTTCCTGCCGTTGGCGATCGTGCTGGCCAGCGTGCTCGGCCGCTCCCTGCTCAACATCGTCATCGTCATCGGGGTGACCTCCTGGGCGGGCACGGCCCTGCTGATCCGCAGCCAGACGCTGTCGATCAAGGAGCGGGCCTACCTCGAGCGATCGCGGGCCCTCGGCGCCGGCAACGCCCACCTGCTGCGCAAGCACGTGCTGCCCAACGTCATCCCTCTCGTCTTCGCCAACACGACCCTTGCGGTGGCGGTGGCGATCCTCTCCGAGACCACGTTGAGCTTCCTCGGCCTCGGCGACCCGACCCGGATCTCGTGGGGGTCGATGCTGGAGAACGCCTACCGGGTCGGCGCCATCACCACGGGATCGTGGTGGTTCTTCGTCCCGCCGGGCGTGTGCGTCGTGCTGGTCGTGCTCTGCTTCACACTGGTCGGCCAGGCACTCGAGGACGTCCTCAACCCCCGACTCCAGGACCGGTGAGCACGATGAGTGAGCTGCTGCGGATCGAGGGGCTGTCGGTCACCTACCGCACCGACCAGGGCCCGCTGCCGGCGGTGCGCGACGTCGACCTCACGGTCGCTCGGGGCGAGGTGGTCGGCGTGGCCGGGGAGTCCGGCTGCGGGAAGTCCACCCTGGCCAGCACCGTGCTCCGACTCCAGCCGGCCTCGGCGACCGTCACCGGACGGGTCCTCTTCGACGACGCCGACGTGCTGACGATGCGATGGGGCGATCTCCGCGCGCTGCGGTGGGCAGGTGCCTCGATCATCTTCCAGGGCGCACTGCACTCGCTCAACGCCGTACGTCGTGTCGGCCAGCAGATCGCGGAACCCATCCAGCTCCACGAGCCCGGCGTGGGCCGGACCGAGGTGAAGCGACGCGTCGGCGAGCTGCTCGAGCAGGTCGGGCTTCCGGCCGCGCGCGCCGAGGCCTACCCGCACCAGCTGTCCGGCGGGCAGCGGCAGCGGGTGATGATCGCGATGGCACTGGCCTGTCGGCCGGCTCTCGTGGTCGCTGATGAGCCGACCACGGCCCTCGACGTGATGGTGCAGGCCCAGGTCCTCGACGTGCTCACCAACCTCGTCCAGGACCTGGGGGTCGGCATGCTGCTGATCAGCCACGACCTGTCGGTCCTCGCCGCCATGAGCGACCGGATCGCCGTGATGTACGGCGGTCGGATCATCGAGCAGGGACCGGCCGACCAGGTGTTCACGGACCCGCTGCACCCCTACGCCGCGGCCCTGTCGGCCTCCTTCCCGCGCGTGGGAGATCCCAGCGCTCGCTACGCCCCGGCGGGACTGGCCGGCGACCCGCCGGATCCGCGCCACCTGCTGTCGGGCTGCTCCTTCGAGCCGCGGTGCCCACGTGCGATCGAGGACTGCACCATCGCGGAGCCGCCGCTGGAGACCAAGCGTCCCGGTCGTCAGGCCGCCTGCATCCGGGTGTCGGCATGAGCGCCGCGACCCCCGTCACCACCCCCGCCACCACCCCCGCCATGCCTGAGATCACCCTCGAGGCGCGCAACGTCGCGGTGGAGTTCGCATCTCGCGGCGGCGACGTGGCGACCGCCCTCGACGGAGTCGACCTCAGGGTCCGCTCCGGCGAGATCCTCGCCCTGGTCGGGGAGTCCGGCTCGGGCAAGACGACGCTGGCCCGGGCGTTGACCGGGCTGGAGAAGCCGACCCGCGGAGAGGTGCTGCTCGACGGCACACCGTTGCGCTACCGCGCTCGCGACCTTCGCGCCTTCAGGCGTCGGGTCCAGATGATCCTGCAGGACCCGGCCGGTGCGCTGAACCCACGGCACACCGTCTATGAATCGGTAGCCGAAGGCCTGCGCCTGCACGGGTTGTCGCGCCATGATCCGGACGGGCGGACCGAGGAGAGGCAGGTCGCCGACGCCCTCGCCTCGGCCGGACTCCGCCCACCCGAGCGCCTGTTCCTGCGCTATCCCCACGAGCTCTCGGGTGGGCAGCGGCAACGAGTGCTGATCGCCGGGGCCCTGGCGCTGCGACCGGGCATGCTGATCGCCGACGAGCCCGTCTCCAGCCTGGACGCCTCGATCCGCGGGGAGATCCTGGCCCTGCTGCTCAAGCTGCGCGCCGAGCTCGGCCTCGGTGTCCTGGTGGTGACCCACGACCTCGGCCTTGCCTGGAACATCGCGGACCGGACTGCGGTGATGTATCTCGGGAGGATCGTCGAGGCCGGGCCCACCGAGGAGGTCCTCGCCAACCCGCAGCACCCCTACACCAAGGCCCTGTTGTCGGTGGTGCCCGAGATCGAGCGCATCGAACCCGTCGTGCTCGCTGGAGAGGTGCCGGATCCGACCAGGATCCCCAACGGCTGCCGTTTCCACCCACGGTGCCCGGCGCTGGCCGACGGGTCGGCCGCCACGGTCGCCGACGCCTGCCGGACGATCCCGCTCGAGGTGCTGTCGGCCGCGCCGAAGCACGACTGCGCCTGCCACCTCGTCGCGGCTCGTACGCCCACCAAGGCCTGATCGCCCGGTTCGCCCTGACCGGTGCGGTCAGGTGCGGATCGGAGCCAGCAGCGCGCGGACGGCCTCGGAGTCGAGGCCGACACTGGTGTTTCCGTCGCGACCGATCGTGGTCGAGGCCGTGAACATCGAGTTCAGCACCGCCTCCTCGGTGGCCTCCACGACGCCGGTGAAGAGCGGATCCAGGTCGCGTCCGGCGAGTGCGACCCCGTCGGCCCTCTGGTCGCGGTCCAGGCGCATCCCGGTGCCGAAGCCGAGGAAGATCTCACCGCTGCCGTGATGGGCCACCGAGCCGGTGCGCGCCAGGCCGAGGCCGATCCGGCGCGCGAGCCGCGCGCACGAAGCGCCGTCGACGGGCGCGTCCGTGACGACGATGCCCAGGCAGGAGCCAGCAGGCGTGGCAGGCCCCGACGGGGTCGGCGGGAGCAGCCGACCGAGCGGGAGACCAGCCACGACCAGCTCCTCTCGTACGCCGAAGTTGGTGAGCAGCAGGACCCCGACGGTGTGGCCTGCGGCCGTCACCCGCGACGAGGTGCCGATGCCGCCCTTGAAGCCGAAGCAGGACATCCCGGTGCCCGCACCGACGGCGCCCTCGGCGGGCGGGGTCCCGGCGCCGCGCGTCGCCAGCGCAGCGGCGTGGGCGGCGCGTACGTCGTCACCGCTGACCTGCATCCGCCGACAGTCGTTGAGGTGGGAGTCGTCGCACTCCCCGACGACCGGGATCACGACGTCGTGGGCGACGCGGCCGTCACGCTCGAGCTCGATCTCACAGGCAGCGTCGTAGACCCGTCCCAGCTGCATGGTCGAGGTCAGGTAGACCGGGGTCTCGGCGGCCCCCCACTCCTGGGCCGTGATGAAGCCCGTGCACTCGCCGGCACCGTTGAGCACCGCGCCGCCGGCCGGGACGGGTCGCTCGTAGGCGTCGTCGGCGAGGAGCAGGCAGGTCACGCCCGTACGGGCGACTCCGCGCCCGGCCGGTGGGGCCGGCTCGTCGCGGTGCACGGTGGCATGGCCGAGGCCGACGCCTGCCACGTCGAGGACGGAGTTGGTCGGGCCGGTGGGCAAGGTCCCGATCCGGATTCCTAGCTCACGCGCGCGGACCATGACCGCATCATGTCGGATCCGGCACCGTCACACTGGGATGCTGGGCAGGTGATGATTCCCGTCGTCTGGTCACCCGACACCCGCTTGCACGTTGCCAAGCACGAGGTGTGGGTGGGGGTGCCGACTCCTGGCACCGAGGTGCCACAACGGGTCGACGCGATCCTGACGTCTCTCGGCGACCATCCGCTGCACGAGGCGAGCACCCACGGTGACGACCTGCTCGGTGTCGTGCACGGCCGGGACCTGCTCACCTTCCTCGAGGGCGCGTCGCGGGAGTGGGACCGAGGCCCGTACGCCGAGCTCGTCGGCCAGGACCGTGTGGTGCCGTACGTGTTCCCGACCGCAGCAATGCTCGCGGGCATGCCGCCCACCGCTCCTGTCGCCCTGCACGGGCGGGCGGGGTGGTTCTGCTACGACACGATGACGTTGGTCGGGCCCGGCACCTGGACGGCAGCGCGGGCCGCCGTCGACGTTGCGCTGAGTGCCGTCGACCTCGTGGCGGCGGGTGCGCCCGCGGCGTACGGCCTGTGTCGCCCACCCGGCCACCACGCGACACCTCGCGGCTACGGCGGCTCCTGCTATCTCAACAACGCCGCGGTGGCGGCGGAGGCGCTGCGCCGTGCGGGCCACGACCGGGTCGGGGTCATCGACATCGATGCGCATCACGGCAACGGGACCCAGGCCGTCTTCTGGGAGCGGCCAGACGTGCTCTACGGCTCGTTGCACGTCGACCCCGGGGCAGGCTGGTTCCCGCACGTGTTCGGCCATGCCTCGGAGGTCGGCGTCGGGGCAGGGTCGGGCACGACTCGCAACCTCCCGCTGCCCGAGGGCACTGGGGACGACACCTGGCTCGCGGCGGTCGCGGACCTCGCGGACTGGGTCACGTCCGCCGGCTGCACGGCCCTGGTCGTCTCGTTGGGGGTCGATGCGAGTGGAGACGACCCGGAGAGCCCTCTGCAGGTGACCGCTGAGGGATTCCGGGCGGCCGGCCGCGTCCTTGGCGGTGTGGGTCTCCCGAGCGTGCTGGTCCAGGAGGGCGGCTACCACCTGGAGACGATGGGCGGGCTGGTGGCGGCGTACCTCGAGGGGCACGCAACCGGGTCGTGACGCGGTGCTTCGTGGACGAGGCGACCATGCCGGCACGCCGTCAGCCGATGCCGAGCTTCCGCGCGACCTCATCGCCAGCCACCCGGCGCACGGTCTCCGGATCGCCGACCACCACGAGCTCGTCGGTGGCTCGGGACATCCCGACGTAGAGCCGCTCACGGGCGCGGTCACGTGAGCCGTCCTCGTTGAGGCAGAGGACGACTGCTCGGCGCTCGAGCCCCTTGCACCCGAGCACGTGGCCGTAGAAGACGTCGTCGTCCCAGTAGGTGCGCCAGTAGCCCTCCTGGTCGTGGAAGTCGGTCCGCTCGACCTGGACCGGGTGTCGGTGACCGGTGGTCAGCAGCGCGACGTTGCGCGGCTCCCAACCTGCCTCGAGGAGTGCGTCGACGGCGTCGTCCGCCGCCTCGAGAGCATCGTCCTGCGGCGAGCCGACGAAGCGCACTGCCGGGCCGTCGCCACCTCGGGAGTACATCCGACTGGGTGCCAACGGTCCGAACGACTCGTGGATCTGCTTGGTGTTGCGCAGGTTGTGATCGAGCACGAGCGGCACCAGTGCCACCGGCGGTCGGCCGAAGCGGGCGAAGATGCGTTGGTTCTCGTCGGAGTAGACGAACAGTCCGCCCTCTTCCTCGTCGCGCAGCGCACGGAGCACTGGCGTCCACCACGAGTCGGCGAAGTCCTGCGCCTCGTCGACGATGACGGCGTCGTACTTGTGCTTGTCAGGAAGCGCCGCAGCCAGCTCGGCCATCTCGGCGGGCAGCTGCTCCTCCCAGAACTCGCTGTCGGTGCGATCGCCCTCCGCCGCGCCCCACTGCTGACCGAAGGCGTGGAACGTGCCGACGAAGGCCGGGCGGTGGCGCCGATCCCACGTCGCGACCTGGCGTCGGAGGTGCTCGGCGAGGCCGATCGAGTAGCAGAGCAGCGCGACACGCTGCGGCTTACGTCCCTGGCCACCGCGGGTCAGCTCCTTGGCCTGCTGCAACGCCAGCACGGTCTTGCCGCTGCCCGCACCGCCGCGCACCTCAACGCGATGCAACAGCCGGGTGACACGCAGGATCGTGGCCTGCTCCATCGTGAGCCGGTCGAACTCGGCCGCACGGTCGTCGGACTCCGCGTTGACGTCGTAGGGAGTGGCGAACCGTCCCGTCAGGATGTCGGCGATCGCCTCGACGTCGTCGTACGTCGGCGGGCGCTGGTGGTGCAACAGCTGCCGGGCGTTGTCGCGCACCCGGTCAGCGAGAGCAGCGAGGTCGCCCTTGTCGTGGAGCGCCCAGCGCGGTAGCTCCGGCACGCTGAAGTCTGCATCGAACGAGGCATAGACCGTCACCAGGCCGTGACCCCAGCCGACCCGACGTCCGACGCCGCCGTCGGGGTGTTGCTCGACGTATCGCTTGAGCGAGTGCTTGGCCACGCGCACCTGCTCGACAGGGTCGATCCGCACCTGCTTGCCCTGCCGCTGGATCCACCATGAGTGACCGGTCTCGTCGGGCCGCACCGTGATGCTCCCGCCCTTGACCTCCAGCACCAGGATCCCCACGTCGGGCATCAGCACCACGATGTCGGCCTCGACGTCCTTGTCTGCGTCGGTGAGCCGGAGGTTGGCGATGAGCACGTCGTCGTCACCCAAGGTGTCACGCAACCGCTCCCACACAGCTTGCTCCGACGGCGTCTGGAAGGTCGGGCTCTCGGGGATCAGGCGCGGCATGCCGACACCCCATCACCGATCACACCGACCTGGGTGCCGAACGCGGTCACCGACTTGTCCCCGCCTCGTCCTCGTCGAAGAGCGCCAGCTGGTCGAGCTGCACCTTGCGGACCGGCGCGTCGACCACCAGGCGGAGGCCGGCACGCATGCGGGCGGCCAGGTCGCGGAGGTAGTCGTGGCGGGCTCGCGCCAGCTTCTCCTGGGAGCGGCTGCCCTCGGCGCGGGCACTGCGCACCCTGGCGCGCATGTCGCGTCGCCGCCGCTCGGTGATCCGGATCGCCTTGAGCAGCAGGCCGGTGTCGTTGCCGAAGATGCGGGCCATCGCCGCCGGCCCGACCGACCCCCGCTGCTCACGCTCCAGCTCCGCCATCACGGCGTACGCCGTCGCGAAACGCCCGCCCGCCCGGTCCTTGGCCGGTGCCTCTGCTCCGGTGCGCACACGCTCGGCGAGGTCACGGGACCAGCCGTCGACCCGGGTCAGCAGGCGCTGGATCTCGCCCTGCACGGCCACGGGCACGGCGACGCCGAGCCCCAGCTCGCGGGTGACGCTGATGCGTCGCTCGTTGAGGGAGAAGGTCAGCCCCCACTCGGTGCGGTTGAGCCGGTTGATCTCGACGAGTGCTGAGTCGGAGTCGTCCACGTCGTCGAGGAGCATGCAGGAGAGCAGCACGCGGGGCGCCTCGGCGTGGACCGACACCCAGACGACCCGGCCCTCGGTCGGCAGGCCGAGGTCGCCGTCGTCGTCCCACTCGGGCGTCTCGTCATAGAGGTCGGCGACGGCCAGGTCGATGACTGCGCGGACCTCCTGGACCGACGAAGGACGCACGGCCTCGTCGAGGTCGGGCTGCTCGCGCCGCGGCTTCGGCGGCAGCGGGCGTACGGCACCCTCGGGCTCGAGGCCGTCGGCGTCGAGGCAGACCGGGTGCAGCACGCCGTAGACCTCGCGCAGCGCCCGGACGATCATCACGGCGACGCGGTCGGCGTCACGCTGCTCGACGTCGACGAAGTAGTTGGTCTCGCCGGGCAGCTCGTCCACCTCGGGCGGGCAGAAGTCGAGAGCGACGAGCGCCTGCTCCTGCAGCCGGGCGAGCTCGTGGGAGGGCGCGAGGTGGACGTTGCTCACCGCCTCGACCCGCAGCACGTCCGGGCCGGCGATGACCTGGCAGTAGGGCGCTGCGCCGTCCTCGACCTCGGTCGCCATCTCGACGACGAGCGACTCGTCCTCGACCATGCCCGCCATCCGGTCTGCCAGCCGCTGGCGGAACGCCCGCCACGCCGACTCCACTGCGTCGTCCCAGCGACGCTCCAGCTCTGCACTCATGACCTCGACCCCTCACTGGATCGCCCCCGCGATCCCCACCTGTCCCACACTAGGGAAGCCCACCGACACCGGATCCGCGCCGACAGAGCACGCACGTGCGGTGAGGATGGCCGGGCCACCCTCACCGCACGTAGTGCATCTGCAGCCGCGCCGACCGCGGTCCTGCGCTCACCCCAGGACGCCCCCGATCGCCAGCACGCCCTCGGGGTCGTAGGTCCGGACGGCCCGGCGCAGCCGCGCGAGGGTCACCTCGTCGTAGGCGTCGACGTACTGCTCGGGCTCGAACGTGAAGTTCGGCAGCCGGTGTTCGCCCACCCAGGGCGCCATCGCGTCGAGGATCGCGGCGGCGTGGTCCTCCACGCCCGGGATCTCCGAGATGCCCACGATGAGCAGCGAGTACGCCGCGTCGCGCGAGGCGAAGGCGCTGGGGTGCTCCCCCGGCCGGGCGAACGCGCCGCCCAGCTGGCGTACCTCGACCAGGATCTGCGGTGAAGCCGCTCCCGGCCCGGTGAGCGCGAGGAGCGCGTCCACCGCCTCCGTCGGGAAGTCGGCGAGCACGTCACCTGCCTCGAAGCACGGGGTCGGGTCGAGCGGGTCGGTGTGGACCGAGTCGATCGCCGTGTAGGGCTTGTCCGCGACGTCGTCGAGGATGACGGGCGCAGCAGCCCGCATCGCGGCGAACCGGCGTTCACCCTCCTCAGCGGCGCCCGTCCACACATAGCGCACCGAGAGCGTCAGCCGCCCGGCGAGCATGGGCGGTACGCCCTCCATGTCGGGCAGCTGGAACAGTGCGATGGAGGTGGTGCCCAGCTCGGGCAGGTCCTCGGACCAGTGCAGCCACTGCTCGATGACCGTCGCCGCGTCGTCCCCGTCGAACCACAGCGAGCCGCCGTAGAAGGTCGGCTGGTGGACCAGGTCGAACTCGATGGCCGTGACGATGCCGAGCATCCCCTTCGCGCCGCGCAGGGCGAAGAAGAGCTCCGGGTGCTCGGTCGGCGTCACCCGCCGGAACACGCCGTCGCCGGTGACGACCTCGATGGCGCGCACCTTGTCGATGGCCAGCCCGTAGGTGCGGGCCATCGGCCCGAGCCCGCCGCCGGTGGTGTAGCCGACGATGCCGACGTCGGTGATCGAGCCCGACAGCGGCGCCAGGCCGTACGGTGCGGCGGCCTCGACGACCTTGAGCCACTTCACGCCGGCTCCGGCGCGGGCCCATCCCTCCTCCGGGTGGATGACCACCTCGTCGAGCTCCTTGGTGGTGACCAGCAGCCCGGTCGTGAGGTCCGCCATCGGGCCGTGGCCCGTGGCCTGCGGCGTCACGCGGATGCCGTGCCGGGCCGCGAACTGCACGGCCTCGACGACGTCCTGGGCGTCGTGGGCCGCGATGACCGCCGCGGGCCGGACCGGGACGGCGAAGTTCCACGGCGAGACGAGGGCGTCGTAGCCCCTGTCGCCGGGCACCGCGACGGTGCCGATGGTGAGTTCGTCCAGCTCCTCGAACGGTGTGCCGTGCTCGGTGCTGGTCTGTGCGATGGTCATGCTGCCCTCCGTGTGTCTGGTGTCGTCGTTGACCCGACCACGGTGGACCCGGCTGCTTGCGGGTCTCTTGAACGCGACTTGAGCCCTCAGTCGCCTGCGGCACGTCGCGGCGGGACGAAGATGCCGGTGGGGTCAGCTGCCTGACGGATCCGGACGAGCCGGTCGTACGACGCGGCCGTCCACCCACGCCGGGCGGCGGCCTCGTAGGCCATGGAGAGGTACGACGCGCTGGACGCCCACGGCGCCAGCGACTCCAGGATCCGGGTGGCGTCCTCGCGGACGGCGCTCCATCCGGTGCCCACGTCGAGCCCGACGCCGAGCACCAGGAAGGAGCCGTCGAGGTGGTCGAGCGCACCGCCGCGAGGGGCGGGCCGCGCCAGTGCGCCACCGAGCTGTCGGAGCTCGACGAAGAGCAGGTTGCTGCCGGAGCCAGGACCGGCCGTCGCGACGAGGGCCTCGACCGCGTCTGCCGGGAGGCCATGGACCAGGACGCTGTTGGCGTAGACCGCGGTGGGTTCCTGAGGGTCGATCTGCAGATGGGCGATGTCGGCCGCGGGCACCTCCGCGAACGTGTCGATCTCGGGCCCGAGCGCACGCAGCGGGGCAAGCGTGCGGGCACCTGCCTCCGCATCGCCCTGCACCACCGCGTCGAGCATGACGACCTTCCGGCCGCGTACGTCGGCGGGCACCCCCGGCTCGTCGGGCACCTGGAAGATCCGGGCGACGCTGGTCACCGACTCGGGTGCGTCCGCTGTCCACTCCCCCCAGGCGGTGAGGACGCGCCGGGCGTGCCGCCAGTCCCAGACCAGCATCCCGGCGTACACCGTGCGGACGGGCAGCAGGTCGAACTCGAGGGACGTGACGACCCCGAAGCCGCCGCTGCCGCCGCGAGCCGCCCACAGGAGGTCCTCGTCCTGGGTCTCGGTGGCACGCACGAAGGTCCCGTCCGCGAGCACCAGCTCGGCGGCCGTGATCGCACTGCACTGCAGGCCGTGCTGGCGGGCGTACCAGCTCACGCACCCACCGAGCGACGACCCGACCACGCCCACCCCGGGGCTGGACGTGTGCAGTGCGGCCAGGCCGACCCGGCCGGCCCGGGCGATGACGTCGCCCCAGAGCACGCCGGCGTCGGCCCGCGCCGTACGGCTGGTGGGGTCGACGCGAAGCCCGGTCATCGCCGACGTGCGCAGCAGGACGGCGTCGCCGAGCCGACCAGCGAGCGGCGGCGCACCGTGCCCGGTGCCGAGGGGAGCGACCCTGAGGCCGGATGCAGCGGCTGCACGCACGATCCGGGCCACCTCCTGCGGGTCGGCCGGGTAGGCGACCGCTGCCGGGTGCTCGTCCACCTTGAGGTTCCAGGGCATCCGCGCCTCGTCGTAGAGGGGATCACCCGGCAGGTGCACGGCACCCCCGGCCAGCCCGCGCAACGCCTCGGCGTCGGCGGTGGGGAGGGGCGTGGACTCGGGCACGGTCACCACCTCACGATCTGTGTGACCCAGCATGGCTGGGGCGACTTGAGGACGACTTGAGCTGACGACTCATCCGCTCGTGGAGGAGCGCGCGCTCGCCCGCCGGGATGTCGGCGTGGATCGCGTCGCGCACGAGCGGGTTGACGAACTCGAGCGGCTGCCCGTCGAGGAGGATCTCGCTGCGGGCAAGGACGTCGAGGGCCGCCGCGACGTCCACCTCCGAGTGCTGCGCGAGGTCGGCCACCGTCACCAGGTCGGCCATCGGCCCCAGCACCGCCACCGCACGCGCGACCGTGGTGACGGTCGCCGGCATGCGGCGCAGGCGGAGCGTCACCAGCGACGTGATCGCGCGCGACCCCACCGCCCGGACGGTGTCGACGTGGGCCGTGTCGGGTGGCACACCCTGGTCCGCCAGGGCGCGCAGCAGCTGGCGCAGGAGCAGCGGGTTGCCCGAGGTCATCCGGTGGCACGTCGCCACGAACGCGTCGGCGCCGCGACCGAGTCGATCGGTCACCAGCTCGGCTGTGCCCTGCTGGGTGAGCGGCGCCGGGTTCAGCACCGAGACGAGCTGGTTGCCGGCGAGCTCGGCCAGCAGGTCGTCCGCCTGGTGCGTCTCGCCCGTCCGCATCGCCAGCACGACCAGCACGGGAAGTCCCTCGAGGCGCTTCACCAGATAGGTGAGGAACTGCAGCGACGCCTCGTCGCTCCACTGGATGTCGTCCACGCACAACACGAACGGCGCGGTCTCCGCGAGGTTCGACGTGACCTCGCACAGACCGCGGAGCACGGCGAAGCGATCGTCTCGGCGTACGACGTCGTCGACGGCCGAATCGAAGAGCTGCCGGACCACCCCGAAGTCGAAGCCCTGCTCCGGGGCGCTGCTCCGCGCCGACCTCACCGCCACGTCGGCTGCGGCGGCCAATCGGCGTACCTCCTCCAGCAGGCGGGTCTTGCCGATGCCGGCCGGACCCTCGATCAGCAGGCAGCCGGGCTCGCCCTCCCCCACCTCGGCCACCCTCGCGCGGAGGACGGCCATCTCGCGATCGCGGTCCACGAGACCGTCCGGTGTCCGTGGCCGCGGGACGAGTCGGGTCGTCTCGTTGACTGCTCGTGGTCTCGGTCCGTCGAGGTCGGGCGACTGCGCGAGGACCTCCGCCTCGAGCGAGCGCAGCGCGGGCCCGGGGTCGACGCCCAGCTCGTCGGCGAGCACCTCGCGTGCGCGACGCAGCGCCGCCAGCGCCGCGGCCTGGCGGTGCGCCCGATAGAGCGCGAGGGTGAGGAGGCGCCAGCGTTCCTCGCGCAGCGGGTCGTCCGCGACGAGTGCCTCGAGGTCACCGATGACGAGCTGGGCCTCACCGAGGTCGAGACGCGTGGCGAGGAGGCGTTCGCGGGCCACCGCTCTCAGCTCGGTGAGCCGGGCGATCTCCGCCTCCGCCCATGCCTCCCCCGCGTAGTCGGCGTACGCCGGACCTCGCCAGAGCCGCAGCGCGGTCTCCAGGGTGCACACCGCCTCCGCGGGCGCCTCGCCCGCCGCGGACTGGACCGCCGCCTCGAAGGCCCACGCGTCCACGGCGTCGGGCGGGAGCCGGAGGACGTAGCCGGGACCTGCGCGCGCGATCACACTGTCGCGCTGCCGGGCGGTCGCGTCGGGCTCGAGCCGCCGACGCAGATGGCTGACGTAGGCCTGCAGCGCACCGGACGCGCTCGCGGGGGGCTGGTCACCCCAGACACAGCTCAGGAGCCGATCGGCCGGGACCACCTGGTCCCGGTGGATGATCAGCCCGGCCAGCACGGCGCGCTGGCGCCGCCCGCCGAGATCCACGACCGCGCCGTCTCGCGTGGCGGTGAGCTCGCCGAGCACGTGCAGGTGATGATGCGGCTGTCCGTCCACCCCACTTCCTCGCCTCGGGTCCGTCGAGGATACGGCGAGGTCAGGGTTGACCGCGGCCCCGATTTTGGGCACACCGGTTCGCTGCCGGCCGTCGACCCGATGGGTGCATTCACCCATCCGGTCGTCGTAGGAGATGGGCATCCCGCCCGACGCGGCGGCGAGGGCGCGCGAAATAGCGTCGGCGACATGGACACACACGACCTCACCTCAGACATCGACACCGTGATCATCGGCGCGGGCCAGGCCGGCCTGGCGACCGGCTACCACCTCCAGCGGCGCGGGATCCCCTTCGTCATCCTCGACGCAGGTACTCGCGTCGGCGACCACTGGCGGCGCCAGTGGGACAGCCTCCGCCTCTACTCCCCGGCCCAGTTCGACAACCTCCCCGGACTGCCGTTCCCCGCACGGCGCTGGACCTTCCCGGGCAAGGACGCGGTCGGCGACTACCTCGAGACCTACGCGCGCACCTTCGACCTCCCGGTGCGGCTCACGACGCGGGTGCAGACCCTTGACCGCCGCGGGGACGGCTACGTCGTGACGACGGACCGCGGCCGTTACACCTGCCGCAACGTCGTCGTCGCGACGGGGACGTTCGGCCGGCATCCGCGCATCCCCGAGGTGGCCGCGGAACTCGACCCGAGCATCCTGCAGCTGCACTCCAGCGAGTACCGCCGGCCCAGCCAGATCAACGAGGGGGCCGTGCTGGTCGTCGGCGCGAGCCACTCCGGCACCGACATCGCCTACGAGCTGGCCGAGTCGCACCCGGTGATCCTGGCCGGACGCGACTGCGGCGAGATCCCGCCGCGCCTCGGGTCGCCGGCGTTCCGGCTGGTCTTCCCGGTCCTGCTCTTCGCATGGAACCACGTCCTCACCCGACGGAGCCCGATGCGCCACAAGCTCATGGAGGAGCTGCGGGGCCACGGTGGCCCGATGCTCCGGGTCAAGCGGCGCGACCTGCTCGAGCGCGGGGTCGAGCGCGTCACCGGCCGGGTCGAGGAGTCGCGTGGGGGGAAGCCCGTCGTCGAGGGCACTCCCCGGGACGTGTCCACCATCGTGTGGGCGACCGGCTTCCGTCAGGTCTTCGACTGGATCCGCCTGCCGATCCTCGGCGACGACGGCTGGCCGAACGAGGAGCGCGGCGTGGTTGCTGACGCCCCCGGTCTGTTCTTCTGCGGACTGTGCTTCCAGTACTCGTTCAGCTCGATGCTGATCACCGGTGCCGGCCGGGACGCGGCCTTCGTCGCCGACCGCGTCGCGGCCCGCTCCCGCAGTCTGGGGAAGGACGCGACGAACCTGTCCACGGCCGCCTGACCCGCCGTACCCTCGAACCGTGAGTCAGGCCACTGACCACTTTGCCCGCGGCGACTGGCAAGCCGCGTACGACGCGTGGTCCCGAACCGGGCCCGACGGCCTCAGCGCCGGCGAGCTCGACAGGTTCGGCGCGACCATCGAGCTGGTGGGCCACCACGACGAGCTGGTCGGGGTCCTGCAGCGCGCATTCCTCGCCCACCAGGACGCGGGAGACCTCCACGGTGCCGCGGGATGCGCCTGCCGTCTGTCGATGAGCCTGGCTGAGCACGGCGACCACGCGCTGGCGGGCGGCTGGGTCGCTCGGGCCGCCGAGCTGATCGAGGAGATCGGTGAGGACTGCGTCGAGCGCGGCTGGGTCGCGTTCCTCAGGATGTTCCGTGCCCTCGGCGAGGGTGACCTCGCGACCGCAGGACGACTGGTCGACGAGGCGTACGCGGTCGGGCGTCGTTTTCACGATGCCGACCTGACGGCGATGAGCACCTGCGCGCGGGGGCGGGTGTCGATCATGACCGGGTGCTTCGCCGAGGGACTGGCACTGCTCGACGACGCCATGGTCCGGATCATCGCGGGCGAGGCGTCGCCGAACATCGCCGGGCACGTCTACTGCACTGCCATCGAGGGCGCCCAGGAGGTGAGCGACTTCGGCCGGGTCGCCGAGTGGAGCGCGGCCCTCGAGCGTTGGTGCGCCGCCCAGCCCGGCCTGCTCGCCTTCACCGGCCAGTGCGCGGTGCACCGTGGACAGGTGATGCGGCTCCGGGGTGCCTGGGACGACGCGCTGCGCGAGTACGCGCGGGCCGCCGAGCGCTACCTCGAGCTCGGCACCCCGAGCGCGATCGGCCTGACCGCCCTGGAGACGGGCGACCTGCTGCGCCTGCGGGGCTCCCACGCGGACGCCGACGCGGCCTACCAGCGGGCCGCCGACCTCGGTGTCGACCCGCAGCCCGGGCTGGCACTGCTGTGGTTGGCGAGCGGCCAGGCTGCGGCGGCCCTGGCCGCGATCGAGCGGCTGGTCGCCTCGCCCGAGGGACCCGTGAAGAGGTGTCGGCTGCTGCCGGCCGCGGTCGAGGTGTTGCTCGCCGCCGGTGACGCCGCGCGGGCACGTCCGCTCGCCGAGGAGCTCTCGTCGCTGGCATCCGCTGTGGGGGCCACGGCACTGTCCGCGGCCGCGGCGCAGGCGCTGGGCTCGGTCGAGCTCGCTGCCGGCGACCCGGCCGGCGCGCTGCCCTACGGCCGCAAGGCACACCAGCTGTGGGCGCAGGCGTCTGCGCCGTACGACGCCGCGGTGGCGCGGCTGCTCGTCGGGCGCTGCCTGCTCGCGCTCTCCGACCCGTCGTCCGCCGAGCGCGAGCTGAGCGCCGCGCGAGCGGTCTTCCGCCAGGTCGGTGCCGTCCTGATGGCAGACCTCGCCTCGTCGCTCCTGGCGCCTCCCTCCCCGCCTGGCGGGCTCACCGCGCGCGAGGTCGAGGTGCTCCGCCTCGTCGCGTCGGGCCGCAGCAACCCGCAGATCGCGGCCGAGCTCGTGCTGAGCGAGAAGACCGTCGCCCGCCACCTCTCCAACATCTTCGCGAAGCTCGACGTGGGCTCGCGGACCGCGGCCGCGGCGTACGCCTTCGAGCACGGACTGGTGTGAGAGGCATGGGTCGTCCGTCCCACGTGGGCCGAGGTCGGGATGCGTGTTTCGACCGATGCCGCCGGGCCCCTGCTCGTCCTAGCGTCGCGGCATGGACGTCACGCTGCCGATGCTCGCGGGGATGGTCTCCACGGCCGTCTTCGTCGGCAGCGTGCTGCCGATGCTCCACAAGGCGTTCCGCACGCGTGAGCTGTCGTCGTACAGCTTCGGCAACATCGCGTTGGCCAACCTCGGCAACGTGGTGCACTCCGTCTACGTCTTCAACCTGCCGCCGGGACCGATCTGGGTCCTGCACGCGTTCTACCTCGTCAGCTCCGGGCTGATGCTCTATTGGTACGTGGGCGGTCGAGGGGCTCCGCGCTCGACCTCCTCGACTGCGGCTCAGGCAGTGCCGGTGCCCGCCGCCGCACCGGGAGCGGGACGGTGACCGCGCGCGCGAGGTACGACGCAGTCGCGGACCGGATCCCGCTGCCCGGGGAGACGCTCGTCGGGGTGCTGGCCGGCGTCCTGGTGCAGCGATGGCGACCGCTGCGCATCCCGGCCGCGGCACGCCCGGCCGGCACCGTCTGCGCCGTCGCGGGGGTTGCGCTGGTGGTGGCCGCGTGGCGCGAACGAGGCCCGGGGTCGCTGGAGGAGCCCGCGGCTCTGGTCACCACCGGACTGCACGGGATCTCTCGCAACCCGATGTACGTCGGTTTCACCGCGATCCACCTCGGCCTCGCCGGGCTGACCCGCAACGGCTGGATGCTGGCCACGTGCCCGATGAGCACCGCGCTGCTGCACCGCTGGGTGCTGCGCGAGGAGCTGTCGCTGCGCGAACGGTTCGGGCCGACGTACGACACCTACCGGGCCGAGGTTCCCCGTTACCTCTGACCGCCGGCGACGTCCCGTCGGTGCCAGTCAGCGCTGGGCCGGGACCACGTGCGCGTCACCGCCCGGGAACACCAGCCCCTCGTGCCCGTCGCTCCAGCGGACGAGGTACGGCGGTCCGCCGTCCTCACCACGCACCTCGATGATCTCGCCCTGACGCGGCGGCGCGTCCACCTTGTTGCTCTCGGCGACCAGGTTGTCGCCCACCTGTGCGCGCATGTCCTCACCCTCTCGCTCGGCCGTTCGCCGGTCCGTCCACCATGCTCCCGAGCAGCGACGCCCGCAAGGCCCCAACCGGTCGTGGATCCTGGGAAGGGCCACCGCGCGGAGCGATATCCGTCATGCTGCGGCAGTGCGCATCGGGACCTGGAACCTTGCTGGACGTTGGTCCGAGCAGCATGCCTCGCTCCTCGCGGATGCGGACTGCGACGTCTGGCTGCTCAGGGGCGGGGACTGGAACCACGCCCTGCCTGCCGCACGCCATCGACGGTTTGCAGACCATCGATCACGACGCCTACGCGGTCGAGATGGACCCGGCGGGCGGACGTTCCAAGGACTAGCAGGGACCGACGAACGTCACCATGACAAGGCGGGATCGGCGAGGGAGGATGGCTGCCACTTGTCCGAACCATCGTGGGGGGCCGTTGAAGCACATCGAAGTCGTCGGAGCCGCGATCGTGTTGGACGGACGGGTTCTCTGTGTTCGACGCGGGGGTCATGACGCGCTGACCGGCAAGTGGGAGTTCCCTGGCGGCAAGATCGAAATCGGTGAGACCCCCCGCGACGCGCTTGCTCGCGAGATTTTCGAGGAGCTTCGCTGCCACATCACCGTGGGCGAGAAGGTCACGACGACCACGCATGCGTACGAGTTCGCCGTGGTCACCCTGACGACGTTCTTGTCCGCCATTTCTACGGGGCGCCCAACGCTGACCGAGCACACCGAGATGCTGTGGCTTGCCCCCAGCGACCTGCACGCACTGGACTGGGCTCCCGCGGACGTCCCCGCGGTCGCGCTGATAGAAGAGGTCCTCGCCGCACCACCTGACTAGCGAGTCGAAGGCCGGATATCTCGACTCAAGCCTGGCAAGCTCCTGACCTGTGCAGCAACCCCACGAACTTTCCACCGGCCTTCACGAGTCCGTCGTCACGGATCGGCTGGACGATCTGCTTCAGCTTGAGGCAAGTCGCGAGGTGGAGCTCGGGAAGGTTGATGACGCAGACCAGACCCATATCCTCGTGCGGCATATCAGTGCCGCCTTGCAACGTCGATTGGCGTCCATCAAAGATCCGACTGCTCGGCTGCTTGTGGCCAATGAACTTCTTCGCGCCATCGAGCATCCCTCGGACCCCGTCGTAGACCCCGTGAAGCAGCTCCACTCTCTGAGACCCGCACCCGGGCCGGGCCAGGTCGCTCGGTTCACGCACCGGCCAAAGACGCCACTCAATGACGCCGCGCTTCTGACGAACGCTCAGGGCGAGCCGAGTCTCGCCTCCGAACTGCGCGCCGAGATTGGCTCCGCTGACTCGATCGACCTGCTGTGCGCTTTTGTCATGTGGCATGGGCTCCGCCTCATCGAGGGCGAACTCACGACAGCACGCGAGGCCGGCATTCCGATCCGCGTCGTGACGACCACCTATATCGGTGGCACCCAGCGCGAGGCCCTGGATCGACTGGTCTCCGACTTCGGCGCTGAGGTCAAGGTTCAGTACGACGCAAAGCGCACCCGCCTTCACGCCAAGGCATGGCTGTTCGCCCGCGACACCGGCTTCGACACCGCCTACGTGGGCTCTTCCAATCTCACGACCTCCGCAATGCTCGAAGGAGTGGAGTGGAACGTTCGCCTGAGCAAGGCCGCGACGCCGAGCTTGCTGGACAAGTTCCGAGCGACCTTCGACGCCTACTGGAACAGTCCGGAGTTCGAGTCCTACGACCCCGAGCGCGACCGTGATCGGCTCGACGATGCGCTTCTTGAAGCGAAGGGTGTCAAGAGCTCCGACCGGGTCACCATCAGTCTGGTCGGACTCGAGGTCCGCCCCTACCCCTACCAGCAGGAGATGCTCGACGCGATCGAGGTCGAGCGGGTCCTCCACGACCGGCACCGCAACCTCGTCGTCGCTGCGACCGGGACGGGTAAGACGGTGATCGCCGCCTTGGACTATCGGCATCTTGTCGAGCAGTCGGGTGGCCAGATGCCAAGTCTCTTGTTCGTCGCGCATCGTCGCGAGATCCTGGAGCAGTCGATGCGCACCTACCGTGAGGTGCTCGCCGACGGCGACTTCGGTGAGCTCTACGTGGGAGGGCAACGTCCAGAGCGCTGGAAGCACGTCTTCGCGAGCGTTCAATCCCTGACGTCGTACGGCGTCGCCAACATTCCCGCTGCGGCCTACGAGGTCGTCGTCATCGACGAGTTCCACCACGCCGAGGCGAAAACGTATCGCCGGATCCTCGACCATCTCCGCCCCACGGAACTACTAGGGCTCACGGCCACGCCAGAGCGCGCGGACGGAACCGATGTGCGTTCGTTCTTCGATGGACGCACCGCGACCGAGCTCCGACTGTGGGACGCGCTTGGCGCCGATCTCTTGTGCCCGTTCCACTACTTCGGGATCGCCGACGGGACCGACCTGCGCCAGATCACCTGGAGTCGCGGGCGATACGACGAGGGGCAGCTGGCCGGCGTCTACACCGGCAATGACGCCCGGGCTCGCATCGTGCTCACCCAGGTGCGGGACAAGATCGCCAACGTCGGTGAGATGCGGGCCCTGGGCTTTTGCGTCAGCGTCGCTCACGCCGAGTACATGACTCGCGTCTTCAACGAGGCCGGCATCCCAGCACAAACCGTTACCGGCGGCACTTCGAGCGACGACCGAGCGACGGCGCTGAGGCAGCTCCGGTCCGCTGAGATCAATGTCCTCTTCACAGTTGATGTGTTCAACGAGGGACTTGATATCCCCGACGTCGACACCGTGCTGTTCTTGCGACCCACCGAGAGCTCGACAATCTTCATGCAGCAGCTGGGTCGCGGTCTCCGGCGTACGCACCGCAAGGCGGTCCTGACCGTGTTGGACTTCGTGGGCTATCACCGCAAAGAGTTCAGCTTCTCGCGCAAGTTCGGCGTCCTCACCGGCATCCACGGCAAGAACCTTGAGAAGGCGGTGAAGGAGGACTTCCCCTTCCTGCCGTCCGGCTGCCAGGTGCGTCTGGACAAGCAAACCCAGGAGGTGGTGCTGGAGAACCTCAAGTCCCAGATTGCCAACCGCTGGGCGCAGATCGTGGCTCAGCTTCGTGTCACCAAGGACGACTCGTTGGAAGGGTTCTTGGAGTCCTCGGGCCTTGAGCTCAGCGACATCCTTCGCCGCGGTAGCCACTCGTGGACGAAGCTGCGGCAGGACGCCGGGCTCGAAACGCTCCCCGGCTCCGAGCTGGAGGAGCGGCTACTCAAGCGGGTACGCGCGTTCGCACATGTTGATGACCCCATGCGAGCTGCCGCCTACCGCTCCCTCCTTGCCGATGAGTCGCCTGGGTATGGCGAGCTGTCGCCCGGAGAACAGCGGATCGCACGCATGCTCTACCACTCGTTCTGGTACGACGGAGGTGGCTTCGACTCGATCGAGGAGGGCTTCGATGCGATGCGCCATGAGTCCGCGGCACGGTCGGAAGTGGCGACCGTAGTCGACCTCAGCTTCGAGGCGGCTCGACACGTGCCGGTCCCTCTCACCGGAAGCTTGGCGGACATCCCGTTGCAGGTTCACGCTCGCTATCAACGCGAGGAGATCTTGGCAGCGCTCGACTTCCCGCGCTTGCCCAATAGCTTCCGCGAGGGCGTCTTCTACTTCGCCGATCGCAACGTCGACGCCTTCTTCATCACTCTGAAGAAGTCCGAGGCCGACTACTCACCGACAACGATGTACGCCGACTACCCGATCTCGCGCGACCTGTTCCATTGGGAGTCGCAGTCCACCACCTCGGTCAACTCGCCCACCGGGCGTCGCTACCTCGACGGATCGTCGACAGTGCTTCTCTTCGTTCGTCAGGAGCCTCGGGATGACTTCGGGACATCGCCCTACCTACTCCTGGGTCCGGCGACCTACGTGTCGCACACGGGCGATCGGCCGATTGCGATCACGTGGAAGCTCAAGACCCCGATGCCGACGGACTTCTTCAATCACGCCTCAGCCGTAGCGCAGTAGGGCATCTGGCCGCTCGATCACAGCCATCCGAGGATGCTCTGCCTCACACCATGGGCACCAGATCGAAGTGTCTGGAGTGATGTCAGCAGCCGGTGGACGGCGGCGCCGTCTGCGCGATTCCTTGTCGGGCATGCTCACGCATTCGCTTCCCCGACCCCGGTGAACTACGTGCCTTCTTCTTACATGTCGCCACCGACAAAGAGATTGGCCCCGACGCCAGTGGCGTCGGAGCCAATCTCAGAGCAAGGATCAGCTACAGCCGCTGGTGCTCCCACAGCCCTCGCACACGTAGCACGAGCCGGCGGGGCGCATCTTCGTCCCGCAGGTCATGCAGAGCGGCGAGTCGACGGCAGTGCCGGTGAGCTTCTCGAAGAGCTCGGCGGTGGTCTTGGCCTCGAACGGGGCCGGCTTGATGCCGGCCTCGACGATGTCCTCGGTTTCGTGACGGGCCTGGCGGCCCTCCTCAACCAGCGAAGCGTCGACGACATCGGCGACCGAAGCGGAGGCTTCGACCAGCTCGGCAGCGGAGCCGGTCTCCATGAGCGGCTCGTAGGAGCCGGTCTCGAGGTGGCGCTGGCGCTCCTCGGCGGAGTAGATGCCCAGGGCCGAGCGCTCCTCGAAGGTGAGGTAGTCCAGGGCCAGGCGACGCCAGACGTAGTCCATCAGCGACTGCGCCATCCGGACGTCCGGGTCGTCGGTGAGGCCGGCGGGCTCGAAGCGCAGGTTGGTGAACTTCGAGACGTAGGTCTCCAGCGGGACGCCGTACTGCAGGCCGATCGACACCGCGATCGAGAAGGCGTCCATCACGCCGGCCAGGGTCGAGCCCTGCTTGCCGAGCTTGAGGAAGACCTCGCCGAGCTGGCCGTCGTCGTGGGCGCCGGAGGTCATGTAGCCCTCGGCACCGCCGACGGTGAACGACGTCGTGCGGGAGACGCGCGACTTCGGCAGGCGCTTGCGGACCGGGGCGTAGACGACCTTCTCGACGACCTTGGTCTCGGTCGCAGCGTCCAGAGCGTCGGCCGCGTCCTTCTTGGCCTTGCCTCCACCGTCGGAGAGCGGCTGGCCGACCTTGCAGTTGTCGCGGTAGCACGCTGTCGCCTTGAGACCGAGCTTCCAGGACTGCATGTAGATGTCCTCGATCTCCTCGACCGTGGCGCTCTCGGGCAGGTTGACCGTCTTGGAGATCGCGCCGGAGAGGAACGGCTGCGCCGCCGCCATCATCCGCACGTGGCCCATCGGCTTGAGCGAGCGGGCGCCCATCGCGGTGTCGAAGACCTCGTAGTGCTCCAGCTTGAGGCCGGGGGCGTCGATCACGTGACCGTGCTCGCCGATGTAGGCGACGATCGCCTCGACCTGCTCGGGCTGGTAGCCCATCTTCTCCAGCGCGCGCGGGATCGTCTGGTTGACGATCTGCATCGAGCCGCCGCCGACGAGCTTCTTGAACTTCACGAGCGAGAAGTCGGGCTCGATGCCGGTGGTGTCGCAGTCCATCATGAAGCCGATGGTGCCGGTCGGCGCGAGCACCGAGGCCTGCGCGTTGCGGAAGCCGTTCTTCTCACCGGTCGCGATGACGTCGGCCCACGCCTGGGTGGCCAGCTTGTGCACGCGGCTGTCCTCGGTGTGCAGGACGCGTACGACGTCGTTGGCCGCCTGGTGCTTGCGCATCACGCGCTTGTGGGCGTCGGCGTTGCGCTGGTAGCCGGCGTACGGGCCGACGATCCCGGCGAGCTCGGCCGAGCGCTTGTAGGACGTGCCGGTCATCAGCGACGTGATCGTCGCGGCCATCGAGCGGCCGCCGTCGGAGTCGTAGCCCAGGCCCATCGCCATCAGCAGCGCGCCGAGGTTGGCGTAGCCGATGCCGAGCTGGCGGTAGTCGCGGGTGGTCTTGGCGATCGGCTCGGTCGGGAAGTCGGCGAAGCAGATCGAGATGTCCATCGCGGTGATGATGAATTCGACGGCCTTGGCGAACAGCGCCGCGTCGAACGTGTCGTCGTCCTTGAGGAACTTCAGCAGGTTGAGGCTGGCGAGGTTGCACGAGGAGTTGTCGAGCGACATGTATTCCGAGCACGGGTTGGACGCGGTGATGCGGCCCGTCTCCGGGTTGGTGTGCCAGTCGTTGATCGTGTCGTCGTACTGCAGACCCGGGTCGGCGCAGGCCCAGGCGGCCTCGCTGATCTTGGTGAAGAGCTCACGGGCGTCGACGCGCTCGATGACCTCGCCGGTGCCGCGGGCACGCAGGCCGAAGTCGGTGCCGTCCTCGACCGCACGCATGAACTCATCCGTCACGCGGACCGAGTTGTTGGCGTTCTGGTACTGCACGGACGTGATGTCCTTGCCGCCGAGGTCCATGTCGAAGCCGGCGTCGCGCAGCGCGCGGATCTTGTTCTCCTCGTTCTTCTTGGTCTCGACGAACTCCTCGATGTCGGGGTGGTCGACGTCGAGGACGACCATCTTGGCCGCACGACGCGTCGCGCCGCCCGACTTGATGGTGCCGGCGGAGGCGTCGGCGCCGCGCATGAAGGAGACCGGACCCGACGCCGTACCGCCGCTGGACAGCAGCTCCTTCGACGAGCGGATGCGGGAGAGGTTGAGGCCGGCACCGGAGCCGCCCTTGAAGATGAAGCCCTCTTCTTTGTACCAGTTGAGGATCGAGTCCATCGAGTCATCCACCGAGAGGATGAAGCACGCGGAGACCTGCTGCGGCGAGGGCGTGCCGACGTTGAACCAGACGGGGCTGTTGAAGGAGAAGTACTGGTTGACCAGGAGCCAGGTGAGCTCGTGCTCGAAGACCTCGGTGTCGGCCTCGGTGGCGAAGTAGCCGTGGTCCGCGCCGGCCTTCGTGTAGGTCTTCACGACCCGGTCGATGAGCTGCTTGAGGCTCCACTCGCGTACGTCGGTGCCGACCGCGCCGCGGAAGTACTTGGTCGTGACGATGGTGGAGGCGTTGACCGACCAGAAGTCGGGGAACTCCACGCCGCGCTGCTCGAAGACGGTGTCGCCGGTCTTCCAGTTCTGCTGGACGACGTCGCGACGCTCCCAGGTGATCGCGTCGTAGGGGTGGGTGCCTTCGGTGCTGAAGACGCGCTCCAGCGTGAGGCCCTTGCCCTTGTTGCCAACAGCGCCAGCGCCGGTGCTCACCGTCTCGGTCATGCTTGCTCCTTGTAGATGTTGCGGATGATCACGAGACAACTCGCGAGGGGGTTGGTAAGCCCGGCAGGCAGCTTCCCCACTACCTGCCGGGCCGTATGTGGTCAGCCCGAAGGGGCTGAGTTGGTGGCGCGCTCGAGGCGCAGGATCTCGATCTCCTTCTCGAAGTCCTCGGCGGACTCGAAGGCGCGATAGACACTCGCGAAGCGGAGATAGGCGACCTCGTCGAGCTCGCGCAGCGGCGCGAGGATGGCGAGACCGACCTCGTGGGCGGCGAACTCGGCCTGACCCGAGAGGCGCAGCGCGTCCTCGACGTCCTGACCGAGGCAGGCGAGCTGGGCGTCGGTG
>CAVRLH010000017.1:0-30374 GCA_963721925.1 uncultured Actinomycetota bacterium | reverse complement strand
CGATCCTGTGCATCATGCCGCCGATGGGGCACGGAACTTCGGATGGGCGGGCGACCAAGGCGCAACCATCGTGGTGCGCTGCTCGTGTCTACTCGCTGTATAGGGATAGGGGGCCAGGATGCGTCGCGTCACTTTGATCGGCGTGCGCGTGATCACATCGCTGAGCGTGCTGGGTGCGGCTGCGGCATGTGGCGCCTCTGAGGAGCCTGACACGGGGGCAGCTGGCCAGGGCCCTGTCATCGCTGTCCGGGACTGGAACGCCTACCCCGCGGCGGAAGTTGCAGGACGACTCTCCCTCAACGAGGGCTGTCTTCTCGTTGGCGGTTCGGTGGCGTTCTGGGCTGACGGAACTTCTTGGGACGCAAAGACACAGTCAGTTGTCTTTGAGTCCGGAAACCGGGTCACGGATGGTCAGCAGTTCTCCGGCGGCGGTGGTCACTAC
The DNA here is from genome assembly GCA_963721925.1 of uncultured Actinomycetota bacterium. Taxonomy (GTDB): domain Bacteria; phylum Actinomycetota; class Actinomycetes; order Propionibacteriales; family Nocardioidaceae; genus Nocardioides. The sequence continues at coordinate 29,932 of CAVRLH010000017.1, read as the reverse complement.
TCCGAAGGCGACCTGGGCGGCTTGGAGGGTGTAGAGGTTGATGCGGTCATCGACCGTCCGGACCTGCCGTCGAGATCGACCCCACCGGGCTCGAGATGGTCTGGGTTGATCTTGTAGCGGTCGAAGGCTGAGTAGCAGCCGCGTGGCCGGACGCACCGCTTCTGCCGCGATCCGAGCCCTGGTCACTCTGACGATGGCTAGTGGCGCCGGCGGGCCTTCCTGCGATCGCATCTGCGGCGTTGAGTGCGCGGATTTGCCGATGTGCGCGCATCCGAAGTACGGCATGGGCGGTCATCGGATTCTGTGATTGCCGTTGTAGGGGGTCGCAGGTGTCTAGGGTTCGACGCATGTTGTTCCGCCACAGGCTCTGGCTCGCCGTCGCCGTCCTTCCTTTCATCGCCCTCCTGCCGTCGACGGCGTACGCCGAGCGTGTCGTGACCCGCGACCCCGCGGGCGACGCGCTCGCCACGTCCGAGGTGGAGGGGGTCGAGCAGTCGACCATCGCGCCGGACCAGCGCACGCTCGACATCGTCCGGACGGTGGTCGACCACCGCCCCGAGGTCGTGTTGGTGCGCGTGCAGTTCCGGAGGCTAGCCACAGACCCCTTCATGTTCGTAGGCACCCGACTCAAGCTGCCCCGGGGCAAGGTCGACGTGTTCGTCGAGCATCTTGGCGGCAAGCCGATCGTGAGTGGTGCGGCCAATGGAGGCAGGGAGATCGACTGCCCGGGTTTGAAGGCCGACGTCTATCGCTCCACCCGGTCTGCCACCCTCTCAGTGCCGACCTCTTGCCTCGGCGACGCACGCTGGGTCCGCGTCGGCGTGGTCGCATTCGGCATTGACCTCGACCAGGAGGACGACGTGGAGGTGGGCGGGGTCTATTCCGACGACGCGCACCGCGACGGCACCTTCAACGTGGAGAAGCCGGCCCTTGGCCCGAGGGTCCGCCGCGACTGAGCCCGGGCGGCGTGAGCCTCGGGGCGGAGGTGAAAATTTCCTCATCTGCCGCTGACAGTGCGCGGAGCTACCGATGCGCGGATGCCGAACTGGCATGGACCGCGGCCCCCAGGGCAGCCCCCGGCCAGCCGGCTGCGTCGTCGACAGCCAGGCTTGGTTAGAGCTTGCGTCGGACCTGTTGCTCGACGGCTGCGAGGCCCTACCCATCGCAGGTTGTCGTCGATCAGAGCCGCCAGCGGAACGGCTCACCGTCCCTCGCCGTCAGCCGGTCGCTCACGGGATCTCCGTTGCTGAGGTCGATGGACGCAGCGGTCCACTTGAGCACCTTCGCGCCCTTCTTGATCTGCTTGCGCTTGACGAGAGCGCGATAGGTCGTGGCGTCGACCTGGGTGACCAGCAGGCTGCTGCAATCGTAGGGCTCGATGAACTTCGGGCCCGTGGAGTTGCTGCAGACCTCGCTGCGAAGGGCGCCGTCCTCCGTGGCGACCGTGACCACGCGCCGAATCCGCTTGTTCTTGATGAACTCCACCCGGATGCCGCCAGGCTGCTCCAGGCTTCCCTCCAGCGCGCGCGAGTGCAGCCTGAATGTGACCCGGATGCTCTTCTTACGGTTCAGCGTCTTGAGCTGGACGGTGGCCAGGTCGATGCCGCCGCCCACGCTTCCGAGGAAGACGTCGTTCCTCGGGTCCGTCTTCGTCGTGCTCGAGGCGTGTGCCGGCACAGTGGCGCCCAAGGCAACGGCGAGCGCAACGGCGATGGGTGCGGTCAGCAGCCTGGTGGTCCTGGACACCGAACGGTCCGGCCGGGCCAGCTTGGGTTCGAGGTGCAAACGTCCTCATCTGCCGCATGGAGCGCGTCCGATGGGGGTGGGCGCGCGGAGCGAGCCGATCCTTCTTCGATGCTCGTGCTCGAGCAGCGGCCGCGCTCGTAGGCTGTGCTGGTGCCAGAGACCGCCGTGTGTCGTCGTGTCGATCCTATGTCCGACGCGATCGCTGAGCTGGCGAGTCTGTTCGAGCTGTACCGGATCCACCACGGCCAGTCGCCGGCTCCGGCCGCGACGTGGGCGTGGGTCGGCGAGATGGCCAGATCCGGCGAGCTCGAGTTCTACGGCGCGTACCACGGTCCGCGGATGGTCGGATTCGCAGCAGTTCACCAGGTCCCGGCATCTCTTGGGCTGGGTCGGTTCTGGCAGCTACGCGACCTGTTCGCCGACCCCGCCGTGCGTCGCCAAGGCATCGCCCGTCGGCTGGTCGAAACCATCCAACGAGCCGCCACCGATGCCGGTGCACTGCGGCTGTCGCTGCAAACCGAACCGGACAATGCCGCGGCACTCGCGCTCTACCGCCAGTGCGGCTTCACGATCAACGCCGACCTCGCGACGCTCAGTCTCAAGATCACCAGATAGCGATACAGCCGGGGCGAGTCGGATCGGCGGCCATGCCGGCGTCTGAAATCGGATGCGGGTGAAGCCTCCATCGGGCAGCATCCCCGCATGCGCCTCCTGCTCATTCTCGGACCTCCTGCCGTCGGCAAGATGACGGTGGGCCGTGCCGTCGCCGCGCGCTCGTCGTACCGCCTGTTCCACAACCATCACACGATCGAGCTTCTACTCGACGTCTTCGACTACGGCACCCCAGCGTTCAGCACCCTCAACGGCGAGTTCCGCCGGCGTGTGGTGGAGGAGGCTGCGGCATCCGGGACCGACCTGATCTTCACGGTCGTCATGTCCATGGACCAGGTGGAGGACGCCGAGTTCCTGGAGAGGTTCGCCGCACCGTACGACGCCGCCAGCGAGGTCGCAGTGGTCGAACTGGTCGCCGGGCTCGACACCAGGCTGGCCCGCAACAGAACCGAACACCGGCTGGCCGAGAAGCGGTCCAAGCGCGACCTCGCATGGTCGGACGCCAACGTCCGCGCGTTGGAGGCCGAGCATCGGATGACGTCGGAGCCGGGACGGGACGCGCCCGTCGAGCGTCTGCTCGCTCGCTGGCCGCACCTGGTGATCGACAACACGGACCTGTCGGCTGACGAGACGGCAGAGCGCATCCTCGAGTGGCTCAGCACCGACAAGACGAGGTCTGCGACGACGGTGACGTCACCGCGCCAACCATGAATCGACGAACGACGACGGCGAAATCGCGCCGCCGCCCGGCAGAGGATCATTGCCGAGCTCGCCAACCTGGGTGCTGCAGTTGAGCAACGTCCGCATCTGCCGCGACGAGTGCGCGCTCATGCCTCGATTCGGATGGGCTCACCCCTGCGACCAGGTCAGCTCTGGCGGGCTGTCAAGCACTGCTCTTGGGGCCGCGGACGTCGCCCTCGCTGCAGGCAGACGGGCCGTTGTGGGGCCTATTGGAGACTGCCCCCGGACGAATCAACGGTCAGGTCGTCGATCAGCCACTCGCCGTCCCGGTTCTCGAGCGTCGCAGTGCCGTTCCAGTGGAAGTCCCCGCGAGAACCCGCATCGAGCTGCAACTCCGTGCCCTCAACGGGATAGCTCACGCTCGTACCTGTGACCGCGAAGTCGATCTGGACACCGTCGCCACCCCAACGCGAGTCGGACAGCTCGACGCGCACGTCCGTGTCGGTGACGCCGGTCGGTCGGCCGCGCCAGCCGGCCTCGTAGGCCGCGCCGGGGTGGACGTCGCGCGTCGTGAGGTAGGCCGCCTGAACGTCAATCTGGACGCTGGGGTCGTCCTCTGCCTGGCGCTTCACGGCGAAGAAGGCCCGCATGGTGCCCTCCGCCGCTTGCATCGCATCAGCGTCAGCAGAGCTGCGGGACTCGGCAACGGTGGCTGGCGCATCGTCTCGCGGGGATGACTCCGTCCCGCACGCTGCGCTGCTCAACATCAGCACCACGCACGCCGCGAGGCTCACTCGGTGTCGCCCCTTGCTCATGGGCTCATGCTAGGTATGTCGACACGTGGCCGGCGCGGATCGGACTCATTTGCCGCGATCCGCGCCGGCCTGCAGGGCCCCGGCCTCGGCTCCGGACATGCAAAAGTCCCCGCCTCGGCGGGGACTTCTACTGGTGCGGTGCGCGTCAGGCGTTGGGGCGCTTGCCGTGGTTTGCGCCCTTCTTCTTGCGAGCGCGGCGCTTGCGTCCGGTCTTGCCCATGTCGTTCCTCCTGGAATCGGTGCTCAGGTCAGTGTCTCAAATGAGACGTGGTGGGGCGAATCGTCCGCCACCCGCGGATCAGCCGGCGCCCTCGGTGAAGCGGATCTCCACCTCGCGGAGCTGGATCCGGACCCGGTCACGCAGCGACTCGGGGGCCGACTCGGTGCAGGAGCGGGCGATGACCTGCTTGACGGTGCGCTGGAGGTCGTAGCGCTCCAGGCACGGCCCGCACTCGCGCAGGTGCAGCTCGACGACGGCACAGTCGGCCTGGTCGAGCTCGTTGTCGAGGAGGTAGACGATGCGCTCGATGTAGTCGACGCAGTCGTCGCGGCCGTGCTCGTGGGTGCTCACGATCCGCTCACTCCCTCCGGCGCGGCCGGCATGGAGGACGCCGGCAGCAGGTCGTTGGCACGTACGTAGTCGGCGAGCATGTCGCGCAGCTGGCGGCGACCGCGGTGCAGCCGGGACATCACCGTGCCGATCGGGGTGTCCATGATCTCGGCGATCTCCTTGTAGGGGAATCCCTCGACATCGGCGAGGTAGACCGCGAGCCGGAACTCCTCGGGGAGGCGCTGCAGCGCGTCCTTGACCTCGGAGTCAGGCAGGTGCTCCAGGGCCACCATCTCCGCGGACCGCAGTCCGGTCGAGGAGTGCGACTCCGCGCGCGCGAGCTGCCAGTCCTCGACGTCCTCGGACATCGACTGCTGCGGCTGCCGCTGCTTCTTGCGGTAGGAGTTGATGTAGGTGTTGGTCAGGATCCGGTAGAGCCAGGCCTTGAGGTTGGTGCCGGGCTTGAACTGGTGGAAGGCGCTGTAGGCCTTCGCGAACGTCTCCTGCACCAGGTCCTCGGCGTCGGCCGGGTTGCGGGTCATCCGCATGGCGGCGCCGTAGAGCTGATCGAGGAAAGGCAACGCGTCGCGCTCGAAGCGAGCGGAGCGTTCCTCGGTGGTTTCGTCCCGGAGCAGGGTCTCGGGATCGGACGTGTCGTCCTGGAGCGAGTCAGTCATCTCCGCCAACACTACGCCGGGGGGGTCGATGGGGTCGCGTTGCACGAGGGGCAACGGTCGCTCGAGGGTCAGTGCGCTCACACGGGGTGAACACCTCAGGTGCCCGGTGGATTCCCGACGATCTCGCGCACCATCCACTCCAGGGTCGACTCGACGATGATCCCCAGGGCCTCCTCCTGCGAGACGTCGCCGCGCGCCGGCACCTTCATGCCGTGATCGGCTCCGGGGATGACCACCATGTCGAGGCCGGACAGGTCGTCGGGGAACTCCTCGGGTCGGCCCATCGCGTCGCGCTCACCCTGCACGACCAGCACCGGCAGGCCGGCCCCGCGCAGCTCCGCGACCCGGGTGGGCTCGGTGCGCCCCGGCGCGTGGAGCGGGAAGGACAGGGCCAGGCAGCCGGACGCGCCCAGCGCCTTCGCCGTACGCGCCGCGGAGCGAGCACCCGCGGATCGTCCACCCACGACGAGGGGGGTGCGGACGCGCATCAGGTCTGCGGCGCAGACCAGCGCCGCGTCCAGGGTCGGTGGAGCGGTGGCGACCTTGCGCCCGGCGACACGCCACGGCTGCTCGAACACGGCGACCGTGATCCCCTGCGCCGGCAAGGCCCCGGCCAGCGCCCACAGGTCTCGGGCCTCGACGCCACCGCCCGCCCCGTGGCTGAGCAGGAGCGTCGCCGTCGGGCTCGTGGCACGTCGGGTGTGCAGGCGCCCCTCCCCGTGCGGGGTGGGCACCGAACGGACGACCGCCTTCTTCACGACTCGACCTCCAGCGGCAGCGGCTCCACGAGCTCGGGGCCGTTGTTGCGCACGTTGCTGACCAGAGTCGGGACGGCGTAGGCCTCGAGCCGACCCGGCGCGGCCGGGACCAGGAGGGAGGTGTCCCCCGGGGTCGCCGGGTCGAGCCACTCGGCCCAGCGTTCGCGCTCGACCATCAGCGGCATCCGGTCGTGGATGTGGCCGAGGGAGTCCTCGGCCTCGGTGGTGAGGACCGTGCACGTCCACCGGAAGCGGTCCGGGTCGTCGTCGGCCCGATCGGGGTCGCGCCAGATCTCGTAGAGCCCGGCCATGGCCAGGACGCCACCGTCGCGCGGGCGGATGAAGAAGGGCTGCTTGACCGGCTTGCCACGGGCATTGACCCGGTCGGTGGGGTACCACTCGAAGTAGCCGTCTGCCGGCAGCAGGGCGCGGCGCGAAGCGAACGCCTTGCGGTAGGCCGGCTTGTCGGCGACGGTCTCCATCCGGGCGTTGATCATCCGGTTGCCGATCGAGGGGTCCTTGGCCCACGACGGCACCAGGCCCCAGGTGAACACCCGGAGCTGTCGCTGGGCCGGCTCCGGCGAGTCGCGCGACGGCGGCCGCTCGACGACGGCGTAGACGTCCTTGGTCGGCGCGACGTTGTAGTCGGCCTCCAGCGGGGCGGCGACGCGACTCTCCACGACCTCGAACTCCTCGATGAGGTCCTCGGGTCGGCGCGAGGAGGCATAGCGGCCGCACATGGCGTCCACCCTAGGGCGTCGGTCCGACTCCCCGACCGTCAGCCGAGGGCGAGGGCGTCGAGCAGCTGCAGGGCGCCACTCTCCGACGCAGGGAGTCCCTCGACGCACACCCGCGCCGGGGACGCGTCGGTCTCCAGCCTGCTCAGCAGGGTCTGCAGCACGCCCACCCGCCGGTCCAGGCGGTCGTCGCGCAGCACCACGATGGCCACGCTGTGCGAGCCCAGCCGGGCGATGGTCTCGTTGCGCAGGAACACAGTCCGCGCCATCTCCCCCATGCGCGCCTGCCGCATGGCCCGGGTGAAGTGGTCGCCCGGCTCGTCCGAGGGGTTGTCCCCGGACGGCATCGTGCACAGCACCAGGTCGTACGACGCGGTGCCGGGGTTGCGGTAGAGCTCGGCGAGACGGGTGCGCAGGTGGGCCTGGCTGGCGAGACCGGTGAGCGGGTCCTCGCACGAGACCTGGACGAGGTAGCCGAGCGTGGTCTCGTTCCAGGCCGTGAGCAGCGCGACGACGGCGTCGTAGGACGGATCGGTCCCCAGCACCGCCCGCGACGTCGTGCGAAGGGCCTCGAGCGCCTCCCCCATCGAACCCCCGTCGCGGGCCAGCCCCATGCCTGCCGCGGCGCACGCGTCCCCCACGCCGGATCCCGAGGCGAGCGCCTCCCCCACGACCTCGAAGCCGTGCGGCAACCCTGACCGCAGACCTCGAGGAAGTCTCCCGCTCGCCCCGGGACGGGCAGCCGCGCCTCGACGCCCACGTACGGCGAAGATCCTCACGGCATTTCCCCCCCTCGGTGGTGGTTCTGATGGTGGGACGGGCGACGGTCGTGGCCATGACGCAAAACTTCGAGGAAATCTTCAGACCTCCAGTGAAGTGGCCCGTCGCCGACTACAGTTCGAGGGTCGGCACCGCCTTCACCACCTCGTCTTCGGAGCTTGATGAGCATGAGCAGCGCCACCCGCGTAGAAGTTCCCGATGACGCCGAGCTCATCTCGGCCGTCCGCGGTGGGGACCTCGATGCCTACGGCGACCTGTTCGAGCGCCACGTGGAGGCTGCTCGCCGACTGGCTCGCCAGCTCGTCTCCCCGGGCGATGTCGAGGATCTCGTGTCAGAGGCCTTCGTCAAGGTGCTCGGCATCCTCCAGCGTGGCGGCGGCCCCGACGTGGCCTTCCGCGCCTACCTGCTCACGTCCGTACGCAGCCTGCGGGTCGACAAGTTCCGGGCCGGGGCGCGACTCCACACCACCGACGACATGGAGGCCTTCGACCCCGGGGTCCCCTTCCGCGACACCGCCATCGAGGGCTTCGAGAGCACCGCGGCGGCCAAGGCGTTCGCCTCGCTCCCCGAGCGCTGGCAGCTGGTGCTGTGGCACACCGAGGTCGAGGGCGACCGGCCCGCCGACATCGCTCCGCTGCTGGGCATGAGTGCCAACTCCGTGTCGGCACTCGCCTACCGCGCCCGTGAAGGGTTGCGCCAGGCCTTCCTGACCGAGCATGCCAACGAGCTCGATGAGGACGACTGCCGCTGGACGCACGAGCACCTGGGTGCCTACATCCGCAACGGGACCTCCCGCCGCGACGCGTCCAAGGTCGAGGACCACCTCGGCCAGTGCCGCTCGTGCATGGCCATCTACCTGGAGCTGACCGAGGTCAACTCCAACCTCGGCGCACTCCTGGCGCCCCTCCTGCTGGGCAGTGCGGCAGCGGCGTACACCACCACGACCGGCGGCGTCGTCGTGCCGATGGGGATCGGGCTGGTCGTCGGTCGTGTCCGGGACGCGGTCGCAGGCAACTCTGCCGCGGTCGCGGTCGCCGGGGTCGCTGCCAGCCTCGCCGTCGTGGGCGCCACCCTCGCGGTCACGTCCAACGGACGTGATCGAGTGCCCGTCGAGCCACCGATCGCCGCGGTGGGCCTGCCCGGCGCTGCGTCGGACGACCCTTCCGATGCGAGCACCACCGCCCCCCGGCGTGGGGCGGGATCGCGGGACCCGTTCGTCATCACTCCTGGGGAGACCCTGGTCGTCGAGATCGCGGACACCCTCGAGCCGACGCCGACCCCGATCCTTGTTCCGGCGGTCGAGCTGCTGCCCACGTCGTCCCCGAGCCAGAGCCCCACCGAGGACGAGAACCCGACGCCGACCGCCACACCGACTGTCACGCCCACCGCGACACCGACAGCCACACCGACAGCCACACCGACCGTGACGCCCACATCCGCGCCCACGTCCACTCCGCTCGACACGCCGATCGACACGCCCACGCCCACGCCGACCGACCCCACCGACACCCCCACCGACACCCCCACCGACACCCCCACCGACACCCCCACCGACACCCCCACCGACACCCCCACCGACACCCCCACCGACACCCCCACCGACACCCCGACCGACACCCCGACCGACACCCCGACCGACACCCCGACCGACACCCCCACCGAGACGCCCACCTCGACGCCGACCCCGGCCGACGTGTCCGTGACCGGCCAGGTGGCCGGTGGGCGTCCCCAGTACGACATCGTGGTCCAGGTCGCCGGCCTCCCGACGGACCGCGAGGCCGTCCTCTCCGTGTGGGGCTCCACCCTGGTCGTGCTCTCGACCCTCGACGACCGGTGCACCGACGTCGCGAGGGTCGTGACCTGCGCCATCTCGGGCACCGACCTCACCCCGGTGACCCTCCGCGCGATCGTTCCACGCGCCAGCACCATCGAGGCCGAGGTCCGCGTGACCGAGTCCGACCCCGACCTCGACAACAACGTGTGGCGGGCCCTGCTCGACTGACCCCTCGTCGCGTCACGGGTTCGAGCGATCGTGTAGACAAGGAAGCATGACCATCACGCGCCTGATCGCCCGCCCGCTCCTCGCATCGATCTTCGTCGCAGGTAGCGTCGATGCCCTCCGCAACACCGACGCACATGCGGAGAAGGCCAAGCCGATCGCCGACAAGGTCGTGCCCCTCGCCCGGCAGGCGGCACCCGGCGCGCCGATCCCGACCGATCCCCGGACCCTGGTGCGGATCCACGCGGGCGCCCAGCTCCTGGCCGCCGCCGCGCTCGCGACGGGCCGCGCGCCGCGGATCAGCGCCACCATCCTCGCCGCCTCGCTGGTGCCGACCACGGCCGCGACCCACGCCTTCTGGGCCGAGACCGATCCGCAGGCCAAGGCCCAGCAGCGGCTGCACTTCCTCAAGAACACCTCGATCTTCGGCGGACTGCTGCTCGCGGGCGTCGACACCGACGGACAGCCCGGGCTTGCCTGGCGCGCCCGCCGGGCGGCGTCGGACGTGCGCCGCGAGAGCCGGCGACTCGCCAAGGACGCAGGCCGCGAGGCACGGCTCGCCAAGGCCCAGATCTCCTGACCTCGATAGGGTGCGCGGGTGAGTGACCCCTGGCCCGCGCCGCGGCCGACCGAACCGGTGGACCGGGTCGTGTCGCTGCCCGGCAGCAAGTCGCTGACCAACCGGGCGCTGCTGCTGGCTGCCCTGGCCTCCGGCCCGAGCGTCGTACGACGTCCACTGCGCTCGCGCGACACGATGCTCATGGCCTCCGCGCTGACCGCCCTCGGCACCGGCGTGGACGACACCGACGGCGACTGGGCGATCAGCCCGGCGCCGTGGGACTCCGACACCAGCGTGGACTGTGGCCTGGCCGGCACGGTCATGCGCTTCCTGCCGCCCGCGGCCGGTCTGGCCCGCGGGACCATCGGCTTCGACGGCGACCCCCACATGCGGCGACGCCCGGTCGGGGCGATGCTCGCCGCCCTGACGTCGCTCGGCGTGGTCATCGACGACGGCGGTCGGGGCGCGCTGCCCTTCTCGGTGCGGGGATCGGGCTCGGTCACCGGCGGCACGGTCACCATCGACGCCAGCGCCTCGTCGCAGTTCGTCTCGGCGCTGCTGCTCGCCGGGGCCACCTACGACCGGGGCGTCGACGTGCGCCACGTCGGCAAGCCGGTGCCCTCGCTTCCCCACATCGAGATGACCGTGGCGATGCTCCGCACCCACGGCGTCGAGGTGGACGACAGCGACGCCAACCGCTGGGCGGTGGCGCCGGGACCGATCGCGCCGGTGGAGCATGCCATCGAGCCGGACCTGTCCAACGCCGCGCCCTTCCTCGCGCTGGCCGCCGCGACGGGTGGCCGGGTGCGCGTGACGGACTGGCCCTCGGCCACCACGCAGCCCGGCGACGAGCTGCGCGACATCCTCGCCCGGATGGGCTGCGAGGTGGCCCTCGACGACTCGGGCCTGACGGTGACCGGTCCCGACCGTCTGCGAGGTGTCGACCTCGACCTGCACGACGTCGGCGAGCTGACCCCGGCGATCGCGGCCCTGTGCGCCCTGGCCGACTCCCCCTCCCACCTGCGCGGCATCGCGCACATCCGCGGTCACGAGACCGACCGGCTGGCCGCCCTCGCCACCGAGCTGGGCCGGCTCGGCGCGGAGGTCGAGGAGCGGGCCGACGGCCTGACCATCCGTCCCGCCCCCCTGCACGGCGGTGTGTTCCACACCTATGCCGACCACCGGATGGCCCACGCCGGGGTGATCCTCGGCCTGGTGGTCGACGCCGTCGAGGTCGAGGACATCGCGACCACGTCGAAGACCTTCCCCGACTTCGCCGCAGCCTGGACCGACGCAGTGGGAGCGTCCCGGTGAGCGGTCGCTACACCGATCAGGACCACGAGCACTACGAGCGTCCCCGGCGGCGCACCCGCCCCCGGACCAAGGACCGTCCGTCCTACGACGACGCCGTGCTCGGTCGCGTGGTCACCGTCGACCGCGGGCGTTTCACCCTGCTCCTCGACGGCCACCGGGTGATGGCGATGAAGTCGCGTCCGCTCGGGCGCAAGGGCGTGGTCGTCGGCGACCACGTCCGCGTCGTCGGCGACACCACCGGCAACGACGGGTCGCTCGCCCGCATCGTCGAGGTGGTCGAGCGCAGCACCACCCTCCGGCGCACGGCCGACGACGACGACCCGGTCGAGCGGGTCATCGTCTCCAACGCCGACCAGCTCGTCGTCGTGACGGCGCTGGCCGATCCCGAGCCGCGCCCACGCCTGATCGACCGTGCGCTGGTGGCGGCGTACGACGCGGGGATGGCACCGCTGCTCTGCATGACCAAGGCCGACCTGGCGGACCCCGAGACCCTGCTCTCGACCTACCGCTCACTCGGGGTGCCCTGGGTCGTCACCCACCTGAAGGGCGAGGGGGCCGGCGACCTGACCGAGCTCCTCGACCGGTTGCGTGGCCGCACCAGCGTGCTCGTGGGCCACAGCGGCGTCGGCAAGTCCACCCTCGTCAACGCCCTGGTGCCGGACGCCCACCGCGAGGTGGGCATCGTCAACGCCGTGACCGGGCGCGGACGCCACACCTCGACCAGTGCCTACCTCCTCGAGCTGCCCGACGCCGACGGGTGGATCATCGACACCCCCGGCATCCGCTCCTTCGGACTGGCGCACGTGCGGCCGGAGGACCTGATCGAGGCCTTCCCCGACCTCGACGAGATGACCGAGTCCTGCCCGCGCGGCTGCACGCACGGCCAGGGCGAGCCGGAGTGCGGGCTCGACGAGGCGATGGCCGCCGGTGACGCCGACCCGGACCGGGTGGAGTCGTTCCGGCGCCTGCTGGCCGCACGCGAGGGCGCCGTCGACCGGTGAGGCTCAGCCCCACACGGCCCGGGCGCCCGAGTCGCCCGCCAGGAACAACATGACCAGCAGCCCGATCGCGGCGACCGCGAGCAGCACGGCCGTGATCGTGCCCAGGACGCCGCGCGACTCCCGTGCCCCCCTGCCGGACGCCAGCGCCGAGGCCCCGCCGAGTGCCCAGGCGGCCGCTGCGGAGACGACGACGTAGCCGAGCGACACCGTGCGCAGCAGCTCGCCGTACTCCTCGTGCTCCTCCACCAGCGGCTCGAGCTCGGGACGCAGGTCGAGCAGCGCACTGCCGGCCTGGGCCGCCAGGACGGTGGCCGCCGCCGTGACCACGGCGAGCACGACCAGGGGCCAGCGCAGCAGCCAGCGCCACCTCGGCACGGCGGCGTACGCCAGACCGGCCAGGGCAGCCAGGGGGCCGAGGACCACGACCGCGTGCACCACGAGCGGGTGCAGCGGCACACCGTTGAGCTCCATGCATGCAGCCTAGGACTCATTGCTGGGAATAGCCTGTGGCCATGCCCATCACCGGTCCAGGCTCGACTGACTACACCGACGACCTGCGCCTCGCCCACGTGCTGGCCGACGACGCCGACTCGCTGACGGTCGCCAGGTTCAAGGCGATCGACCTCCACGTCATGAGCAAGCCCGACCTCACACCCGTCACCGACGCCGACTCCGCCGTCGAGGAGGGCATCCGTCGCACCCTGTCGCGGGTGCGCTCGCGCGACGCCGTCGTCGGTGAGGAGCAGGGCTCCAGCGGCCACAGCCAGCGACGGTGGATCGTCGACCCGATCGACGGCACCAAGAACTACGTCCGCGGCGTGCCGGTCTGGGCGACGCTCATCGCGCTGGCCGTCGACGACGAGGTGGTGCTCGGCGTGGTCTCCGCCCCCCAGCTGCAGCGCCGGTGGTGGGCCTCCTCGGGCCACGGCGCCTGGACCGGCCGCTCGCTGCTCAAGGCCACGAGGTGCGAGGTCTCCGACGTACGCCGTCTCGAGGACGCCTCCCTCAGCTATTCGTCGCTCTCCGGGTGGGACGAGCGCGACCGGCTCGACGACTTCCTCGCCCTGTCGCGACGCTGCTGGCGCACGCGTGCCTACGGCGACTTCTGGTCCTACATGCTCCTGGCCGAGGGTGCGGTCGACATCGCGGCCGAGCCCGAGCTGGAGCTCTACGACATGGCTGCCCTGGACGTCATCGTGCGCGAGGCGGGAGGCAGGTTCACCTCCCTCGACGGCACCGACGGCCCCTGGGGCGGCAACTCGCTGGCGTCCAACGGTCACCTCCACGAGGCTGCCCTGTCCTTCCTGGGCGCGCTGGCCGACGACCGGGACGACCCCGACATGCCGCGCCGGGGTCCCGGCTCGGTCAGCAACCTGCGCGAGCGCCAGGCCCCGCCCGTCCCGGACTGACCCGGACTGGCATCGACTGACCCGGACTGCCCCCGGACGCTGGACGAGGCCTGTCGCCGCCCGCCGCACTTGGCTACGGTGAGGGCCCGCGAACAGGTCCCCAGCGACCCCGAGCCCCACGAGGTGGAGACGATGAAGATCAACGACGTGGTTCACGGCAAGCCCAGCCAGGACGTGGTGACCATCAGTCCCGACGCCACCGTCCGCGACCTCATCGCCCTGCTCTCCGAGCACAATGTCGGCGCCCTGGTCGTGAGCGACGACGGCGAGCACGTCACCGGCATCGTCAGCGAGCGTGACGTGGTGCGCCACCTGCACTCCGACAGTGACGTGCTGGAGCGTCCGGTCCGCCAGATCATGACCACCGACGTACGCACCTGCACGGCGAGCGACGCGGTGACCGACCTCATGCAGACCATGACCGAGCACCGCATCCGGCACGTCCCGGTGGTGGCCGACGGACGGCTGACCGGCATCATCAGCATCGGTGACGTGGTGAAGAGTCGCATCGGCGAGCTCGAGTTCGAGCGCGACCAGCTCGACACCTACCTCCACAAGACCTGATCCCTACCCCTGAATGGAGCTCCTGTGAGCGAGAAGCCTGACGTCGATCCCCACCTGGGTGACGCACCCGCCGACCTCGAGGTCACCGACCTCGTCGAGGGCGACGGCACGGAGGCCACCTCCGGCTCGACCGTCTCGGTCCACTACGTCGGCGTGGCCCACTCCACCGGTGAGGAGTTCGACGCCTCCTACAACCGTGGCGACCCCCTCAAGTTCCGCCTCGGCATCGGCCAGGTCATCTCCGGGTGGGACACCGGGGTGCAGGGCATGAAGGTCGGTGGACGCCGCCGTCTCGTCATCCCGCCGCACCTGGGCTACGGCGACCGCGGTGCGGGCGGCGCGATCGCACCCGGCGAGACGCTGATCTTCGTCGTGGACCTGCTCGACGTCCGCTGACACGACACCGCCACCGCCGTCACCAGGGGACGTCGATCTCGACCTCCCCGGTGGCGACCCGGGCCGCCAGCCCGCCCAGCGTGACCACGTCACCGGGGACGAGCTGGCGGCCTCGTCGCGTCTCGACCTCGCCGTTGACGAGCACCTGCCCCTCGACCACCAGCGGTTTGGCCTCGGCTCCCGACTCCACGAGGTTGGCGAGCTTGAGGAACTGGCCCAGCCGGATCGACTCGTCGCGGATGGGCACGTCGAGCGGCTCGGGGCCGGACGGGGGGAGGTCGGTCATGTGGCCAGTGAACCAGTCGACCGGAGTCGGGGGCGGCAGGCGGTGGTTTCGTGCCAAGGTGGGCCCTCGTCCCTTCCGCCACCCAGCCGGGAAGAATCCTCTGCCATGACGCGACCGCGCCGGTTCCTGACCCTGGTGGTCCTGTGCCTCCTGGCTCCCCTGCTGTCGCTCGCCAGCCCCGCGGTGGCCGAGCGGTCGATGTCCACGGCACCGGTCGGCAAGAGCGGGTGTGCGGCACGGGACGGGATCGAGGTCTGCTTCACCTCGCCGCTGACCGTGCCCGGCGATCCGACCGTGCTCGACCGGCCGAGCCGGCTCTTCGACACCGCCGGCCCCGGCGACACCATCCGGATCGCCATGTTCCGCTGGGACATCAAGCCCCCGACCGATGCGATCATCGCCGCGCAGCGACGCGGGGCGATCGTCTACCTCGTCGGTGACGACGACCTGCTGCTCAACCCACGGGGCCGCAGGCTGGTCACCCAGATCGAGGAGCAGGACCCCGCCCGCACGAACGTCACCATCTGTCGGGGCGCGTGCCTGCCCTGGCGGGCGCCCGGGCCCTACCCGGACAGCCAGAACGTCCAGCACCTGAAGTTCTACGTCACCGACATCGGGGGCGTGCGGTCGTTCATCACCTCCTCGGCGAACCTCGAGGACCGCCAGTACCGGCAGTACAACTCCTTCATCAAGATCGACGACCCGGGCCTCTACCGCTTCGGCCGCGACTACTTCGCCCGGCTCGAGGCCCAGAGCCTGCGCGTCGGAGGTCGCCGGTGGAGCGACAGGCGCAAGCTCTACGCGAAGGGCCCGCTCACCGCGGCGGTCTACCCACGACGCAACGACCTGCTGCTGTCCACGCTGCGCGACATCTCGTGCACGCGGGGTGCGCGCGACGTGTCGGCGATGATCGCGGTCATCCAGCGCGCCGACGTCCGCGCGCAGCTCGCCAGGCTGTCCGAGGCCGGGTGCCGGGTGCGGGTGGTGACGTCGCGGGACACCGTCGAGAACTGGATGCAGGCCTCCCTGCCCGCGGGTGACCTGCCCGACGCGCGGGTCAAGACGGTCCTGACCCACGACAAGATGCTCGCCGTCCACGCCAGGTTCCGCGGCCGGACGACCCACCTCGTCCTCACGGGCACCTCCAACACCACCTGCGGCGGGCTGCTCTACAACGACGAGGTGATGCTGCGCATCGTCGGCAACCGCTGGGTCTACCAGCAGTACGCCGCACACTTCGACGACGCCTTCGCGCGAGCGCACCAGAGTCGTTCGCGGGTCATGCCCGTCATGAAGCCGTGCCGGACCTGACCCTCACTGCATCGCCAGGCTGACGGCGTGGATCAGCACGCCGACGAGCCCACCGACGATCGTGCCGTTGATGCGGATGAACTGGAGGTCGCGTCCCACGTGGAGCTCGATGCGCCGAGCGGCCTCCTTGCCGTCCCAGCGCTCGATGGTGTGGGTGATCACCGTGGTGACCTCGGCGCCGTAGCGCTCGACCATGAAGACCGTGACGTCGGCGGCGGTGCGGTCGAGCCGGCCGCGCAGGTCGGCGTCCGTGCGCAGCTGCTCGGCGAACGCGTTGAGCTCGGACAGCAGCCGCACCCGGACGGCGCCCTCCCGGTCACGGATCGACTCCAGCAGCGCCGAGCGCATGGCCTTCCACAGCGAGATCGCCGTGGTCACGACCTGCGGGTGGTCGAGCAGCCGGGTCTTGAACGCCTCGGCCCGCTCCTGGGTGGCCGCGTCGTTGAGCAGGTCGTGGGCGAGCTGGCCCAGCATCGAGTCGAGCGCCTCGCGGGCGCGGTGGTGGGGGTCGGACCGGATGTCCTCGACCCACGCGACGGCCTCGCTGTGGATGCGGGTGGTGACCGCGTCGTTGAGCTTCGGCGGGGCCCACCACGGCGCCCGCTCCCCCAGCACCTTGACGAACGTCTCGGGGTTGTCGACGAGCCAGCGGTGCATCTCGTCGAGCACGAGGTCGACGACCCCGTGGTGGAGGTCATCGCGCAGGACCTCCATGAGGGTCGTGCCGAGCAGCGGTGAGATGGGCTCGTCGCGGAAGCGCGGCACGAATGCCTGGGTGACCAGGTCGGCGATGTGCTCGTCGCGCACCTTCCGGAGACCGATCACCGCCACCTCGGAGACCTCGTCGACCACGCGGCGCGCGTTCGCGGGGTCGGAGAGCCAGTCCCCCACCCGGGCCGAGATCCCGGCAGCGGCCACCCTTTCGCGGATGATGTCCTCCTGGAGGAAGTTCTCGCCCACGAACTCCTCCAGCCCCTTCCCGAGCTCGTCCTTGCGCTTGGGCACCAGCGCCGTGTGCGGGATCGGGATGCCCAACGGGTGCTTGAAGAGTGCGGTCACGGCGAACCAGTCGGCGATCGCGCCGACCATCGAGGCCTCTGCCCCGGCGTTGACGAACCCCCAGAAGCCCTCCTGGCCCAGGGTCGCGACGTAGACGCAGGCGGCGAAGACCAGCAGCGCGACCGCGACCGTACGCATGCGGCGCAGGCCGCGGCGACGCACCTCGTCGGCGCCCGGGTCGGGCGTGATCAGGGAGATCGGGGGCCTCGTGGTCGAGGTGGCGGCGGGCATGGCAGCCATCCTCCCTGACCGTGCCAGAATGCCGCGCATGCCTCGTACCGTGATCACCTTCGGCACGTTCGACGTGTTCCACGTCGGACACCTCCGTGTCCTCGAGCGGGCCGCCGCACTCGGCGACCGACTCGTCGTCGGTGTCTCGGCCGACGCGCTCAACGAGCGCAAGAAGGGCCGCGTCCCGGTCTTCTCCCAGCGGGAGCGGCTGGCGATCGTGCAGGCCCTGCGCGTCGTCGACGACGTGTTCGTCGAGGAGAGCCTGGAGCAGAAGCGCGACTACATCGTCGAGCACGGTGCCGACGTGCTCGTCATGGGCGACGACTGGGCCGGCAAGTTCGACGAGTTCGGTGACGTCTGCGAGGTGGTCTACCTCGAGCGGACGCCCGCCATCTCGACCACGGCGATCATCGAGCACATCGCCGATCTCTGAGCGCTCGTGCATCCTCGGATGGAGGGCGCGCTGGGTTAGGCTCATGGTGGAGGGGCGCGACCGGCTGAGCCCGCGTCGCGCGGAACACACACCACTAGGGGATACATGCGCACCACGATCGTCACCGCGGTTGCCGCCCTGGCACTTCTGGGCGCCGGCGCGCTCACCGTGCCGGCGGCCCACGCGGACCAGGCCCGACCGGGGCCCGGTGCCACTGTGTCCCTCCCGAGCACCCAGGGAGCACCCGACCTCGTCCCTGAGGGGACCATGCCGGAGTTCGGCGAGGCGTCACCGGCGGAGGCTCTCTCCACCGCGCGACGCGTCCTGGCCGGTGACGCGCTGCCGCGCGATCCCTCGGCGACCCTCGCCCTGCGGGACCTGTGGCTGAGCAAGCCGCGCCTGCGCGGCGCCCAGCGACGCCAGGCCGACGCGATGCTGGCCCGTCCCACCGACGGCGTCGGCGACCCGGCCGGCTTCGGCTACTCCGTGGCCGAGCAGCCACCGCTGTGCAACGCCCGCCTGTGCCTCCACTACGTCGGCTCCGGCCCGGATGCTCCTCCGAGCCCGGCCTGGGCCAACCTCAGCCTCTCCGTCATGGACTCGGTCTGGACGACCGAGGTGGACACCCTGGGCTACCGGCCCCCGCTCACCGACGGGACGAAGGGCGGCAGCCCCCAGTTCGACGTCTACCTCAAGGACCTCGGCGGCGACCTCTACGGCTTCTGCGCCGGCGAGACCCGCGTCAAGAAGCGCACCGGGTCGGGCTACTGCGTCCTCGACAACGACTTCGCCGCCGCCCAGTTCCCGACCGGCACGCCGGAGGGCAACCTGCGCGTCACCGCCGCGCACGAGTTCTTCCACGCCATCCAGTACGCCTACGACTACGCCGAGGACCCGTGGATGATGGAGTCCACGGCGACCTGGATGGAAGAGCGCTACGCGACCGACGTCAACGACAACGTCCAGTACCTCCCCTGGAGCCAGCTCTACCTCCCCCACCTCCCGCTCGACCTGTTCAGCAGGAGCGGGGGCGCCTACCAGTACGGCAACTGGATCTTCTGGGAGTACCTCAGCACCAAGTACGGCGACCGGATCGTCAACAAGGCCTGGAAGAAGGCCGGCTCCCTCAGGAGTGACGGTGGCAAGAACAGCATCGTCGCTCTCCAGAAGGTGCTCAAGGGCAAGGGCGGCCTGACCAAGGTCTACGCGAAGTTCGCCGCTGCCAACCTCACCCCGGCCACGACCTACCCCGAGGGCGCGTCGTACGCCGCCCCGAAGGTCCGCGGCCACAAGACGCTGCGGAAGCACAAGCGCAAGCGCTTCAGCGTGAAGATCAACCACCTCTCCTCGAGGTCCTACGCCTACTCACCGGGCAAGGGCACCGCGGGCAAGAAGTGGAAGCTCGCCCTCAAGGTCGCCGGTCCGGCCAAGCGCACCTCGCCTGCCGCCGTGGCGGTCGTCCACTTCCTCAACGGCAAGAAGCAGACGAGGCTCATCCGGCTCAACCGCAACGGTGACGGGCACACCAAGGTGACGTTCAACAAGAAGCGGGTCGGAGCCGTGTCCGTGACCCTGGTCAACGCCTCCACCCGTTACTCCTGCAACCGGCGCACCCTGCTGGCCTGCTCCGGCAAGTCGCTGGACGACAAGGCTCGCTTCTCGGTGCTGGGTCGCGTGGTCAAGCACTGATCGCCAGCAGGGCGTGGAGTGCGGCGACGCACTCCGCGACCAGTGCTGACAACAGGACCGGGCGTTCGCCGGTCGGCACCGCCGACCAGGTGAGCGCCCGGTCCTCGGTGTAGGCCCACCAGGCGCGTACGACGTCACGCTGGCGCGGCGCGACGTCCAGGGCGCGGACCACCCGGTCCGTGCTGCCCTCGCGCACCGAGTCCATCACCTCGCTCACCCGGGGGTCGGCGACACCGTGGCCGTGCACCAGCGCGAGGTAGAAGTCGCGGCGCCGCTCGATCTGCTCGATCATCAGCCGGGTGAGCGACTCGACCTGTTCCTCGGGCGCGAGCCCCTCGTCGGGAGCCGTGGTCCGCAGCATCCGGCGCCCGGCCGCGGAGATGCAGGCGAGGTAGAAGTCGGTCTTGGTCGGGAAGTAGTGGAAGAGCAGTCCCCGCGAGATCCCGGCCTCCGCGGCGACCTCGTCGAGGGAGAGGTCCTGGATCGGGGTCTCGACGATCTTGGCCAGCCCGATACCCACCAGCTGGCGGCGCCTGTCGTCGGCGCTCAGCCGTCGGCGTACGGGCTCGGCCGGTGCGGCGGGATGGTCGGACACACTGTTGAGCATTGCTCAACAGGCCGTTATGGTCAACGTCATGGACTTCTCCCTCTCCCCGCGCGCCGCCGACCTCCGCGACCGGGTCCGCGCCTTCGTCGCCGACGAGATCGAGCCGATCGAGTCCGCCGCACATGCGCGCATCACCCGCCTGCGCGAGTCCGGCGGTGACAGCTGGACGCCCGACCCGGTGATCCGCGAGCTCCAGGCCAAGGCCCGCACCCAGGGCCTGTGGAACCTCTTCCTCCCCGCGGCGCACGCCGGCCGGTACGCCGCCGACTTCGGCACCGACGGGGGCGAAGGACTGTCCAACGTCGACTACGCACCCGTGGCCGAGGCGATGGGTGGCTCGTTCCTCGCTCCCCTGGTCTTCAACTCCAACGCACCGGACACCGGGAACATGGAGGTGCTGCTCAAGTACGGAACCGACGACCAGAAGGAACGGTGGCTCGAGCCGCTTCTGCGCGCGGACATCCGCAGCGCCTTCTGCATGACCGAGCCGGCCGTCGCCTCCTCCGACGCGACCAACATGGCCGCCACCGCGCAGGTCGACGGCGACGAGATCGTCATCAACGGCCGCAAGTGGTTCTCGACCGGCGTCGGCAACCCCGACTGCAGGATCCTCGTCTTCATGGGCCTCTCCGATCCCGAGGCCGACCGCCACTCGCGGCACACCATGGTGCTCGTCCCGCGCGACGCGGTGGGCGTGAAGGTCGAGCGGATGCTCACCACGATGGGCTACTACGACGAGCCGCTGGGCCACGGCGAGGTGTCCTTCGACGACGTCCGGGTGCCCGCGTCGAACGTCCTGCTCGGGGCCGGGCGGGCGTTCGAGATCGCCCAGGGCCGACTCGGTCCGGGCCGCGTCCATCACTGCATGCGCGCCATCGGCCTCGCCGAGCGGGCCCTCGAGCTCGCCTGCCGGCGCTCCCTCGAGCGCACCGCGTTCGGCAAGCCGATCGCCAACCTGGGCGGCAACCGCGAGCGGATCGCCGACGCCCGGATCGCCATCAACCGCTCGCGCCTCCTCGTCATGCACGCCGCGTGGCTGCTCGACCAGGGCATGAGTCGCGAGGCCTACTCCGCCGTCAGCGAGATCAAGGTCGAGGTGCCCACCATGGCGCTCGGCGTCATCGACATGGCGATCCAGCTCCACGGTGGCGCCGGCATGACCGAGGACTTCCCGCTCGCCTCCGCCTGGGTCGGCGCCCGGTCCCTGCGGCTGGCCGACGGGCCCGACGAGGTCCACCGCAACGTGATCGCCAAGGTCGAGCTCGGGAAGTACACCTCGTGAGCCGGCGGGTCCTCGTCACCGGCGCCGCCTCCGGCCTCGGCGAGGCCCTGGTCGCCCGCTTCCGCGACCGCGGGGACGACGTGCTGGCCACCGACCGGGTCGACGCCGACGGCATCGACCTGGTCCTCGACATCACCTCGGACGGCGACTGGGCCGCGGCCGTCGCCGCTGTGGATGAGCGGTGGGGCGGCCTCGACGTGCTGGTCAACAACGCCGGCGTCGCGGGCGGCGGGCGGATCGATCGCTGCTCGATGGCCGAGTGGCAGTGGATCACCGACATCAACCTCTTCGGAGTGGTGCGCGGGACCCAGGCGTTCGTGCCGATGCTCAAGGCCCAGGGGTCCGGCCACCTGGTCAACGTCGCCTCGCTCGCCGGGCTGGTCCACCCCGCCGGGATGGGGTCCTACAACGCGGTCAAGGCCGCCGTCGTGGCCTTCACCGAGACGTGCGGGCACGAGCTGGCGTCGTACGGCATCCGGGCGAGCGTGGTGTGCCCGTCCTACTTCCGCACCAACCTGATGGACTCCATGCAGGGCACCGACGAGGTCGTCGGCCACGTCATCGCCGGACTGGTCGAGCGGTCCCGGGTCACCGCCGACGACATCGCCGCGGCCGTGCTCGCGGGCATGGACGCCGGTGACGACGTGATCGTCCCCGACGCGGCGGCCCGCCAGGCGTACGCCATCAAGTGGGCCGACCGCCCGGCCTACGACGCGATGATGCGCGAGCAGGCGACCAAGCTCGAGGCGGCACCGTGAGCGAGGTGACCGGCGCCCGCGCCGTGCGCGACGAGGACGCCTTCGACGTCGACGCCGTCGCCGGGTGGCTGCGCAGCAACGCAGCGGACCCGGCCGGTCTGGACGAGGCGCCTGAGGTCCTCCAGTTCTCCGGCGGCGCGTCCAACCTCACCTATCTCCTGCGCTATCCCTCGCGTGACCTGATCCTGCGCCGGGCGCCAGGCGGCACCAAGGCGAAGGGCGCGCACGACATGCGTCGCGAGTTCGTCATCCAGTCGGCGCTCGCTCCCGTCTTCGCCTACGTCGCCCCGATGGTCGCGTTCTGCGACGACGACGCACTGACCGGCGGCGACTTCTACGTGATGGACCGCATCCCTGGCGTCATCCCGCGCAGCGAGTGGCCGGGCGACGTCCCGCTCTCCGCCGAGCAGGCGCGGGAGCTGTGCCTGCACGCCGTCGACGTCCTGGCCGAGCTCCACGGCGTCGACGTCGAGGCGACCGGGCTCGACGACCTCGGCAAGGGCCACGGCTACGTCCGGCGCCAGGTCGACGGCTGGTCCACGCGCTACCGCAACGCCCGCACCGAGGACGTGCCCGACCTCGAGGACGTGATGGCGTGGCTGGCCGCGCACCAGCCCGACGACGTGGCCACCTGTGTGATCCACAACGACTTCAAGCTCGACAACCTGGTGCTCGACGCGGACGACGTCACCCGTGTCGTCGGAGTGCTCGACTGGGAGATGGCGACCCTCGGCGACCCGCTGATGGACCTCGCCGGCTCGATGGCCTACTGGGTCCAGGCCGACGACCCCGAGGACTTCCAGATGATCCGCCGGGTGCCCACGCACCTGCCCGGGATGCTGACCCGCGACGAGTTCGTGGCGGCGTACGGCGAACGCACCGGCCGCACCGTGTCGCCCGAGCAGTGGCGGTTCTACGAGGTCTTCGGCCTGTTCCGCCTGGCCGTCATCGCCCAGCAGATCTACTACCGCTGGTTCCACGGCCAGACCAGCAACGAGCTCTACGCCATGTTCGGCCCGGCCGTGCAGATCGTCGGGCGACGGCTGGCCGGCCTGGTCCAGGACGAGGCACCATGAGTCGGATCCTCCTGGTCCGGCACGGGCAGGCCTCCTTCGGCGCCGCCGACTACGACCAGCTCTCCCCCACCGGTGCCGACCAGTCGCGCGTCCTGGGTGCGGCCCTGGCGGCACGTCACCTCCGACCCGACGTGCTGGTGACGGGTGAGATGAGGCGCCATGCCCAGACGGCGACCAGCGTCCTCGACGGCTCCGGCTGGGACGCCGCGGTCGAGGTCGACGCCGGGTGGAACGAGTTCGACCACCTGCAGGTGCTGGCCGTGCACGCCCAGCCGTCCACGGCGGCGGGCGAGTCGGAGAAGGCGGCCTTCCAGCGCTGGTTCGAGGAGGCGACGCTGCGCTGGACCTCGGGCGCCCACGACGAGGAGTACGACGAGTCCTTCGCCGCGTTCTCCGCCCGGGTGGAGACCGCGCTGGCTCGGCTCGTGCAGGCGCTGCCAGCTGGCGGCACCGCGGTGGTGCTGACCAGCGGCGGTCCGATCGCATGGGCTGCCGCCTCGCTGCTGGCCGACTCCACCTCGGCCCGCACCGACCTGTGGCTGCGTCTCAACCCGGTCTCGGTCAACACGGGCGTCTCGACGGTCGTGTGCGGCTCGCGCGGCACCACGCTCGTCTCCTTCAACGCCCACGACCACCTGTCCCCCGACCTGCTCACCTATCGCTAGGAACCCCGATGTCCACGATCCTCATCACCGGCGCCAGCAGCGGCCTCGGCGCCGAGATGGCCCGCCAGTTCGCCGACCTGGGCCACGACCTGGCGCTGTGCGCACGGCGTACCGACCGACTCGACGAGCTCAAGGCCGAGATCCTCGCCTCGCACCCGGACGCCCACGTGGTGGTGAAGGCGCTGGACGTCACCGACCACGACGCCGTCTTCCGCGTCTTCGAGGAGTTCCGCGACGAGCTCGGCGGCCTCGACCGGGTCATCGTCAACGCGGGTCTCGGCAAGGGCCGGCCGCTCGGCACCGGCCACTTCGACGCCAACCGGGAGACCGTCGAGACCAACGTCATCGGGGCACTCGCCCAGACCGAGGCTGCGGCCCGGATCTTCCGTGCGCAGGGCGCCGGCCACCTGGTGATGGTGTCCAGCATCTCCGCGCTGCGCGGGATGCCGAAGAACATCACGACGTACGCCGCCACCAAGGCCGCCGTCGCCCACCTCGCCGAGGGCTTCCGCGCCGACGTCCACGGGACGCCGATCAAGGTCACCGTGCTCTACCCGGGCTACATCGCCTCGGAGATGTCCGGCGCCGCTGCCAGGACCCCGCTGATGGCGTCGACCGTGAAGGGCGTGCGCGCCATGGTCGAGGCGATCGAGAAGGAGAAGGCGTCGGCCCGGGTCCCGGCCTGGCCGTGGGCTCCGGTCGGCTTCGCCCTCAAGCACGTGCCGGTCGGCGTGCTGCGGAAGATGAGCTGACCCGAGCGGTCAGGCGCCGTCGTCGGTGAGGGTCGCGTGCGGCAGCCAGTCGGCCCCGAGGAGCTGGGCGAGGGCGGTGAGGCCGGTGGTGTCGCTTCCCACGGTTTGGGAGGCGGCGGCGATGCGTTCGACCATGACCTTGCCGACCTGCTCCTCGACGGTGTCCTCGGCATAGGCGACGTGCCAGGGCGAGACCTGGTGGTCGCGGTGGGTGCGGCCGGTCACCTGCCGTGCGGCGATGCCCGAGAAGCGGGCCTGGTGGAAGACGCCGACCCGGGGTTCTGAGCTCGCCCGGCGGCCCTCGGTGAGGGTCTCGCCGGCGTGCAGGCTGATCGACGCCACCGCGGTGAAGACGCACACCTTCGCCTGCCCGGTCTGGAACCGGAGCCGCTCGGCCTCGGCGTCGAACCGGCCGCGGCCGTAGATGGTGGCGACGTCGATGCCGGAGTCGCGCAGCCGATCGGCGATGGGGTCGGCGGCGGTCGCGACGAACTCGACCGAGCACGCCACTTGTCGCTCCGCCTGGACCTGCTGGGCGATCCAGGCGACCGTCGAGTCGACGCGGATCAGGCCGGCCTTCTGCCGGAAGCGCAGCAGCGCGGCACGGCCCTTCGCGGTGTTGCGGCCGCGTCGGGCGAGGTCCATCTCACGACAGAATTCTCCCCACTCGGCTTCATAGGCCGTGCGCTCCGCCGGCGTGAGTGTCACCGGCATGCCGGAGATCGGCACCGGCCCCCACGGTGCGGCGCGGTGCAGCATTGCCGGGGGCCGCACCTCGTCGAGCCAGCTGCGCACCAGCTTGAGGTCCGCGGCGCGCCGGGCCGGATCGTCGGTCCACGCCGCACCGTGGCGTCCCTGCTCCACCCCCACCCCGTGGCGCTCGAGCGCGGTGGCGAACGACGCCCCGGGCTGCGTGGCAGAGGTCCACTCCTGCATCGGCTCGCCGAGCACCTGCGCGTAGGCCGGTGCGAGGTAGGGCAGCTCGAGCGGCGTGTGCCCGGGCGTGGCGGTCGTCGCGATGACGAACGGCGCCTGGTCGTGCGGGCGCCCGTGGCCTGAGATCCGTGCCCAGAGCTTCCATCGTTTCGTCGTCGTACGTCGCAGCGCGTGCGCCTCGTCGGCGATGATCACGTCCCATGTGTGGTCCTTGACCTTCTCCAGCCGGTCCCAGGTGATCACGACCCATTCGAGACCGCCGTCGCCCAGCGCCGTGATGGTGCGGCACCAGTGGCCGATCGTGATCGCGGCGGGTCGGTCGGCGACGACGAGCACGCGTCGCGCACCGCGGAGGTCGCCCACCGCCGTCGCTCCGAGGACCGCGGCGATCGTCTTGCCGACGCCGGGCTCGTCGGCCAGCAGGAACTGCCGGCCACCTGCCACGGCGCGGGCCGCGATCGCATCAGCGGCTTCGAACTGGATCCTTCGGGGCTCGAGCGCCTCGGTGGGCTCGGGGCTGGGCGTCGGATGGTCGGGGTTCAGGGAGTTCTCGATGAACCGGCCGAGCGTGTACGGGCCCGGAGCGTAGGGCGCCAGGTGCGCGGGCAGAGCGCGCCCGACGTAGAGGTGGGTCTTGACGGCCGGGTGCCAGGTGGCCTCGACCTGAGTCGCGTACGGCACGTCGAGCACCCACAGCCGCTCCCCCGGTCCGGCCTCCGGCAACGGCCGCGACGGCTGCCGCGTGCCGCTCCGGCGCGGGGATCCGCGGCCTCGACGAGCGCTGGGTCGACGAGCGCTGGGTCGACGAGCGCTGGGTCGACGAGGACTGGCCACCCCCGGACGCTATCGGGGCCTCCACCACCAGGAGGGCCGACCCGCCCACGCCGACCTGCGTGGCGCACGGCTCCGTGCACCATCGCGGGGGCTGCGGAGCCTACGTCGCGCACTGGACCAGTCTTGACACCGCGAATTCATCAGGCGCAGAATTATCCAATTCACCAACTGTTGAATTCATCCCAGGAGCTCGTCATGTCCCCTTCCTCGCCACCACTGACCCACCGCCGCCGCGTGGCCATCCTCGCCGTCGTGGCACTCTCGCTGATGACCGTCGTCTCGGCGGTCAGCGGACTCAACGTCGCCCTGCCGGACCTGCAGCGGGGCACCGGCGCGACCACCACCGAGGTGCAGTGGATCGTCGACGCCTACACCCTCGTCTTCGCCGGTCTGCTGCTGTCGGCCGGCGCACTTGGGGACAGGTTCGGGCGAAAGCCCGTGCTCGTCGCCGGTCTGCTGATCTTCGGGGCCGCCTCGGCCTGCGGCCTGGTCGTCGACGATCCGTCAGGGCTGATCGCCGTGCGCGCTGCGATGGGGATCGGAGCAGCGGCGATCATGCCGGTGACCCTGTCGGTGATCACGACCTCATTCCCACCCAGCGAGCGGGCTCGCGCGGTCGGCGTCTGGGTCGGGGTCGCCGGCGGCGGCGCCGTGCTCGGTCTCTTCGGCTCGGCCATCCTGCTGGAGTTCTTCTCCTGGAGCTCCTTCTTCGGCCTCAACGCCACGCTGGCCGCCCTGGCCCTGACCGGCGTCCTCGCCGTGGTGCCCAACTCCCGCGACGCGCGTCCGCCGAGCCTCGACCCGGTCGGGGCGCTGCTGTCCCTGCTGATGGTCGCCGGCACGGTGTTCGGTTTCATCGAGGGACCCGAGCGCGGCTGGAGCGACCCCCTCACCGTCGCGGCCTTCCTGGCCGGCGGAGCAGCGATCCCGGCGTTCGTCCTCTGGGAGCTTCGTCAGCCGCATCCGCTGCTCGACCCGCGCCTCTTCCGGCTGGGCGGGTTCGCCGCCGGCACCCTCTCGGTGACCGCTCAGTTCTTCGCCAGCTTCGGCTTCTTCTTCATCGGTCTGCAGTACCTCCAGTACGTCGTCGGCTACTCGCCGCTCGAGTCCGCCGTCGCCCTGCTGCCGCTGCCGCTGGTGATGATCCCGCTCGCCCGCCAGGCCCCCCGGATCGCGCTGCACTTCGGGACCCGGTGGGTGAGCTCCCTCGGGCTTGTCCTCTCGGCGACCGGCATGATCGTGATGAGCCGGCTCACGGTGGACCTGACCTACTGGCACTTCGCCGCCGGACTCGTGCTGTTCGCGGCCGGGATGGCCCTCGCGAGCACGCCGGCGACCATGGCGATCACCGCCGCCCTGCCGGTCGGCAAGCAGGGCGTCGGATCGGCGGTCAACGACGTGTCCCGCGAGCTCGGCTCGGCCCTGGGGATCGCGGTGCTCGGCAGCGTGCTGAACGACGCCTACCGTGGCAACCTGGCCGGTGCGGTCACCGACCTTCCCCCGCGGGCTGCCGAGGCCGCCCAGTCGTCGCTGGCCGCCGTCCAGCAGGCGGCACCCGGGCTGGGCGCGCGCGGCGCGCAGCTGTTGTCCGATGCCCAGCAGGCCTTCGTCGATGCGACCGGCAGCGCCTTCCTCGTCGCCGCCGCGGTGCTGGCCGGCGCCGCCGTGGTCGTCTTCCTGAGGGCGCCCAACGCCGAGGACCTGCGGGCGCACATGGCCGACACCGAGGAGGCCGAGGCCGGCGCCGAGGTCGTGGTCGGGGTCGAGGTCGGAGTCGAGGTCAGGTGACGCTCCCGGCCGGTTTCGCTCGGCTCACGCTTCCGCGCCGGCCCCGCCCACCTCGGCGGACAGCAGGAGCAGCCGGTTGAGCAGGTCGGCGGCCTTCGCGGCCTCGGCGCGATCACCGGTGACGAGCAGGTCGAGGAGCAGGCCGCGGGCGGCTCCCAGGGCCAGCCGCGCATGCGTCTCGCTCTGCGCCTCGGGGATGCCGATCGCCCGGCAGAGGTCCGTGACCGACGGCAGCCAGGCCGCGATCAGCTCGTCGCGCAGGGCCTGCGCGTGAGCCTTGCCCTGCATGGCGTGCGCGGCGAGCTCGAAGAACAGGGGCCCGTAGCGCAGCGTCGCCTCGACGGTCTGCTCCCAGTACGCGGCTGCGGCCTCGAGGGGCGGCAGCCCGGCGTCGTACGTCGCGGTCATCACCGCGCGCTGTCGCGCCTCCACCTCGCGGGTCACCTCAGCGAGCAGGCCCTCGCGAGACCCGAAGTGGTAGATCAGCATCCGGTGGCTGCTGCCCACCGCCTCGGCGATCCCACGCAGGCTGGTGTCGCCGATGCCGTTGCGGCCGAAGTGGTCTATCGCGGCCTCGAGGAGGCGGTCGCGCGGCGTCGCACGCACGCCCTCGGCGGCGGGCAGGGTCACGCGGCGGGCGCGCCGGTGACGCGCTTGGCCAGGCTCTCGGCCTCGAGCTCGATGTAGCGCTGGGTCAGTCCACGCCACAGCGTGGCGGCGACGGCGCCCATCGGGCCGGTCTGCTCGATACTGAGGGTGACCGTGGAGCCCGTGTCGTCCGGAACCACCTCGTGCCGGGCGATCGTCTTCATCCCCGGCCCCTTGGCCTCCCAGGTGAAGTGTCGACCGTCCACGACCTCGGTGACCTGCCACTGCGCCTGCGGAAGCCTGGGCTGGCGAACCTTGGCCCGCGAGCCGAGCCCGAACGGCCCCTCGTCCAAGCGCTCGACCCGGTCGATCGTCGGGCGTCCACTCCGGCCAGCGTGCGACGTCGAAGAGCACCTCCCAGACCTGCTGCGTCGGCGCGTCGATGTGTCGTGTGGTCTCGAAGGAGCGACATGTACCAAATGGTACACCCTCGGGGGCATCGCGGAGCAGGGCTCAGCCCGTGGGCGGCTCCGGCTCGCGGGTGATGTGCATCGCGGCCTCCTCGGCCGACGCGCCCGCACCGTCGATCCCGACGTCCGTGGCGAGCTCCTGCGAGTCGACATCGAGCCCCTCGCCCCCGTCCGGCTGGACCAGCCGGCCCGTACGCGCATCGGGCTCGTCCAGCCCGAGCTGCTCGTCGAGGGCGTTCTCGTCCTCGCTGTCGGTCCTCTGCGACTCGGCGTAGGGGTCGACGTCGGGCTCCTCCTCGGCCAGCTTCTCGCCGAGGGTCTCGCCCTGACGACGCTCGGCCTCGGTCGGGTAGTCCTCGTAGCCCTTGGGCGGGCGGTCCGGCGGCGAGTAGCCGCGGTCGAGCACGTCGACGAGATCACCGTCGTCGAGGGTGTCTCCCGGCTGGAGCTGGTCCTCGTCGTCGACGAAGCTGTCACCGTAGGTCTCGCGTTCTTCGCTCATGCCTCCAGTCGTACGCGCTCGGCTGCCTGCGGACAAGGGTCGCAGGCTGCGTCGCGTGTGGACCTC
>CAVRLH010000016.1:0-220438 GCA_963721925.1 uncultured Actinomycetota bacterium | reverse complement strand
AGGCCGTAGCGGCCCGAGCCCGCAACGCGACGGATGGTGACCCCCTGGAGGCGGCGGCACGCGCCCGCCTGCGAGCCGCCGACGGCACCTGGCTCCTGCTCTACGGCAGTCCGCTCAGCGGCGGCGAGGGTCGGACCGTGGTGGTCATCCAGCAGGCCTCGCCCTCGGAGGTCGCGCCGCTCGTTGCTCTGGCCTACGGGCTGACCCCACGCGAGGTGGACGTGACCCGCATGTGCATCGCCGGCCTCGCCACCAAGGAGATCGCCGACCAGCTGCACCTCTCGGCGTACACGGTCCAAGACCACCTCAAGGCGATTTTCGAGAAGACGGGTGTGCGGTCGCGTGGAGCGCTGCTCGGGCAGGTGTTCCTCGAGCACTACATCCCCCGCTGGCAGCCCCTGCTGAACGCACCCGAAGGCTGGCACGGCTACCAGTCCCGGACCCCCTGAGCCCGGTCTTGGCGAGCCGATCGCTTCAGTCTGAAAGGCTCCGCCGCAAGTCAGAGCCAACCTTCTCCAGCAGCGCCACGCACTCCACATGGCTGGTCATCGGAAAGAGGTCGAGGGCCCGGATCGCCGTGAGCGCGTAGCCGTGCTCGGCGAAGATCGCGACGTCGCGGCCGAGGGCGGCAGGGTCGCAGGCGACGTAGGCGACCGCACGCGGAGCCCGGTCGACCACCTGCTCGACGACAGCCCGCTTGGCGCCCTCGCGCGGCGGGTCGAGGACGACCAGGTCGAACGGTTCGTCGTACATCGTGCGCAGGACGCGTTCGGTGGGTCCGCACTCCACGACCGCGCCACGGTGCCCGGAAAGGTTGGCGCGGGCATTGCGGCAGGCCGACCGGTCCGCCTCGACGGCCACCAGCCGGGCGCCGGTCACCTCGCCGAGGAAGCGGGCGAAGAGCCCGACCCCGGAGTAGAGGTCGAGGACCCGCTCCCCCGGCCTCGGCGCCAGGTGCGACAGGACCGTCTCCACCAGCACCCGGGCCGCTGACGGGTGCACCTGCCAGAAGCCGTCGGGGTCGACGAGGAAGTCACGCCCCTCGACCGTCTCGGTGATCGGCGGTCCGGGCACTGGCTCGCGTGCGTCGGGGATCGCGATGAGGCAGTCGTCGACGGGCACCAGGGCGTGCGATCGGTGCACGCGCATCGCCCGTCGCCCGTCCGGGAGCTCGGCATAGCGCTGGCGGGTCCGCCACCGCAGGCCGTCGTCGGCGCGCCCCTCGACCTCGACCTGCTCGACCTCGAGACCCGTGACGAGCGCGGACTCCGGGTCGAGCCGACCGAGCCGGACCAGCTGCTCGCGGACGACGGAGGTCTTCAGGGCCCGCTGGGCGGGGAGGGCGGCGTGCTGGAAGTCGCATCCACCGCACAGGCCGGGGCCGGCCACGGCACACGGCGCCGGCACCCGGTCGGGCGACGGCACGAGCACCTCGACCGCATCACCGCGCCAGAACCGGTCGCCGTCGGAGCCCTCGACGATCTCGACGACGGCCCGCTCGCCGGGCAGGGCGTGGCGGACGAACACGACCCGCGACTCCGGCTCGGGCAGCCGCGCCACGCAGTGGCCGCCGTGGGCCACCGGCCCGATCTCGACCTCGAACCGCTCGCCCACCCGCGACCGGCCACGGGCGCGCCGCGGCCGGGCGTTGCGACTCACGGGTCGTCGTCCTGGCGGGTGGGCCTGGTGGAGCTGACCCGGCCCCGCCGGAGGTCGCCGGCGTGCACCCGTACCTCGTCTCGCTCCTCGCGCTCACGGGCGATCTGGGAGGACCGCAGCTGGTAGGGGACCGAGATCACCATGACGCCCGGCGTGAAGAGCAACCGCCCCTTCAGGCGCAGTGCGGTCTGGTTGTGCAGCAGCTGCTCCCACCACCGCCCGACGACGTACTCGGGGATGTAGACCGCGACGACGCCACGGGGGCTGGCCCGGCGGATCTCCTGGGTGTACTCGACAATGGGGCGGACCACCTCGCGGTAGGGCGAGTGGAGCACCTTGAGCGGGACGTCGAGGTTGCGGACGTCCCACTCCTCGAGCAGGCGGCTGGTGGCGCGCGCGTCGATGCTGACGTAGATCGCCTCGAGGACGTTGGGTCGGGTCGCCTTGGCGAAGGCCAGGGCACGCAGCGTCGGCTTGTGGAGCTTGGAGGCGAGCACGATCGCGTGCACACGCGTCGGCATCACCTTGTCCTGCTCGTCGGCGGCCAGCTCGAGCTCGACCCGCGCGTAGTGGCGTCCGATCGCCTGCATCACCAGGAAGAAGAAGCCCATGGCGAGGATCGTGATCCACGCACCGGCGAGGAACTTGGTGATCACCACGATGACCAGGACGACCGCGGTCATGCCGAGCCCGAAGGTGTTGATCGCCCGCGAGCGGTTCATCCGGCGCCGCTCGGCCGGGTCGCGCTCGGTCTTGAGGTGGCGGGTCCAGTGCCGGATCATGCCGAGCTGGCTGAGGTTGAAGGACACGAAGACGCCGACGATGTAGAGCTGGATCAGCTTGGTCGTCTCGGCGTCGAAGACGACGATCAGCAGGCACGACATCGCGGCCAGGAAGACGATGCCGTTGCTGTAGGCGAGCCGGTCGCCGCGCGAGCCCAGCGACCGCGGGGCGAGGCCGTCCTGGGCCAGGATCGAGCCGAGCACCGGGAAGCCGTTGAAGGCAGTGTTGGCGGCGAGCACCAGGATGACGCCGGTGACGGTGATGACGAAGTAGAAGCCGGGCGTGAAGTGGTCGAAGACGCCGGCTGCGATCTGCGCGATCACCGGGTGCTGGTCGTAGCCCGCCGGCAACGCCCCTCCCCCGCGGACCGGAGCCGCTCGAGCTCGTGGGGGTCGACGTAGCGGATCGTCATCTGCTTGGCGAGCACGATGACGCTCATCATCATCGTGATCGCGATCAGGCCGAGCATCAGCAGTGTCGTGGCGGCGTTGCGGCTCTTGGGCTTGCGGAAGGCAGGTACGCCGTTGCTGATCGCCTCGACGCCGGTCAGGGCGGCGCAGCCGGAGGAGAAGGCACGGGCCAGCAGGAACATCAGGCCGACCTGCGTCAACGGACCGTCCCACCCCTCGGCGGGCACGATCTCCAGCCCGGCGCTCTCGGCCATCGGCAGGTCCCCGGACAGCAACCTCAGCAGGCCGTAGCCGCACATGCCGAGGATCGCCGCCATGAACAGGTAGGTCGGGAGGGCGAAGAAGGCGCCCGACTCACGGACGCCACGCAGGTTCATCGCGGTCAGCAGCGCGACGGCGACCACACCCACCGTCGCCTCGTGGCCGATGAGCCCTTCGATGCCGCCGGCGGCGTACTGGGCGGCCGAGGAGATCGACACGGCGACCGTGAGCACGTAGTCGACCAGCAGCGCACTGGCCACCGTCACCCCGGCGTTGCGGCCGAGGTTGACCGTCGCGACCTCGTAGTCGCCACCGCCGGAGGGATAGGCGTGCACCGTCTGGCGATAGCTGGCGACGACCGTCAGCATCACCACCGCCACCGCGAGACCGATCTTCCACGACCAGACGTACGTCGACGTGCCGGCGATGGCCAGCATGATGAACACCTCGTCGGGCGCGTAGGCCACCGAGGACAGGGCGTCGCTGGCGAAGACGGGCAGCGCGATCCGCTTGGGCAGCAGGGTCTCCCCCAGCTGGCTGCTGCGCAGCTTGCGGCCCAGGAGGATGCGCTTGGAGACATCGCCGACACTCACAGGCGGGAAGCCTAGACCCGCGACCGGCCAGAACCTCGCTGGAGTACGGTTCTGGCGTGCACGTCGTGATCATGGGCTGTGGCCGCGTCGGTTCGACGCTTGCCCGCAGCCTCGAGGACCGTAACCACACGGTGTCCGTCATCGACAGCGAGCCCGACTCGTTCCGACGTCTGGGCCCGGACTTCAACGGCGACAAGATCACCGGCTACGGGTTCGACCAGCAGGTGCTGGAGAAGGCCGGCATCAGCCGGGCGGACGCGTTCGCCGCGGTGTCGAGCGGTGACAACTCCAACATCATCGCCGCCCGCGTCGCGCGCGAGACCTTCGGCATCCAGAAGGTCGTCGCCCGGATCTACGACCCGGGCCGAGCCGAGGTCTACCAGCGCCTCGGCATCACCACCGTCGCGACCGTCAAGTGGACGGCGGACCAGGTGCTGCGCCGGATCCTCCCTGCGGGTGCCGAGCCCGACTTCCGCGACCCCTCGGGCACCATCCGGGTCGACCACGTCCCCGTCCCCGAGGCATGGATCGGCAGCCGCACCGTCGACTTCCAGATGCAGTCCCGCACCCGCATCGCCTGGATCGACCGGCTCGGGGAGGGCATGCTCCCGACCCGGGAGTCGGTCCTGCAGGAGGGCGACATGGTCCACCTCGTGGTCCGCGAGGACCAGGCGGCCCACGCCTACGCCGTGCTCGACGCCGGCCCCGAAGACGACTGACCCAGGAGAGCTGGACACATGCGCGTCACCATCGCCGGAGCCGGAGCCGTCGGCCGCTCGATCGCCCGCGAGCTGATCGAGAACGGCCACCAGGTGCTGCTCATCGACAAGTCCGCCGACGCCATCCGTCCCGAGCGGGTCCCCGACGCGGAGTGGTTGCTCGCCGACTCGTGCGAGCTCTCCTCCCTGGCCGAGGCCCAGCTGGGGAAGTGCGACGTGGTCATCGCCGCCACCGGTGACGACAAGGCCAACCTGGTCACCTCGCTGCTGGCGAAGACCGAGTTCGGCGTGCCGCGCACCGTGGGGCGGGTCAACCACCCCAACAACGAGTGGCTCTTCACCGAGGCGTGGGGGGTCGACGTCAACGTCTCCACCCCGCGCATCATGTCGGCGCTCGTGGAGGAGGCCGTCTCCATCGGCGACCTGGTCCGCCTGTTCACCTTCCGCCAGGGCAACGCCAACCTGGTCGAGCTGACCCTCTCCGCCGACTCGCCGTTCGTCGGCACGCCGAGCGGTCTCGTGCCGTTCCCCGACAACTGCGCACTGGTCACCATCCTGCGCGACGGACAGGTCTACACCCCGGACGCCGAGCAGCCCCTCGAGGCCGGCGACGAGCTGCTCTTCGTGGTGCCGGCCGAGGTCGAGGCCGGGCTCGAGCAGCTGCTCTCCCCCGGCAGCCACCCGGGCTGACCCGGGATCAGGTGCCGGCGGGCTGGGCGCTGACCGGCGTCCGGTTGCGCGAGAGCACCCAGACCATCAGCCCGAGCGCCCCCAGCTGCAGCGGCCAGCCCAGCACGATCTTGGACACCCCGAGCGCGGCGACGGCGGTGTCCGGGTCGAGCGACCCCGACGATCCCGCCAGCCAGATGGGTGCCTGGATCGCGACGCGGATGACGCACGGCGCCACCAGGAGCCAGGTCAGGCGCGAGGTCAGCTTCACGATCTGGCGGTCGGAGTGCCAGGCGGTCGGGTCGCCGGTGATGCTGCCGACCATGAAGCCCACCAGCGGCCACCCGACGATGCAGGTCATCGCGAGCACCACGGCGTAGCCGCTGTTGTAGAGGATCCCCGGCAGGAAGTAGGCCAGCGCCTGGTCCTGCTCGCTGCCTCCGGCCGCGGCAGCGCGGCGTACGAAGAACCAGCCGATCCCGATGCCGACCAGGGCGTTGACGACGAACTGCACCGTCGAGCGCTGCACCAGCCGGATCACCAGGAGGAGGACCGCGGCGCCGACGCTGACGGCCAGTGCGGTGTTGAGGTCGCGCACGGTGAGCCACATGACGGTGAACAGGAGGGTGGGCAGGGCGGCCTCGCCCATGCCGCGCCGGCCGCCGAGGGCCTTGGACAGCTGCTCGCGCACCACGGCCTCGACGGTCGCGGTCGCGACCGGGGCCGCCTGCGGCGGGGTCGGCCCCGTCACGGTCGCAGCTCGTAGCGTGGGTTGAACATGATCGGTACGCCGTTCTGCCGGCCGATGCACCCGGAGACCATCATCGCGCGACCCGGGTCGACGCCCGAGATGCGCCGGCGGCCGAGCCACACCACGGTGATCACGCCGCTTCCGTCGTCGAGCTCGGCCTCGAGCGCCGGCACTCCGCCGCGGGGACGCAGCGTGACGGTGCGCACGACACCGTTGACCATCACGTGCTCGCGCTCGGGGGCGTCCGCGATCGGGACGGTACCCGCGCTGGCATGGCTCTGGCGCAGGTCACGCTGGTGCTGGTCCTGGCTGTCAGCCCACTTCGACAGGGCCTGGCGCAGCCGACCTTTCTCGGCCACGACTCACTCCAGTCGTCGGGCGTCGTCGGGCAGGTTCACCGGGAGCGGCTCTCCGACCGGCATCGCCTGCGCGCCGCGTCGTACGACGATCTGCGCCAGGGTGTCCTCCCAGTCCGAGGTCTCGTCCGGCTCGAGGGCCGGGCGGCCCAGCAGCGAGGCACGCAGCATCCAGCGCTCGCCGTTGATGCCGATGATGCGCGACGGCTGCGTCGCGGCGGTGCCGTCGGG
This sequence comes from uncultured Actinomycetota bacterium, assembly GCA_963721925.1. Classification (GTDB taxonomy): domain Bacteria; phylum Actinomycetota; class Actinomycetes; order Propionibacteriales; family Nocardioidaceae; genus Nocardioides. The sequence continues at coordinate 214,006 of CAVRLH010000016.1, read as the reverse complement.
GCGCTGGACCGGCATCTGGCACACCAGCTCGGTGCCCCAGCGACCCTCGCGCTCGGTGGCCTGGCCGCCGCGCTTCTCCATGTCCGCAGCGATCTGCGGCCGGACGGTGGACCAGAGGTCGCCGTTGCGTGGTGCGGCGAAGGCCTGGAACTCCAGGGCTCCGTCCGCGCCGGCCAGGATCACCGCACGGACCAGGCCGGACTTCTCGTCGACCTGGAGGCGCAGCTCGCGGCCCTCGATCGGGGGCACCAGCACCGAGCCGAGGTCGACCCGCTGGACGTCGTCGTCCTCGACCTGCGAGACATCGAAGGGACCGGACCCGACGGTGGGCGTCGCCTCGGGCTCGGCCGCGTTCTCCGCGCCCGTCTCGTCTGCCTTGCGGCGGAACTTCACGTGACCACTCCGTTCATCGACAACCGGCTCATCGACTCGATCCGGTACCTGTAGAACCGTAGCCCCCGGCCCCCCGCGAGGAGTCCGGCAGGATGCCCGCGTCCACGAAGCGGGCGCGCTCGAAGCGCTGGATCACCAGCTGGGCGATCCGGTCGCCGCGACGCAGGCTGACCGTGTCGACAGGGTCGTGGTTGATCAGCAGCACCTTGATCTCCCCGCGGTAGCCCGCGTCGATCGTCCCGGGAGTGTTGACGATCGAGAGTCCGTGCCGGGCCGCGAGCCCCGACCGCGGATGGACCAGCGCCACGTAGCCCTCGGGCAGGGCGATGGACAGTCCGGTGGGCACGAGGGCACGCTCACCCGGAGCGAGCGTGACGTCCACGGTCGTCTGGAGGTCCGCACCCGCGTCGCCGGGGTGGGCGTACGCCGGCATCGGCAGCTCGGGGTCGAGGCGGACGACGGCCACCTCGAGGTCAGGCCTGTCGGCGGCCTCGTTGGTGGGCTCGTGGGTGGGCCCGTGGGCGGGCTCGTGGGCGGCGGGGTGGTGGTCGTCGGGCACGAGAGGTGAATCTATAGGCTCTGCGTCGTGGACTACGCCGAACGCCTCACCGTGCCGCTGCGCTGGTGGGTGCAGGGCACGATGATGGTGGCGTCGCTGTGGCTGGCGGTCCTGGTCGCCGCGCCAGAGGTGCTCGCCTGGTCGGTGGCGGCGGTCGCCTTCGCGTTGATGGTGGCCCTCTTCGTGGGTTACGGCCGCGCCCGGGTGGGCATCGAGGGTGACGAGTTCTGGGCAGGCCGCGCGCACATCCCGCTCGGCTACGTCGGGGCGGTCACCGGGCTGGATGCCGAGGGCGTACGACGACAGGCGGGCGTCGACGCGGACGCCCGGGCCTACCTCCTGCTGCGGCCCTACCTCAAGCGTGCGGTCCGCATCGACATCACCGACCCGGCCGACCCGGCGCCGTACTGGCTGGTCAGCTGCCGGCGGCCGGACGCGCTGGTCGCTGCCCTCCAGTCGGCCCGGACCACCTGACGCCCACGAGCGGGGCGCAGCCGGGGAGCACGCCATCGGGGTGAACCCGCCGGACCCCGGTCTGGGTAAGGTTCAGGACATGGCATCGGACGGTTCCAACAGCAAGTTCTACTCCGCCTTCTCCCTCGCGGCCGCGCTCGGCGCCGCTGCGGTGGCCAAGAAGGGACTCAACACCTCGTGGCGTGCCGCGACGGGCAAGAACCCGCCGGCCAACCCCGCCGACCCCGACGTGAAGATGACCGAGGCGGTGCTGTGGGCGGCGCTCAGCGGCACGCTGATCGCGGTCGCCCGCATGCTGGCGACGCGTCGCGCGGCCAACTACTACGCCAAGTCCACCGGGCACCTGCCGCCGCAGCTGAAGAAGGACGGTCAGGACGCCGACAAGTCACCGGCCCCGACCTCCTGAGCAATGCCCTGACTACGCATCAGCGCCCGTTCCCCCAGGGAACGGGCGCTGATGCGTCTGATCAGATGCAGTCGCGGCAGATGAGCTTCTTCTCGTCCGCCAGCTGCGACCGGTGGTGCACCAGGAAGCAGCTCATGCAGGTGAACTCGTCGTCCTGCCTGGGCATCACCTCGACCGCCAGCTCCTCGTGCGAGAGGTCGGCGCCGGGCAGCTCGAAGGACTCGGCCGCCTCGGTCTCGTCCTCGTCGACCTTGCCGGAGTTCTTGTCGTGGCGGCGGGCCTTGAGCTCTTCGATGCTCTCCTCGCTCTGGTCCTCCTCGGACTTGCGAGGTGCGTCGTAATCGGTAGCCATCGAATCCCTCTCCCCATGCTGTGGTTCGCGTCGGCCGGGTCACGGCTGAGGCGTGAACCTGTTCTTGCTCGTCGGCGCCAGATTGTGCACCATCAACGGGCCTTTTGGTGAAGCGGTCCCAGTTGTCTCGCGAGAACAGTGGCGGATGTCGCTCTATTCCCGGTGCTCGCCCAGGAACCCGGCGGTCGCCAGCGCATCCACCCACGAGTCCCAGCCGGTCGCCGGAGAGGCGACCACCACGTTGCGCGAGGGGTGGCCGTCGAGCGTCAGGCTCCCCTCCAGCAGCTCGAAGCGGCCGCCCGCCTCACGCAGCACGAGCGCGCCGGCCGACCAGTCCCACGGCTGGGGACCGGCCTCGACGTAGGCGTCCGCGCTGCCCTCGGCCACGTGGCAGAGGTCGAGCGCGCACGAGCCCATCCGCCGGATGTCGCGCACCTCGGGCAGCAGGGCGGCCACACACGTGGCCTGGTGGGCGCGCACGACCTTCTTGTAGCCGAAGCCGGTGAGCACCAGGCGCTCCGCCAGCGGCGGCGTGGGGCGGACGGCGATGGGCTGCCCGTCACACGTGGAGCCGTGCCCCAGCGCAGCGGCGTACGTCTGCCCGCCGGGGATGGTCACGACCACCCCGGCGACGAGCTCGCCGTCGACCTCGACGGCCACCGAGACAGCACAGTCGGGGAGTCCGTAGAGGTAGTTGACGGTGCCGTCGATGGGGTCGACCACCCAGCGGACACCGCTGGTGCCGGGGCGGTCGTCGCCCTCCTCGCCCAGGATGGCGTCGTCGGGGCGCTCACCGGTGATCCGGCTGCGGATCAGCTCCTCCACCGCACGGTCGGCCGCGGTGACGACGTCCACGGCGCTCGACTTGGTGTCGGCGACGTCGATGCCGCCCAGCTGCATCTCCCGGGCCAGGTTGGCGCCCTCGTGGGCGATGCGCTCGGCCAGGTCGCGCAGCTCGGGGCCTGTCGGGACTGCGGTCGTGCTCACGAGTCCTGCCCGCACAGCGCCGGGCGGGGGCCTCGGGGGTTGGGGCAGCACCCGACGGCGCACACCTCGGGCCAGGCCGACATGTCACCCAGTGCGGGCCGGGCCGGTGCCTCGCCGCGCTCGACGGCGGCCCGCTCGAGGAGGAGGTCGCGCACCATCCTGACGAACCGGGGATCGATCCCGGGGGTCGCCGCGCGTACGGCCCGGATGCCGACGCGTTCGGCCGTGGCGATCGCCTCGGTGTCGAGGTCGTAGATGACCTCCATGTGGTCGGAGACGAAACCGATCGGCACCAGCACCACCGACGTCACCCCGTCGGCGGCCAACGACTCGAGGTGGTCGTTGACGTCCGGCTCCAGCCACGGCGTCGACGGTGAGCCCGATCGCGAGCAGTAGACGAGGTCGTGGCGGTGCAGCCGCCCGGTCTCCTTGCGCACCGCGCTCGCGACCGCCTCGACCGCGCTGCGGTGCTGGGTGACGTAGGCCCCGCGGCTGTAGCTGCCGCTGGTCAGCGGCGGGCCGCTGGTCTCGGCCATGTCGGTGGGCACCGAGTGGGTCACGAAGACGAGCCGGGCCGTGTCGCCGGAGGGGAGGTCGGCCAGGGCGGTGAGGCACGCGTCGACGACGGGCTCGATGAAGCCGGGGTGGTTGAAGTACTGACGCAGCTTGTCGAGCCGGGGAGCGCCCGCGGTCTGGTCGACGGCGTCGAAGAGGTTCTCGCGGTACTGCCGGCACGACGACCACGAGGAGTAGGCCGACGTGGTGAAGACGGCCGCCCGGGTGATCCCGTCGGCGACCATCTTCTCCAGGGTGTCGGCGAGGTAGGGATCCCAGTTGCGGTTGCCGAAGTAGACCGGCAGGTTGATCCCGGCACTTGCCAGGTCGCGCTCGACCTCGGCGATCAGGGCGCGGTTCTGGTCGTTGATCGGGCTCCGCCCGCCGAAGAGGAAGTAGTGCTCCCCCACCTGCTCCAGGCGCTCGCGCGGGATGCCCCGTCCGCGCGTCACGTTCTCGAGGAACGGGACGACGTCCTCGGGCTTCTCGGGCCCTCCGAAGGACAGCACCAGCAGGGCGTCGTACGGCGTCACGTCGGGGCTGCCCGCGGGATTCATGACGCCAGCCTAGGACGGCCTACGATCTCGTCAATGCTCGACTCCTACCGCCAGGTCCTGGCCCGACCTGGTGCCCTCGCCTTCAGCAGCGCAGCAGTCGTGGCGCGGCTGCCGATGTCGATGGTGGGCCTCGGGATCGTGCTGCTCGTCGAGGATCGCACGGGCTCCTACGGACTCGCGGGCACCGTGTCCGCGGCCTTCGTCCTGGCCGAGGCAGCGTTCGCCGTCCTGCACGGGCGCTGGGTCGACTCCTTCGGTCAGGCGCGCGTGCTGCCCCTGGCGATCTCCGTCTTCGGTGCGGGGCTGGCGTTGATGATGCTGGCGGTCGAGCGGGAGTGGCCACTGGCGCTGACCTATGCCTTCGCGGCCCTCGCCGGGGCGTCGCTCCCCCAGGTCGGCGCCAGCGTGCGGACCCGGTGGGCCCACCTGCTCGACAAACCCGGCGAGGTCCAGACCGCCTTCGCCCTCGAGGCCGTCCTCGACGAGGCCGTCTTCGTCGTCGGACCCGTGCTCGTCACGCTGCTCGCCACGTCCTGGCACCCGGTCGCCGGACTCACCGTCGCGGCGCTCAGCGGCCTGATCGGCACCTACGCCTTCGCGGCCCAACGTCGGACCGAACCCCCGTCCGGTGGTCGTAGCGAGTCGGGCGCGCGGGAACCGATGCCGTGGGGACTGGTGCTCCCGCTGGCCGTGGTCTGCCTGACCCTCGGTGCCCTCTTCGGGGCAGCGGAGGTCACGACCGTCGCCTTCGCCGAGGAGCAGGGCATGCGCTGGGCAGCCGGCTGGCTGCTGGCCGTCTGGGCCCTCGGCAGCCTGGTGGCTGGGCTTGTCACCGGCGCCATCGCGTGGCGCAGCGGCCCGGACTCGCGCCTGCGCTGGGGCTCTGCGGCGATGGCGCTGGCCATGGCGCCGCTGATGTTCGTCGAGTCGGTGCCCCTCATGGCTGTCGTCCTCCTCTTCGGCGGCCTGGCCATCGCGCCCACCCTGATCGGCGCGATGACGATGATCGAGCAGGCGGTGCCGTCCAGCCGGCTGACCGAGGGCATGGCGATCCTGCACACCGGGATCGTCGCCGGGGTCGCTCCCGGGGCCGGCCTGGCCGGCTTCGTCGTCGACCATCGCGGGGCCTCCGCCGCCTACGGCGTGGCTCTCGTCGGTGGGATCCTGGGCGCCGTCGTCGCCCAGACCGCTCGCCGATCCCCTAGCGTGCGGCCGTGACGACGCCCGTCCACGGCAACAGCTGGCGCAACTGGTCAGGCCTGGTCGAGGCCACCGCTGACCGGGTGGTCACGCCTTCCTCCGTCGACGCCGTCGTGGACGTCGTACGACAGGCCCGCGACAGCGGGACCACCGTGAAGATGACCGGCACCGGGCACAGCTTCACCGCGATCGCCGCTCCTGAGCACACGCTGCTGCGCCCGGAGGGCATGAGCGGCATCCTCGCGGTCGACCGGGAGGCGATGACCGTCACGGCCTGCGCCGGGACGCCGCTCCGCGAGCTCAACGTCGCGCTCGAGGGTCTCGGGCTGTCGCTGCACAACATGGGTGACATCTCCGAGCAGACGCTGGCCGGCGCGACGTCGACCGGCACCCACGGCACCGGCGGAGTCGCCGCAGGACTGTCCGCCCAGCTGGCCGGACTCGAGCTGGTCACCGGCACCGGCGAGGTCGTCCGCGCCACGGCCGAGGAGAACGCCGACGTCCTCGACATCGCCCGGGTGGGTCTCGGCGCGCTCGGCATCCTCACCACCTTGACGTTCCGGGTCGAGCCGCTCTTCGTCATCGAGGCGCACGAGCAGCCGATGACGTGGGACCACGCCCTCGGCTCCTACGACGAGATGGTCGCGGCCGCGCATCACGTCGACATGTACTGGTTCCCCCACACCGATCGCATGATGGTGAAGCAGAACTTCCGGACTGACCTGGCGCCCGGCGACCGGGAGCCGCCTTCGCGGCTGGCCGCCTGGTGGGAGGACGAGTTCCTGTCCAACACCCTCTTCGGCGGGCTGTGTCGCCTCGGGGAGCGAGTGCCCTCCATCATCCCGCGCGTCAACCAGGTCAGCGGGCGCGCGTGGTCCGAGCGCACCTACAGCGACCTCGCCCACAAGGTCTTCGTCACCCCTCGCACCGTCCGCTTCCGCGAGATGGAGTACGCCGTCCCTCGCGACGTCGGGCTGCACGTGCTCCGTGAGTGCCGTCGCGTGATCGAGGCGAACGACTGGAGGATCAGCTTCCCCGTCGAGATCCGCACCGCGCCCGCCGACGACGTCCCGCTCTCCACGGCTCATGGCCGCGACAGCCTCTACCTCGCCTTCCACGTCTCGCAGGGCACCGACCACACGGCGTACTTCGGGGGCCTCGAGCCGATCCTCCGCGAGGCCGGCGGCCGGCCGCACTGGGGCAAGGTCCACACCCGCACAGCAGCAGACCTGGCCCCGGTCTACGACCGGTTCGACGACTTCCTTGCCATGCGCGACCGGCTCGACCCGGACCGGGTCTTCGCCAATGCGCACCTGCGTCAGGTGCTCGGGGACTGAGCCGCTGCCGGCCTACGTGTGGATCCCGCCCTTGTCATGGGCCTCCGGGGGCTGGCCTGTGTCGACCTTCTTCGTCGTGCCGCAGTAGAGGCACGAATGGTGAGCTCCGGCGACATCTGCCACCAGGGGTTCCCAGCTGTGCCAGCCCAACCTGCACATCGCACTGCGCACCATGCTCATGGCGGTGCTCCTTCCGCGCTGAACACCATTGTGCGCTCGGGCCGGACCGGCGGACAAGCCTGTCCAGCCCGCCAGATCGATCCGTCATGTTGGTCCGGCGACCCGTCTGCACAAGCGCGAGTTTCGGCGCCGCAGGGGAATTGAAGAGCTGCAGCGTGGAGACGGTTGATCGTGACTCGAGGGCAACTTCGGCATTGTGGGAGAGTTCCCCGGGCACGGGACGGAGCGGCAACCTTTCCGCTACTGCGCGCGTCTCCTCGACGGCGCGGTCCGCGCTTCGCGTAAACGTCAGGAGCTCTCAGTGGTACGTCGCCTCGCTCAGGCCCTCCTGGGCCTTGCCCTCCTGGTCTCTCCAGCGCTCGCAGTGGTTCCCTCGGCGAGCGCCGCGGGCAACGGCTGGCACGTCGCCGCGGCGAGCCGGTTCTCGCCCAACGGTGACGGCGTGAAGGACTCCCTGAGCATCCGGTACCGGCTGCCAGTGGGTGCGCACGTCCGCCTCACCATCAGCCCCGCGTCCGACTCGCGTCGGCCTGTCCGCCGTGTCAACCTGGGCGAACAGCCGGCCGGCAAGCACACGTGGACGTGGAACGGCCGCAACCAGTCCGGCAAGCAGGTGTCCGACCAGTCCTACGTCATCCGCTTCTACGACGTCGAGCCGACGACGTGGCAGCTCCCGCGGGCGTCGAAGAAGGTGCATGTCGACACGCGGCTCCAGATCCAGCTGACGGCCCCGACGTACGGCGCCGCGCCCGGCGCCCCCGCCCGGGTCTACCCGCGCACCACCGTGGTCACCGACACCCTCGACCTGAGTGCGGGCGGCGAGAAGCAGCTCACCGCCCTCGAGCTCATCATCCGCAACCGCAAGGGTCGAGTCGTCCGTCGCGCCGACGTGGCCGAACCGCTCACGACGGCGGACGGCAGGCTGTACGGCTACGGCCGTACGGTGCCGTGGGCGGCCGCACGAGGCGGCAAGCCGCTACCCAGCGGTCGCTACACCGCCTTCGTCGTCGGGCGCGACAAGGCAGGCAACACCGGCCGGTCGCACAAGGTGAAGATCTGGGTGTCGGACGACAAGCTCGAGTGGCGCGAGACGACCACGACGATCACCCCGGACGAGTCGGACTTCGGCCCGTGCACCTACTCCTCGGCCAACGGGTGCGGCGACTTCCCCGACTGCGGCGAGGTGGTCGCCAGCTCCCTCTATGCCGGCGGGCTGAGCTATCGCTCCGCGCCGTGCGCGAAGCCGGAGTCCTTCCAGTCCCGCGCCAGCTCCTCACACCTTCTCGAGGTGCCCCAGGCGACTGGCGTACGCGGGTTGTCCGCCGTGCGGGTGGCCTTCGTGGGAGCACCCACGACGGCCGGGGAGCCCGACACGGGCACCCTGCGGGTCTGGCGCGACGGCATCGAGGACGACGTGGTCATCGTCGGCACGACGGGTCAGTCGCCCTGGATCGACGACCCCGCTTGGGGCGAGGGACACGAGGGCTACCCCGACAGCTACGTCCCCCGACGCGATCCCGCCGCGGCCTGGTCCTTCTCCACCTTCGGCACCGACTCGGTCGACGTCGCGACCTTCACCGTCGACGTGCGCTACCTCGCGATCCAGGACTAGGCCGCCAGTGTCCGGACATCGGCACGAGGGGACGAGCGCATCGCGGCATATCCGGACGTTTCGTTCACAGCGCGGCGCGTAGGTGCTTGCCGATGATCTCGGTCGACGCGAAAGGGGCGGTCGCATGCGAGTTGCGACGTCATAAGTCGTCCCCGCCCTCGCGCCCGTCGTGGAGACGAGTAGACGACGAAAGGCCTCGCGCCATCGCCCGGACTGAGCTTTGCCAGACGAGCGCGCACCACCATGACACCAGCGCCACCATAAGTACCAACCCCATTCTGGCGGGGTCAGCGCGGTCGAGGTCCGACCGGTCCCACAGGGCCCACACCAACGCGAATGGGAGCCCTACGAATACGACTAGCTGCGTCACCGACGCCACGAGCCAGAAAATGCGCCCGCCGCGCCCCTCGCCCAGGTACTCGCCGTAGCGCACAACCGAGGCACCCGTGCTCGACACGATGTCGTGATGGCGCAGCTCAGCCCGGACCACGCGTCGTCCAAACCATTCCAGCATCCGTCCTCCCTCCCCAGTTCGGGCGAGCATAAAACTTGGCAGATGATGACTTTGTGTTCGATGCACGCGAGAAGCGGCTACTAGCTCCATTGACCTCGGATCGCGCCCTGGCCAACGTCGGTTTAGGTGTCCCGGGGCAGAGGCTCGGATTGCGGCTACCAGATGAGTGCGCTGGTGTCCCCGCCTGCTCAGTCGTTGGACCACCTGCTAGGCAGGTAGAACAGAACAGCCGCGACGCTCAGCAAGACGACGCCCAGAACGGTCGATCCGACGGATGTGGCGTCCGGGTCGAGGACGAGGAGTGATAGCGCGAACACACCGCACACCATGAGGATCACACCGAAAGCGCGGATCAAGTACATGGGTGTCTCCTCCATCGCCGTGTCGGGTGGTCGTCGAGCGCTTACATGTTCGACATGTAGACGCTGCCCGGCCTGCTTCGCTGTACGAAGACTAGATCTTCAACAACACGCACATCGGCATGTGCGGGCGCTCGGGTCGCGCGGTCAGATGCGCTTCTCGCAGTTCCGAATCTTCTCGCCCTGGCACACGTCGCGCCCTTCCCGACCTTCCACGTTGTCCCTGCCCGGGCCGCCGATGAGGCGGTCATCGCCGCCGCGCCCGACGATGGCGTCGTTGCCAGGGCCGCCAATGAGGCGGTCATCGCCCATGCTCCCAGCGATGGTGTCGTTGCCAGGGCCGCCATCGATCGTGGCCTCGTAGTTGGAGCACCGAGGCCTGGTCCAAGAGTCTTCGCCATAGCCTTCGTACTTGACCTCAGCGGCCGATCCGTCCCGGCCCTTCATTCCCTTGATTGTCGTCCGGCACGCGATGACGATGATGCCGTTCGCGCGGTTGGTGCCGATGACGTCGGCGCGCTTCGCGGTCACGGTGAGGTCATCAAAGCCGCGGACGCGGATCGATTCCTCCACGCCCGCCTTGGTGGCCGTCACCCGGGAACGGCTCAGGTCGGCGCGTACCCGGCCATAGCCAACGAGCTTGAGCAGCAGTCGGTTGCGCCCGCCGTCGCCCTTGATCCGCGTCGCCTTTCCGCCCAGGCTGTTCGACTCGTAGGAGTCCTTGCCGCCACGGAGCGCGATGTTGCGGTCATACGTCGTCGGCGCGTCGACCTTGAGGTGCTCGGTGCCAGCGGTACCGCGGAACGTGAACCGCCCGTACTCGGCCGACGTGGTGAAAGCCAGCCTCTCGAAGTCGCCCGTCCAGGTCAGCGCCGTGTCGGCGCCGGTCACGGTGCCAGTGGCGTCCATGGTGACGTCGCCGTTGGCGGATCGAACGCCCAGGATGCCGTCCGTGCCCACGGACACCGCGCCCGGGGCGGTCTGGATGCCGCTCCAACTGACTTCGCCGAAGGCGAGGTCGATGACGTCGGCGTTCGGCTGGGCTGCCATGCCGGAGAAGACGAGGCCGTAGCCGCTGGAGCGGATGACGTCGGCCTCGGTGTCGGTGCCGTCGGCCATGCCCGCGAAGATCGTGTGCGATCCGCCGTTTGAGGCGGTGAACGTGTCGGCCCCCGCGCCGAGGATGGCGAAGACGGGGTTGTAGCCGACGCCGTCCTCGATGGTCGCACACACGAGGTCATCGCCGCCGAGCGCGTCGACCCGCGTCGCGCCGTTCGTGACGATGACGTCCGCGCCCTCCGTGCCCACAATCTGGGCCCCGGGCGTGCCGACGATGGTCGCCGCCTGCCCCTCACATGTCTCGCCCGCTGCGGCGGCCGTGCCCACTGGCGCGAGCAGAGCAGCGCCTAGCAACGCGACGGCGGTCAGACTGACGGTCCTCATGATTCCCCTTGATCGTTGACGAACCCGTATGACGACGCATCGGCCCAAAAGGTTGTCACGACCCGCTGACGGAGACTGGGCCACCCCCGGGGATGGGTCGACCCGCCCGACGGACACAACGTCAGCCAGACACAGTGAAGACCCTGAAGGTCTTGCAAGGCGGCTGCCGTCGAGGAGGTGGCGCGCACGATGCTCACAGTCGGCAATGCGAAGGTGCGCCGACCTCAAGCGCTACGCCGACGCCGCTCGTCGGCATGAGCGTGCACTCGTCGCGGCAGACATCCGGACGTTCACCCCACGTGCACGGATTCCACCACGCGGTCGTCGCCGTAGCAGAGATTCAACCGACTCGGGTTGAAGTCCGCAGTCACCATCGCCTCCGGCTCATGCGCTCGGACGAACCATCCGGCTGCACTCGCTTGGGTGGCTCGTGAGACATGACGGCCGCGACCGACTACTTCGCCCAACACCCACTGGCACTATCTGACGGCACGCCGGTCACGGTTCTGGCAGATCCGCTCACACTCCTGGGTCTACGCAGATGGCTGCGGACCAGCCCCAAAAGGCCTTCCCTGTGGTGCAGCCACAGGCGTGAGGTGTCGCCGGACACGCCGGTCGCCCGATCACCGGGTGGGTGTCGGGCAGCGGGGCGGTCAGGGTCTGGTTCTCGGCCTGGGGGTGGGTCTGGGGGTGGGTGGGTCGGTGGTGACCTGGTGGCCGGTGGGCAGGGTCCACCGGTAGGACCCGTCGGGGAGTCGCTGGTAGGTGAAGTCGGCGTGGGTCTTGGCGCGGTGGTGGCGCCGGCACAGCGGGGCGAGGTTGTCGGGGTGTGTCTGGCCCGGCCCTCCGCCCCGGTCGGGGTCTTGGTAGGCGTCGGATGTGGTCGAGGTCGCAGCGCACCGAGGGACGGGCGCAGTGCGGGAACACGCAGGTCTCATCGCGCAGCCGCACCGCCTGAGCCATCCGGGCGGGTGGGTCGTGGGCATCGACACCGGTCCATTGCGGTGACGTCGAGGACGGGTGTGATGGTCACCTTGCGGCACTGGACAGCCACCCGGCCAGGCGTGCCAGCAGGACCGGGCCGAGCTCCTCGGACCGGGCGACGCCACCACGACCGGGGACCAGGCCGTCGTGGGGCAGACCACCGGTGAGGAGGTCGCGGTCGGTCAGGTGCAGCACCAGCACCACCTCACCCCCCGGGTGTCGGGACGGGTGCCCGGCCGGTCGGGTGAAGGGGTTGGGTCCGGCGTACATCGCGTCCTCGGCCGCACAGACCGCGGGGTCGGACTCGGGGTCGGGCCGGGTCGGGTCGGTCGGGTCGACGGCGAGGAGGTCGAGGGCACGTTGGGGGTCGGCCAGGATCCCGACCGCGTTCGCGCGGCGCACGTCCACACTCCCGGGGTGCCCGAGCGCACCCATGGTCGCGGCCATCGTGGACACGGTGGCATCGAAGGCGATCAGGTCGGCCTCGTCGAGGACCAGCCACGCCTCACCGGTGCCGGGGGCACCGTGGCCGTAACGGGTCTCGACCTTGCGGGTCTCCATCGCCCGGTCGTGATCGGCGATCGCCCGGTCGGGGTCGGCGTACAACCGGGCCTCGTGGACCAGCACACCGATCCGGTGCGGGTTGAGCCGCCGCGGGCGCCACACCAACAACCGGTCGGCATGCTCGGCCGCCTCGAGCGTCAGGTCGCGCGACTCCTGTGCGGCACGGCGGGCGAGGTGGACCGGGACCCGCAGCTGGCCGACCAGCGCCCACAGCCGTGGCAGGCGGTGGGCGAGGTCGAGGACGTCGCCCAGCAACGCCAACGCGGCCTCGTGGGAGACATCGAGCGCGGCAGCGAGCTCGGCCGGCGCGAACTCCGCCACCAACGGCGTACCGGCACCGGCCAGGGGGATGGCCTGCTCGCCGAACAACGCCCCCACCGTCCCGGGCCGGTGGATCGTGTCCGAGCGCCACCCCGCCGCCTCGTCCGGGTCCGCGACGGTGTGGGCGTGCGCCCACACCAGTGCCGCCTTGAGGACCTCGACCTCCGCACGACGACGGGTCGCCATCGCGGCCACCGCACCCTGCAGCGCGGCCCGGGGATCCCGGGCCCGGCTGCGAGGTTCTTCGGTGGTGGTGGACATGGACCCATTCTTCCAGAGCCCACCGACACTCTGACCTGCCAGAACACATCTGTGGAGAAGTATTTTCGAACGCCTGAGTGATGGTCGTTTGGCGACTCGGTGGAGGGGTCTCGTGACAGGCGCCAGGGCGCCTTCCTCGACCAACGATGAACGCCAGGGCGCCTTCCTCGACCAACGATGACCGCCAGGGCGCCTTCCTCGACCAACGATGGCCGGGCGGGTCTCGTGACAGGCGCCAGGGTGCCTTCCTCGACCAACGGTTCATCGCTGGTCGAGGAACGACGAAGTCGTGTCACGAGACCCGGTTGCCCGGCAGATCTCAGACGTTCGCGGGCCCCTTGGGCAGCGGCGCACGCCAGCCGCGTACGAGCGCGAGCAGCCGCCAGCCGAGACAGGTGCTGAAGCCGGCAGCCGCGACGACCAGCAGCGGGACGTCCGCGCGGTCGAGGAGGACGGCTACCGCCGCGCCGGCCAGGGCTGGCGTGGCGTAGAGGACGCCCTCGAAGATGATCGGGACCCGCCCGGCCAGCACGTCGCGGATGATGCCACCGCCGATGCCGGTGACCATGCCCATCAGCGCGGCGGGCAGTGGGCCGAGCCCGTAGTCGACGGCCTTGAGTGCGCCGGTGACGCAGAAGAGCGCCAGGCCGAAGGCGTCGAAGAGCGTGACGACGCGCTCGAGGCGGTCGATGGCCGGGTGGAAGGTGAAGGTGAGCAGCCCGGCGGCGAGCGGCACGAGGAGGTAGCGCCAGTCGGCGAGCGCCGCCGGCGGGGTCGCCCCGATCAGCACGTCGCGCAGGAAGCCGCCGCCCAGCCCGGTGACGCCGGCCAACACGGTGGCTGCGAACAGGTCGAGGTTCTTGCGCACCGCGACCAGCGCCCCGGTGACGGAGAAGACGAAGATGCCGACGAGGTCCAGGACGACCAGGAGCGCGGCGAACTCGGTGGGCGGCACACGGGCAGGCTAGGGCCCGCGGAGGCTCGCGCACCAACGGCAGGCGCGCCGTGCGCGTAACGGCGGCGTGGCCGCACGCTGAAGTAGGCTCGCTGGACCGGACGCCGCCAGGCGTATCGGCCACCACGGCACGCAGGAGCAGGACGGGCAATGGCGCAGCTGACGTTCACCGGACGCAGCGAGGACGGCAAGCGCCTGCTGCTGGTGGACGAGTCGGGCCAGGAGCACTCCCTGGTCATCGACGCCCGGCTCCGAAGCGCCGTCACCGGCGTGCCTGAACGCAAGGGCCCACCCCACGCAGGCCAGTTGGAGATCCCGATGGAATCAACGCTCCGTCCCCGCGACATCCAGATGCGCATCCGCGCGGGCGAGACCCCCGAGGCCGTGGCGCACGCCGCCGGCACGTCGGTGGACAAGATCATGGCGTTCGCCGGGCCGGTCCTGGACGAGCGCGCCCATGTCGCCCAGCGGGCCCAGCTGTCGTCCGTACGCCGTCGCTCCGGCGAGTCCGGCGCCCGGACCCTCGGCGAGGCGGTCGTCGCACACCTCCGGGCCGAGAACGTCGACCCCAGCGGCGTCGAGTGGGACGCGTGGCGTCGCGAGGACGGCCGCTGGACGCTCACCGGCTCGTACGCCGTCGCCGGGCGCACCGGCACCGCGACCTTCTCCTACGACCCCCGCGGCAGCTTCGTCACCGTGGACGACGATGACGCGCGCTGGCTGATCGGTGACGCCACTCCGGCAGCCGGGGCGAGCGCAGCCGGGGCCAGCCCGGCCGACGCGACTGCCGAGCCCACGTCCGACGACCTCTCCGCGGCTCGTCAGCGTCGACTCAGCGCGGTCTCCCCCGACGAGCTGCCCCTCGGTGAGGACGCCATCGAGATGGTGGCCGGCGAGGACGAGGACGAGCCCTCCCCCGCTGAGACCACCCTCGACTTCGGCGAGGCCGGGCTCGGCACCGAGCGATCGGTCGAGTCCTACCTCGACGACGACCCCGACGAGCCCGCCTCACGGCCCTCTGCCAGGACCGCAGAGGCGACCGACCAGGACCACGGCCCCTCCGACGAAGCAGCCGAGGAGCCCCCGGCTCCCAAGCCCGCCAAGAAGCGCGGTCGGGCGTCGGTGCCGAGCTGGGACGAGATCATGTTCGGCGGCGGCAAGCACGACTGAGCGCGCGTGCAGATCACGTCCCTGGCGCTCCACCCGCTCAAGTCCGGCGCCATCCGATCGGTGCGGTCGGCCGAGGTCCTGCCCCGCGGCCTGGCCGACGACCGTTCGTGGATGCTCGTGGACGACGCCGGACGCCTCGTCTCGGCGCGCGAGGAGCACTCGACCTTCCACGTCGTCGCAGACACCCCGGCCACTGATCCCGGGCTCGGCTCGGCGCTGAGGCTGCGCGCCCCCGGGCTGCCCGACCTCCACCTGGAGCATCCCGACCAGGAGCCGATCGCCGTGCGGCTGCACTCGCTCGACCTCCTCGGGATCCCGGCAGCCGACGAGGCGCACGCCTGGGTACGCCGCGCGGTGGGCCGCGACGACCTCCGGCTGGTCTGGTGCCACGATCCCGCTCAACGGCGCCTGCAGCCGGGCTTCTCCGAGCCCGGTGACCACACGGCGTACGCCGATGCCTTCCCGGTCACCGTGGCGTCGCTCGCCTCGTTGCGACAGCTCAACGACTGGATCGTCGAGGGCGCGCTCGAGCGTGGCGACGAGACCCCCGAGCCACTGCCCATGGAGCGATTCCGGCCCAATCTCGTCATCGACGGCGACGAGCCCTTCGCCGAGGACGGCTGGACGAGCCTGGCGGTGGGTGAGGTGCGTTTCCGGGTCGCCAAGCCGATCGCCCGGTGCGTGATGGCCACCATCGACACGGCTTCCCTGACCACCGCGAAGGAACCCATCCGCACCCTGGCCCGTCGCCGCCTGGTCGGCGGCAAGACCGTGTTCGCGGCGCACCTGGTGCCCGTGTCCGACGGGAGGATCAGCGTGGGCGACGAGGTCTCGGCCGGCTGACCATCAGCTGTCCACGCTCCACTCGACGGCCGGTGACCTGAGCCGGGCGCAGCGCGGCAGGCCGCTCTCGTCCGTGAGGTCGATCCTCGCCACGACCTCGTCCGCCTCGGGAGCGTCGGCGAGCATCAGCTTGGCCCGTCTGAACATGACGGCGTCGGGGCCCTCGAGCCAGGTGAGGTAGATGAATCGCTCACCGCGCCTGCCCTGGACCACCGGGCCGTGGAAGTCGCGTACGTCCGCGCCGTAGGACTCGGCCACCTCGACCGTCCAGCCCGCCTCGGCCGCGTCCGCCCACACGAGGTCGCTCGGATCCTTGCGGACCTGGATGCCGACCTGCACGTCGCGGTGGGAACCGGGGTGGCGGCCCGGGAGGTGGTGGCCCACGATCCGGATCCTCATGTTCGCTCCACGGGCCGGTCGGGGTCGGTGATCCAGCCGCTCCAGCTGCCGGGGTAGAGCGCGGCCTCGATGCCGGCCGACTCCAGGGCCAGCACGTCGTGCGCGGCGGTCACGCCCGACCCGCAGTAGGCGGCGACGCGACCGGGGCCCGTGGCACCGACACGCGCGTAGACCTCGCGCAGCGCAGCGGCTGACCTGAAGCGACCGTCCTCGTCGAGGTTCTCGGTGGTCGGCACGTTCACCGCTCCGGGGATGTGTCCGGCCACCGGGTCGACCGGCTCGACCTCCCCGCGGTAGCGCTCGCCTGCCCGGGCATCGATCAGGACGTCCACGCCGAGCACGTCGTCAGCCTCGACGACCGGCATGTGCTGCCCGCCCGACACCGTGAAGTCCCCGGGCACCGGATGGCCCGACCCGGTCTCCACGGGCAGCCCGGCGGCGCGCCACGCGGTCCAGCCGCCGTCGAGGACGCGTACGTCGTGGTGGCCGTGGAAGCGGAGCAGCCACCACGCCCGCGCCGCCGCGCGACCCTGCCAGTCGTCGTAGACGACGACCGGTCGATCGGTCGAGACGCCGACGCGGCGCATCGCGGCCTCGAAACTCGCGGGATCGGGCAGCGGATGACGACCGCCGCCACCCGGCGGATCGGCGAGATCGATGTCGAGGTCGACGTAGTGGGCGCCGGGGACGTGTCCGGCGGCGTGCTCGGCGGCGCCGGGCGGGCCCCCCATCACGTAACGCACGTCGAGGACCGTGACTCCTGCCAGATCGGCGGCGAGCTCGTCGGGACTGATGAGCGGACCCTGCGTCATGCCCTCCACTGTGCCACGGCGCGAGGGCGCGTCTGGCAGGCTACGGCGATGCAGGTCGACTGGGCCCGGGGCGACGTGATCGTCGTCGATGGGGTTGAGGTGGCGCACGCGGATCGTGCCTGGTTCCGCGAGCGGGCGGAGGTCCAGATCGGTGCCGAGAGCTGGGTCTACCGCACCCAGGGCTCCCTGTGGCGCAGCCAGCTCGTCGCCGAGCTCGACGGCGTCGAGCGATTCCGGGCCCGGTCGTCGGGAGTCTTCTCGGTGACGTGGATCGTCGAGGCCGGCCCCGAGACGCTGCAGCTGAAGCACGCCGGCATCTTCACCTCACGCCTCGTCGTCACGCGCGCGGGCACCGTGATCGGCCAGGCGACCAGATCGGGCATGCTCACCAGCCGCGCCCGACTGGCCCTGTCGGAGCCGG
Source organism: uncultured Actinomycetota bacterium (assembly GCA_963721925.1). Lineage (GTDB taxonomy): Bacteria > Actinomycetota > Actinomycetes > Propionibacteriales > Nocardioidaceae > Nocardioides. Next base: position 196,348 of record CAVRLH010000016.1, on the reverse strand, counting down.
TCGACCTGCGGGTGGGGTGCTTCCTCCTGTGGGTGGCCCACGTCGACTTCAACCGCAAGCAGGCCGGCGCGGGCGCCTGAGCCACCCCATCGCTCAGGCTTCGGCTCGCCGGTCGATCGCCTCGATCTCGGCGGCCGCGACGGCGGCCACCTGGATCAGCTCGGCGCGGCGGCGGGCGGGGTCGGACTCGACCAGCGCCTCGAAGACCTCCTCGAGCAGGATCGCGTCCCACGAGTGGGCGCCGGACTCCATCCGGGCGTCGTTGACGGCCCTCCACCGCTGCACGACCGGCAGGAAGGGCTCGGTGCCCGCGGGGCCGACAGACGGATGGTCCTGACGCCCCCATCGCGCGACCTGGCGCCGGCGCTCGGCAGCGATCTCCCCGGCAATGAGGTCGATCAGCGCAAACTCCTCGTCCATGCCCGGCACGGTAGCCGCCGAGGTCGTCGCGCGTTGTGACAAGATCGCCCGCGACATGGCTGAACTGCACTTCTTCACCGGCACGATGGACTCCGGCAAGTCGACGCTTGCCCTCCAGACCAACCACAACCACGCCGCCCGCGGCCGGGTGGGGCGGATCTTCACGACCCACGACCGGGCAGGTCAGGCCGTCGTGTCGAGTCGGCTCGGGCTGACCCACGAGGCCCTCGAGGTCGACGAGTCGTTCGACTTCTGGGCCTACGTCGTCACCACGCTGACCCGCGGCGGCCGGATCGACTACCTCGTGTGCGACGAGGCCCAGTTCTACTCCCGCGACCAGATCGACCAGCTCGCCAAGGTCGTCGACGAGCTCCAGATCGACGTCTTCGCCTTCGGCATCCTCACCGACTTCCGCTCGATCCTCTTCCCCGGCAGCAGCCGGCTCGTCGAGCTCGCCGACCGGATGAACGTCCTCCAGGTCGAGGCGCTGTGCTGGTGCGGCAAGCGCGCCACCCACAACGCGCGCACCGAGAACGGCGCGATGGTGGTCGAGGGAGACGTCATCGTCGTCGGCGACGTCGAGCAGGCGGACGAGCCGCCCGCCGACGTGGCGTACGAGGTGCTGTGCCGCCAGCACCACCGGCGCCGGCTCACCGCTGCGCGCGCCAAGGCCGTCAGCCTGGCACCCGAGCCGTTGCCCTTCGGCTGAGCTCCGCCGTGGGCTCAGCCCACGAGGATCGGGATCAGCATCTCGGCCGGGGTGAGCGAGCCGTGCAGGCCGACGAGCGTCTTCTCGTAGGGGAAGTCGCGTGTCGAGAAGACCCCAGCGTCGTCGTGGCAGGCCACCATGACGTCTCCCAGCCTGGGCCGCACCCGCGGGTCGACCGGACCGAACCAGCCACGGGCGATCGTGTCCTCGCGCGTGAGCACCGTGGCGCGCGGCCCGAGGACCTCGCTCCAGGTCGCGACCACGTCGTCGACGGCCCCCGACGAGCAGTAGAGGTGACGGAACCGCGCCTCGCCGCCGATCAGCGCGATGCCGTCGCGCATGCCCGCCACGTCGTCGACGTCGACGCGGTCCTCCTCGGGGCTGTCGACCATGCCGTGGTCGGCGATGACGAGGAGCCGGGTCGACGAGGGCAGCGACTCGCGCAGGTGCTCGGCCTGCGCGTCGACCATGGCGAGCTGCTGGAGCCACTGGGTCGAGGCGACGCCGAACTTGTGGCCGGTCCAGTCGAGGTCGGAGTCATAGACGTAGGTCAGCGCGGGGCTCTCCCCCGACGCGCTGACGGCCGCGGCGATCCGCTCGCCGACGCGGTCGGCACCGACGTACGCCGCACCGCGCTGCGACGCGACGGTCAGCCCGGAGCCGTTGAAGTCGCGCTTGTTGATCGACGTCACGTGCACGCCGGCCGACGCCAGCCGACCGAACGCGGTGGGGTGCGGCTGCCACTCGACCGGATCGACCGACGAGTCCCACCCGAGGTGGTTGAGCAGCCGGTCGGTGCCGGGGATCCGCGCGGTGAAGCCGACCAGCCCGTGCGAGCCGGGCATCAGACCTGTGCCCAGCGAGGTCAGGGAGGTCGCAGTCGTCGACGGCACCCCCGCCGTGCCGGTGGCGCTGCCCTCCATCAGGGAGGCGAGGTAGGGCGCCGCGTGGCCGTAGCGAGCCAGCAGCTCGGCTCCCATCCCGTCGACGAGGAACACGACGTACGACGGTGCCGGTGGCAGCTCGAGCGCGGTGGAGTGGCCTTCGAGGGGTACGCCCAGCGCTCGTCCCACCGCCGGGATCACGTCGGCCAGCGACCGCTGGCCGTAGGCGGGCTCGGTGAAGCCGCCCGTCGGGTGCGGTGTCGTCACCCGCGCGTCCGCGCGGACAGGGCGTCCGCGAAGGCCAGCAGTCCGGCCACGGCGTCGACGCCCTCGGCAGCGGCCGAGACCCGGAGGTTGTAGTCGTCACCGGCGAGGGTGCCGGTGTAGCCGTGGTCGGCGTCGCAGGTCGGGTCGGAGCAGGCGGCCGGCTCGAGGTCGAGCCGCCCCACGCCACCCCACCCGATCGTGAGCACGGCCTCGGCGGGCGGCGCCACGCCCGCGGTCGGGTTGGCCACCATCCGGGTCACGACGACCGTGCGGATCGACGTCAGGGTGACCGCTTCGGTCGTGGTCGAGGTGTAGGGCTCGGGGAGCATCTCGTCGCCCGGGTGCTCGTCGGTGTGGGCGATCACGAGGCGGGTGGGCGTCAGGAGGAGCGCGGTCAGGTGCCGGCGTACCTCCTCGTGGTCGAAGGTCGTCTCGTGGTGGACGAAGTAGGACAGCACGTCCTCGCCCCCGGCCGCGGAGAAGACGCCGTCGGCGACGACCTCCGGGTAGTAGCCGGTGCGGTGGATCGCCTGGCGGAGGTCTGAGGAGACGTCCGCGTCACGAGTGGAGCGGGTCATGTCGACAAGTCTGTCACGCGGCCGGCCTCAGTCGGGGAGCGTGTCCCCAGGCATCGTGCTGAGCCGGCGCACGAACCAGTCCGAGCGCGGGTCCTTCACCTGCTCGACCCGGATGCTCGCACCCAGCACCGTCACCCCGTCCGCCCCGGCCAGGACCAGCGGCAGCTGGAGGGCACGGACCTGGGGCAGGTCGTGCTGGAGCTGGGCCACCTGCCGCACGAGCCGCTCGATCTCGGAGACGTCGACGATCTCGCTGCCGCGATAGCCGAAGAGCAGGGGCGAGGCCTTGATCTCCCGCACCATGTCCTGCGCGTCGTGCTCGAGCAGCGGAGGGATCCGGTAGGAGCGGTCGCCCAGCAGCTCGGTGAGCGGGCCGCCGATGCCGAAGGACAGCACCGGACCGAAGAGCGGGTCCTCCATCGTCGCGATCGTGAGCGGCACCCCGGGAGGCGCGTTGCGCTGGACCACGAAGCCCGCTCGCGACGGGTCGGTGATCACGTCGTTGAGGCTGCTCCAGGCGTCCTGCATGTCGTCGGGCCCGTCGAGGTTGCGCCGCACGTGTGCCAGGTCCGGCCGGTCGCGCAGGTGGTCGGCGGTCGCCTTCAGCACGACGTCCCAGCCGAGCGCCTCACCCGCCGTGACGGCCTCGTCGTCGGAGGACACGGCATAGGTGTCCCAGAGGTCGATCCCGTAGGCCGCGAGGAGCTGGTGCTGCTCGTTGTAGTCGAGGTCGCGACCCTCGGGGTGGTTCATCAGGACCTCGTTGACCAGGTGTCGGGCCGCGTCCAGGTCGGTGGCGGCCAGGTCGCTGATCGGGGTCTGCGGGGTCCGCAACCACACGGCGTACTCCACGACGTGCGCCAGGGCCCGTACGGCGGCCTCGACGGCGGGGTACGACGGCACCGACCCGCGGCCGGCACTCGATCCCGCCACGTCGGGCACCCGCAGCAGCTCGGGGACGCCCTCGGTGCCGAGGAAGGTGGAGACGATCGGCTTGTCGGACTGCTCGCCCACGGCCGCCAGCACGTTGGCGACGTCCTCGCGGGCGCCGGGCACGTTGAGGGGCGGGATGAAGATCGCGGTGACCGCGTCCACCTCCGGGTCGTCGATCGCCGCGTCGAGCGCATCCTCGAAGTCCTCGGCCGTGGCGTCGGCACCGAGCGCGACCTGCTTGTTGACGACCAGGCCCACCGAGTTGGCGGCATCCGCGGCGAGCAGGCCGAGGGCGTCGGAGTTGCCGACGATCGCGACGCGCCGCCCGCGCGGGAGCGGCTGGTGGGCCAGCAGCTGGGCGACGTCGAACATCTCCTCCAGCGACTCCACCTGGATGATCCCCGCCTGCCGGAACATCGCGTCCACCGCCTCGGGTGGCGCGGCGATCTTGCGCACCGCGTGGCCCATCGGCACGCCCTGCGAGCTGCGACCGGAGCGTACGGCGACGACCGGCTTGCGGCGGCTGACGCGGCGTGCGATGCGTGAGAACTTGCGCGGGTTGCCGATCGACTCGAGGTAGAGCAGGACGACCTCGGTCGCGTCGTCCTCCTCCCAGTACTGCAGGAGGTCGTTGCCAGAGACGTCGGCCCGGTTGCCGGCACTGACGAAGGTGGTCAGACCCAGGCCACGGTTCTGCACCTTCTCCAGGATCGCCGAGCCCAGCGCACCCGACTGGCAGAAGAAGCCGGCCCGGCCGCGAGGCGGCATGACCGAGGAGAGGGAGGCGTTGAGCGACACCTCGGGGTCGGTGTTGATGACGCCGAGCGCGTTGGGGCCGATCAGGCGCAGGCCGTAGGAACGGCACAGGCCGACGAGTCGACGCTGCCGCATCCGGCCCTCCTCACCGGTCTCGGCGAAGCCGGAGGAGATGACCACGAGCCCGTGGACGCCCTTCGCTGCGCAGTCGAGGACGACGTCCTGGACGGCGTCGGCGGGGACGGCCACGATCGCGACGTCCACCTCGTCGGGGACCTCACCGACCGACTTCCAGGCAGGCATGCCGGCCACGGAGTCGGCGCTCGGGTTCACCACGTGCACGCGCCCGCTGAAGTTGCCCAGCACGAGGTGCCGCACCAGGGCGCGACCGATCGTGTCCTGGCGGCGGCTGGCGCCGATGACCGCGACGGACCTGGGGTTGAAGAAGCGCTCGATCGAGGCGTACTCGGCGCGGTGCTCGCGCTGCTCCATCACGCCGATCGCGGTGTCGGTGGGGTCGATCCGGAAGACCAGCTCCATCACGCCGTCCTCGAAGGTGCTGTTCACCTTGTAGCCGGCGTCGCGGAACGTGTGGAGCATCGCCTGGTTGTCGGGCAGCACCTCGGCCACGAACTCGTCCACGCCACGCTCCCGGCCCGCCTGCGCGAGGTGCTCCAGCAGCAGCTGACCGATGCCACGGCCCTGGTGCTGGTCCTCGACGAGGAACGCCACCTCGGCGTAGCCCGGCCGGATGGTGTCGTAACGACCCACCGCGATCATCCGGCCCTGGACCAGGAGGATCAGCGCCACCCGGTCCTTGTGGTCGACATGGGTGAAGCGATCGAGGTCGCGGTCGGAGAGCTCGGGCATCGGGGAGAAGAAGCGGTAGTACTTCGACTGGTCCGAGACCCGGCTGTAGAAGTCGACGAGGAGCTCGCGGTCCTCGGGCTGCATGGGCCGGATGTGGGCGGTGCGGCCGTCCCGCAGCAGGACGTCGGCCTCCCAGTGGCGCGGAGGCGGCGTCGTCGTCAGTTCCTCCGCGTCGGTCACGACTGCAATCTATCCGTCCGCGGGCCCTTCGGCGTGCCCCGGCTCGGGTCTGCGCGACGAACAGGGAGAATGCCCGACATGGCACGCCGTACGACACAGCCCCCGCTCCCGGACGACTTCGAGGAGCACATCCTCGACACCGACATCCGGGACGAGATGCAGTCGTCGTTCCTGGAGTACGCCTACTCCGTCATCTACTCCCGGGCCCTCCCCGACGCCCGCGACGGGCTCAAGCCGGTCCAGCGCCGCATCCTCTACACGATGGACGAGATGGGCCTGCGGCCCGACCGCGGCCACGTCAAGAGCGCCCGCGTCGTCGGCGAGGTGATGGGTCGCCTCCACCCCCACGGCGACGGTGCGATCTACGACGCCCTCGTCCGGATGGCCCAGCACTGGTCGATGCGCCTGCCGACCGTCGACGGCCACGGCAACTTCGGCTCGCCCGACGACTCCCCCGCCGCCATGCGCTACACCGAGTGCCGGATGTCGCCGGCCGCGGTGGCGATGACCGCCTCGATCGACGAGGACACGGTCGACTTCAAGCCCAACTACGACTCCCGCGAGACCGAGCCGGTCGTCCTGCCTGCGGCGATCCCGCACCTGCTGGTCAACGGATCCGCGGGGATCGCGGTCGGCATGGCCACCAACATCGCGCCCCACAACCTCATCGAGGTCGTCCAGGCGCTGCGCCACCTGATCACCCACCCCCGCGCCAGCCTCGACGACCTCATGCGCTTCATCCCCGGACCGGACCTGCCCACGGGCGGCAAGATCGTGGGGCTCGACGGCATCCGCGACGCCTACGAGTCGGGCCGCGGCACCTTCCGGATGCGCGCCACCGCCCGCATCGAGTCGGTCACGGCCCGACGCAAGGGCATCGTCGTCACCGAGCTCCCCTACGGCGTCGGCACCGAGCGCGTCATGGAGCAGATCAAGAAGCTCGTCCTGTCCAAGAAGCTCCAGGGCATCGCCGACATCAAGGACCTCAGCGACCGCCAGCACGGCCTGCGCCTGGTGATCGAGGTGAAGAACGGCTTCGTCCCCGAGGCACTGCTCGAGCAGCTCTACCGCCAGACCCCGCTCGAGGACTCGTTCGGCATCAACGCGGTCGCCCTCGTCGACGGCCAGCCGCGCACGCTCGGCCTCGTCGCCATGCTCGAGGTCTTCCTCGCCCACCGCTTCGACGTCGTCCGCCGTCGTTCGCTCCACCGCCGGGCCAAGGCCGCCGACCGACTCCACCTCGTCGACGGCCTGCTCATCGCGATCCTCGACATCGACGAGGTCATCCAGGTCATCCGGACCTCCGACAACGCGGCCGCGGCCAAGGAGCGGTTGATCTCGGTCTTCGAGCTCTCCGGCGCCCAGGCCGACTACATCCTCGACATGCCGCTGCGCCGCCTCACGAAGTTCTCCAAGCTGGAGCTGGACAAGGAGAAGGACGAGCTGGAGCGCACGATCGAGCAGCTGGACGCGATCCTGGCCGACGAGAAGCTGCTGCGGAAGGTCGTCTCCGACGAGCTGGCCGAGGTCGCCAAGGCCCACGGAACGCCCCGGCGCACGATCCTGCTCGCCTCGGCCGGCACCACCGTCACCGCCGCGGCTGCCACCTCGCTCGAGGTGGCCGACGAGCCGTGCTTCGCCTACCTCTCCTCCAGCGGCCTGCTGGCCCGTACGTCGTCGGCCGAGCACCCCGGTCACGGCGAAGGTCGTGCCAACCACGACGTGGTGGTGAGCGCCGTACGCACCACCGCCCGTGGCGAGGTCGGCGTGCTGACCAGCCGCGGTCGCCTGGTGAAGGTCGGCGTGCTCGACATGCCCGAGCTGCCCGACTCGGCGAACGATCCCAACCTCCAGGGTGGTCTCCCGCTCAGCGAGATCCTGTCCCTCGGGACCGGCGAGCGGGCCCTGGCCCTGACGTCGCTGACCACCGACGGACCCGGCCTCGCGCTCGGCACCCGCGCCGGTGTCGTGAAGCGGGTGAACCCCGAGGTGCTCGGCCGCGACGAGTGGGAGGTCATCGGCCTCAAGGACGACGACGAGGTCATCGGCGCGGTCGAGCTGCGCAGCGGGACGGAGGAGCTGTGCTTCATCTCCTCCGACGCCCAGCTGCTGCACTTCCCGGCCGACGCCGTACGCCCGCAGGGCCGGACCGGCGGCGGGATGGCCGGGATCAAGCTCGGTGCGGGCCAGCACGCAGCGTTCTTCGGTGCCTTCGACCCGGCCGGGGCGGTGGTGGTCACCGCCTCCGGCTCCTCCACGGCCCTGCCCGGCACCGAGGCCGGCTCGCTGAAGGTCGCGCCGTTCAGTGAGTACCCCGGCAAGGGTCGCGCCACCGGTGGCGTGCGCAGCCACCGCTTCCTCAAGGGCGAGGACGTCCTCGTCACGGCGTGGGCCGGCGTGGGCCCGGCCCGGGCCGCCGCTGCCAGTGGTGCACCCGTCGACCTGCCCGAGCCGACCGGCAGGCGCGACGGGTCCGGCACGCCTGCTTCCCAGCCGGTCGCGGCCGTCGCCTCCCCGGTCGCGGCGCAGGTCGCGGCAGCCGACCGTGTGGAAGGCTGAGGACATGTCCGTTCGACGCCTCGCAGCCCTGGCGACCGCCACCCTGCTCCTCGTGCCCATCCTCGCTGCGTGCTCCGACGACTCGCCCGACGCCTCGCCGGACCAGACCCCGGAGGAGGTGCTCGCCCTCGCGTCCGAGAAGCTCACCGAGACCACCGGGGTCGAGCTGACCCTGGCCACCGGAGCGCTGCCCGACGGTGTCTCCGGCATCGCCAAGGCGGCGGGCACCGTCACCAACGCCCCGGCCTTCGACGGCATCCTCACGGTCGTCTTCGCCGGGCAGACGGTCGACGTCCCGGTGATCGCCGTCGACGGCGGCGTCTTCGCGCAGCTGCCCTTCACCGATGGTGCCTGGCAGAAGGTCAACCCCAAGGAGTACGGCGCCCCGGACCCCTCGACGCTCATCGGCGCGGACGGCTTCCCCGGCCTGCTCGGCAAGACCGAGTCCGTCGAGGCCGGCGCGAGCGTGCGCGGGGGCGCGGACAACGACGAGATCCTCACGACCTACAGCGGCACCGTGCCCGGTGCCGCCATGAAGAGCGTGATCCCCTCCTCGGCGGGCGACTCCTTCGACGTCGAGTGGCAGGTCACCGACGAGGGCGAGCTCCGCAAGGCCACGCTCACCGGTGTCTTCTACCCCCAGACGGACCCGATGACCTACACCGTGGACTTCGCCGACTACGGAATCGAGAAGGACATCAAGGCACCGTGAACGCCCCCGGGCAGGCCTCACGCAGCTCGACCCTCTTGCTCGCAGTCGCCGCCGTGGCGGTGGCCTTCGCCGCCGCCGACACCTACGTCGTCGTGCTGGCCCTGCCCGACATGATGACCGGCGTCGGCGTCCCGATCGACCAGCTCCAGCGCGCGGCGCCGATCGTCAGCGGCTTCCTGCTCGGCTACGTCGCGATGCTGCCCCTGATCGGCCGGATCGCCGACCTCCGGGGCCGGGTGCCGGTGCTGGTGATGGCGCTGGTGCTCTTCGCCCTCGGCTCGCTGATCACCACCATCGCCTACGACATGCCCAGCATCGTGGGCGGTCGCTTCCTCCAGGGCGTCGGTGGTGGCGGCCTGGTGCCGGCGACCCTGGCCCTCGTGGCCGACCTCTATCCGGTCGAGCGCCGCGGGGTCCCGCTGGGCGTGGTGTCTGCCGTCCAGGAGATCGGCGCGGTCGTCGGCCCGCTCTTCGGCGCTCTCGTGCTGGCCGTGGCCGACTGGCGGGCGATCTTCGCGATCAACTTCGCGGTCGGGCTGGTGCTGGCGGTCGCGATCCGCGGCCTCGCGCACGAGGCGCCGCGCCGGCAGGGGCGGTTCCGCCCCGACCTGCCCGGCCTGGCGCTGCTGCTCCTGACCCTCGGAGCCGGCGCCATCGTCTTCCTCCGGCCCCCCGACCTCCTGCGCGACCTGACCTGGGGCTCGCTCTTCGTGCCTTTCGCCGGCGACGGACGGTGGCTGACGCCGATCGGGGCTGTCGCCATGGGTGCGCTCGTGCTCCTCCTGCTCTGGTGCTGGTTCGCTCCCCGCCCGCTGCTCGACCTGCGCAGCTGGGTCTCGATCCTGCGGGAGGCCGACCTGGTCGGTGCGCTCCTGCTCGCAGCCGCCCTGGGCGGGGTGATCCTGGCGTTCGCCACCGCTGACCCCAAGGTCGAGGTCTTCTCGCCCCGCGGCCGGTGGTACCTCCTGGGAGCCGTCCTGGCCGGAGGGGTCTTCGTGTGGCACCTGCGCCGCGCGCCCCATCCCCTCGTGCCGCGCGGGGCACTTCGTCGTACGCCGGCGTGGGGGGCGCTGCTGGTCAGCTTCTTCATCGGGGCGGCCCTGATCGCAGCCCTCATCGACATCCCGCTCTTCGCCCGGACCACGGTCTACCCCGACGACCAGCTCCCGGCCGCCCTCGTGCTGGTCCGCTTCCTGATCGCGCTGCCGGTCGGCGCGGTCCTCGGCGGCTACGCCATCCGGCGCCTGTCCCCCGGCCTGGTCACCGCGGTCGGGATGCTGCTCGCGGCCACCGGCTTCGTGCTCATGACGCGGTGGGGGTTGACCACCATCGAGGAGCCGATCGCCAACGTCGCGCTGATCACCGGCGGGCTCGGCTTCGGCCTGGCGCTGGCCCCGGTCAACGCGGCCCTGCTCGCCCACACCGACGACGACGTCCACGGGGTCGCCAGCGCCTTCGTGGTGGTCTCGCGGATGGTCGGCATGCTCATCGGCATCTCGGCGCTCACGACCATCGGGCTGCGCCGCTACTACGCCGAGCAGAAGGCCGTGCCGCCCGTCCAGGACGTCTGCGACGGCAAGAGCCGGTGCACGGAGTTCTCCGACCTCCTCCGCGTGGCCGGCATCGCCCAGGAGCACGCAGTGTTCTGGGGCGCCGCCGGATGCGCCCTCGTGGCCGCGGTCCTCGCGCTCGTGCTCTTCCGTGAGGTCGGGCCCAGTCGTCTTCCCCACCGGGACCTGCTCGCGAGCGGCGGCTGAGCCGCTAATCTCGGACCGTGGACGACTTCTCCGACCTGCTCGACGCCAACCGCGACTTCGCCTCCTCGTTCGACCTGGCCGGCTTCGACGGCGTCGCCCATGCGGGCGTGGCGCTCGTGACCTGCATGGACTCCCGGATCGACCCGCTGCGGATGTTGGGGCTCGCCCACGGCGACGCCAAGATCTTCCGCAACCCGGGTGGTCGGGTCACCGAGGCGGCCCTCGAGGCGCTGGTGCTGGGCGTGCACCTGCTCGGCGTACGCCGGATCCTCGTCGTGCCCCACACCCGCTGCGCCATGGCCAGCTCGACCCTCGCGGACCTACGCCGTCGCGTCGGCGAGTCCGCCGGCGTCGATGCCTCGTGGCAGACGTTCGGCGTCATCGACGACCAGGAGGCGGCGCTGGCCGACGACGTCGCCAAGCTGCGGGCCCACCCGCTCATCCCCTCGACCGTCGCCGTCGGCGGCTTCATCTACGACGTCGACACCGGGCTGCTGCACCAGCAGGTCTGAGCCGGCCCGCGGCCGGTCCTCACGCGTCCAACGACTCCACGTCGACCTCATAGGCGCCCTGCACGATGAACTCCTTGCGCGGCGCCACGTCCGAGCCCATCAGCAGCTCGAAGACCCGGCTGGCCTCGTCGAGGTCGTCGATCGTCAGCTTGCGCAGCGTGCGGTGGCGCGGGTCCATGGTGGTCTCGGCCAGCTGGTCGGCATCCATCTCGCCCAGGCCCTTGTAGCGCTGGATCGGGTCCTTCCACCGCACGTTCTTGCGCTTGAGGTCGGCCAACCGCCGCTGCAGCTCGTCGTCGGAGTAGGTGTAGATGTACTTCTCCATCCCCTTCCGGGGGTTGGAGAGCTCGATGCGGTGCAGCGGTGGCACGGCCGAGAAGAGCCTCCCGTCGCGCACCAGCTCGGGCATGTACTTGAAGAAGAGCGTCGCGAGCAGGCACCGGATGTGGGCGCCGTCGGAGTCGGCGTCGGCCATCAGGATGATCCGCCCGTAGCGGGCGGCTTCGAGGTCGAACGTCCTCCCCGAGCCGGCGCCGACGACCTGGATGATCGAGGCGCACTCGGCGTTCTTGAGCATGTCGCCGATGGAGGCCTTCTGCACGTTGAGGATCTTGCCGCGGATCGGCAGCAGCGCCTGGAACTCGCTGCTGCGTGCGGCCTTCGCCGTGCCCATCGCCGAGTCGCCCTCGACGATGAAGAGCTCGGTGCGCTCGGCGTCGGAGCTGCGGCAGTCGAAGAGCTTCGCGGGCAGGGCGGAGGACTCGAGGGCGTTCTTGCGACGCTGGTTCTCCTTGTGCTGCCGCGCGGCCAGCCGGGTCTTCGAGGCCCCGGCGACCTTCTCCATGAGCAGCTTGGCCTGTGCCTTCTCGCCCCGCTTGGTCGAGGTGAGGAACGCCTTCAGCTCGCTGGCCACCACCTTGCGTACGACGCCGCGCGCGGCGGGGGTGCCCAGGATCTCCTTCGTCTGCCCCTCGAACTGCGGCTCGGCCAGGCGGACGGTCACCACCGCGGTCAGCCCTTCGAGGACGTCGTCCTTGATGACGTCGGTGTCGGCCGCCTTGAGCACCTTGGCTGCGCGCATGGCGTCGTTGAAGGTCTTGGTCAGCGCGCTCTCGAAGCCGCTGACGTGGGTGCCGCCCTTGGGCGTGGCGATGACGTTGACGAAGGAGCGCAGCTCGGTCTCGTAGGCCGTGTCCCAGCGCAGCGCGACGTCGACCATCAGCTCACGCTCGATCTCCTGGGGGGTCATGTGCCCCTTGTCGTCGAGCAACGGCACGGTCTCGGTGAACGTGTCGGTGCCCTGCAGGCGCAGGACGTCGGTCACCGGGTCGCCGTGGGAGAGATACCCGACGAACTCGGCGATGCCCCCGTCGTGGCGGAACCTCTCCTCGACCGGGCCGTCCTCGCCCGCGCTGGCGCGCTCGTCGCGGATGACGAGCTCGAGCCCGGGCACGATGTAGGACGTCTGGCGGGCGCGGCCGATCAGGCCGTCCATCTCGAAGCGGGCGTCCTTGGTGAAGACCTGGCGGTCGGGCCAGAAGCGGATCCGGGTGCCGGTCCTGCCCTTGGCGACCCGCTTGCCCTTGCGGGTCAGGCCGGAGGTGGGGGTGAAGCCCGCCGTCGGCCCGTCGCCGTCGAAGACACCGGGCACGCCGCGCTGGAAGGACAGCCCCTGCTGGGTCGGTGCGCGGTCGACGTCGATGTCCATCCGGGAGGACAACGCGTTGACGACCGAGAGGCCCACGCCGTGCAGGCCGCCCGTGGCGACGTAGGACCCGCCGCCGAACTTGCCCCCGGCGTGCAGCTTGGTGGCGACCACCTCGACGCCGGGCAGCCCGGTCTTCGGTTCCTTGTCGGTCGGGATGCCTCGCCCGTCGTCGTACACCTCGACCGACCCGTCGTCGTGAAGGGTCACCTCGACCAGGTGCGCGACGCCGGCCAGCGCCTCGTCGACGCCGTTGTCGATGATCTCCCACAGGCAGTGCATCAGCCCGCGGGTGTCGGTCGACCCGATGTACATGCCGGGGCGCTTGCGCACGGCGTCGAGGCCCTCGAGGACCAGGAGGTGCGCTGCGTTGTAGGTGTTGTCCGCCGGTGCTGCCACAGCGGAAAACCTACCCGCGACACGCCGTCGAGCGTTGCAGGGCACGCTGCCGACCACGGACCCGTGGCGGGACTAGCGTGCTAGCAATCCGTACGGGCAATCCGGAGGGCGGCGCCACACCGAACACAAGACGAGTCCCACGAATCGGGCGTACACCCGGCAGGTGGGACAGATCAGTGATTGACTACTCTCGTCCACCCGAGGTCACCAGCCGGGAATCTTTGTCCCACTGGCTACGTTGGGCAAGACACCGAACGATGATGAGAAATGAGGCTGACGTGACCACTGCCACCGCACCCACCCAGGCCGTCCTGACGGCCCTGGACCGCTGCGACCGCTGCGGGGCTCAGGCCTACCTCCGCGTGGAGCTCCAGTCGGGCGGCGAACTCCTGTTCTGCGCCCACCACGCCCGCGAGCACGGCGACAAGCTGCGCGAAGTCGCGGCCTCGGTCGTCGACGAGACCCACAAGCTCGACACCCCCTCCACGCCGGCCACCGACAGCGACCACTGAGCCGCACCTGACCTGACTCACGACACAGCCCCGGACGACCCGTCCGGGGCTGTGTCGCGTCATGGCAGGCTGACGCCGTGAGCGCCACCGAGATCCTCATCGCCGTCCTGATCGCGGTCGGCATCGCCGGCATCATCGTGCCGATCCTCCCCGGCACCATCCTGGTGCTCGGCGCGATCGGCGTCTGGGCGCTGGAGATCGGGACGTCGACCGCGTGGGTCGTCTTCGCCGTCGCCGCGGTGCTCCTGGTCGGTGGGACGGTCGTGAAGTACCTCGTGCCCGGTCGGCGGCTGAAGGCGTCGGGCGTCCCCAACAGCACGCTGCTCGCCGGGGGGATGTTGGCCTTCGTGGGCTTCTTCGTCATCCCGGTGATCGGCATGTTCATCGGCTTCGTGCTCGGCGTGTACGTCGCGGAGCGGCGGCGCGTGGGGTCAGCGCTGGCCTGGCCCTCGACTGTGCAAGCACTGCGCGCCGTGGGTGTCTCGATCCTGATCGAGCTGGTGGCAGCGTTCCTGGCCGCCGTCGTCTGGGTCATCGGGGTCGTGGTGACCTGATGGTGGTCCTGCTCTCGCTGGCCGCGGCGCTTGCCTACGGCCTGTCGGACTTCATCGGTGGCCTCGCCTCACGTCGTACGTCGGCGTGGCCGGTCGCGTTCGTCGGCACCGTATCCGCGCTGGTCGGCTCGCTCGTGCTGGCCGTGTCGGTCGAGGCGACGCCGGTGAGCGCCGACCTGTGGTGGGGCGCCCTGGCCGGCGTCGGCGTCGGCGCGGGCGGTGCGTTCCTCTACCGCGGCCTCGCCGCGGGGCGGATGGGGGTGGTGGCCCCGATCTCGGCGGTGGGGGCAGCCCTGGTGCCGGTGACGGTCGGGGTCGTCACCGGCGAGCGCCCCGAGCTGATCGTCTGGCTGGGCATCGCCGCAGCCGGACCCGGCATCTGGTTCGTCGGCCGCGAGCCGGGCGAGGCGGGCGACATGGCCGCCGGCATCGTCGACGGCGTGCTGGCCGGCCTCGGGTTCGGGCTGTTGTTCGCCGCCATGGGCCAGGTACCGGAATCGGCGGGGTTCTGGCCGCTCGCCATCGCGCAGGCGGCCGGCGTGGTCTGCGTCGCCCTCACGGCCACCGCCCTCGGCGGTCGGTGGATCCCCCATCACCCCTCGCAGGCCTGGGGCGTCGTCGCGGGACTGCTGGCCACGGCCGCCGTCGTCGCGTTCCTGCTGGCCACGCAGACCGGTCTGCTGACGGTTGCCGCAGTCGTGACCTCGCTCTATCCGGCCATCACCATCGTGCTGGCGGCCGCGCTCCTGCGCGAGCACATCCATCGCACCCAGGCGGTCGGGCTCGCGCTGTGCGGTGTCGCGGTGGCCCTGGTCGCCGCCGGCTGAGCCGGTCAGGCCGCCTGCCCGCCCCGTGCGGGGGCGATGGGGAGGCTCCACCGGCGACGCTTGGGCGCCCAGTCCACGACCGGGCGCGATCCGTCTGCCTGGTCGACCATCTTCACCGAGACGCGGACGGATCCGGGCTCGCCCAGGCAGTCGCGGCTGATCCGGGCGCGGAACAGGTCCTTGATGCCCCACTTGGGTCGCGCCTCGTACGCGCAGTCGACCCGCCTGTCGCTGCCCCGCCAGCCGGCGGCCCGGGTGAGGACGTAGTCGGTGCCGTCGCCCAGGCCACTGCTGAGCACGAACTCCGGTCCCTTCCTGGCGCGGTCGGTGTCGATGAAGATCGAGACTCCGGCCGCGCTGGAGCGCATCAGCTCGTCGAAGCGCACCGTCACCAGCAGGTTCGCCGACCCGTGCTTGGCACGAATGCCGGTGATGTCGGTCAAGGACGCGCTGGCGTCGGCCGGGTCGTCGATCGAGTAGTACTCCGCGTGCGCCGGCGCGGCGGTCAGTCCGGCGAGCAGGAGTGCGGAGACGGCGGTCAGCGAGATCCGAGTTCTCATGGCGTGAGTCTGTGCCCACGCCACCGGGCGCGTCCACCTCTCTCAGGGGGTGGACACGGCAGAGCAGCGGTCCTTGCATGCGACTGCGGCCACCCCGCTCAGAGCAGGGTGGCCGCAGTTCGCACCGGGCTGGCGGTCAGTCGAGATAGTCGCGCAGGACCTGGGACCGGCTCGGGTGGCGCAGCTTGGACATGGTCTTGGACTCGATCTGGCGGATGCGCTCGCGCGTCACGCCGTAGACCTTGCCGATCTCGTCGAGCGTCTTGGGCTGACCGTCGGTGAGACCGAAGCGCATCGACACCACCCCTGCCTCGCGCTCGGAGAGCGTGTCGAGGACCGCGTGCAGCTGCTCCTGCAGGAGCGTGAAGGACACGGCATCGGCCGGGACGATGGCCTCGGAGTCCTCGATGAGGTCACCGAACTCCGAGTCGCCGTCCTCGCCGAGCGGGGTGTGCAGCGAGATCGGCTCACGGCCGTACTTCTGGACCTCGATGACCTTCTCAGGGGTCATGTCGAGCTCCTTGGCGAGCTCCTCCGGAGTGGGCTCGCGACCCAGGTCCTGGAGCATCTGCCGCTGGACGCGGGCCAGCTTGTTGATGACCTCGACCATGTGCACCGGGATGCGGATGGTGCGGGCCTGGTCGGCCATCGCGCGGGTGATGGCCTGACGGATCCACCAGGTCGCGTAGGTCGAGAACTTGTAGCCCTTGGTGTAGTCGAACTTCTCGACCGCACGGATCAGGCCGAGGTTCCCCTCCTGGATGAGGTCGAGGAAGAGCATCCCGCGACCGGTGTAGCGCTTGGCGAGGGACACCACGAGGCGCAGGTTGGCCTCGAGCAGGTGGTTCTTCGCGCGACGGCCGTCCTCAGAGATCCACTGGTACTCCTCGAGCATCTTGGGGCTGATGCGACCGCCCTTGCCGAGCTTCTCCTCCGAGAACAGGCCGGCCTCGATCCGCTTGGCGAGCTCGACCTCCATCTCGGCGTTGAGGAGCGGCACCTTGCCGATCTGCTTGAGGTAGTCCTTGACGGGGTCGGCTGTGGCGCCGGCCACCATGACCTGCTGCTCGGGCTCGTCGGTCTCGTCGGCCGCGGAGACGGTGAAGGCCTGCTTCTCGTCCTCCTTGATGGTCGGGTCCTTGGACACGTCCTTCTCGAACTCGGCATCGGGGATGTCGGGCAGGACCTTCTTGCCGTCGGCACCGATCACCGCGCCGGCGACGACACCGAGATCGACGACCTCGTCCGCCGTCGCGGCGCTCTTCGCGGTGGCCTTCTTGGCCGCGGTCTTCTTGGCGGGGGCCTTCGCGGGGGCCTTCGCGGCCGGCTTGGTGGCCGGGGCGGTCGGCTCGTCCGCCACGGTCGCCTTGGCGCTCGCCTTCTTGGCCGGAGCCTTCTTGGCCGCGGTCGTGGTGGCGGCCCGCTTGCTGGTGGCAGCGACCGCTCGCGAGGTCGTGGCGTCGACCTGCACCGATATCCCCAGGCCACTGAGGTGCACCAGGAGCGCCTTCAGGTGCCGCGGCTCGACCCCGGCGTCGTCACTGGCGCGACGGACATCCTCGGGCGTGACGGTGCCGGTAGGGGTCGCACTGGAGACCAGGGCGGAGATGGAGGGGTGCGACAGCACCTCTGCAGGGAGCAACTTGCGTGCGTGTGAGGACACGAACACCTCTCGTCGAACGACTTCGGAGCGCGGCAAGGCCCGGTGACGTCAAGAGCCGCGCCGTCATTCTGCCACGGGCATCCCCGCGCCCCAACACACGGTCAGGCACTGGGGCGGGCGGCGGCCTTGGCGGCCTTCTTGAAGTCGCGCACCTTCTGCAGCGATTCGGCGTCCACCACGTCGGCGACGGAGCGGTGGCCCTCCAGGGCGTAGTCGCCGACGACGGTCTCCCAGCCCTCCGGACGTACGCCGAGCTGCTTGGCGAGCAGCGCGACGAAGATCTGCGCCTTCTGCTTGCCGAAGCCCGGCAGCGCCATGACCCGCTTGAGCAGGTCGCGACCGTCGCTGGCCTCGGTCCACAGTCGCGAGGCATCGCCGTCGTAGGTCTCCTCCACGATGCGGGCGAGCTCCTGGAGCCTGGCTGCCATCGACGCGGGGAAGCGGTGGATGGCCGGCGTCGTGGCCGCCATCGACGCGAAGTCCTCGGGGTCGGCCGCGGCGATGGCGGCAGGAGAGAACGACCCGAATCGGTCCACGACCTTGGCCGGACCCCGGAAGGCGTGCTCCATGGGGTACTGCTGGTCGAGCATCATCGCTGCGAGCAGCGCGAACGGGGACTCGTCGAGCACCTTGTCGGCAGCGGGGTCACCCGTGATCTGGAAGCCCATCGGCACATCCTGCCCTCGTGCGCGCTCAGGTGGCCTTGACCGCCAGGACCGGGCAGGGCGCGTCGAGCAGCACCCGCTGCGCGTTGCTGCCGAGGATCAGCTTGCCCACCGGCGAGCGCCGTCGCAGCCCGATGACGAGGAGCTCGGCGCCGTTGGCCTCGGCCAGGCTGATGAGGTCCTCGGCCGGCTCGAAGCCGCGGACCAGCTGTCGGATCTCGTGCTCGACGCCGGACTCCTCGAGCGTGGCCCGCACGGATCCCATCTCGTCCTCGGCGGCGCGCGCCTTCGCCCCGTCGAACTCCTGGCCTCCCCGGTGCGAGTTGACGACGACCAGCTTGCTCCCGCGGAGCTTGGCCTCGCTGATGCCAGCGGCGAGGGCAGCCTCACCCTCGGGCTTGGGGACGTATCCGACGACAACGGTGCCCATGGGGTCTCCTCTCGCGGCCAACGCGATCTTGCGATGGCGCTTCAGTGGGCACCGTAACCGAAACCGCACCGCTTGGGCAGCCTGTGGAGGGCGGAGTCCAGCACTCGGCGATCCGGCAGGGTGTGGCCATGGCACTGCAGGCACCCATCGAGCAGCTGACGCATGCGGTGCTCCGTGCCGCCGTGCTCGACCTGGCCGAGACCGAGCCGCGGCGGCGATTCCCCGCTGTCCTGCACGCCGGCCGCCCCGGCCACAGCGTCCGCCACGTCGACGCGGAGCCGAGCGACGCCGGGCTCCGGGCCGATGTCGCCCTCGCGCTGATGCGTCGCGCCGGCACCGCTCCGGCGTCTTCGCTCGTCTGGCTCACCCGGCCCGGAGAGCTCTCCGTGCACGACGACGACCTGCGGTGGCTGGGCCCGGTGGCATGGGCAGCGGCCAGCCTGGGACAGCACACGAGCCTGGTCGTCGTGACCCGCCGAGGCTGGTTCGACCCGGTGAGCGGCGTACGCCGGGAGTGGCGCCGGCTGCGCCGACGGTCTCCCGCCTGAGGTCAGTCCCAGGTGTGGACGGGCTCGTTGGTGTGCATCCGCTCGCGGTACTCGAGCAGCGTCGCCCGCAGCACGTCGTAGCGGTCCTCTCCCCCACGCTCGCGCACCCGTCGCACGAACCACTCCGAGCCGCCGCTGTCGAGGAGGCAGCGCTGCTCGATGATGCCGAGGTAGCGATCGCGCTCCTCGGCCGGGACTCCCCACGCCTCCAGGCCCGCGTGGGCCATCGGGAGGAGGCGGCGCAGCACCAGCTCGGTAGCGCGCACCTGGCCGACGCCCGGCCAGTAGACCTGGGTCTCGATGCCCATCTGGGCGGCGACCTGGAAGTTCTCCTCGGCGGCGGAGAACGACATCTGCGACCACAGCGGCCGCTCGCTCTCGGCGAGGTAGCGGATCAGGCCGAACCACAGCGCGGCGTTGGCGATCGTGTCGGCGACGGTCGGCCCCGCCGCGAGCAGCCGGTTCTCCACGCGGAGGTGGGGCACACCGTCGGCGATGTCGTAGACCGGCCGGTTCCATCGGTAGATGGTGCCGTTGTGCAGCCGGAGCTCGTGCAGCTTGGGCGTTCCGCCGCTCTCGAGCACCTCCAGCGGGTCCTCGTCCTCGGTCACGGGCAGGAGCGCCGGGAAGTAGCGGACGTTCTCCTCGAACAGGTCGAAGACCGACGTGATCCAGCGCTCGCCGAACCACACCCGGGGCCGCACGCCCTGGGCCTTGAGCTCTTCGCTCCGCGTGTCGGTGGCCTGCTCGAACAGGGGGATCCGGGTTTCGCGCCACAGCTCCTTGCCGAGCAGGAACGGCGAGTTCGCCGAGACGGCGACCTGGATGCCGGCGATGGCCTGCGCGGCGTTCCAGTAGTCGGCGAACTGGTCGGGTGAGGTCTGGACGTGGAACTGGGTGCTGGTGCAGGCAGCCTCGGGGACGATCGAGTCCGCCGTCGTCGTGAGCCGCTCGCGACCGGAGATGCTGATCGTGATGTCCTCGCCGCGGGCGTTGAGGATCTGCTCCGACAGCAGCTTGTAGCGTGGGTTGGCGCTGAGCGCCGACATCCCCATGTGGCCCTCGGCCAGCGTCGGCAGGATGCCGATCATCACCTGGTGCGCGCCGACCTGGGCGGCCTTCTCCTCGGCGTCGTTGAGCGAGCGCCGCAGACTTGCCTCGAAGGTCGACAGGCCCCCCTCACGGAGCTTGGCGGGCGCGAGGTTGATCTCGATGTTGAACTGGCCCAGCTCGGTCTGGAAGTCGGGGTCCGCGATGGCCTCGAGCACCTCGGCGTTCTTCAGCGCCGGGTCGCCCGCGTCGTCGATGAGGTTGAGCTCCATCTCGAGGCCGGTCATCGGGTCGTCGGTGTCGAACCTCGCCTCACGCAGCATCCGCGCGAACACGTCGAGGTTGCGACGCACCTTCTCCCGGTGGCGCGTGCGGTCAGCACGGCTGAACTCCTGCTGCTCGACCTCTTCTCCCATGACCGCACCCTAGTGCTCCGCACAGGCATGGGAACCCACCCCGACCGGTGTCTCAGGCGGCGGGATCGGTGACCCCGTCCTGCTGCGGCCCCAGCGTCTCCCACGTCGCTGGCGACGTCGCCGACTCCAGCAGCCCGGCGACGAGATCGGCGAGGGTCTGGCGCGGCTCGACAGCGCGACTGCGGTCGACCGCGCACCAGGCCAGGGCACCGTTGCCGGACAGCCATGCCGTGAAGGCGAGGATCGCGGCCGGGGCCGCCACGTGGGAGTCGGGAAGGCGGCGGACGGCGTCGGACCAGAGCGCCACCCCGCCTGCTCCCCTCGCTCGGTCAAGCCACGCCCACGCCTCGTCCCGGCCGGGCCCGGTGACCACGGTCACCGCCACCGCAGCCAGCTCCGCGTCGGTGAACGGGGTGGCCGATGACAGGTGGCCCTCCACCAGCTCGCGCAGGCGGCCCGGTGGCATCTCGCTCGCGCCGTCGAGGAGGCTGCGGACCACGGCGACCGCGCCCGGGTCGGAGGCGAGGGTCGAGCGCAGGGCCTCGCGGCTGGCGTGGGTCACCCGACCGTCGAAGACGCCCTGCGCGGTGAAGCGGTGGTCACTGCGCTGGAATCGGACACCCTGGTAGGCAGCGAGCGGTGCCCCCGGGAGCACGGCGAACCATCGGTCGTCGTGGATGCGCAACGCCTCCCTGACGGTGATGCCCGCGTCCTCGAACGCCTCGTGGAGGGCCCACATCGCCTCGTCGGCGACGGTGGTGTCGTCGTCGTAGACCACGAACAGGACCGACTGGACGCGGTGGCGTCGGGCGGGTCGCAGCAGCGCCTCGACCACGTCGTCGACGTCGTCGGGATCGTGCGGCAGGTCGACGCGGGCGTGCAGGCCGGAGGTGCCGACGCTGATCATCACGACGGAGCGCTCGGGCACGAAGCCGAGGGCAAGGGGGACGAATGCGGCGACATCGTCGGGAGTGGTGGCCCTGAGGGTGCGCACCGGTGGCTGGTCCTGGGCTGATTCGGGTGTCGGGTTCATGCCGACGACCGTTCCCAGCGACACCGACACCTCATGCCACCCGTCGGCTCGGCCTGTGGAGAACCGGGGTCAGGGCCGATCTGTGGACACTTGGTGGCCTGCGACAATGCCGACCGTGATCGATGGGACGCGCGAGGACCGGCGCTGATGCGCGCCACCGCCTCGATCCTCCATCTCGATCTCGACGCCTTCTTCGCCGCCGTCGAGCAACGTGACAAGCCCTCGCTGCGGGGCAAGCCGGTGGTCGTGGGCGGCACCGGAGGGCGCGGCGTGGTGGCCACGGCGTCGTACGAAGCCCGGAGGTTCGGCGTCGGGTCGGCCATGTCCACCCGGGAGGCGCGCGCCCGCTGTCCCCACGCGGCCTTCCTGTCCGGTCGGTTCCACGCCTACCGCGAGACCAGCACCCGGGTCATGGCCGTGCTGCGCGAGGTCTCACCGCTGGTCGAGCCGCTCTCCCTCGACGAGGCGTTCGTCGACCTGGCCGTCGCCGGCCTGCCCGACCTCGACGTCGCCACCGTCACCGAGGTGGGCGAGGAGCTCCGCCGGCAGGTGCACGAGGTGAGCGGCGGGCTCACCGGCACGGTCGGGATCGCGTCCTCGAAGTTCCTCGCCAAGGTCGCCAGCGAGCTCGACAAGCCCGACGGGATCACCGTGGTCCCGCCCGGCACCGAGCTCGACCTGCTGCGCCCGATGAAGGTCACCGTGATCCCCGGCGTCGGCCCCGCCACGGCCGAGCGGCTGCGGCGGGCGGGCATCCACACCATCGCCGAGCTCGAGCTGGTCGGCGAGGACGAGCTGGTCGGGCTGCTGGGCAAGGCGCACGGTCACGGGCTGTGGCGCTTCGCGCGCGCTCGCGACGACCGGCCCGTCGTGGCGGAGCGGGAGGCCAAGTCGATCAGCGCCGAGGGCACCTACGACTCCGACCTGACGGACCGCCGCCTGCTCGACGGGCTGCTGACCCGCCAGGCCAGGGAGGTGGGCGCCCGGCTCCGCAAGAGCGGCCTCTCCGGTCGCACGGTCACCATCAAGGTGCGCCTCCACGACTTCACCACCCTCAGCCGCTCCAGCACCCTGGCCAGCCCCACCGACGAGGGCAGCACCATCGCCCGGGTGGCGCGCTCGCTGCTGGCGGACCTGGACACGTCCGGCGGCGTCCGACTGCTGGGCGTCGGCGTCTCGGGGCTGGCCGACTGGGTCCAGGAGGACCTGTTCGGCGAGACACCCGTGGAGGAGGACGACGTGGTCCTGCCCGAGCCGCCGCGTCACGCCTGGGCGCCGGGTGCCGACGTCGTCCACGACGAGATGGGCGCGGGCTGGGTGTGGGGCTCGGGGTCGGGCGTGGTGACCGTGCGCTTCGAGACTGCCGACACTCCCCCGGGCCCGGTCCGCAGCTTCAAGGTCGACGACCCGCAGCTGCACCGCCCCGTGCGGCTCGAGGACTGAGTCACCTCAGCCGCAGGCGGAGGACCTCACCCGGCCGCAGCTGCGCGCACTGGTCGAGGTCGCCGTCCTCGACGACCGCGACCACCGGGTAGCCCCCCGTGGTGGGGTGGTCGGCCAGGAAGACCAGGGGCTGCCCGGACGGGGGCAGCTGCAGCCCGCCCAGCACGATCCCCTCGCTCGCCAGCTCCCCCGCCGCACGCGCAACCGCGGGCCCGGTGAGCCGCAGCCCGATCCGGTCGCTGTCGGCGCCCACGGCGTACGACGCCCCGTCCAGGGCCGCCCACCCGGCCGGGGCGACCCAGTCCGCTCGCGGACCCCGCAGGAGGTGCAGCACCCGCTCCCGGGGTCGTACGACGACGGCCTCGGGCACTCGCGGCGGTCGGTGCGCCGTCCCGAGGGCCAGCACCTGCCCGGCAGCCAGTCGGGGTGGGCCCACCCAGGCCAGGGTGTCGGTGGAGCGCGAACCCAGCACCGGCGGCACGGCGACACCGCCCGCGAGGGCCAGGTAGGAACGCACGCCCGTGGTCGCGGCCCCGACGACGATCACACTGCCCTCCGGCGCGGTGACCGGTGTCGAGTGCCCCACCACACGGGCGCCGACCCGGACCTCGCAGCCCGCCCCTGTGACCGCGAAGGTGACGGCCCTGGACGTCCGCACGCTGACGCCGCCCATCGTCGTCTCGAGGACCGCGTCGTCCGGATCGCAGCCGACCAGCCGGAGCGCGAGGTCGGCCGCCCCGCGGTCCAGCGCGCCACCACGTGGGACGCCCAGGTGCGCGAGCCCACGACGGCCCCGGTCCTGGACCGTCGTCAGCGGACCCGGATCGACCACCTCGACCGATCCCTCGCCGCTCATCTCGCCTCGAAGCGCACGCGCGTGCCCGGTGCGAGGAGTGCCGGGGGGTCGCGATCGACGTCCCAGAGGACCGCGTCGGTCGTGCCCAGCAGCGCCCACCCGCCGGGCGAGGCGGTCGGGTAGACCCCGCACCACGCATCGGCCAGGCCGACCGAGCCCGGCGCCACCCTCGGTCGGGGCGATGCCCGGCGCGGCACCGCCCACTCCGTGGGCAGCCCGGCCAGGTAGGCGAAGCCGGGCGCGAAGCCGGTGAACGTGGAGACGAACTCGATGCCGGTGTGCCGGGACACGACGTCCTCGACCGAGCAGCCCCAGTGCGCGGCCACCACGGGGAGGTCCGGTCCGCTGTAGACCACCGGCACGCGCACGAGCGCACCCTCCTTCGTGACGTCCTCGCCGGGCCAGCGTGCCACGGCCTCGGCGACGACCTGGGGATCGATCCCGTCGAAGAGCACCGTGGTCGCGGCCGGCACGATCTCGACGGCGCCGACGCCGTCGGTGCGTGCCCACGCGGCCAGCGAGGCGGCCTCGATCGCGTCCTCGACCTCCACCAGTGCCGCGCGGGCGCCGACCGGGATCACACGCATGACCACATCCTGCCCCGAACCGGCGGCGAGCGATCCACCGATCCATGGAGGCCGCCTCAGTCGGCGGACGACCAGCAGCTCACGACGCGGCACCCTGCGGCCTCGAGCGCCCGTCGTACGGCGTCGGCGGTGGCCACCGCCGACGGGCTGTCACCGTGCACGCAGACCGAGTCCACCCGGCCGGCCAGGTCGACCGCGCGGGCGGCGACCTCGGTCGGATCGGTGATCAGCGCGCCCGGGACCCCACGCGGCACCAGCCGACCGTCGTCGCCGTAGGCGCGGTCCGGGAACCCCTCGTGCCGGGCCGACCGGCCTGCCGTCGAGGCCAGGGTGAGCAGCACCGAGCCGGGCATGCCCAGCACCGGCAGGGAGCCGGAGCCGACGAGCACCGCCTCCGCCTGCACCGGGTCGACGGCGACGCGGTGGTAGAGCGCGCCGTGCGGCTTCAGGTAGGTCACCTGCCCACCCTCGGCGTGGGCGATCTCGGCGAGGATGCCGACCTGCTCGGCCACCTGCTCGCTCAGCACCCGGGGGGCGACCTCGCGCGCCACCCGGCCGAAGTTCTCCCGGTCGTCGTAGGAGACCTGTGCACCCAGCACCACCCCGCGTCGTACGGCCTCGGCACAGACCGCCTGCATGGTCTCCCGGGTGCCGGCATGGAAGCCGCACGCCACGTTGGCGCTGGTCACCACCGCCAACAGGCCGGCGTCATCGGTGACCTCCTCGCCCAGATCGGCGTTGAGATCGACGTCGCGCGGGACGGACGCATGAGTTGTCGCCGGTCTGGGCACCATCCCAGTGTGCCCGCTGAGGCCCTGAGAAGTCCCTGAGAGTTCCGCCCGGATGCAACTTGCGGCCGATCCCGCTCGTCAAGGGAGATGAAGACACCAATCCGATCGGGAATCCCGCTACGGACACAGGCGTTGGATCAGATGTGCGACACGCTGTTGTTCGCACGAGGAGATGGAGGACGAGGACGATGAGTACTGCACAGGCACAGCGCACCAGCACTACCCGCGAGATCGAGGGACGCGACAGCGTCGGTCTCTACCTCGACGAGATCGCCCGCACTCCCCTCCTCGACGCCGCGACCGAGGTGGAGCTCTCCAAGGCCATCGAGGCCGGACTGATGGCCCAGCACCTGCTCGACACCGGTCGGATCGGTCGCCGCAAGGGCGGCGCCCCGATGACGGCCAACGAGGAGGAGCTCGAGTGGCTCGCCGAGCAGGGTCGCCTCGCCGTGGACCGCTTCATCGAGGCCAACCTGCGCCTGGTCGTCTCGATCGCCCGCAAGTACGGCCGCTCGCAGATGCCGATGCTCGACCTGATCCAGGAGGGCAACACCGGCCTGATCCGTGCGGTCGAGAAGTTCGACTACACCAAGGGCTACAAGTTCTCCACCTACGCGACCTGGTGGGTCCGTCAGGCCATCACGCGCGGCATCGCGCAGCAGGCACGCGTCGTACGCCTGCCGGTGCACGTCGTCGAGGAGCTCAACCAGGTCGGCGGCGCGCGCCGCACGCTCAGCCGCCAGCTGGGCCGCGACCCCGACCCCCACGAGATCGCCACCGAGCTCGGCATGGACGTCAACCGGGTCCTCGACCTGATGAGCTGGGGACGCGACCACGTCTCCCTCGACACCCCGGTGGACGAGGACGGCGACACCTCACTGGGTGACCTGATGGCGCAGGAGACGGCTCCCGGCCCCGACCTCACGGTGCTCGACGCCGAAGCACGCCGGCGCCTCGACGACCTCGTCGACACCCTCGACGAGCGATCCGCCGACATCGTCCGGGCGCGCTACGGCCTGGCCGACGGCCGCCAGCACAAGCTCGCCGACATCGGTGCCCGGCACGGCATCTCCGCCGAGCGGGTGCGCCAGCTCGAGCGGGAGGCGCTGCAGAAGCTGCGTCGTGCCGGCGACCCCGACCTGGCCGCCTGACCCGACCACTCCTACGCCGCATCGCGGCGACAGACCCGCTCCGACCACTCGTCGGGGCGGGTCTCGGTCGTTCGCTCGATCAGTACGCCGCGGCCTCGAGCGCCGCACTCGCGGCGCGGGCTCGCTCGGCCACGTCCGCGGGCACCGGGCGCTCGGCAGCGAGCCGTGCCTGCCACATCTGCAGCGCCACCACCCGGCCGGCCGCCTCCTCGGCGCGCTCGCGCGTGACCTCGCCGGTCCGGATCGCCTCGGTGACGATCGCATGGGTCGTCCGGGTGTCCACCGGCATCAGCAGCAGGTCGGCGCCGGCGTTGAGGGCCTGCACCGCCGGCTTCGGCCGTCCGCCGACCGCACCCATGCCCAGCGAGTCGGTGATGGTGACGCCCTCGAAGCCCAGGTCGTCCCGCAGCAGCGCGTAGACCTCGGGCGCCATGCTGGCGGGGACGTCGGGGGCGATGGCTGTCAGGTCGAGGTGGCTGAGCATCACGGCTGGGGCGCGCTTCGCGATGGCCGCAGCGAACGGTGGCAGGTCGTGCTCCCGGATCTCGGCCAGGCTCGAGTCGACGAGCGGCAGCGTGTCGTGGCTGTCGGTCGTCGCGGTGCCGTGGCCGGGGAAGTGCTTGACCGTCGAGACGATGCCGGCGGCGTCGTACCCCTTGATCGCCGATGCGGTGGCGATCGCCGCGACCTCGGGGTCCTCCGACGGTGAGCGAGCCCCGATCGTGGGGTCTGCGGCTCCGATGGTGACGTCGGCGACGGGCGCGAAGACCCAGGTGAAACCGAGCCCGCGCAGCTCGAGCCCGGTGGTCAGGGCCGCCACCCGGGTGACCCGGCGACCCTCCTTGCGGTCGGCCTGGATCGCGAGTCCGGCGGACCGGAAGTGGGGGAAGTCGGTGGCGATGTCGCCGAGGTGGGAGACGTAGCCGCCCTCCTGGTCCACGCCGATGACCGGTGGGAACGAACGCCCGTCGGCGGCGGCTGCCTCGGAGACGGCGGCCGTCATCGCGAGGACCTGTGCCTCGTCGGAGATGTTGTCGGTGGTGATCGACACCCCGGCGAGGTGCAGGTCGCGCACGAGGGCGGCCGGCTCCGCGGGGTCGATGCCGTGGAAGCGGCCGACGATCACCTGGCCGGCCAGCTGCTCGGGGGTCCAGTCGGCCACCAGCGCGCGAGCCTCCTCGATCTCACCGACCGTCGGCCCCCACGAGGTCGCGGTGTCCGGGTCGACGGGCGCCTCGGCGGCCTCCGCATCCGACGATCCGCCCTCGGCGTCGGACGGCGAGGACGTGGCCACCGCCGGGGTCGGGGATGCCTCGTCCGCACCCAGACCGAGCGACGAGCATCCGCTCAGGAGCAGGGCACCGGCGACGGCGGCTGCGGCGAGGGACGACGAAGGCGAGCGCACTCCGCGGAGGCTACCGGGCACCGAGGCGTCGACTCGAAACGTCAGGAGGCCGGGTCGTGCAACGAGGCGTACACCGCCTCGACCCGGCGTCGCAGCTCGCCCAGCGAGCCGGTGTTGTCGATCACGTGGGTGGCGACGGCGAGGCGCTCCTCGCTCGACACCTGCGCGCCGATGCGCGCCTCGGCCTCCTCGCGCGTCCATCCGCGGTCCTCGGTCATCCTGGCGATCTGCAGCTCCGCCGGAGCATCGACGACCAGCACGGCGTCGAAGGTGTCGGCGCGGCCGCTCTCGGCCAGCAGCGGGATGTCGTGGACGACCACCGCGTCGTCGGGTGCCTGCGACTCGAGCGCCGTGATCCGCTCGAAGACCAGGGGATGGATGATCGCCTCCAGCCGCTTGCGGGCGTCGGCGTCGGCGAAGACCAGCGACCCCATCGCCGCCCGATCGAGGTCACCTTCAGGAGTCAGCAGCTCGGCACCGAACTCGGCGACCACGGCCTCCAGCCCGGGCGTACCTCTTGCGACGACCTCCCGCGCCAGCACGTCGGCGTCGATGAGCACCGCCCCGAGCTCGACGAGGATCGCCGAGACGGTGCTCTTGCCCGAGGCGACTCCCCCGGTCAGCCCGACCCGCACCATCACCGGTGCTCGAGCGCGGCGAGGACCACGCAGGTCGCCACGGCCTCCATGGCCTCGGTGACCTCACCGACGGGCGGCATGGTCGGCGCCAGCCGGATGTTGGTGTCCTCGGGGTCCTGCTTGTAGGGGAACGAGGAGCCGGCCGGAGTCAGCGCGATGCCGGCCTCCTTGGCGAGGGCCACCACGCGGCTCGCGGTGCCCGGCACCACGTCGAGGTTGACGAAGTAGCCGCCGGAGGGCTTGTTCCACGTCGCGACGCCGAGGCCACCGAGCCGCTCGGTCAGCACCCGGTCCACCTCGGCGAACTTGGGCGCGATGATCTCGCGGTGCTTGACCATGTGGTCGCGCACGCCCTGCGGCGAGCCGAAGAACTCGGCGTGGCGCAGGTGGTTGACCTTGTCCGGGCCGATCGACCCGTTGCCGAGGTGACCGAGGTACCACCCGATGTTGGCCGTCGACGCGGCGAGGAAGGCAACGCCCGCGCCGGCGTAGGTGATCTTCGACGTCGAGGCGAACATGATCGGTCGGTGCGGGTGGTCGGCGGCCGACGCCAGGGTGAGCACGTCCGCGCTCTTGGCCTCGTCCTCGGTGAGGTGGTGCAGTGCGTAGGCGTTGTCCCAGAAGATCTTGAAGTCGGGGGCAGCAGTCGGCATCGTGGCCAGCCGCGAGGCGACCTCCTGGCTCACCACTGCCCCGGTCGGGTTGGCGTACGTCGGGACGACCCACATGCCCTTGAAGGTCGGGTCGTCGGCCACCAGGGCCGCGACGGCGTCGACGTCGGGCCCGTCGTCGTGCATCGGCACGGTGACCATCTCGATGCCGAGGCTCTCCAGCAGCGTGAAGTGCCGGTCGTAGCCGGGGACCGGGCACACGAAGCGCACCTTCTCCTCCTGGCTCCAGGGTCGCTCGGAGTCCACCCCGCCGAAGAGCATCAGGTAGACCAGCGTGTCGCGCATCATCGTCAGGCTGGAGTTGCCGCCGGCGACCACCTGGTCGGGCTCGACCCAGAGCAGCTCGGCGAACATCTCGCGCAGCTCGGCGAGCCCCTCGAGGCCGCCGTAGTTGCGGACGTCGACGCCCTTCGAGTCCTTGGTGCTCGTCGGGAGGCGGAGCAGGTCGTCGGCCAGGTCGAGCTGCTGGGCGGACGGCTTGCCGCGCGTCAGGTCGAGCTTGAGGCCCTTGGCCTTGAGCTCGTCGTACGCCGCACGCTGGCGCTCCAGCAGCGCGGCACGGTCGTCGGCGGACAGGTCGGCCAGCGCAGTCGCGTTCACGCAGGCAAGGCTACCGACCCACGAGCCGTCGGCTGCGGGCCGTCCGCACCGTCCCCGCCCTCAGGCGGGCATCCGGAACGTACGCCGGTATTCCTGCGGGCTGACGCCGCGCGAGCGGCCGAAGTGGTGGCGCAGGGTCGCGGCGTTGCCGAAGCCGACCTCGCCGGCCACCCAGTCGATGGAGTGGTCGGTCTGCTCCAGCATCTCCTGCGCAGCTCGCACCCGCTCCCCCAGGATCCAGCTGTAGGGAGTCGTCCCGGTCTCCTCCTTGAAGCGACGGGCGAAGGTGCGCGGGGACAGGTGCATCTGGCGCGCCAGCGTGTCCACGTCGAGCTCGTCGCCCAGGTGCTCGCTGATCCAGGCCAGCAACGGAGCGAGGGCCTCTGACTCGCAGACCGGGACGGGCCGCGCGATGAACTGCGCCTGGCCGCCGTCGCGGTGCGGGGGGACGACCATCCGGCGGGCCGCGGTGGCGGCGACCTTGGCACCGAAGTGCTGGCGCATCACGTGCAGCGCGGCGTCGAGGCCGGCAGCCGAGCCCGCCCCGGTGACGATGCTGCCGTCCTGGACGTAGAGGACGTTGCCGTCGATCGACGCCTCCGGATAGCGCGCCGCGAGCTGGTCGACGTGGCGCCAGTGCGTGGTGGCCCGACGCCCGTCGAGCAGCCCTGCCTCACCGAGCATGAAGGCGGCGGTGCAGTGCGCGAAGACGGTCGCCCCGCGCGCGTGGGCGGCCCGTACGAGCTCGACGACCTCCGGCGAGGGGTCGAGGAAGCCGCGCTTGGGAGTCAGGCAGATCAGGTCGGCGTCGGCCGCGTCGGCCAGGGAGTGGTCGACGTGGAGGTCGTAGCCGGTCGACCCGGCGACACGTCCTGGCCGCGGTGTGGCGACGAGGAAGTCGAACACCGGGTTGTCGTCCTCGGGGTGGTAGGGCTCGCCCCACACCTCGCACATCGAGCCCAACCCGAACGGCTCGGCTCCGTCCTGGACGATGACCGCGACCTTCTTCATGGGGACAGCCTGCACCCCTCGTGGCAGTAAATCAACTAACACTGTCATTCCTGCCACTGGTGGCAGGAATGACGCGGGCGGAGAATTACTGCCATGACCACCATCCTTCTCGTCACCCTCCTGGCCGCGCTGTTCGCGCTGCTGGTGAGCTACGCCCGCCACGACCACTTCGGTGGCCCCGCCAACGCCACCACCCTCCTGGACGACCTCGGCCCGGTCGAGGTTCGTCGCCACCTGGTCCCCCGCCACTGACCCTCCCCGTCGCGCCAGGGCGGCTGGCTGGGCATCGGCGTCCCTCGCACGGCGGTGTGTGACGCGGGTTCCGCACCCTCGAAAGCCGCCTGTGCCACCGCCCGTACGGCGCGTCTCGGCGACACGCGCGGAGAGCGGTGCATGAGGAGGCATCTCGGCTGAGAAAGGCCGCCTCACTCACCGCTCAGATCCGCCGGCCGGGCGGCCGAGCTGGGCAGCGGCGTCCCTCGCACAGCGGTGTGTGACGCGGGTTCCGCACCCTCGAAAGCCGCCTGTGCCACCGCCCGTACGGCGCGTCTCGGCGACACGCGCGGATAGCGGTGCATGAGGAGGCATCTCGGCTGAGAAAGGCCGCCTCACTCACCGCTCAGATCCGCCGGCCGGGCGGCCGAGCTGGGCAGCGGCGTCCCTCGCGCGGCGGTGTGTGACGCGGGTTCTGCACCCTCGAAAGCCGCCTGGGCCACCGCCCGTACGGCGCGTCTCGGCGACACGCGCGGAGAGCGGTGCATGAGGAGGCATCTCGGCTGAGAAAAGCCGCCTCACTCACCGCTCAGGTCCGAACGGCGAGGGCGAGGGCTAGGGCTAGGGCTAGGAAGCCTGCCCCTCGCGACATGACGAACGGCCCACCGGCGAGGCCGGTGAGCCGTTCGGGTGTCAGTGCGTCAGGCGATCAGGCCTGGCCGCCGGTCAGCTTCTCGCGCAGCGCCTGGAGCGCCTCGTCGGAAGCCAGCGAACCGCCGGTCTCGCCGGAGCCACCGCCCTCGGTCTCGGCGACGTCGGTGCTGCCGGAGGAGTAGGACGTGGCCTCGCTGGCCTCGACCTCGGCCTGCTTGGCCTCCTCCTGCTGCTTGACGTGCGCCTCCCAGCGGGTGTGGGCCTTGGCGTACTGCTCTTCCCAGACACCGCGCTGGTCGTCGAAGCCCTCGAGCCACTCGCCCGTCTCGGGGTCGAAGCCCTCGGGGTAGACGTAGTTGCCCTGCTCGTCGTAGGTCGCGGTCATGCCGTAGAGGGTCGGGTCGAACTCCTCGACGTCGGCCGCCGTGGCGGTCTCGTTGGCCTGCTTGAGCGACAGCGAGATCCGGCGACGCTCGAGGTCGATGTCGATGATCTTGACCATGACGTCGTCGTTGACCTGGACGACCTGCTCGGGGATCTCCACGTGACGCTCGGCGAGCTCGGAGATGTGCACCAGGCCCTCGATGCCCTCCTCGACGCGGACGAACGAACCGAAGGGCACCAGCTTGGTGACCTTGCCCGGCACGATCTGGCCGATCTGGTGGGTACGGGCGAAGTGCTGCCACGGGTCCTCCTGCGTCGCCTTCAGCGACAGGGAGACACGCTCGCGGTCCATGTCCACGTCGAGCACCTCGACGGTGACCTCGTCACCGACGGTGACGACCTCGGAGGGGTGGTCGATGTGCTTCCACGACAGCTCCGAGACGTGGACCAGGCCGTCGACGCCACCGAGGTCCACGAAGGCACCGAAGTTGACGATCGAGGACACGACACCCTTGCGGATCTGGCCCTTCTGGAGCTGGGTGAGGAAGCCGTGGCGAACCTCGGACTGGGTCTGCTCGAGCCAGGCACGGCGCGACAGGACCACGTTGTTGCGGTTCTTGTCGAGCTCGATGATCTTGGCCTCGAGGGTCTGGCCGACGTAGGGCTGCAGGTCGCGGACGCGACGCATCTCCACGAGGGAGGCCGGCAGGAAGCCGCGCAGACCGATGTCGAGGATGAGGCCGCCCTTGACGACCTCGATGACGGTGCCCTCGACGACGCCGTCCTCCTCCTTGACCTGCTCGATGGTGCCCCAGGCGCGCTCGTACTGGGCGCGCTTCTTGGACAGGATCAGACGACCTTCCTTGTCCTCCTTCTGGAGAACCAGGGCCTCGACCTTGTCGCCCACGGAAACGACCTCGTTGGGGTCGACGTCGTGCTTGATCGACAGCTCGCGCGAGGGGATGACGCCCTCGGTCTTGTAGCCGATGTCGAGGAGGACCTCGTCGCGGTCCACCTTGACGATGGTGCCCTCGACGATGTCGCCGTCATTGAAGTATTTGATCGTCGCGTCGATAGCGGCGAGGAAGTCCTCTTCGGAGCCGATGTCGTTGATCGCCACCTGGGGCGCGTCGTAGTCCGGAAGAGTGGAGAGGGTGCTTGTCATAAGGGAATGAATTCCTTGGGATGGATAGATGTTGTGCGGACGCACACGACCGTCTGTTTCACTGGGTCCACATCTCCTCGATCCCGAGGTGGCGCGGACACGGCGAGCACGCGTTCGCTCGGTATGGAACCCGGGCAGACGGCTGGCGCACCTCTCAGCGTACGCGTGCCCGCCGCGATGCGTCCAACCGGGACGGCACGCTCAGGCCCCGCTCGGCCACGCATGGAGGTCGCCCGTCTCGGCGATCGCTCTCAGCAGCCGTTCGGCGCGGGTGGCCACGGGATTCTCGCCACTGCGTGCGGCCAGGTCGATCAGCGCCCACAGGTCGGCGGCGCGCGCGCCATCGAGCACGGAGTGGGTGATGCCACCCCGCAGCCCGACCCAGGCAGCCAGCGCGGCCCGCACGTAGGCATCGTGGCGGTCGAAGCGCAGCACGTTGCCCAGGTCGGTCCACGGGTGGCCGGCGTGGGCGAACTCCCAGTCGACGACCCCGGTGATGTCACCGGTCGCCGGGTCGACGAGCACGTTCTTGGGGTTGAGGTCACTGTGGACGAGACAGGCGCGAGCCGCGCCGTCGAGCAGGTCCTGGGCGGGCTCGGCCACCCGGACCAGGCGCGCCCGGTCGCTGTCGGACCACGCCGCCAACCGGGTCTCGACCCACTCGACCAGCCCGCCCTCGGCAAAGCGTCCCAGCGTGAGCTCGGCGTCCAGGAACGGGCCGGGGTGTCGCATCGGCATTCCGCCAAGCGTGGCCGCGACGTGCCCCATGGCAGCCCCGAGCCGGGACAGTCCGTCCTCGTCCAGCCCGTCGAGGACCAGGTCTCCCCGCTCCCCCGGCAGCCACGAGGTGATCAACAGCCCGGGCTGCTGGGCTGCGCTGTCAGCGCGGCGCACCTCGAGCACCTCAGCCACCGGCAGCAACCCGCGCACCAGGGCCAGCACCGCCGCGTCGGTCTCCGGGGCGTGGTCCGAGCCGGGCCCCTCGGGTGGATACAGGCGTACGACGCAGCGCTCCCCGCCCACCTCCCCGGCGAACGTGCGTCCCGAGTGTCCACCGGCGAGCACGGTCAGCGACGCAGGGAGGTCGGGCACCCGGCGATGATGCCACGCCGTCCCGGCAGTCACGCCGCCTCCCGTTCGGCAGCGGCTGCCCGGCAGCACTATGCTCCGGGCGTGCAGGACCATCTCCCCCAGTCGGTGCGAGTCGTCCGCCGCCCCGTGACCGAACAGGAGTCGCGGCAGGCCAACGGCCCGGACTGGGACCGCTACGCCGACGAGTACCAGGCCACCCACGGCGCCTTCCTCGGCGACATCGGCTTCGTGTGGGGCCCGGAGGGACACACCGAGGACCAGCTGGCCGTCCTCGGTGACGTGCGGGACCGCGACGTGCTGGAGGTCGGCAGCGGGGCCGGGCAGTGCTCGAGATGGGTCCGTACGCACGGTGGCCGCGGTTTCGGTCTCGACCTCTCCCACCGTCAGCTGCAGCACTCCCTGCGTCTCGACGAGGAGACGGGGGTCGCTGTCCCGTCGGTGCGCGGCACCGCCACGCACCTGCCCTTCGCGACCGCCGGCTTCGACATCGTCTTCTGCTCGTTCGGTGCCCTGCAGTTCGTCGGCGACATCGACGACGCGCTGGCCGAGGTCGCCCGGGTGCTGCGTCCGGGTGGGCGGTTCGCCTTCTCGATCACCCACCCGACCCGCTGGATGTTCCCCGACGACCCGGGGACGCCGGGCCTCACCGCGACCCAGTCCTACTGGGACCGCACCCCCTACGTCGAGATCGACGACGCGAGCGGCGTGGTGTCCTACGTCGAGCACCACCGCACCCTCGGCGACTGGGTCCGGCTCCTCGTCCGGCACGGGTTCACCCTGCAGGACCTCGTCGAGCCCGAGTGGCCCGAGTCGCACGACCGGGTGTGGGGTGGCTGGTCACGCGCCCGCGGGCTGCTGACTCCCGGTACGGCGATCTTCGTGGCCGAGCTCCGTCGCGAATGACCGACGCCGGGCGGCCCCAGGGGCCGCCCGGCGTCGGGCGATGCTGTCCTCGCTCAGCCGGTCACGTGCTGGACACGACGACGGCCCAACAGGATGAGCGCGACGCCCGCGAGCAGGCTGAGACCACCGCCGATGAAGCCGATGAGCGGCACCGTCTTGGTGATCAGCTCGAGGGTGCTGACGTTGTCCCCGGCGGTCTTCACCTCGTCGGCGACCTGCTCGTCGGTGTAGGCGATCTGCAGGTCGAGCACCTTGGTGCCGTCCGCGAGGTAGCGCTGCTGGTCGATCACCTGCTTGACGAAGCCTCCGGTCTTCGGCTCGACCGAGATCTCCTTGGCGTCGTCGTAGGTCGCGTCGAGGTCGCCGACCTTGATCGGAGCGTCGACAATTTTCGTCTTGTAGACGTACACCTCGAGGCCGTTGAGCTGCTCCGTGCGGTCGTAGACCGCGTCGGTGACGATGCCGGC
Organism: uncultured Actinomycetota bacterium; assembly: GCA_963721925.1. Classification (GTDB taxonomy): domain Bacteria; phylum Actinomycetota; class Actinomycetes; order Propionibacteriales; family Nocardioidaceae; genus Nocardioides. Next base: position 160,818 of record CAVRLH010000016.1, on the reverse strand, counting down.
CGACCCGTCCCAGTAGGGGTAGGTCTTCTTCTCGGCACCGAAGGGAAACTTGTTGACGAGCCCCTCGTGCGGTACGGCGTCAGCGGGCAGCTTCGAGCTCTCGACGGCCATCGCGGTCGTCCGGTCGGTGGCAAAGACGTCCTCGCTCGCCACGACCAGGTTGGGGTCATCGCCGTCGACGCAGACCCGGTCGCCGCCAGTGTCGATGACCACACAGCTGGTCGACACCCACAAGGCGGTGTCGTCGCTGGACGCCTTGGTGTCAGACTGGGTGTGGCTGACGTAGTAGACCGGGAAGCTGTCGAGCTCGCCGGTGGTGGTGTTCAGCCGCTGGGCGCTCCCGTCGAGGTAGGTGTAGGAGTCCACGTCGATCGGGGTCTTCTTGGCGACTCCGGGCGCCCAGGTGACAGCCATCACCCCCGCGACGATCAGGAATGCTCCCAGACCGAGCAGCACGGCAGACAACCAATTGCGCTTCACGACGACCTCCCAGGCGTTCGACGGGGCAGGCTAGCAGTCATTTGCCCGGCTGCCCGCTCATCAGGGAGTGAATCACAGTGGAACTGTCACGGTCCGGGGGTGTGAGATAGTCCCGGCGTGCTCGACCTCAGCCGGATTCCGGGCCTTCGCGGCGGCCTCGGCTCGCGCGTCTTGCTCGCCGGGGTCGCGATGGTTGCCGCGCAGGTGGCCTACCGCGCATGGGCGCTCGCGGGCTCTTGGTTCTACTTCGACGACATCGCGTTCATGTCGCGAGCGATGGACCAGCCGTTCGGCGTGGCGTACCTGACCGAGTCCTATGGCGGGCACCTGATGCCCGGTGGGTTCGCCCTCGCCTGGGTGCTGACCGAGTGGGCGGCCTACGACTGGTGGCCGTGGGCCTTGACGCTGCTCGCGATGACGGCGGTCGCCGGACTCGGGATGCTGCGGCTGCTGGTGTCGATGTTCGGCCGTCGGCCGGTCGTTCTCGTCCTGCTCGCCGGCTACCTCGGCTACGTGTTCACCGTTCCCGCCGGCCTGTGGTGGGCGGCCGGGATCAACCAGCTCCCGCTCCAGATCGCGCTGGTGTTCGGCCTGCACGCGCACCTGCACCACCTGCGCACCGGGCGGTTGCGCCCACTTCTCGCCACGCTCGGCTGGACCGCCCTCGGGCTGGTGTTCTACGAGAAGACACTGCTCCTGTTCGGCATCTATGCGCTGGTCACGCTCGGGTACTTCAGCGTGGGACGCACCCCGGAGCGCCTGCGCACCGTGTGGCGCGACTACCGACTGGCGGTGATCAGCTATGCGGTTGCCGGCGCCGCCTACCTGGCGCTCTACATCAGGTTCGGCCTGGACTTCTCACCGGGAGAGAGCAACAACCAGCCCTGGAGCCCGATCGCCGGGCACCTCATCGGCGAGGCCCTCTCTTCCGCCCTGATCGGTGGGCCCTTCACCTGGGAGCCCATCGCGGTCGGGTCCTTCGCCGACCCCTCCCAGCTGGTGCAGCTGATGTCCTGGGTCTTCCTCGGCGGGGTGCTCGCCTACGCCTACCGGACCCGCACCATCAGTGTGCGCGCCTGGAGCCTGATCGGATTCACCCTCCTGAGCAACGTGGTCCTCCTGGCCTCTGCACGTGCCAACATCGTGGGGCCCGACATCGCCCGCGAGTACCGCTACCAGACCGAGTCCGGGGCCCTCTTCGTGATCTGTGCCGGTCTGGCCTTCCTGCCGCTCCTCGGTGCCCGTGAGGTGAACGCCGAGCGGGTCGGCGTGCCGCGCACCTACGAGCGCGGACCCCTGGTCCTGGCCGCCACCGTCGCGATCGCGCTCGGGGCGCTGGTCTCGAGCACGCGCTACGTCGTGCTGTGGCAGGAGGGCAACCCGTCGAAGGCCTACTTCAGCGAGGTGCACACCACCCTGGCGGCTGCGCCGGACCAACCGGTCCCGCTCGTCGACACCGGCATCCCGCAGACCCTGCTGTGGTCGTTCCGCTACCCCGAGAACGCCTACAGCCACGTCTTCCGCAACCTGTCGGCGCGGACCACCTACCCAGCCACGTCGGTCGACCGCCTCTTCATGTTCTCCGAGACGGGGGCCCTCACCCCGGCGGCCGTGCCGACGACGCGGGCGATGATTCCAGATGCCGGGTGCGGGTACCGCCTCGCCGCCCGCGGCACCACGATCCCCCTGGACGGGCCGGTGATCGGAGGAGGCTGGTGGGTGCAGGCGGGTTACGACAGCCCACGGGCGGTCACGGTCGAGATCACCGCCGGGACCGAACGCCACGTGGTGGACCTTCCCCAGGGCCGACACGACGTGTTCTTCAAGGCCGAGGGCGAGTTCTCCGAGATCAGACTGGCCTACCAGGACACGTCGTCGCGCGGACTGTGCGTCACCGACCTCGTGCTGGGACTCCCCGAGCCGGCGGCGCGCTCGTGAGGAGCTCGCTCCGCCTGGTGCGCGAGCACCAGGTGCTCCAGCTCGCCCTGCTGCTGGTCGTTGTTCAGCTCGTCTTCCGGGCCTGGGCGACGTACACCGCCTGGTTCACCTTCGACGACTTCAACTTCATCTCGCGGATGGTCAACGAAGGGCTGTCGCCGGTCGTCGCGTTCCGCGAGTACAACGGCCACGTCATGCCCGCAGGCATGTACCTGTCGTGGCTGGCCCAGGTCGTCGCGCCGTACGACTTCCGAGTGCTGGCCAGTGGTCTCCTGGTGATGCAGACGGTCGCCGACCTCGGGCTCGTAGTGCTCCTCGTGCGGCTGTTCGGACCACGGGCCGGCATCCTCCCGCCACTAGCGCTGTACCTGTTCTGCGTCATCTCGGTGCCGGTGTCGATCTGGTGGGCCGCCGGAGTCAACCAGCTGCCTCTCCAGATCGTGCTCTTCTGGGGACTGGCCAGCCACGTGTCGTACCTGCGCACCGGCGACCTGCGCTACCTGTGGCAGACGCTGGCCTGGTTGTTGGGTGGCCTGCTGTTCTACGAGAAGACGATCCTGGTCATCGGCGTGCTGGGCATCGTGTCCCTGGCCTACTTCACCAAGGGGGGGCCGACCGAACGGCTGCGGGCGATCTGGGCGACCCGGCGTGCCGGCATCATCGCCCTGACCGCTCTGGGCGTCGTCTACCTCGCGGTCTACGCGACCGTCGGCCTCGACTTCGATCCTGCGCAGGTGGACGCGACGAGTGTGAACCTGGCCGACGTCGCGCAGCGGATGGTGGTGCAGGCCTACGTGCCGGCTGTCGTCGGAGGCCCGCTGCAGTGGGCGGACTTCAGCCGGTTCTCGCTGCCGGAGCCCGGCAGTGCGGTCATCCTGGTCAGCCTCGTCGCGGTGGCACTCATCGTGGTCGAGATCCACCGCCGCCGGTCCCGGAGCCTGCGGGCCTGGCTGGTGCCGTTGTTCTTCCTGGCCTGCAACATCCCCTTGGTCCTCGCAGCCAGGGCGTCGTTCGTGGGAAGCCTGATCAGCCTCGACTACCGCTACCAGGGTGAGCTGGCGGCAGCCACTGCGATCGCTCTCGCCCTGGCCACGATGCCGCTCAAGGGAGCCGTCGAGTCGGTGGAGCGCCGGTCGTCGAGCGAGCTGCTCGACCACCCGCGCCGAGTCCTCGCCGCGGGCGCGCTCGTGGCGACCCTCAGCCTCGTGTCGTCGCTCCAGTACGTCGACCACTGGAACCACACCGAGTCCGCCGAGCCCTACTTCGACCGCCTCGTCGGTGCGCTGGAGCAGGCCCCGGCCCCGGTCCCCCTGGTCGACGCGCAGGCTCCCGGCTACGTCATCTTCGGTTATCCCGACGGCCTCCTCAGCCGGCTGCTGGTCCAGTACGACGACCGGACCGACTTCGTCGAGGTCGCCACGGACGAGCTCAACGTCGTGTCCGAATCGGGTGCGGTCCTGCCGGCCAGCGTCACGCCAGTGCGCGGCGGGCTCCCCGGCCCCAAGCCCGGCTGCGGCTACTCGGTGTCCCGCAAGGACGTGGTCATCCCCCTCGACGGCGCGCTCGGCTTCGGGGGTTGGTGGGTGCGCATCGGCTACCTGAGCACCGGGAACAGCCCGGTCCAGGTGACAGCCGGGGACCAGACGTGGAGCACCACGGTGCAGGGCGGGCTGCACGCCCTGTACTTCCTTGGCGGCCCGGAGTTCCGCGAGGTGCGGATCTCGGGTCTCGCCCGTGGAGTCACACTGTGTACCGACGACGTGGTGGTCGGTCGGCCCGTACCCACCGAAGGGGTGACCCAGTGAAGCTCGAGGATCGGACGTTTCCGACCCTGAATGCCGTGCGCGGGATCGGCGCGGTGATGGTGGTGCTCACCCACTGCGCCTTCAACACAGGTCGGATCAACGACGGCTGGACCGGCGCGCTGCTGTCCCGGCTGGACTTCGGCGTCACCATCTTCTTCATCCTCTCGGGCTTCCTGCTGAGCCGACCCTGGTTCCTGGCGGCGGCCCTCGACGTGCGTCGCCCGTCGACGAGGCACTACCTGTGGAAGCGGGCACTGCGGATCCTGCCTCTCTACTGGCTCGTGGTCGTTGCGGCGCTCCTCATCGACCCCGCCAACCGGGGCGTCTCGTGGCGTGAGTGGCTGCACGAGCTCACCCTGACCCAGATCTACCGCCCCGGCCTCCTGGCCAGCTCGCTGACCCAGATGTGGAGCCTGTGCACCGAGGTGGCCTTCTACGTCGTCCTCCCCCTGCTCTGCCTCGTCCTCATCGGGCGCCCCGGTCGCGGCCTGAACCTGCCCGTGGTGCTGCGGCGCTCAGCGCTCCTCGCGGTGCTGGGCCTCACCTGGCAGGTGGTCGTTGCGCAACGCGCCGGCACCGAGAGCCACTACGCGCAGTGGCTCCCAGGGTTCCTTCCGTGGTTCCTCGTCGGCGTGTGCTTCGCGGCTGTGTCAGCGAGCCTGGCCACCCGTCCCCGGGAGCACCTGCTCGAGCGGCTGGCGCACGACCTGCCCGGGTGCTGGATCTTCGCGACCGCGGTCTTCGCGGTGGCCTGGTCGCCGCTGGCCGGTCCGCGCCTGCTGATCACTCCCGGAGGCTGGGAGGCCGGCGCGAAGGTGGTGCTGTACGGCGTGGCCGGCGCGTTCTTCCTGCTTCCACTCGTGTTCGGCCCGGAGCGTTCCGGCGCCGTCCGCACCCAACTCAGCGGCCCGGTGCCGTTCTGGCTCGGCGAGATCTCCTACGGCGTCTTCGCGATCCACATGCTGGTGCTGAACCTGGTCTACCGGGCCCTGGACTACGAGGTCTTCACCGGTCACTTCGTCACCGTCACCGCCGCCACGCTGGGCGGCACCGTGGTGCTCGCGACCCTCTCGTTCTACCTGTTCGAGCGTCCCATCCTGAAGGCCAAGAACCTGCGCTACTTCAGTCGGATGGAGCCGAACCGGGAAGCGCTCGGAACGACGGCCCGATGAGGCGAGCCCCGCGACCGGGCCCGGTGATGCTGGCCGGCCTGGCACTCGTCGTCGTCGCGACCGGCTTCCGGATCTGGGCGATCCGGGACGCGTGGTTCTTCTTCGACGACTTCTACTTCATCGAGGAGGCGCTGCGACACCGGCTGACCCCGGCGTACCTCGTCGAGCCCTACAACGGGCACCTGATGCCCGCGAGCAACCTGCTGAACTGGGTCAACGCCCGGCTCGATCCCTGGAACTTCGCCCTGCCCGCGACCGAGATGATGATCTTGTTCGCCCTCGCCGGGGTGGGCGCCCTGCGGATGCTGATCACCCTGTTCGGCCCACGTCGGGCGGTGCTGGTCCCTCTCGGCGTGTTCCTGTTCTCTCCCATCCTGCTGCCCGCGACGCTGTGGTGGGCGGCGGGCGTCAACCAGCTCCCGATGCTGGTCGCGATCGGGTTCGGGCTGCACTACTTCACCCGCCACCTGCAGGAGCGCCGCACTGTCGACCTCGTGCTCAGCCTCGTGTGGCTGCTGGGCGGACTCGCATTCGTGGAGCGCACCATGATCGCAGTCCCGATCTTCTGGGCGGTGGCACTGCTCTACTTCACGGCGGGCACCGTGCCCGAGCGCTGCGCCGAGCTCTGGCACCGGTACCGACCGGCAATCCTGGCGTACACGGGGGTGGTGGCGGCCTACCTGGCGGCGTACGTCCCCTGGGCGATGAACTTCGACGCCACCTCGATCACGGAGCGGCCGCTGTTCGGGGTCGTGGGCAACTTGGGCGGCATCGCGTTCCCGACCGGTCTCGTCGGCGGCCCGCTGTCCTGGCAGGTCTCCGACGTGACCCAGAGCGAGGCCAACCCACCGCAGGCCGTCCTTCTGCTGGGCTGGGCGGTGGTCGGCCTTCTGGTCCTCGCCTCGGCACGGACCCGGCGCCGCGGGCTGCGCGCCTGGCTGATCCCCGCCGGGGTGCTGGTCGCCAACGCCGTACTGGTGGCGACCAGCCGCGCGATCTTCTTCGGAGCCGGCATCGCGCTCGACTACCGCTTCCAGACCGAGGTTGCCTTGGCCATGGCGCTGGCCGTGGGCCTGGCCTTTCTCCCAGTGATCGGCGCACGCGAGTCGGCGGAGCCGGTCCCGGCGTCCTGGGCCGTCGACACCCGAGGGACGGTGGCGGTCGCCAGCCTGGTGTTCCTCGTCCTCGCCCTCGTGAGCACTGCACGCTTCCCGTTGCGCAACCTGACGACGACCAGCCCGCGCGCCTACCTCGAGGCGGTGCAGGAGTCGACGCGCGAGCGACCCGACGCCCAGTTGTTGGACCAGGTGACGCCCGCGTGGTTCTGGTCACCGCTCGCCTACCCGACGAACACCTACCGCTACCAATTCCTGCCGATCGCAGACCAGCTGGAGATCCGGACCGTGACCACCGACCTCGCCTACGGGGTCGATGAGCGCGGCCGGTTCCAGCGCCTGGCGTTCTCCCAGGTGCGCCAGCAGGCCGCGCCAGTGACGGGCAACTGCTTCGACCGGCTCGACGGGGGCTCACGGACCTTTCCGCTGGATGGGCCCGTGGTCGGGTTCGGCTGGTTCCTCCGCCTGGCGTACGACACCCCTGCCGCCACGACCATGACCATCGAACTGGGCGACGTGGAGACCACCGCCCAGCTGGAGGCCGGCCGTCACTACCTACTGGCGCCGGCGGCCGCGAGCTACGACGCGGTGCGGCTCACGGTTCCAGCAGACGCGCCGGTCGTTTGCCTCCGGCACCTGGCCATCGGGACGGTCGACGGGGCCGGCTGAGCCCGGCCAGCGCCGCCACGCAGAGGGCCAGCGCCGCGGTGCTCCAGCCCTGGCTCCACGAGGTCGCCCACGTCGTGTCGTAGACCGGCGTCCAGCTGAGCGCGAGCACCGCGGCCAGCAGCGCGACACCGGCGAGCGGAGACCAACCGGCGAACCGCGGGAGGACGAGACCGGCCACGACCGCGAGGGCGACGCCGCTCAGACCCCACCACCCGGTCAGCAGGGCTCCCGCACCCAGGACGACGACGAGGTCGAGGAGCCCGGGCCGTCCGGCGGACAGGGCCGGCAGCTCCACGGCGGCACGACCCCTTCGAGCCGGTACGACGACGACAAGCAGGACCAGCAGGAGCCCGGCCGCGCCGGCACCCAGGGCCACGACGAAGGTGCCGGACGGCGCATAGCTGAACCGCACGGACCCAGCATCTCCCGGCGGTACCCGCCACCCCTGCATCCAGCCGTTCACCCGCTGGACCGTCAGCTCCCGGCCGCCGAGGGTGGCCGTCCAGCCCGCATTGAGGTTCTGGGGCAGGGTCAGCACCGTCGAGCCCGCCCGGGTCGGCAGCTCCACCGACTCCGGGGCGCCCCGGTCGTCGGCGCGCAGGTCGAGCGACGTGCTCGTCGCCGGCACGGCGTCGGGCCGCACCAGCGACATGCTGTCGACCCGGAACACGTCGGACGGACGAGCCAGCACCTGGTGGGGTCCCACCCCGAGGGCGAGGGTGTCGAGGTCACAGGTCTGGAGTGGCGCCGAGCGCCCACGCATGAGGTCCCGCGAGGATGCGAACACCCGGGTCTGCACCGTGCGGCCGTCGACCTCCACCGCCGGTCCGGAGCCGCAGGGAAACGCCTGCACCCGCTCGCTGTTCGCGCTGAGCGACTGCCCGTTGAGGCGGAGCTCGCTGATCCCGGCTGGCTGCTCGACGAAGCTCTGCCCCGTCACCGCGAACGCGGGATCGGTCTCGGTCACCCGCAGGCTGAACGTGCGGACCCTCCAGCCGGGCAGCTCACCGCGCCCGGTCTTGTCGAGCGCGATGGACCTCGACCGGGTCCCGGCACTGATCTCGAGCCTGGTGGGGGCTGAGGCCGCGGCGGCGGGTTTCAGCCGCACCCGGATCTGCCGGAGCGTGCGCCGCTCGGGTAGTCGAACCGTCACCTCCTCCTTCTCGTCTGCGGCCACCCAGGTGGTGCCCCAGTCGCCGTCGACGAGCGCGAGCGGGCCCTGGGCGACGTCGCGCTGCACGTCGACCCCGCTGGTGGCTCCGGCCCCCGACGCCAGCAGCCCGGCTCCGTCGCTCGTGCGCCGCAGCGACACCGTTCCGGCGAGCGTGTACGTCTCGGCGGCAACCAGCCCGAAGCGTCGCGCCAGCACGTCGCCGTCCTCCCCGGGTGCCGCGAGCAGGTCCTGGCAGGCGACCGAACCGCCGAGCAGCACGCAGGCCGCCCGGTCGGGGTCGCGGTTCAACGAGATCGTGTCGACGCGGAAACGGCCGTCCGGGGCAGGGAGCGTGAGGTAGCGCTGGGCGTTCACGCCGGGGATCGCGACCTCGCTCAGGGCGAAGGACCCCGACTCCGCCACCTTCGGGCCGGCCGCCGCGATCCGCAGGAAGCTCACCCCGGTCAGGTCCAGCGGGTAACTGCGCTGACGCCCGGGCGGGGGCGCCGGGACCTGGACCACGCCGCCGTCCCACCCGATCTCCAACTCCGGCACCCGGACGGACTGGGCCGCGACGGAGACGGTCACGCTCGGTACGGCGGTGGGCGCGCCGAACTCGGCCGTCCAGAACTGCCCGGTCGGCGGCAGCTGGCGCGCGGACTCCCAGGCGGTCAGGCGGTTCCCGTCCAGGGCGGCCCCCGGGTGGGCGCCGATCAGCAGCGGAGGGAGGGCGTCAGCGTACGCCTGGGCGGAGCTCGCGGTCACCGCCGCGATCGCCCCGTCCCAGCCCGCCGTGGTCTGCCACCGGTCCTGGTCGTCGAGGAAGCGGTGCGTGTTCTCTGTCCCGAAGAGCCGGTACGGCCCACCCGCCGGCAGTGTCGCCGACTGGTTCCACCGAACTGCCGCGAAGTTGGTCTCCCGACGCCGGGTGCCGTCGGTGAGGACCTGTCCCCCCTCGGTGCCGCCCGCGTCCTGGGCCAGCACCGCCAGGTCGGCGCCCGCCCGCCGTACTCCGGGGAGCAGCCCAGCACCGGGGTCGCCCACGAGCACGGCGGCGTCGGACAGGAGGCTGGCGGTCTCGGCGCCCGCCACGTCGTAGACGTCGACCGAGCCGGTCACCACCGAGAGCCCATTGTCGTTGACCAGGCGGGTGTCCCCCTCAGGTGCCACGGAGCTGGCCGGCTGCCCCACCCGGGGGCCGAACGAGCGGGCCAGGGAGATCCCCGGCGAGGTGTCCAGCACGCTGTGGACGTACGCCGGATCCGGGGCGCCGGTGGCGAAGCGGTCGAGGTCGTTGCGCACGACGAGCCGGCCGACGCCGTTGGCCGCGAGCAACGGCGCGAGGCTGCTGCTCGGGTGGCCGGACTCGAGGGTCCTGGTGATCGCGTCGAGGAGGACCACGTTGCCCGGCTGGGCCAGCGGAATCACGTTGCGCACCGCCCAGGGGCTCGCCGCAAGGCCCTGCATCACGTCGTCGTGGGTGTTGCCCCAGGCGTAGACGCCGAACGCCGAGGCAGGGACCTCGAGCGCCACCGTGCCGTCGTCCTCCGACTCGAGGTAGTCCGCCACGCTGGTCCAGTACTCCGGGACCTCGTCCACCCCGCCGTTCGGGGCGATCTTGTCCTGCGCCCAGGGCAGGGCCAACGCCACCAGGGCGAGGACAGTGGTCACCTGGACGATCCGGATCGCTGCCTTCGACCCCGGACCCTCCAGGAGCCGGGGCAGCACGGCCACGAAGTGGGCCAGCCCGAGCACCAGCGGGATCCGGAGCACGACGTCGAACTTGTGCAGGTTGCGCAGCGGCGCCAAGGCGCCGTCGAGCGCGCTGCTGCGATCGGCGGCGAAGAACCCGGCGAGGTCGCCCGAGTAGCCGAGACCGACGAGGACCACCCCGGTGACGAGGCCCAGGGTGAGGAAGCGCTGGTGCGGATTGCCGCGCAGGGCGAGCCCGATCAGCCCGAACGCCGCGATCGCGGCTGCGTCGAGCAGCAGGAATGGCGTCGTGACGAGGTATTGACCCGCGGGGAAGTCGATGCCGGCGAAGTAGGCGACCCAGTCGGACTCGCCGATCATCGTGCGCAGCACGTCGGTGGGCACCGTGGTCACCGTGGCGTTCTCGATGTAGTCGAGGAACGGCACGCTGTAGCGTCCGAGGAGCAGCAGCGGCGCGGACCACCACAGTGTGGCGAGCGTGGTGAACAGCGTCCACCAGCCCAGCAGCCGCCACTTGCGCGGGCCGGGCGCCCGGGTCACGATCCAGATCACCCCGAGGGGCAGGACCGCGGCCACCGCGACCGCGTTGACGCCGCCGCATGAGGCAACGGCGAGCGCGCTCCAGGCAGCCGCCCGGCGGACCGAGCCGCGCTCGGTGGCAGCGACGAGGGGCAGCAGCACCCAGGGGGCGACGGCCATCGGCCATATCTCCACCGAGGTCCCGCCGAGGAGCGTGGTGATCCGGGGGGTGAGGACGTAGGCGAACCCGGCCAGGACCTGCGCGGTCGGGGTGCCGATCTCGAGTCGCTGCGCCAGGCGCACGATCCCCACGAAGGCGACGACGAGCAGGATGGTCCACCAGAAGCGCTGGATCGCCCAGGGCGGGAGGTGCACCAGCTCGCCCACCACGAAGAAGGGCCCCATCGGCCACGCGTAGCCGTAGGCCTGGTTCTGGATCTGGCCGAACGCCGCGGTCGGGTCCCACAGGTGGAGCGAGCCAGCGAGGAACTTGCGGGGCGCCGTGAGCAGGTCGAACTTGGTGTCGGCGACCATGTCCCCGGCGGACTGGGCGAATGCCAGCGCGGCGAGGATCGCGGCGTACCCCCACATCCGCAGGCGCGACGTGGCCGAGGCCCTCGGTGGCGGTTCCGGGGTGCTCACGCCTTGCGTACCACGATGACGAGGTTCCAGGTGACGAGCTCGCGCAGGACCGGGACGTGCAGCAGCCAGTAGCTCCACCGCGGGTTGTAGCGCGGGAGTACCGCGACGACCTCACCGTGTGTCTGGTCCCGCGCCCAGGAGAGCCCGGCGCGGACGGTCACCGGGAACAGCGACTCGCCGAACCTGTTCTTGGGCTCGTGACCGTGCCTGCGGGCGTAGCGGCGACGGGCCCGGGCGCCGCCGAGGAAGTGCCAGGGCGCCGTCTCGTGGCCGCCCCACGGGCCGTACCAGACCGTGTAGGAGATGAACGCGACCCCGCCGGGACGCGTGACCCGCAGCATCTCGTCGGCCATGGTCCACGGCTCCGGGACGTGCTCGAGCACGTTCGAGGAGTAGCAGAGGTCCACGCAGCCGTCCCGGAAGGGCAGGTTCATCCCGTCTCCCACGACCGTGCCGCGGACGATCTCACCGAGTCCGGAGAGCTCTCCGACGTCGGCGTCGAGGGCCCAGTACGTCGCACCGTCGGCCCGGAACGCGTCGCGGAAGTAACCGGGCCCGCCGCCGACGTCGAGGACCGTGGCACCGTCGAGGTCGAGGTAGCCCGCCAGCTGGCCGACGGAGTCGGCCGCGAGGGACGAGTAGAAGCGCCCGGGGTCCGACTGCTCCACGCGGAAGTCCCGCAGAAGGCGCACCGAACGACGCAGATCGGGACGCCACCGCGTGGTCATGGGCGACGTCCCGGACGTCCCCCGGGACTGCTGGCGCGGCATGCGCAGACCCTAGCGGAGGAGGGGAGGTCGCCCGGACTGCCCGGGTACCGCTCACTACCGGGGAGTAGCCTTCCGTGGTGCCCGCGAACGACGACCGATCCCTGCAAGGCTGCAGGATCGCCTTCCTGAGCTGGCGCGACACCGGGAACCCGGAGGGCGGCGGCGCCGAGCGTTACCTCGCCCAGATGGCCGCGGGGCTCGTCGAACGCGGGGCCAGGGTCACCGTGTTCAGCGCGGCCTACCGCGGCGCGGCACCCGACGAGACCGTCGACGGGGTCCGTTACGTCCGTCGTGGCACCAAGCTGACCGTGTACAGCCAGGGCATGTGGCAGCTGGCGCGACGCCGGCTCGGGCGCGTTGACGTCGTCGTCGATGTGCAGAACGGTCTCCCGTTCTTCACCCCGCTCGTGCGTCGGGGCCCAGTCGTCGTGCTGGTCCACCACGTCCACCGTGAGCAGTGGCCGGTCGTCTACCCCGGCTTCACCGGCCGGATCGGCTGGTGGGTCGAGAGCTGGCTCGCTCCACGCCTGTACCGCCGCCGCCAGTACGTCGTCGTCTCGGACGCCACCAGGACCGAGCTGAGCCAGCTCGGGGTCGACCAGGAACGGATCGCCGTCGTCCACAACGGCAGCGACCCAGTAGTGGCGGTGCAGGTCGACAAGTCCGCCCACCCGTCGTACTGCGTGGTGGGCCGGCTGGTTCCCCACAAGCAGGTGGAGCACGCGATCGACGCGGCGGGGCAGCTGCGCAACGAGTTCCCCGACCTGGCCGTACGGATTGTCGGCAGCGGCTGGTGGGAGCCCGAGCTCCGGCAGTACGTCGCGCAGCGGGGCCTCGACGACATTGTGCACTTCGAGGGTCATGTGTCGGAGGTCCGCAAGCAGGAGGTCTACGAGGAGTCGTGGGTGATGGCCCTGCCGTCGGTGAAGGAGGGCTGGGGGCTGGTGGTCGGCGAGGCGGCAGCGCACGGCACACCCACTGTCGCGTACGCCTCGGCCGGGGGCACCCGGGAGTCGATAGACGACGGAGTTTCCGGCCTGTTGGTCGACGACCGGCAGGAGTTCACCAGAACCCTCGGGCGGCTCCTGCGGGAGCCGGACCTGCGGGCCCGGTTGGCGCACGGGGCAGGCGCCCACAGCGCCCGCTACAGCTGGCACTCAGCCCAGCACCGCTTCGCGCTGGTGGTGGGGGCAGCCATCGCCGGAGAGCTCGTCGGCGGGGATGACGCCGTCGACGACTGAGGCCTGCCGACGCGCCGTATGACCAGAAGAGCTGTCGTACTGCCTCGGACTACGGAGTGGATCCGTAGTCGATGACCGGGTTGTTCACATTCCCCTGCGAGTCGTTGGAGGGGTTCGTCTGCGCCGTCACGACGCCCATGACCGTGGCGGCGGCGAGACCTCCACCGACGACCACGCTCGCAACGGTCACGATAATTGACTGCACGTGTAGGTTCCTCCCTCGTCCGGTCGGCAACGTATCACGGGTCGGCGGTCGAACCCCGCATCGCGCTACGCAGGAGTAGCAAGACCTTCAACAATCCCGCGAGGGGTACCAGCAGGAAACCCCCGAATGCCAGGAGCATCGCCGCGACGCCCGTCACAGCAGCCGCCCGGGTGGTCACCGGGGCGTCCAACCGGACCACATCCAGCCGATCGCCGGAGAAGATCGCGCGGCCGGCCACCTCCGCGTCGTAGACACCGGTCGTGGCGACGTCGCGCTCCCGGACGAGGAGGCCGACGCCGATCCGACCGAGGGCCTCGGCGCGGGTCTCGGGGTCGGGTCGGGCGAGCGCCGCCAAGACGGCGGGCACCCGCGGGTCCTCGCCCGCCAGCAGCTGCCCCGAGACGCTGAGCTGGTCGCTCGCAAGGTAGTCGCGGGGCAGGTAGCGGCCGACCGGATCGAGCACCTTGTGCCCGGCGTTCCAGCTCGGCGCCCGGTAGCTCGTGAACGGGAGCACCAGGACGTCGCCAGTCGCATCGTCGAGGCCGGCGATGGCCAGGGACGCGGCCGCGTAGTCGGCGGGGTAGTCGACCGACCGCAGCTCCTGGCCGGCGCCCCACGCAGCGTCCGGCAGCAGCGCGACCGGCAGCAGGCAGCCAGCCACCCCGACCAGGACGCGAGGCGCCACCTCGTGGACGGACGCGACCAGCCGCCCTGCAGCCGCACCCATCAGCGCCGCCAGCAGCGGCGCGCACAGCGCCAGCAGGCGGCTGCCGTCCCGGAACAGCCCTCCGCCCGGGACGTGCTCGGCCACCCAGCCGACCGGCCCGGGGGCAGCCCACGACAGCAGCGCCAACCCGAGCCCCACCGCCCACAGGACCACCAGCCCCGCCGTGTCCCGCCGCCCGTGCCGGCTCACCAGCGGCCGAGCACCCAGCGCCGCGCCGGCCAGCAGCAGCGCTGCTGCCAGCAGCGGGAGCAGCCCCTCCCGCGACGCGGGCACGACCTCGGCGTTCCACACCCCGCCCAGGGTCAGTGCGGTGACCAGCGGGCCGGGCAGTCCCCCTTCCGCACGGAGGCCGAAGACGCCCCCGCTGGACGAGGAGGTGGCGGAGCCTAGGTGGAGGAGGCCGGCCACCACCCAGGGCAGGTTGACGAGCAGCACCACCGCCACGAGCGCCGCATCTGCGCGTGGCGACCGACGGCGCCACCCGAAGACCAGCACACCGAGTGCGGCGATCAGCGCTGCGCTCGCGCTGAGGCTCGCCACCGGGAGCAGGAGGAGACCGGTGGCGGACACCCGGCCCTCGTTGCGCCACCGTCGTCCGGCGTCGATGAGCCACGGCAACGCCGCCCAGGCGAGCAGGACCGTCCAGTGCCCCAGCACCATCCGTTCCACGACGAAGGGGTTCCAGACGTACACCGTCACCGCCGTGAGCTGACCGGCCAACGAGTCGCGCGGCGCGAGACGTCGGGCGCCGGTCCCGGCCAGGACCAGCGCTCCCAGCAGGACGATCTTCTGCAGCAGCATCCCCGGGACGATCTGGTCGAGCACCGCAACGACCGCGTCCGACGGCACCGCCCGCGGCAGCGCCGTACCCAGCCCGAGGAAGTCGCGGCGCAGCGTCAGGTTGGGCACCCAGACCATGTCGTAGCTCAGCACGTAGCCCGGAGCCAGCGCTGGACCGAGGAGCACCACGGCCACGACGAGCGCCCAGGCCGAGGGCAGGTGCCGGCGTACGAGCGACATGTCTTCTCCTCCGGGACCGGCTGCCTGCTGATACTCGGGTCCCGTTTGGGCCCCGGGGCTTCGATGGGACAAACTACCGAGTGACCCGCCGAGTGACCCGCCCAGCGACCCGACCGGTGGCACCGAGGCACCAGCCCGTCACGTCCACAGCCGGAGGCCGAATGACCGACACCCCTCAACGCGGGGGCGGCACTCGCATCTCCGGCGGCGGCACGGTGGCCGCCGCCATGGGCATCATGAGCGTGGCGGCCTACGGCTTCACGATCCTGGCTGCCCGCATCCTCGGCACCCAGCCGTACGGCGCGTTCGCTGCGCTGATGGGCCTCCTGCTCGTGGTCAACGTGCTCTCGCTGGGGCTCCAGGCCACCGCCGCTCGACGGATCTCGGCGTCGCCAGGGCATGCCGCCGAGGTGGAGAGGGTCATCCTGCGGGTGAGCTACCGCGCCGGCCTGGCCCTGACGGTGCTGTGCCTGGTGCTGTCCCCACTGATCGACGTCGTGCTGCGCCTCGACAGTCTCCCTACCGCCATGCTGGTGGGCCTGGCTGCTCTGCCGCTCACTGTGATGGGCGGTCAGGCGGGAATCCTGCAGGGCGAGCGGCGCTGGCGCCCGCTCGCAGCCATCTACCTGGCCAGCGGGCTGGGGCGGCTCGTCGTCGGCGTCGCACTGATCGCGTGGCACCCCACGGAGTTCGCAGCGATGCTCGGCGTGGCCATCGGCGCCTACGTGCCGGTCGTGATCGGCTGGTGGGCCTTGCACCGCCGGAACACTGACGACCGTCCCGTGGCGACGGAATCGTTCGACGGTGGCGTCATCATCGAGGCGGTGCACAACTCGCACGCCCTTCTCGCCTTCTTCGCACTGTCGAACATCGACGTGATCATGGCGCGAGCGGTGCTCGACGGCCACCAGGCGGGGCTCTACGCGGCGGGCCTGATCATGGTGAAGGCGGTGCTCTTCCTGCCCCAGTTCGTCGTCGTGATCGCCTTCCCCGGGATGGCGTCGTCCAAGGAACGCAACGCGCACCTCCCGGCCCTGGCTGCGATCGCCGGGCTGGGACTGGCCGCGACCGCCGTGGCCGCGCTGCTGCCGGGTTTCGCGCTCTCCTTCGTCGGCGGCCAGGCCTACGAGGAGATCCGGGGCTACATCTGGGCCTTCGCAGCGGTGGGCACCGTGCTCTCGATGCTCCAGCTGATGGTCTACGAGGGCGTCGCGCGTCAGCTGCGCTCAGCCGTCGCGGTCCTGTGGACGGCGTCCCTCATCCTGGCCGGCTGCGCCCTGCTGGTGTCGACCCAGCTCCAGCTGCTCGCCACGGTGGCGGTCGTGGACGTCGCCGCGCTCGTGGTGCTGGCGGTGTTCACCGCCCGGCGTCGGCACCGGTCAGACGGGCAGCCGCTTGAAGACCCGCCGGGGGACGTGTCGGAGACCCGACATGACCACGCGTAGCGCCCCCGGGACCCACACCAGCTCGCGTCGTGCCGCGACACCGGCCACGATGGCCTCGGCCACGTCGTCGGCCTGAACCGACAGCGGGGCAGCCTCGCGTCCCTGCGTCATCCGGGTGTGGACGAAGCCGGGACGCACCACGAGCACGTGGCCACCGTGCTCGGCCAAGGCTTCGCCGAGACCCAGGTAGAAGCCGTCCATCCCAGCCTTCGTCGAGCCGTAGACGAAGTTCGAGCGGCGCACCCTCTCCCCCGCCACTGACGAGAGCGCGACGATGCTGCCGTGACCCTGCCGGCGCACCAGCTTCGCGAGGCACACCCCGACGCTGACGGCCGCGGTGAAGTTCACCGTCGCCAGCGTCACCGCGGCTTCGTGGTCCTGCCAGGCCTGCTCCTCGTCACCCAGGAGGCCGAACGCGACCAGCGCCACGTCGAGGTCGCCGCCCGCGGCGGCCGCGTCGACCACACCCGGATGGGACGCCAGGTCGGTCGCCTCGAAGTCGAGCTCCTCGACGTCGTTGCCCAGCCGGCGCAGCTGGTCCGCAGCGTCCGCGCGGGAGGCGCCGGGGCGCGCAGCGAGCACGATCCGCACCCCACCCGCGGCGCCGTAGCGGCGAGCGGTGGCCCGGGCGATCTCGCTGGTGCCGCCGAGCATGAGCAGGGACTGTGGTTCGCCGAGTGCGTTGAGCACGCGTTCCTCGCTTCGCAGTGGGTGGTCCGGGCAGGTCAGAGCCGCAGCCGCCGGGAGAGGTCCGATTGGAACACGCCGGACGGGTCGACCGAGCGGCGGACCTCGCGGAAGTCGTCCGCGCGTGGGTACATCCGCTCGAACGTCGCGGGGTGCAGCCGGGAGTCCTTGGCCAGGTAGAGACGCCCGTTCGCGGCGACCACGATGTCGTCCAGCGAGCGGAACAGCCCGGCGAGCGTAGATCTGGCGGGCAGGTCCAGGGCCAGGGTCCACCCCGCCAGGGGGAACGAGAGCAGCCCGGGGTTGCCCGGCCCGAACCTCTTGAGAACGGCCAGGAACGATGCGTGCCCGGCGGCGGAGACGCGACGTAGCACCTCAGCCATCGCCTCCTCCTCGCCGTCGGGGACGACCAGCTGGTACTGGACGAGGCCGGCCGGGCCGTAGAGCCGGTTCCAGTGGTCCACGCCGTCGAGGGGGTGGAAGTAGGTCGAGATGGACTGGAGCTCGCCGCGCCGGTCACGAGGCGCCTTGCGGAACCACAGCTCGTTGAAGGCCCGCACGGTAGGTCGGGAGACGAACCCGCGCGGGGCGGTCACGGGGACGCCGAGGCGGGCGTCCCCCGGCAGCGGCCAGGGGTCGCGTGCCGCGGCCCCGGTCAGCTGGTCCGCTGTGGCGTGGTCACCGCGGGTCAGCACCGAACGGCCCATCGCACGCCCGCGGGCCAGGGTGTCGATCCAGGCGACGGAGTAGTGGTAGTCGTCGTCGGTCGTGCGCATCCGCTCCATCAGTGCCGCCAGGTCGGGGACGCGCTCGGTGTGCACGGTCACGTACGCCGACTCGACCGGGCGGACCCGCAGTGTCACCGCCGTGATGATCCCGGTGAGCCCCATGCCGCCGACGGTGGCCCAGAACAGCTCGGCATCACGGTCCGGTCCAACGGTGCGAGTCTCGCCGTCGGCAGTCACGAGCGAGAGCGACTCCACCTGGTCCCCGAAGCTGCCGTCGCGGTGGTGGTTCTTCCCGTGGATATCGGCGGCGACGGCCCCACCCACCGTGACGTAGCGCGTTCCGGGGGTGACGGGGACGAAGAGCCGCTCGCCGAGCAGGGTGCGCATCAGGTCGTGCAGGCTGGTGCCGGCTGCGACCCGCGCCACCACGGCGTCGGCCCGCCGCTCGATCCGGGTGGGCCCGGTCAGCGGCTCCACCACGCGGCCGCCGGCGTTCTGTGCGGCGTCTCCGTAGGAGCGGCCGAGGCCACGGGCCACCACGCCGCGAGGCCCGGATCCGGCGATGACCTCGGCCAGCTCGTCCGCCCCGGCAGCCACGAGCTCCGTGGAGCTGGGAGCGGTCCGGCCCCACCCGGTGAGCAGCGCGCGGCGCTCACGCATGGAGCACGCCCAGAATGACCGTGCCGAGCCAGATCACGCCGAGCGCCTGGAGCATCCGGTCCCGCCAGATGATGTCCTCGGGTTCCGCGGCCGTGCCGGCGTCGACGTCCACCGCGTAGCGCAGCAGACCCAGCAGGAAGGGCGCGATCGAGATGGTGTGCCACGGGACCGTGGCGGAGGGCGACTGCTCGAAGGCCCACAGGCTGTAGGACATCAGGGTCGCACTGGCGGCCGTGCTCCACACGAACCGGAGATACGTGTCGGTGTAGCGCACCAGGGAGCGCCGGGTGCCGGCCTCGCTGCCGAGGGTGTGCAGCTCGGAGTAGCGCTTGCCCGCGACGATGAAGAGCGAGCCGAAGCTCGACACCAGCAGGAACCACTGCGAGAGCGGCAGGGACGCCGCGAGGCCGCCGGCCACCGCACGCATCAGGAACCCGGTGGCGACGATGCCGATGTCCAGGACCGGCTCGTGCTTGAGCCACAGCGCGTACCCGAGCTGTAGCGCGAGGTACGTCAGCATCAGCAGGACCAGGGAGCGGTCGGTCAGCGCGGCCAGCGTCAGCGACAGGGCAGCCAGGAGCGCCGCGACCGTGACCGCCACCGGCACGGAGACCTCGCCGGCCGCGATCGCCCGCCTCTGCTTGGTGGGGTGCAGACGGTCGCTCTCGCGGTCGGCCGAGTCGTTGACCAGGTAGACCGCGCTCGATGCCGCGCAGAAGCTCAGGAAGGCCAGCACGGTGGAGCGCACGACGTCGCTGTCGTTGAGGGCTCCGGCGGCGAGCGGCGCGGCGACGACCAGGAGGTTCTTGACCCACTGGCGTGGGCGCATGGACCTGACCAGGCCCGCTGCGGTGGACGCCACGTCAGTGAGCGGCGTCGTGCCAGCTGCGCCCGGTGCCGACTGAGACGTCCAGCGGGACTGCCAGGTCTGCGGCGCGACCCATCTCGGCGCGGACGAGGGACGCGAGCGCGTCGCTCTCCCCCGGCGCCACCTCGAAGACCAGCTCGTCGTGGACCTGCAGGAGCATCCGGGAGCGCAACCCCTCGGCGATCAGAGCCCGCTCGACGCCGAGCATCGCGACCTTGACCAGGTCGGCCGCGGAACCCTGGATCGGGGCGTTGAGCGCCATCCGCTCGGCCGTCTCGCGGCGCTGGCGGTTGTCGCTGGTGAGGTCGGGGAGGTAGCGGCGACGACCCATGATCGTCTCGGTGAACCCCGAGCGACGTGCCTCGTCGACGATGCTGCCGAGGTAGTCGCGGACACCCCCGAAGGTCTCGAAGTACTCGTCCATCAGCCCGCGTGCCTCGGAGGTGTCGATCCGCAGCTGCTGGGACAGTCCGAACGCCGAGAGGCCGTAGGCCAGGCCGTAGTTCATCGCCTTGATCTTGGCGCGCTGCTCGGTGGTGACGGCGTCGGCGTCCACCCCGAACACCCGCGCTGCGGTGATCGAGTGGAAGTCCTGCCCGGAGCGGAAGGCCTCGATGAGGAGGACGTCCTCGGACAGGTGGGCCATGATCCGCATCTCGACCTGGCTGTAGTCGGCCGTCAACAACGACTCGAAGTCCTCGCCCACCACGAAGCCCTCGCGGATGCGTCGGCCCGCCTCGGTGCGGATCGGGATGTTCTGCAGGTTGGGGTCGGTGCTGGAGAGACGCCCGGTGGCGGCGATGATCTGGTTGTAGGTCGTGTGGATGCGCCCGTCGGAGGCCACCGTCTTGAGCAGGCCCTCGACGGTCTGTCGCAGACGGATGACGTCACGGTGTCGCAGCAGGTGCTGCAGGAACGGGTGCTCGGTCTTCTCGAAGAGCTGCTGCAGGGCGTCGGCGTCGGTCGTGTAGCCGGTCTTGGTGCGCTTGGTCTTCGGCATGTCGAGCTCGTCGAAGAGCACCACCTGAAGCTGCTTGGGCGAGCCCAGGTTGATCTCCTTGCCGATCACGTCATAGGCGTCGGCGGCGGCGTCGCGGACCTGGTCGCCGAACTCCGACTCCAGCCCCTCGAGGTAGTCGACGTCGACCGCGATGCCGGTCTGCTCCATCCGGACCAGCGTGCCGATCAGCGGGAGCTCGACATCGCGCAGCAGGTCGGTCCCGCCGTGCTCCTCGACCGTGTCGTCGAGGGCGTCGGCCAGGTCGAGGACCGCGCGCGCGGTCAGCATCGCGGTGTCGCTGGCCACGGTGTCGTCCATGGCGTCGAAGGTCAGCTGGGCGGTGTCCGCGGAGTCCTGGCGCAGCTCGCGCTTGAGGTAGCGGAGGGTCAGGTCGGCCAGGTCGTAGGAACGCTGGTCGGGCTGGACGAGGTAGGCGGCGAGCGCGGTGTCGACGGCGAGCCCGCCCAGCTCCCACCCGCGCGCGGCCAGGGCCAGGCTGGGGCCGTTGGCGTCGTGGATGACCTTCGGGCGCTCGGCGTCGGCCAGCCAGTCGGCCACCGCGGCGTCGTCGTCGGGACCGAGGTCGGTCGCGTCGAACCACCCGGCTGCTCCGGCCCCGGTCGCCACGGCCAGGGACAGGACCTCACCGGAGCCGGCTCGCCACGATCCCTGCACGGCAACGCCCACCCGCTCCCCCGCGGGAGCGTGCGTGGCGAGCCAGTCGCGGACCGATCCGGGCGCCAGCCGCTCCCCCTGGAGCTCGAACCCGGACTCGGCGGGTTCGTCCGCGGGCGACGGGTCGATCGTGTCCATCAGGCGCGTCCGCAGCTCGCCGCGGAACTCCAGCTCGTCGAGGAGCTCCAGGCCGACCGTCCGGTCCCAGGGCTTGCGACCCAGGTCACCGGGTCGGACGGGCAGGGTGAGGTCGCGGATGAGGGCGTTGAGGTGGCGGTTGCGGATCACGTCACCGAGGTGGGCGCGCAGTGCCTCGCCCTTCTTGCCCGTGATCTCGTCGGCACGCGCGATCACGTTGTCGAGGCCGTCGAACTGGTTGATCCACTTCGCGGCGTATCCCTGACCGACGCCGGGGACGCCCGGAAGGTTGTCGGAGGTCTCGCCGACGATCGCGGCCAGCTCGGGATAGCGGTGCGGCGGGACGGCGTACTTCTCCTCGACCGATGCGGGAGTCAGGCGGGCGAGGTCGCTGACCCCACGCATGGGATAGAGGACCGTCGAGGAGTCGGTGACCAGCTGGATCGCGTCGCGGTCGCCGGTGAGGATGAGCACCTCCATGCCGTCGGCCAACCCCTCGGTGGCGAGCGTGGCGATGATGTCGTCGGCCTCGTACCCGTCGAGGTCGAGGTGGGTGATGGCGAGTGCGTCGAGCACCCGACGGATCAGCGGCAGCTGGCTGCTGAACTCGTCGGGCGTCTTGTTGCGCTTGGCCTTGTAGTCGGCGTACTGCTCGAGCCGGAAGGTCTGGCGCGACTTGTCGAACGCGACCGCGACGTGCGTGGGGACCTCGTCGCGAAGCACGTTGACCAGCATCGAGGTGAAGCCGTAGACAGCGTTGGTGTGCTGCCCGGTGGCCGTGGCGAAGTTCTCCACCGGCAGGGCGAAGAACGCGCGATAGGCCAGCGAGTGGCCGTCCAGCAGGAGCAGTCGCGGGGTCGGGGAGGTGGTGGCAGCACTCGTCTCGGACACTCCGCGACTCTAGCGGCCGGGACCGACGCCGCAGCGACCGCCGGGCTCGGCGACAATCAGTCCATGAGCGAACTGAAGCTGCCCCAGACCGGTCGATCCATCGAGGAGTTCGTCGCGATGATGCCGCAGGGCATGGGCGCGCTGAACGACAAGATGGGGATCGTCATCACCGAGATCTCCGCGGACCGGATCGTGGCCACGATGCCGGTCGAGGGCAACACCCAGCCCTACGGCCTCCTCCACGGCGGAGCCTCGGTCGTCCTCGCCGAGTCGCTCGGCTCGATGGGCTCGGCGATCCACGCCTATCCCCACAAGGTCCCGGTCGGCGTGGACATCAACGCCACCCACCACCGCGCCGCGACGTCCGGCGTCGTCACCGGCACGGCGCGCCCGATCCACCTGGGCCGTACGACGACCGCCTTCGAGATCGTGGTCACCAACGAGGCCGGCAAGCGCGTGTGCACCTCGCGGATCACCTGCGCGCTGGTGGAGCTGCCACCCGGGTGACCGGCGACCCCGACCTGCGTCAGATCAGCCGGGAACGCGCTCGCGCCGGATGCGGCGCGCGGCCAGCACCCGGTCGATCCGCTGCCGGCTGGTCCCGGCGTGGGTCACCTTGCGCGACTGCGGCAGCCGGGCGCGTACGGCGCTCGTGGTCGCCGCGCGCAGCATCGCCTGCGGCGCGAAGGACAGGCGGGCCATGAAGCGGTTGGCGTCACGCGACTCGGCCGCTGCCGCCGTCTGCACGTGGTTGATGCCGTGCTGGTCGGCGAACCGGCAGGCCGCCTCCATCAGCGCACTTCCGACGCCCCGGCGCCGGAACTGCTGGAAGACGTGGGGCGAGACCGCCAGGACCGCGGGCTCGAGGTTGAGGGGTGTGAACGTCGTGGCCTCCAGGTAGACCGCACCGGCCACCTCGCCGTCGATCTCGGCGACGGCCAGGAGCTGGTTCTCTCGCTCGCTCGACGTCGCGACCACGCGGGCCACGTCGGCGAGCTGCTCGTCGAGCCCGCCCTTGCGCAGGATGTCGCTCCACAGTTCCCGCAGCACCACGACGTCGTCGGGCAACGCCGCACGGACCGACACAGGCATCCTGCTCATGCGCTTCACTCCCAGGGTCATCCTCGTTGCCGCCCCCGTGTGCCACGCCGGGCGTGACGCACAGCGGAGAGCGTACGTGAACAAGCCTCCGGTGGACAGGTCCGGGTCCCGACCCGGCCGCGGGTCTCGCCTAGACGTCCCCGCCGAGGTAGGCGGCACGCACCGAGTCGTCCCCGGCCAGCTCGGCGCCCGTCCCGGAGCGCACGATCTCGCCGGTCTCCAGGATGTGGGCCGAGTCGGCCCGCTTGAGGGCCTGCGCGGCGTTCTGCTCCACGAGCAGCACCGTGGTGCCCTGGGCGTTGATCTCGGACATGATCGAGAAGATCTGCTGGATGAACATCGGAGCCAGACCCATCGACGGCTCGTCGAGCAGCACCAGCCTGGGCTTGGCCATCAGCGCGCGACCGATGGCGAGCATCTGCTGCTCCCCTCCCGACATCGTGCCGGCCGACTGGTTGATCCGCTCGTGCAGCCGGGGAAAGAGCTCGAAGACCCGGTCCAGGTCTGCCTGGTAGGCGGCGGTCCGACGGTCCTTGCGGACGTAGGCCCCCATGTCGAGGTTCTCCCGCACCGTCATGCCCGGGAAGCATCCCCGGCCCTCCGGCGACTGCGAGATCCCGAGCTTGACCCGCTCGTACGGCGGCAGGTGGGTGATGTCCTGGCCCTCGAAGACGACCTTTCCCAGCCTGACCTTCCGCAGACCGGAGATCGTCTTGAGGGTCGTGGTCTTGCCGGCGCCGTTGGCCCCGATCAGGGTGGTGATGCTGCCTTCCTCCACGCCGAACGAGATGTTGCGGATGGCCTCGATGTGTCCGTAGTTGACACACAGGCCCTCGACCTCAAGAAGCATCTTCTTCGTCCACTCCCAGGTAGGCGGCGATGACCGCCGGGTTGTCGCGGATCTCAGCAGGCACGCCATCGGCGATCAGCTTGCCGAACTCGAGCACCACGATCCGGTCGGTCACGCCCATCACGAGCTTCATGTCGTGCTCGATGAGCAGCACCGTGTAGCCCTGGTCGCGAACCCGCCTGATCAGCTCCATCAGCTGGACCTTCTCGGCCGGGTTGAAACCGGCTGCGGGCTCGTCGAGGCAGATGAGCTTCGGGTTCGTGGCCATCGCCCGGGCGATCTCCAGCCGACGCTGGTCACCGTAGGACAGGTTGGAGGCGAGCTCGTCAGGCTTGGTGTGCAGTCCCATGAAGCGCAACAGCTCCATCGCCCGTTCGTGACCCTCGCGTTCCTCGCGCCGGTGCTTCGGCAACCGGAACAGCGCACTGGCCATGCCGGTGCTGTGCTGGGCGTCGGCGCCGACCAGGACGTTCTCCAGGGCGGTCATCGACTTGAAGAGCCGGATGTTCTGGAAGGTACGGGCCACGCCGAGCTTCGCGATGTGGTGCCGCTTCTGCCCGGCGATCGAGGAGCCACGGAACTGGATGTCCCCGCTCGTGGGCGCGTAGATACCGGTGATGGCATTGAAGCAGGTGGTCTTGCCGGCACCGTTGGGTCCGATCAGTCCGAGGATCTCGCCCTCGGTGATGTGGAACGTCACGTCGTCGAGGGCGGTCAGGCCGCCGAACTTCAGGGTGAGGTGGTCGATCTCCAGGACGCGTGCCGGCGTGCCGGCCGTCGTGGGGTTGTCGTCAGACATGCGATGCATCCTCTCCCTCAGTGCCCTCTTCGAGCGCCTCGATGTCGTGTTGCGAGTGCTTGGCCCGGACCGTGCGTCGCGGCGGCAGCAAGCCCTCGGGGCGGAAGATCGCGAGCAGCATCAGCGCGGCACCGAAGGCCAGCACCCGGAAGTCCGAGAAGTCCCGGAACCGTTCGGGCAGGTAGGCCACCAGGAAGGCGCCCACCAGCACGCCCCACCTGTTGCCCTGGCCGCCGATGACCACCGCTGCCAGGAACAGGATGGAGAACAGCAGCAGGAACGAGAGCGGGTTGATGAACCCCTGACGACTGGCATAGAGCGCACCCGCGAGCCCACCGATGAAGGCACCGGTCGCGAACGCGAGCAGCTTGAACTTGAACGTCGGCACGCCCATCAGCTCGGCTGCGTCCTCGTCCTCGCGAGTGGCCTCCCAGGCGCGTCCCACGCGACTGTCCTTGATCAGCCGGTCGGCCAACAGCACCAGCAGGACGACCGTGAGCCCCAGCCAGTAGTAGGGAATCTGGTCGAGCACGCCGAACTCGACGAACTTCGTCGTGTCGTTGAAGTCCAGCAGCGGCACTCCGCTGTCCCAGTTGAGGTGGGGGATCTCGAACAGAGACACACCCGAGGGCTTGGCGATCTGGCTGATGCCCTTGGAGGCGCCCAACCACTCGGTGTTCTGCGCCACCAGCCGGATGATCTCGCCGAACCCCAGGGTCACGATGGCGAGGTAGTCGCCACGCACCCGGAGCGTCGGCCAGCCCAGCAGCACGCCGGAGAGGGTCGAGGCCAACACGGCGACCGGGAGCGCGAGCAGCAGCGGCCAGTTGGCGTGGAAGGAGGTCAGGATCGCCGCGGTGTAGGCGCCGATGGCGTAGAAGCCGACGTAGCCCAGGTCGAGCAGTCCGGCGTAGCCGACCACGATGTTGAGACCGAGAGCCACGATGCAGTAGATCGTCACCGTGAAGAGCACACCACCGAAGTCCGTCCCCGGCGGGGAGATGAACGGCGGCTCGAGCAGGGGCAGCGCGTAGGCGAACAGGGCGGCCAGGATCAGCAGACCGATCTTGACCGACTTGGGGAGGGCGCCGAAGCGCTCCCCGAGAGAGCTGCTGGGCTCCTTGGCAGGGGTGGCCGTGGTCTCGGTGCTCATGCGCGCGCCTTTCCGAGCGACTCACCGAGGATGCCGGTGGGTCGGAACAGGAGGATGACGACCAGCAGCACGAAGGCCACCACGTCCCGCCACTCGCTGCCGAACAGGGCCGAGCCCCAGTTCTCGGCAACGCCGAGGACCAGGCCCCCGACGAGGGCGCCACGCAAGTTGCCGATGCCGCCGAGCACGGCGGCCGTGAAGGCCTTGACGCCGAGCAGGAAGCCGACGTCGAACTTGGTCGTCTCGATCTTCAACATGTAGAGGAACGCCGCCGCGCCGGCCATCAGACCACCGAGCAGGAAGGTCATCTGCACGGCACGGGTGGAGTTGACTCCCATCAGTGCTGCGGTCTCGGGGTCCTGGGCCGTGGCCCGGATCCCCCGGCCGAGTCGGGAGCGGCGGACGAACTGGTCCAGGACCACCATCATCACGATGGCGGAGAGGATCACGATGACGTCGATCATGGTGACCTGGTAGTTGCCGATCGGGAAGAGCCGCTTGTTCTCGATCAGGTCGGGCATGCTGCGGTTGATGCGGGCGTTGCCGACGTAGGCGCGCAGCGTGTCCTCGAGCCCGAACCAGCCGGCGATCCGGTCGCGAAGACCCATCAGCTCGGCCAGGACGAAGGAGGCGCCGATCGCAGAGATCAGCGCGATCAGGCGGGGGGAGTTGTTCTGGACCAGGCGACGGTAGGCGACGCGTTCCAGCAGGAGCGCAACGGTGGCCGACATGACCATGGCGGCCAGCAGCGCCAGCAACAGGACACCGATGCCCTTGATCGTGCTCACGCCGTTGTCCCCGGCGACGAGCATGGCGGTCCACAGCGCGGCGAAGGTGCCGTACATGAAGACCTCGGAGTGGGCGAAGTTGATCAGCTGCAGGACGCCGTAGACCATGGTGTAGCCCAGCGCGATGAGTGCATAGATGGCGCCGAAGGCGAGACCGGTCACGGTCAGCTCAGCAAAGTTGCTGAACAGGAAATCGAAGTTCACCGAACCTCCAGATCAGGAGCGGAGTGGCATCGAGATGTGGCCGGGGGAACAGTCCCCCGGCCACATCGTCGTGGTCGAACTAGGCGAAGCTCGGCTTCACTCGATCTCGGATTCGGAGACGATCTCGCCGTCCGTGACGGTGTAGGCGTAGACCTTGACGTCCGCCGGCTCACCCTTCTCGTCGAAGGTGAGCTGCTTGGTGACGCCCGCCTCGTCGTAGTCGTTGACGAACGCGAGCATGTCCTCGCGGTTGTCGATGCCCTCGGCGATGCCGTCGAGGAAGATCGACGCCGCGTCGTAGGCCTCGGCGGCGTAGGTGCCCGGGGCACCACCGAACTCGGCCTCGTAGGCGGCAGCGAACTCGGCCACGGCCGGGTCCTCGGCGGGGATGCACGGGCAGGTGATGACGGTGCCCTCGGCGGCGGCCTTGGCCCCGTCGAGGTAGCCCGGGTCCTTGACACCGTCGGCGACGACGAACGTGCCCTCGAAGCCAGAGGAGCGCAGCTGACGCACGATCAGTGCGGCCTCGGCGTAGTAGCCACCGAAGAAGACCGCGTCGGCCTCGGAGGAGCGGACCTTGGTCACCGAGGCACTGAAGTCGGTCTGGCCGGTCTGGATGGTGTCGGTGTCGACGACCACGTCGCCCAGGTCTGACTGGACGATCTCGGCCAGGCCGGCGCCGTACTCGGACGCGTCGTCCATCACGAAGACAGACTTCGCGCCGACGGTGTCCTTGATGTAGCGCGCAGCGGCCGGGCCCTGGGTGGCGTCGTTGCCGAGGACGCGGTGGAAGGTCTCCCACCCGTTCTCGGAGAGCGCCGGGTTGGTCGCGGACGGGCTGATGGTCGGCAGGCCGGCCTCGGCGAAGATCGGGCCGGCGGCAGCGGACTCACCCGAGAAGGCGGGGCCGACGATGCCGATGATGCCGTCGTTTCCGGCTGCCTCGGTGGCGAGCGACGGAGCCTGGTCGGGGCTGCCCTGCGAGTCGATCTTCTCGTAGCCGACCTCACACTCCGCGTCTGCGTTGTACTGGTCGATGGCCAGCTGGGCACCGTTGATGATCGGCTCGCCCAGGCCGGCAGCAGGGCCGGTCTGGGGTCCGAAGAAGGCGAGCGTGAGGTCGCAGGCGGCGCCGCCGTCTCCGCCACTGGTGCTGCCGCCGTCGTCACCGTCGTCGGTGGTGCCGCAGGCACTCAGAGTAAGTCCCGCGGTGGCGATCAGCGCGATGATCGCACGCTTGGGCCTCGTGGTGTGCAACATGAGTCCTCCGTCATAAAATCGGGCCATGCGGAAACGGCATGGTCGGGTGGACGGAAACCTAGCACCACGATTGTGCGCCAGATCACTGTTGCGGCCGTAGTTTCAACAGCGTGACGCATTTGTGACGCAACGTGATCCTGCGTTGCGCCGACAAACCCCCGCAATCCACGCCGGAACGAGCGTCGCCAGGCGTGGGCGCAGCTGTCTAGACCTCAGGGACCCCGTGCTCGACCACACCGTCGGCCACCTGCTTCATGGACAGGCGCAGGTCCATGGCCGTCTTCTGGATCCACCGGAACGCATCGGGCTCGTCGAGCCCGAGCTTCTCCTGCAGGACACCCTTGGCCCGCTCGACCGACTTGCGCGTGGCCAGCGACTCCTGGAGGTCGGAGACCTCGCGCTCCAGCACCATCATCTCGGCGTAGCGGCTCACCGCCATCTCGATGGCAGGGACCAGGTCGCCGCGCTGGAAGGGCTTGACGAGGTAGGCCATCGCCCCCGCGTCACGGGCGCGGGCGACCAGGTCGCGCTGCGAGAAGGCAGTGAGGATGACGACCGGTGCGATGCGCTCGCCGGCGATGACCTCGGCAGCGGCGATGCCGTCCAGCACCGGCATCTTCACGTCGAGGATGACCAGGTCGGGGCGCAGCTCGCGGGCGAGCTCGATCGCCTTCTGCCCGTCGCCGGCCTGACCGACCACGTCGTAGCCCTCCTCGCCGAGCATCTCGGCGAGGTCCATCCGGATGAGGGCCTCGTCCTCGGCGATCACCACCCGGCGTACGTCGGAGGCGGGACTGGTCTCGTCAGGCTGCGTCACGCGGTCAAGGCTAGTCGGGTACGGTTTCCCCCGCTGCCGGCCCCGGTATCCCAATGGCAGAGGAAATGTGCTCAAACCACATCCAGTGTGAGTTCGAATCTCACCCGGGGCACTCCGTGACTGTCAGGTGGTCACCCGCACGCTCGTGTCCGCGCCTGGGAGATCCAGCCGCAGTCCGAGGCATTGGCGATCGCCCGGTGAGTGCGACCCCATCTCGGTCAGCCGACGAGACTCAGCGCAGACGCCGGTAGGCCGGCGCGGCCCCGTCGATCGCGTCGCCCATCCGGTGGATGCGCAGCGCGTTGGTGGATCCGGGGATACCGGGCGGGCTGCCCGCGATGATCACCACGAGGTCGCCCTTGGTGACCCGGCCGATGTGGATGAGGGCCTCGTCCACCTGACGCACCATCTCGTCGGTGTGCTCGACCTCGGCGCCCTGGAAGGTCTCGACGCCCCAGGTGAGCGCCAGCTGCGAGCGCGTACGCGCTTCCGGGGTGAAGGCAAGGATCGGGATGGGCCCGCGGTAGCGGGAGAGCCGCTTGGCCGAGTCGCCGCTCACGGTGAACGCGACGAGGAACGCCGCTCCGACGGACTCGGCCACCTCGGCGGCAGCCTTGGCGATGATCCCGCCGCGGGTGTGCGGATTCCACGCCACCGCGGCCATGTGGCTCAGGCCGTGGTCCTCGGTCGACGCCACGATCCGGGCCATCGTCTCGACGGCGATGATCGGGTACTCCCCCACGCTCGTCTCGCCGGAGAGCATCACGGCGTCGGCGCCGTCGAGGACGGCGTTGGCCACGTCGCTCGCCTCGGCCCGCGTCGGGGCAGGAGCACTGATCATGGACTCGAGCATCTGGGTCGCCACGATGACCGGCTTGGCGTTGCGCCGGGCCTTGTCGATGATCAGCTTCTGGTGGATCGGCACGTCCTCGAGCGGGCACTCGACGCCGAGGTCACCCCGAGCCACCATGATGCCGTCGAAGGCGTTGACGATCTCGTCGATGTTCTCGATCGCCTGCGGCTTCTCGATCTTGGCGATGATCGGGACGAAGATGTTCTCCTCGCGCATGATCGCGCGGACGTCGTCGGCGTCGGCCGCGCTCCGCACGAAGCTGAGGGCGATGAAGTCCACGCCCAGGTTGAGCGCCCAGCGCAGGTCGGCGGTGTCCTTCTCGGACAGCGCCGGCACGGACACCGCGACACCGGGCAGGTTGATCCCCTTGTTGTTGGAGACCTTGCCGGCGACGATCACCTCCGTGACGACGTCGGTGTCGTCGACCGACGTGACCTTGAGCCGCACCTTGCCGTCGTCGATCAGCAGCGGGTCGCCCGGCTCGACATCGCCCGGCAGCCCCTTGTACGTCGTACCGCACTGGTCGACGTCGCCCACCACGTCGCGCGTCGTGATGGTGAAGGCGGCGCCCGCCTTCAGCTTCACCGGGCCGTCGCCGAAGGTCTCGAGGCGGATCTTCGGGCCCTGCAGGTCGGCGAAGACGCCGATCGCGTGGCCGGTGTCGTCGGAGGCCTGGCGGACCAGGCGGTAGACGGCCTCGTGGTCGGCGTACGCCCCGTGGCTCATGTTGAGTCGAGCAACATCCATTCCGGCGTCGACAAGGGCTCGGATCCCCTCCGGGGTGTTCACCGCGGGGCCGAGGGTACAGACGATCTTGGCTCTTTTCACGCGACCACCCTAGCGGAAGTTGGATCGTTCCAAAGCCCTTCTCCCGGGCTCTGTCGGTGAGTGAGGCGGCTTCCCCGGGGCAGGAAGGCGCCTCACTCACCTCTAAGGGGGGATCAGACGGTCAGCGGGCGTTCGTGCGGCTTGATCGGCGCCGGCAGCGTCGTCGATCCGGTCAGGAACGCGTCCACCGCGGCGGCCGCGCTGCGACCCTCGGCGATGGCCCACACGATCAGCGACTGGCCGCGGCCCACGTCACCGGCGACATAGACGGCCGGGACGGAGGCGGCGTACGACTCGTCGCGTCGTACGTTGCCGCGCTCGTCGAGGTCGACGCCGAGCTGCTCGATGATGCCCGGCTGCTCGGGACCCACGAAGCCCATGGCCAGCAGGACGAGCTGCGCAGGGATCTCGCGCTCGGTGCCCTCGACCGGCTGGAAGGAGGCGTCGACCTCGACCAGCTTGAGCGCCGACACGTTGCCGTCGTCGTCACCGAGGAACTCCTGCGTCGACACGGCATAGACCCGGTCGCCGCCCTCCTCGTGTGCCGAGGACACCCGGAAGAGCATGGGGTACGTCGGCCACGGCTGGCCGGCGGGCCGCTCGCCCGTGGGCTGGGGCATGATCTCGAGCTGGGTGATCGAGCGAGCCCCCTGGCGGATCGACGTGCCGAGGCAGTCGGCCCCGGTGTCGCCGCCGCCGATGATCACGACGTCCTTGTCGGTGGCGAGGATCTGGTCGGAGCCGTCCGAGGTGGGAGCCTCGCCCAGCGCCACCCGGTTGGCCTGCGGAAGGAACTCCATCGCCTGGTGGATGCCGCCGAGCTCACGGCCGGGGACCGGGAGGTCCCGCGCGGCGGTGGCGCCCATCGCCAGGACCACCGCGTCGTAGCGGGCCAGCAGCTGCGGTCCGGTCAGGTCTCCCCCGACGTCGACCCCGGCACGGAAGATCGTCCCCTCGCGCCGCATCTGGTCGAGACGCCGGTCGAGGTGCTTCTTCTCCATCTTGAACTCGGGGATGCCGTAGCGCATCAGCCCGCCGATCTTGTCGGCACGCTCGTACACCGCCACCGTGTGGCCGGCCCTTGTGAGCTGCTGTGCGGCGGCGAGCCCGGCGGGGCCGGAGCCGATCACTGCGACCGTCTTCCCCGAGAGCCACTCCGGCGGCTGGGGGCGGACGTAGCCCGAGCCCCACGCGCGGTCGATGATCGAGACCTCGACGTTCTTGATGGTCACCGGGTCCTGGTTGATGCCCAGCACGCACGAGGTCTCGCACGGCGCGGGACACAGGCGGCCGGTGAACTCCGGGAAGTTGTTGGTCGCGTGGAGTCGGTCCATCGCGCCGTCCCAGTCGTCGCGCCAGACCAGGTCGTTCCACTCCGGGATGATGTTGCCCAGGGGGCAGCCCTGGTGGCAGAACGGGATGCCGCAGTCCATGCAGCGCCCGGCCTGGGTGGAGATGATCGGCAGCAGTGCGCGGCCGACCCCGTCCGGATAGACCTCGTCCCAGTCCTGGACGCGCTCGGCGACCTCGCGGCGCGAGGCGACCTCTCGTCCGTGCTTGAGAAAGCCCTTGGGATCAGCCATGAAGCACCTCCATGATGCGCGCCGCCGCTTCGTCCTCGCTGAGGCCCTCTCCGAGGGCTGCCTCGCGTGCCTCGAGCACCCGCCGGAAGTCGCGCGGCATCACCTCGGTGAAGCGCCCGAGCGAGGTGGCCCAGTCGGCCAGCAGCTCGGTGGCGACCGTGGACCCGGTCTCCTCGGCGTGCTCCTCGACCAGCGACCTGAGCTCGTCGGCGGCCTTGCCGGCGACGGGAGCGAGGTCGACGAGCTCGGGGTTGACCCGGTGCTCGTCGAGGTCCAGCACGAAGGCATAGCCCCCCGACATCCCGGCCGCCACGTTGCGACCGGTCGGACCGAGGATGACGACGACGCCCCCGGTCATGTACTCGCAGGCGTGGTCGCCCACACCCTCCACGACGGCGCTCGCGCCGGAGTTGCGGACGCAGAACCGCTCGCCCGCCCTCCCGCGGAGGAAGATCCTGCCCGACGTGGCGCCGTAGCCGATGGTGTTGCCGGCGATGATCTGCTCGCTGGCGTCGAAGGTCGCCGCCCGGTCCGGGCGCACGACCAGCCGACCGCCGGACAGCCCCTTGCCGACGTAGTCGTTGGCGTCACCCTCCAGGCGGAGGGTCACCCCACGCGGCACGAAGGCGCCGAAGGACTGGCCGGCCGAACCGGTCAGGGTGATGTCGATGGTCCCCTCGGGCAGTCCCTCGCCCCGGTAGCGCTTGGTCACCTCGTGGCCCAGCATGGTGCCGACGGTGCGGTTGACGTTGCGGACCTCGACCTGGGCTCGTACGGGCTCGCCCGACTCCAGGGCGGGGGCAGCGATCTCGATGAGGCGGTTGTCGAGCGCCTTGTCGAGGCCGTGGTCCTGGGTGCCGGTGCACCGCAGGTCCTGGTCCGCGAACTGGCCGAACTCACCGTGGCGCGAGGCCTCGTGCAGGATCGGCGTCAGGTCGAGACCGGAGGCCTTCCAGTGGTTGATCGCCCGGGCGACGTCGAGGGTGCCGACCTGACCGACAGCCTCGGCCAGGGTCCGGAACCCCAGCTCGGCCAGCAGCTCGCGGACCTCCTGGGCGATGAACTCGAAGAAGTTCACGACATGGTCGGCCTGGCCGTTGTAGCGCTCGCGCAGGACCGGGTTCTGGGTCGCCACGCCCACCGGGCAGGTGTCGAGGTGACAGACCCGCATCATGATGCAGCCGCTGACGACCAGCGGGGCGGTGGCGAAGCCGTACTCCTCGGCGCCGAGGAGCGCGGCGATGATGACGTCGCGGCCGGTCTTGAGCTGCCCGTCGGCCTGGACGACGATCCGGTCGCGCAGCCCGTTGAGCAGCAGCGTCTGCTGGGTCTCGGCCAGGCCGAGCTCCCACGGTCCGCCCGCGTGCTTCAGCGAGGTGAGCGGTGACGCGCCGGTGCCACCGTCGTGCCCGGAGACGAGCACGACGTCGGCGTGCGCCTTGGACACACCCGCGGCGACCGTGCCGATGCCGACCTCGGAGACCAGCTTCACGTGGATGCGGGCGGCCGGGTTGGCGTTCTTGAGGTCGTGGATCAGCTGCGCCAGGTCCTCGATGGAGTAGATGTCGTGGTGCGGCGGCGGGCTGATCAGACCGACGCCCGGCGTCGAGTAGCGCGTCTTGGCCACCCACGGGTAGACCTTGTGGCCGGGCAGCTGACCTCCCTCGCCGGGCTTGGCGCCCTGCGCCATCTTGATCTGGATGTCGTCGGCGTTGGTGAGGTACTCCGACGTGACGCCGAAGCGACCCGATGCGACCTGCTTGATCGACGAGCGACGCTCGGGGTCGTAGAGGCGGTCGGCGTCCTCGCCACCCTCACCCGTGTTGGACTTGGCGCCCAGCCGGTTCATCGCGATCGCGAGGGTCTCGTGCGCCTCCTTGCTGATCGAGCCGTAGGACATGGCGCCGGTGGAGAAGCGCTTGACGATCTCGGAGACCGGCTCGACCTCCTCGATGTCGATCGGCTCACGCAGACCCGACCTGAAGGTGAACATGCCGCGCAGCGTCATCAGGCGCGAGGCCTGGTCGTTGACGCGGCCGGTGTACTGCTTGAACACGTCGTAGCTGCCCGCACGGGTGGCGTGCTGGAGACGGAAGACCGTCTCGGGGTCGAAGAGGTGCGGCTCGCCCTCGCGGCGCCACTGGTACTCGCCGCCCGTGTTGAGCTCGCGGCGGGCAGGCGCGATGCCGCCCCGGGGGTAGGCCACCGCGTGGCGACGGGCCACCTCCTCAGCGATGGTCCCGAGCTCGATGCCGCCCAGCCGGGACGTCGTACCGGTGAAGTAGCGGTCGACGACGTCCTGGGACAACCCGACGGCCTCGAAGATCTTGGCGCCGGTGTAGGAAGCGACCGTGGAGACGCCCATCTTCGACATCACCTTCAGCACGCCCTTGCCGAGGGCCTTGATCAGGTTGGCGACCGCCACGTCCTGGTCGACCTTGACGTAGTAGGCCTCGCGGGCGAGGTCCTCGACGGACTCCATGGCGAGGTAGGGGTTCACCGCGGCGGCGCCGTAGCCCACCAGCAGCGCGACGTGGTGGACCTCGCGCACGTCACCGGCCTCGACGAGGAGGCCGACCTGGGTGCGGGTCTTCTCACGCACCAGGTGGTGGTGGACCGCACCCGTCAGGAGCAGCGACGGAATGGGTGCCAGCTCCGCGGTCGAATGACGGTCGGAGAGCACGATGACGCGCGCCCCATCTGCGATCGCCTCGCTGACCTCCTGGCAGAGCTCCTCGAGCCGGGCGGCGAGTGCCTCTCCCCCGCCCTCGACGGCGTAGAGGCCGCGGACGACGTGCACCTGGAAGCCGGGCATGTCGCCGTCACGGTTGATGTGGCGGATCTTGGAGAGGTCGTCGTTGGAGAAGACCGGGAAGGGCAGGACGATCTGCCGGCACGACGCCGGCGTCGGGTCGAGGAGGTTGGCCTCGGGCCCGATCGACCCGCTCAGGGACGTCACCAGCTCCTCACGGATCGCGTCGAGCGGCGGGTTGGTCACCTGGGCGAAGAGCTGGGAGAAGTAGTCGAAGAGCAGGCGCGGCTTGTCGCTGAGCGCCGCGATGGGGGTGTCGGTGCCCATCGAGCCCAGGGCCTCGCCGCCGGTGTTGGCCATCGGGCTCAACAGGACCCGGAGCTCCTCCTGCGTGTAGCCGAAGACCTGCTGGCGACGGGTGACCGAGGCGTGCGTGTGGACGATGTGCTCGAGCTCGTCGATGTCGTCGAGGTGGATCAGGCCGGCGTGCAGCCACTCGTCGTAGGGGTGCTCGGCGGCCAGCTGGTCCTTGACCTCGTCGTCCTCGATGATGCGGTGCTCCTCGGTGTCGACGAGGAACATCCGGCCAGGCTGCAGCCGGCCCTTGCGCACGATCGTCGCGGGGTCGAGGTCGAGCACGCCGACCTCCGAGGCGAGGACGACGAGCCCGTCGTCGGTCACCCAGTAGCGCGAGGGGCGCAGACCGTTGCGGTCGAGCACCGCACCGATCTGGGTGCCGTCGGTGAAGACCACGCAGGCCGGGCCGTCCCACGGCTCCATCAGCGTGGAGTGGAACTCGTAGAACGCACGGCGCTGGGCGTCCATCTCGCGATGGTTCTCCCAGGCCTCGGGGATCATCATCAGCACGGCATGCGGCAGCGAGCGGCCGGCGAGGTGCAGCAGCTCGAGCACCTCGTCGAACGACGCGGAGTCCGAGGCGCCCGGCGTGCAGATCGGGAAGATCCGCTCGAGGTCGCCGGGGATGAGGTCGCTCTCGAGGAGGGCCTCGCGGGCGCGCATCCAGTTGCGGTTGCCCATGACGGTGTTGATCTCGCCGTTGTGGGCGATGAAGCGGAACGGGTGCGCCAGCGGCCAGCTGGGGAAGGTGTTGGTGGAGAAGCGCGAGTGGACGACGGCCATGGCGGAGGTCATCCGCTCGTCGACGAGGTC
Source organism: uncultured Actinomycetota bacterium (assembly GCA_963721925.1). Taxonomy (GTDB): domain Bacteria; phylum Actinomycetota; class Actinomycetes; order Propionibacteriales; family Nocardioidaceae; genus Nocardioides. Next base: position 124,399 of record CAVRLH010000016.1, on the reverse strand, counting down.
GGGGAAGACCGCGTCGAGCTGGTCGGTCGTCAGCATGCCCTTGTAGACCAGGGTCCGCGCGGACAGCGACGGGAAGTAGACGTCCGTCTCGGACTCGGCGCGCTTGCGCAGGCAGTAGGCACGGCGCTCCAGCGCCATGCCGGTCACCCGGGAGCCCTTGCCGGCCACGAACAGCTGAGCGAAGGCCGGCATCACGCTGCGGGCGGTCGCACCCAGGCTGGAGTCGTCGACCGGGACCTCGCGCCACCCCAGGACGACGAGGCCCTCCTCGTCGGCGAGCTCCTCGATCCGCTGGCGCGTCTTGGCGACGCCCCCCTCGTCGCCGGGCAGGAACGCGGTGCCCACGGCGTACGACTTGGCGGTCGGCAGCTCGAAGTCGACCACCTCGCGCAGGAAGGCGTCGGGCACCTGGATCAGGATCCCGGCGCCGTCGCCGGAGTTGACCTCGGCACCGGCGGCACCGCGGTGGTCGAGGTTGCGCAGGGCGGTCAGGGCCTTGGCCACGATGTCGTGGCTGGCCACACCCGTGAGCGTGGCGACCATGGCGACGCCGCAGGCGTCCTTCTCGTGGCGGGGGTCGTAGAGACCCTGGGCAGCCGGGAAGTTCGGCGGGAACGGGTGCGTCGGGGGCACTGGTTCTCCCGTCGTCGTCTCAGCAGTCCGAGCGCGTGGCCCGATCGTGCTGGGGGGTGGGCGTGTGCGCTGGGGACGACGTTGGCCCGAGCGATCCGGAATCTATCACCGCAACGGCGCGGCGAGGGGTGGTGGCTCAGGCCGTGGGATCGACCGCACCCGTCCCGGACGTCGTCTCCTCCTCGTCGACCGCCGGCTCCCGCGTGCGCACCTGCTCCTCGCGCCCGGGGTGTCGGCGGGCCGACCAGAGGAAGAACAGGGCCGCCAGGACGAAGAGCACGATCGACGTCCACACGTTGAGGCGCAGGCCCAGCACGTTGTCCATCTGGACGTCGTCGATGCGCAGGTTCTCGATCCAGCCGCGTCCGGCGGTGTAGAGCATGATGTAGAGCGCCGCGACCCGGCCGTGGCCGAGACGGAAGCGCCGGTCCAGCCAGATCAGCACGGCGAAGGCGGCCAGGTTCCAGAGGCACTCGTAGAGGAACGCTGGGTGGAAGGTCGCCACGTCGAGGTACTGCGCGGGTCGGTGCGCCACATCGATCTCCAACCCCCACGGCAGGTCGGTCGGGCGGCCGTAGAGCTCCTGGTTGAACCAGTTGCCCCAGCGACCGAACGCCTGCGCGACGAGGACACCGGGCGCGAGGGCGTCGATGAGCGGCAGCAGCTTGATGCCGCGCAGCCGCGCGCCGATCCAGATGCCCAGCACGCCGAGGGCGATCGCGCCCCAGATGCCGAGCCCCCCACGCCAGACGTAGAGCGCGGTGACCGGGTTCCTCCCCTCGCCGAAGTAGAGCTCCCAGTCGGTGATCACGTGGTAGAGCCGACCGCCGAGCAGACCGAACGGAACGCCCCAGATGGCCAGGTCGCTGACCTCGCCCGGCAGGCCGCCGCGCGCGACCCAGCGACGCTCACCGAGCCAGATGGCGAAGACGATGCCGGCGATGATGCACAGGGCGTAGCCGCGGATCGGCACCGGACCCAGGTTCCACACGCCGTCGGCGGGGCTGGGGATGGACATGAGGGTCACCAGGGGGGACATGGGGCAATCATCCTTCGTCGAGCAGCAGCGTGATGTCGCGGGTGAGCTGGGTCTGGGACACGTCCTGGTCCCACATCATCGGGGTCTCGTCGGCCTCGTCGACGGCCAGCACCCGCGTGCCGTGGGTGACCTCGTAGCCACCGCTGGGGAGCTTCTCGCCCTGGTCGACGGCGACCGCCATGCTGAGGCCGACCTCGATGATGTCGTCGAGGTCGCCGGTGACGCCGATGATGCTCGGATCGAAGGCCTCGACGTAGTCGGCGACTGCGGCTTCGTCGTCGCGCGCGGGGTCCGTGGTCACGAACACCACGTCGAGGCGCTCGCGCTGGGAGTCGTCGAGCCGCGTCAGCGTGCCGGCCAGCGTCGCCATCACCTGACCGCAGATGTCGGGGCAGTTGGTGTAGCCGAAGAAGACGAGAGTGAGGTCCTTGTCGGTGTCCTCGGTCAGGCTGTAGGCGTCGCCGTCCGTGCCGACGAGGGGCGTCGAGGAGACCTCGAACGGCGGGTCGAGCGGGGTGCCGGTGAACTCGGTGGGTGCCTGGGTGCGGCTTCCGCAGGACACCAGCAGCGCGAGGAGCGCCACGCCGAGGAGGCGGACTGTCGCGGTGGAGCCTCTAGCCACGGCGGCAGCCGCCGGCGAGGTCGGCAGTCAGCTCCCGCAGGCCGGCCAGACCCGCTGCCGGGTCGCCGGCGTGGTCGAGCAGCACACGGACGAAGGCCGAGCCCACGATCACCCCGTCAGCGTGCGCAGCCACCTCGGCGGCCTGGTCGCCGGTGCTGACACCCAGGCCCACGCCGATCGGCAGGTCGGTGGTGGCGCGGGTGCGGGCCACGAGGGGTGCCGCGAGCTCGGAGGTGGTGGTGCGCGCTCCGGTGACCCCCATCACGGCGGTGGCGTAGACGAACCCGCGGCAGGCGGCGGTCGTCATGGCGATCCGCTCGTCCGTCGAGCTCGGCGCGACCAGGAAGACCTTGTCGAGGTCGTGGGCGTCGGCCGCCTCGATCCACTCGCGACCGTGGTCGGGGGTGATGTCGGGCGTGATCATGCCCGCTCCCCCGGCGCCGGCCAGATCGGTGGCCCAGCGCTCGACGCCGTACCTCTCGATGGGGTTCCAGTAGGTCATGACCAGGGTCGGGACGCCGGTCTGGGCCACCGTCTCGACCACGCGCAGCACGTCGCTGGTGCGGACGCCGCCCTCCAGTGCCTGCTGGGCAGCGGTCTGGATGGTGGGTCCGTCCATGACGGGGTCGCTGTAGGGCAGTCCGATCTCGATCACGTCGCACCCGGCCTCGACCATGGCGAGCAGGGCGGCGATGGACCCGTCGACGGTGGGGAACCCCGCAGGCAGGTAGCCGACCAGCGCGGCGCGGCCCTCGCTGCGGGCCTTGGCGAACGCAACTGCTGCGGAGGTCACTGCTGCTCCTCCGTGTCCATCGGAGCTGCGTCGCCTGCGCCTGTCTCACCCAGGCCGAACCACTCGATGGCCGTGCCCATGTCCTTGTCGCCGCGTCCACTGAGGTTGACGATGATCGTGGCGTCCGGGCCCTTCTCGGCACCCAGCCGCTTCGCGACCTCGAGCGCGCCCGCGATCGCGTGCGCCGACTCGATCGCCGGGATGATGCCCTCGGTGCGGCTCAGCAGCGCCATGGCGTCCATCGCCTCGGCGTCCGTGACCGGCGTGTACGACGCCCTGCCGGCGGCCGCGAGGTAGGCGTGCTGCGGCCCCACGCCGGGGTAGTCCAGGCCTGCCGAGATGGAGTGGGACTCGACCGTCTGGCCGTCCTCGTCCTGGAGGACGTAGGTGCGGGCGCCGTGCAGGACTCCGGCCTCGCCCGCGTGGATGGTGGCGGCGTGGCGGCCCGTCTCGACGCCGTCACCGCCGGGCTCGAAGCCGTGGATCTCCACGCCCTCGTCGTCGAGGAACGCGGTGAACAGCCCGATCGCGTTGGAGCCGCCGCCGACACACGCCGCGACGGCGTCCGGGAGGACGCCGTACTGCTCGAGGCACTGGGCGCGGGCCTCGTCGCCGATGCCGCGGCAGAAGTCGCGGACCATGCTCGGGAACGGGTGGGGCCCGGCCGCGGTGCCGAAGAGGTAGGCAGTGTGGTCGACGCTGGCCACCCAGTCGCGCATGGCCTCGTTGATGGCGTCCTTGAGGGTGGCGCTGCCGGACTCGACCGGGATGACCTTCGCGCCGAGCAGCTGCATGCGAGCAACGTTGAGGGCCTGGCGGCGGGTGTCGACCGCGCCCATGTAGACCGTGCAGTCGAGGTCGAACCACGCGGCGGCGGTGGCGCTGGCGACGCCGTGCTGACCGGCGCCGGTCTCGGCGATGACGCGCGTCTTGCCCATCCGCTTGGTGAGCAGGGCCTGGCCCAGGACGTTGCGGATCTTGTGGGCACCCGTGTGGTTGAGGTCCTCGCGCTTGAGCAGCACCCGGGCACCGACGGACGCGGAGAGCCGCTCGGCGTGGTAGAGCCGGCTCGGCGTGCCGGCGTAGTCACGCAGCACGCGCTCGAACTCGTCGACGAACGCGGTGTCGGCCATCGCCTCGCGCCAGGCCTCGGTGAGCTCGTCGAGGGCGGAGACGAGGGCCTCGGGCATGAAGCGCCCGCCCCACGTGTCGCCGAAGTATCCGCGATCGTCGGCCTCGAACCTCGTCTGCTGGCTCATCGGGTCGTCACTCCTGTCATGGCGCGTACGGCTGTCTCGGGGTCGCCGTCCTTGACCAGCGCCTCGCCGACGAGCACGACCCCGGCGCCCTGCGCCACGAAGCCGGCCACGTCGTCGACGCTGGTGATGCCGGACTCGGCGACCTTCACCACGTCCGCATGGATCTGGGGGGCGAGCCGACCGAAGACGCCCGGATCGACCTCGAGGGTCTTGAGGTTGCGGCTGTTGACGCCGATCAGCTCGGGATCGAGGGCCAGCGCGCGCTCGACCTCGGCCTCGTCGTGGACCTCGACGAGCACGGTCAGCCCGAGCTCGGAGGCCTCGTCGTGCAGGCGCCGCAGGGTGTCGTCGTCGAGGGCGGCGACGATGAGCAGGGCCAGGTCGGCGCCGGCGGCGCGGGCCTCGACGAGCTGATAGGTGTCGACGATGAAGTCCTTGCGCAGGATCGGCACGTCGACGGCCGCCCGCACGCTGCGCAGGTCGGCCAGGCTGCCGCCGAAGCGTCGCTCCTCGGTCAGCACCGAGATGGCGGCGGCTCCCCCACGGGCGTACGCCGTCGCGAGCGCGGCCGGGTCGGGGATGTCGGCGAGGTCGCCCTTGCTGGGACTGCGCCGCTTGACCTCGGCGATCACGCTCGACCCGCGGCCCCGGAAGTGCGGCATCGGATCGCGCGGCGCGGGCGCCTCGTCGAGGTGTGCCAGGAGCTCGGGAAGCGGGAGGGCTGCCTCGCGGCGAGCCAGGTCCTCACGGACACCGGCGACGATCTCATCGAGCACGGAACCGGACGCAGGCATGCGCTCACCCTCTCACTCGGGGCCAGCGCCGACGTGGGCGCTGCTCAGTGGTCGGACGTGTTGAGACCGAGCTTGGACAGGACGAGGAACAGCGGGAAGGCGAGGACCGCCACGATGATCCCGATCCACAGCAGGCTGTTGCTGATCGGCGTGCGCAGCAGCGCCACGCTGCCCAGCACGAAGCCCAACATCGCGACTCCGACCGCGGTCCATGCCGCGGGGGTGTTGCCGTGACCACCAGCCATCGTGAGCTCCTTGACGTCGATCCGAACTGCCGGGCCCGAGTCTAGGCGGTCGGGTCACGGCCCTCGTCGATGGCCTTCCAGATGTCGATGTTGGTCTCCGGCGGGGCGTCGTCGTGCTGCGGCGTCCCCGTCGGGGCGTCGTACCGGCTGCCCATCTCGGGCCAGCTCGGGACCCACCGCAGCGCCAGGGCCGTCGTGGCCACGATCAGCACGCAGCTCACCAGCGCGGCCCACCACCACGCGGTCAACGTGACGTCGCTGTCGTCCACCGTCGACCCGGTCAGTGCGGTCAGCTGCTCCTCCACCGCACTGCGCAGCTGCGACGGGGCCAGCACCGTGGTCACCGTGAAGCCCAGTGCGGCGATCACGCCGAGTGCTGCGACCAGGCGCCTGAAGCGGCCGCGCGTCACGAGGACGACACCCCACGTCGCCAACACCACCAGGGCCAGGGCTGCGGCCAACGGAGACGAGCCGAAGTCACCGGATGCCGTCACCATGCCCGGACCTGACGCGGTCGATCCCGTCGCGGACTCCTGGGCCACGACCCAGGTCTTCGACGCCGCAACCGCAGCGAGTCCGGCGCCGACCAGCCCCACCAGCACGACCGGGCCGAAGGTGCGTCGGGCCTCAACCATCGACGCGGTGGACGAGGTCGCCGTCGAAGCAGGTGTGGTCGCCGGTGTGGCAGGCCGCGCCGACCTGGTCGACGGTGAAGAGCAGGGTGTCGCCGTCACAGTCGAGGCGGATCTCCTTGACCCACTGCACGTGGCCGGAGGTGTCGCCCTTGACCCAGTACTCGCGGCGCGACCGGCTCCAGTAGGTCGCCCGGCCGGTGTCGATGGTGCGTGCCAGGGCCTCGTCATCGGCCCACGCGAGCATCAGCACCTCGCCTGTTCCCTGCTGCTGCACGACCACGGGGACCAGCCCCTCGGCGGTGTGCCGGAGCCTGGCAGAGATCGCGGGGTCGAGCGAGGAGGCCGGGGTGTTCACGGATCCATCGTCTCAGCCTCGCGGGTACGCCACGTCTCCGCACAGGCACGGGTGACCGGACCCGGGTCCGGGAGGTCGAGGTCGTCCCAGCGCGCGATGGCCTGCACGTCGCGGGTGGTGGAGGCCAGGAAGGCCTCGCTCATCGACGCCTTGACGTCCGCGAGCGGCTCGTCGACCTCCCGGGCGGCGCACCACTCGACGACCAGGGCGCGGGTGACCCCGGCCAGGCACCCGGACGTCAGGGTCGGCGTCCGCAGCTCGCCGTCGACGACGTAGAAGATGTTGGAGCCGGTGCCCTCGCAGAGATGACCGACGGTGTTGGCGAAGACCGCCTCGGTGCCGCCGCGCTCGGCGGCGTACGCCAGCGCGATCACGTTCTCGGCGTACGACGTGGTCTTGAGGCCCGCTGTCGCGCCGTTCTCGTTGCGCGTCCACGGCACCGTCGTGACGCTCGTCGACGGCCGGGCCGGCGAGATGGCGCTGTAGGCGACGGCGAGGGTCGGCGGCCCGTCTCCGCGTCCCGAGCCCATCGGCGCGGGACCGGCGGTGTAGGTGATGCGCAGCCGCCCGATCGGGTCGTCCCCGACGACCGCCTTGATCCCCTGTCGTACGTCGTCGAGGTCGGGCGCCGGCAGGCCGAGCCCGGCCGCCGACCGGTCGAGCCGCGCCAGGTGCCGGGTCAGGGCGAACGGCTCACCCGACAGCGTCTTCACCGCCTCGAAGACCGCATCGCCCACCGTGAAGCCGTGGTCGGTGACCGCGACCACCCCCGCGGTCGGGTCGTCGAGGAGGTCACCGTTCACCCACGCGCGCATGCGGCCACTCTAGGGCCCGGCCCACCGACGGCGACCTGGGCACGAACACGCGAAGCCGGGGTCAATTTTGGCCCTCGTGAGGGCATCGGCTACTGTTCTGCTCGCACTTGAAGCCGGTTCGCCGGTGGCAAAATGCAGGCGGACATAGCTCAGTTGGTAGAGCGCAACCTTGCCAAGGTTGAGGTCGCGAGTTCGAGTCTCGTTGTCCGCTCGGAAGGTCTCCCCCGTAACGTTCGGGCCTCCACGGTGGGTTGGCCGAGAGGCGAGGCAACGGACTGCAAATCCGTCTACACGGGTTCAAATCCCGTACCCACCTCGCACAAGTTCAACAATTCAACACGGGCGATTGGCGCAGCGGTAGCGCGCTTCCCTGACACGGAAGAGGTCACTGGTTCAAACCCAGTATCGCCCACCAGAAACACGCAGGTCAGAGGCCCCTTCGGGGGTCTCTTTCCGTTTCTGGGACATCCCGGGAAGAGAGCTCGTCCAGGGTCGGAACGGCTGCCTGAGCCGCCCTCCCCTCCCCTCCGCGAGGGTATCCATGGGACATCCGGGGGTGCAGGTGCCGAAATGGCCCGCGAACTCCCATGGATATCCAAGTGGGGAGCTGTGCGCGACCAGGCCAGGTGCGGTTGGCCTCATTTACTTCTCCTGGTCTGAACCGGAGGTCGAGCCAGTCGTAGGGTCAGAAGAAGACACCGGCACACAGCCGGGACCTGACCATACGGAGACTGCCATGACCACACATCTTTCCGCTCGTCACACGACGGCATCGCTCGCTGCCATCGCTCTCAGCGGCGCTGCCCTCATCCTGAGCGCGGGCGCCGGCTCCGCCGACGACTCCCAGGGAGGCCGCCCCCTCACCGCCTCCCTCTCGGGAGCCAACGAGGTCAGCAGCAGCGGCGTGCTTGGCGTCGGCGACCCAGACGGCAGTGGCACGGCCCGCGTCACTGTCAACCCCGGCAAGAACCTCGTCTGTTGGGACATCACCGTCGCCAACATCGACGGGGCGACGCGTGGACACATCCATGAGGCCGCAGCCGGTAGCAATGGACCGATCGTCGTCGAGTTCTTCGAGGGCACCGCGAACCTCGAGGGCTGCGCCACCCCCAAGGCCGGAACCACCGCACGCGATTAACCACAGATCCTCCTGGACCCCGCGAGCTACTACGTCAACATCCACAACACGGCGTTCCCGGGCGGCGCGATCCGCGGTCAACTGTCCAAGTGACCTTCTAGCCGGGTCAGGCCCGGATCGCTCGCCGAAGCCGGCGGCTGACCACCTCGCTGGCGACACTCACCGCGAACGAGGCGATCAGGAGCGTCATCACGACGGGGAAGCGGAAGAAGTTGAGGTTCTCGGCGAGCAGTCGGCCGAGCCCGGCGGCGCCGACGATGCCGACGACGGCGGTCTCGCGCACGCAGATCTCGAAGCGGTAGAGCGTGTAGGTGACCAGCTGCTGTGCCGAGGCGGGGACCACGGCTGCGACCGTGGCGACCGCGCCGGGCACGCCGGTGCGTACGAGGGCCGCGCGTGGCGCCGGGTTCACGCTCTCCCACGACTCGGCAACGAGTCGGCCCAGCACCCCGCCCGTGTAGACCCCGAGGGCCAGCGCCCCGGGCAGCACACCGGGGAAGAGCGCGAGCAGGGCGATCACCGCCCAGACGGTCGGCGGCACCGATCGCAGCACGAGCAGGACGATCCGCGCGACCAACCAGGCGAGCCACCGGACGGCTCGCACCGGGAGTGGCCCGGGCGGGCCGACGCCTCGTCGGGCGGCAACCGCCCACGGGGAGACGACGACGGTGATGAGCACGGCGACGGCCATGGCCAGCACCGCCATGGCCAGCGTGTCCAGCACAGCAGTGGTCACCTCCCCGGCACCACCGCGCGGCAGCGCCGGCGGGACCAGGTCGTCGAGGAGCCGGCTGGTCAGCATCCAGGTGCGGTCGCTGGTCAGGCCGGACAGCGAGACTCCCGATGCGACCCACGCGACGACGAGGCCGGGCACGACGGCGATCGTCGACCATCGGGCCCACCTCGAGCGGGAGCTGCGTCCGCCCCCGGCGACGACATCCACGGCCGGGTCGCCGGCCGACCACTCCGAGCAGCTGGCGACCGCCATGTCGCTCCGCAGTCGCCCGCTCCAGGCGTCGACGAGGCGGACAGCACGATCACGGCCGCGATGAGGGTCCAGACCTCGTCCCAGTTGCGCGAGCTGAGGCTGACCACCAGCTCCTGGCCGAGCCCGCCGACGCCGACGGCCCCGAGCAGCACGGTCGAGCGCACCGCGCACTCGAAGCGGTAGAACGAGTACGACAGCATCAGCGGCCCCGCCGGAGGCAGCAACGCGAACGCGATCGCCGGCACCGCCGGAGCACCCGCGTCCCGCAGGGCCCGCAAGGCTCGGGTCGGCAGGGCATCGAAGGTGTCGCCGAAGACCTGCGCGGTCTGGGCACCGAAGGGCAGGGCGATCGCCAGCACCGCCACCAGCGGATCGAGGCCGAGCACGCTGACGAGCAGCAGCGCCCAGACCAGCTCGTGGATCGAGCGGATCGCGACCAGGACCCCGCGCAGCCCGGTGCGCACCATGCGCAGCGGCCACGGAGGACGACGTGACCAGGCGACGTCGCTGAGCACCAACCCGCCCAGCAGGCCGATCAGGAGGGCTCCGGCCGTCCCCAGTGCCGCGAAGGCGAGGGTGGTGCCGGTGGCCTCGAGCACCAGCCGCAGGAACTCGCCGTCGAGGCGTGGGCTCAGGGCCTTGCCGAGCAGGTCGCCGATGAGCGGCACCCCACCGCTGTTGACGATCTCGCCGTCCGCAGGCAGGGCGCGACGGAGCGCCCAGAGCAGAGGCAGGAGGACGATCAGCGCCCCCGCACCGCGGCGCAGGGCCACCTGCCGGCCGGTCACCCGGCCGGCTGGTCGGGGTCCGTCGGTCCTCTGACGGGGCTCTGACGACGGGGCCGGGTCGGGCCGGTCGAGGAGGTCAGTCATGGCGGCTCACCGTGCGGTCAGGCTCGTGCGTAGAGCTGGTCGAGCCGGTCGCCGGCGAGGTCGCCGATCGGGGTGTCGAAGACCAGTCGTCCGTCGCGAAGCCCGATCGCGCGGGTGCAGTGGTCGCGTGCGAGCTGGGGCTGGTGGAGTGTCACCAGCACGGTGCCCGAGGCATCGGTCACCCGACCCAGCAGGTCGAGGACCTCAGCGGCGCGGGTCGGGTCGAGGCTTGCGACCGGCTCATCGGCGAGCACCAGCTCGGGTGTCTGGATCAGCAGCCGCGCGATCGCGACGCGCTGACGCTCGCCCCCGGAGAGGCGCTCGGTGCGCTCGTGCACGGCCCAGCCGAGCCCGACCGCCTCGAGGGCGCCGGCCGCCCGCTGGTCGGGACGGGGCCAGACCAGCGACGCCAGCGATCGCGACGTACCCCACTCCGCGAGGCGGCCGGCGTTCACGTTGTGCAGCACCCGTACCTGCTCGATGAGGTCGAGCCCCTGCGAGATGGTGCCGACGCGACGCTGCAGCTCGCGGCGAGAGCCCGACGAGAGTCCTGCGGTGGACTCGCCGAACAGCTCCACGCTCCCCTCGGACGGCTCCAGCGATCCGTTGAGCAGCGCCAGCAGGGTGCTCTTGCCGGACCCGCTCGCGCCCAGGACGGCAACACGCTCCCCCGCTCGGATCGTCAGGTCGACACCGGTCAGCGCCCTCGTGGTGCCGAAGCTGCGCCCGGCCCCGACAAGGCGTACGACTACCTCGTTCACGCGAGCAGGCCCAACTCCTCGGCGACGTCGCGGATCTGGTCGTAGTTGCCGTTCTCGGTCGGGACGAACGACGCGGCACCGAAGAGGTCGAGGATCGCGGCGTCCTCGGGCACGGACGGGTCGAGGCCGAAGAGCAGCTCCTTGACCGAGTCGAGCGTGCCCGCGCCGTAGACCTCGTCGATGTCCGGGCGGGCCAGCCAGTGGTAGTCGTAGTAGGCAGGGGTGCGGAAGAGCACGATGACGTCGGTCAGGTCGACCTCCCCTGCCTCGACGGTGGCCGTCCACACCTGCTCGTTGACCGCCCCCACCTCGAAGCTCCCGGAGGCGACGGCCTCGATGGTCGCGTCGTGGGAGCCGGAGAATCCCGGCTGCCCGGTGAGGTCGTCGAGCGCGAGTCCGGCCTGGTCCATGAAGTACTGCGGCATCAGTCGACCGGACGTCGAGGTCTCGGACCCGAAGGTGAACGAGTGGCCGGCGAGCTCGCCCAACCCGTCGACGTCGTCGAACGCCGCCAGACCGGACTTCTTGGTGGCGATGAAGAGGCTGGTGAACTCCGCGTCGATGTCGCGCTGGGCGAACGCCATGGCACCGTCGACGCGCTCGGCGGCCTGGACGCCGGTGAGCCCGCCCATCCAGGCGATGGCGATGTCGCCGACCTCGAAGCCGCGCACGACAGCGGGGTACTCGGTCACCGACGTGTAGGTGACGTCCGTCCCGATGGCCTCGGCGAAGCGGGCGGCCACGTCGCCGTACAACCGGTTGAGCAGCTCGGGGTCCTGGTCCGGGATCGCCGAGATCGGCAGCGGTCCGGCACTCGGCGCGGTGCCACTACCGGTTCCGCCCGGCGAGGAGTCGTCGTTGCCGCAGGCGGCCAGGAGCACGAGGCCCGAGGCGCCGATGAACAGGCCACGGCGACTCGTCCCGAGGCTCGCGATCGAGCGGAACGGAGGGCGGGTGCGGGTCATGGGTGGGTGCTCTCTGTGGGGGCGGAGGAGGTGGCGCTCGAAGCACGTGACCCGGCGCGTCCCAGCAGGAACGCGACCAGGGCGAGGGAGAAGAAGACCGCGGCCGATGTCGGGTTGCCGCCGAGGACCGGGTCGGTGAAACCGATCTGGGCGTGGAGCGAGAGGCCGGCGAGCACGCCCAGGGCGGCCGCAGCCTGGAGGGCCTTGGACATCGCGGAGCGCACGCCCACCAGCAGCAGGACGCCGACGGCGATGAGCACCAGGGAACCGATCAGGTTGTACGCGCCCAGCGACAGCGAGGGGTCGCTGGAGCCCAGGGTCGGGCCGCGCGCGGCGAGCGGGTCGCCGAGGGATCGGACGAGCGAGATCACACCGGCCACGACCGCCACCCCGGCCCAGACCTGGCCCAGGGTTCGCGCCGACGTGTCGCCCGTCCGGACGCCGTCGGTGCCCAGGACCCGACCTGCGACGGCGAAGACCAGCACGAGGTGCGCGCCGATCATGAGGAAGTAGGACCACGGCCACTCGTGGGGTGCGTAGGCGACGGAGAGCCCGATCGCCAGCGACTGGGCAAGGCCGATGAGCGCGGCGAGGCGGACGAAGCTCCCGGTCAGCAGCATCACGGCGAGAGCCGTCTCGGCGATCAGCACGACCCAGCCGAAGACCGGGAAGACCGGGAGGATCAGGTTCTCGGTCACCCAGGCGTACGGCGCGAGCACGGGGTAGTCGACGGCGTAGCTGGTGAACTTGTAGAGACCGTTGCCGGCGTCCTTGCCGAAGTCGGGTGCCCGTTTCCAGGACACGTTGTAGAGCCACATGAGGCCCAGCAGGACCCGCAGCACGGTGAGGGCGATCGACTGTGCCCTGGCGTTGTCGCGCGGTGTGGGGTCGAGCACCCAGCCCACCTGGGCCTTGGCGGTGGTCATCAGTGAGTCACGCACAGCGGAACACCTCCCGGCCGGCGGCGGAGGCGGCATCCTGCACCCGCAACGTGTCACGCACGACCCCGAAGATCTCGTCCAGGTCCAGGGGTGCGTCCGCGATTCTCATGTGCGGGTTGGTCACCGCCACCGGGTGCCACCAGGCGCCGTCGGCGGTGATGACGGGTTCGGGCTCGAGTGAGTCGATGGACACGTGGATGCCGCCGTCGGCAAAGCCTTCGGCCGCGACCGGGCGGATGACGCGATCCTCCTGGGCGATGCCTTCTGCGTCGAGACGTTCGTGCAACTCCCGCACCCCCTCCGGGTCCTCGTCGAACCGCGTGGCCGCGATCTTGACCCGGAAACCCAGTGAGTGGGCCAATCCAATCCCGTCGAGCGCACGGGCCCATGATCCGGCGCCGCGCATCTTGTCGTGGATCTCGGGGGTCGCTGAGTCGAGGCTGACCTGCATCACGACGTCGCGGTCGATCGACTCGAGCAGCTCGCGACGGCGCCCGCGGCCGAAGATCATCGCGTTCGTGAGGATCGTGCGCTCGAGACCGGCGGCCGCATCGACGAGCTCGCCGAGCTGGGGGTGCATGAAGGGCTCACCGCCGGTGAGCAGCAGCTCCTTGCCGCCCTGCTCGCGGAACTGGGCGAAGAGCGGGCCGACGACGTCGGGATCCAGGCGCCGGGCCGCGGCCTTCGGAGAGGACTCCGCGCAGCAGTAGAGGCAGGCGAGGTTGCAGTCGAAGTTGGTGTACGCCCAGAGGCGGTGGCCCACCGGTGTCCGGCTCCCGGTGCTGAACACGGTGCCCGCGTCGGGTCGCACCACCCCGTCGGGGGCGGCACCGTCCTTGCGCACCGCGAACCACCAGGGTCCGGCCCCGGTCTCGGCCAGCTCGTCGGCGATCTCGTGACCGACCAGCTCGGCCCAGACCGGCAGGTCGGTGACGACGCTGGCCTCGGCGCTGCGGATGGCGAGCAGGTCACCCTGCTCGAGCCGCCGCATCGCGCGGGTGATGAGCAGCAGCAGGCCGCTGCCGCAGTCCATGTCGCCCCCGTCGATCAACCGGGCTACTTCACCGAGGGGAGTGCTGGTCGGGGGCGTGCTGGAGGGGGCCATCGCTTCAACCTACGCGCACCTCAGTGACATCCTCCGGATCGAAGAGATGACGAACCTGTGACGGACTCCGTCGGTCCGTGCTCGGGGCGCCGGAGCTAGTGTCGATCCATGGAACCCGCTGCTGCCCCGACCCGGCCCGAGGACGCGACCGCCCGCTCCGACTACTGGGAGAACGTCCATGACGGCAAGGCCGAGGACGGCGTCTCCTGGTGGCAGTCGGTGCCCGAGCTGTCCCTCGGGCTCGTCGACGAGACCGGGCTGGGGATCGACCGCTCGGTGATCGACGTGGGCGCCGGCTGGTCGACCCTCGTCGACCACCTCGTCGAACGCGGCTACACCGACCTGACGGCCATCGACCTGTCACAGACGGCGCTGAACACGGTGCGCGAGCGAGTCGGTGAAGTTCCCGGACGCCTCGACCTCGACGTCGCCGACGTCCTCGACTTCCGCCCGCCGCGTCAGTTCGCGCTGTGGCACGACCGTGCGGTCTTCCACTTCCTGACCGAGGAGGACGAGCGCGACGACTACCGGCTCTCCTTGGAGCACTGCCTGGAGCCAGGGGGCTTCGTGGTGGTCGCGACCTTCGGTCCCGACGGGCCGCTGACCTGCAGCGGTCTGCCGATCGTGCGCTACACCCATGCCGAGCTCGCTGCGGAGTTCCCCGGCTACCAGCTGGTGTCGACCAGCGGCGAGGACCACATCACGCCCTGGGGCACGCGCCAGCAGTTCACCGCGATCCTGCTCAGGCGCGAGAGCTGAGCGCCCGGATCCAGCAGGTGGAGCTGCTGCGGTCCCCAACCCGTCAGAACTCGTAGCCGAACTCCCGGATCGTCCGCGCGAAACGCTCCCCCACGATCTCTGCGTCACCGGGACCGTAGAGGTCCCGGTAGTGCGCGCCGCTCCCCTGCTTGGCGTGCGGCAGGTCGAGCTCGATCCCCAGCCTCGCCGAGACATCGGCCATCGCGGCGGGCAGCTCCTCGTAGCGGTAGACCTGGTCGACGATGACGTCACCGTGCAGACGGTAGAGACGTTCGTTCAGCGCCAGCCGCGCGAGGCGCTTGGAGCGTACGAACTCGGCGAAGGTCTTCGTGAACGTCGACTTGCGCGCGCTGTAGCGGTAGGACGAGGCGACCACGTCGAAGGGGTTCCGCTCGACGGCGAAGGTGAAGTAGTCGTCCCACGTCTCACGACCGATCACCTCGATGACTCGCCGGGCGCCCATGTGGGCGTACGAGCTGGGCTCGGTGTCGTCGTGCTGAGGCGCGACCCCTCCGGCGGCCGCGCGCAGCTCCTCGTCGTCCGCGCTGATGCGGGTCACGATGTCGTCGGGACCGCAGTGACGGGACAGGGCGATCTCGATGCTGGTGCCGGCGGTCTTGCGGGTCTTGATGAAGACGAAGCGATGGGCGTGGGAAGCGATCACGAGGACACGCCCTAGTCGTCCTCGTCCGCCGTGTCCTCGCCGTGGGTGCCCGGTCGCGGCGCCCACGGGAGCTCCTTGGCCGGGCGGACCACGATGAGGCGATCGCCCCGGGCCAGGAGCGAGACCACGGGGTCGAAGTAGCGGTGGACCTTCTCGTCGCGCACCACCGCGATCACCTGGTCGGGCAGCAGCTGGGGCTGCTTGCCGACCTCGGTGGCGAGCAGGTCGCGCTCGGCGACCTCGAGCCCCTCGCCGTAGGTCATCAGGTCCTCCATCACCGAGCCGAGCTGCGGCGACATCGAGGACAGCCCGAGCAGTCGACCGACGGCGTCCGAGGACGTGATGACCGAGTTGGCGCCGGACTGGCGCATGAGCGGGACGTTCTCGTGCTCGCGCACGGCCGCGACGATCCAGGCGTCGGGGTTGAGCTGGCGCACGGTCAGCGTGACGAGGACGTTGGAGTCGTCGCGGTCGGTGGTGATGATGACGTGGGTCGCCTTCTCCACCTCGGCCTGCCGCAGCACGCCGCGGCGGGTGGCATCCCCCGCGATCACCACCAGCTGGTCGCGGTTGCCGTCAGCGACAGCCACCGGGCTCGGGTCCACGACGGTGATGGCTTCGCGGTCGTAGCCGTTGCTCACCAGGGTCTCGATCGCGCTGCGGCCCTTGGTGCCGTAGCCGACGACGACGACGTGCTCATCCATCTTCTTCCTCCACCGGGACACCCGGAACATCTCGCGGCCCTGGGAGGCGAGGACCTCCAGGGTGGTGCCGATCAGCAGGACCAGGAAGGCGATGCGCGCCGGTGTGATCACCAGGGCATTGACCAGGCGAGCTTGCGGGGACTCCGGGGCAATGTCGCCATAGCCGGTCGTGCTCAGAGTGACGGTCGTGTAGTAGAACGCGTCGAGCAGGGTGATCGTGTTGGTGGGGTCGTTGCCGTCGCGGTAGCCCTTGCGATCGAAGTAGACCAGCAGCATGGTTCCGACCAGGATCCCCAGGGCCGCCAGCAGCCGGCGGCCCAGCTCCCACCACGGCGACCGATTCGTCTCCGGTAGGGAGACCCGCCCCACGCTGGGCTGGTGGCTCGAGATCGACACGGTCAGGAGTCTCGCACGCTGATGCGTCCGCGCAGGCGCTGCATGAGCTCGAGCCGGGCGCGCGTCGTGTTCTTCTGCGGGAAGACGGTGTCGAAGGCGGCGTTGACCGCCGCACCGATGAGCACCGCGATGGCCAGGAGATAGAGCCACAGCAGTACGGCGATGGGCGCGGCCAGGGGCCCGTAGATCGAGCGTGACTCGGCTGCGGTGACGGTCAGCACCCAGCGCAGGACGTAGGACCCGGCGATCCAGCAGAACAGCGAGAACGTCGCCCCGGGGAGGTTGAAGCTCCAGTTCGTCCGGACCGGGACCGACACGTGGTAGAGCGTGGCGAGGAAGCAGATGCACACCACGAGGACGAACGGCCAGTAGAGGCCGTTGAGGAAGTCGAGGCGCTCGGGCAGCAGCCGGTCGATCAGGCTCGGGCCGGCCACCACCAGCGGGATGCTCACCGCGCCGGTGACCATCGCCATGGCGTAGAGCAGGAAGGAGAGGGCCCGGGTGGCGACGATCCCGCGGTGCCCACCGAGCCCGTGCATGATCGTGATGGTGTCCACGAAGACGTTGAGGGCGCGCGAGCCCGACCACAGCGCGAGGATGAAGCCGATCGAGATGACGTCGTAGCGCCCGCCGCGCAGCACCTCGGTGATGGTCGGCTCGATGATGTTGTCGACCGCACGGTCCGTCAGCGCCTGGCGCGACACCTCCAGCACCGCGTTGCGCACGTCGTCGAGCTGCGCGGCGGTGAACTGGTCGCTGACGAAGCCGATCGCCCCGGCCAGCGCGAAGATCAGGGGCGGCACCGACAGCACGGCGAAGAACGCCGCCTCGGCCGCCAGGCCCGTCACCCGGTGCCGGATGCAGGAGCCGATCGTGCTGACGATGATGCGCCACAGGTTCCCGCGCAGCTGCAGGAGGCGGACGAGGATGGCACTCGGCACCGGTTCCTGCTCGCGTGCGTCGGCCATGGCGCCACGTTATCCACTGTTGAGCCGATCCCGGACTTCCCCCGCGCGCGTCCTACGGTGGGCCCATGACTGAGCCGAACCAGCCCTCGGTGGATCGCCGCGCCACCAACCAGGCACCTCCGCTGGTCGGACACAACGTGGTGACCGGCGACCAGGCGCTGGTCGACGCGCTCGCCCGCCACGGCTCCCCCGAGCTGGTCGACGACCTGACCGGTCTCGGGCTCCAGGCCGGCTCCGCCGAGGCCCGCGAGCACGGCATGCTCGCCAACCGCCACCACCCCGAGCTGACGTCGTACGACCGCTGGGGCAACCGGATCGACGAGGTCGCGTTCCACCCGTCGTGGCACTGGCTGATGGAGCGCGCGGTCGGTCACGGGCTCCAGGCCGCGCCGTGGGAGCAGCAGGAGGCCGGCGAGCCGAACGCCCACCTGCGCCGCGCGGCCGGCTTCTTCGCCTGGTCTCAGACCGAGCCCGGGCACGGTTGCCCGATCTCGATGACCTACGCCTCGGTGCCGGCGTTGCGCGTCGACGAGGCGATCGCCAGGGACTGGACCCCGCTGCTCGCTGCCCGCTCCTACGACCCCGGTGTACGCGCCCGGGCGCAGAAGACCGGCGCCCTCGCCGGCATGGGAATGACCGAGAAGCAGGGCGGGTCCGACGTACGCACCAACGTGACGCAGGCGAGGGCGACGGCGGAGGACGGGTGGTACACCCTGCACGGCCACAAGTGGTTCACCTCCGCTCCGATGAACGACCTGTTCCTCGTTCTGGCCCAGGCGGCCGGCGGGGTGACCTGCTTCGTGGTGCCCCGGGTGCTGACCGACGGCACCCGCAACCGGATCGACGTGGTGCGCCTCAAGGACAAGCTCGGCAACCGCTCCAACGCCTCGAGCGAGCTGGAGCTGGACGGCACCCTCGCGCAGCGGCTCGGCGAGGAGGGCCGCGGTGTCCGCACGATCATCGAGATGGTGGCCGCCACCCGGCTCGACTGCGTCCTGGGCTCGGCGGCGCTCATGCGCCACGCCCTCGCCGAGGCCTCCTGGCACGTCGCCCACCGCTCGGCCTTCGGCAGCGTGCTGGCCGACAAGCCGCTCATGCAGAACGTCGTCGCCGACCTCGCCGTCGAGTCCGAGGCCGCGACCGCCCTCGCCATGCGCCTGGCGTCGGCCGTCGACCGGCCCGACGACGCCCACGAGACGGCGCTGCGACGGATCGCGCTTCCGCTGGCCAAGTTCTGGGTCTGCAAGCGCACCCCGGCCATGGTGGCCGAGGCGCTCGAGTGCCTCGGCGGCAACGGCTACGTGGAGGAGTCGGGCCTGCCGCTCATGTTCCGCGAGTCGCCGCTCAACTCGATCTGGGAGGGCTCGGGCAACGTCAACGCACTCGACGTGCTGCGCGCCCTGGCCCGCGAGCCGGAGGTGCTGCAGGCCTGGATCACCGAGGTCGGGCTCGCCCGCGGCGCCGACTCCCGGCTCGACCGCGCGATCGACGACACCCTGGCGCTCCTCGGCGAGAGCGCCGGTGTCGAGGCCGGGGCCCGTCGGCTGGCCGGCCAGATGGCCGCCTGCCTGCAGGGTTCACTGCTGGTCCGGTTCGCTCCCGCCGAGGTCGCCGACGCCTTCTGCGGCAGTCGCCTCGGGACGTCGTACGCCGGCACGTTCGGGATGCTGACCAGCGGCTCGTTGCGTCAGGTCGTCGAGCGGGCGACACCGACCATGTGAGGCGGCACCGGCCCGCTCGAGGCACAACCGTGGCCCGACGTTCGGACACGTCTCACGCAAACGACGCACGCCCGGCTGCCCAGCGTCTACCCTCGGGGACGGCCCGAGGGAGTTTCGTCATGTCCAGCAAGTCCAGCACCTTGTTCACCGTCGGCACCCTGCTGCGCCATGCGCAGGACGCGGGTGCCCCGGTGCGCCTCCTGGTCTCCGGCACCTGGCTCGACGGCGTGATCGTCGGCGCTGACGCTCACGGCGTGATCGTGGATGACGGAGGTGGACGGCAGGTCCTCGCCCGCCTCGAGTCGATCGTGGCGGTGAGCTTCTCCCGCGCCGCCATCGACGGGGATGAGGAGGAGTCGTACGACGGCCCCCGTGCCCACGGGCGCTCGGGACGCCCGCCCATCGAGGCCGGTCCGGTCGGGGGCTGACTCAGCCCAGCGCCGCCGCCACCACGTCCCGGGCCTCGGCCTGCACCTGCGCCAGGTGCTCGGCTCCACGGAACGACTCGGCGTAGATCTTGTAGACGTCCTCGGTCCCGCTGGGGCGCGCGGCGAACCAGGCGGACTCGGTGGTGACCTTGAGGCCGCCGATCTTCGCACCGTTGCCCGGCGCCTCGGTCAGCTTGGCGGTGATGTCCTCACCGGCGAGCGCGGTCGCGGTGACGTCGTCGGGCGAGAGGGCGCCGAGCTTCGCCTTCTGCTCCCGGTCGGCCGGGGCGTCGATGCGCGCGTAGGCCGGGTCGCCGTGCTCGGCCACGAGGTCGGCATAGTGCTGGCTGGGCGTGCGCCCGGTGGCGCCCAGGATCTCGCTCGCCAGCAGCGCGAGCACGATCCCGTCCTTGTCCGTCGTCCAGGTCGAGCCGTCGCGCCGCAGGAACGACGCTCCCGCGGATTCCTCGCCACCGAACCCGAACGAGCCGTCCATCAGGCCGGGGACGAACCACTTGAAGCCCACCGGGACCTCGACCAGCGGCTTGCCCAGGGACGTGGCGACCCGGTCGATCATCGAGCTCGACACGAGCGTCTTGCCGATCCGCGCGCTCGCCGGCCAGTCCGGACGCGCGCCGCCGAAGAGGTGGGCGATGGCGACGGCCAGGAAGTGGTTGGGATTCATCAGGCCGGCGTCTGGGGTCACGATGCCGTGGCGGTCCGCGTCGGCGTCGTTGCCGGTCGCGATGTCGTAGTCGTCCTTGCGTCCCACCAGCGAGGCCATCGCATAGGGCGAGGAGCAGTCCATCCGGATCTTGCCGTCCCAGTCGAGCGTCATGAAACGCCACGTCGGGTCCGCGAGCGGGTTGACCACCGACAGGTCGAGGCGGTGACGGTCGGCGATCTCGCCCCAGTAGGCCACGCTCGCGCCGCCCAACGGGTCGGCCCCGATGCGGACACCGGCGTCGCGGATGGCGTCGAGGTCGAGGACCTGCGGCAGGTCGTCGATGTAGGTGCCGAGGAAGTCGTAGTCGCCGACCGCGGCACGCGCCTTGGCGAACGCCACCCGGTGCACGCCCTCGATGTTGCCCCGGATCAGCTCGTTGGCACGCGCGGCGATGACCGTCGTCGCGTCGGAGTCGGCCGGTCCGCCGTGCGGCGGGTTGTACTTGAAGCCGCCATCTCCCGGCGGGTTGTGGGAGGGCGTGACCACGATGCCGTCCGCGAGCCCGCTCCCGGTCGTACGTCCCTGGTTGGCGCGCAGGATCGCGTGGCTGACCGCGGGGGTCGGGGTGAAGCCGTCGCGGTCGTCCACGAGGACGGTCACGTCGTTGGCGACCAGCACCTCCAGCGCCGTGGCCCAGGCCGGCTCGGAGAGCGCGTGGGTGTCTCGACCGATGAAGAGCGGACCGTCGTAGCCCTGCTCGCGCCGGTAGTCGCAGATCGCCTGCGTCGTCGCCGCGATGTGCACCTCGTTGAAGGAGGTGTTCAGCGAGGTGCCGCGGTGGCCGCTGGTCCCGAAGGCCACCTGCTGGGAGATCTCGTCGGGGTCGGGTTCGAGGGAGAAGTAGGCCGAGACGAGATGTGCGACGTCGACCAGGTCCTCGGTACGGGCGGGCTGTCCTGCTCTCTCGTGATTGGCCATGGCTCCATCTTGGTGTGCCGGAGCGCTCCCGTCGAGAAAGGCGTCCGACGATGTCGAATCGAGTCGGGTCCATCCGTCACAGTGATGAGGTCGCAACCCGTGGCCCTGACAGTTCCAGGAGGAGAAACCACCGATGAGCCGCTACCTGATCCTGCTGCCCGCACCCGAGGCGGAGTGGGACGCACTCCCGCCCGAGGCCCACGAGCAGGGCAAGGCGTCGCACGGACAGTTCCAGTCGGACCTCGCAGCCGGCGGGCACACCCTGATGATGGTCAGCCCGCTGGAGCCGTCTGCCGTGGCCACCTCGATGCGCCCGGACGGAGATGGCGGTGCGCTCGTCACCGACGGCCCGTTCAGCGAGACGGCGGAGCAGGTGATCGGCTTCTACCTCGTCGAGACCGACGACGAGGCCGACCTGCGAGCCGTGAGCGAGCGGTTCGCCGCGCGTGGCGAGCACATCGAGTTCCGCCGACTGGCCGAGTGAAGGAGACCTGAGATGACTGAGTACGTCGTGTTGTTGATCGGTGATGACGAGCGTTGGTGGACCGAGTCCAGCGCGGAGGAGCGTGCACAGGGCTACGCCGCGCACGGGAAGTTCTCCGAGCAGCTGGGCGAGCGCGGACACCGCATCACGGGCGGCGCCGAGCTGCACCGCTCGTCGCAGGCCCGCACCATCGCGCCGAACGCCACGACCGTCACCGACGGTCCGTGGGCCGAGAGCGCCGAGCAGATCGGTGGCTACTACGTCGTCGAGACCGACGACCTGGACGACCTGCTCCAGTGCTGCCTGGTCCTCGCGGCCACCGGTGACGCAGTCGAGGTCCGCCGCTGCGTCCAGCCCGAGGAGCGTGCGTCGTGAAGTACCTCGTGCTGCTCATGGGAGACGGTGAGCTGAAGCCGTGGACGGACCAGACCGAGGAGGAGCAGGGCGCCCTGATGGGGCAGTTCGAGGCCTTCGACGGGGCCTGCCGCGCGCGTGAGGGCGTGGAGATCCTCTCGGGGGAAGCCTTGAG
The DNA here is from genome assembly GCA_963721925.1 of uncultured Actinomycetota bacterium. GTDB lineage: Bacteria > Actinomycetota > Actinomycetes > Propionibacteriales > Nocardioidaceae > Nocardioides. The sequence goes on along the minus strand of CAVRLH010000016.1, from coordinate 102,141 downwards.
CGGGCCCACGCACGCGACCACCGTTCGCACGCGTGGCGGGCAGGTGCAGCTGACCGACGGCCCCTATGCCGAAGCCGTCGAGGGCCTGGGCGGCTTCTACCTCGTCGAGGCTCCAGACCTCGACGTGCTGCTGGAGCTGCTCGGCGTCCTTCCGGCGTACGACATGCAGGTCTCCCCCGTCGTCGATCCGTATGCGGACGCAGGCTGAGGCGTGACCGAGCTCGACGACGTCGTGCGCCAGGAGTGGGGGCGGCTGGTGGCCCAGCTGCTGTCGCAGTTCCGGCGCCTCGACCTGGTCGAGGACGCGCTCGGCGATGCCGTTGAGGCAGCCAGTCGCACCTGGCCCACCGCCGGCACCCCCGACAACCCCGTCGGGTGGCTGATGACGGCCGCCCGGCGGCGGGTGGTCGACCGGCTGCGCACCGAGGAGGTGGCCCGGCGCAAGGCGCCACTCCTGACGATCGACGCCGCCCAGCGAGAGCGGGGAGCGACCAGCATGGCCGATCCCGGATCGCTGGTCGAGGACGACCTGCTGCGCCTGGTGCTGATGTGCAGCCACCCTGCGCTGGCCCCCGAGGCCGCCAGCGCCCTCTCCCTGCGCCTGGTCCTGGGCGTGCCCACACCCGACATCGCGCGGCTCTTCCTGCTCACCGAGACCACGATGGCCGCTCGCATCACCCGGGCCAAGAAGCGGATCGTCGGCGCCGGCATCCCCTTCGGCGTGCCGGACGCGAGCGTGCTGCCCGATCGCCTCGACACCGTCGCGCACACCGCCTACCTCGCGTTCACCGCCGGCTACTCCCCCGGCACCGGGCCAGACCTGCTCCGCGCCGGTCTGGCCGGGGAGGCCGTCCGCCTGGGCCGTACGGTCCTGGGGCTGCGTCCCGACGAGCCCGTCCTGGTCGCCCTGCTCGCGCTGATGCTGCTGCAGCACTCACGACGCGACGCGCGCGTGGTCGACGGCCGGCTGGTACTGCTGGCCGACCAGGACCGCCGGCGCTGGCACGCCGAGGACATCGACGAGGCCCGGCGCCTGCTCGACCACCCGTCGCTGCGCGGGCCGATCAGCGCCCAGGCTGCGGCGTACACGCTGCAGGCGCGGATCGCGGCCGAGCACGCCCTGGCCCCCACGCCCGAGCAGACCCGGTGGGACCGGATCGTGAGCCTCTACGACCTGCTGCTCGCGCTCACGCCGACACCAGCCGCCCGGCTCGCCAGGGCCGTGGCCGTCGCCGAGGACCGCGGACCTGCCGCGGGTCTCGCCGCGCTCGAGGGCATCGAGATCCCGGCCAGCCACCGCCCGGCGGCCGTACGTGCGGAGCTGCTCGCCCGCTCCGGCGACGTGGTCGCTGCGCGTGCTGCCTTCGACCAGGCCATCGCCGCGTGCGGCAACGACGTCGAGCGTGCCCACCTGCAGGACCGCCTCGACTCGCTCGGGTAGGTGGGCTACTCGCTGACCGGCTGGTGCTTCGCGAGCACGGTGAGGCCTTCGTCCACGACGAACCCGCGGGCGCGGTCCTCCTCGTGGTCGACGCCGATCCGCGCGCCGGGGGGCACGATCACGCCCTTGTCGAGGATCGCGTTGCGGACGACCGCCCCCTCGCCGACCTGCACCCCGTCCATGAGGACCGAGTCGGAGACCTCGGCACCGTCCTTGATCCAGACCGCAGGCGAGAGCACCGACCGGCTGACGGTGCCGCCGCTGACCACGACCCCGGGCGACAGGATGGAGTTGAACGTCGTCACCCCGGTGCCGCTGGCGCCTTCGACGAGCTTGGCCGGCGGGTGCGGGCCATAGCTGGTGTAGATCGGCCAGGCGTTGTTGTAGAGGTTGAAGACCGGCAACGGCGAGACGAGGTCCTTGTGGGCGTCGTAGTAGGAGCGCATGGTCCCGACGTCGCGCCAGTAGCCGCGGTCGCGGTCGGTCGAGCCCGGCACCTCGTTGTCCTTGTAGTCGTAGACCGAGGACTCCGACTTGTCGACGAACCACGGCACGATGTCGCCACCCATGTCGTGCTTGGACTCCTCGAACGCGGCGTCGCGCGTCACCGCGTCCCGCAGCGCGTCGGCGGTGAAGACGTAGTTGCCCATGCTGGCGAGCACCTCCTCCGGCGAGTCCGGCAACCCGACAGGGTCCTTCGGCTTCTCCAGGAAGGCGCGGATCTGCTGTGGGTTGGCGGGGTCGACGTCGATGACGCCGAACTGGTCGGCCAGGCTGATCGGCTGACGGATCGCGGCCACCGTGCAGCCGGCGCCGGACTCGACGTGGTCGGCCACCATCTGCGAGAAGTCCATGCGGTAGACGTGGTCCGCGCCGACCACCACGACGATGTCGGGCTGCTCGTCGGTCAGCAGGTTGAGCGACTGGTAGATCGCGTCGGCACTGCCGAGGTACCACCGCTTGCCGACCCGCTGCTGCGCCGGCACCGGAGTCACGTAGTTGCCCAGCAGGTTGGACATCCGCCACGTCGTCGTGACGTGTCGGTCCAGGCTGTGCGACTTGTACTGCGTCAGCACGACGACCTTGAGGTAGCCGGAGTTGACGACGTTCGAGAGCGCGAAGTCGATGAGGCGATAGATCCCCCCGAACGGGACCGCGGGTTTCGCGCGGTCGGCCGTGAGCGGCATCAGCCGCTTGCCCTCCCCACCTGCGAGGACGACGGCGAGGACCTTCTTGCGACTCGGCGTGACTGCCATACGACGAAACTAGCGGCCCAGCGGGGGCGCGGTCGACCATCTCAGCGGGTTAGATTCCCTTTATGCGCATCGATGTCCTCAGCAAGGAGTACCCGCCGGAGATCTACGGCGGCGCCGGAGTCCATGTCGCCGAGCTCGTCCGGGCGCTGCGCTCGCTGCCCGACGTCGAGGCCCGGGTGCGCTGCTTCGGCGCTCCGCGCGACGAGCCCGGCACCACGGCGTACGCCGAGGCTGCCTCGCTCGCTGCCGCCAACCCGGCCCTGCGCACGCTTGGAGTCGACCTGGCGATGGTGGACGACTGCGCCGGGGCGGACGTCGTGCACTCGCACACCTGGTACGCCAACCTGGCCGGCCACCTCGCCGGGCTCATGCACGGCGTGCCGCACGTGGTCAGCGCGCACTCGCTCGAGCCGATGCGGCCGTGGAAGGCCGAACAGCTCGGTGGGGGCTACGCGATCTCCAGCTGGGTCGAGCGCACCGCCTACCACGGCGCGTCGGGCATCATCGCGGTCAGCTCGGCGATGCGCGACGACGTGCTGCGCAGCTATCCCGACGTCGACCCCGACCGGGTCACCGTGATCCACAACGGCATCGACACGGGCGAGTGGTCGCCCGCCGCCGCGCCCGACCGCGTACGTGAGCTGGGCCTCGACCCCGACCGACCGAGCGTGATCTTCGTCGGACGCATCACGCGGCAGAAGGGGCTCCCCCTCTTCCTGCGCGCCGCCGCCCAGCTGCCGCCCGAGGTGCAGCTGGTGCTGTGCGCCGGTGCACCCGACACCCCCGAGATCGAGGCCGAGGTCCGCGGACTGGTGGAGTCGCTGGCCGCCACCCGGTCCGGCGTCGTCTGGATCGCGGAGATGCTGCCGCGCGCCGACGTCGTCGCGCTGCTGACGGCCGCGACCGTCTTCGCGTGCCCGTCGATCTACGAGCCGCTGGGGATCGTCAACCTGGAGGCGATGGCCTGCGAGACCGCTGTCGTGGCCACCGCCACGGGCGGCATCCCCGAGGTGGTCGTGCACGGGGAGACCGGCTGGCTCGTCCCGATCGAGCAGGCCACCGACGGCACCGGCACGCCGCTGGACCCCGAGCAGTACGTCGCCGACCTCGCCGCAGCCCTGAACGACGCGGTGAGCGACCCGGACCGGGCCCGTGCGCGCGGTGCGGCCGGACGTGTGCGCGCGCAGGAGTCCTTCAGCTGGGACGCGATCGCGGCGCGGACGATGGAGTTCTACCGCTCGCTCACGTAGACACGCGGACCGAAGTCCGCGGCGGCGACGAGGCTGAGCGCGGCGACCCCCGCCCGCTCTGACTTCTGTCCGCGCGTCTCCGGGCCTGTGGATGACGCCAGCGAACCGGTGCCCACCTGTCGGATGCTGGCTCCGTGGACGTCGTCACGGTTCTCGAGCGCTCGGGTGGCTTGTCCACCCGGGCTGCGCTCATCCAGGCGACGTGTCGAGCCGACGTGGATCGCGCGCTACGCGACAGTGCCGTCGTACGGGTCGGGCAGGGCCGCTACGCCCTGCCGAGGGTCGAGGAGGCCGAGCTCGTCGCCCACTCCGTCAACGGACATCTGGCCCTGACCAGCGCAGCCATCCACCACGGCTGGGAGGTCAAGGCCGTGCCGAAGGTGCCTCACGTCATCGTTCCTCGCCATCGAAACGTGCCACGGGCCCGGCGAAGCCGCGTCGTCATCCACCGTGGCGACCTCCACGCCGACGACCTGTCGGGGATCGCCACCAGCCGCGAGCTCACCCTCATGCAGTGCCTGCGGAATCTCCCCGACGACGAGGCACTGGTCATCGCCGACTCGGCCCTACGGCACGGCGAGGGGCCCACTTTGAAGCGGGTGCTCGCCCAGGTTCGTGGAGCAGGTCGCGCCAAGGTGCTGCGCATCGGTCGGGCAGCAGACGAGCGTTCTGCCAACGCCTTCGAGTCCGTGACGAGGGCCATCTGCCTACAGGTGCCGGGGTTGCACGTCGTGCCCCAGGTGGTCATCTCGTCTCCGCACTGCTGGGCGCGTCCCGACCTGGTCGACCGCGAGCGGCGCCTCGTCGTCGAGTGCGAGTCCTACGAGTGGCACGGCAACCGAGCCGGATTCCTCAAGGACATCCGCCGATACACCCTCCTCACCGCCGAGGGGTGGACGGTGCTCCGGTTCACCTGGGACGACGTGATGCTGCGACCGGACTGGGTACGCGAGGTGCTCTTCCGCACGCTTGGCGTAGACACGCGGACAGAAGCAGCTACCGACTGGGCTGTCGCAGCGTGACGGACCGGCTGCCGCACCACTTCTGTCCGCGCGTCTACGCGGGGCCCCGACCGGCCGGGTGCCCGCGCTGATCAGCCGAGGACGAGCCCGGGGTAGAGCGGGTGCTTGTCGAGCATCTCGCCGGACTGACCCTTGACCCGCTCGGCGACTCCGTCGGCCAGCTCGTACGACGCCTTCGACGGTCCGCCCGCCTTGGTTGTGCCGGGCTGGGTGTTGCTCAGCACGTCGACGATGAGCTCGGCGACCGTGTCGAACTCGTCGTGGCCGAAGCCGCGGGTGGTCAGGGCGGGCGTGCCGAGGCGGATGCCGGAGGTGTACCACGCACCGTTGGGGTCGCCGGGCACCGAGTTGCGGTTGGTGACCACACCGGCGTCCAGGAGGGCGGACTCGGCCTGTCGACCGGTCAGGCCGAACGGTGACACGTCGAGGAGCACGATGTGGTTGTCGGTGCCGCCGGTGACGAGGGTGGCATCGCGGCTGAGGAAGCCGTCGGCGAGCGACTTGGCGTTGTCGGCGACCTGCTGGGAGTAGGCCTGGAACTGCGACGTCCGGGCCTCGGCCAAGGCCACGGCCTTGGCGGCCATCACGTGTGACAGCGGCCCACCGAGAACCATCGGGCAGCCGCGGTCGACGTCGGCGGCGAACTCCTCCTGGGCCAGCACCATGCCGCCGCGCGGCCCGCGCAGCGACTTGTGGGTCGTGGTCGTGGTGATGTGGGCGTAGGGCACCGGGTTCTCCTCGCCGGTGAACACCTTGCCCGCCACGAGTCCGGCGAAGTGCGCCATGTCGACCATGAGGACGGCGCCGACCTCGTCGGCGATCTCGCGCATCTTCGCGAAGTTCACCCGGCGCGGGTAGGCGGAGTAGCCCGCCACGAGCACCAGCGGCTTGAACTCCCTCGCCTTCGCTGCGACCACGTCGTAGTCGAGAAGCCCGGTCTCCGGATCCGTGCCGTACTGCTGCTGGTGGAACATCTTGCCGCTGATGTTGGGGCGGAAGCCGTGGGTCAGGTGACCACCGGCATCGAGGGACATGCCGAGCAGGCGCTGGTTGCCGAACTCGTGTCGCAGCGTCTCCCAGTCGGCCTCGGTGAGCTCGTTCACGTTCTTGGCCTGCATCTTCGCCAGGTAGGGCGTCTCGACGCGGTTGGCGAGGATCGACCAGAACGCGACCAGGTTGGCGTCGATGCCGGAGTGGGGCTGCACGTAGGCGTAGGGAGCCCCGAACAGCTCGCGTGCGTGCTCGGCAGCGAGCGACTCCACCGTGTCGACGTTCTGGCACCCGGCGTAGAAGCGGTGACCGACGGTGCCCTCGGCGTACTTGTCGCTGAACCAGGTGCCCATCGTCAGCAGGACGGCCGGCGAGGCGTAGTTCTCCGAGGCGATCAGCTTGAGCGAACCTCGCTGGTCGGCGAGCTCCTGACGCGTGGCGTCAGCGATGCGCGGCTCGACCGCGCCAATCACCTCGAGGACCTGGGTGTACGCGCTGCTGAGCAAGGAGTCGGTCATGACCGACAGCCTAGAGCCCGGGCTGCAGGTGTCCGCTGCGGGACCGAAGGGGTGGGGCGGATGTGACCTGAGCCGCACGATCGAGGCGTTCACGCCTCAGATCGCGGCGCCCATCTCACATAGTGGCGCACTATCTCACGATGCAAGATTTCGGCTTGTGGGATCCGTGTCCACTCCCTGAGACTTGTTGACATGGTCACGCTTTCCACCCACACGCACCTCGTGGTTCGACGTCATGTCGACCTCATGCGCGTGGGCAGCATGACCTGTTGGCATCGCTGACGCCGCCCTCTATCCACCGCGCTCAACGACGCGCGCGGCACCCTCAGCGAACAGGACCCTCCTGATCATGCCCGACCTACGTTTCCGGCCCGAACGGGCCAAGCACACCGTGATCCCGCGCCCGAAGCGCGCCGAGGGTCAGTGGGCCCTCGGCTACACCGAGCCGCTCAACAAGAACGAGCAGTCCAAGAAGGACGACGACCCGCTGAACGTGCGGGACCGCATCCTCCACACCTACTCGCGCCGCGGCTTCGACTCGATCGATCCCGCCGACCTGCGCGGACGCTTCCGCTGGCTGGGCCTCTACACCCAGCGCGCCCCCGGCTTCGACGGCGGCAAGACCGCCCAGCTCGACGAGGAGGAGCTCGACGACCGCTACTTCATGATGCGGGTGCGGACCGACGGCCAGATCCTGGACGCACCCGCCCTGCGCGCGCTCGGTGCGTGCTCCACCGCCTACGGCCGCAACACCGCCGACATCACCGACCGCAACAACATCCAGTACCACTGGATCGAGATCGAGAGCGTCCCGGCGATCTGGGAGGCGCTCGAGGCCGTCGGGCTGTCCACGCTCGAGGCGTGCGGCGACAGCCCGCGACCGTTCCTCGGCTCGCCCGTCGCGGGCATCGCCAAGGACGAGATCATCGACGGCACCGAGGCCCTTCTGGAGATCAAGCGCCTGGCGCTGGACAACCCGGAGTTCTCCAACCTCCCCCGCAAGTTCAAGACCGCGCTGACGGGCCACCCGAGCCACGACGTGGCCCCCGAGGTCAACGACGTGTCGTTCGTCGGCACCGTCCACCCCGAGCACGGTCCGGGCTTCGACCTGTGGGTCGGCGGGGGGCTGTCGACCAATCCGATGCTCGCCCACAAGCTCGGCGTCTGGATCCCGCTGGACGAGGTGGCCCAGGCCTGGGCGGGTGTGGCGGGCATCTTCCGCGACTACGGCTACCGCCGGCTGCGCTCGAAGGCGCGCCTGAAGTTCCTGCTGGCCGACTGGGGCAAGGACAAGTTCCGCGAGGTCCTGGAGAGGGAGTACCTCGGCCGGGCGCTCGTCGACAACCCCTCCCCCGAGTCGCCGGCCGCACAGGGCGACCACATCGGCATCCACGAGCAGCAGGACGGCCGCTTCTACGTCGGCGCTGCCCCGGTCGTGGGCCGCATCGACGGTACGACGCTCAGCGCGCTCGGTGACCTCGTCGAGCGTTACGGGGCTCGTGGCGCCCGGCTCACGGCGTACCAGAAGCTGGTCGTCATCGGCGTCGCGGCCGACGACACCGAGGCCTTCGCCGACGACCTCGAGCGGATCGGGCTGACCGCCCGGCCCAGCAACTGGCGCCGCGCGACGATGGCCTGCACCGGCATCGAGTTCTGCAAGCTGGCGATCGTCGACACCAAGGAGCGGGCGCGGCTGCTGGTGGTCGAGCTGGAGAAGCGCTTCCCCGACCTCGACTCCCCCATCACCATCAACGTCAACGGGTGCCCCAACGCGTGCGCCCGCACCCAGGTCGCCGACATCGGCCTGAAGGGCCAGCTCGTGATGGATGACCAGGGCCACCAGGTGGAGGGCTTCCAGGTGCACCTCGGCGGTGCGCTGGGACTCACGCCGTCCTTCGGCCGGAAGCTGCGCACCCACAAGGTCACCAGTGCCGGCCTCGACGACTACATCACCGCGGTCGTCTCGGCCTACCTCACCGACCGCACGGACGGCGAGACCTTCGCCGGCTGGGTCACCCGCGCCGACGAGGCGCTGCTGCGTGGGGACCCGGTGACCTCCGCATGAGTGAGCGCGCGGTGCCCTACCACTGCCCCTACTGCGGGGACGAGAACCTCTTCCCGCAGGAGGGTCACGGGGCGTGGGAGTGCCGCGCCTGCCTGCGCGCCTTCACGGTCAGGATGACCGGGATGATCCGATCGGGAGGTGCCCGGCCATGAGCCTGTCCACCCGCGCCGCCCGCGACTTCAAGGGCACCCACACCGAGGGACGTACGCCCGAGGAGCTGCGCGAGCTCGTCTCGCACGTCGGCGCCGAGCTCGAGCTGGCCCCCGCCGAGGTGATCATCGGGTGGGCGGTGGCCACCTTCGGTGACCGCTTCGCCGTCACCTCCTCGATGGGCGACGCGGTGCTCGCACACCTGGCCTCCGAGGTCGCGCCCGGCATCGAGGTGGTCTTCCTCGACACCGGCTACCACTTCGTCGAGACGATCGGGACCCGCGACGCGGTGGAGGCGACCCTTCCCGTCACCCTGCGCACGATCGCACCGGCCCAGACGGTGGCCGAGCAGGACGCGGCGTACGGCAAGGACCTCTACAAGACCGACCCCGATCTCTGCTGCGCCTTGCGCAAGGTCGCGCCGCTCGCCGATGCGCTGGCGAGCTATGACGCCTGGGCCACCGGCCTGCGCCGCGCCGAGACGCACAAGCGTGTCATCGCCCCGGTCGTGGGCTGGGACGCCCGCAAGGGCAAGGTCAAGGTCTCGCCCCTGGCCCGCTGGAGCGACGAGCAGGTCGATGCCTACATCGCCGACAACAACATCCTGGTGAACCCGCTCGTCCACGACGGATACCCCAGCATCGGCTGCTGGCCCTGCACCCGCCGCGTGGCGCCCGGCGACGACCCGCGCAGCGGCCGATGGGCCGGCACCGCCAAGACCGAGTGTGGGATCCACGCATGAGCACGCCACCGATGCCCCAGATGTTCACCTCCCAGCTGAGCGACAACGTCGTCGCACCCGTTGGACCCTTTACGAAGCACCACCGCACCACTACGCACGATCGGAGGCACCGCTGATGGCTGCTCCTGCCCTGGTTGCCCTGGCTCACGGAAGCCGGGACCCCCGTTCCGCCGCGACGATCAAGGCCCTCGTCGCCGAGGTCAAGGCCATGCGCCCCGACCTCCGCGTCGAGACGGCATTCCTCGAGCTCTCCAAGCCGTCCTTCGACACGGTCGTCGACCGGTTGGTCAAGGCCGGCTTCGACGAGATCGTCGTCGTCCCGCTCCTCCTCACCGAGGCCTACCACGCGAAGGTCGACGTGCCCGCTGCCATCGCTGCCGCGACGGCCCGTCACCCCGGGCTGCGGATCCAGGCCTCCCAGATCCTCGGCATGGAGGCCGCCTTCCTCGAGGTGCTCGACGTCCGGCTCCGCGAGGCGCTCAAGGTGGCCCGGGTCCGCGAGCTCGACGCCCTGGTGCTGGCCGCCGCGGGATCCTCCGACGCGCTTGCCAACCAGGCCGTGGCGCGCATCGCGCGGACGTGGGGTGCGCGACACCGGCTGCCGGTCACCGCTGCCTACGCCTCCGCCGCCCCGCCGGCCACCGGCGAGGCCGTCCGTGCCTTCCGTGGCGAGGGCAAGCGCCACATCGCTGTCGCCTCGTTCTTCCTGGCGCCCGGCAAGCTCCCGGACCGGGCCGGCGAGCTGGCCCTCGAGGCCGGTGCGGTCGCGGTCTCCGACCCGCTGGGCGCGCACCCGGAGGTGGCGCGCGCGGTGCTGGCCCGCTACGCCGTCGGCGCGGTGGAGCTGGTCCCGGTCTGACGAGCCAGGTGCTTGCTCGCCTCGCGCACCGACAGTCCGCTCAACCGACCCGCGCGGGTCCGCAGGTAGTCGCGGACCCACGCCGGATCCGTCCGGGCGTGCTCGCGCAGTGCCCACCCGAGCGCCTTGCGGATGAAGAACTCGCGCCCGTACGTCGTGTCGTCGAGGTTGCCGTCGAGCACCCGCTCCAGCAGGTCGGTGTCGGTCCGCTCCTTGTGGCGGAGCTGGGCGAGCATCGCGCTCCGACGCACCCACAGGTGCCCGTCCACCGACCAGTCGTCGATCACGCCGGTGACCTCCGGGCGGCTATCGAGGAGCACCTGCCCCACGAGGTGGGCCGAGATCTCGTCGACGACGTCCCACCAGGCGCCCGTGCGCAGCAGGTGCTCGAGCAGGGGCAGCAGCCGCGGATCGACCCAGGCGCGATAGGCCGGGTCACGCAGCAGCGCGATGGCGGCGTACCACTCCTCGCGGTGCGTGGCACCGTCCCACAGGCCGTGGACGCACGACTCCCAGTCCTCGCGATCGGTGAACCGGTGCTCGGCAAGCAGGGGACGCAGCGCCGTCCTCAGCTGCGGCGAGCTGAGACCGCGGTAGGGCAGGGCGGACTTCATGTACGCCTGTTGCTGGGCGGCCCGGTCAGGGTCTGCGCCGGCGACCAGGGCCGCCCTGATCGCCGCGGCGAGCATCAGCCGACGAGCCGCTCACGCAGGTGCTCGAGCTGGCGGGCCGGGTCCTGGGTCATGCCACCGTGGACCGGGCCCGGCTGGAGCACCGTGCTGCGGGGCGCCTTGAGGAAGCCGAAGCGTTGGCCGAGGGACTGGCGAGCCGCCTCTCCGCCGCGCTCGTCGCCCCGGCAGACGCCGTCGACGAAGGCCAGCGCCTCGCAGACCTGATCGACGTCGATGCCCGCGTCGAGGGAGCGCAACCGGTCGGGGTCGACATGCCAGACGACGTCGAGGTAGTCGGCGGCCTGGCAGTGCAGCACCACGCCGACGTTGAGGAACTCCTCGCGGTCAGGACGCGGCACGCAGCGCAGGACGACGTACTGGTAGGCCAGCTTCATCCGGCACCGCCCGGAAGCCAGGCGTCGCTCGCGAGTCGGGCGCTGAGGAAGGCGACGTAGGCCGAGCGCAGCACAGCGGGGGTCTCTGCTCCCGGCACTGCCTCCAGCCACACGTCCGGCACCTCGGCGAGGACCTCGGCGAACACCTCGTCGTCGAGGCCGTCCGCGATCTGGTGGTGGAGCTCGCGGACGCGGTCTGCGGAGGTCTCGAAGACGTGCCCGGCGATGTCCCACGGCTGGGCTGCGAAGCGGGCGGCGTCACCGGGCCCGGAGCTCCACCCGTGGTGGAAGTAGAGCGACGCACCGTGGTCGATGAGCCACAGATCGCCGTGCCAGAGCAGCAGGTTGGGGTTGCGCCACGACCTGTCCACGTTGGCCGTGAAGGCGTCCAGCCACAACACGCGGGCACCCTCGTCGTCGGCCTCGCCCGCCTGGCCGTCGACCCCGAAGGCACCCGGCAGGAAGTCGATGCCGAGGTTGGGCCCCGCACTCGCGTTGAGGAGGTCCTGCACCTCTTCGTCGGCCTCGTAGCGCGCCAGCTCCGGGTCGAGGTCGAGGAGCACCAGCCGTGGCGTACGGAGACCCAGGCGCCGGGCGAGCCCGCTGACGATCACCTCGGCCACCAGCACCCGCGCACCCTGGCCCGCGCCGCGGAACTTGCAGACGTAGGTGCCCAGGTCGTCACCTTCGACGACTCCGGGCAGGCTGCCGCCCTCGCGCAACGGGGTGACATAGCGCGTGACCGTGACGACGGGGAGCGCGGACGGAAGGACGGGGGCAATCACTGGAAGGGAGGCTCCTGCTCCAGACGCTGGGTCTCGTCCTCGACGACGAAGTCGGCGTCCGGCCACTGGAGGTCGAGTCCGCGCAGCGTCTCCAGGAGGAGGCGGCCCACGGACAGGTTGCGGAACCATTTCTTGTCCGAGGGGATGACGTGCCAAGGCGCGACCTCGGTGTTGGTGCGCTCGAGGGCGATCTCGTAGGCCTCGCGGTAGGCCGGCCAGAACGCCCTCTCGTCGAGGTCGCCCGGGTTGTACTTCCAGTGCTTCTCCGGGTTGGCCAGCCGCTCGGCCAGTCGTGACTTCTGCTCGTCGGCGCTGATGTGCAGCATGCACTTGATGATCGAGAAGCCCTCGCCGGCGAGCCTCGCCTCGAAGTCGTTGATGGCGCCGTAGCGACGCTCGAGCTCGTCGGGTTCGGCGAGCTCGCGGACCCGCGCGATGAGGACGTCCTCGTAGTGCGAGCGGTCGAAGACCCCGATGAACCCGGGCTGCGGCACCCCCTTCTCGATGCGCCAGAGGAAGTCGTGGGCCAGCTCCTCATCGGTCGGCGCCTTGAAGCTCGTGATCTGCACGCCCTGGGGATCGACGAGGCCGATCGTGTGCCGCAGCACGCCGCCCTTGCCGCTGGTGTCCATCCCCTGCAGCACCAGGAGGATCCGCCGTTCGCGAGCCGACGGTCCGCTCGGCCCAGAGCCGCTCCTGGAGGTCGGCCAGCTCCTCCCCCATGGACTGGAGCGCGGCCTTGCCGTCGGCCTTCTTGCCGTCGAAGCCCGGTGCGGCATCGGTCTCGATGGCCGTCAGGTCGACCGGGCCGGCCGGGAGGCGCACGGCGTCGGCGATGGGAGAGGTCGTCATGGGGCCATCATGCCCAACCGGGTCGTACGGCGTGCGTGCGCGCCCGTGCGGCGGGAGCCGGCGAGCCGCGGACACCATCAGTGCTGGTCGGGCGGCTCGGCCTCGGAGTGCTCTCCCAGCGCTTCGCGCACCACCGAATAGGCCAACCCGCTGGAGTAGCCCTTGCGGGCCAGCAGGCCGGCCAGCCGCCTGGTCGCGGTCGTGCGGTCGACGTTGCGCAGGGTGCGCAGCTTCTTGTCCACCAGCGCCCGAGCAGCGAGCCGCTGGTCGTCGTCGTCGATCTGCTCGAGCGCCGCCTTGGCCTCCTCGTCGGCGATCCCCTTGCGTCGCAGCTCCTGGGCCAGGGCACGCGGAGCGAGCCCACGGGTGCGTTGCCGGCTCTCCACCCACGCCTGCGCGAACGCCTCGTCGTCGATCAGCCCCAGCTCGGTGAACCGGTCGAGGAGCCTGGTTGCGACATCCTCGGGGACCTCGCGCGCGGCCAGCTTGTCGCTGAGCTCCTTGCGGGAACGGGCCTGGCCGGTCAGCGCGTTGAGCAGGATCGTCCGGGCCACACCCTCGGGGTCGGCCTCCACGGCAGCAGCTGCCGCAGCCGCTGACTTCGCCCTGGCATCCGCACGCTCGGCCGGGCTGCGGGTGCGACCGCGCCCACCACTCGCACCACGCGCTCCTGTGCGCCGATTTCGCCGGCCTTCTCCGCGGCCCTCGCCACGACGCGGGGTGTCCGGCGTGGGTGGGGTCTCCCCCACCCACGCCTGCACTCCGAGTCCGACGTCACCGGCCCACGAGGGGGCCGGGCGGGTCTCCGCCGCCTGCGCCGGGGTGTCGGCGCCGGCTGCGGGGTCAGAAGTCATCGACCCCGATGGGGTCATCGCTCAGATCGTCGGCGGGTGCGTCGACGGTCGGCGTGACGCCCAGCTTCTCCAGGATCAGCTTCTCGATCTCGTTGGCGAGGTCGGGATTGTCCTTGAGGAAGTTGCGCGAGTTCTCCTTGCCCTGGCCGAGCTGGTCGCCCTCGTAGGTGTACCAGGCGCCGGCCTTGCGGATCAGGCCCGCCTCGACGCCGACGTCGATCAGGCCACCCTCGCGACTGATGCCCTTGCCGTACATGATGTCGAACTCGGCCTGCTTGAAGGGCGGCGCGACCTTGTTCTTGACGACCTTGACGCGGGTGCGGTTGCCGACCATGTCGGTGCCGTCCTTGAGCGTCTCGATGCGACGCACGTCGAGGCGCACCGAGGAGTAGAACTTCAGCGCCTTGCCACCGGTGGTGGTCTCCGGCGAGCCGAACATGACGCCGATCTTCTCGCGCAGCTGGTTGATGAAGATCATCGTGGTCTTCGAGTTGTTGAGGGCACCGGTCATCTTGCGCAGGGCCTGGCTCATCAGCCGGGCCTGGAGGCCGACGTGGCTGTCGCCCATCTCGCCCTCGATCTCGGCGCGGGGCACGAGCGCGGCCACCGAGTCGATCACGATCAGCGACAGTGCGCCGGAGCGGATCAGCATGTCGGCGATCTCGAGCGCCTGCTCACCCGAGTCGGGCTGGGACACCAGCAGCGCGTCGGTGTCGACACCGAGGGCCTTGGCGTAGTCGGGGTCGAGGGCGTGCTCGGCGTCGATGAAGGCGACGATGCCGCCCTGACGCTGGGCGTTGGCCACCGCGTGCAGGGCGACCGTCGTCTTTCCCGAGGACTCCGGGCCGTAGATCTCCACGACGCGGCCGCGGGGCAGGCCACCGAGACCGAGCGCAACGTCGAGCGCGATGGAGCCGGTGGGGATCACCTCCAGCGGGGCACGGATCTCGTCGCCCAGTCGCATGACCGAGCCCTTGCCGAACGACTTCTCGATGTTGGCGAGGGCGGCGTCCAGGGCCTTCTCGCGATCTGCACCAGCCATGTGCTGAGTCCTAGTCTCTCGTCGTGTGTGTCAGGTACGTCTGCGACGCTAGGACGAGCCACCGACAGTCCCTGATCAGGACGGTCGACGCTTGTGGAGAACCTCGGCCCGCGTCGTACCTGTGGACACAATCTAGCCCGAACAGGTGTTCGACACACGTTTCTCAGTGGGCGTGTCGCGACACCAGCGCCGCGGCGAGCCCGACTCCGCAGGCGAGCACCGCGGCGAAGGCCGCGAGCACGCCGAAGCCGGCCGCACCGACGATGACCCCGGAGAACGCACCGGCGGCCGCCGCGGTCAGGCCCATCGCCATGTCGGAGGTGCCCTGGACGTCGGTGCGCACCTCGAGGGGCGCCAGGTCGGCGATGGTCGCGGAGGCGGACAGGGTCGCGAACGACCACCCCAGGCCGAGGAGGAACAGGCCCGCGGTGATCTGCCACGAGTGCCCCTCCGGCGAGCTCCCGCAGAGCACCAGGCTCACCAGCAGGATCCCTGCGCCGACGCCGAGCATCGGCCCGCGACCGAACCGGTCGGCCAATGCGCCGACGACCGGCGCGAAGGCGAACATCCCGAGCACGTGGACGGAGATGACGAAACCGATGACCTCCAGCTGTGCCCCGCCGTGCTCCATGTGGAGCGGCGTCATGATCATCACCGCGACCATGACCGCGTGCGCGAGCGCCTGGGCCACCGCGGCAGCGGTCAGTGCCGGGCTCGCCCCGAAGGCGGCCATCGCCCTCCCCCACGAGGTGCCGGACGGCGGCTCGGGGTCGGCGCCCGCCAGCGATCGGGCCGTCAGCAGGGGGTCGGGTCGCATCAGCACGAAGACCAGGACCGCAGCGACCAGCATCACCGGCGCACCCATGAGGAAGGGGCCGGTCAGCACGGGCAGCCCGAGCGCCTCCGCGGCTCCGCCTGCCGGACCCGACAGGTTGGGCCCCAGCACGGCACCGACGGTGGTGGCCCAGACGACGGTGGAGAGCGCGCGACCCCGGGTGCTCGCGGTGGCCAGGTCGGTGGCGGCGTAGCGTGCGGCGGCGTTGGCGGCGGTCGTCGCACCGAGGGCCAGGGCGCCGACCATCAGCAGCAGCATCGAGCCGACGACCCCCGCGATCACCGCGACCAGCGCACCGGCGGCCCCGAGGAGCAGCCCGGTGACCTGGCCGATGCGTCGCCCACGTCGCGCCATCAGACGCGCGAGGACGTAGGACCACACGCTCGCACCGAGGACCTGTGCGGTCTGGACGAGTCCGGCCAGGCTCTCCGAGCCGGAGATGTCGCGAGCCAGCAGCGACGCGGTCGAGACGCCGACGGTGATGCCGATGGCGCCCACCGCCTGGGCGAGCACCAGGACCCGGACCGTACGACGCTGGATGGCTGCGGTGTCGACGGCAGGACTGGTCGTGGTCATGCGACCCGGCTCATCGGTGACTGTCCGGCAGCTCGAGGTGACGGCGGACGGCGGCCCACACCTGCTTGGGCGACATCCCCTCGTCGAGGGCCTCACGGGTGGTGCGGCCGTCGAGGTCGCGCAGGACCGTCAGCTCGGCCCAGGACCGCGAGTAGGCGGTGCCCAGCACCTCGTCGAGCCGCGCCCAGAACTCCGTGTGCCTCACGGAGCCGATTGTCCCCCAGCCAGTGCCAGCACCTCGTCGAGCCCCTCCACCATGCACTCGCGGAGCACCTGTGGGTCGTCCACGGCGTCGTGGTCGATGTTGAGCCCGATGCAGCACGTGCCGTCGTGGGAGACCATCGCGGCCATGATCGCCACGCCGGGCAGCGGCCCGAAGGGGAAGACCCGCTCGACCCGCGCGCCTGCCATGTAGACCGGGTGCGGCACCCCGGGGACGTTGGAGGCCGAGAGCTCGGCGGCGCTGCCGACGAAGTCGAAGGCCAGCTGGCCGACGCGGCTCGGCACCCGGTTGAGGAGCGGCGCGACGAGCGAGAGCGTGTCGATGGCCGGCTCCACGCGCATGGTCAGGACCATCCCGCGCAGCACCGCGATCCGCTCGGCCGGGTCGGCGATCCCCATCGGCGCGGCGAAGTAGGCGCCCGCGAACTTGTTGCCGCCCATCGGGTCGTCGGCCTTGCGCAGGCTGACCGGCATCACCATCGACAGGTCGTCGAGCTGGACGCCGTGGCGCTCGTGATAGCGGCGCAGGCCACCGAGGAGAGCAGCGACATAGGCGTCGTTCAGCGATCCGTGCGCGGCCGTGGCGGCCTTCTTCAGGTCGGCCAGCGGGCACTCGAGCACCTCGAAGCGCCAGCTCGTCCCGCGGCGGCCGGCCAGCAGCGGGGACGGCGGGGCGGGCGGGGAGGCGAACGTGCGCCGCAACGAGCTGGCGTAACGGACCGCTTCGGAGATCGCGGCGCCACGCCCGGTGAGCACGCGGGTGCCGATCACCGCCGACTGCAGGGCCACCCGGGGCAGCTGGCCGAGCTGCGCGCGCAGGACCGTCGTGGTCAGGCCCCAGCGGTCGGTGGGGTACGACGACTCGCGCGGCTCGGCCGTCGGCTTGTCGGCGGTGTGCTCGGGCGTGCGGCTCTGCACGAGGGCCATGAGCTGGATGCCGCCGAGCCCGTCGGTCAGCGAGTGGTGGAGCTTGAGGAGGTACGCCGCCCGGCCGTCGTCGAGCCCCTCGATGAGGGTGCCCTCCCACAGCGGCCGGCTCCGGTCGAAGGGCGTCAGGGCCTGGGTCTGGGCGAGCTGGAGCAGCTGCGCCATGGTGCCGGCGCCGGGCAGGTGGGTGCGGCGTACGTGGTGCTCGAGACGGAAGGACTCGTCGCTCACCCAGGCCGGCGGGCCGACCGGGAGCACCGGGTCCAGGACCCGTTGCCGGCAGCGGGGCACCAGCTGGGTGGCCCACTCGTGCGCGGCCAGGAAGCGGTCCCAGTCGGGCGCGTGGTCGAGGATCATCAGGGAGCAGATGGTCGAGGACAGCCGCGGATGGCTCTCCGAGCGCCACATCAGCGTCTCCGTCTCGCTCATCCGCTCCTCGGCTCCCCACGAGGCGGCGAGGTCCCACAGCTGATCGGTCATGCCGGCCACTTCTCCAGGGTGTCGATGAACTTCTGTCGCACGTCGGAGACGATGTCGTTGAGTCCTTCGACCGTCCAGTCCGAGGTGTCGATCGGCTCGAGGACGCACACCTCGACGGTGCCGGGGCGGACCACCAGCGACCGCGGGCCGAGCAGGGCTCCGGCGTTGCGGAACACCACGGGCACGACGGGCACACCGACCTGCATCGCCATGTGGAAGGCCCCCTTCTTGAAGGGCCCCGGCTCGGGCGTGGGCATGCGGGTGCCCTCGGGGAAGATCATGATCGAGGTACCCGACCGGACCCGGTCCTGGAGCGCGTCGAGCGCGGCACGCGACTGCGTGGAGTTCGACCGGTCGATGAAGACGGGGTCGAGGAGCAGCGTGGCGAGCAGCATCCGCGGGTCGCGTCTGGCCTCGGCCTTGGCGACACCGGCCACGTCACGACGGAGCAGGGCGCCCATGATCACGGGGTCGAGGCTGCTCTGGTGGTTGCCGATGAAGATCGCCGGCCGCTCCCGCAGGTTCTCCTCGCCGGTGACCTGCAGCCGCACCCCGGCGATCGCCAGGGCGGCGTCGCACGCAGTGGAGATGCCGAGGTTGATCCCCGACCTCCGGTCCCGACGTACGGCTCCGACCACCGCGCCGCCCAGCAGCCCGGCGTTGAGACCGGCGATCGCACCGACCGTGGCGGCAGCTGCGCGCAGACCAGCTCGCAGGGGCTCGTGCATGTCCAGGACCGGCCACCCCTGCAGGTCGGCCGCCTGCCTCAGCGCCCGGCCCGGCCCGATGGCGTGCGGCCGCCCGGTGCTGGCCAGGAACGCGATGTCCTCGTCGCCGTTGGCGTAGCCATAGCTCTGCGGCAGGTCGATGCCACGCTCGCGGGCGAAGTCGCGCACGCCGCGGGCCTTGTGCTCGCCCCACAGGAAGGCACCGATCACCCGCCCGGTCAGCACCCCGTCCTCGGTCTCGAGCTCGGTGCACACGATGTCGTCGATGCCGAGGCTGCGCGCGACCGGACCGGTCTGGAAGCGGGTGGCGGCTGACGCGAGCGCGACGGTGTGGCCCATCCGCTGGTGGGCCTTGACGATCGCGCGGGCCTGGGGCCGGATGGTCCCGGCGATCTTCTGCACGAAGAGCCGCTCGCCGAGCTCCTCGAGCTGCTCCATCGCGTGGCCGCGGAGGGCGCTGATGCCCAGGTCGCCGGCGCGGGTGGGGTCTCCACCGAGGGTGCCGTCCACGGCGGTCAGCACCAGCCGGGCCAGGTCGCCGGCGCTGACCTGTCCGCCGCGGATCTTGTCCTTGAGCACGTGCGTGGCGGTGAACCCGTGGACCAGGGTCCCGTCCAGGTCGAAGAACGCTCCGATGTGCGGGCCCCGGGGACCGTCCTCGATCTGCGCGATCAGGTCATCGGGGTTCACGCGCGTACGGCCCGCTGGAAGTTGGCGACGGTCTCGACCCGGGCCGTGGCCAGGGCGATCTCCTCGGCGAAGGCGAAGCGCTTCTCGGCGAGATCGGGTGTCTCCTGGTCGAGCAGGCCGCGGTGGGCGGCCAGGCGCAGTGCCGTGCGGAACAGCTCGAGGGTGACCGACTCGTCGCTGGTGATCCGCCCCTGCAGCGCCCACTGCTGCCCCACCGCGATGCACTCGTCGAGGAACGACTCCTCCTCGTAGGGGATGTCCAGAGCGGCCAACCGGTCGGCGACGATGTGGTAGGCGTCGAGGAACGGCCGCAGCACCAGGTGGGCGACGTAGGGCTGCTCGACGGCGATCCGCGCTCTCAGCTCGGCCGCGTCGGCCGACCGGTTGCGCTCGACCGCTTCGGCGGCACCACGGAGCTCGGTGTCGATGTCCTCGCCGAACTGGTGGCGACCGGCGAAGAAGAAGTCGAACTTCAACAGCTCGCGCAGCCGCAACGCCTCCGTCTCGGCGACAGCTGCGAACTCGCCGTCGTCGCTCTCCGCCGCGGCGAGCAGCGCGATCGTGCCGATGGCGCGGTCGACGAAGACGTGGATCGCGGTGTTGCGGTAGAACGCGGCCACCAGGTGCTTGTCGGGTGCGATCGACCACACGGTCTCGGTGCCTCCGTCGTAGGACGTCAGCACGCCGGAGGCGACCAGCTCCTGGAGCGTACGACGCAGCGTCTCCCGCTCGTGCAGGTCGAACGCCCCGGCCACCCTCCAGCCACGGCGGTCGAGGTAGTCGGCGATCGGGGCGACGGTCTCCTGGACCTGCGCCAGCGACAGTGCCCGGTCCTCCCCCAGGATCGCCATGCTGACGATCGCGGTGGCCGTGACGGGAGTCGCCCGGTTGATCTGGTGGCAGCTCTCCAGGGCGATGCGCTCGATCGCGTAGGGGGCTGCGGACTCGTCGGCGCTCAGCTCGGCCATCCGCTTGCCCAGCGAGATCGGCTCGCCGAAGTCGACGTAGGCCCGCCCGAGCCGGCTGCCCTGCTCGCGCGCGAAGCGGTAGAGCCAGCGCAGGTCCTCGGGCTGCTTGCTCGCGCCCTTGGCCTCCGAGGTCATCATCGACACCTCGTGCAGCTGGTCGTAGACGATCGAGACCGGCACGATCATCGCGTCCACGCCCTCGGTCGCGACGACCGCGTCGGCGACGTAGCGCAGGATCCCGAACGCCGGCGGGCGCAGCTTGCCCGTGCGCGTGCGTCCACCCTCGATGGACCACGCGAGGTTCGCGCGCTCGGTCAGCAGGCGGGCGATGTAGCCGCGGAGCGCGAGACGGTAGACCGGGATGTCGCCCGTGTTGCGCTTGATGAAGATGACACCCGAGCGGCTGGCGATGCTTCCCACCGGGAAGAAGTTGAGGTTGGCGCCGCCGAAGGTGAAGGGCAGCGACATCCGGCCTCGGGTGATGACCTCGGGCACGAGTGCGCCGTCGAGGTAGGACCGGTGCGAGAAGAGGAACAGCAGCGAGTGCTGGCGGTCGAGGGCGCGCAGGCGAGCGACCGAGTCCTCGTCGACGTAGACGTCGTGTGCTCGGGCGAGCCACTGGCTGAATCGCCGGAAGGCGCGGCCGGTCCGCTTGCCGTGGGTGGCCGACATCTCGCGCAGGTGCGCCACCGCTTCCTTGCGGGCCGATGACTCCGAGCGACCCTGCTCGGCGGCCAGCGACGCCAGGGCCGTCCGGAACGCCTCGTCATCGATGATCGACGCCACGTCGTGGGGGTCCACCGTCGCCGGTCCGGTCAGGTCGCGCAGGATCGGGACAGGAGCGGCGAGCCGCTGACCGCGCGACAGGATCTGGGCGGCAACCGTCCGCGGCTTCGTGTTCTCCGTCACGCCCGGAGTCTGGTCGGCCCGCCGCTCCCGGTCAAACAGGGTGTCCGTGCGCGGCCCGACGGGTGTCGTTCAGTCCGCCCCGACGTCGTGGAGGTGGTGGACCACGTCATGGAGGTGATAGCTGCCCAGGGTCTCGACGGTGAACTCGCTGCCGTTGGAGCGGAGCCCACGGCGGCCCGCGGTCGCAGGAGTCACCGTCGCGTAGAGGCCCGCGACGGTGCCGGCAGCCTCGATCAGCTCGACGTCCACGACGGTCGGGTCCTGCGAGCCGTAGTCCTGCTCGATCGCCGTCGCGTCCTGGTCCCAGTTGGCGAAGGTCGGCACGTCCTCGGTCAGCATCGCTCGTACGCGCTGGGCGAAGATCGCGTGCACGTCACGCACGTGGCAGGCGTACTCCAGCGGTGACCACACCTGCGCCGCCGGGCGTACGGCAGCGTCGGGCCCGGCGAGCACGTCCGACCAGGCCATCGCGGTGTCGTGGATGAGCCTCGGCAGGTCGGTCAGGGACTGACCGGCCGGGTCGAAACCGCACTCGGGGCAGGCACGGTCGAGGACCCAGGTCCAGTCCTTGGTGTCGGGAGCGATCGCCATGGCCCCCATCCAACCAGCCGTGGCGGCGCCGAGTCACTGCCCGAACGGCACCGTGGTGCACACCAACCTGGCCCCGGCAGCGCCGGTCGTCGCGTTGGTGGGGTCGGCGTGGATCACGACTGAGCCAGCGGTGCCAGCCGCGATGAGCCACGGGATGTGAGCACTTCCGGTGCCCTTGCCGTTGGCGTCGGTCGTGAAGTCGAGCCACACCTCCCGGGATGCCAACGGGGCCGCGGGGTCGGTGCCGTGCTGGTAGTGCCCCCCGGACGCCGTCGGGGCGGCGCCGCAGGGAGCGGTGTGGACGTGGGCGCCGAACGTGCGGTGGGGCGGCAGACCGCGCACCATCAGGCGTACGTCGGTGCCGCCGTCGGCGGCCCACGAGTGCACCTGGGTCTTGGCGCCGGCATAGGCGGCGTCGTGGACCACCGTCGGTCCGCGTCCATGGTCGACGAGGACGTTGCTGGCGATGGCGATGGTCGGAACTGCTGCGAGAGCTCCGGCGCCCACGAGGGCGCCGACGATCGATCTGTTCATGGGTTTCGTCTCCAGAGCTGGTCCCGGACGGGGCCTCATCCGTTGTGGCCCGCCACCGGCTGATCGGTTCGACCGGTCCAGACCAATCCGTTGCTGACCGAACAGGAGCGGATCATGGTGAACCAACACGATGGGTCGTGGGCACAGGGGGTGTGCAGGCCATGGAGACGTACGACTGGACCCAGGCGAGCGACGCCGAGCTGGTCGCTGGCGTGCGCGGCCAGGACCGGGGCGCGCTCCACGAGCTGTTCGTGCGCCACGAGCCGTGGCTCGCGGCGCGCCTGGCCCACAGGTGCGCTGATCCATCCATCGTCGACGAGGCCGTCTCCGACACCTTCTTCGCCGTCTGGCGCAAACCCGGCTGGCGGGGCGAGGGCGAGGTGGGTGCGTGGCTGTGGGGCATCGCGATCCGCTCGCTCCTGCATCGGCTGCGGCCACGCAAGAGCGTCTTCGAACGCCTCGTCACCCTGCGCGGTGCCGAGGCCGTCTCCGCGGAGGAGGAGGTCATGGCGCGCATCCAGTACAGCAACGTCGGCGTGGCCCTCGCGCGGCTCTCCCCCGAGCTGCGTGCCGTCGTCCAGGCCACCGTCCTCGACGGTCTCAGCACGCGTGAGGCCGCCGCGTTGCTGGGGATTCCGAGCGGCACCGTGAAGAGCCGGATGAGTCGCGCCCGGCTCGAGCTGAGGGAGGCACTGCTGTGACCACGTGGCACGCGACCACCGAGGAGCTCGCCGCCTACCGGCACCGCTCCGGCGACTCCGTCCTGGCTGCCTCCATCGAGGCGCACCTGCTCGCCTGCGCCACGTGTCGTGGGGTTCTCGCGGGAGACGTCGACGTCCGCTCGGACACGACGCGACGTTGGGAGGACCTGGTCGCCCGGGTCGACAGCCCGTCCCCGGCGAGGTGGTGGGCGCCCCGCCGGTCCGGGGTCACGCGACCTGCGCTGTCCACTCGCCCGCTCCTCATCGCGTGGCTCACGGCGATGGGACTGCTGGTGGCGTTGCCCCTGCTTCCGCTCCTGGTGGTCGGCGCGGGAGGTACGACCGTGCTGCTCGCCGCAGCACCCCTGGCGCCGATGATCGCCGTCGTCCTGGCCTACCGACAGACCACCGAACCGGCAGGTGAGCTGGCACTCGCCGCGCCGCTGGCCGGGTTCCGGTTGATCGCGACCCGAGCCCTGACGGTCGCCCTCGTGGCGACGCCCGTGGGCGTCGTCACCGCCCTCCTGCTCGACCTGCCGACCTACGTCGCCTTCGGCTGGCTGCTCCCCGGCCTGGCCCTCGCCGCTCTCACGCTGATGGCGGGGACGCTGCGCATGGATCCCGCCATGACGGCGACGGTCCTGGGCGCCGGTTGGGCCCTGGCCATCGTCGTGCCGACCGTGTCGCGGCGCACGACGGTCGACGTGGTGGCCCAGACCGTCGCGTCCCCCGGGCCGCAGGTCCTGGCCCTGACCGTTGCGCTGGCCGCACTCGCGCTCGCCATCACTCGCCGCGACCACCTCACCTACCGGAGGACCCTGTGACCGTCGTCGACACCCGACCCGAGGCCGGAGTCCGAGCTGCTGGGTTGCACAAGTCCTTCGGTGGCGTGCGGGCCGTCCGTGACGTCGAGCTGAGCCTGGCGGGCGGCGTGGTCGGCCTGCTGGGGCCCAACGGCGCCGGCAAGTCCACGCTGCTGCGGATGCTCGCCACCGTGCTCTCCCCCGACACCGGCCGGATCCGGCTGCTCGGGCTCGATCCGCGCGTGCCCGCAGAGCGGCTGGAGATCCGACGCCGGCTCGGTTTCCTGCCGCAGTCACCCGGTCTCTACGGAGGGTTCACCGCACGCGAGATGGTCGACTACGTCGCCATCCTGAAGGAGCAGACCGACCCCCCGGCGCGCCGGCGCGACGTGCTGCGCGTCCTGGAGGCCGTGGGTCTCGCCGACCTGATGGACCGCAAGATCCGCACCCTGTCGGGCGGCATGCACCAGCGTGTCGCCCTGGCCGCGGCCCTGCTCGGAACCCCGCAGCTGCTGGTGCTCGACGAGCCCGCCACCGGGCTCGACCCGGAGCAACGCCTCAAGCTGCGGTCACTCCTGGCGGACACGGCGCAGCGCGGAACCGTGCTGCTCTCCACCCACAACACCAGCGAGGTCGCCGCTCTGTGCCAACGGGTCGTGGTGATGCGCGATGGACAGATCGTCTACGACGGCACGCCCCGAGCCCTGCAGTCGACGGCGGAGGGCCGGGTCTGGGAGGCAGACGTCCCCGATCCGCAGGCGGCCCGGAGCTGGATGACGGCCGAGGGCAGGTACCGCCACGTCGGCGAACCGCCGGCCGGAGCGGAGCAGGTCGTGCCGACCCTCGAGGACGGGTATCTGCTGGTGTCCGTGTCGAGGTCAGTCGCATGAGCACCTCCAGCCTCGTCCAGGCAGCCCTGCCGACCTCGCGGGCCATGCCCTGGCGCCCGTTCGTCACCGTGGCGGGCCTCCTGGTGCTCGTCCTGACGCTCCTCCGCGGCGCCGGACAGCCGACCGAGACGTTCCTTGCCCTGGCGGCCGCGTCGCTGGCCGGCCTCGTGGTCGGTGCGCTGCACGACCCGGCTGCCACGTTGTTGACCACGGTGCCGGTGTCGGCGGCCCGCCGGCGAGCCCTCCGGCTCACCCTGGCCTGCCTCCCCGTGCTCTCCCTCTGGTGGGCCCTGGCGCTGAACTCCGGTCCCTCGTCCGCTCCCCAGGGCCCCGGACCGCTCCTGGCCCTTACGGCCTCCGGCGTCGCCGTCGCGGTGTGGAGCCCGTCCCAGCACGGGGTGCTCGTCGGTGCGTCAGTCCCGATGGCGTGGTACGCCCTGGACCGGCTCGTGCCCTGGAGCGGAGCTGCGGCCGAGGTGTCCGGGTGGTGGCGGACCGAGCCCTGGTCCGTCGCGGCTGCTGCCGTGCTGGTCCTGGTCGCAGGTCGTCGGCGATGACCGCGCTCGCGGGAGCTGCACCGGACGTGGCTCGCAACCGGCGCATCAGGGTGGTCCGCGCCCTGGTCGTCGTCGAGGCACGTCGGATGCTGCGCCACCCACTCCTCTGGATCGGCGTCGGGCTCACGGTCTGGGCGCTGTGGTCGGCCGTACCCCAGCCGGACGAGTGGGTCGGAGCGACCTACGAGGAGACCGCGGTCTCGATCGTGCCGTTCGTGTTCGCCGTCTCGGTGGTGGTGGCGATCTCCTTCCACCGTGAGCGCATCCCCGTCGCCGGTGGCACCCCGAGCGGCGAAGCGACCCGGTCCGTGGCTCGGCTCGTGGCTGCAGTCCCGCTCGTCGTCCTCGCCGTCGGCATCTCGGCATTCACCGCATGGCGCCAACGAGACCTCGGCGGTCTGACCCTGGGCGTCGAGCCCGGCAGGACCACCGAGGCGCTCTTCACCTCCGGCGAGCTGGCCCAGCCGGTGGCACTCACCGTGCTCGCGGTCACGGTCGGCGCGGCCATCGGCCGGCGTACGGCGAGCCTGGTCTCCGCGGTCCCGATGATGTTCGTGCTCTGGCTCCTCACCAGTGTCTACTGGTTCTTCGCGGATCGTCTGGTCACTCCCTTCTCGATCGTCCAGGTCCAGCCGGTCCGCATCCCCGCCGGCCCCGCCACCGCCAACCCGTTGTCGTTCCCCGCCCACTGGCTGCTCGAGGCACCCGACGAGTTCACTCCGCAGTGGGCGCGCGCTTTCGTCTCCGGCGGCCTGGCCTGGTGGCACGTGGTGTGGCTGATCGGTCTGTCCCTGCTCTGGCTCGCCGTCGCGATGCCGAGCGGGCGGGCGCGGCGACCGCTGCTCGTCATCGGCGTGGCACTCGCCGGGGTGGGTGTGGGTGTGCAGTACCTGGTGCTGCGATGACGCCCGTCCACCGAGCGGCCCTGGCGTTGCTCCTGGCGTTGCTTCTGGCGCCGCTCGCGGGCTGCGCCCCCGCGGCGTACGACAGCGACGGTGAGACCCTCGTCAGCGGCGTCCTGGCCGCCGCGCCGGCGAAGGAGACAGACGCCATCCCCGTCGTGATCGACTCCGACCTCGCGCCGGACGACCTGGCAGCGATCGCCTTCCTCGTGCGTCATCCAGGGGTCGAGGTGCTCGCGATCACCGTCCCCGGCACCGGCATGGTGACGTGCAGCGGGGGTGTGGGACTGCTCGGCGACTTCTTCGCGGACATCGAGGCCGATCCCGTGCCCGTGGCGTGCGGTGCCAGCCCGCGAGGCGAGCACAGCCAACCCTTCCCGCCTGCGTGGACCGGCCCGTCCCTGGCGTCGAGCGGGGTGGATCGCTCGCACGGCGGGGCGCCTCCGCGGGTCGTGGCTGCCGACGCCGCGACCTACCTCGCCCGCCTCGCCGACCGGATCGACGGACTCCACGTCGTGGCCCTGGGGCCGCTGACCGAGGTGGCGGAGATGCAGCGCAGCCTCCCGTCGTCCTACGCGCGGCTGGCCGGCATCACCTCGATGGCCGGCATCGTCGACGCTGAGTCGCACGACGCCGACCTCGGCGTGGGCGAGTGGAACGCCGCCGCCGATGCTGACGCGTTCGCCGAGGTGGTGGCCGGCAGCGTGCCGCTGACGGTCGTCCCGGATGACCCGGTGCCCGACGGTCGCCCGGACGGGCTGGCGGCGCCGGTGGTGAGTCGGCTCGGGAACGATCCCGCCTTCACGACCCCTGCGTTCTGGGACCTCGCCACCGCTGGCGCGTTCACCACCCCGGCTGCAGTGACCTACGAGTCGGGCACCTGGGAGGTCGACCTCGACGACGACCTCGGCCGCCTGCACCGCACCGGCGCCGGCGCCGTCCGGGTGGTGACCGGACTCGACAGCGACCTGCTGGACCGGGCGTACGCCGCCGTGTTCGGCAGCGACCTCAGGTGAGCAGGAGCTTGTCGAGCCGCCGCCGCACGATCACCAGGCCGAGCAGCCCCATGGCGAGGAGGTAGCCGACCGACGCGGCCGACTCCCACGTGACCACGCCCGTCGTGAGCTCACGGCACAGCACCACCCCGCGGTAGAGCGGCGTGACCTCGACGATCCACCTCAGGATGCCGTTGCCGAACGCCTCGACCGGGAAGAAGGTCGCCGAGAACAGGAAGAGCGGCATCTGGGCCAGGGTGATCTTGTCGAAGTCCTGCCAGCTCTTCATCCAGGTCGTGAGCGACATGCAGACCGCCGAGAAGGCGAAGGCGATCAGCACGGTCGCGGGCAGGGCGAGCAGTGCCCACCACGAGTGCACCAGCCCCATTGCGACCATGACCAGCAGGAAGGCCGCGGAGTAGACGGAGCCGCGCAGCAGGCCCCAGGTGATCTCGCCGCGGGCGATGTCGCCGGTGGAGAGCGGCGTGGCGAGCATCTGGTCGTAGAGCTTCTCGTACTTCAGCTTGAAGAACACGTTGTAGGTCGAGTCGAGCAGCGCGCCGTTGAAGGCCGAGGTGGCCAACATCGCGGGTGCGACGAAGGCTGCGTAGGGCACCTGCTCGCCGTGGAAGACGAAGGTGTCGATGAGCTGGCCGACGCCGATGCCGATGGAGAAGAGGTAGAACACCGGCTCCAGGAAACCGGTGATGAAGAGCTTCCAGGCGGAGCGGTAGACGATGAAGTTGCGAAGCACGAGCAGCCGCGTGGCGGCGATCGGGGTCGGCGGGGCCGGTATGTCGGCGATCAGGGCCACGTCACACCTCCAGCCGCTTGTCGAGGCCGGTCACGGCCCAGCGCCACCCGAGAGCACTGAGGACGACCAGGATGCCGACGTGGACGGCGACGAGCGACCAGTCCACCGTGTCGAGGCAGAACATCCGCGACAAGGAGACGCCGTGCCACAGCGGGGTCACCTTCGCCATCCACTCCAGGACGGGACCGAGGTTGCTGATGGGGAAGAAGGCACCGGAGAAGAGGGTCAGCGGCAGCACCCCGAGCCGGAAGAGGACGCCGAATCCCTCCTCCGACCTGAGCCGCACGCTGTAGGCGAAGACGAGCGTCGCGAACGCCGTACCGACGAGCACCTGCGAGAGCCAGGCCAGGATCGGACCCCACCACGTCTCGAACACGCCGAACGGTGCCAGCACGAGCATGAAGACCGCGCACGCCGAGGCCACGCGGAAGATGACGAAGGCCAGGAAGGCGTTGACGAGGTCGCGCACCGCCAACGGCGTGGCCAGCTGGGCATAGAACGTCTTGTGCCACTTGATCGCGCCCATGACGGGGTACGTCGACTCGCTGACCGCCAGCGTCATCGCGTGCGCAGCGACCAGGCCCGGCACGACGAAGGCGAGGTAGGACGTGGCGCCCTCGAGCCTGTCGGGCTCTGCGTCGATGAAGCCGCCGAGCAGGACGCCCATGGCGACGACGTAGAGGAGCGGGGTGACGAAGCTGCTCACCACTCCCCCGCGCCAGGTGCGCTTGAAGACGGTCAGCCAGTAGTCGTACTGGCGGGTCAGGCCCTCGAGGACCGAGAGCTCGCCCGTTGGTCGCTTGCTCGACCGAGTGGTCGGTGCGGTCGTGTCCATCAGTCGGCCAGGCTTCGGCCGGTGAGGCGCAGGAACACGTCCTCCAGGCTGGACCGTCGGACGAGCGTCGCGACCGGGTGCAGCCCGCGCTCATGGACCTGGCTGATGACGTGCTCACCGTCCTGGCTGTAGACCAGCAGGCGGTCCGGCAGCACCTCGACGCGTTCACCCAGGTCGGCGATCTTCTCGGCGAGCGCGTCGTGCTCGCCGACGCCGAACCTGAGCTCGGCCACCTCGCGGGTGGAGTGGGCCTCGATGAGCTCGCGCGGCGAGCCCTCGGCTGCGATGCGGCCCTTGTCCATCACCACGAGCCGGTCGCAGAGCTGCTCGGCCTCGTCCATGTAGTGGGTCGTGATCACGAGCGTGACGCCGGCCTGCTTGAGGCGGAACAGCTGGTCCCACAGCACGTGGCGCGCCTGCGGGTCGAGGCCGGTGGTGGGCTCGTCGAGCAGCAGCAGGTCGGGCCGGTTGATCAGGCTGCGGGCGATCGTCAGGCGTCGCTTCATCCCGCCGGAGAGGTCCTCGACCTTCGACTTCGCCTTCTCGGTGATCTGGGCGAACTCCAGCAGCTCCTCGGCGCGCTCGCGGCAGGTGGCCTTGTCGATCCCGAAGTAGCGGCCGTAGATGTAGAGGTTGTCGAAGACGTTGAGCTCGTTGTCGAGGGTGTCCTCCTGCGGACACACGCCGAGCCGCCCGCGGATGGCCGGACCGTCGGTCGCCGGGTCCATCCCCAGGATCCGCAGCTCGCCGGAGGTCACCGGGCTGACCGAGGCGATCATCCGCATCGTGCTCGACTTGCCGGCGCCGTTGGGGCCGAGGAAGCCGAAGGCCTCGCCGCGGCGCACCTCGACGTCGATGCCCTTGACCGCCTCGAAGTCACCGAACGACTTGCGCAGGCCCCGCGCCGAGATCATGGAGTCCGTCACGTCGGCTGACCCTAGATCAGAGGCGCGACACCGCGGTAGCCATGAGTGTCGTCGACACGCCGTGGGGCCCGGCCGTCCGGGCGACCACGGGCTGCGCGAGGATGACCGGCGTGCAGATCGAGGACGCGCTGCGGACCGCGCAGGAGGCCGCCGCCCCCGAGGTGGGTCGCGGCCGACTGGCCGAATACATTCCCAGCCTGGCAGCGGTGGATCCGCACCAGTTCGGGATGGCGATCGCCTCCTGCGACGGTCAGGTGCACGTCGTCGGTGACGCCGACGTGCGCTTCTCGGTGCAGAGCATCAGCAAGGTCTTCACGCTCGCGATGGTCATCGCCACCGGCGGCGAGGACATCTGGCGACGCGTGTCCCGTGAGCCGTCGGGGAACCCGTTCAACTCCCTGCTCCAGCTCGACCAGGAGGCAGGGCGCCCGCGCAACCCGTTCATCAACGCCGGGGCACTGGTCGTGACCGACCAGCTGCACGCGCTCACCGGTGATGCGTCCGGCGCCCTGCGTGACCTGATGCGCCGCGAGACCGGCCGCGCCGACGTGGGCAGCGACCCGGAGGTCGCCCGCTCGGAGCTCGAGGCCGGCCACCGCACGTCCGCGCTGGCGCACCTGCTGGCCAGCTACGACAACCTGGAGTGCTCCGTCGACGAGGTGATCGCCCAGTACGTCGCCCAGTGCGCTCTGTCGATGACCTGCCGCGAGCTCGCGCTCGCTGGGCTCTTCCTGGCCCGCGACGGCGTCCTCGCCGACACGACGCGGCTGCTGAGCGCACGGCAGACCAAGCGGGTCAACGCGGTGATGCTCACCTGCGGCACCTACGACTCCGCCGGCGAGTTCGCCTTCCGGGTCGGGCTGCCGGCCAAGAGTGGCGTCGGCGGCGGCATCCTCGCGGTCATCCCCGACCGTGGCGTCGCCTGCGTGTGGAGTCCCGCACTGGGCCCTTCGGGCAGCTCGGCCGCGGGGCTGGCCGCGCTGGACGCGTTCACCACGTACTCCGACTGGACGGTCTTCTGAGCCGATGGAGATCGCCACCGATGCGGAGATCCGCGTCGACACGTCCGGCGCCTACGAGCGCCTGCGAGATGCGCGGCATCGCACGCTCGTGGCACCCGAGGACGACATGTGGGCGACGTTCGCGGACCTCGCGCAGCCCTACGCGCTCACGCTCGGCGGACGGCTCGTGGGCCGGTTCTCCGTCGACGAGGATCGTCAGGTGCACGCGTTCCACGTCGGCGCCGACCATGAAGGGGTGGCAGGCGAGCTGTTCGCGCACGTGGTCGACCAGCTGGA
This sequence comes from uncultured Actinomycetota bacterium, assembly GCA_963721925.1. Taxonomy (GTDB): domain Bacteria; phylum Actinomycetota; class Actinomycetes; order Propionibacteriales; family Nocardioidaceae; genus Nocardioides. Next base: position 71,068 of record CAVRLH010000016.1, on the reverse strand, counting down.
CCTGCGCGCCGCCATGGCCTCGACCGTCGACCCGATCTTCCTGTCACTGGCGCTGACAGCCGGCGGGGTGGCCGCGCCGGTGGCGCTCATGTACGAGCACGTGGCGGGACCGTCGAGCGACGAGCCGGCGGAGGTCCGCCTCGCCACACCGGAGGACCACACGGCTGCTGTGGCGTTCGCCCGGGCCGCGGACGGTTCGCCCGAGGGGTTCGCGGGGCCCTACCTCGCCAGGCGCATCGACCTCGGCGAGCTCTACCTCGTCGAGGAGGCGGGCAGGATCATCGCGACCGGCGAGTGCCGCGTGGACACCCGCTCACCGGGCAACGCCCACCTCGGCCTCGTCGTCGAGCCCGACCTGCGCAGCCGGGGCTTGGGCACCCGCCTCATGCAGACCCTGACCCGGGTGTGCCTCGATCTGGCCCTGATGCCCCTGTGCTCGACCGAGCCCGGCAACGTCGCCGCGCAGGCGGTCATCCGCCGAGCCGGATTCCGGAGGCGCCATGGCGTCTTCCGGGTCCACCTCCCAGACGGTGACCCGCCCCCACCCGCACGTGCCTAGGCTGGAGGTGTGAGCGACCCCGTCGTCGAGCCTGTGTCACCCGTCGCGCCGGCGCTGGCCGGCGCGGTGATGATGAACCAGAGCTGGCGCGACCTCACCTTCCTGCACTGGGCCGTCGACCCGTCCGAGGTCGCGCACCGGATGCCCCCCGGCGTACGCCCGGACACGCTCGACGGCGTCACCTACGTCGGCCTGATCCCGTTCCGCATGGTCGGCGCGGGCGTCGGTCGTGGCCCCGGTGTCCCGTGGCTCGGGTCGTTCCTGGAGACCAACGTGCGGCTCTACTCGGTCGACGAGACGGGCCGGCGCGGCATCGTCTTCCTCAGCCTCGATGCCGATCGCGCGGCGGTGGTGCTCGGTGCCCGCGCGACCTTCGGCCTCCCCTACCGCTGGGCGCGGATGCGCTACGGCGTGGGAGATGGCGTCCACACCTACGACGCCCGCCTCCGCACGCCCGGCGTGCGGGCCTCGAGCCACATCGCGGTCCGCGCCGGCGCGCGGCGGGAGAGCACAGAGCTCGACGACTTCCTCAGCGCGCGGTGGGGGCTGCACGTGCGCTGGTGGGGTCGCACGCTGTACGTCCCCAACACGCACGAGGCCTGGCCCGTGCACGACGCCGAGGTGCTTGCGCTGGACGACGGGCTGGTCGCGTCGGTCGGCTTGCCGGGCCTCGCTTCCCGTCCGCCCGACCACGTGGGGTTCAGCCCCGGGGTGTTCACCGAGTTCGGGTTGCCGGGCGACGCCAAGCGTCCCCGGCCGGGCTGAGGCGGTCCACCCCCCTCCCCATGGGGCCGGGGTTACGGTCAGGAAGAACCGCCCACACCACATCTCGGAGGACCACATGGATCACGACGTACTGATCGTCGGAGGTGGCAACGCGGGGATCTCACTCGCTGCTCGCCTGTTGAGGGATGGCGTGGAGGATGTCGCCCTGGTCGAGTCCGAGGGCGTGCACCGCTACCGCCCGCTCCTCAACTACGTCGGGTCCGGGGAGGCGACCATGTCGGCCCTCGAACGTCCGGCCGCCAGCGTGGTCCCCGAAGGCTCCACCTGGGTCGAGGACCGCGTGGTGGCAGTCGATGCGCGCAGCCCGTCCGTGACGACCGGGACCGGACGCCGCATCACCTGCTCGACCCTCGTCCTGTGTCCGGGCCTCGACGAGGACTGGGACGCGACGCCGGGGCTGAGGGAGGCGTACGCCGTCGGCTGGGCCGGGTCGACGTTCGTCGTCGAGACAGCGCCGAAGGTCTGGCCCGCCCTCCGGAACCTGACGGCGGGCCGCGTGGTCTTCACCATGCCGCCCGAGCCCGCACCCTGCGCTGCCACCGCACTCAAGCCGCTCCTCATGGCCTGCGACCACTGGCGACGTCGCGGCGTCCTCGTCGACCTGGACGTCACGCTGGTCCTGCCCGGCCCCTCTCCCCTGGGTGTCCCCGCTGCCGACGAGCGGCTCGAGGCGATCCTCTCGTCGTACGGCGTCGATGTGCTGCGCAGTGCACACGTCGTCGACGTCGGGGATCGTCGGCTCACCGTCCGCGCACCCGATGGCGACCGCAGGCTCGACGAGCTGGCGTACGCCCATGTCGTCCCCCACTATCGAGCGCCCCAGTGGATCGCCGAGGCCGACCTCGCCGGAACCACCGGCCTGGTCGACATCGACCCCGAGACCCTCCAGCACCGGCGCCACGCCTCCGTCTGGGCGATCGGTGACGCCGCCGACGTCGCCACCCGGCCCTCGGGCGGTGCGCTCCGCAAGCAGGTCGACGTCCTCGCCCACAACCTCACGAGGGCAGAAGGCACGCCTCCGCGGCGGTACGACGGCTACACGGTGATGCCCATCACGACCTCGCGCCACCAGCTCATGCTCGTGGAGGTCGACCGGCTCGGTCAGCTGAGGCCGACCGTTCCGTTCCCGGACCTCATCAAGCCTCGGACCCTCACCTGGCTCGTGGACCGGTACGCCCTCCCCCAGACCTACTTCCGCAGGATCCTGCGCGGGAAGGTGTAGCGACGCCGATCCGCCGGGTCAGTCGCCCTTCGGCATGACGATCCACGCGATGATGTAGGCGACCTCGCCAGCGCCCACGACGCCGAAGATCACGAAGCCGAGTCGCACCATCCCGCGCGAGACTCCGAACCGATCTGCGAGTCCGGCGCAGACTCCGGCGATCCACTTGCCTTGTCTGGGACGCACCAAGCTCGAGGAGGACATGGGTCATGCCTACCTCGCGGCACCCGGCAGGACAAGTGGGTGCCCGTCAGACGTACGAACCGACGTCCGCATGAAGTCGGCGACGACCCGCCCCAGCTCGTCGCCTGCATCCTCTTGGAGGAAGTGTCCCGCGTGGCGGATGGTCGAGTGGTCGATGCCTCGGGTGCCGGGAATGAGCTTGCGCATGATCGGCGCCATGGCACCCGTGATGGGGTCGTTGTCGCTGAACGCCGTCAGGAACGGCAGCTCGCTGGCCGTCAGCACCTGCCACGCGGCGCGGTTGGCCTCGCTGGCCGGGTCGTCGGGACTCGTGGGCACCAGGCCGGGCATGGCTCGGACGCCGGCCTTGGCGCGCTCCTCGGGGAACGGTGCGGCGTAGGCCGCGCGCACCCCCTCGGCCACCGGACGTACGCATCCGGCCGTGACGAGCCGAGCGACGTCGAGCACGTCGGCGCTCTGGACCGCGCGCCGGAACTGCCACCACACCTCGGGCATGTCGAAGTCACCGGTCGGCAGGCCGGTGTTGGCCGCGACCACCCCGACGAAGCGGTCCGGATGCTCAGCCACCAGCCTGAGCCCGATCAGCCCGCCCCAGTCCTGGCCGACCAGTGTCACCTCGCGGAGGTCGAGGTGGTCGAAGACCAGCTCGCGGGTCCACTCGACCAGCCGGGCGTAGGAGTAGTCGGCCTGGTGGACCGGCTTGTCGGAGCGACCGAAGCCGACCAGGTCGGGCATCACGCACCGGATCCCGCCCTCGGCGAGGACCTGTGCCACGTGTCGGTAGAGGAACGACCACGACGGTTCGCCGTGGAGCAGCAGCGCCACCGGCCCATCGGCCGGTCCCACCTCGACCCAGGCCATCCGCAGGGTGCCGCCGTCGGGGTCGGCCACCTCGGCGTAGGTCGGCTCCCAGGGGAAGTCGGGCAGATCGTCGAAGGCGGCGTCGGGCGTGCGGTAGACCTCCATGCCGGCGAGTCTGGCACGGGCTCCCACGGGCTCCCACGAGCTCCCACCGCACTACTCAGGGTGGGACCGGGGCTGTTCCCGATGGCGGACACGGCTGGCGCGGCGCATGCTGGAGCCACCAGTCACGCACACCGGAGGAACACCATGGACGACATCCGCTCAGCCTTCGCCCGCCAGGGTCTCGTGAGGTCCCGCGACGACGGGATCCTGGGCGGTGTCTGTGCCGGGATCGGGCGCCGCTTCGGTCTCACCCCGTGGATCTCCCGGCTGCTGTTCGTGCTGCTGCTGATGGTCGTGCCCGGCAGCCAGCTGCTCATCTACCCCGTGCTCTGGATCCTGATGCCGACCGAGGACAGCGTCGTACGTCCCAGCTGACGAGACGCTCACCACGCGGGGACGTGTGCCGAGATCAGTAGAAATGCGGATGACGTCGGCAGGTCGCCAAGGCACAGTGGGCACTACGCCATCTCCCTGGGGAGGGACAGATGATGAACACGATCGCGAGCGGCAGCTCGCACGCCGACCAGCTCGAGGCCGAGGTCCGCGATGCCAGCTGCTGCGAGGACGCTGCCCGGTGCGCCAGTTGCCAGGCCAAGCTCGACGAGGTCCGCGCTGCTCGGCGGGACGCACTCATCCATGCCATCTCGTCCGTGAGGCCGCGCCGCGCACCCTGAGCCGTGATCCCTGATCGAGCCCGAGCCGCTGCGCACCAGATCCACGGTCTCGAAGAAAACTTCCAGGGTCGATGTCGAAGAACCTCCCGGCCGTTCGACGTATGGGCGAGAAGCAGCTCACCGCCAACCGACAGGAGTGATCACGATGCCGCGATTCATGGGATTCGTCAGGATGGAAGAGAACATCGGCACGCCGCCGCAGTCGATGTTCGACGCGATGGACGTCTACATCGGTGAACGTGCGGCCAGCGGCGTGTTCATCGATGGCGGCGGCCTCTACGGGACCGAGGACGCCGTGAACTTCGTGTGTCGCCAGGGCGAGGTCAGCCGGGTCGACGGACCCTACGCGGAGGCCAAGGAGATCGTCGGCGGCTGGTCGCTGCTCGAGTACCCGACGCTCGAGGAGGCTGTGGCTGATCAGCGGGAGTTCGCCGAGCTGCACGCCAAGCACTGGCCCGAGGTGACCGTCGTCGCGACGCTGCGCCAGATCTCCGAGGCTCCAGGCGAGTCCGTCGACTGATCAGGACTCACTACGCTGGCACGGTGCCGGCAGATACCAGTGCGGACGACCCGACCGAGGCCGTCCACTCCGCGTGGCGGGCCGACTCGGCCCGCCTCGTGGGGGCACTCACCCGGATGACCCGTGACGTCGAGCTCGCGGCCGACCTGGCGCAGGACGCACTGGTGGCCGCGCTCGAGCAGTGGCCCGTCACCGGCGTCCCGGACAACCCGACGGCATGGTTGATGACCACCGCGAAGCGGCGCGGCATCGACCACTTCCGACGCGCCGACAACCTCCGCCGCAAGGTGGCAGAGATCGAGTTCGCGCGCGCAGGAGAGGAGGCGGAGATGCCCGACCTCGACGGCCAGGTCGACCACATCGAGGACGACGTCCTTCGCCTGATGTTCCTGTCCTGCCACCCCTCCCTCACCTCGGAGTCCCGGGCCGCGCTGACGCTGCGTCTGGTCGGCGGGCTCACCACCGCCGAGATCGCCCGCGGTTTCCTCACCGCCGAATCCGCGATGGGCCAGCGCATCTCGCGAGCCAAGAAGACGCTGTCCGAGACCCACGCCGATTTCGACCTGCCCGCGGGACCCGAGCGGACCGAGCGCCTCGACGACGTGATGGCCGTGATCTACCTGATCTTCAACGAGGGCTACACCGCCACCGCCGGCGAGGACTGGATGCGTCCCGACCTGGCGGGCGAGGCGACGAGGCTCGCCCGCATGCTCGCCGCGCTCGCCCCCGACGAGCCCGAGGTGCTGGGACTGCAGGCGCTGCTGGAGATCCAGGGCTCACGGACGGCAGCCCGGCTCGACGACGCCGGCACACCGGTGCTGCTCGAGGCGCAGGACCGGACCCGGTGGGACCAGCTGATGATCCGCCGAGGGCTGGCGGCCCTGCGACGGGCCGAGGTGCTCGCCACACGCGGGACGCCGGTCGGCACGTACTTCCTGCAGGCCTCGATCGCCGCGCAGCACGCCCGCGCCGAGCGCGCCGAGGACACGGACTGGCGCCGGATCGCAACGCTGTACGACGTCCTGGCCGGGGCCGCACCCGGACCGGTCGTCGAGGTGAACCGCGCAGTCGCCCACGGTCGGGCGTACGGCCCGGACGCGGGGCTCGCCGTGCTGGACGCGGTGGACGCGGAGGCGCTCGGCGGGTCACCACTCGTCGCCAGTGTGCGCGGTGACCTGCTCGAGCGGGCAGGCTTCCACGAGCAGGCCGGAGCAGCGTTCACCGACGCCGCCGAGCGCACCAGGAACGAGGGCGAACGTGCGGTCCTGCGGCGGCGGGCGGCGGACAACCTGGCGCGGGTGCCCCTGGCCGACAACTAAGTCGGCGTCGGCGGCGTCCCAGCGACGAACGGCAACCGCCGACACGAACCAAAGGCCACCCATGTCTCCTCGACGCCTCCTCACGTGCAGCGCCCTCGCGCTACTCGTGCCCGCCTCCCTGCTGCTGCACGCGGGCGTCGGCTCCGCCACCGAACCCGTCGACGCGCCAGCAGAGAGCGTCTCCGTGCGTGCCACGCCCCACCAGCGGATCAGGCTCGAGGTGCTGCCCCAGATCGTCCAGCACGGCCGGCAGGTCGCGAGTCCCGACCAGGCGAAGGCTGCCATCACCGCCACCCTGCGACCGGTGCGCATGGGGCGCCGGGTCCAGCTCCAGGTCCGTCAGGGCGTGTCCTGGGAGGCGGTGGCCATGACCCGGCAGAACAGGAGGGGTCGAGCCCAGTTCGCCTGGCCCGCGTCGGCGAGCGGACAACCGCAGACGTACCGCGTGCGAGCCATGGCGTCGGCAGGCCTCCGGGCGTTCCTGAGCGACCCCGTGAGCACCGCGCGGTGGCTGGACCCGACGTGGACCGACGAGTTCTCCGGCTCCCACCTCGATGCGGCCTGGAGCCACCGTGGCCGGGAGTACGTCGGCTCGAACCGTCGCTCGTGCTCCAAGGGGGACCCGAGCGCGGTCCAGGTCGACGGCGGTGCCGTGCGCCTGAGCGTCATCAGGGACCCCAGCGCCACGACCAGGTGCAGGATCCGCGGGCGCGACGCGGTCCCCGGCAGGTTCGCCCACCGTCTCAACGGTCACATCGGCACCCAGGGCGCCTTCTCCTTCACGTACGGGTTCGCGGCAGCGCGCGTGAAGTTCCACCGGCTGCGCGGTCAGCACGGGGCCTTCTGGCTGCAGCCGACCGGCGGCATGTACCCCGGCGCCACCGGCAGCGAGATCGACGTCGTCGAGTACTTCGGCGACCACCACCCCCAGGGCGGGCTGGCCGCCTTCACCCACCGCTACGACGGCAAGCGCAGGGTCACGTCAGGTGGCTGGATCACCAACCCCACGTCGTTCCTCAAGACCCGACGCGACGGCTGGTCGAAGAACTACCACGTCTTCTCGGTGGAGTGGACACCTCGCACGCTGGTCTTCCGCATCGACGGCAAGGAGACCGCCCGGATGCGCGGCGGCATCTCCGACGTCCGTCAGTTCCCCATCCTGAGCCTGATCGCCGCGGACTACGAGATCCCGAAGATCAAGGAGCGGCGACTCCCCCAGCACATGTACGTCGACTGGGTGCGCGTGTGGGAGACCGGTTCCTAGCGAGTGGGAAGGGCCGGTGGGAATCGCCTCCGCCCCTTCGGGGTAAGAAGGAGCATGCGCATCTTCTTCACCGGTGGCAGCGGCAAGGCCGGAAAGCACGTCGCGCCCTACCTCGCCGAGCAGGGCCACCAGGTCACCAATGCCGACCTCGTCCCGCTGAAGCACCCCGCGGTCGCCGACCTCCGCGTCGACCTCAGCGATGCCGGCGAGACCTACTCGGCGCTCGCCGGGCTGGCGACCTTCGACGAGCTCGACCTGCCCGAGAAGCCCACCTACGACGCGGTGGTGCACTTCGCCGCGGTACCGGCGATCCTGCTGACGTCGGACGCGGCGACGTACGCCGCCAACGTCCTCAGCACCTACAACGTGCTCGAGGCCGCCACCCGGCTGGGCGTGCGCAAGGTCATCTTCGCCTCCTCCGAGACGACGTACGGCGTCTGCTTCGCCCAGGGTGAGCGGCGCCCGCACTACGTGCCCGTCGACGAGGAGCACCCGACGATCCCCGAGGACTCCTACGCGATGTCGAAGGTGGCCAACGAGGTGACCGCGCGCTCGTTCCACGCCCGCACCGGGGCGGACATCTATGGCCTGCGGATCAACAACGTCATCGAGCCGCACGAGTACGCCGAGATGTTCCCGCCGTTCCTCACCGACCCGGCGCTGCGGCGTCGCAACATCTTCGCCTACATCGACGTCCGCGACCTCGGCCAGATGGTGCAGCGCTGCCTCGAGACCGACGGCCTCGGCTACGAGGTCTTCAACGTCGCCAACGCCGACATGTCCGTCGCTGCGACGACCCAGGAGATCCAGGACCGCTTCTACGACGGGGTGGAGGTGCGCCGGGAGATGGGCCGTGACGAGACCTTCTACGCCATCGACAAGGCACGCGACCTCGTCGGGTTCGAGCCGCAGCACTCGTGGCGGGACGTGCTGGCCGATCCCGGGGCGGGGCACGCCTGAGCCGAGGGCTCTGGCCCAGCAGCCTTGCTACGGTCCGGCCATGACCTGGATAGAGACCGTCGGCCGCGAGGCCGCATCCCCTCGCCTGCGCGAGACCTACGACCGCATCGCCGGCCCGCAGGGCCAGATCGACAACATCCTGATGGCGCACAGCCTGCGCCCGCACACGTTGACCGGGCACCTCGGCCTCTACAAGGCGGTGCTTCACCACTCGCGGAACCAGCTGCCCGTGGCGTTCCTGGAGACCATCGGCGTCCAGGTGAGCCACCTGAACGGGTGCGCCTACTGCGTCGACCACCACTCCGCGGGCCTGCGCAAGCTGCTCGGCGACGACGCCCGTCACGCCACCATCGTCGCGGCCATCACCGACGACCGGCTGGACGAGGCGTTCGAGGGGCGCGAGCTGGCCGCCCTCGACTACACCCGGCGTCTGACCGAGTCACCTCGATCGATCAGCGAGGGCGACGTCGAAGCCCTGCGCGCCGCCGGCTTCGATGACGGCGAGATCCTCGAGATCAACCAGGTGGCGGCCTACTTCGCCTATGCCAACCGCACCGTGCTCGGACTGGGCATCACGACCGATGGCGACGACCTCGGTACGGCGCCTCCGGAGTCCGACGACGTGACGCAGTGGCGTCACGGCTGAGTGGGTCGTCCCGAGTGGTCACACCCGGTCAGGCGAACAACGGTCGCAGGTGGTCGTTGAGGAACATTCCCTCGGGGTCGAGCTCCCGACGGAGCGCGATGAAGTCGTCCGCGCGCGGGTAGAGCTCGTGCAGCCGCTCGGGGGTCAGGAAGTGCAGCTTGCCCCAGTGGACCCGCGCGCCGAACTGGGCCAGCAGCGCATCGACCGAGCGCAGGTAGCCCCAGTAGTCGGTGCCGGGCGTGCCGGACACCGAGATGACGACGGTCGCGGTCTCGTACTGCGACGAGAGGAATCCCTTCTCCGCGCCGACGGTCCGCACCTCCAGCGGGTACACGGAGTCCGGGAGGCTCGCGAGCATGAGCTCGCGCATGGCCTGCAGCGCCTCCGGGGCACGGTCCAGCGGCACGAAGTACTCGAGCTCGTGGAAGTTCGGGTCGTAGACCATCGGGAAGATCCGGTAGCAACGATCGACCCGACGACCGACTGTGTCGTCGTCGGCGACGTCCGGCCCGACCTCGTCGTAGATCTTCACGTAGCACTGGCCGGCGAGCCGCTCGCCGTGGCCGTCGAGGTTGTAGAGCGCGCCCGACTCCTCGGTCGGCAACCAGAAGAAGCCGAAGTGACGGTGTCGCGAGACGAGCTCGTCCCAGTGCGCCATCACGTCCTCCCAGGACCGCAGGCCGACCTGCTCGCGCAAGCGGTAGGCGTCGGTCACCTCGACCTCGAGCCGCGTGACGACGCCGAGCATCCCGACGCTGACCTGCGCGGCGTGCAGGCGGTCGGGGTCGTCCTCACCGATGTCGAGCACGTCCCCGGTCGCGGTCACGAGCCGCATGCCGCGCACCACGCCCGACAGGCTCGTGTAGCCGGTGCCCGAGCCGTGCGTCCCGGTGGCCACGGCTCCGGCGATCTGCTGGGTGTCGATGTCGCCCTGGTTGCGCAGGGCCAGGCCCTCCTGCCAGAGCGGCTCGTAGAAGTCGCGGATCCGCGTGGCTGCCAGCGCAGTGGCGCGCTTGCTGGCCGGGTCGGTGTGCACCACGCCGCTCAGCGCCGAGAGGTCGAGCAGCAACCCGTCGGTCTCGACGACCGGCGTGAACGAGTGCCCGGCACCTGCCACGCGTACGCCGACGCCACGAGCCGCCGCCTGTCGGACGAGTCCGGCCACTTCCTCCTCGTCACGAGGAGCGGCCGCGAAGGCCGGTGAGAAGGACTGGTTGCCCACCCAGTTCTTCCACGGCGGCGCCGTCAGGTCGGTGAGCTCGCTCGGGGCCATGTGTCCTCCAACGGTCGGCAACCTCGTGCGCCACAGCCTGATCAGCGGCAGGGTCGCCGTCAAGGCTCTGGCCCGGTCAGGTCCCGGAGTGCTGCCGCTCCTCCACTGCCCGAGCCACCTCCGCGATCTGGTCCGTTGTCCACGCGCTGTGGACTCCCGGAGCAGGTGCGAGGTAGGTGGCGATCTGTTCGGCGCGCCAGCGGTGGGCTTCGAGGAGTCCTGTGCAGATCTGCGACACGTAGGCCGCCGAGGGCGCGGTCGGGACCAGGTCGGCAGGCTCGCCGTGTGTCACGGTCAGGAGGGGCGCGCCGGCGCGGACCCCGAGCCGGACGATGGTCTCGTAGCAACCCGGGCCCATGGTGTGCAGTGACTCGACCTCGGCCAGCATGCCTTCCAGCTCTCGGGCGAAGTCGCCGCCCGAGGGTCGGCGCATCTCCTGCGCCGTCACGTCCGCGAACTGCTCGGCCGAGATGAGGTAGGCCCGGCAGGCGACCTGACCCGGCAACCCTGGGTCGAGGAACGCCATGCCCCCGCCCCACACGGTCGAGTCGCCTGCGAAGACCAGGCCACCCGGCACGTGCAGGGTGATCATGCGCGCCGGGTCGCGCCCATCGCGACAACCCGGATACTCGCGCAGGCCACCCGACGGACGTCCACCGCGCAGGTAGCACCGGAAACGGGCGAGTGCGAGGTTCGACCCGTAGGCGACGTACCAGACCGCCGGCACCGCGATCTGCTCAGACACGTAGAGGAGGTTCGACAAGGGCCAGCCCGGCCTCGTCCAGCAGGATTCTCTCGGCTTCGCGGTAGAGGTGCTGTGCCCGCGCGGGCGTGTCGCCGACTGACGTCATGCCGACGCGGCCGTGCTCGGTCAAGGAGCTGATCATGTGGAAGACGATGCCCTCCTGACGCGACTGGTCGAAGTGCAGCCCGTGCCGAGCCACGATGTCGAAGAGGTCGGCGGGCACGAGGCTCCGCAGCCTCGGTGACTCGAGGTGGTCGGTGGCCACCAGGTGCTTCTCGTGACCTCTCGGCGTGGTGAAGAGCGCGGTTGCGGGGTCGTAGCGACCGTCAGTCAGGAACTGCAGCGTGAGGAACGGGTGGGTCGTGCCCCCCTTCCTGAGGTTGAGCTCGATGGCGTACGGCGTCCATGTCCCGTCCGCGTCGCGAACGACGACGAAGTCGACCGCGAACCGGCCGAGGGCGCCCTCCCGGGCGAGCCGCTGACCGATCTGCTCGGCGTGCCCGGTGATGAGCCGCGCATACGCGGCAGCCGCCGGGAACACGCAACCGAGGTACTGCTGTCCACTGGGCCCACCCAGGAGCTGATCGTGGGTCGAGAGCAGCTCGACGTCGCCGTTGGGAAGGACCCGGAGCTGGACACTCGGGCTCTGCAGCTCCTGCCCGGTGATGCGCTCCTCGACGATCCCGCCCCCCTCGGCGAACTTGGCGACGTAGGTCTCGAAGGATGTGGACGCGGACTCCAGCGCCATCTGCTGGAGTCGCGTCATCACCGCAACTGCTTCGTCGGGTGAGCCGGGGCTCGGCAACCCGGTCAGGGTCACGACCGCGTTCCCCGATCCCGAGACACCCTCGTTGAGCTTGACGATGGCACTGGCCATGGACGGGCGTTCACGCCGCATCTCGAGCAAGGCAGTGACCACCTGGTCGAGGCTGTGCAGGTTCTCGGCGCCCAGGGGGTGCGGGATCCCCACCTCCGCGAAGAGTCGTCGGCAGCCGGTCTTCGACCCGAGCTCGGCCAGCCGCGGATCGGCGCCGTACATCGGGATGCCGATGCTCAGCGCCACGTCGCGCTCGAGCTCGGTGGTGTTGTAGGGGACCATGTGCGAGCGAGCCGGGTTGGGCACGAGGTCGGCGATGCGGCGCAGCAGCCGGGGTCGCGCCAGCAGCTTCTCGCTCAGCGAGCTCCCCGACGCATCGTTGACGGAGACGAGGGAGAGCCGTGCCCTGGCATGGCTCGGGATGACGCCGCTGAGGAGGGCGAGGTAGTACTCCACGATCTCGGGCGCGATCGGCATCGACGTCACGTAGACCATCCGCAGCCGCGGTTGGCGCAGCAGGACGAGCAGGAACAGGAACCGCTCCTCGTAGGCCTGCGACAGGCTGCCGCTCACCGCGACCGCCCGGTCGAGCGAGATCGACGGAACCACGACGACCGACTCGTCGTCGTGGTTGAGCCGCATCGCGTCCCACACCCCGGGCATGCGCGCCTGGAGCTCGTCGAAGCGTCGGTATCGCTCGTCCTCGGTCATCGCCGACAGCAGGTCCGGGCCCTTGGCCGGAGCAGTCCAGAGATCTCCGGTCATGAGACGGTCCTTGCACTGTCCAGCCCCTTGACGTCGAAGGCGTGCACCGGACGACTGAAGCCCTTGACCCGGCGGTCACCGGCGTCCTCACCCACGACGGAGGCTCCGGCGGCGGAGAAGACCCGCTCGGTCGTCAGGATCTGCCAGGAGTCCGCGTCCGCGCAGAGTCGTGCCGCGAGGTTCGTGACGCTGCCGATGGCGGCATAGTCGTGGCGACCTTCGAAGCCGATCTTGCCCAGCGTCGCGTAGCCCTGCGCGATCCCGATCCCGAACCCCAGGTCGTGGCCCTGACGGACCCACGACTCCGCCAACCCCCTCACCCGGGTGCGCATCGCGACCGCCATCCGGATGGCGCGCAGCGGACCGTCGTCGCACCGGACGGGGTCGTTGAAGAACACCATCAGCCCGTCACCGGTGAATCGCTCGAGCGTGCCCTCGAACCGGAAGATCAGGTCGCCCAGTGCCTGGTGGTAGTCCTGCAGGACCCCCATGACCTCCTCCGGCTCGCTCGACTCGGCAAAGGTCGTGAAGCCGCGCAGGTCGCAGAAGACGACCACGATCTCTCGTCTGTGGCTCTCGAGGAACGTCTCGTCGCCGGAGTCGACGATGAGCTCGGCAAGCTGTGGTGACAGGAACCTCCGCAGCCGGCTCATGCGCTCGAGCTGGGACACCTGGGACTCGACCCTGGACTCCAGCTCGCGGTTCCAGTCGGCCAGCTCGGCCGCCTGACGCTGGATGGTGTCCTGGTAGCGCTTGATGCGGGCCAGCGACGCCACCCGGGCGAGGAGCTCGCTGTGGTCGATGGGCTTGGTCAGGAAGTCGTCCGCCCCTGCCTGGAGGGCCTTGATCTTCTGCTCGTCCCCACTGGCGGTCACCATCACGACGGGCAGGTAGGCGGTCTCGGTCTGCTGACGGATGCGCCGGCACACGTCGTAGCCGTCCATGCCGGGCATGACGATGTCGAGGAGCACGAGGTCGATGTCGGTGCCGTGCACGACGTCAAGGGCCTCCTCACCGGAGGTCGCGGTCCTGACGTCGTAGCCGTGGGGGGTCAGGACCGCGTCGAGGAGCCGGATGTTCTGCGGCTGGTCGTCCACCACCAGCACCGTTGCCCTGACTGGAGGTCCGTCGGTCATGTCGTGCTCCCGTGGGTGGTCAGGAAGTCATAGACCTGCTTCTGGAGACCGCGCACGCTGATGGGCTTCTGCACGTAGCCGTCGAAGCCATCCGCGTACGCCCGATCACGGTCCTCGTTCATCGCGGACGCCGTGACGGCCACGACGGGCACTCGTCCGCCGGCGTCGCTCGCCCGGATCCGTCGCAGGGTCTCGGTGCCGTCGATGCCGGGCAGCTGCAGATCCATCAGGATGAGATCGGGTTGCCGCTGCGCGGCGAGGAGGACACCGTCCTCTCCGCACGTCGCGACGATCACTTCATAGCCCGAGAACTCGAGGACGTCCCTGACCAGCTTCAGGTTCTTCGGGTTGTCCTCCACCACGAGGATGCGCTCGCCGCTCATGTCGGCCCCTCCGCGGAGCCCTGCTCGGCCGGGCCGACCAGCACTCCGACAGACCTCAGCGCCTCGAGGAGGGCGTCGCGGCTCACCGGCTTGACGAGGTACGCCGCGGCTCCCAGCGCCGCTCCGCGGGGATGCTCGTCGACGATCGACACCACGACGACGGGGATGTCTCGGGTCGTGGCGTCGCTCCGCAGAGCCTCGAGCACCGCCCACCCGTCCATGCCCGGGAGCCGGATGTCCAGGAGGACCACCGCGGGTCTGACCCTGCGCACCGCCTCCAGTCCGGACGGGCCGTCCCTGGCAGGCGTGACCCGGAGATGCCCGCCGGCCAGGTAGGCGGTGAGGAGGTCCAGGGACGGTCGATCGTCATCGATCACGACGACATCTGCGAGCCCGGTGTCCGCGCCCGGCTCGCCCACCCAGCCCGCCACGCTGGGCCGGTACGCCGGGAAGGAGAACCCGAACGTGCTGCCGGCTCCCACCTCGCTCTCGAGCCACATCCTGCCGCCGAGCAGCTCGACGAGCCGTCGGGACAAGGTCAGTCCCAGGCCGGTCCCCTCCTCCCTCGAGGCTCCCCGGCCACCCTGTTGGAAGGACTCGAAGATGCGCTCACGGTCCTCCGGCGGAACTCCTATCCCCGAGTCCGTCACGGTGATCGTCACGACCTCCGAGCTCGACCGCGTGGCCCGCATCACGACCGATCCGCCGTCGCCGGTGAACTTGACCGCATTGGTCAGCAGGTTGATCACCACCTGCTTCAACCTCAGCTCATCGGCCTCCACCACGCCGACGGCGTCGGCCTCGACCGCGATGTCGATCCCCTTGAGGCCGGCCCGTTCCCTCAGCATCGAGGCTGCGCGGTCGAGCACCGGCGCCAGCTCGAACGCGGTGTAGCCGAGGGTCATCTGACCCGCCTCGACCTTGGACAGGTCGAGGATCTCGTTGAGGAGCTCGAGCAGGTGCTTGCCGGAGCCGTGGATGTCCCTGAGGTACTCCTCCTGGCGCTCGTTGATCTCCCCGAACATCTGCTCCAGCAGCACTTCGGAGAAGCCCAGCACCGCGTTGAGCGGCGTACGCAGCTCGTGCGACATGCTGGCCAGGAACTCCGACTTGTGCCGGCTGGCGACCTCCAGCTCGGCGCTGCGCTTCTCCAGCTCCCGGAACAGCCGGGCGTTGAGCAACGCCAGCGCCGACTGGCTCGCGAAGGTCTCCAGCAGCTCGACCGTCTCCTCGGTGAAGTACCCGGTCCGCTTCCTGCGTACGACGAGCGCGCCGACGATCTGGTCCTCCCGCAGCATCGGAACGGCCAGCACCGACCGCCAGCCCGACTCGAAGAGGATCCGCAGGTGCGCGTCCAGGTCGACCGCGGCCAGGTCCGGGACCGCCAGCGGCCTGCGTTCCTTGGTCGCGCGGCCGACCAACGTCTCGTCGAGCTCGATCCGGATGCTGCGCAGCCGGTCGATGACCGCGGGCTCGGTCTTGTAGGTGGCCCGCACCATGAAGCAGCGGTCGTGGTCGTAGTACTCCATGATCGAGCCGCCATCGGTCCCGGTCAGCTCGACGGCGTGCCTGGCGATCGTCGACAGCACGTGGTCGACGTCGAGGCTGGATCCCACGGCCTCGCCGACCTGGCGAAGGGCTTCGAGCTCATCGACCTTCCGCGCGAGCTCCGCCCGACGGGCTTCGAGCTCCTGCACGAGCCTGACCCCGTTGAGGGCCATCGCCGCCTGGCCCGCGAACGCGGTCACGATGGACATCTCCCGCTCGTCGAACGGGCTGACCTCGTTGCGCCAGACGGACATGGCTCCCACGACCTGGTCGTCGATCACCATGGGCGCGGCCATGGTGGTGCGGAAGTGCGCCACCCGCTGGAGGTCCTTGCGGCCGAACGCCGGGTCCGCGAGGACGTCGGGGATCTGCTGCGTGGTGCGGTCGAGGCCCACCCGCCCGATGAGCGTGTCCCGATCCATCGGCATGGGATGCTCCGCGATGTAGGCGGCCGACTCCTCGGACAGCCCCACGGCCTTGATGAGCCGGTAGACGCCGTCCTCCAGCAGGTAGAGGTGGGCGGCCTGGGACTGACAGAGCCGTCGGGCACTCTCGACGATCGTGGTGAGGACCGTGTCCGGGTCCCCCGCCGACCGGCCCAGGGCGACCAGCACCTCGTTGGCAGCCTCGAACTGGTCACTCAGGGCGGCGTAGCTCTGCTCCAGTCGCTCGTGCTCCGCGACCTCCACAGCACCGGTCACCGGCGTCTGCTTGAGCATGACTGCCTCCTCGCCACTGAACACGCTGGCGATGCACCCTCAAGTCTGCTCGCGTTCCCTCGGGGTTGCAATCGCTGAGGACGGCAGAAATCGGGGGTGCACAGCTGCCCGGGGGGCCTCGCCGACGCTCCATGTCCAGCCGTTCGGGCGGGGCCGTTGTCGGACCCCGGTGACAGACTGGCGCCCATGTCCGCCCTCGACCGCTTCAGCGCGCCGACCCGCGCCTGGTTCGAGGCGTCCTTCGCACATCCCACGCCGGCCCAGGAGGGCGCCTGGGACGCGATCGCGGCCGGCAAGAACGCGCTGGTCGTGGCGCCCACGGGCAGCGGCAAGACCCTCAGCGCCTTCATGAACGCCATCGACACCCTGCTGACCAGCGAGCCCCGCGAGGCCAGGCTGCAGCGCACCCGCGTGCTCTACATCTCCCCCCTCAAGGCCCTCGCGGTCGACGTGGAGCGCAACCTGCGTGCACCGCTCACCGGCATCCGCCACACCGCGGAGCGCCTGGAGGCAACTGTGCCGGAGGTGACTGTCGGGCTGCGGTCCGGCGACACCAGCCCGGCCGACCGTCGCAGGCTCGGCACCACGCCTCCCGACATCCTCATCACCACTCCCGAGTCGCTCTTCCTGATGCTCACCAGCCAGGCCCGGGAGACCCTGCGCGGGGTGGAGTCGATCATCATCGACGAGGTGCACGCGGTCGCCGGCACCAAGCGCGGGGCGCACCTGGCGCTCAGCCTCGAGCGTCTCGACGCCCTCCTCGACAAGCCCGCCCAGCGCATCGGCCTGAGCGCCACCGTCCGACCGCTCGAGGAGGTCGCCCGCTTCCTGGGTGGTGCCCAGCCGGTCGAGATCGTGTCGCCGCCGAGCAGCAAGGAGTGGGACCTGCGCGTCGTCGTCCCGGTCGAGGACATGACGATGCCCGAGGAGTACGACGAGGACTCGGCGAACCCGGCCCGGTCAGCCAGCATCTGGCCGCACGTCGAGGAGCACGTCGTCGACCTGATCGAGCAGCACCGCTCCACCATCGTCTTCGCCAACTCCCGTCGGTTGGCGGAGCGGCTCACGGCCCGGCTCAACGAGATCGCCACGGAGCGTGCTCAGCAGACGGCCGAGGGTGCGGGTCTCGACTCCGCTCGACCGACGCCGGCAACGCCGGCGCAGGTGATGGCGCAGGCCGGGCTGACCAGCGGCGCCGAGGCCACGATCGCCAAGGCCCACCACGGGTCGGTGTCCAAGGAGCAGCGCGCGATCATCGAGGACGACCTCAAGCGCGGCCGGCTGCCCGCCGTCGTCGCGACGAGCAGTCTCGAGCTCGGCATCGACATGGGTGCGGTCGACCTCGTCATCCAGATCGAGTCCCCGCCGAGCGTCGCCAGCGCGCTTCAGCGCGTCGGTCGCGCCGGCCACCAGGTCGGTGAGATCAGCCGCGGCGTGCTGTTCCCCAAGCACCGCGGCGACCTGGCCCAGACGGCCGTCACGGTCGCGCGGATGCGCAGCGGTGCCATCGAGAAGCTGTCGGTCCCCGCCAACCCGCTCGACGTGCTGGCCCAGCAGGTCGTGGCGGCGCTGGCCATGGACGAGTGGGACGCCGACGAGCTCTTCACCCTCATCACTCGCGCGGCCTCCTACACCCAGCTCCCACGAGCGGCCTACGACGCCACCCTCGACCTGCTCAGCGGTCGCTATCCCAGCGAGGAGTTCGCCGAGCTGCGACCCCGCATCGTGTGGGACCGGGTCACCGGCACCCTCAGCGGGCGTCCGGGTGCCCAGCGCCTGGCGGTGACCAGCGGTGGCACCATCCCCGACCGCGGGCTCTTCGGCGTCTTCCTGGTCGGCGAGAAGGCCAGCCGGGTGGGCGAGCTCGACGAGGAGATGGTCTACGAGTCGCGCGTCGGCGACATCTTCGCGCTGGGTGCGACCAGCTGGCGGATCGAGGACATCACCCACGACCGGGTGCTCGTCACACCGGCGCCGGGCATCCCGGGCCGGCTGCCGTTCTGGAAGGGCGACACCCTGGGCCGTCCTGCCGAGCTCGGTGCGGCCGTCGGCGCCTTCACCCGCGAGCTCGCGTCCGTCCCCGCGGCAACGGCCATCGCGCGTGTGCGTGAGCGCGGGCTCGATGCCAACGCCGCGACGAACCTCGTCACCTACATCGGCGAGCAGCGCGAGGCGACGCAGGTGGTGCCCAGCGACACCCAGATCCTCGTCGAGCGCTTTCGCGACGAGCTCGGCGACTGGCGACTCGTCGTCCACTCCCCCTACGGCGTCCCCGTCCATGCTCCCTGGGCGTTGGCGATCAACGCCCGGCTCCGCGAGCGGCACGACTTCGACGGCCAGGCCGTCGCCTCCGACGACGGCATCGTCATCCGCATCCCCGACACCGACGCCGAGCCGCCCACCGGCGAGGTCATCGTCTTCGAGCCTGCCGAGATCGAGCAGCTGGTCACCCAGGAGGTCGGCGGCTCGGCGCTCTTCGCCAGCCGCTTCCGCGAGTGCGCCGCCCGCGCGCTCCTGCTCCCGCGCCGCGACCCCGGGCGTCGCAGCCCGCTGTGGCAGCAACGGCAGCGCAGCGCCCAGCTCCTCGAGGTCGCCTCTCACTACCCGTCGTTCCCGATCGTGCTCGAGGCCGTGCGCGAGTGCCTCCAGGACGTCTACGACCTGCCTTCGCTGGTCGGCCTGCTCGGCCGCATCGAGCGGCGTGAGGTCACCGTCGTCGACATCGCCACGACCACCCCGAGCCCCTATGCCCGAAGCCTGCTCTTCGGCTATGTCGCCCAGTTCGTCTACGAGGGCGACTCCCCCATCGCCGAGCGACGAGCCGCTGCCCTCTCGCTCGACCAGGGGCTGCTAGCCGAGCTCCTCGGCCGCGCCGAGCTGCGCGAGCTCCTCGACCCCGAGGTGCTCGCCGAGATCGAGTCCGAGCTGCAGTGGCTGGCACCCGACCGGCGCGCCCGCAACGCCGAGGCGGTCACCGACCTGCTGCGGCTCGTCGGTCCCCTCTCCACCGAGGAGATCCGCGCGCGGGCGGTCGACGGTGCAGATGTCGAGGGCTGGCTCGCGTCGCTGGCCGACGTACGCCGCGTGGTCGAGGTGCGGATGGCCGGCGACGACCGGTGGAGCCCGGTGGAGGACGTCGGGAGGCTCCGCGACGGGTTGGGCGTCCCGGTGCCGGTCGGCACGCCCGAGGCCTTCACCGACGCGCCCGAGGACCCGATCGGTGACCTCATCTCGCGCTATGCCCGCAGCCACGGCCCGTTCACGACCACCGAGGTCGCGGCCCGGCTCGGCCTGGGCGAGGCCGTCGCCCGCCAGACCCTGCAACGGCTGGCCGGTCGCGGCCGGGTGCTGGAGGGCGAGTTCCGACCGTCCGGGAGCGGCAGCGAGTGGTGCGAGGCCGAGGTGCTGCGCAAGCTCCGACGCCGCTCGCTGGCCCGCCTGCGACAGGAGATCGAGCCCGTCACCCAGGAGACCGTCGCCCGGTTCCTGCCCGCCTGGCAGCGGGTGGGCGGCAAGCTCCGCGGCCTCGACGGAGTGATCTCCGTCGTCGACCAGCTCGCCGGCTGCCCCGTGCCGGCCAGCGCCCTCGAGTCCCTGGTCCTCGGCTCGCGCGTACGCGACTACGAACCCTCGCTCCTCGACGAGCTCAGCGCGTCCGGCGAGGTCATCTGGGCCGGCCACGCGCCACTGCCCGGCAGCGACGGCTGGGTCAGCCTGCACCTCGCCGACCAGGCCCACCTCACCCTGCCGGAGATCGAAGGGCCCGAGCCCACCGCGCTCCAGCAGGCCGTGCTCGACTCCCTCGAGCCGGGTGGCGCGTGGTTCTTCCGTCAGCTCTCCGACCGGATCGCCTCCACCAGCGATGGCGACCTGGCCGCGACCCTCTGGGAGCTGGTGTGGCAGGGACGCATCACCAACGACACCCTGTCGCCGCTGCGCGCCCTGGTCCGCAGCGGCAGGCCCAGCCACCGCTCCCGTCGCACGCCCCCACGGTTGGGGCGGATGCCGGCCCGCACCGGTCCGCCGGAGACGGCCGGCCGCTGGGCGATGCTTCCCGAGCGCGACAGCGACCCGACCCGGCGCGCCCATGCCCGGGCCGAGCACCTCCTCGAGCGCCACGGCGTGGTCACCCGCGGCGCCGTGATGAGCGAGCGGGTGAGCGGTGGGTTCGCCGGGGTCTACAAGGTGCTCAGTGCCTTCGAGGACACCGGCCGGTGCCGGCGCGGCTACTTCATCGAGGGCCTCGGGGCGGCCCAGTTCGGCTCGGCCGGTGCCATCGACCGGCTGCGGACCTTCAGCGAGCCCGACCGGTCCAAGCCCGACGTGGTCGCCCTCGCCGCGACCGACCCCGCGAACGCCTTCGGTGCCGCACTCCCCTGGCCCGAGCCGATCGGCGCCACCGAACGCGCCGGTCACCGCCCGGGGAGGAAGGCGGGAGCGTTGGTGGTGCTCGTCGACGGGGCGCTCACCGTCTACGTCGAGCGCGGGGGCCGTACGCTGCTCACGTGGAGCGATGATGAGGAGATCCTCACACCGGCCGTCACCGCTCTCGCAGAGTCAGCGAGGCGGGGGGCGCTCGGCCGGCTCACCGTGGAGAAGGCGGACGGCATGGCACTGCTCGGCAGCGGGGACACACCCCTGCGCAACGCACTCTCGGCGGCGGGGTTCGTGGCGACCCCGAAGGGACTGAGGCTTCGTGCCTGAGGGCGACACCGTCTTCCGATCGGCCGCTGCACTCGACCGCGCCCTCACCGGCCACGTCCTCACCAGCACCGACTTCCGCGTCCCCCAGCACGCCACGCTCGACCTGAGCGGGGGCGTCGTCGTACGCACGCTCGCGCGCGGCAAGCACCTGCTGACCCGCATCGACCACGAGCAGGCCTGGACGCTGCACACCCACCTGAAGATGGAGGGGTCCTGGCACATCTATGCCGAGGGCGACCGATGGCGCCGCCCGCCCGAGCAGGCTCGGGTCGTGCTCGGCATCAAGGGCCGGGTGGCCGTGGGCTTCTCCCTCGGCATCATCGAGGTCGTCCGCCGCCAGGCTGAGGCCGACCTCACCGCACACCTGGGACCCGACCTGCTGGGTCCCGACTGGGACGAGGACGAAGCGCTGGCCCGGCTGCGGACCCAGCCCGATCGCCCGATCGCCCAGGCGCTCCTCGACCAGAGCAACCTCGCCGGGGTCGGCAACATGTACATGGCCGAGCTCTGCTTCACCAGCGGCGTCCACCCGGCGGCACCGTTGTCGACGGTGAGCGACCTGCCGCGGCTGGTGCGCCGCGCCCGGCTGATGCTCGAGGCCAACAAGGAGCGCGCCATCCAGTCCACGACGGGCGACCTGCGCCCGCGGGAGCGGATGTGGGTCTACCGGCGCGACAAGTCGCCGTGCCGCCGCTGTCAGACCCCGATCGACGTCTCGATGCTGGGCGACCTCGGTCGCGAACGCGCGATCTACTGGTGCCCGAGCTGCCAGCCGGTGTGAGCCGTCTCCAGCGGGTGTGAGCGGGTCAGGCGGCGGACGCGACCACGGTGCCGGCCGAGCGCGCCGGCGAGATCCGGGTGGTGACGATCGCCAGGGCGGCTTCCTCGACCGCGACGGCATCCGCGACGTCACGCAGCACGTCGGAGAGCGGCAGGTCCATGGCCTGGCACAGCGACGCGAGGAGCTCGGACGACGCTTCCTTCTGGCCACGCTCGATCTCGGAGATGTAGCCCAGGCTGACCCGTGCCTCGGCCGAGAGCTCGCGCAGGGTCATGCCTCGCTGCATCCGGGCACCGCGCAGCACGTCGCCGAGCAGTCGTCGGAAGAGCACCATGCGCGAGGTTCCTCACTTGTGTCGAGTGGAGTCGTCTGGGGCAACGCTACCCGAGGCCCAGTTCTTCCCGGTCAAGGATGCCCCCGAGGACCGCCAGCACCTCGCGACACGTCGCCTCCCGGATCTCGTGCCGGGTCCCGCGCAGGTGCAGGAGCCGGGTCTGCACATTGACGGGCCCGGCCACTGCGATCCACACGGTCCCGATCGGATGCCCCTCCTGGGGGTCGGGCCCGGCAACCCCGGTGGTGGCCAGGCCCCACGTGGCGACGAGCCGCTCGCGCGCGCCTGAGGCCATGGCCGTCGCGCACTCCTCGGAGATCACTCCGTGGCGCTCGACGACCTCCGGAGGCACGCCCAGGGCCGACTCCTTGGTCCGGCTGGCATAGGCCACGACGCCGCCGACGAACGACCGCGAGGCCCCCGGCACGGCGGTCAGCCGCGCCGCCAGCATCCCGCCGGTCAGCGACTCCGCGGTCGCGACCGACTGCCCGCGGTCGGCGAGCCGATCCAGCAGCTGACCCGCGAGCTCGTCGATCGCATCGTTTCGCACATCGGCGACACTAGTCACATGGCACTCCCCATCGAGGACTATGCACTCATCGGCGATCGCGGCAGCGCAGCCCTGGTCGGCAAGGACGGATCCATCGACTGGCTCTGTCTGCCCCGCTTCGACTCCCCTGCCTGCTTCGCAGCGCTCCTCGGCAGCGCGGACAACGGCCGGTGGCTGCTGGCGCCGGCGGACGAGGACGTGCAGGTCTCCCGACGCTACGTCGATGACACCGCCCTCCTCGAGACCACGTTCACCACGTCGACCGGCGAGCTCGTCCTGCTCGACGTCATGCCGACCGGCGACGGACGCGCCGACGTCGTACGCCGCCTCACGTGCACGCGTGGCACGGTGCAGGTCCGCCACGACTGGGTGGTGCGCACCGACTACGGGCTGGTCCGGCCCTGGGTCAGCCGCGAGCGGGCCTACGGCAACGACGTCGTGGTCGCGGTCGCCGGCCCCAACAAGCTGGTGCTGCGCGGTCCACGGCTCCCCGAGGGGCACGAGGGCCACCACAGCGACGAGTTCGAGATGTCCGTCGGCGACGAGATGACCTTCTCGATGACCTGGGTCCGCTCATGGCGCGAGGTGCCCGAGCCGCTCGGGTTCACCGAGCGCATCGAGGCGACGTGCGCCACGCAGCGGGCCTGGTCCGAGCGCTCACCCCGAGACGTGCCGCACGCCGACATGGTCCGTCGCAGCCTGCTGACGCTGCTCCTCATGACCCACGAGGAGACTGGCGGCATCGTGGCAGCGCCGACCACCTCACTGCCGGAGGACTTCGGCGGCGAGCGCAACTGGGACTACCGCTACTGCTGGCTTCGCGATGCGGCGTTGACCCTCGAGTCCCTGCTGGGCGCCGGCTACGCGGACGAGGCCTTCGAGTGGCGCGGGTGGTTGCTGCGTGCGGTGGCAGGTGACCCCGCAGACCTGCAGATCATGTACGCCATCGACGGGAGTCGGCAGCTGCCCGAGCGCGAGCTTCCGCACCTTGCCGGCTACGCCGACAGCCGGCCGGTGCGGATCGGCAACGGCGCGGTGTGCCAGCGGCAGAACGACGTGCTCGGCGAGGTGATGATCGCCCTCGAGCTCGCCCGGGAGGCCGGGATCCACGAGACGCACAACTCCTGGGCACTGCAACGCGCACTCGTCGAGGAGCTGGCCGAGCACTGGGACGAGCCGGACAACGGGTTGTGGGAGATCCGGGGGCCGCAGCGCCACTTCACGCACTCCCGCGTCATGGTGTGGGTCGCCTTCGACCGTGCGGTGCGCGCGGTCGAGCTGCACGACCTGCCCGGCCCGGTCGAGCGCTGGCGCGAGCTCCGCGACCAGGTGCGCGAGGAGATCCTCGACAAGGGCTTCGACGAGCAGCGCAACACCTTCACCCAGCACTACGACACGACCGAGGTGGACGCCTCGCTGCTGACCCTCCCGCTGGTGGGCTTCCTGCCCGGCGACGACCCCCGCGTCCTGGGCACCATCGAGGCCGTCCGGGCGGACCTGGAGCGCGACGGCCTGCTGTTGCGCTACCGCACCCAGACCGGCGTGGACGGGCTGTCCGGCGACGAGCACCCGTTCCTCGCCTGCTCCTTCTGGCTGGTCTCCGCGCTGGCCGCGGCGGGTCGTCGCGACGACGCCGAGACGCTCCTCGACCGGTTGTGTGGCCTGGCCAACGACGTCGGGCTGCTCTCGGAGGAGTACGACGCCGAGCACGACCGGATGGTCGGCAACTTCCCGCAGGCCTTCAGCCACCTCGCGCTGGTCCAGGCGGCCCTGGCCCTGCGCTGACGCACATGGGCCGGCGGCCCGGCCATCATGTCGATGACCGGGCCGCCGGGTCCGTCCTGTCGTGCTGGTGGTGTCGCGTCAGTGGCGCTTGACCCTGATCTTCACCACGGTCGACTTGCCGCGGACGTTCTTGCTGCCGGCGTACTTGACGACGATCCGCTTCTTGCCGGCCTTGGAGAACCGGTGCAGGCGGATGAACGCCTTGCCCTTCTTCAGCTTGACCGTGTAGGTCTTGCCGCCGACCTTGACCTTGATCTTGCCGGTCACCTTCGACAGACCCAGCGCGGACGCCTTCACCTTCACGCGCGTGCGGGTCTTGTCGCGGACGATGCGGCCCGGCTTGGTGCGGACCTTGAGTGCGGCTCGGGCCTTGCGCACGTCGATCGGCAGCGAGAAGGTGCTGCCCGTCGTGGCTCCGGTGAAGGTGATCAGCTGCTTGCCGGTCTTGGTCTTGCCCTTGATCCGGGCAGACACGGCGCTGCGTCCGTTCTGGTCGAACGGCGCCGCGTCGACGGTGTTGTCGACGGTGGCCGGACGCAGGGACCTGTCGCCCACCTTGATGTTGAGCTCAGCGTCCTTCGGGTCGGCCGGGCCGGTCATCGCGAGCGAGGCCAGAGACAGGTCGACCGTGCCGCCGATGCGGTAGAACCGCGGCGCACCCGCGGGCCACTTGACGTCCACGAAGTGCTGCTGCAGGTCCACCGGCACCGGGCCGGTCTTCGAGACGGCTGCCGCGTAGTCGACCATCGCCTGGAGGTCGATCTTGCCGGTGTCGCGCTTGGCGGTGGCGGAGTTGAAGGCACGGAAGTTGTCTCCGCCACTGGCCAGGAACGAGTTGGCCGTCACCGAGTACACGGTCGCGGGCTCGATGGCCTTGCCGTTGAGCCACATCCCCGTGACGCGGTCGTCCTCGGGACGGGTGGCGTCATAGGTGGCGAAGAACCCCTTGGAGGTGCCCAGGCGCAGGAAGGGCCGGCTGGGCGCCTGGCCGCCCGGGTTGGTCTGCCACTGCTGCTCGAGCAGGGTCTTGATCTGCGCGCCCGTCATCTTCATGTTGACCAGCGTGTTGGCGAAGGGCTGGACCACCGCGGCCTGCTTGTAGGTGAGGTTGGCCGGGTAGCCACCAGACGAGCCCGTCATGTCGGCACGAAGACCGCCGGGATTCATGAAGGCGATCTGGGCTGCACCGGACTCGGGGGCAGAGGTTGCCCACCGCTGCACCTCTGCGACGAGGTTGCCGAGGGTGGACTCGCCGCCCCGGTTCTCGTCGCCGTTCGCCAGCCGGGCCCGCTGGAAGGGACCGCCGATCTTGCCGAGCACCTGGGCACCGAGGACGTCGGCCTTGACGTAGGCCGCGTCGACGATGGCCTTGACGTCGGCGTCGACCGGGAAGAGCGGCGGCGTGGCCTTGGGCCCGCTGCTGCCATCCGGGTCCGGGCCGAAGAGCTTGACGACGGCCTGGGACTTGACCGCAACCGTCGAGTCGTTGGTCGCCGGGTTGTCGTCCGGGTCGGTGACCGTGAAGACGAGCTGGTTGAGATTGCCGCCGTACTGACCGGCCGACACGACCGGGCGACCGCCGATGTTGTGGTTGTAGGCCAGGTGGGTGTGGCCCGAGACGATCGCGTTCACGTCCGCGCCGACGCCCGCGACGATGCGACCGAAGGTGGAGTCGTCGGTCGCGGAGGCGACGTTGGTCGTGGACGCTCCCTCGTGGACGAGCATGATGACCAGGTCGGCACCGCGTGCCTTGAGGTCGGCAGCGGCCGTGTTGGTCTCGTTGATGATGCTGGAGACCTTGATGTCGGCGATGCCGGCCGGGCTGACCAGCGACGGGAGGTCTTCGGTGACCGCGCCGACGAAGCCGACGTCCACGCCGTCGGCGGTCGTCGTCATCCACGTGGCGCCGTCAGAGGTGCCGGGCGACGCAGCGACGTCCGGCAGCGCGTAGGAGTTGTCCGACCTCTTGCGGACGTTGGCCGCGAGGTACTGCCAGTCGGCGCCGCCCTCGGGGTTGGTGGTGGCATCCTCTGGCTTCATGACCCGGTTGACCAGGTCGGCGTAGCCGCCGTCGAACTCGTGGTTGCCCGCCGCGGAGACAGCCAGACCGGCTTCGTTGAGGACGTCCAGCGTCGGCTTGTCGCGCTGGATGAAGGACTCGAAGGTCGAGGCTCCGATCATGTCGCCGGCGGCTGCGAAGACGGTGTTGGCGTTCGCGGTGCGGAACTGGTCGACAGCGCCGGCCATGACGGCGGCGATCTCGATGGGCTCCGGGTTGTTGGAACCCGTCGGTCGGTCGGCCAGACGACCGTGGAAGTCGTTCGTGGCAAGGATCTGGACGTCTACGGCGGTCGCTGCATGCGCGGGCGCGGCCGTGGCGATCACGGCCAGGGGGGCGGCGACGAGCCCCGTCAGGGTGGTGGCAAGTGTGAGCTTGCGACCGATTCGTGATGCTGACACGAGAGGGCCTTTCGATGGGGACATGTGAGTCGGGTCACCATAACCCGCGGGCTTTGCCCATTGCGTGCCAGGACATGGCCGCTTCCCGAAGACCACGAGAAGACGGCCCGGCCACCCCGTGAGGGATGGCCGGGCCGTCGTGGTTGACCTGGGATCAGCGGCGCACCCTCACCTGGATCGTGACCCTGGTCCAGGCGGCTTCGGTGTTCGCGTCGCCGTTGTACCTGACCTTGGCCTTGTACTTGCCCGGCTGCTTGAACTTCTTCAGCTCGATGACAGCCTTGCCGTCCTCCACGTGGCCCGGTAGGTCCTCTTGCCGATCTCGACCTTGACCCGGCCGGACGGCGTGAAGCCCTCAGCGTCAACGGTGACGACGAGCCTGGCCTTGGTCTTCTTCGCCACGACCTTGTTGGGCTTGACCTCGGCGTCGACGGTCGCCTCCGCCTTGTTCACGGTCACCGTCACCGAGTCGGTCGACGGCTTGTGACCGGCGTCGCCCGCGTAGGTGAGGGTCAGCGTGTGCGTGCCGGCAGGCAGCGACGTCGCTCCGAGAGCGACCGTGGCCGCTCCCGAACCCAGCGTGGCAGCACCGAGGACGTCTGCGCCCCCGCCCCCCGCCCACGCTTGGACACCGAAACGCTCCCGTGGCGGTCGTCGGGCGACCTTCACCGAGACCGAGCCAGTCGTGCCGTACTCGAACGCAGCCGCCGTCCCCGTGACGGTGGTGTCCACCGCTCCGGGGGCCGGCTTGGCCTTGACCGTGACCATCACCGTGCCGGTGGACGATCGGTGCTGGTTGTCGCCCGTGTAGTCGAGGGACAACTGGTGCACACCAACCGGAAGGGCACCCGCTGCGATCGGGATGGAGCCCGCGCCGTTGACCAGCGTGGTCTCCACCGTCATCTGGCCGAGGCTCATGATGACGTCGCCAGTGGCGGTGGCCGGAGAGACCTGGACCGGCACCGAGCCGGCGGAACCCTCCTCGATGGTGATGTCGGTGCCCGTCACGGTGGTGACGATGCAGTCGGGCGCGGTGAACTCGACCGGCACCAGCACCTCGGTGCCGGTGTTGTTACCCGTGACCGTCAGCGTGTCCCCGGTGACGCAATCCGGAGCCTTCACATTGACGTTGGCGGTGCCGACCTCGTCGAAGCCCGGAAGCGCCGTCTGGAGCGTCGTGGTGACGGGGGACGTCCCGAGCACCTCGTCGCCGAGGGAGACCACGACCTCGGTGTCCTTGGTGTCGCCCGGACCGGTCATCGAGAGCGAGGACATGTCGAAGACGATGTCGTCGCCAGCTCGCGTACGACGCCGGAGCGCTGCCCGCGAAGGCGACTCCCACAGCACGCTGCGAGTAGTCGACCGGAAGCGGAGCGTCACCCTGGAGAGGTGTTGGCGAACTCCTCCATGTACTTCACCATCGCGGCCAGGTCCACCTGACCGGTGTCCCGCCTACCAGTTCCACCGGCGAAGGCGGTGAAGTTGTCCCCACCACCGGCCAGGAACGAGTTGGCAGTCACCGAGTAGGACGTGGCGAGGCCGATGGGCTGACCGTTGAGCCACATGCCCGTGATGCGGGAGCCCGCTGCCTTGCTCGCGTTGTAGGTGTAGGTGAAGCCCTCCGACGCGCCCAGTCGCAGGAACGGACGGCTCGCGCCGGTCGGCTGCCACTGCTGCTCCAGAACGGTCTTCAGCTGTGCACCCGTCAGGTCCATCTTCACCAAGGTGTTGGCGAACGACTGCACGTTGGCAGCCTGGCGGTAGGTCAGCGTCCGGGGGAAGTCCCCGGTGTTGCCGACCATGTCGGCCCGCAGACCACCCGGGTTCATGAACGCGATCTGCGCGCCACCCACGGTCGCGGGTGTTGCCCAGCGCTGCACCTCGGCCACCAGGTTGCCCAGGGTGGACTCGCCGCCGCGGTTCTCGGTGCTGCCGTCCGCGAGCTTCGCCCGGTAGAACGGTGCCGCGATCTTGCCCAGCTCGACCGCGCCGAGCGGACCTGCGTCCGCGATGGCCTGGTTGACGATCGTCGTGACCGCCGGGTCGGTCGGGTAGTTGGCCGCGAACGGCGCGGTCTGACCCTTCAGGTTCAGGATGTTCTGAGCCTGGGTCTCGACCTGACCAGTGGTCGGGTCGACGGTGAGCAGCAGCTGGTTGAGCTTCTGGCCGTACTGACCCGCCGAGACCACGGGGCGCTCCTTGACCGGACGGTCGGACCAGCCGGCCACCGGGAACGAGCAGTTGTAGGCCAGGTGGGTGTGACCCGACACGATCGCGTCGACCTTGTCGTTGACACCCGTGATGATCGAACCGAAGTCCGAGGTCGGGTCGTCGTCCATCGTGGCGCACGTGGTTCCGGCTGAACCCTCGTGGACGAGCAGGACGATCACGTCGACACCGGCCGCCTCGAGAGCGTCCGCCTCCCGGTTGGTGGCCGCGACGATGTCCTCGATGACGACACCCTGGATGCCGGCCGGGGAGACCAGCTCGTCGAGGTGTTCGGTGACGGCCCCGATGAAGCCGACCTGGACGCCGTCCATCTCCTTGACGAAGGTGGGCTCCAGGAGCTCGGCCGCCGGGGCGCCGGGCTTGTCGACGTTGGCGCCGATGTACTCCCACTCGGCGCGCGGAATGACTCGGTTGACCAAGTCGTCCCAACCCTGGTCGAACTCGTGGTTGCCCACTGCCGAGACGTCGAGCCCGGCTGCGTTGAGCGCATCGATGGTCGGCTCGTCCTTCAGGATGAACGACTCGAACGTCGAGGCACCGATCAGGTCGCCGGCTGCCGCGAACACCGTGTTGGGCTCCGCCGTACGCAGCTGCTTGACCGCACCGGACAGGATCGACGCACCAGCCGTGGGGCCGTTGCTCGTCCCGTTGCTGCCGTCCTCGTTGAGGATGCGGCCGTGGAAGTCGTTCGTGCCGAGGATCTGGATGTCGACCGGCTCTGCCGCGGGCGCCTCGTTCAGGAGGCCGAGGACCACCGGGTCGTGGTCGGACGACCGGTAGGGACCCTCGGCGTGGAAGTCAGTGCCGTGGTAGTTGTAGCGGCTGTACTCCAGCGCCAGTGACTCGCCACCGTTGATGTTCCAGATGTCCGTGCCCGTGGACCTGTCGAGCGCCGCGTCGTTGACGAGGATGTGGTCCAGCGAACCGGACAGCCCCGAGAACGAGTAGGAGTACTCGCCGTTGTCGAACTCCTGCTCCACGTTGGTGTAGCCCGCGGTGTAGAGCACCTGCAGCGGGTCCTCCATGGAGTAGGCGTTGAAGTCGCCCGCCAGGACGACCGACTCGACGGTGGTCTCGGTCTGGACGTCGGCCACCCAGTCACGCAGCGCAGCGGCCTGGAGCTTGCGAGAGCCGTTGGAGGCGCCCTGTCCGTCACCGCTGTCGGCGTCGCCCGGGTTCGGACCTGCCGATCCCTTGGACTTGAAGTGGTTGACCACGAACAGGAACGGGTCGCCACCGGCGTCGGCCTCGAAGACCTGGCCGATCGGCTCACGCGCATTGTTGAACGCCTCACCGGAGTCGCTCAGGGTGCCGAGGGCACGTGCCTGGCCCACCCGGTCGACGCTGGCCGGCTTGAAGATGATCGCGTTGGTGATCACGTCCATGCCGCTGGCCGGGAGCTCGGTCGAGGACGGGTTGGCCGCCCACGTGCCGGCACCGGCGTCGTCGTTGAGCGCAGCCACCAGGCTGTTGGTCGCCTCGTCAGCTGCCTCACCGAGCGTGGCGGAGTTCTCGATCTCCATCAGGCCCACCACGTCGGCGTCGAGGGCGTTGATCGCAGCGACGATCTTGGACTGCTGGCGCTCGAAGTCCAGGGGGTCCCAGGCACCGCGCTGGTTGCACCCGCCGCTGACAGTGTTGCCGTCGCCGTCACGGTCACGGAACGAGGTGCACCCGCCGTCACCGATGTTGTCGTCGTTGGCGTCACCCAGTGTGGTGAAGTAGTTCAGCACGTTGAACGAGGCGATCTTGAGGTCGGCATCGCCGACCTCGTTGATGAGGGCCTCGTCCGGAGCAGGCGTACGGGTGTTCGCGAAGGTCGCCGGGGAGCCGGTGTTGGCCGGGCCCACCACAGTCGTGAGCGGCTGGAACCGGTAGGTCGGGGCGCTCGGCGAACCGCCTTGAGTGAAGATCACGTCGGCGTTGAAGGTGGTGCTCGCGCCGACCCGAACGGGCTCGGTCGTCGAGATGTACGGCGGCGTCAGGTTGCCGTTGAGCAGACAGCCGCTAGGACGCGGGGTGCACGCGGCGGTGTTGCCCGTCAGGAGGAAGTTGGTCGAGGACGCGTCGTCCAGGACCACCGCCCGCGCGGCATTGTCCGCCTCGGTCGCGCTCGAGCCGGCCGGGCCGGGGAGCTCGACCTCGGTGCGCTGGATCAGCGGCTTGGTGCCGCTGGCCAGTCCGACCTCGCCGAAGTTGTTCGTCGAGAAGGTGTTGGTGACGGTGAAGGCACCAGTGGGGCGGTAACGCATGCCCTCGAGGGACTCCTTCGCCGCCGCCGACCGGGGCCACGTGGCCGTGGTCGTGGTGACGATGTCGTCGACCGTCTCGGTCAGCACCGTGATGTCAGCAGGCTGAGCCTGGACCTGGGTCGCGCCGGCGAACTCGGTGACCTCTCCGGTCACCTCGACGTAGTCGCCCGGGGCGGCAGTGACGGAACCCGTGGTCTGCCGCACGAAGACGGCGTCCGAGGCGGTGTGGGTGCCGAGGTCGATGTTGGCCTCGCCCGTGCCCGGGGTCTGGATGTAGAACCCGAAGAAGCCGCCTGCCGGGTAGGCGGCGGT
This sequence comes from uncultured Actinomycetota bacterium, assembly GCA_963721925.1. GTDB lineage: Bacteria > Actinomycetota > Actinomycetes > Propionibacteriales > Nocardioidaceae > Nocardioides. Next base: position 39,155 of record CAVRLH010000016.1, on the reverse strand, counting down.
GACGATCCCTCGTGTCTTGACGTTCTGGCCGAGCAGCGGCGAGGTGTCGCCAGTGCCCTGGATGTCGGCGATCGGGATGAGCGACGCCGCCGGAGTGACGGTGAACGCGAAGGTCACGTCGTCGGTGGCAGCGGTGGGCGTGGCCGAGTCGGTCGCCGTCGCGGTGACGTCGAACGTGCCCGACTCCGTGGGCGTGCCGGAGACGTCACCGTTGCTGGCAACCGTGACGCCACCCGGAAGACCGGTGGCAGTCCACGTGTAGGGCGAGGTGCCGCCGGTCGCGGCGAGGGTGAACGTCGTGATCGCCGAGCCGACCTGGCCGGACTTGTCGCCGGGCGAGGTGGCCTCGAGCGCGCGTCGGAGCGCCTGCATCGGAGTTCAGAGGAGTTTGTCGACCCACGGTGAAGTCCGTGAGGTTGTTGTCGCCGTCAACGCTCTCGTTGGTACGTCGGAACGATGTCGTTGCGGTGCCAGTACCGGTCGCGCGACCTCGAAAGTAGTGTCGACGTTCCGAAGCCCAGGAGATCGATGACCTGGCTGTTGTTGATCGCGCGTCGCCGAACCGGTGGGAAGGGTGATCGCGGACGCCGTGTCTGCGCAGGTAGACCAGTCCGTTCGATGCCACCGGCGTTGAGGTTTGCCGTCGCGAGGTCGGGAGTGGGGATCGCCGACCCATTGGCACCCGCGGCCTGGACCTGGATCAGATAGTGCTTCCCAGCCGGCACGCTGCCACTCAGCGCGACTGCCGTGCCCGCCCCAGTGCCTGCCGTGGACCTGTACTGGATGGACTTGCCAGCAAGCGAGATCGCCCCCGGAGTGGGGTTGAACAACTCGACGTAGTCGACGTTGAGGTTGGCTCCTGAGTTGCCGCCGTTGCCGTAGAACTCGGTGATGATCAAGCCCGAGCTGGCGGCGTTTGCGGGAGATGCAGCGATGGGGACGAGTCCGGCGGCCAAGAGGGCCAGACCGACTCCCGCCGCGATGCGACGCGGCGATGGAAGCGCAGGTGTGCGCATGTGTGCTCCGGGGGTTCGGGTGAGTGTGACCGACGCATCTTCACCCAGAACGTGCGCGAAAAGCGGAGCCCACCGCAATGATTTGCCGCCAGACCTGACGAAAGATCACAACTTCTTTTGTGAACTCCTCACCTCGGCGATCTAGGCGCCTCGTGAGCCCCGCTGCTTCCACACGTCGCGGAAGAACTCGTACCCCGACCAGAGCGTCATCAGCACAGCCCCGGCAAGCAGTGCCTGGGCGACGTAGAACAGGCCCTCGCCGAGCGGCCCGGGCCAGAAGTCGAAGGCTCCGCCGTGGGCGTCACCGTGCGGGAGCGGCCAGATCAGCCCGGCCAGAGCGACGGCCTGGAGCACGGTCTTGATCTTGCCGCTCTGGGCGGCCGCGATGACGACGTCCTTGAGGATGGAGAGACGCAGGAGCGTCACGCTCCACTCGCGGACCAGGACGACGATCGTGACCCACCACCAGACGTCGCCGACGACCGAGAGCCCGATGAAGGCCATGCCGGTGATGGCCTTGTCGGCGATCGGGTCGGCGATCTTGCCGAAGTCGGTGATGAGGTTGTGCTTGCGCGCCAGGTCGCCGTCGATCTTGTCGGTGATCATGGCCACGGCGAAGAGTGCGAAGGCGACCCATCGCCACGTCACCGAGTCGCCGCCGTCGTGGAGCAGGGCCCACGCGAAGAACGGCACCATCACGATGCGCAGGGTGGTCAACACGTTCGCGATGTTGAAGTTCGAGACCTGGTGCTGCTCGGTGGTCATCCCTGCGCTCCGTCGACTCGCGCGATCAGGTCGACCCCGTCGGTGGCCTCCACCGTCGCGGTGAGGAGGTCGCCGAGGCGGGCGTGATCGGCCCCGGTCAGCAGGGTCGTGCCGTCCACCTCGGGACCCTGGTGGGCGGCGCGCCCCTCGACCTCGCCGTGCTCGACCGACTCGACCAGCACGACCACCTGCTCGCCGATCCGCTCCTCGGCCCGCTGGGCGTTGAGCTCCTCGACCAGGGCGGTCACGCGCTCGGTGCGGGCACGGATCTCGTCCTCGTCCAGCTTGAGGTCGTCGTCGAAACCGGCCGCCTCGGTGCCGTCCTCGTCTGAGTAGCCGAAGACACCGGTCACGTCCATCCGGGCGGCCTCGAGGAAGTCGCACAGGGTCTGCAGCTCCTCGTCCGTCTCGCCGGGGAAGCCCACGATGACGTTGGACCGTACGCCGGCCAGCGGCGACAGCGAGCGGATCTGGTCGAGCAGACCGAGGAAGCTCTCCGGGTCGCCGAAACGGCGCATGCGTCGCAGGACGGTGGCACTCGCGTGCTGGAAGGAGAGGTCGAAGTAGGGCACGACGCCCGGGGTCGAGGCGATCGCCTCGATCAGGCCCGGACGCGTCTCGGCGGGCTGGAGGTAGGAGACCCGGACCCGCTCGATGCCGTCGATGCCGCTGAGCTCGGGGAGCAGTGTCTCCAGCAGGCGCAGGTCACCGAGGTCCTTGCCGTAGGACGTGGAGTTCTCGCTGACGAGGAACAGCTCCTTGACGCCCTGGGTGGCCAGCCACCTGGCCTCGCCCACGACGTCGCTGGGGCGTCGGCTGACGAAGGAACCTCGGAAGCTGGGGATGGCGCAGAACGAGCAGCGCCGGTCGCAGCCGCTGGCCAGCTTGAGCGGCGCCATCGGCCCGGCGTCGAGGCGACGGCGTACGGCGCGCGGGCCGGAGGCCGGGGCTCCGGCACCGATGTCGCTCAGGTCGGTGGCGGGCGCCTCGTGGCCGGGCACCGAGATCGTGGACGCGTCGCGCTCGACCGGGGAGATCGGGAGCAGGCGACGGCGGTCCGAGGGCGTGTGGGGCTGGTGGGCCTCCCCCGCGACGATCGAGCGCAGCTTGGCGGCGATGTCGGGGTAGTCGTCGAACCCGAGCACCGCGTCGGCCTCGGGGAGCGACTCGGCCAGGTCCTTGCCGTAGCGCTCGGCCAGGCAACCGACCGCGACGACGGCCTGGGCACGCCCACCGTTTCCTGCGCTCGCCTTGAGGTCTGCGGCCTCGAGCAGGGTGTCGACCGAGTCCTTCTTGGCTGCCTCGACGAACCCGCACGTGTTGACCAGCACCGTGTCGGCGTCCTCGGGGTCCTCGACCAGCACGAAGCCCCCGGCCTCGAGCCGTCCGGCGAGCTCCTCGGAGTCGACCTCGTTGCGGGCACAGCCCAGGGTCACGACAGCAACATTCAACGGGGTCGGGGGGAGCTGGGTATCAGTCGTCATCGCTCACCGAGTATGCCGGTTGTGGGCCCCGGAGGTGCCATCCGCGGGCTGTCGGGATCCCCGGTTACCCGGGGAAACTGGAGCCTCACCCCCGAAACTTCGGGGTGGAAGCGCAAGTTTCCCCGGGTACCCGGGGAAACCAACAGGTGGGAAACCAACAGGTTGGAAACCGAACAGGCACCCGCGACACCTCAGTCGACGACGTACGTCCCCTGGCCGGCGACGCCGGGCTCGCCGACGGCCCGGGCGGCGCCGTCGGCCAGCGCCACGGTGACGGCACCGTCGGTGGAGTCGACGCGCACGGGGGGCGATGCCTTGATCTCGCGCGTCTGGCCGACCGCGAGGTTGCCCTTGAAGGCGATCTCGCCGGCACCGTCGCGTACGACGACCCGCGCACCGCCCGACGGCGCGGTCAGCACGACCTGCACGGGGTCGGCCAGCGGAGCGCTGCCGGCCCCCTCGGGTCCACCGGAGCCGTTGAGCACCGGGGTGGAGCCACGCACCTCGAGCGGGGTGTCCATCACCAGGCGTGCGATCGACCAGCACAGGACCAGCGCCATCACCACGGCGACGAGGACGGACCAGTTGGGGCCACCACGGGTGCTGCGGATCGAGCCGTTCGCCCCGGTGGCCAGCTCCGCCTCGAAGACGCGACGGGGGTTGATCGGGGCGTGGGCGTAGCGCTCGTCGTAGGACGCCAGCAGCGGCGCGACGTCCACGCCCAGCACGCGGGCCAGCGTGCGCAGGTGGCCGCGGGCATAGAAGTCGCCTCCGCACGGCTCGAAGTCGTCGACCTCGACGGCCTCGATGACGTGCGGGCGGATGCGGGTGCGCTCGGCGAGCTGGTCGACAGTGAGGCCCAGGCGCGTGCGCGAGGCCAACAGCTCGGGACCGATCACCGGGTCCTCGGCCGGCTCGACCTCGAAGTCGTCCAGGACCAGCGGCTCCACGGGCTCCCCCGGCCGGGCGATCGCCCGCACACGGTCGCCCCACGACTGGGTCTCCTCGACCAGGCTGACGCGACCGGGCCGCTGCATCTCACGTCCGAGGTCGTCGTCCTCGATCGGCTCGACGACGTCGCGGCGGACCTCCGAGCGGCGAGCCGAGGAGGACTCCCGCAGCGCTGCCGGCGTCGGGCTGGCGACGATGGCGGGCTCCTCGACAGCGACCTCGACCTCGTTCTCGGTCTCGCGGTCGTCGTCGGCCACCTCGACGGTCGGCTCCACCACCACGACCTGGCTGGGATCGCGCGCGACCCGGCCGAGTGCCGCGGTGAGGTCGTCGCCGGCGCCGACGACGCGGGTGGAGAGACCGAGCGGCACCGCGAACGGCGCTCCGTGGAGCAGCTTGGCGAGGGCCACGGCACGCTTGCCGGCCCGGCTCAGCTCCGACTCGACCAGCTCGGCGTTGTGGGGTACGACGACCAGCCGGCCGTCGCGCAGCAGACCGCGGCGCGGCGTGTGCTCGACGTGGTGGACCGCGGTCCAGGGCAGGCCGCGCCAGCCTCGGCCGAGCCGGATCCGGATGCCCTGGGCGTCAGCGACCAGCAGCGGCGTGCGCGCGTCGACGAGGGTGACGAGCCAGTAGCCGCCGAGCAGCCCCATGGTGAGGGCGAAGGCCCAGTCGAGGGGTACGCCGGTCTGGGTGGCGCGAGCGAGGTAGGCGATCGCGACGGCGGAGGCGGTCAGCCCCACGCCGGCCGCGACGCCGGCGTGCCGGCGTACCTCCAGGTGGGTGGCGTCCGGGGCGACGCTCAGGCCGTCCTCCGGTCCGCGCTCGTCGTGGACCTCGGACTCGTGCAGTGCGGTGGCACCCATCAGGCTCCCCCTTCCAACGTGGCGATCACGGAGTCGAGCTCATCAGGCTTCACGAGCACGTCGCGTGCCTTGGACCCCTCGCTGGGGCCCACGACTCCACGGCTCTCCATGATGTCCATCAGTCGGCCGGCCTTCGCGAACCCCACGCGCAGCTTGCGCTGGAGCATCGACGTCGAGCCGAACTGGGTGGAGACGACGAGCTCGATGGCCTGGACCACGAGGTCCATGTCGTCGCCGATGTCGTCGTCGATGTCGCGCTTGGCCTGCTGGGGCGCGGTGACGTCCTCGATGTAGGTCGGCTCGAGCTGGTCCTTGCAGTGCTTGACGACCTTGGCGATCTCGGCCTCGGTGACCCACGCCCCCTGGATTCGGGCCGGCTTGCTGGAGCCCATCGGCAGGAAGAGTCCGTCACCCTGGCCGACCAGCTTCTCCGCACCGGGCTGGTCGAGGATGACGCGGCTGTCGGTGACGCTCGAGGTGGCGAACGCCAGCCGGGAGGGCACGTTGGCCTTGATGAGCCCGGTCACGACGTCCACCGACGGTCGCTGGGTGGCGAGCACCAGGTGGATGCCGGCGGCACGGGCCAGCTGCGTGATGCGGACGATGGCGTCCTCGACGTCGCGCGGGGCGACCATCATCAGGTCGGCGAGCTCGTCGACGATCACCAGCAGGTAGGGGTAGGGCGTGAGCACCCGCTCGCTGCCGGCGGGCACCTCGAGCTTGCCGGCGCGGACCGCCTTGTTGAAGTCGTCGAGGTGACGGAAGCCGAAGTTGGCCAGGTCGTCGTAGCGCATGTCCATCTCGCGCACGACCCACGCCAGCGCCTCGGCGGCCTTCTTGGGGTTGGTGATGATCGGGGTGATCAGGTGGGGCACGCCCTCGTAGGCGTTGAGCTCGACCCGCTTGGGGTCGATCATGATCATCCGCACCTCGTCGGGCGTGGAGCGCATGAGGATCGAGGTGATCATCGAGTTGATGAAGGACGACTTCCCCGATCCGGTGGCGCCGGCGACGAGGAGGTGCGGCATCTTCGCCAGGTTGGCGACGACGAAGCCGCCCTCGACGTCCTTGCCGAGCCCGGCCACCATCGGGTGGTGGTCGGAGCGGGCCATGGTGGAGCGCAGCACGTCTCCGAGGGAGACGATCTCCTTGTCGATGTTGGGGATCTCGATGCCGATCGCGGACTTGCCGGGGATCGGGCTGAGGATCCGCACGTCGGCCGACGCCACGGCGTAGGCGATGTTCTTCGACAGCGCGGTGACCTTCTCGACCTTCACCGCCGGGCCGAGCTCGACCTCGTAGCGGGTGACGGTCGGGCCGCGGGTGTAGCCGGTGACGGCGGCGTCGATGCTGAACTCCTCCATCACCTGCATGAGCCGCTCGACGACCGCATCGCTGGCCTTGGAGCGTGCCTTGTGCACCGAGCCGGGCTTGAGCACCTCGTTGCCCGGGAGCGAGTAGGTGATGTCACCCGACAGGGAGAGCTGCTCCACGCGCTGCGGGAGCGGGGTGTGGGGCGGCGGCTCGACCGGACCGGTGTCGGTGACCGCAGGCGTGACCTCGGTGGGCGCGTCGGCGAAGAGATCGATGCCGAGGTCCTCGCCGGGCTCCTCGCTCTTCTTGTTGCGGCGCTTCTTGAGCTCCCGGTCCGCGAGGACCGGGCTGTCGTAGGCCGGGTCGCCGAGCTCGGGGTCGATGTCGTCCTCGAGCATCGAGCGACGACGCGCGCGCAGCGGCTTGGTCGTCTCCTCCGACTCCGCCTCCGCGGACCCGTCGGGCGTACGGCCCAGCGCCTTGTCGCGCAGCGCGGCCACGCGGGCGGGGATCTGGTAGACGGGCGTCGCCGAGATGATCAGCACGCCGAAGAGGGCCAGCAGCACCAGCAGCGGCACCACGACGTACGTCGTCTGCATCAGGTCGAGCAGCAGGCTCGAGGTGACGTAGCCGACCGCGCCGCCGGCGGCCTGGAGGTTGGTGGCGTCGCCCAGCTCGGGCTGGGGGTTGCCGTTGGCGATGTGCACGATGCCGAGCAGCCCCAGCGAGAAGGCGGTCCAGCCGATGACCTGCCGCCCGACCGGGCCGTTGCGCTCGGGGTCGCGCAGGGTGCGCCACCCGGCGTACACCAGGAAGAGCGGGACGAGCCAGCCGACCTTGCCGACCGCGCCTGCGGTCACCGAGCGCGCGAGCTCCATGACGCCGCCGGGCAGCTGCCACCACACGGCAGCGGCGACGACCATCGCCAGGCCGATGAGGAACAGGCCCGCACCGTCGCGGCGGTGCTCGGGCTCGAGGTCACGCGCGGAGCGGCCGATCGAGCGGGCGAGTGCTCCGAGGGCGTGGGCGATGCCCAGCCAGGCCGCCGCCACTCCCCTGCCGAGCGCGCCGAACGTGCGTGAGACCGGCCCCGCTCCACTGCGCACGGCACGGGGTGCCGGTCGCGAGGCTGTTCGGCGCTTGGACGCGCTGGAGGAGCTCCGGCCCTTCGCGGGGCTGGGGCGCTTGCTGGTACTCCGGGATCGGGTGCTCGAGCCCTTGGTTCCACCACGACTGGTGCTGGAACGGGACGTGCTCGAGCTCCGCGACCCCGGCGGGGAAGACGTACGGGTCGCCATGCTCAGACCCTACGGCCAAGTCACACCAGCCACAGGGATCACACGCGTGCGTGTCGTGGGCGTCAGGCCTGGCGCCGGGGCATCCGGAAGCAGAAGGTGCTCCCCTTCCCCAGCTCCGACGACACCTCCAGGGTGCCGCCGTGCGACTGGGCGATCCGCTGGGCGATCGGCAGACCCAGCCCGGTGCCGGGGATGGACAGCGCGTTGGGGTTGGTCGAGCGGTGGAAGGCCGAGAACACGCTGCTCTGGTCGGAGGCCGCGATCCCGATCCCGCTGTCGGCGACCTCGACGCTCACGCTCTCGTCGGTGACCGACATCGTGACCACCACGGCACCGCCCTCGGGGGTGTACTTCACGGCGTTGTCGACCATGTTGTCGATCACCCGCCCCAGCTCCTCGGGGTCACCGAACACCACCACCGGCTCCGAGGGTGGGGTGAAGGAGAGCTCGACACCGGACTGGGTGGCCCTGATCCCGAGCAGGTCCACGCTCGCCTCGCACAGCTCGACCAGGTCGACGGCGCGGCGTACGGTCTCGCGGCGACCCTGCACGCGCGAGTAGTGCAGCAGGTTGGAGACCAGGTGGTTGAGCCGGCCGGCGTTGCGGATGATCGCGTCGAGAGAGCCGATGTCGGGATAGCGCTCGGAGATCAGCTCGGCATGGCCCAGGATCGCCGTCAGCGGGGTCTTGAGCTCGTGGGAGATGGTGGCGATCAGCTCGCTGCGGTAGCGGGCCAGCTCGCGCAGCTCCTGGACGAGTCGCTGCTCGGTCTCGAGGACCCGGACCTGGCGCACGATCTGTCCGAGCAGGCGACCGACCTCGGACAGGGCGTCGAGCTCGCCCGTCGACGGACCACGACCGGAGTTGGCGAACGCGAGCACGACGTAGCCGACGAGCTGGCTCTGGGAGAGGACCGGGCAGACGACGACGCGATCGGCGCCGAGCCAGGACATGATCTCCTGGAGGATCTCCCTGCTCTCGGGCAGCTCGTCACAGCTCGGGTCGTCCGCCCCGAGCTGGATCGGCAGCACACCGGCTTCGGGACGGGCCAGGTCGCGGCGCAGGGCCGGGACGTCCTGGTCGGGCAGCAGCGGTCGTGGTGTGCCGGCCATGTGCTCGACGTTGCGGCCCTCGTTGGGGAAGCAGCGCACCCATGCCTGCACGGGACCGAAGCACTCGGCCACGGCCACGACGGAGGCGTCGAGCGCCTCCGACAGTCCCGGCTGGGTGCCGGCGGCCGCCACCGCCTTGAGCATCTCGTCCAGCCGTACGCGCTCGTTCAGGCGCTCGCGCTCGCGGGCGTTGGACAGCGCGACGCCCGCCTGCACCGCGAACATCTCGAGCAGCTCGCGGTCCGGGCCGACCGGGATGCGCTGGTCGGGCGGCAGGTCGACCGCCATGTTGCCCAGCAGCTCACCGTCGGCGGAGTAGAGCGGCGCGTAGAGGGCGTGCTGCGGGTGCCAGGCCCCGGGGTCGTCCTCGGGCTCGAAGTCGGGGACCCAGGCGGCGCGCAGCCGGTCGTCCGACATCCGCCCGGCCGGGACGAAGCGGAGGATCCCCCACTTGTCGGCATTGCGGAACTCGTCGAGGATCTGCTCGGCAGGCGTGCGCCGGTGGAGGATCTGCTTGATGACGTCGGGCGGACCCACGACGTTGGTCATCACCAGGGTGTGGCCCTCCAGCCGGGCGATCGCGGCCACGCCGTAGCCGAGCACGTCGACGACACCTCCGGCGATCTCCTCGAGGACGTCGGCGGTGTCGGTGGAGGAGTTGACGCGACGCATCAGCTCAGCCAGGCGGCTCAACGCACCCTGATTGCGCGGCACGGCCGCCTCCCCACCCCAGTCCGGCATGATCTCCCCGCTCCGGATCCTAGGGGCCTCAGGCCTCGATCACGACCGGAATGATCATGGGACGACGACGATGCGCACGGTTGACCCAGCGCCCCATGACCCGGCGGATGGTCTGCTGGAGCTGGTAGGTGTCGGTCACGCCCTCGGCGATGGCCGCGTTGAGGGCCTCCACGAGGGGCCCTCGGATGTCGTCGAAGGTGGCCTCGTCCTCGGCGAATCCGCGGGCGTGGATCTCCGGCCCGGAGACGACCTTGCCCGTCACCGTGTCGACCACGACGATCACCGAGAGGAAGCCCTCCTCGCCGAGGATGCGCCGGTCCTTCATCGAGGCCTCGCTGATGTCACCGATGGTGGTGCCGTCGACGAAGACGTAGCCGACGTCCACCTTGCCCACGATCTTCGCGACGCCGTCGACGAGGTCGACGACCACGCCGTCCTCGGCGAGCACGACGTTCTCGACGCCCGCCGCCCGGGCCAGGTCGGCGTTGGCGCGCATGTGGCGCACCTCGCCGTGGACCGGCAGCACGTTGCGCGGCTTGACGATGTTGTAGCAGTAGAGCAGCTCGCCGGCGCTCGCGTGACCGGAGACGTGGACGAGCGAGTTGCCCTTGTGCACGACGTTGGCCCCCAGGCGGGACAGTCCGTTGATGACGCGGTAGACGGCGTTCTCGTTGCCCGGGATGAGCGAGCTGGCCAGGACGACGGTGTCGCCCGGCTCGAGGTGCACGAAGTGGTGGTTGCTCTGCGACATCCTGCTCAGCGCGGCGAGTGGTTCACCCTGCGACCCGGTCGAGATCAGGACCTGCTTGTGCGGCGGCAGGTCGGCGAGCTCCTTGGCCTCGACCATGGTGCCCGGCGGGACGGTCAGGTAGCCCAGCTCCTGGGCGATGGCCATGTTGCGCACCATGGAGCGCCCGACGTAGGCAACCTTCCGGCCGTGCGCGACCGCGGCGTCGAGCACCTGCTGGACGCGGTGCACGTGGGAGGCGAAGCAGGCCACGATGAGCCGCTGCTCGCTCTTGGCGAACACCCGGTCGAGGACCGGCGCGATGTCCCTCTCGGACGTCGTGAATCCCGGCACCTCGGCGTTCGTCGAGTCGACGAGGAAGAGGTCGACTCCCTCGTCGCCGAGGCGGGCGAACTCGTTGAGGTCGGTGATCCGCCCGTCGAGCGGCAGCTGGTCCATCTTGAAGTCACCGGTGTGCAGCACGACGCCGGCGCCGGTGCGGATGACGACAGCGAGCGCGTCGGGGATCGAGTGGTTGACCGCGATGAACTCGAGCACGAACGGCCCGAAGGTGATGGTCTGGCCCTCGGCCACCTCGTACTGGGCCGTCTCCTTGAGACGGTGCTCGCGCAGCTTGGAGCCCAGCAGCGCCAGGGTCAGCTTGGAGCCGACGAGCGGGATGTCGCCGCGCTCGCGCAGGAGGTACGGCGTCGCGCCGATGTGGTCCTCGTGGCCGTGGGTGAGGACGAGCGCCTCGACCGCGTCGAGGCGGCCGCGGATCGGGTCGAAGTCCGGGAGGATCAGGTCGACCCCGGGGTGGTGGTCCTCGGGGAACAGCACTCCGCAGTCGACGATCAGCAACCTGCCGTCGTACTCGAAGACGGTCATGTTGCGACCGACCTCGCCCAGTCCTCCGAGCGGGATGACCCGGAGGCCTCCGGCCGGGAGGGGGGCGGGCGCGCTCAGTTCGGGGTGGGGATGACTCAAGGTTTCCTCGGTTCGGTGATCAGATGAGGCCGGCGTCGACGAGGCCGGCGCGCAGCGCTGCCACCTCGTCGTCGTCCAGCGCGACCAGGGGGCCGCGCACCCGGCGGTTGTCGAGCGCACCCACCAGCTCCAGGGCGGCCTTGGCCGTCGTGGCGCCGTAGTTGGGAACGCCCATCATGGCGTCGAAGGCAGGCACCAGCGAGGTGTGGATCCGCAGTGCCTCGGCATGGTCGCCGCGCGACCAGGCATCGATCATGGCGGCGAGCTGGGTGCCCGCCGCGTGGGCGACGACCGAGACCAGGCCCACCCCGCCGTAGGCGAGGTAGCCGAGCGTCGCGACGTCGTCGCCGGAGTAGACGGTGTAGCCGAGATCGACCAGCTGCGCCGTGCGGGGCAGCAGGCCGGAGGCGTCCTTGACCGACGTCACGTGGTCGTAGCGCCGCATCGCCTCGTAGGTCGACAGCTCGATCAGCGTCGCGGTGCGACCCGGTACGTCGTAGAGCATGACGGGGAGGTCGGTGGCCTCGGCGACGGTGCTGAAGTGGTGCAGCAGCCCGCCCTGGCCGGGCTTGTTGTAGTAGGGACTGACCAGCAGCACGCCGTCGACGCCGATCTTGGCGGCCTGCTCGGCCAGCTCGACCGAGTGGGCGGTGGCGTTGGTCCCGACGCCGGCGATGACCGTGGCCCGGTCGCCGACGGCCTCGTGGACCGCACGCAGGATCTGGCCGTCCTCCGCGACGGAGGTCGTCGGACTCTCGCCGGTCGTCCCGCTGACGACCACTCCGTCACTTCCGTGCTCGACGAGGTGCACGGCGATCCGGGCGGTCCGGTCGGGGTCGACACTGCCGTCCTCACGGAAGGCCGTCGCCATCGCCGTGAGCAGGCGGCCGAACGGGGCGTTGGAGCTCATGGGGGTCAGGTTATCGCTCGCGCCGCCGCACCCGTGCGCCGCCGAGCCGCATCGCGCTTCCACTACTCTCCGGCACTGCTCTCAGGCACCACTCTCAGGCACTACTCTCAGGCACTACTCTCAGGCATGGCCTACGACGAGGTGCTGGCGCAGCGCATCCACGACCTGCTCGACGGCGTGGAGGGCGTCACGTCGAGGAAGATGTTCGGCGGGAAGGGCTTCATGGTCCACGGCCACATGGCCGTGGCTGCGGCCAGCGCGGGCTCGCTCATGGTGCGCGCCGATCCTGACGACGCCGCCTCGTGGCTCTCCGAGGACGTCGAACCGATGCAGATGCACGGCCGGGAGATGCAGGGGTGGCTGCTCGTGGCGCCCAGGATCCTGCAGGGCGACGACGAGCTCCAGCTGTGGGTGGACCGCGGCGTCCACTTCGTCAGCGGACTCCCCCCGAAGCACTCGTGACGCCCGACCTGGTCCTGCCCGACTGGCTGCCGCCCGCCTCACGCGACGCGTTGCTCGCGCTCGCCGCGCGCAACCATGCTGCTCACGGCACTGACCTCCTCGGCATCGTGCTCAGTGGCTCCGCCGGACGCGACTACGCCACCGAGCACTCCGACCTCGACGTGATGGTCGTGCTGACCGACGAGGCTGCCTCGACGCGCACCACCGACCGCAGTCCCGACGTCGACGAGATCCCGGCGAGGTGGAGCGACCTGCTCACCGTCGCGCCCTTCGGCACCGAGGAGTGGTGGTTCCGCTGGTCCTTCGCCCATGCGCCGGTGCTGCTCGACCGCACCGGCGGCGACCTCCCCGACGCCGTCCACCGTCAGGCGACGCTGAGCCCCGAGGAGGCGGACGCGATCCTCATCGACCACGACCGGCTCGACGGCTGGGTGAACTTCGCCTACCGCGCGCTGAAGAGCGACCGGGACGGACGCACGCTGGAGTCCCGTCTCGACGCCAACGAGTCACTGCCGTGGCTGCTCGACGTGGTGTTCTCGATGGCCGGGCGGGTGCGTCCCTACAACAAGTACCTGCCGTGGGAGCTGCGCACCCACCCGGTCGAGGGGTGGCCGACCGCAGACGTGCTCGACCTGGTGGCCCGCACCCAGGAAGGCCAGGCCGCAGCGATCCGGGAGACCTTCAGGCGGGTGCGCGCGGCCTGTGCGTCGTACGACGCCGGGCGTGGGCACTCGCGCACGACCGACATGATCGAGGGCTGGGGCTCGGAGCTGGACGTGTTCGCCGACTGAGACCACATCGTCATGGCAGGGTGAACGTGTCCCGGATCACCGGCAGGACGTGGTGCTCGAGCATCGGTGCCAGGTCGTGGGGGTGGTCGCGCAGCGGCGTCCACCTGACCTCGGCGATCTCCGCGGACGCGACGGGCTCAGCGTCCGACTCGACCCAGAAGACCGTGGAGTGCAGCGTGTGCCCGGGCTCGTTGGCCGCCTCCGAGAAGAACTCACCCAGCAGCACCGCGTCCACGATCTCCAGGCCCACCTCTTCCCGGGTCTCGCGCAGCGCCGCCTCGCGTGCCGACTCCCCCGGCTCCAGCTTGCCGCCCACGAGCATGAAGCGCTCGGTCCCCCGCTTGCGCACCGTCAGCACGCAGCCGTCCCGCACGAGCGCCACCGCGGCGACGACGATGTCCGCGCTGCTTCCTTCCATGGCGCGACTCTGGCATGCGCCGGTCCGGGCTCAGCCTCCGGCGTCCAGCCAGCGGCGCACGAGCTCCAGGATCTCGGCGTCACTCAGTCCCAGGCTCCGCGCGGTGGTGACGTACGACGACGCTGCCGAGCGCGCCGCGCGCTCCACTCCCCTGCCCGCGACGAAGGTGCCCGCGCGGCCGCGGGTCTCGACGAGGCCGAGCGCCTCGAGCTCCTTGTAGGTGCGCGCCACCGTGTTGGCGGCCAGGTCGAGGGACGTGGCCAGCGCTCTCACGGGCGGCAGCCGGAAGCCCGGGGCCAGGGCACCCGACTCGACCCGGTCCCGGATGGCGTCGCGGACCTGCTCGTAGGGCGGGATCCCGGAGTTGGGGTCGATCACGATGTCGAGCTCAGACACGCTCCCACCACACCCAGTCGCACCCGGGGCCCGCCTCGCGGCGGGTCTCGCGCCACTCGTCGGCGGCGAACTCGGGATAGACGGCGTCACCGGGGACGTCCAGGTCGACCTCGGTGAGCACCTGGTGGGTCAGGAGCGGCATGGCCTCGGCGTAGACCTGGGCCCCGCCGGCGATGACCAGGTCGGCGGACGGGTCGGCCATCGCGAGCGCGTCGTCGAGCGAGTGGGCGACCTCCACGCCCTCGGCGGCCCAGTCCCGGTTGCGGGTGACGACGATCGTCCGCCGCCCCGGCAGCGGGCGCCCGATCGAGTCGTAGGTCAACCGACCCATGATCATGGTCAGGCCCATCGTCTCGCGCTTGAAGTGCGCGAAGTCCTCGGGGATCCTCCACGGGATGCGGCCGTGGTCGCCGATGACCCGGTTGCGGGAGTAGGCCGCGACCGCGACGATCCGTCGCGTCACCGGACGACCTCAGACAGCAATGGGTGCCTTGATGCCGGGAGCCGGGTCGTAGCCCTCGACGGTGATGTCCTCGAGGTCGAAGCCGTCGAGATCGGTGATGGCGGGGTTGAGCCGCAGGGTGGGCAACGGGCGGGTCTCCCGGGTGAGCTGGAGCCGGGCCTGCTCGACGTGGTTGAGGTAGAGGTGGGCGTCGCCCATGGTGTGCACGAACTCCCCCACCTCGAGCCCGGTGACCTGGGCCACCATGTGGGTCAGCAGGGCGTACGACGCGATGTTGAACGGCACGCCGAGGAAGGTGTCGGCAGAGCGCTGGTAGAGCTGGCAGGAGAGCCTGCCGTCGGCGACGTAGAACTGGAACAGCGTGTGGCACGGCGGCAGCGCCATGTCGTCGACGTCGGCGACGTTCCACGCCGAGACGATGTGGCGTCGCGAGTCGGGGTTGGTGCGGATCCCGTCGACCAGCCGCGCGATCTGGTCGACGTGGCGCCCGTCCGGGGTCGGCCAGGAGCGCCACTGGTAGCCGTAGACGGGGCCCAGGTCGCCGTTGTCGTCGGCCCACTCGTCCCAGATCGTGATGCCGCGGTCCTGCAGCCACTTCACGTTGGTGTCGCCGCGCAGGAACCACAGCAGCTCGCCGAAGACGCTACGGGTGTGCACCTTCTTGGTCGTGACGAGGGGGAAGCCCTCGCGCAGGTCGAAGCGCATCTGGTGGCCGAAGACACTCAGGGTGCCGGTGCCGGTGCGGTCGGTCTTCTCGACGCCCTCGTCGAGGATCCGCTGCAGGAGGTCGAGGTAGGCGCGCACGGGAGGACTCTACGACCCCGGCTCAGTCGTCGAGGTCGACGTCGCCGACGATCCGGGTCGTGGTGTGTCCGCCGATCCAGACGGTGTCGCCGTCACGCTCGACGTGGACCCGACCGGTCCGGCCGAGGAGCGTCCCCTGCGATGCGACGTAGGAGTCCGGCAGCCTCCCCTCCGCGATCAGCCACTGCGCCAGCGCGGCGTTGAGCGATCCGGTGACCGGGTCCTCGACCACGCCCAGCGCGCGGAAGAGCGCCCGCACCTCGACCTGGGCGCCGACCTCGCCGGCACGTGCGTCGTCGTAGGGACCGACGAGGCCGATGTCGAGGTCGCCGAACTCGGCCAGGTCGGGCGCCACCGCGAGCACGGCGTCGGCGGAGTCGAGCAGTACGCCGATCCAGCCGGGTCCGTTGTCACACCACTCCATCGCCACGACGTCGTCCGCCGGGAGGGCCAGGGCGGCCAGCACCTGCGCGCGTTCGGCGTCGGTCGGCACGCCCGAACGCACCCGCGGCGGTGCGGCGAAGGCCAGCAACGGCTCGCGGCGCAGGGTCACCAGACCGGCCGCGCACTCCTGCACGAGTGCGCCCGGCGTGCGCGGGACCCCGCCGGCCTCGAGCCACGCGTGCGCCGACCCGAGGGTCGGGTGCCCGGCGAAGGGCAGCTCGCCCGCCGGCGTGAAGATGCGCAGGCGGTAGTCGGCGCCGGGCTGCGTCGGCGGCAGCAGGAACGTCGTCTCCGACAGGTTGGTCCAGGCCGCGAACCGCTGCATCCGCTCGTCGGAGAGTCCCGCCGCGTCGTGGACCACGGCCACGGGGTTGCCGCCGAAGGGGTCCTCGGAGAAGACGTCGACCTGGCGGAAGTGGCGGCTCATGCAGCGAGGCTAGCGAGCACGCGCGCCGGCGGTCCCTGCCGCAACCCTCACCCCAGCCGGATGCTCTGCGACCCGGTCACGAGCGTGCGGGGTGCGGCGCACGACCCGTCCGCGTCACAGACCACCACGGCCCGGCGGCCGGTCTCGGAGAGCCGGAGCGCTCCGCCGGCATCGGTACGCCGTGCGGAGTCGAGGAGGTGCGCCGTGCCGCCCGCCGCCGTGGTCACGCTCTGCACCACGACGTCGTACGCGCCGGTGGGGAGGGTGGTCGGGACCTGCGGTCCCGGTCCGGACAGCTCCGGCGGGGCCGAGTCGAGGTCGTCCACCTCCCCGTCGGCGCCCACCACCTTCACCTCGCCGGAGGTCATCCGGACCACCACCTCGTCCTCGCTGGCCACGAAGGCCTCGATCCCGGGGAGCTCGACCACGACCTCGCTGAGGTGCAGCTCTCCGGCGGCGTACCACGGCACGGTGAGCACGTTGGCCTCCTCCCGCACCTCTGGAGCCGGAGGCAGCGCGGCCCACCACGCCCAACCGGCGCCGGCCATCACCGCCACCACCGCGGCGAGCAGCCCGCGTCGTACGCCGCGGCGCCGGCGGCCCCGGCGCAGCGATACGGCCTGCTCCAGCCACGGCCCCGGACCATCGGCGGCATCAGGCGCCCGCACCGCGTGGGGCGCCACCTCGCCGGGGCGCGGCGGCAGGCCGACGCGCTCGCGGATCTCGGCCCAGAGCGCGTGGTCGATCTGCTCGTCCTCGACCCGCCGGCGCCACGAGCCGCGACTGGCCAGCAGCGTCTCCGCAACGGCGAGCCGGGCGCTCTCGGGCGCGACACCCTCGTCCTCCAGGCCACCGACCAGGTCGCACCAGCGGGCGTCGAGGTAGCGCGTGAAGTCGGGCTCGGCAGCCGGGTCGGGTGTCATGACACCTCCTGACTGGTCCTTCGGAGCCTGCCCCGGAAGGGATGGGTCAGGCGCTGAGCGACATCGGCCCGTAGACCAGCCGGTCGTGCTCGAAGAGCGTCACCGACGCCACCCCGTGCTCGGCCAGGTCCGCCCAGATCTCCCCGACCCACGACTCCGCATCGCCCTGCGTGTAGAACCGCTCGTCGGAGTGACCCTCGACCGTGACGAGCTCGCCCGCCGCGTCCTCCAGCCGCCACCACCACGGGCGTTCGGAGGCGGACGGCTGACGGAAGGTGGGGGGCTGACCGGGGAGCACTCAGGCCTCCTTGACCGAGGGGTCGACGAAGGGCGGCTTGACCAGCTGGAAGATCTCGCGGCGGCCGCGGATGTCGACACCCACCTGGGCGTCCTCGGCGACCATCGTCGGGATCAGGGCCAGGCCGATGCCCTTCTTGAGGGTCGGGGAGAACGTCCCGGACGTGATGTCGGCGAGCGGGACGTCGTGGGTGAGGGTGACGCCCATGCCGGGACGCGGGATTCCCCGGTCGACGGCCACGAGGCCGCGCAGGCGTCTCTTCGGACCCTCTTCCCTGACCCTGGTGGCGGCGTCGCGGCCCCAGAAGGTCTCCTTCTTCCAGCCGACGGCCCACGCCAGCCCGGCCTCCACGGCATTGGTGTCGAGGCTGATGTCCTGCCCGTGGAGCGGGTAGCCCATCTCGGTGCGGAGGGTGTCGCGCGAGCCGAGACCGCAGGCGGCGATCCCGAACTCCTCGCCGGCGGCCATCAGCTCGTCCCAGAGCTCGCCGGCGACGGCGCCGGCGACGATCAGCTCGTAGCCGCGTTCGCCGGTGTAGCCGGTGCGGCACACCACGACCCCGGTGTCTCCCTCACCGAAGGGCGCCTCCACGAACGACATGTACTCGTGGCCGGTCGGGAGGCCGACCTTCTCGAGGACCTCGTCGGAGTGGGTGCCCTGGACCGCGAGGACCGCGTAGTCCTCGTGGTGGCTGACCACCTTCACACCCTCGGGAGCGGCGTCCTGCAGCCGGCGCACCACCTCGGCGGTGTTGGCGGCGTTGGGCACGAGCAGGACGTGCTCGTCGTCGTGCCAGTAGGCGATCAGGTCGTCGACGATGCCGCCCGACTCGTCGAGGCACAGGGTGTACTGCGCCTTGCCGGGGCGGATCTTGGCCAGGTCGTTCGACAGCGTCGCGTTGACGAAGTCGGCTGCCCCGGTGCCGGAGACCATCGCCTTGCCGAGATGGCTGACGTCGAAGATGCCGACCGACTCGCGCACGGCGGTGTGTTCCTTCACGACGCCCGTCGGATATTCAAGGGGCATCGACCAGCCGCCGAACTCGGCGAACTTGGCGCCCAGGGCGACGTGGCGGTCGTGGAGCGGTGACTGTTTGAGCGTCGGAGCCATGGCCCGAAACCTACCGCAGCAGGTTCTGCCCATCCCCTCGCCTAACATGCCCCGGGTGACCACGTACTCGCTGCGCAGTGCCAGCCCCGCCCGTACCCGCGTCGACGC
The DNA here is from genome assembly GCA_963721925.1 of uncultured Actinomycetota bacterium. Lineage (GTDB taxonomy): Bacteria > Actinomycetota > Actinomycetes > Propionibacteriales > Nocardioidaceae > Nocardioides. Next base: position 20,340 of record CAVRLH010000016.1, on the reverse strand, counting down.
CGTCGTGGTGGGTGTCGTGTCCGGTCCGAAGGGGCCGGAGCTGTGCGACGCAGCCGAGGACATCACGTCCGCCTTCGGCCGCAAGCTGCGGCCGTTCCTGTCCACCCTCGGCGTCACCGGCAAGGCCGGCGAGACCGTGCTGGTCCCGACCCGCGACGAGGTCAACGCCCCGCTGATGGTGCTCGTGGGCCTCGGCGCCGATCCGGGTGACGCGATCGCCGTACGCCGGGCTGCCGGGGTCGCCGCACGCAGCGTCCCGAACGCCGCGTCGGTGGCTCTCGCGCTGCCCGCCGACACCCCCGAGCTGATCGGCGCCGTCGTCGAGGGGCACCGACTGGGCGGCTACCGCTTCACGCGCTACAAGTCGTCGGCGCCGGAGAGCACCGAGCCCGCCGAGGTCGTGGTGCTGAGCAGCATCGCCCGCCGCGCCGAGGCCGTCGAGGCGCTCGAGGCAGCCGGGATCCTCGCCGACGCGGTGGTCATGTGTCGCGACTGGGTGAACACGCCCCCCGGTGACTGCACCCCTCCCCTGCTCGCCGAGTCGGTGACCGCCGCGCACAAGGAGCTCACCCAGGGGCGCGGCGCCCCCAAGGTCAAGATCGAGGTCTTCGACCACGAGCAGCTCGCCGAGATGGGCTGCGGCGGCATCCTCAGCGTCGGCGACTCCTCCGCCTCCCCGTCGCGGCTGGTCAAGCTGTCGTGGGCACCCAAGGGCGCGACCGCGCACCTGGCCCTCGTCGGCAAGGGCGTCACCTTCGACTCGGGCGGCCTGACCATCAAGCCGGCCTCGAGCATGACCCACATGAAGGGCGACATGGCCGGGGCCGCCAACGTCATCGCCGCGACCTTCGCGATCGCCCGCCTGGGGCTGCCGATCCGCGTCACCGCGTTCGCGCCGATGGCCGAGAACATGGTGTCGAGCACCTCCACCCGCCCCGGTGACGTCATCACGATGCACAACGGCCGGACCGTCGAGATCGCCAACACCGACGCCGAGGGACGGATGCTGCTCGGCGACGCGCTGAGCCTGGCCGTGGAGGAGAAGCCCGACGTCGTGCTCGACATCGCCACCCTGACCGGACACATGCAGATCGCGCTGGGCGACAAGGTGGGCGCGGTGATGGGTGTCGACGCCCAGGTCCAGTCCGTGCTCGCTGCGGGCGCCGTGGCGGGCGAGCAGCACTGGCCGATGCCGATCCCCGAGGAGATGTCGGAGCGCGTCACCAGCTCGAAGATCGCCGACCTGCTCCAGCACGACTGGGTGCGGTGGGGCGGCGGGCTCTACGCCTCCGCGTTCCTGCGCGAGTTCACCGACGGCCTCCCCTGGGCCCACCTCGACATCGCCGGCAAGGAGATCAACACCGGCGGTCCCTACGGCCACCTGCCGTCGGGCGCGACCGGGTTCGGCGTGAGCACGCTGGTGGCGTTCGCCCGGGCGATGGCTGCTGCGGAGTAGCGCGCGGCCTCAGATGCCGTCGGCCTTCTTGCGGCTGTTGTAGTCGCGCATCCGCTGCGGCACGCCGACGACCGCGGCGTCGTACGACGGCACCCGGTGGCTGTTGGCGAACTCGTGGGCCCACTTCACGCTCGGCACGCGTCGGCGCGTCCACTCCCCGTCGTGCGCGACCAGCAGGATCGTCACGTCGCTGACGGCCGTCCGCGGCTCCACGAACCCCTCGACCCCCTGCCGGGTGGCCACGAACTTCTCCAGGTGGCGGACGTCCTCACCATCGGACGCGCGTACGCGCGTCGAGCCGGTGCGGGCAGCATCACGCGCGGGAGCACTCATACGTGCCTTGCGCCGGAATCGGTCGAACATCGCCATGTCGACCATTGTGCCGGTGACTCTGAAAGCAGGTGCAGACCCGGTGTAGACAGCATCACGAATAGTGCAAGGATGGTCGCCACCAGTGAGTCGAGCGTGTGGAGGAAATCCTGTGGCGGACGGTGAGTTCGACGTCCTCGTTCTCGGTGCAGGTTCAGGCGGCTACGCCTGCGCCCTGCGGGCAGCCCAGCTCGGGCTGACGGTCGGCCTGGTCGAGAAGGGCAACCTCGGCGGCACCTGCCTCCACGTGGGTTGCATCCCGACCAAGGCCCTGCTGCACGCCGCCGAGGTGGCTGACTCGGCACGCGGAGCCAGCGCGTTCGGCGTCTCCGCGACGCTCGAGGGCATCGACATGGCCGGCGTCAACGCCTACAAGGACAAGGTCGTCCAGCGGCTCTTCAAGGGCCTGGCCGGACTCATCAAGTCACGCGGCATCACCGTGATCGAGGGCGAGGGCCGGCTCACCGGGCCCCGCACCGTCACCGTCGGCGACACCGCCTACACCGGCAAGGCGCTCGTGCTCGCCTCCGGGTCCTACAGCAAGTCGCTGCCCGGCCTGGAGGTCGACGGCGAGCGAGTGCTGACCTCAGAGCACGCGCTGCGTCTCGACCGCGTGCCGGCCTCAGCCATCGTGCTCGGCGGCGGCGTGATCGGCTGCGAGTTCGCCAGCGTCTGGAAGTCCTTCGGCGCCGACGTCACCATCATCGAGGCCCTGCCACGTCTGGTGGCCGCCGAGGACGAGGCGTGCTCCACCGCCCTCGAGCGTGGCTTCCGCAAGCGCAAGATCAACTTCCTGACCGGCACGCCCTTCCAGAGCGTGAAGACCACCGACACCGGGGTCGCCGTCACCGTCGAGGGCGGCGACGTGGTCGAGGCCGAGATCCTGCTCGTCGCCGTCGGCCGGGGTCCTTCCACGGACGGGCTGGGCTTCGCCGAGCAGGGCGTCGAGATGGACCGGGGCTTCGTGCTGGCCGACGAGCGGTGCCGCACCAACGTCGAGGGCGTCTATGCCGTGGGCGACATCGTCCCGGGCCTCCAGCTCGCCCATCGCGGTTTCCAGCAGGGCATCTTCGTGGCCGAGCACATCGCCGGACTCGACCCGCGTCCGATCGACGAGGCCGGCATCCCGCGTGTCACCTACTCCCACCCCGAGATCGCGTCGGTCGGCCTCGACGAGGCGACGGCCCGCGAGCAGCACGGCGACGCGGTGACCACGGTGACGTACGACCTCGGCGGCAACGGCAAGAGCCAGATCCTGCAGACGCAGGGCTTCGTCAAGCTCGTCGGCCTGACCGACGGCCCGGTGCTGGGCGTCCACATGGTGGGCGACCGCGTCGGCGAGCTCATCGGGGAGGCCCAGCTGATCTACAACTGGGAGGCACACGCCGAGGACGTCGCACCCCTGGTGCACGCCCACCCCACCCAGAACGAAGCCCTTGGCGAGGCCCACCTGGCCCTGGCCGGCAAGCCCCTGCACGCCCACTCCTGACATCACCCACCACCACCTGCGAGCGAAGGAACCCCATGGCCTCCGAAGTCACCCTCCCCGCCCTCGGCGAGTCCGTCACCGAGGGCACCGTCACCCGCTGGCTCAAGCAGGTCGGTGACTCCGTCGCTGTCGACGAGCCGCTGCTGGAGGTCTCCACCGACAAGGTCGACACCGAGATCCCCTCCCCCGTGGCGGGCACGCTGCTCGAGATCAAGGCCAACGAGGACGACACCGTCGAGGTCGGCGCCGTGCTCGCCGTCGTCGGCGAGGAGGGTGAGTCGGCCGGTGACGCCACCGAGTCCGCCGAGCCCGAGGCGCAGCCCAAGGACGACGAGGAGTCGGAGAAGAAGGCCGAGCAGGAGGAGGAGGTCGCCGAGGAGACCGGCGAGCTGCCGGAGGGCGACTCCACCCCTGAGTCGGAGAAGGACGACGCCCCCGCGCAGGAGGAGCCCGCCGCCGAGCAGGCCTCCGGTGACTCCGGTGGCTCCGGTGGCTCGGGTGGCTCCGGCACCGCCGTCACGCTCCCCGCGCTCGGTGAGTCCGTGACCGAGGGCACGGTCACCCGATGGCTGAAGAAGGTCGGCGACGAGGTCGCGGTCGACGAGCCGCTGCTGGAGGTCTCGACCGACAAGGTCGACACCGAGATCCCCTCCCCTGTCGCCGGCACGCTGCTGGAGATCAAGGCCGACGAGGACGAGACCGTCGAGGTCGGCGCCGAGCTGGCGATCATCGGCTCCGGCGACGCCGCACCCGCCGCGGACGCACCCGCCGAGGACGCACCGGCCGAGGAGCCGGCGGCCGAGGAGGAGGGCACCGAGAAGGACGAGCGTCGCGACTCCCCCGCCGCCGAGGAGGCCGACGCCGAGGCCCGCGAGGACGCCCCGGAGGCCGAGGAGCCGAAGTCGGAGGAGAAGCCCGCCGAGAAGGACGAGGACAAGCCCGCGGAGAAGCCCGCCGAGGAGAAGAAGCCTGAGCAGCCTGCAGCGAAGGAGGCCCCCACGGAGTCGTCGGGCGGCCGCGACCAGTCGACGTACGTCACTCCGCTGGTGCGCAAGATGGCCGACCAGAAGGGGGTCGACCTCGGCTCGCTCCAGGGCACCGGGGTCGGTGGCCGCATCCGCAAGCAGGACGTCCTCGACGCCGCAGCGGCCCAGGCCGAACCCGCGGCGGAGGCCGCCCCGGCCGCCGCTGCTCCCGCGGCCAAGGCACCGGCGGCAGCCAGTTCCGGCGGATCCGGCGGCACGCCGTCTCCCCTGCGCGGGACGACCGAGCCGCTCTCGCGCCTGCGCAAGGTCATCGCGAAGCGGATGGTCGAGTCGCTCACCGAGTCGGCACAGCTGACCCAGGTGATGGAGGTCGACGTGACCTCGATCGCCCGGATGCGCGAGGCCGCCAAGGCCGACTTCCTGGCCCGCGAGGGCGTCAAGCTGACCTACCTCCCGTTCTTCGCCAAGGCCGCGATCGACGCGCTCAAGCTGCACCCCAAGCTCAACGCTGCGATCGACGCCGAGAAGGGCGAGGTGACCTACTACGACCGCGAGAACATCGCGTTCGCCGTGGACACCGAGAAGGGCCTGCTCACGCCGGTCGTCAAGGACGCCGGGGACCTGTCGATCGCCGGGATCGCCAAGAAGATCTCCGACGTGGCCGAGCGCACCCGCACCAACAAGATCACCCCGGACGAGCTGTCCGGTGGCACGTTCACCATCACCAACCTCGGCAGCTTCGGGGCTCTCTTCGACACCCCGATCATCAACACGCCGCAGGTGGCGATCCTCGGCCCGGGTGCCGTGGTGAAGCGTCCGGTCGTGATCGACGACCCCAACCTGGGCGAGACGATCGCGATCCGGCACATGGTCTACCTCTCGCTGACCTACGACCACCGCCTGGTCGACGGCGCCGACGCCGGCCGCTTCCTGCACGAGGTGAAGCGACGCCTGGAGTCCGGCCAGTTCGAGATCTGAGCCAACCGCACGACGTACGACGCCCCGTCCGCACCATGCGGGCGGGGCGCCGTCGCTCTGCCCAGTGAGCACCACCCGCCCGAAAACCGAAGGCGCGCTGTCGGCGTCTCCACCTAGCCTGAAGACATCGTGACGATCACCGACACCTCGCGCCCCGCACCACCGGCAGACGCCGCCTCGAGCGACCTGCCGGCCGGTCGCGTCCCCGTCGACTGGCGCCGGGTGAGCCGGCCGCTGACGTGGTTCTGCTTCTCGATGTCCTTCGTGGGCGCGATCGCCGCGGCGCTCGGCTCCATGGTCGCCGGCCGACTGGCCGACGACGCCACATCCACCCTGCTGGGCCTGCTGGCGTTGTGCGTCGTGGGGGGCGCGGTCATCGACACGGTCGCCAAGACCATCTGGGCGACGATCTGCGATCGCGCCGAGGGCCGGCTGCGCTCCGACCTGCTCGACGCGGCGATGGCCCAGCCGCTGGCCGAGCTCTCCGAGCAGGCCGTCGGCGAGGTGCTGGACCGCATCGACGACGACACGTGGGAGGTCGGCCAGCTCATGCGCTGGGGCGTGTGGCAGGCCGCCCGTACGCTCCTGGCGTCCGGACCGCTGTGGGTCGTCGCGAGCCTGACGTGGTGGCCGGCGGCGTTCCTGTTCCCGCTGACCGCGGTCGCGACCTTCGCCGTCGTCCGCCGTCTCCTCCCCCAGGTCGCCCAGCGCAAGGTGGTCGAGGAGGCTGCGTGGACCGACCACGCCGCGTCGACCGAGGAAGGTGTCGCGGCCCGCGACGACCTCCGCACCTCCCTGGGCCAGGCCCACGTGATGCGACGCAACGCCTACCTCGCGTCCGTGGTCCACCAGACCCTCGACGCCGTCCTGCACGTCGAGATGCGCATCACCCGCCGCAGCGGCGGGCTGCTCCACGGTGCGCTCGCAGCGGTCGGCGTCGTCGGCATCGCCCTGGTGCTCTCCGGCGACCTGTCCACGGCGCGTCTGGTCACGCTCTTCCTCGTCACCACGATGTTCGTCGGCGGGGTCGACATGCTGGCGCGACACCTGCCCGACCTGCAGGAGGGTTTCGGAGCCGTCCTGCGCCTGCGCTCGATGCTCGCCTCCCCCGCCGAGCCCACCGGCGGCCTGCCGCTGCCCGACGGGCCGCTCGACGTGGAGTTCCGCCACCTCGCGTTCAGCTACGGCACCGGCACGTTCGCACTGCAGGACGTCGATCTCGTCGTCCCGGCCGGGCACACGTGTGCCCTCGTGGGCCGCACCGGTTCGGGCAAGTCCACGCTCGCGTCCTTGATCTCGCGGGCGGTCGAGCCGCCGCGGGGCACGGTCTTCCTCGGTGGCACCGACGTCCGCGACCTCGACCTCCAGCAGCTGCGAGGCGCGGTCGGCGTGGTGACACAGCGCACCGAGGTCATCGCCGGCACGCTCGCCGACAACATCACGCTGTTCGCCGACCTCCCGCGTGCGGTCGTCGAGGCTGCGGTGACCGAGCTCGGCCTCACCGACTGGGTCGCCGGCCTGCCGCTGGGTCTGGACACCGTCCTCGGGCCGGGTGGCACCAGCCTCTCGGCGGGCGAGGAGCAGCTGGTCGCGTTCGCCAGGCTGCTGGTCCGCGACGTCAACATCGTCGTGCTCGACGAGGCCACGGCCCGGATGGACCCGGTCACCGAGGCCCGCGTCGTCCGCGCGGCCGAGCGCCTGATCTCCGGGCGCACCGGCATCCTCGTCGCCCACCGACTCTCCACGACCCGCCGCGCCGAGCAGGTGGCCGTGCTGGAGTCCGGCCGGGTCGTGCAGCAGGGCCCGCGCGCCCGCCTCGCCGCGGAGGACGGGCCGTTCCGCCGCCTCCTCGATGCCTCGGCCCACGAGGCGCTCGTCGAGGAGCACCACCACGACGACTCCACGGTCGGGTCCGTTCGCCGGAGCACCACTCCGCCGCCGCCGCCGGAGATCGCCCCGGGTCCCAGCCTGGCCCGGCAGGTGCTCCACGCGATCAGCATCCAGCCGCAGTGGGGGCTGGTCGGCGCGGCGCTCTTCATGCTGTCCTCGATCACCGGCGCCTTCGGTGCGGTCACCGGCTGGATCTGGGGCCACATCATCACCGACCTCCAGGCCGGCGAGCGCCCGACGTGGCTGGTCCTGGCCCTCGTGGCCTCCCTGCTGGTCGCGCCGTTCCTGCTCTCGCAGGCCTTCCGCACCTATCCCCACTGGTGGGTGGAAGTACGCCTCCGGGTGCGGGCCGCCGTGCTGCACGGCCAGACGTCGCAGCGCCGGCTCGAGCGCACCCCGCCCGGCGAGGTCGTGGCCCGGACGATGGACGCCGACCGGCTGGCGCGCTACACCGACCGCTGGGTCGACTTCGTCAACGGGCTCATCGTGGCCGGGCTCACCGCCCTCATCGCCGGCACGTGGGTGGCGGGCGCCATCCTGCTGACGGTCATGCTGGCCTCGGCCCTGGCGTCGACCCTGGGCCGCCGGGTCGCCGGCCGGTCGGCGGCGGCCGCCTCGACCGCGCGAGCCCGCTTCGGCCAGTCGCTCGTCTCGGCGCTGGAGTCGGTCCGCACGGTCAAGCTGGCTGCGGCGACCCCGCAGGTCCACGCCCACCTGCGCGACGTCGACGGCGGCCGGGTCGACGCCGCCGTCCGCGAGCACCGCATCCAGGCGCTGCTCGACGGAGTCCCGACCATCATGGTGCAGTGCGGCGTCGTCGCCGCCTGGGGAGGGCTCCTGGTCGGCGAGTGGGGCCTCGCGACGGCACTGCTCGTGGCCAACGCCGTCAGCGGCTTCGACTGGTTCGGCCGGGTCGCCGGGTCCGTCGTGACCGAGGCGCCGGGGGTGCGTGCGTGGATGGACGCGACCAGCCGACTGGCCGGTGGTGGCGACCTGATGGACCTGCCCCCGGGCGTCGACCTCGTCGCCGGCACTGCCCCGGCGCCCACGGCGCCGGTGCGCGACCCGCTGCACGAGCTGGTCCTGCGCGACGTCTCCGCCGTCCATGACGACGGCACGCTCGGCGTGCAGCACGTCGACCTCCACGTCTCCGGCGGCGAGCTGGTGCTGCTCCTCGGCCAGGTCGGCTCCGGCAAGTCCAGCCTGCTCGGCGCGCTCGCCGGACTCGTGAGCAGCACGGGCGAGATCCGGTGGAACGGCCGTCTCGTCGAGGACCCCCAGACCGAGCTCCGCCCGGGCCGGGTCTCGCACGTCGCCCAGGTGCCTCGGGTGCTCTCGGGCACCTTCAGCGGCAACGTCGGTCTCGACCACGCTGGGCGTGCCGTGCTGCCCGCGCTGGAGGCCGCCCGGATGGGCCGAGACGTCGAGGAGGCCGGCGGCCTCGAGTCGTTGGTGGGGCACCGCGGCGTACGTCTCTCCGGGGGGCAGGTGCAGCGCCTCGCGCTGGCCCGAGCGGTGGCGGCCGACGCCGACCTGCTGCTCGCCGACGACGTGTCCTCCGCGCTCGACGCGGCCACCGAGATCGAGCTGTGGAAGGCGCTGCGGGCCGGCGGCGCCACGGTGATCGGGGCGACGAGCAAGACGGCCGCGCTGGCCCAGGCCGACCGGGTCGTCGTCCTCGACGCAGGACGGGTCGTCGACGACGGTCCGTGGAGCCGGCTCTCCGGCCGCTGGGCGCACCTGGCGGGCTGACCTTGTTGTGGGCCCATGGTTGGCTGGCTGCATGCGCGTCGTCATCGCAGGAGCATCAGGGTTCCTCGGAACCCACCTGACCCAGCACCTGCGTGCGCACGGCCACGAGGTCACCAGCCTGGTCCGGCACCCGCGACGGTCGGAGCAGGAGTCACAGTGGGATCCCGCGACCGGTCACGTGGACGCTGCGGTCATCGCGCGCGCCGACGCCGTGGTCAACGTCGCCGGCGCCAGCATCGTGGCCAACCCTCACTCCACCAAGCATGCCGACGAGGTCCGCGAGAGCCGGGTGTCCACGACGAGCGTGCTGGCCAAGGCCATCGCTGCGGCCGAGCGGCCCCCGGCGTTCCTGGCCGGCAACGGCATCAGCGTCTACGGCGACCACGGCGCCACGCCCCTCACCGAGGAGTCCGCCAGCGTCGGCGACGCCTTCCTGACCACCGTCGCCCGGGAGTGGGAGGCGGCGGCCGAGCCGGCGCGTACGGCCGGCTCCCGCGTCTGCATCCTGCGCACTGCTCCGGTGATGGACCGCACCTCACCCCCGCTCAAGCAGCTGCGGCTGCTCTTCCGTGCCGGTCTCGGTGCCCGGCTGGGATCCGGCGAGCAGCACTTCCCGATGATCTCCCTGCGCGACTGGATCGGCGCGGTGGGCTACCTCATCGAGTCGCGCGACGTGTCGGGCGCATTCAACCTCTGCTGCCCCTCGACCCCGACCAACGCCGAGTTCACCCGGGCACTGGCCGACGCCGTCGGTCGCCGCGCCTTCCTCGCCGCCCCCGCCGCGGTGCTGCGAGTCGCCGCCGGCAACATGGCGCCCGAGCTCCTCGGGTCGGTCAACGCCCGCCCGGCTGCACTCGAGCGCGCGGGCTACGACTTCGAGGACGAGGACGTGCGCGAGGTGCTGGCGGCGGCGCTGGCCTGATCGCGCACCTCGTCGACCAGCCATTCCTCCCCCACCCGCACGAGGTCGATCCGGCGGGTCGAGGCGCGGTCCACGGGAAGCTTCACCACCTGGCCGTGTCCACCCGCCCGACCGCCCACGACCCGGTCGGTGACGACCAGGCGGAGCCGCCGGTCGTCGCGGGCGAGCACTCTGAGCGCGAGCACCTGGGTGCGCAGGCCGGTGACCCGCAGCCCGCGGTCGACGTAGCGGCGGAGGAGGCGTACGTCCGCGGCACCGGCCCGCGAACCCGCTGCGTAGAGGCCGCGCAGCGCGGCCGGGTCGCCGTCGGCCCAGGCAGCGGATCGGCGCCGGTCCCAGTCGGCCAGGATCGAGGCCGGCCCCGACGCGACCGGCACGAGCGGCGACGGGTCATCCGGCGTCGAGGGCCGGCTGCCTCGCCACACCGTCGCCGCCACGGTCAGCACGACGCAGACGGCGGCGACGGCGGCCAGGGCGGGCAGCAGGCGACGGGGGTCCACGTCCCCACCCTGACCGATTTGTCGCCCCGACGTCGGCGCTCATCCACAGGACGTGGGCGCGCGCGCAGAATCCCCGGGTACCCGGGGATTCTGGAGGTTCCACCCCGAAGTTTCGGGGGTGAGGCTCAACTTTCCCCGGGTAACCGGGGATCCCGACAGCCGGGAGTGACGGCGTAGGGTCAGGGCATGCCGCTGGACTACGCGATCGCCGGTCTGGGTGCTGACGCCGTCGACTACCTCGCCGCCTGGGATCTCCAGCGCGAGGTCCACGCCGACGTCGTGGCAGGGACCAGGAACGACACCGTCCTCCTCCTCGAGCACCCGCCCGTCTTCACCGCCGGCAAGCGCACCGAACCCCACGAGCGACCGGCCGACCCGGGCGGCGCTGCGGTCATCGACGTCGACCGCGGCGGCAAGATCACCTTCCACGGCCCCGGCCAGCTGGTCGGCTACCCGATCGTCAGGCTGCCCGACCACGTCAAGGTCGTCGACTACGTGCGCCGGGTCGAGGAGGCGCTGATCCACGTGTGCACCGACTTCGGCGTCACCACGGCGCGGGTGCCGGGACGAAGCGGGGTCTGGCTCCGGGCCGACGAGCGCGGTCCCGAGCGCAAGATCGCGGCGCTCGGCATCCGGGTGAGCCGTGGTGTGACGATGCACGGCTTCGCCCTCAACTGCGACGTCGACCTCGGCTGGTACGACCGGTTCGTGCCCTGCGGGATCGCCGACGCCGGGGTCACCTCGCTGAGTCGGGAGCTCGATCGTGACGTGACGATCGGCGACGTCCTGCCGTCCGTGCGTCACCACCTCGACGCCTACCTGTCGTGGGATCCCTACGCCCCGACGCCCGACTACGACGCCCGACCCGAGCCTGGCCGGATGCCGCGCATCGAGCTGGTGCGACCCGGCGGCTGAGGACGCGACGCCTGATTGGGGAGGCTCGGCCCACCGTCGTACAGTGACGGGGTGACGACTGCTCCCGCCCCTGAAGGACGCAAGCTCCTCCGTCTCGAGATCCGCAACGCGGAGACCCCCATCGAGCGCAAGCCGGAGTGGATCAAGACCAAGGCCAAGATGGGCCCTGAGTACACCGCGCTCCAGAACCTGGTGAAGTCCGAGGGCCTGCACACGGTCTGCCAGTCGGCCGGGTGCCCCAACATCTTCGAGTGCTGGGAGGACAGGGAAGCCACCTTCCTCATCGGTGGCGACCAGTGCACCCGCCGCTGCGACTTCTGCCAGATCGACACCGGCAAGCCGCAGCCGCTCGACCGCGACGAGCCGCGTCGGGTCGCGGAGTCGGTGCAGAAGATGGAGCTCAAGTACGCCACCATCACCGGCGTCGCCCGCGACGACCTGCCCGACGGCGGTGCCTGGCTCTACGCCGAGACCGTGCGTGTGATCCACGAGGTCAACCCGGGCACGGGCGTGGAGAACCTGATCCCCGACTTCAACGGCAAGCCCGACCTGCTGACCGAGGTCTTCGAGTCGCGCCCCGAGGTGCTGGCCCACAACGTGGAGACGGTGCCCCGGATCTTCAAGCGCATCCGCCCGGCCTTCCGCTACGACCGCTCCCTCGACGTGATCACCCAGGCCCGCGACTTCGGCCTGGTCACCAAGTCCAACCTGATCCTGGGCATGGGTGAGACGCGCGAGGAGGTCAGCCAGGCGCTGCGCGACCTGCACGAGGCCGGCTGCGAGCTGATCACCATCACGCAGTACCTCCGCCCCTCCCCGCGCCACCACCCCGTCGAGCGGTGGGTCAAGCCGGAGGAGTTCGTCGAGCTCAAGGCCGAGGCCGACGAGATCGGCTTCGCGGGGGCACTCTCCGGTCCGCTGGTCCGTTCGTCCTACCGTGCCGGACGGCTGTACCGTCAGGCCATGGACGCACGCGCCACCGCAGCCGTCTGACCAGCACCGCCGTCCCGTTCCTGACCAGCCAGATCCAGACAAGGGCACCACATGTCGACCCCCGCCACCACGCCCACCTCACGCCGCGGGCAGATCATGCAGACCTACAGGATGGCCAAGCGGAGCGACCCGCGGCTCGGTCTGATCCTCCTCGGCGTCTTCGTGGTCAGCGCGGCCCTCGGCTTCGGCCTGATGTGGCTGCTCACCGGCGACGGCACTGTCTCGTGGATCATCAGGGGCGTCGGCGCCTTCCTCATCGGCACCCTGGGCGCCCTGCTCGTCTTCGGTCGCCGCGCCCAGAATGCGGCGTACAAGCAGATGGAGGGGCAGCCGGCTGCAGGTGCCGGTGCGCTGCAGATGCTGAAGCGCGGCTGGAAGGTCGACCCCGTCGTCGGCTTCACCAAGCAGCAGGACGTCGTCCACCGCGTCGTCGGCCCGCCCGGCATCGTCCTGGTCGGTGAGGGCTCGAGCCAGGCGCGGGTCAAGGCACTGCTGGCCACCGAGCGCCGCAAGCACGAGCGGGTGGTCTCCGGAACCCCGATCCACGAGGTCATCTGCGGCCGCGGCGACGGCGAGGTGCCGCTGCCCAAGCTGGTCCGCCACGTCACCAAGCTCGGCAAGGCCGTCAAGCCGGCCGAGATCACCGACATCCTCCAGCGCCTCAAGGCGCTCGACGCCACCCGCGGCAAGATCCCGCTCCCCAAGGGTCCGGTGCCCACGTCGATGAAGGGCATGCGCTCACAGCAGCGCGGTCGCTGACCGACCCCTAGATCGTCACCGTGCGGGTGCCGACCGCGACGTCGTGCAGCCCACGCCCGCCCATGGTGAGCAGGGGCGGCACGACCAGGGCCACCAGGACCGTACGCAGCACCGCCGGCAGCAGGCCGATCGGCTGCGGCGAGCCGTCCTGGCGTACGACGCGCAGCCGGGTCGTGAGCTTGCCGAACGACCCTCCCGCCAGTGCCGTGAACAGGGCCGACTCGACCACGAAGAGGCCCAGAGTCACCAGTCCGTTGGGGTTCGACGCGATGACGCCGGTTGCCACCAGCCCCTCGGCGATGGCCAGGCAGGTCAACCAGTCGACGAACAACGCGCCGATGCGGCGCCCCCAGGACGCTGTCTCGAGGGTGGGGGCGGCGGGGGTCGTCACTCACCCAGCCTAGGAGCCGGCACCGCACGATCCACGGCCCGGGCACTTGTTACACGGACGAAACAATCGGGATACGGTCAAGAAACTGCTCCCGCCTAACGTGAGCGACACCGAGGGCAACGACGCCCCCACCCCGTCCCGCAGCAAACATGGCGAGCCGCCAGCAGGCGCCGCCAAGGAGGACCGCACATGTTCAACAACTCCGATGAGCTCCTGAAGTTCATCAAGGACGAGGGCGTCGAGATGGTCGACGTCCGCTTCTGTGACCTGCCCGGCGTGATGCAGCACTTCACCGTTCCCGTCTCCTCCTTCGACCAGTCGGTCTTCGACGACGGGCTCGGTTTCGACGGCTCCTCGATCCGCGGCTTCCAGGCGATCCACGAGTCGGACATGCAGCTGTTCCCGGACCCGACCACGGCCTACGTCGACCCGTTCCGGATCTCGAAGACGCTGGTCGTCAACTTCTTCATCCACGACCCGATCACCGGCGAGGCCTACAGCCGCGACCCCCGCAACATCGCCAAGAAGGCCATGGCCTACCTCGCCTCCACCGGCATCGGCGACCAGGCCTACTTCGCTCCCGAGGCCGAGTTCTACGTCTTCGACTCGGTGCGCTTCGACACCTCGGCCAACGCCGGCTACTACCACATCGACTCCGAGGCCGGCGCCTGGAACAGTGGCGTCGCCGGCACCGCCGAGAGCCCGAACCGCGGCTACAAGGTGAAGTACAAGGGTGGTTACTTCCCCGTCGCCCCCTACGACCACTTCGGCGAGCTGCGCGACGAGATGGTCATCGAGCTGGAGAAGTCGGGCCTCCTCGTCGAGCGTGCCCACCACGAGGTCGGCACCGCCGGCCAGGCCGAGATCAACTACAAGTTCGACGAGCTGCTCAAGGCCGCCGACGACGTCATGAAGTTCAAGTACATCGTCAAGAACGTCGCCTGGCGCAACAACAAGACCGCGACCTTCATGCCGAAGCCGATCTTCGGTGACAACGGCTCCGGCATGCACGTGCACCAGTCGATCTGGAAGGACGGCGAGGCGCTGTTCTACGACGAGACCGGCTACGCCGGGCTCTCCGACATGGCGCGCCACTACATCGGCGGCATCCTCAAGCACGCTCCGTCGCTGCTGGCCTTCACGAACCCGACGGTGAACTCCTACCACCGCCTGGTGCCCGGCTTCGAGGCCCCGATCTCGCTGGTCTACTCCCAGCGCAACCGCTCGGCGTGCGTGCGCATCCCGATCACCGGCGCGAACCCCAAGGCCAAGCGCATCGAGTTCCGTTGCCCCGACCCGTCGGCCAACCCCTACCTCGCCTTCTCGGCGCTGCTGCTGGCCGGGATCGACGGCATCCAGAACAAGATCGAGCCGCCGGCTCCGATCGACAAGGACATCTACGAGCTGCCGCCGGACGAGATGGCCGACATCGACCAGGTCCCCACGTCGCTCAACGCGGTGATGGACAACCTGGAGAGGGACCACGAGTTCCTCACGGTCGGCAACGTCTTCACGCCCGACCTGATCGAGACCTGGATCGACTACAAGCGCACCCAGGAGATCCTGCCGGTGCAGCTGCGCCCGCACCCGCACGAGTTCGAGCTCTACTACGACATCTGATTCACGCTCGCTGCTGACTTGCCGGTTGCGGCGTCAACAGCGTCTGAACCGCGAAGACGTCCCCAGACACCTGGTTGTCTGGGGACGTCTTCGTTTCTCATGTGGCATACATGCGGCACAGAACCACTACGCAAGCGTCGGCTCGTATCCCCCGAGGATCGCATATCCAGGATCCGAGCCACCGCGTCGCTCCGAAGTAGGTGAGCAGTCCTACTAGCAGAGCCCGGTCGCAGCCGCGTTCTTGGCCTGGCCGCCGCCGACGGCCTTGACGAGGTCTCCGACGTTGTTGATGCCCGCCAGAGCACCACTGTTGACGGCCTTGTGAATCTGGCCAAAGCAGGCCGCGTCCGACGGGGCGGCGGTGGCCGTGCCGGCGGAGCCGACGAGTGCGAGAGCGGCGATGGAGCCCGCGACGAGAATGCGCTTCATGTGGCAGTCCTTCCCTAGGTGGGTGGGGGTTCACCCGTTACCAAGGACTCCGCCTGCAAGAGCCCATTGGATGCAGACCGGCCAAGATTCTTGTCGCCGGAGACAACGTCGCGGGTTTGCCACCCTCCCACTCCTCACCGGGCATCTGCCAGGCCGCTCCTGGCCTGCGACCTGGTCCTCGTCTGACCATGTGTGAGGCTGTGGCGTCGACAGTGGCGGACCCGTTTCGCTGCTTCTGCCGTTGGATCTGTCGCCGATCACGCTGCTGCGCAGCGTGCTGACACAATCCGCAAGAAGGTACGCGTCAGCCCGTTTCTGCTTCGGCAGGGACCGGGGCCGACTCGGTTGTTGCGCTGTCGGTGTTCGCGGTCGCTGTTGGGCGCGGCACTCAAGGACGAGGGTACGCGCTCGTTCGCGATCAGCGCGTTGCAGCTTTCGGCGAGGACGCGCCGGACCATGGCAGACGTTGGCCTCGAAGCTGACGACTTCACTCGCACATGGCCGCGCGGCGGATCGGTGACGACGAGGGTCGACTCCTGCGAGAGTTGGTCGGTCGTGGCGGCCTGGCTGGGCGCCTTCGCGGATCGAGCTGCACGAGCTCGATGCTGCCAGGGTGCTTCCGACGCCGGCTGACCCTGCACCTCGGTCGTCCGCACGGACGGCTCGACTGTCGCCGAGCACCGGCTCCGTCCTCGCTGCGAGCGTCTACCGCCTGCCCGACCCGTCACGCGTGTCGCCGTGCGCCAGCACTCCAGGCGAGGACGAGCTCGATCATGCGGAGGTGCCGGTCACCTCGGCGGGATGTACATCATGCTCATGGCTCCTTCTCTGGCCGGCTGCGACCAGCATCAGTCGTCGCGGGTCGGTGCGGTAGCGATCGTCGAGCCGCCAGCGATCGGGAGATGGCCAAGTTTGTGCCGGTGCGGTGGAGGTGTTATTCGACGGTGCGCACCGACAGGATCAGCTGCGCGGCGGGCACGAACGCGAGCTGCGCTCCCGCCAGGATGGTCAGGACCAGAGGCCGACCGGGTTGCCGTCGGGGTCGCTGACCACCGCGATGGTGCCGTAGCCGTCAGGCAGCTCCATCGGCTGGAGGTACACCGACGAGCCGAGCTTCTGCGCGCGATCGATGGTCTCGTCGAGCCGATCGGTCTTCACGTAGATCTTGACGCCGGTGTCGCCGGGGGCGATCGACGGTCCGATGCCCCCGGTGACGGCGTCCTCGCCGGCGCCGGTGTCGACCAAGCCGAAACCGTCGTCGTCGTTCTGGATCTTCCAGCCGAACAGGTCGGTGTAGAAGGACTGCAGCTTCGGGGCGTCGTTGCTCACGATCTCGAAGAAGGCAACGGGGTGGTGGGACATGGTGCTGTTCCTCTCGGGTGGTGGGGTCAGACGTGTGAAGGGAGGTCGATGACGACGGGCATCGGGAGGATGAGCCAGTCGATCGTTCCGATGTCGGCCTTGTAGGCAGGGTCGTTGTCGCGCAGCGCTTCGAGCTCGGCCTCGGACTCGGCCTGCACGATGCACATGCCCCAACTGTGCTCGGGGTCGGCGACAGGGGAGTAGATGAGGACGCGGCCCTCTGCCATCGGTGTTCGCCAGTACTCGACGTGCGCCATCATCGTGGCCATCTCCTCGTCCGACATGGTCTGGGCGAAGTCGGCGCGGTGCGCGTTGAGTCGATACAGGTACCAGGACATGTGGATCGTTTCCTTCCGAGTTGGTGTTGTCGCATGGGTTGGCGGTCTGAGGACGCTCTTGAGTCCGCTGATGTGAAGCCAGCCGCCGTGACTCCGCGGGTCGTTGCGGGCGATGCCTCCAGGCGGTCATGGGTGACGGTGAGCTTCTGACGCCGCTGCTTTACCCAGGTGATGGCCTCTCACGGCGCGTTTCGTCTCACACTTCCCACGTGTTAGAACTTCGGGTTCAGTTGGTGTTGGTCGTCATGGGTTGGCCGGTCTCGAGGACGCTCTTGAGTCCGCTGATGATGAAGGCCCAGCCGCCGCTGACTCCGCGGGTCGTTGCGGGCGATGCCTCCAGGCGGTCATGGGTGACGGTGAGCTTGCTGACGCCGCCGTCCTGGGATTCCACGCGCCAGGTGACTCGGCTCTCGGGCTCATCGGCGGCGTCCTCGTCCCACAGGCTTCGCCACGTGTGGGAGAGGAGGTGCGGCGGCTCGCACTCGAGCACGATGTCCTGGCCCCACAGCTCGCCGGTCGGGCTCACCGACGTCAACAGGGCGCCGCGCTTGAAGTCGGACTCGATGGTCGACCCGAAGAAGTACTGGCGCCGGAACTCCGTCTCCGTGATCGCCTGCCACACCTGCTCGACTGTCGCCCGGATGTAGATCTGGAAGACCAGCGGGGACTGGTTCGCTGCTTCGGTCATGACGACTCCAATCGGGACTTCAGGTCGCTGAGTGTCGCGACATGGGCTTCGGTGTACTTCGAGATCCACCGGTCGTGGATCAGGCGGATAGGGACCGGATTGATGTGGTGCAAGGTGTTGCGACCGCTCTTCTGGGTGGTCACGAGGCCGGCTTCGGTCAGGACCTTGATGTGCTTCATGACGCCGAATCGCGTCATCTCGACGTGGCGGGCGATCCGGGCCTCGATGTCGGAGAGGGACAGGCCGTTCTGCTCGTGGAGGAGATCGAGGATGCGGCGTCTGGTCGGGTCCGCCAGCGCCTTGAAGGCTGCATCGTCGTCGGTCACGGCAACAACAATAGGTGACCATTTAGTCACATGTCAACGAGTTGCAGACGGTGGTGTCATGACGAGCACAGTTTCTCGTTGTTGTGCGCACTCAGGATGACCGGCGGCCACGCGCTCGGACATCACCCTCGCCTACGCGAGCGATGCAGCCCGCTCCGTCTCGGCCCGCATCGCGTCCAACATCGCGGTGAACTCGGCATGGCTCGGCGCCTCGATGGGAGTCGCGTCCGGCGTCGTCGCGAGCAGGTCGAGGAACAGGTCGAGGGAGGCCACGTCGGCGAACTTGTCGCGGTCGAGCATCGTGCTCCACGGCGAGTCCATCAACGCCCAGGCGAGCATGCCGCCTGCCAGGACCTCCTCGAAGGAGTCTTGTCAGCGGAGGCCGGGTGGTAGAACGGAACCAAGCCCCGAGACGAGGAGACGTGACATGCCAGGTCGAGTCAGGGTCGGTAACGTGGCGGACTTCGCCGACGGGAAGCTGCACGCCGTGGATGCGGCGGGCACCTCCGTCGTGGTCGCTCTGGCCGGGGGCTCGCTGTGCGCGGCGCGCAATCGCTGTCCCCACCTGGGCTTCTCCCTCACCAAGGGGCCAGGTGGTCTGATGTACGCCGACGGCCAGGTCGTCTGCCCCTGGCACAACTCCCGCTTCGACCTGGCGTCGGGAGACAACCTCGACTGGGCGCCTGGCTTCGCCGGTAGGGACATGCCGCGCTGGTCGCGCAAGATGATCGCACTCGGCAGGAAGCCATCGGCGCTGACGACTTACGACGTCTCAGTCGAGGGCGACGACGTCTACGTCGAGCTATGAAGCTTCTCCCCTCCACCTCGGGCGGGCGTGAGGGGCGACGCAGGCAGCCCACTCCCGCGGCGACGTCGTCGTCGGTACCTCGTCGTGCTTGCGCAATGATTCTCGCGCGTGCGAGGTCCAAGAATCCCCGCCCGTCCGTTCCCCGGGCCAGTTGTGTGTGACTGCGACCAGCGCGGCAGCGGGCCCTTCGCCGACGAGTTCGCCGAGCAGGCCAGGTCTGCACTCACGGGGCTCGATGCCAACGCCAGCCAGCACGAGAACGGGAAGGGAACAAGATGAACGAGACGCCCGCCCATACTGTCGAGGTGACAGCCTCACGTGCGACACGGTTGGCGCTCTGGCTCGTGGCCTTCATGCTCGCCGCCTATCTCGGACGGGCGACGATCATCGATGGCGAGGCGCTGAGCTTGATGTGGCCGGCTGCAGGGGTGGCCGCCCTCTGGTTCGTCACCGGGAGCCGCCGCACGTGGGCACTCGACGCCCTTGCCCTCGGCCTGGCCACGGTCACGATCAACATGACCACTGGCGCGCCGCTCCAGCTGGCCCTCGTCTTCGTCGCCGCCAACCTGCTCCAGGCGGCGGTGTTCGTCCTGCTCTTCCGCCGCCTGCTCCTGGTCGTGAGCGCGGCGGACCAGGACCTGGACCCGCTCCCGGGAATGGACCGACTCAGCGATCTGGGTGCGCTGGTGTGCGCCGCCGTGACGAGCGCGATGGCCGCCGCCCTTGTCGGCTGGACCGGGCTCTGGTGGGTGGTCGGATCCGCGGACATCCAGTCGCTCGTGGCTTGGTGGGGTCGTAATTCCGTCGCAGTCATCGTGATCACTACTCTCGGCCTGATCGCGCGCCCGAGGCTGGGCGAGCTGCGCAGGAGGCTGCGGCACCCCTCCAATCTTCGCGAGCTCACCGGGATGCTGCCGGCTCGCCAGGCCGAGCTGGCGCTGCATGCACTGCTCGGCGCCGCGGTGACCACGTTCGTCTTCCTGCTCAGCGACCCGGGGCCTCTGGCGTTCATCCTGCTCTTCACCACCGTCCTGATCGGCGTGCGCTTCGGCCCGCTGGTCGTGGGAGTCCACGGGTTGCTCCTGGCGGGGGCCAGCGTCGGCCTCACGCTGGCGGGACAGGGGCCCTTCGCGGCGATCGAGGACCTCCACTGGCGGACCCTGGTGGCCCAGATATTCGTGGCGCTGACGTCGGTCACCGGGCTGGTGCTTGCCCTGCACCGCCGGGAGAGGGAGGCCCTCCTCGCCCAGCTGCAGGTCTCGCAGAAGGCCGCCGCGGAGCGCGCCCAGCTGCTCGATGCGGTGCTCGAGAACATGCACGAAGGCGTCGCTGTCGTCGACGCCGATGACAAGATCCTGCTCCGCAACAA
>CAVRLH010000015.1:0-285430 GCA_963721925.1 uncultured Actinomycetota bacterium | reverse complement strand
CCACAAAGTGAGTTTCAGGCCGCACTTCAGGCGGCCGATGTTTTGCTTGTGAATGAACTTCCTGGCGTGAAAGACATGTCAGTCCCCAGTAAGTTGACCTCGTACTTTACGTCCGGCACCCCTGTGCTTGCAGCTACGGACCAAGCGAGCGTAACGGCGCAGGAGATAGTGACATCCGGTGCCGGCATTCGGTCAACGCAGCCGACCCACGGCTCTCGTACTTGCAGCTGAATCCTTGGCCGCCGATGAGGCCCTTTCCCATGAGCTGGCTACAAACGGTTTACTGTTCTGTAACGAAACATTGTCAAAAACGTCTGCCATCGCCCACTATGATGATTTCATCCTGACTCTTGCTGAGTCGCGCGGGGTCTAACTACCGCGGCTCTTCTCACTGCGTTAATACATGGGGGCACCGTGGCTAAACGCGCGTTCATTACCGGGTATCACAGGGCAGGATGGCTCATACCTCGCCGAACTACTTCTCGCAAAAGGCTATGAGGTTCACGGGCTCATTCGCCGAGCATCGACCTTCAACACTGCTCGAATAGACCACCTTTACGTCGATCCTCACGATCCCGGCAGCCAAGCTCTTTCTGCATTACGGCGACCTTAGCGACGGCGCTCGGCTCGTGACGCTAATGGCCGAAATACAGTCCTGACGAGGTCTACAACCTTGCGGCGCAGTCTCATGTCCGCGTTTCATTTGATGAGCCCGAGCACACCGGTGACACAACTGGCATAGGGTCTATTCGGCTCCTGGAAGCTGTGCGGATGTCCGGAATCGAAACCAAGTTCTATCAGGCGTCGTCGTCTGAAATGTTCGGCGCGACCCCGCCCCCGCAAAATGAGGACACTCCCTTCTATCCTCGCTCTCCATACGGGGCCGCCAAGGTGTACAGCTACTGGGTAACCAAAAACTACCGTGAGGCGTACGGGATGTTTGCCGTCAACGGCATACTCTTCAATCACGAGTCACCCCGCCGTGGCGAGACGTTCGTAACCGAAAGATCACTCGTGCCGTCGCTGCCATCAAGGCTGGGCAAGTCAGGACCTGCTCTACATGGGCAATCTGGACGCCGTCCGAGACTGGGGATACGCCGCCGAGTACGTCGAAGGCATGTGGCGAATGCTTCAGGCCGATGAGCCCGACGACTTCGTACTCGCCACTGGCGGAAACTACACCGTTAAGGACTTCCTCCAGATCGCCTTCGAGCACGCAGGATCTGGATTGGGAGAAGCACGTACGGTTCGACGAACGGTATCTCCGACCAACCGAGGTTGATGCTCTGGTTGGCGACGCCTCCAAGGCTCACGAGAAGTTGGGTTGGAAGGCAACATGTCCAGACACCTGAACTCGCTCGCATCATGGTCGACGCCGATATTGAGGCTCTCAAGCACGCAGGGAATCACTGGATCGATTCCGTCGATCTTGAGAGTGGAAGCACTAATGACGGTTTCCAACGAGTTTCAGCCCGGTCCTCTGGACCGCGAGGCACTGTTCTACGTCGCCGGCCACAATGGCCTGGTAGGGTCGGCTATCTGGCGCAACTTGAGTCTGAGGGATTCAAAAACCTTTTGGGCCGAGGATCCTCAGAGCTTGACCTAAAGGATCGGGACGCGGTTTTTGCGTTCTTCGCAAGCAACAAGCCTCGCTACGTGGTCCTGGCCGCCGCTAAGGTTGGTGGGATCCTGGCAAATAGCACATACCCCGTCGACTTTCTGAGCGACAACCTCCGCATTCAGGTAAACGTGTTGGATGCCGCCCGCGAACACGGTACTGAACGGCTACTCTTCCTGGGTTCCTCTGCATCTACCCGAAGTTCGCCGAGCAACCAATCCGCGAGGAATCTCTCCTCACTGGCCATCTGGAAGCCACAAACGATGCGTACGCAATAGCCAAAATTGCAGGCATCATGCACGTGCAGGCCATGCGAGGCGCCATATGGTCTACCGTGGATTTCCGCCATGCCGACCAATCTTGTATGGCCCGGAGACAATTTCTCACCAACAGGGTCGCATGTCCTCCCGGCGTTGATCCGCCGCTACGACGAAGCCGCCGCTTCCGGAACCCCTGTCAGTCACCAACTGGGGCTCGGGCTCTCCCGCGCAGAGAGTTCCTGCATGTCGACGACATGGCGTCAGCTTGCTTGCACCTCTTGGAGAACTATGACGGTCCTGAACAAGTCAACGTTGGGACGGGCAGGACGTCACCATCAAGGAACTGGCCGCAACTGTGGCCGAAGCCGTCGGCTACACGGGTGCACATTGAGTGGGACACTTCCAAGCCGGACGGCACTCCACGAAAACTACTCGATGTTTCCAAACTTTCGTCAGCGGGGTGGACAGCTTCTTATTGGCCTCGAAGAGGGCATAAGAAACAACCGTCGATTGGTGACCGGGCCAATGTCGACTCGATTTGCTCCTAGCATGCCACAGGACTGTACTGCCTGTAATTGGCGGCGCAGATACCGACAGCGCCTACGTCTCATTGATGCTGGCGTAATCATATGGGCTGTTGTCGGCGCTTTTGGTAGTCCGCTTTCGGTTTCACCGACTTGACCGACGGGCGGAGTAGGGACTCCGACTACGTGGTCCTTTCCATTGGACTCGTGGTCGCGTGGTCGTGATCATGCTCGAGCTCTGGGGATCTAGGGAAGCGAAAATCCTCGGTGCGGGCGCGAGGAGTACAAACGGGTAATCTCGGCCTCCGCTTGGCTTTTTGGATTCGTTGCCGTTCTCTCTTATGCCCTCCACATCGACACGGCAAGGGGCTACGTCGGTTTAGCCTTTCCAGCCGGCGCACTCGCCCTTCTCGCGGCAGATGGCTAATTCGGCAGCACCTGAGCATTGAGCGAAAACGAGGCACGAGCAACTCTCGGGTACTAATCATTGGTGGTCCCCATTCAGCACAACACCTTGTCCAATCTCTGGAGGCGCCCCGGCCGCTGGGTACCTTCCCGTTGCTGCCCACGTGCCGGGCGCGAACCTGGAGTCCGAGTCCTGCAAGCAAGTAACCGTGCCCGTAACTGGAGTACAGAAGACGTCGAATCCATTCTGGCGGCAATAACGAACACCGGCGTGGACGCCGTAGCGATATCGGCCGGTGTAAACCTCCATCCTCAAGATCTCCGGCGGCTGGGATGGGAGTTATCTGCCCGTGACATCGGAATGATCTTGGCCCCCGCGCTCACTGACGTCGCTGGGCCGCGCATTCATACCCAGCCAGTCGCTGGTCTACCGCTAATCCACGTTTCGACTCCCAGACTGACAGGCGGGAAAGAGGTAGCAAAGAGTGCTTTCGACCTTGCGTCATCGCCGGATCTCTTTTACTCGTGCTTGGCTCCGGTATTCGCAGTACTTGCCCTTCTGGTGAGGCTCAGCGGCCCCGGTCCAGTCTTTTATCGGCAGGAACGGATCGGCCTACG
The DNA here is from genome assembly GCA_963721925.1 of uncultured Actinomycetota bacterium. Classification (GTDB taxonomy): domain Bacteria; phylum Actinomycetota; class Actinomycetes; order Propionibacteriales; family Nocardioidaceae; genus Nocardioides. The sequence continues at coordinate 282,005 of CAVRLH010000015.1, read as the reverse complement.
TGGAACAACGTTTCACATGTTCAAGTTCCGTTCTATGAGACCGAATGCCGACTCCAGAGCTTAAGGCCCTCTTCAAGGCCCAGGGGACGGCGACAAGCCGCTTTTCAAGATAGAGAACGACCCGCGCATCACAGGTGTCGGCCGGATTCTGCGTAAGTACTCACTCGATGAACTCCCCCAGTTCCTAAACGTTCTCGGTGGAAGCATGAGTCTTGTCGGCCCGCGTCCGCAGCGACACGGCGAGGTCGCCCTCTACGACGATGCAGCGCATCGTCGTCTCTACGTCAGCCCAGGAATGAGTGGACTTTGGCAGGTGAGCGGTAGATCGAATCTCAGCTGGGAGGAGAGCATCAGGCTCGACCTCTACTACGTGGAGAACTGGTCCCTCATGGGTGACGTCGTAATACTGTTTCGAACATTCAAAGCCGTTTTCGCCAGCACCGGCGCGGTCTGACTTCATGAGCAAACTGGAATTTCACACATCGGAAGGCATCTTGCATGCGAATATCAGTCATTGGCTGCGGTTACCTCGGTGCCGTACATGCCGCGTGCATGGCCAAGCTCGGGCATGATGTCGTCGGAATCGATGTGGACGAGCGGAAGATCGCCGACCTTTCAGCTGCGAAAGCACCCTTCTATGAGCCGGAACTGGAAGAGCTTCTCGAAGATGTCCAAGAAACGGGCACGCTCTCTTTCACCACCGACATCTCGGCCGCAGCAGGTAGCGATGTGCACTTCATTTGTGTCGGAACGCCTCAGAAAAAAGGTGAAAACGGTGCAGATCTGACCTACGTCTGACGCAGCTGTTCGAGGGACTTCTCCAGCACCTGCGTCCTGGGGCCATCGTAGTCGGAAAATCGACTGTTCCAGTTGGCACGGCCTCCAGGCTGGCGGCCGTTGTTCTCGAACGTGAACCCGAGGCGCACCTTGTGTGGAATCCGGAATTCCTGCGCGAAGGACACGCGGTGTCGGACACGCTTAACCCTGACCGCTTCGTTTACGGAGTATCGGACGGGGCCGAGGATCACCCCGCCGTAGCTGTCCTTGACGCGGTGTACGCGATTCCCCTGTCGACCGGAACGCCACGCCTAGTGACTGACTTGCCGACCGCGGAGCTGGTCAAGACTGCTGCGAACTCCTTCCTTGCGACAAAGATCTCCTTCATCAACGCGATGGCTGAACTTTGCGACGCAGCCGGCGCAGATGTCACGCGACTGGCCGATGCCATCGGCCTGGACGACAGAATAGGCCGGAAGTTTCTAAACGCCGGAATTGGGTTCGGAGGTGGCTGCCTGCCAAAGGACATCCGCGCCTTTATGGCCCGAGCCGGGGAACTCGGTGCCGACCAAGCTCTAACGTTCCTCCGCGAGGTAGACGCCATAAACATGCGGCGTCGGTCACGAGTCGTTGAGCTGACGCGGGAACTATGCGGCGACGGAGCTGCTCGGCAAGAGAATCACCGTCTTGGGGGCAGCATTTAAACCAGAAAGTGACGACGTGCGCGACTCGCCGGCACTAAGCATTGCCGCCCAACTACAGTTTCAGGGCGCAGTGGTCACGGTTACGGATCCCAAGGCGTTGGCTAACGCGGCCCGACGGTTCCCGGAACTTCAGTACGTCGAGAATGTTGATCTCGCCCTGACAAACGCGACGCCGTCCTGCTGCTCACTGAGTGGAGAGAATACAGCGACCTTGATCCTCACGTACTCGTAGAGTCCGTTGCATCGCCACGCATATTGGACGGTCGCAACGTCCTAGACCCGGCAAAATGGCGAGCCGCGGGCTGGCAGTACCGCGGACTCGGACGGCCTTAGCAAGTGGAAATTAGAAAGGGCGAGGCCGGAAGATCTAACCGCACCGCCGGCAGGCCTGGTCGCGCTAAAAGCCGACGGCGTCGGATAGTTGTCGCGAGCATTTGGACTCTTGCCTCTCGCGGGGTAATGGTCGCTGCCGCTGCGTGGGTTACTTCTAAAGCAGTTATGGTCAGATCAGAGTTACAGGCAGCATCGGATATTCCCCTGCTCTCAAGTCCCAACTGGCGGCTAACGACGCCAGCGAAGCGTCCCGAACTGTGGAATCACTTGTGCAGCATACAGGCTCCGCTCGGGAAGCTTCTAGCGACCCCGTATGGAAGGCCGCTGCCATGCTTCCAGTGCTGGGACCGAATTTGGAGGCCGCAAGTGTGGTTGCAACGTCAGCAGATGACGTGGCACGTCTTGGTGCCGTGCCCATGGTGAAGGCGTTTCAGTCGCTCAATTCGGGAAGCATTGACTCCCAGCGCAGCGGGAGTCGATTTGGGCCCTGTTCAGGCTGCGGCGCTCGTATCAATGCGGCAGCACATGCCGTCAGGGAATCATCGAAGCGCCTAGATGACGATCGACGCCGAGAAGCTCATGCCCCAAATTGCGGGGCCTCTGACTGGAGCACGCGAGGAACTGGCAAGCCTCAGCGCGGAGCTGGACTCTGCATCCGACGCTGCCGCTTCGGCACCATCGATGCTGGGCGCCGACGGCCCTCGCCGCGCTATCGGCGGCTGATGCAGAATAACGAGAGCACGGGCCACCGGTGGAATCCCGGGTGCGCTGGCCGTGCTCAGTCTTGAAGAGGCCGGCTGAAACTTGAGTCGCAAACAAGCGCCTCTGCCTTGGGCGCTTTTGTTCCGCCAAACCGATAGACGCCGAACAGACGACGATCTTCTCTCCGCGCGTTGGTAGGTTCATGCAGGACGTCAACCTCACTCCCGATTTTGCGACCACGGCAAGCACGGCACAAGCCATGTGGGAAAAGAGTACAGGCGAGAAAGTTGACGGAGTCTTGTCTCTTGATCCCGTCGCTTTGAGCTTCATTCTTGATTCCACAGGACCTGTGCGGGAATTTTCAGACCCCAAAGTACGGCAGATCGGTAGTAGTCTGCCCACGCAACTCACCGCGCAGAACGTCGTCCAAACACTGCTGTCGGATGCCTACGCGCAGATCAACGACCCAAAACTTCAGGATGTCTATTTCGCGGGCGCTGCAAACGAGATCTTTGGCGCCCTGTCCTCGGGCAAAGCAGATCCTAAGAAACTCATGAACGCAATATCGAGGGGAGTGGACGAACGGCGGATACTGCTTTGGTCATCATCTACATCTGACCAAAGCACGATCGCCAAGTACTCAATCGGAGGGCTGGTCTCCGGATCTGCTGTCTCCCCCGCCGGATTTGGGGTTTACTTCAACGATGGCACCGGGGCCAAAATGGATTACTGGGTCAAGCGAACGGTTCAAGTTGTCAAAGATCGCACACGTGACGGCTACCGTGAGGTGTCCATCAAAGTTACGACCACCAACACTGCCCCTACCGATGCGGCGACTTCACTACCTGAGTACGTCACCGGTGCCGGTGCATTTGGGGTGCCAGCTGGAACTGTCCAAACGACGTCATCGCCTACGGCCCAGCAATGTCTATATTTGACACTGTTGTCAAGGACCTAGTGAACATTTCCTTTGCTGCTCAGCGTCACGGCCAGAGGCCCGTCGGTTCAACAACCATCCGTCTGGCCCCAGGGGAAAGCACTAGTCTCGAATTCAAGTTTGGTCACATTGTGCAGCACACTGAGCCAGATTTGGTTGTCACACCCACAACCCAAGCCGTCAAGGACGTGGTTCAGGCCACGGCGGCGACTGGCTGTGAATAGTAAAAGACGCGTACGTTAATCCTTTGTAACGGGTATGGATTTTCTTTGCCCAGTCCCACCAATAAATGGTAAGTTCTATCTGGGCAGCACATGAGATTTCACTTACGGTCACGTAGGGTCTCGGAAATCTCCAACACACCACGTCGCACCACTAAGGTCTCAGGGGGGACACACATGAGGAAATCTCTCGCAGCACTCACGCTCGCAGGTTCCATAGCACTCATCGGCGCCAGCTACCGGCCGTAGCCAACAACGCCAATTACCCGGCACCGAATACTAGCGTCGCTGTTTCCGATGCCTCCGTTGCACCGGGCGAAGCATTCGTCTTCAGCGGCACGGGAACTTTACCCCGGGCGAAGGAATCACCATCACCGTAACGCCCACCGGTACACCCGCAGCGAGCGGCAGCGTTTCCGCCGGAAGCCTGTCCATCTCTGCTCGTATTCCGCTGGCGCCCTCTACCCTGTCGGCAACTGCCGATGGAAACGGCGTATTCTGCACCCATCGTCATCAACGAACCTGTGCGCCTACACGTCGCGCTGGTGCGGATCGGGCTCGGCGGCGACCTCGCCGCTGCGCTGGTGGTCGTCGCGATCGCCGCGACGATCCCGCTGGCGACGATGACCGTCCTGCGCGTCCTCGGTGCCGAGCCGATGGCACGTCTGGCCGCGCCGTTCCTCGTCCTGACGCCGGCGGCGGTCTTCCTCGCGGTCTCCGCCGACGCCCTCTTTGCGGCCTTCGCCGCATGGGGTCTGGCCGCACTGGCGTGGGCTGCCACGGCGACGGGTCGCGGCGCGTTGGTGGGCTGGGGCGTGCTCGCCGGACTGCTTCTCGGGTGGTGCGTGATGAGCTCCTACGGCCTGCCGCTGCTGGGCCTGCTTGCTCTGGCCGTGCTCCGCCTGGCCCGGTGCTGGTGGCCGCTGCCCGTGGCAGCGTTCGCTGCACTCGGGGTGGTGGTGGGCTTCGCCGCCTTCGGGTTCGCGTGGTGGGAGGCCTACCCGGTGCTGGTGGACCGCTACTGGGACGGCATCGCGGCGACCCGCCCGGCGTCGTACTGGCTGTGGGGGAACCTGGGCGCGCTGCTGGTCTCCGGAGGTCCGTTGCTGGGCGCAGGTCTCGCGCTGGCGGCAGCGCGTCACCGGGGAGAGGCGAGGGTGGTCGCGATGCTGGCCGGCGCTGCTGCCCTGACGATCGCGATCGCCGACCTCAGCCAGATGTCGAAGGCCGAGGTGGAGCGGATCTGGCTGCCGTTCGTGCCGTGGCTGACCCTGTCGCTGTCGCTGCTGCCCGGTGGCTGGCGGCGCTGGGGGCTGGCGCTGCAGGTGACGACCGCGTTGCTTGTGCAGCACCTGCTCTACACGAGCTGGTGAGGCTCACGCCCGCAACGGCGCGGTCGCGAAGGCCCGCAGGCCGTCGTCGGGATGGACCGTTGCCGTGAAGCCCAGCTCGCTCGACGCGAGGGCGGGCGACGCCACCACATGTCGTACGTCGCCGGGGCGGAAGCCGCCGGTCACCTGCGGGGTGATGTCACGTCCGGTGCCTTCCGCGACCCGGGCGGCCACGTCGAGGATGGTGACCGGACTGCCCGAGCAGATGTTGTAGGCGGCGTAGCGCGGTGCCGGCTCGGCCACCACCGACTCCAGGGCGAGGACGTTGGCGCGGGCGACGTCGTCGACGTGGACGAAGTCGCGCATCTGGCCGCCGTCCTCGAAGACCTGGGGGGCCTCGCCGCGCTCCAGCGAGGAGCGGAACATCGCGGCCACCCCGGAGTACGGCGTGTCGCGCGGCATCATCGGCCCGTAGACGTTGTGGTAGCGCAGCGCCACCGCGGAGCCGCCGGCCTGACGTACCCAGGAGGAGACGTAGTGCTCCTGGGCGAGCTTGCTCGCGGCGTAGCTGCTGCGCGGGTCGAGGCGGGCGTCCTCGGGCACGAGCTGCCAGGTGAGCGGCCCGTCGCAGGCGGGGCAGTGGTTCTCGAAGTCACCGCTCTCCAGGGCGGCCACGGGGCGGGCGGGCGGCAGCTGGAGGCCGTGGTCGGCGCAGGCATAGCGGCCCTCGCCGTAGACCACCATCGAGGAGGCGACGACGAGCCGGTCGATGCCGGCGTCGTGCATGGCGACGAGGAGCGCGGCGGTGCCGACGTCGTTGTGGGAGGCGTAGAGAGGGAGGTCGGCGACCTTCACCCCGGCCCCCACGAGTGCCGCCTGGTGGCAGACCACGTCGACCCCGCGGAGCGCCTCGGCCCACGCGTCCGAGCCGGCCTCGCGTACGTCGAGCTGCAGCACGCCCTCCGGCGGGACCGAGGAGCCGTGGGCGGAGGCGAGCATCAGGTCGACCCCCACCACCTCGTGTCCGGCGTCGACGAGCCGGCGGCCGATCGCCGTACCGATGAAGCCGGCCGAGCCGGTGAGCAGGACCCTCATCGGCCGGGGACCTCGTAGGTCAGCTCGAGGCCGTCGGACCACGTCGTGCACGCGCAGCCGGCCGGGTCGGGGAGTGCCTGCACGGCCGCCGCGAGGAGGCCGGTGAGCCGCTCGAGGTTGGCGCGGAAGAGCGTGAAGACCTCCTCCTGGCCCACGCCTTCGCCCGACTCGGCACCGGCGTCCATGTCGGTCACGAGCGCGAGCGGGGCGTAGCACTGGCCCATCTCCCGCGCCAGCTGGGCCTCGGGGGCACCGGTCATGTTGATGAGGGCCCAGCGCTGGGCGGCGTAGTACTGCGACTCGGCGCGGGTCGAGAAGCGCGGGCCCTCGATGACCACCATCGTGCCGCCGATGTGGACGTCGGCGTCGGCGGACGCGAGCGCCTGGGAGACGGCCGGGCAGTAGGGGTCGGCGAACGGGAGGTGGACCGCACCGGACTCCACGAAGGACCCGATCCGGCGCGTGGTGCGGTCGACGAGCTGGTCGGGCACGACGAGGTCGCCCGGGGCGACGCTGTCGCGGAGCCCGCCGACGGCGCAGGGCGCCAGCACCTGGCGTACGCCGAGCGAGCGCAGCGCCCAGGCGTTCGCGCGGTAGGGGATGGCATGGGGAGGGTGCTCGTGGTGGGGGCCGTGGCGGGGCACGAACGCGACCCGGCGACCGGCGACCTCCCCGACGGCGATCGGCCCCGACGGGTCGCCGTACGGCGTGGTGATCCGGTGCTCGGTGGCATCGGGGAGGAAGGAGTAGAAGCCGCTGCCGCCGATGACGGCGATGTCGGCCTGGGGGGAGTCGCTCACCCGGTCACTGTGGCACGCGTCCCCCACCCCCTTCGGGTATCCATGGGAGATCGCGGGCTGGATGAGCCCGATCGACCCCCGGAAGTCCCATGGATACCCAAGGGCAAGGGGAGGGGTGGACCCATGGACAGGGAGGGGTCCGCCCACCCCCCCTCGGGGTATCCATGGGAGATCGCGGGCTGTGTCAGCCCGATCGACCCCCGGAAGTCCCATGGATACCCAAGGGGGAAGGGGAGGGAGGGGGTCAGTCCTCGGAGGAGGCGGAGCCCTCCTTGGTCTTGATCAGGTCCATCACCGTCGAGTCGGCGAGCGTGGTGACGTCGCCGACCTCGCGGTGCTCGGCGACGTCCTTGAGCAGGCGGCGCATGATCTTGCCCGAGCGGGTCTTCGGCAGCTCGGGGACGATCATGATCTGGCGCGGCTTGGCGATCGCGCCGATCTCGTGGGCGACGTGCTTGCGCAGGTCCTCGACGATGTCGGGCCCACCGTCGCCGGCCGACTCGCGGAGGATGACGAAGGCGCAGACGGCCTGGCCCGTCGTCTCGTCCGCCGCACCGACGACGGCGGCCTCAGCCACCTTCGGGTGCGACACGAGCGCCGACTCGATCTCGGTGGTGGAGAGGCGGTGGCCGGAGATGTTCATGACGTCGTCGACCCGGCCGAGCAGCCAGATGTCGCCGTCCTCGTCGAGCTTGGCACCGTCGCCGGCGAAGTAGAGGCCGTCCCAGCGCGACCAGTAGGTGTCCTTGAAGCGCTGGTCGTCGCCCCACAGCGTGCGCAGCATCGCCGGCCAGGGCTCGCGGATCACGAGGTAGCCGCCGTTGCCGTCACCGACTGCCTGCGCCTCGTCGTTGACGACGTCGATCACGGTGCCCGGCAGGGCCTTCATGGCCGAGCCGGGCTTGCCGGCGGTGACGCCGGGCAGCGGGCTGATGAGGATCTGGCCGGTCTCGGTCTGCCACCACGTGTCGACGATCGGGCAGCGCTCGCCGCCGATGACCTCGCGGTACCAGATGTAGGCCTCCGGGTTGATCGGCTCACCGACCGAGCCGAGCAGCCGCAGCGACGACAGGTCGTAGCCGTCCGGGATCTCGCGGCCCTGCTTCATGAAGGTGCGGATCGCGGTCGGGGCGGTGTAGAAGATCGAGACCTTGTAGTCCTGGATGATCTGCCACCAGCGGCCCTTCTCGGGCGTGCCCTCGTACATCACCTGCGTCGCGCCGTTGGCGAGCGGGCCGTAGGTCATGTAGGAGTGCCCGGTGACCCAGCCGACGTCGGCGGTGCACCAGTAGACGTCGTCGTCCTTGAGGTCGAAGACCGCCCAGTGGGTGTACGACGTCCCGGTGAGGTAGCCGCCGGTGGTGTGCAGGATGCCCTTGGGCGTGCCGGTCGTGCCGGAGGTGTACATGACGTAGAGCGGGTGCTCGGAGTCGTGCATCTCGGGCTCGTGGTCGGCCGAGGCGCCGTCGACGGCGTCGTGCCACCACACGTCGCGCTCGTCGTTCCACCCTCCCTCGCCGAGGTCCTGACCCGTACGTCGTACGACGAGGACGTTCCGCACCAGGTCGCCGGTCTTGGCGACCGCTTCGTCGACCGCGGGCTTGAGGGCACTGGCCGAGCCGCGCCGGTAGCCACCGTCGGAGGTGATCACGACGTGCGCCTCGCAGTCGGTGATCCGCGAGGCCAGGGCGTCAGCGGAGAAGCCGCCGAAGACCACCGTGTGCGGGGCGCCGAGGCGGGCGCACGCGAGCATCGCGACGACGACCTCGGGGATCATCGGCATGTAGATCGCGACCCGGTCGCCCTTCTTCACGCCCAACTCGGTCAGCGCGTTGGCCGCCTTGGACACGAGGTCCTTGAGGTCGGCATAGGTGATGTCGCGGGTGTCGGCCACCCCGTCGTGGATGGGCTCGCCGACCCAGTGGAGGGCGACCTTGTCGCCCTTGCCGGCCGCGACGTGGCGGTCGACGCAGTTGACCGAGGCGTTGAGGGTGCCGCCCACGAACCACTTCGCGAAGGGCGGGTTCGACCAGTCGAGGACCTGGTCCCACTTCCGGCCCCAGTCGAGCCGCTCTGCGGCGTCGGCCCAGAAGGCCTCACGGTCGGCATCGGCGCGGGCGTACGCCTCCTCCTTGACGTTGGCGTCGGCGGCGAGCTCGGCGGGCGGCTCGAACCTGCGCTCTTCACGGGACAGGTTGGACAGGGTCTGCTCGGACAAGGGTCTCTCCTGGGTCTCGACTTCGCTCGACCAGCGAATCTTGGGGGTGCCCCCTCGCCGAACCTACTCCGGCTCGGCGAGGGGGTCACGGGGTGATCTACCCGCGAGGGCGGGTCAGTGGTGCACGGCGCCCTCGGCCCCGGCGCCGGTCAGCGCGCGGACCTCGAGCTCGGTGAAGCGATCCTCGGCGGACGGCTCGCGACTGGAGATGGTGCCGAGGTAGCCGAGCAGGAAGCCCAGCGGGATCGACACGATGCCCGGGTTGTTGAGCGGGAAGATCGCCCAGTCGGAGTCGGGGAACATCGAGGTGGGCAGGCCCGACATGACCGGTGAGATCAGCACCAGGCCCACGGCGGACATGAGGCCGCCGTAGATGCTCCACGTGGCTCCGCGGGTGTTGAAGCGGCGCCAGAACATGTTGTAGATGATCGCCGGCAGGTTCGCCGAGGCCGCCACCGCGAAGGCCAGGGCCACGAGGAAGGCGATGTTGAGGCGCTGGGCCGGGATCGACAGCACGATGGCGATCGCGCCGATCCCGAAGGCCGCGATCCGGGCGACCCGGACCTCGTCCTTCTCGCTGACGGGCTGGTCCTTCTTGAGCACACCCTTGTAGAGGTCGTGCGCCACCGACGAGGAGCTGGCCAGGGTCAGCCCGGCCACCACCGCGAGGATCGTCGCGAAGGCGACCGCAGCGATCAGGGCGAGCAGGATCGCGCCGCCAGTGGAACCGTCGCCGCCACCGACGGCCTCGGCGAGGAGCGGGGAGGCCAGGTTCTGGTTGCCCCCCGCCGCCGGGTCGACGACGTCACGGTCGAGCAGTGCAGCGGCACCGAACCCGAGCACCAGCGTCATCAGGTAGAAGGCGCCGATCAGGCCGATCGCCCACAGCACCGACTTGCGCGCGTCACGGGCAGTCGGGACGGTGTAGAAGCGGATCAGGATGTGCGGCAGGCCGGCGGTGCCGAGCACCAGGGCCAGGCCGAGCGACAGGAAGTCGATCTGCGACGTCAGCGTGCTGCCGTACTGGAGTCCGGGCTGCAGGAAGGCGTCGCCCTTGCCGGAGTTCTCGGCAGCCGCACCGAGCAGGCTGGACAGGTTGAAGTTGAACTCCGCGAGCACCAGCACCACGATCAGCGCGGAGCCGATCATCAGCAGCACGGCCTTGGTGATCTGCACGTACGTCGTGCCCTTCATGCCGCCGACGACGACGTAGAAGATCATCAGGAGGCCGACGCCGATGATGGTGATGTTCTTGACTGCCTGGCTGTCGACACCGAGCAGCAGTGCGACCAGCGTGCCGGCACCGACCATCTGGGCCAGCAGGTAGAAGATCGAGACGACAACGGTCGAGATCGAGGCCGCGGTACGGACCTTGCGCTGGTCCATCCGGAACGCGAGCTGGTCGGCCATCGTGTAGCGACCGGCGTTGCGGAGCATCTCGGCGACGAGCAGCAGGGCGACGAGCCACGCGACGAGGAAGCCGATGGAGTAGAGGAAGCCGTCGTAGCCGTAGACGGCGATGGCACCGGAGATGCCGAGGAAGGACGCCGCCGACATGTAGTCGCCGCCGATGGCGAGGCCGTTCTGGAATCCGGAGAAGGAGCGACCGCCGGAGTAGAAGTCCGCGGCCGTCTTGGTCTGCCGGCTCGCCCAGAAGGTGATGCCGACGGTCAGGGCGACGACGGAGAGGAAGAGGAACGTCGTCAGGAACTGGTCACTCATGCCTGGCCTCGCTTCGCATCGGTGCCGGCCTGGTCGCGGTAGGACTGCTCGAGGTCGCGTGCCAACGGGTCGAGCTTGGCGTTGGAGTAGCGGCTGTAGGCATAGGCGAGGCCGAAGGTGGTCACGAACTGGAGCAGCCCGAAGATCAGGGCCACGTTGATGTTGCCCACGACCTGGGTGGCCATGAAGTCGCCCGCCCAGTTCGACAGGATGACGTAGAGCAGGTACCACGCCAGGAAGGCCGCGGTGGCGGGGATGACGAAGCCGCGGTAGCGCTTCCTCAGCTCGATGAAGTCACTGGATTCGTGCAGCCGGTCATAGACCGGATCGTGGCGCGCGGCCTGGTCGGGCTCGGAAGTCACGGGTTCGTCCTCTCGCACAGTGGGGCGGACGGTCACGACGTGTGACCGCGGTCACCGTGACACCGGCGGGAGCCCGCAGGGGAGTACGCCGGACGCGGTCGTCGGCGGACGGGTGCGGGTGATCGGTCAGCGGTCGGCCCGGCACGACGAACGGTCACGCACCTGGTCGATGTCGACCGCAGTTCCCGGCGTCCTGACATGGTGGAGGCATGAGTGCAGCCATCGTCGTCGTGACCGGAGCCAACGGACTCGTGGGCAGCCACGTCGTCACCGCGCTGAGCGCGAGGGGTGCGACGGTGCGCGCCGTCGTACGACGGGTGGGGACCGCGCCGACCGCACCCGGCGTCCAGGAGCACGTCGGCGACTTCGGCGATCCGGCCTTCGCCGGCTCGGTGGTCGCCGGAGCCGATGCGCTGGTGACCACCGTGCACCCGTTGAGCGGCGGCCGCGAGGACCAGCGTCGGGTCGGTCTCGACGCCACGCTGGTGATCGCGGAGGCGGCCGTCTCGGCGGGGGTGCCGTTGGTCGTCCACGTCTCGACCGCCGCGGTGTACGACCGCAGCCCGGGCGTCGGCGACGTCATCGAGGACTCCGACCTCGTGGCCGACGACGCCGACGACTACGCCGTCGTGAAGCGGGACGTCGACGCGGCGCTGGGCCGACTGCAGGGCGCGACCCGGGTGCTGGTGCGCCCACCGGCGGTCCTCGGTCCGGGCGACTCGTCGGTGTGGAACACCGTCGGACCCGCAGCGGTCGCCACCGACGAGTCCCGGCGGCACGGCATCGCCGACCAGACCTTCGGATGGGTGCACGTCGACGACCTCGCCGCCATCATCGCGGACCTCGCCACCGGTGCCATCGCCGTCGGTGACGACGTCTCGGTCGGGCCGGTCCACGGCGGCTGTACGCCGGTCAACGTGGCGAGCGGGCCGGCGACGCGACGCGACTACCTCGGCGCCGTGACGTCGGCGCTCGGGGTCGAGCCGACCTGGGACGACGAACCGGCGTGGACCGGCCAGATCCGCGCCGACCGGGCGCACGGTTGGGGCTGGTCGCCGCGGGTGTCGCTCGGCGCCGCTCTCGCGGAGCTCCAGGCCGGGCTGCGGAGCAGCCGATGACCGATGTCCAGGAGTTCCGCATCACGCTGACCGTCGACGACTTCGATGCCGCGGTGAGGCTCTACCGCGACGCGCTCGGGCTGCCCCAGCTCGCCGACTGGAGCAGCGACCAGGGCCGCGTCCTGCTGCTCGACGCCGGCCGCGCCACGTTGGAGATCTTCGACGAGGCCCAGGCAGCGATGGTCGACGACCTCGAGGTGGGTCGGCGGGTGTCGGGCAAGGTCCGCCTCGCCCTCCAGGTGCCGGACGCCGATGCGATGGCCGCGACTCTCACCGCCGCCGGGGCCGCGGCCGTGGCGCCTGCGGTCGACACACCCTGGGGTGACCGCAACGCACGGGTGGAGGCGCCCGACGGCATGCAGCTCACGCTGTTCACCGTCGCCGACGAGTGACTGGGCCCACCGCGGGCAGCACGGCCAGAGCGGCCTGGGTGATGGCGGACGTGAGCATTCCCAGGGCCTGGCCGAGCGAGCGCACGTACAGCGGGTTCACCGGTCGTCCCGCGCGGGTGCGTCAGTGGTTGGTTGCATGACCTCAAGTACCCGTAGTGCCGACGTCGATGCGTGCCGGCACTGTGGGCTGAGTCGCACGGGGGCGTAGCCATGCCGCGGGTTACTCGTTGGTATCTGTGACCCCCGTCGCACGAGAGGCCTCCGCCATGCACCGTTTCATCGCCGCCGCTGTCGTCAGCGTCGTCACGGCCGCCACGATTCCGTTCCTCGGCTCCACACCGTCCGCTGTGGCCACGGCCGCCGCGGTCACCACCACCGACGGCTGCCTCCAGAGCGTCCCGGACCCCGGCACGACCGCTCCGGTCGACATCTGCTTCACGATCTTCCGGCCGGCGGGGGCGACGCCGGACCGCCCGGTGCCGATGGTGCTGCACAGCCACGGGTGGGGTGGGAGCCGGACGACGGACCCCGCCTCGTTCTCCTACCTGACCGACGCCGGCTTCGGCGTGCTGAGCTTCGACCAGCGCGGCTTCGGCGAGAGTGGCGGCCAGGCCTACATCGAGAACCCCGACGTCGAGGGCAAGGACGTCCGGAAGATCGTCGACCTCGTCGCGGCGCAGGACTGGGTGAAGCAGCAGCGGCCCGGTGACCCGGTCCTCGGTGCGATCGGTGGGTCCTACGGCGGTGGCTACCAGTTCGTGGGCGCGTTCAGCGAGCTTCGCGACACGGGCACCACCCGCTTCGACGCGCTGGTCCCGGAGATCACCTGGCACAGCCTGACCGAGAGCCTGTTCCCCCAGGGCGTCCCGCGCACGGAGTGGGCGGCCGCACTCACGGCGGCCGGACTGCCCACGGACGCGCTGCCGCCGGTCGTGCTCCAGGGCTTCGCCGAGGCCGCCGCGACCGGCAACGTGCCGACGTACCTCCACGACTTCCTCGACAAGAACGGGCCGGAGTGGCACGTACGGCAGGGACGCAGGCTCAACATCCCGGTGCTGTTCGGCCAAGGCGCGACCGACAACCTGTTCCCGCTCGACCAGGGCCTGAAGAACTTCCGCCGGGCCCTGACCGACAAGGCGCGGGCGAAGAGCATCTTCGTGGGCTACAACGGCGGACACACCCTGCCGGCGCTGGTCCCGAGCGGCAGCAACCTCGACATCCCGGTGACGACGGGCAGCGACGCCTGCTCACCGTCGCTGGGCAGCCCGACCTTCGCCGACCTCGGCCTGCGGTTCCTCCAGCAGAACCTGCAGGGGAAGAAGTCCGGACTCACCGGCTTCGGCAAGTTCCACCTGACCACCGCCGCCGGCCGCTGCGTCACCGTCCCGACGGTGGCGCCCAACACCGACGTGCAGCTCGGCGACGTGGTCAGCACCGTGGGCGTCGGTGCGCCGATCGCCTACCCGATCGCCCAGGGCCCGATCACCATCGCCGGCTCGCCGACGCTCGACGCGGCGATCACCACGCTGGGCCTCGACAACCGCGCCTTCCTCGCCCTGTCGGTGGGCACCAGCCCGCTCGACGCCAAGATCGTGCAGAACAACGTCCTGCCGATCCGCGAGAACGGCATCGTGCTCGACAAGCCGCGCACCGGGGTCGAGCTGCCGTCGGTCGCGGTCGACGTACCTGCCGGACAGACGCTGTTCCTGACGGTGTCGCCCGTCGCGGAGATGTACGCCGGCTTCGGCAGCCGGGTCGTCGGTGCGATGAGGCTCCGCAACGTGGTGCTGCACCTGCCGGTGACCAGCGGCTGAGGCGCCGCGGGCGGGGGTCGTGAGGCCGTGAGGAGAATGTGACGACGCTGCCACCGCAGCGGCAGGTCACCCGTCACAGTCGCCGAGCACGCTCCTCGTATGAGCACGCAGACCCCCACCCGTCGTAGCCGCCGCTGGATCGAGGACTGGCGTCCGGAGGACGCCCAGTTCTGGGAGACGACCGGGCGCCGGGTCGCCCGGCGCAACCTGATCTGGTCGATCTTCGCCGAGCACGTCGGCTTCTCCGTCTGGCTGATCTGGAGCGTCTCGTCGGCGTTCCTGCTGGCACAGGGCTTCGAGTTCACGCCGCAGCAGCTCTTCATGCTCGTGGCGCTGCCCAACCTGGTCGGCTCACTGCTGCGGCTGCCCTACACCTTCGCCGTGCCGAAGTTCGGCGGTCGCAACTGGACCATCGCGAGCGGCCTGCTGCTGCTCGTGCCGTCGCTCCTCTTCGCTGTCGCGGTGCAGAACCCCGCCACCCCCTACTGGGTCTTCTGCCTCATCGCCGCCACGGCCGGCGTCGGCGGCGGCAACTTCGCCTCCTCGATGGCCAACATCAACTTCTTCTACCCCTCGGACAGGAAGGGCGCCGCGCTCGGGCTCAACGCGGCCGGCGGCAACCTCGGCGTCTCGCTCATCCAGCTGCTGCTCCCGGTGATGATCGGCGGCGCCGGCATCTTCGGCCTGGTGCAGGCGTCCGGCAGCGGCATCCACCTGGAGCGGGCGGCGTACGTCTATGCCGGGCTGGCGCTGCTCGCGACGGCCGCGGCGTGGCTCTGGATGGACAACCTGTCGACCGTGACGTCCTCGCCCCGCGAGCAGCTGCAGGTGGTCAAGCAGCGCCAGACCTGGCTGCTGTCCGTGCTCTACATCGGCACGTTCGGCTCGTTCATCGGCTACTCCGCCGCGATGCCGCTGCTCATCAAGCTCAACTTCTGGGTGCCGGACCCGGCGCCGCTCGGCACCGGCATCTACTTCGCCTTCTACGCCTTCCTGGGTGCCGGGGTGGGCTCGCTGACCCGGCCGTTCGGCGGCTGGTTGGCCGACCGGTGGGGCGGTGCGCGGGTGACGCTCGGTGCCTTCGTCGCCATGACGGTGTTCACCGTCGGCGTGCTCTGGACGGTCAGCCAGCTCACGACGAACCCGGCCGCCGACCCGGCGATCGCGACGCGGAACGCCGGCTGGTTCCCGCTCTTCCTCGGCTTCTTCCTCTGCATCTTCGCCGCGACCGGCATCGGCAACGGCTCGGTCTACAAGATGATCCCGGCGCTCTGGAAGGCCACGGCGGAGCGGTCGACCACGCCCGGTACGCCGCAGCGCGCCGCCGCGCTCACCTCCGCCACCCGGCAGTCGTCCTCCGCGCTCGGCGTGATCGGGGCGGTGGGCGCGATGGGCGGCTTCCTCGTCCCGCTGGCCTTCTCCGCGCCGTGGGTGGCCGACCCGCTGTCGTCGACCAAGGGGGCCTTCGCGGTCTTCGCGGGCTACTACGTGGTGTGCGGGATCCTGACGTGGGCGCTCTACCTGCGCCAGCCGGTGCGGGCGCACGGCCTCGCCGCCGCCGAGATCTGAGCGGAGACTGTTGAGCGTGACCGACACCCACTGCCCCTACTGCTCGCTGCAATGCGGAATGCGGGTGACGGGTCGACGGGTGCCGGAGGTGTCGGCCTGGGAGGAGTTCCCGGTCAACCAGGGCGCCCTGTGCCGCAAGGGCTGGTCGGCGGCCGGGTTGTACGGCAGCCGGGAGCGGCTGACCTCCCCGCTGGTCCGCGACCGGGCGAGCGGTGAGTGGATGGCAGTGACCTGGGACGACGCGCTCGACCGGGTGGCAGCCGGGATCCGGGATGCCCAGGCCCGTGGTGGCGCCGACGCCGTCGCCGTCTTCGGCGGCGGCGGGCTGACCAACGAGAAGGCCTACTCGCTCGGGAAGTTCGCCCGGGTCGCGCTCGGCACCTCGCAGATCGACTACAACGGCCGCTGGTGCATGTCGTCGGCCGCCTCGGCGGGGATCCGCGCCTTCGGGCTGGACCGCGGGCTGCCGTTCCCGCTGGCCGACGTGGAGGAGACCGACGTGCTGGTGCTCGTCGGGTCCAACCTCGTCGAGACGATGCCGCCCGCGGCTCGGCACCTCGACCGGCTGCGTGCCCGGGGTGGTCGCGTCGTCGTCATCGACCCCCGTCGTACGCCGACCGCGGACCGCGCCGACCTGGCGCTGCAGCCGGTGCCCGGGACCGACCTGGCCCTGGCGCTCGGCGTGCTGCACCTGCTGGTCGCGGCGGGTGCGGTGGACGAGGACTACCTGGCCGCGCGAACGACGGGCTGGGACGACGTGCGCGAGTCCGTCGCCGGGTGGTGGCCCGAGCGCGTCGAGCGAGTGACGGGCATCGATGCGTCGGACGTGCGGGCGCTGGCGGCGATGCTCGGGGGTCTCGTGACAGGACTTCGTCCTTCCTCGACCAACGGGGGACCGCGCCCCAAGGTCATGGTGCTGACCGCCCGTGGCGCCGAGCAGCACTCCACCGGGTCCGACACCGTGCTGGCGTGGATCAACGTCGCGCTCGCGCTCGGGATGGTCGGCAAGCCGGGGTCCGGCTACGGCTGCCTCACCGGTCAGGGCAACGGCCAGGGTGGCCGCGAGCACGGCCAGAAGGCCGACCAGCTGCCCGGCTACCGTCGCATCGACGACCCCGCCGCCCGCGCCCACGTGGCGGGGGTGTGGGGGGTCGACCCCGAGTCGCTGCCCGGCCCCGGGCGGTCGGCGTACGAGCTGCTCGAGGCCTGCGGCACCGACACCGGTCCCTCGGCGATGCTGGTGCTCGGCTCGAACATCGTCGTCAGCGCCCCCAACGCCACCCACATCACCTCGCGGCTGGAGGCGCTCGACCTGCTGGTCGTCTGCGACTTCGTGATGTCGGAGACCGCGGCGATCGCAGACATCGTCCTGCCGGTGACGCAGTGGGCCGAGGAGACCGGCACCATGACCAACCTCGAGGGCCGGGTGATCCTGCGGCAGAAGGCGATCACGCCGCCGTCCGGGGTGCGCTCGGACCTCGACGTGATCGCCGACCTGGCCGCCCGGCTCGACTCGCCGGTGGCCTTCGCGAGCGAGCCCGAGGAGGTCTTCGCCGAGCTCGGTCGCGCGTCCGAGGGCGGGCCGGCCGACTACTCCGCCATCACCTACGACCGGATCCGCGACGAGAGCGGCGTCTTCTGGGGCGGCGAGCGGCTCTTCGCCTCGTCGTTCAACCACCCGGACGGCCGCGCCCGGATGCATGCCGTGGAGCACCGTGGCGCTGCCGAGCAGCCGGACGACGACTACCCGATCCACCTGACGACCGGGCGGGTGCTGGCGCAGTACCAGTCCGGTGCCCAGACCCGGCGGGTGCGCGCGCTGCCCGACGACGGTCCCTTCGTCGAGGTGCATCCGCTGCTGGCGGGGCGGCTCGGTGTCGCGACCGGAGACCCGGTGCGGGTGTCCACGCGACGGGGCACCATGACGGCACCGGCACGCGTCGTGACGACGATCCGCCCGGACACCGTCTTCATCCCCTTCCACTGGGTCGGCGCCAACCGGCTCACCAACGACGCCCTCGACCCGGCGTCGAGGATGCCGGAGTTCAAGGTGTGCGCGGCACGCCTCTCGCTGGTGGAGGAGGTCGCCCATGCCTGAGCGCGTCGTCGTCGTCGGCGGCGGCATGGCCGCGGTCCGACTTGCCGAGCAGCTGGTGGGCGCCGACGTCCGGCTCACCGTGCTCGCCGACGAGCCGCACGCGCCCTACAACCGCATCCTGCTCTCGGCAGTCCTCGAGGGCACGCACTCCGCGGACGCGCTGACGCTCCGCTCGGCGGCGTGGTTCGAGGAGCACGGGATCGACCTGCGCCTCGGCGCGCGGGTGCTCGAGATCGACCGCGAGGCGCGCGAGGTCGCCCTCGTGGACGGGGAACGGCTGGGCTACGACCGGCTGGTCCTGGCGACCGGAGCGATCCCCACCCTCCCGCCGATCCGCGGCCTGGTCCGTCGCGACGGCACGCTGCATCCGAAGGTCCACCCCTTCCGGAGCCTGGCGGACTGCCGTCGTCTTGACGAGGCGGTCACGTCGCTGGTCGAGCGAGGCCGAGCCCCCCGAGCCGTCGTCGTCGGCGGCGGCCTCCTCGGCCTCCAGGTCGCGCGCGCCCTGTCGATCCGCGGCATCCTCACCGAGGTCGTCGAGGGCGCCGACCACCTGCTCGCCAGCCAGGTCGGCGAGGCCGCCGGCTCCGTCCTCGCCCGGGACCTCCGCCGCCTCGGCACCGACGTCTACACCGGTGCGCGGGCCGTGCGGATGACCGACGACGGTGTCCGGCTCGACAACGGCGCCGTCCTGCCGACCGACCTCGTCGTGCTGACCGCGGGCGGACGCCCCGCCACCGCGCTGGCCCGGCACGCCGGCCTGATGGTCGGTCGCGGGGTCGTCGTCGACAGCACCCTGACCAGCGTCACCGACGACCGCATCCACGCGATCGGCGACTGCGCCGAGCACCGCCGTCGTACGACCGGTTTCGTCCCGCCCGCCTGGGAGCAGGCGGAGGTGCTGGCTCGTGTGCTGCGCGGGGAGGAGGCGTCGTACGACGGACTCCGCAGCGTCGCGCGCCTGCGGGCGACGGGGCTGGACGTGGCCGTCCTCGGCGACCCTCAGCACGCCGAGGGCGAGGTGGTCGAGGTGACGAACCCGATCGCGGGGTCGCACCGGCGCCTGGTCGTCCACGGCGGCCGGATCGTCGCGGCGGCACTGGTGGGAGACCTGTCCCGGGTGGGGCTGATCACCCAGCTCTACGACCGCGGCACGATCCTCGGCCCCGACGAGCCGGGTCAGCTGCTCCTCCCCGAGGCTGTCGACGCACCGACAGCACTGCCGGACGAGGCAGAGATCTGCGTCTGTGCCGGCGTGTCCGCCGGGGAGATCCGCGCGTGCGGCTCGATGTCGGAGTGCGTCGACCGGACCCGCGCGACCACCGGCTGCGGTGGCTGCGCGGACGTCGTACGCCGCCTCATCGGCGAGGCGAGACCCGCGCTGGCCCTTCGCTGAGGAGCATTCCGCCGCGCCTCAGCACGAGCGCGACGGCGCCGAGCACCTCGGCGCGGTCTCCGAGGGCGCCGGGCACCACCTCGACGTCGTCGGCTGCCGACCGGATCGCACCGCGGCGCAGCGCCTCGGCGAGTGGCTCGAACAGCAGGTCCCCGGAAGCTGCGAGGTCGCCTCCCACGACGATTCGACGAGGATTCAGCAGGTTGCACAGGGTGGCGACGGCGCTGCCGATCGTTGCGCCGGCGTCGCCGATCGCGCGCCGACAGCCCGCGTGGCCGTCCTGGGCGGCAGCGATCACTGCTGGGAGCGTGATGGGCTCATCGAGCACGTCCTGGAGCGACTCGAGGATGGCCGTCGAGCTGGCAAGCGTCTCGAGGCAGCCGCGGTTGCCGCAGCGGCAGATCGGGCCCCCCGGGGCCATGACCGTGTGGCCGATCTCCCCCGCCGTGCCGCCGCTGCCCCCGTAGGGCTGCCCGCGGACGATCAGGCCGGCGCCGATACCCGTCGCGAGCTTGAGGTAGGCCATGTCGTCGGCGCCCCTTCCGGCGCCCCAGAGCCACTCGCTCAGCGCGCCGAGGCTTGCGTCGTTCCCGACCTCGACGGGTCGTCCCAACGCCTCGGACATCGCGTCCGCCGCGCGCACACCCACCCATCCCGGCAGGATCGTCGAGTCACCCACCTCGCCGGACGTCCGGTGCACCGGCCCCGGCAGGCCCATGCCCACGCCGGCGACCCTCTCTGTCGCCGCGCCGGCCTCCTCGAGCACCTCGGCGACGAGCTTCGTCGCGACCACGATCGCCTCCACCGCCGGCAGGTCGGGGTCCATCAGCTCATGGCGCTCGGCCAGCACCTCGTGCGCGAAGTCGGCGAGCACGACGCGCAGGTGGCTCTTGCCGAAGTCGAGCCCGACCGCGACACCCGCTGAACGGTGGAGGGCGACCAGCGCAGGCGGGCGGCCGATCGCCCCTGCACCGCGAGGGTGTCCGTCGGCGACGAGCTCGACGACGAGCCCCTCCTCCTGGAGGTCGGCGATCACCGCCGACACCGTCGACGGGGACAGCGCGGTCCAACGGGCGAGATCGGCGCGTGAGCACTGCCCGCGCAAGGCGAGCGCCCCGAACAGGCGGGCGCGCGCGTTGAGGGGGGACTGCTCGGTGGTGGTCATGTCTGCATCGTGGCCTTTCGGAGGACTTCGAACCAACAATGCCTTGTGCATGGGTGAGTCGCGCTGACATACTCCGAAATCGCAAGAAGTCCTTGGGTGAGCGTGCGCGACTGGAAGGGAACGTCATGAGTCGGTTGTCGAGAAGGATGAGGAACGGGGGCGTGGGGCTGCTCGCGACCGGAGTGCTCGCGGCTGCGGGTGCGATGGGGGCGCCCGTGGCGAGCGGGGCCGGCTCGGCGAGCGAGGCGCACGTGCGCTCGACGCCCGACATCGGCAACCCGCGCATGAAGGACGGTTGCGCGCGGATCGAGGATCGGTTGCCGACCCTCCGCGACTGGCCGAGCGTGACGAGCAGGATCAAGGACTCCAAGAAGCTCGAGGCGCGGGTCCGCTCGATGCTCTCGACGCTGTCTCTCGAGGAGAAGATCGGGCAGATGACCCAGCCCGAGATCTCGGCGATCACGCCTGACGAGGTACGCGACTACCACATCGGCTCGGTCCTCAACGGCGGCGGCTCCTGGCCGCAGGCCAACAAGCACGCCGCTCCCGGAGACTGGCTCGCGCTCGCCGACGCCTACTGGGCGGCCTCCAAGGCGGGCAACGCCGCCGGCGTCCCGGCGATCTGGGGCATCGACGCCGTGCACGGCAACTCGAACATCTTCGGCGCGACCCTGTTCCCCCACAACATCGGCCTCGGAGCCGCGCACGACCCGTGCCTGATCCGCGACATCCAGGCCGCCACGGCCGAGCAGGTGCGCGCGACCGGTCAGGACTGGGCGTTCGCCCCGACGCTCGCGGTCGTCCGCGACGACCGCTGGGGCCGCACCTACGAAGGCTTCTCCGAGGACCCGCGCATCACGCGCGCCTACGGCTACGAGGCGGTCCGCGGTCTGCAGGGCAAGAGCCGGCACGGCATCGGCGAGGACGGCGTGATCGGCACCGCCAAGCACTTCATCGGCGACGGCGGAACCGCGGACGGCAAGGATCAGGGCGTCAACCCGTCCTCCGAGTCCGAGATGATCAACATCCACGGCCAGGGCTACTACGGCGCGCTGGCCGCGGGCTCCCAGACCGTGATGGTCACGTTCAACTCGTGGACCAACGAGGAGCTCGGCATCGACGAGGGCAAGCTGCACGGCAGCCACAAGGCGCTCTCGGAGATCCTCAAGGGCAAGATGGGCTTCGACGGCCTCGTGGTCTCGGACTGGAACGGCATCGGGCAGGTCGAGGGCTGCACCAACGCGAGCTGCCCGCAGGCCGTCAACGCCGGCCTCGACATCGTGATGGTCCCGAACGACTGGAAGGCGTTCATCGCCAACACGGTCGCGCAGGTCCAGTCCGGCGAGATCCCGATGGCACGCATCGACGACGCCGTCACGCGGATCCTGCGAGTGAAGCTGCGGACCGGCCTGATGGACCAGCCCAAGCCCTCGGCCCGCGAGCACGCCGGTGAGCAGTCGGCACTGCAGCACTCAGAGCTCGCCCGCCGCGCGGTGCGTGACTCGATGGTCCTGCTCAAGAACGAGAAGCGCCTGCTCCCGCTCCCGGCGAGCTCGAAGGTGCTCGTCGTCGGCAAGTCGGCGGACTCGCTGCAGAACCAGACGGGCGGGTGGAGCCTCACCTGGCAGGGCACGGGCAACTCCAACGCCGACTTCCCGAACGGCACGACGATCCTCGGTGGGCTCCGACAAGCACTCGGCGACAGCCGGGTGGTGTTCTCCGCGTCCGGCGAGGGCGTCGACCCGAGCGCCTACGACGCAGTCATCGCCGTGATCGGCGAGACGCCGTACGCCGAAGGCAGCGGCGACCTCGGCAGGCGCTCGCTCGAACACGCCCGTCTGCACCCGGAGGACCTTGCGGTGCTCGACCGCGTCTCCGGCAAGGGCGCGCCGGTCGCGACCGTGTTCCTCGCAGGCCGACCGCTCTACGTCAACCAGGAGCTCAACCGCTCCGATGCGTTCGTGGCCGGCTGGCTGCCGGGGACGGAGGGCCAGGGTGTCACCGACCTCCTGGTCAAGGGCCGGCACACCGGCGAGGGCTTCACCGGCACGCTGTCCTACTCGTGGCCCGCGACCCCGTGCCAGACTCCGCTGAACGTTGGCGACGAGGACTACGCGCCACTGTTCGCGCTCGGTTACGGCCTCCGCAACGGGCAGAAGGCGACTGTTCCGCAGCTGCCGGTGGAGTCCGTGGCCCGCTGCATCGAGGCGGGAGGTGGCGGCACCGCCACCGAGGAGCTCGAGCTGTTCGTCCGCCAGGACGTCGCGCCCTACAAGAGCTACATCGGCTCGCCCGACAACTGGGGCGGCACTGAGCTGGGCAACGACCCCAGCGCGGTGACCTCGCACACCAACATCGAGGCGCGGACCTCGGACGTCAACGTCCAGCAGGACGCGCGCAAGATCACCTGGAAGGGCGGTCCGGGGCAGTTCTACCTGCAGGCGGAGGAGGCCGACCTGCTTCCCTACCTCAACAGCGATGCTGCTGTCGTGTTCGACACGATCGTGACCCAGGCACCGAGCCAGCGGGTGGTGCTCAGCGCACACTGCACCTACCCCTGCTTCTCTGAGGTCTCGATGACGAAGGTCTTCGCCGATCGAGCCGACGGGGCCAAGCACACGGTCAAGGTTCCGGTGTCGTGTCTGGACACGGGGACGCTCGAGTTCGACCACATCAACACGCCGTTCCTGATCTACACCGAGGGAACGATGGAGGCTGCCCTCGCCAACGTGCGCTGGGTGCCGGGTGCGGCGGATGACGCCGACGCCCTCTCATGTAGCGATCTGGAGTAGTCGCGCGTTCGCGCCCGGGAGGCTGCAGCCGCCCGGGCGCGAAGGCGCCCCATCGCTGGTCGAGGAAGGACGAAGTCCTGTCGCGAGACCGCGTCAGTCCGCTGACCGCCGGGTGGGATGCGGTCGGCGCAGCGAGTCGGGCAGCAACCGCGCGCCTGACCCGCGCTCCGCGTAGACGTCGCCCGGGTTGGAGAAGGCGCAGCTGCGCAGACTCAGGCAACCGCAGCCGATGCAGCCGTCGAGGCCGCCCTTGAGCCGCTGCAACGCGGCGATCTGCTCATCCAGCCGTCGCCCCCAGTGCCGGGAGATGCGCTGCCAGTCGGCCTTCGTGGGGGTGCGGTTGCCGGGGAGTCGCGCAAGCTCGTCGCGGATCTCCTCGATCGTCAGCCCGACGTTGGAAGCGGCGCGGATGAAGGCCAGCCGCCGCAGGACGCTGCGCTCGAACTGCCGCTGTCCGCCGCCGGAGCGGTGCGCCTCGATCAGCCCCTCGGCTTCGTAGTAGCGGATGGCCGATGCGGCGAAACCGCTGCGCCTGGAGATCTCGCCCATCGGCAGAAGATCGCGGGAATCCATGATCACCTCTTGAACTCAAGTTCACTTGAACTTTAACCATGGTGACATGACAACGACAACAACGACACGGGTGGCGCTCGTCACCGGGGGATCGACCGGGCTGGGCCTGGCCTTGAGCAGGGCGCTCGCAGGGGCCGGGTGGCGGGTGATCACCGACGGCCGCAGCGAGGCGAAGTTCAAGGAGGCCGGTCTCTCCAGTGGCGTGACCGCCGTCGTCGGTGACCTCACCGACGCCGAGCACCGCGAGCGGCTGCTGGCGGCAGTGACGTCGTACGGCCGCCTGGACCTGCTGGTGCACAACGCCAGCACCCTCGGCCCGCTTCCGATGCGCCCACTGGCCGAGGTCGACATCGCCGACCTGCAGCACGTGTGGCGCACCAACATCGGCGGACCGCTCGTCCTCACCGCGGCACTGCTTCCGTGGCTGAGGGCCGCGGACGGCGTCCTGCTCTCGATCAGCTCCGACGCAGCGGTGAACCACTACGAGACGTGGGGTCTCTACGGCGCCAGCAAGGCCGCGCTCGACCACGTGACGCTGACGTACGCCGTGGAGACCGGTCTTCGGGCGTACGCCGTCGACCCCGGCGACATGCGCACCGCGATGCACCAGGATGCGTTCCCCGGCGAGGACATCTCGGACCGCCCGCTGCCGGAGAGCGTGGTGCCGCGCCTGCTGGCGCTGCTCGAGGCGCGCCCCGGGTCGGGTCGCTACCGGGCGGAGGACTTCGGATGACGCTCCTCGACGAGACTCCGCACACCCGCTTCACCGCGTCGAGCTTCGCACCACAGCCGGCCGAGGAGCGTGGCCTGGAGCGTGACGAGGTACGCCTGCTCGTCGCGACGCCCGACGGGTTGTCGCACGGACAGTTCCGCGACCTGCCCGAGCACCTGCACGCCGGCGACGTCCTGGTGGTCAACACCTCCGCCACCGTGGCAGGCGAGATCGACGCCGAGCTCGACGGATCGCCGATCGTGCTGCACGTCGCGCACCGGCTGGACGACGGCGACTGCGTCGTCGAGCTCCGTACGGCACCGGACGGCAGCCGGTCCCTCCTCGACGCGTCGGTCGGGGACGTCGTGACGTTCGGGGACGTACGTCTGGCGCTGCGCTCGCCGTGGCCCACCGAGGCGCCCTCGTCCCCGACGGGCTCGGGCAACAGGCTCTGGCGGGCCTCGGTCCGTGGCGACCTGGACCGCCAGCTCGCGTGGAACGGCCGGCCGATCGCCTACGGATACCTCGACAGGCGCTACCCGCTCCCGGCCTATCAGACCGTCTTCGGCACCCACCCCGGCAGCGCCGAGATGGCCTCGGCGGGGCGACCGTTCACGGGCTCGCTCGTGACGCGCCTGGTGACGTCGGGCGTGCAGTTCGCCCCCGTCACGCTGCACACCGGTGTCTCCTCGCAGGAGGCCGGCGAGGCGCCGGGGCCGGAGTGGTTCGAGGTGCCGCCCTCGAGCGCGCGAGTGATCAACGTGGCGCGGGAGACGGGTGGGCGCGTGATCGCGGTCGGTACGACGGCGACCCGAGCAGTGGAGTCATCGGTGCGGGGGAGGCACGTAGTCTCCGGCCGCGGCTGGACCGATCGGGTGATCACGCCCGCCGCCCCGCCGCGGGTCGTCGACGGACTCATCACCGGCTGGCACGACCCGATGGCCTCCCACCTGCTCCTCGTCGAGGCGGTGGCGGGGGAGCGGCTCACCCAGGCGGCGTACGACGTGGCGGTGGCCGAGGGCTACCTCTGGCACGAGTTCGGGGACTCGGCCTTGCTCCTGCGTCGGTAGGTCCGCGAGCGGCGGTGCCAGACGACCTCGGAGTGGGCAGGCAGGACGCGTCCTGCGTGCGGCGTCAGGTCAGGCCTCCGCGAGGGCGCGCACTGCGCGCTCGATGGCGGGGCGCATGTCCAGCTCGGGGTCGACGGTGAGTCGGTGCAGGAGCAGGCCGTCGCCGAGAGCCATGAGGGCCCTCGTCGCCGGCACGGGGTCGGCGATACCGACCGCGATCACGAGCTGCTCGGCCCACCGCTCGAACTCGCGGCGCTGTCGCCGCAGCGGCTCCGCGACCTCCGGGTCGCCTGCGAGTTCGAGGAAGAGCGCGTAGCGGGCGCGGGTCCGCGAAGCGTGCTGCCCGCTCTGCAGCTCGGTCATGGCGCACAGACCCTCGATGAGCCCGTCGACTCCCGAGATCTCAGGCATCTGGGCCGGGTCGAAGTCGGCGCGCTCGCGCTCGGCGATCCAGTCGACGACGCCCCGCAGCAACGCCCGTCGGGTACGGAACCAGTTCGAGGTCGACCCGGGCGGCAGGCCTGCTCGTTCATCCACGCGCGCATGGCTCAGCGCCCGCACGCCCTCTGCGCCGAGCAGCTCGACGGCCGCCTCGAGTCCACGATCCCGGGTAACCGCCGGCATCGACACCTCCTTCCGAGGGCTCTACTATGAACATAGTATGTAGTTCGCGCGAAAGAGGTCGCCATGTCCACGCCCGAGCCCCGCATCACCCGTGCCGTCGATGCCTCGGTCTGGTCGCCGCCGCTGCCAGAGGCCCCCGGCTTCGAGCACCTCGTCGTCGAGACTCCCGGCCTGCACACCCACCTCGCCGCGATCGGCGAGGGCGAACCCGTCGTGCTCCTGCACGGATTTCCCGAGCACTGGTGGCAGTGGCACGCCGTGGCTCCGGCCATCGCCGCTCGCGGCTACCGCGTCCTCTGCCCAGACCTGCGCGGGGCCGGCTGGACCGTGGCCGACGATCCGTCCGTCGAGCGCCAGACCCGGCTGCGCGACCTGCTCGGCCTCTTCGACGTCCTCGACATCGAACGCGCGCACCTCGTCTCCCACGACATGGGCGTCATCACCGCCATCCAGATGACCTACGACCACCCCGAGCGGGTGCGAACGGCGGTCCAGCTCTCAGTGTGGCCCGCCTTCATGACGTTCAGCCCGAAGCTCTTCCCCGCGTTCCAGCACCTGCCCCCGTTCATCTGGCACCGCCCGGGCGCCTCATTACGAGGAACCTTCTCCGAGAGGTACGCCGCCCGCCCGATGTCGGACGCGACGGTCGAGGCCCACCTGGCCCCGCTTCGTCGGCCTGACATCGATGCCGCGGTACGTCCGCTCACTCGCCGCATGGTCCTGCCTGAAGCCATGCGCCTGATGCGTGGCGTCTACCGCCGACGTCGGCTCACGGTGCCGACCCTCTTCGTCTTCGGCCGCCGCGACCACCCCACCACGGAGGAGATCATGGGGCGCATCTGTCGCGATCCCGAGCGGTACGCCGATCGTGTTGAGTTCGCCTACGTCGAGGACGCAGCGCACTTCATCACCGACGACGCCCCCGCCGAAGTCGCTGACCTCGCGATCGACTGGTTCGAACGAGCAGCGTGACCCAGCCGCACTACCCAGCTGACCCGGACCCGGTCAGCCGCCTGCTCTTGCTCACTGGTCCCGCTCGCGCAATTCTGAGGGTCGCTCTCAGTTGCAGCGTGAGGAAGGACGGCTGGTGGCCAAGCTCGTGTTCGGAATGAACCAGTCCCTGGACGGCTACGTCGACCACATGGCGTTCGCGCCCAGCCCTACGCTCTTCCGCCACTTCGTCGAGCAGGCCCAGGGACTCGCGGGCAGTGTCTACGGCCGTCACATGTATGAGGTCATGCGCTACTGGGACGACGACCAACCTGAGTGGGGCGACGACGAACGCGCCTTCGCGGCCGCATGGCGAAGCCACCCCAAGTGGGTCGTCTCGCGCTCGTTGACGTCGGTCGGCCCCAACGCCCGACTGGTCGAGGACGACCTCGAGGGCGCCATCCGCGACCTGAAGAGCGAGCACGACGGGGAGATCGAAGTTGCCGGCCCAGCCCTGGCGCAGAGCCTCGCCGATCTCGGCCTGATCGATGTGTACCGGATCTACGTCCACCCCGTCGCGATCGGTCACGGCAAGCCGTACTTCGGAGGACCTCGGGGACCGCTCCGCCTCCAGGCCCATGACCGGATCGGCGAGGACGTGGTGAGGTTGACCTACGTTCCTGGGTGACCTCGTGGCTCGCTGTGACCCGGTGACGCAGCGGCGCACAGCGGTGCAGGATGAACGCCATGACGTCCTTCATCACGCACACGACAGTGGACTGCCGGAACGCCTACGAGCTCTCCGAGTGGTGGAAACAGGTGCTGGGTCACGTCGACCTCGACGACGACCCGAACGGGTCGTCGACCTCGGCGCGACGCAGGTCGCCGACCACCGCGATCATCACGGCCCCGGGATCGGCTGGGTGGTCCTCCAGGACCCGGAGGGCAACGAGTTCTGCATCCTTCGCAGCGAGGAGGAGCGGGCGGCCAACCCGATGCAGCCACAGCCGTGAGCGGGGGGATCACGTCGGTTGCTCGGCACGGGCTCAGGAAATGGAGCGGACGCGAGGATTTGAACCTCGACTCATTCCCTGGAAGGGAAGCGTGCTGCAACTACACCACGTCCGCGAAGCCAGCCTCTGACGAGGCTGACACGTCCTCAGTATGAACCATCTCCAGGACCAACCGGGCGCGAGGGGTGCGCTGTCGCCAGCTCACGCCCCCGACGAGATGGTGCGGGACACTCGAGGCATGGCTGATCTCGGATACGACGTCGACTTCCTCGGGACGGCCCTCGCGCCGCCGGAGGCGCCTGACGGCGTGGAACCCGTGCGCGTTCTCGACTACGTGCACTTCACGATCGGCATGCATCCCACCCGGCGACTGGCGTCGTGGGCAGCCTGGAACATCGACGGGCTCCGTCTCTTCCCCGGCGACACCATCAGCCGGTCGGGTCAGAAGTTCCGGGCCGACCCGCGCATCCCCGATACCGCCCAGACCCTCGACGTCGCCTACGAGAACAACCGCCTCGACCGCGGCCACGTCGCCCGCCGCTCAGATCTGCTCTGGGGGACCCTGGCCGACGCGCTGGCAGCCAACTCCGACTCGTTCTTCTTCACCAACATCACGCCGCAGATGGACGACTTCAACCAGTCCGGAATGGGCGGCAGCTGGGGGTTGCTCGAGAACGCCGTCCTCGCCCACGACGGACTCGAGGACCGACGCCTCAGCCTGTTCGCGGGACCGGTGCTCCGCGATGACGACCCGCTCTACCGTGACATCGTCCAAGTGCCGCTCGAGCACTGGAAGATCGTCTGCTACCGAATGGACCGGCAGTTCCGATTCAAGTGCTTCGTGCTGTCCCAGACCCTCGACGTGGACCGCATCGCCACCCCAGCGTTCCTCGACGACTTCGACACCTATCTCGTGTCGCTGGACTTCCTTGGACAACGCACCGGGCTCACCTTCTCGAGCCTGCGGGACAAGGCATCGCCCGCTGGGCACCGGGAGCTGAGCAACCCGGTTCTGGTCACCGACGCCGAGGAAGTGGACTGGTAGCCGCGATCCGTTCTTCGATCGGGGACCTCGGGCGTCCTGCGGTCATGGCTTCACAGGACGTGATGATGAGCGCCAGACAGCGCCAGAAGTCACGCCGGTGTCGGCCCTCCGGCATCGGGGCGGCGGCCACGACGGAGTACGTCCCACTGATCGACATGCCGATCACAGCCGGGCGGGAGAGGAGAAGATGCTGGCATGGTGATCAGCGAGGATGGCGTGCGCCGGCGGTGGGCAGAGGGGCAGCCCTGCCATGGCCTGTGGAGTCTGCTGCCGAGCGTCGTCAGCGCTGAAGTCCTCGCAAGGACCGGCCCCGACTTCGTCGTCGTGGACCTGCAGCACGGGGCCGTGACGGAGGCGGAGCTGCCAGGGGTGGCCGCGGCCATCAGGGCAGCAGGCTCGGTGCCGCTGGTCCGGACACGCAGCCCGCTGTTCGCCGATGTCGGGCGCCCGCTCGACCTCGGTGCCTGCGGCGTCATCGTGCCGAACGTGCGCGACGCCGATCACGCCCGGGAGGTCGTCGCCGCCACCCGATACGCGCCGGTCGGTGGGCGGTCGATCGGGCGTCTGTCAGGTGGAACCGATCAGCCGCTGGTCATCCTCATGGTGGAGACCGCGACAGCGCTCGACGACCTCGACGCGATCCTGGGCGTGGAGGGCATGGACGGGATCTACGTCGGCCCGGGGGACCTCTCCTTGTCCCTCGGCCTCGAAGGTGAGGACCGCTCCGCGGACCTGCGCGTCGTCCTGTCATCGATCATCTCCCGGGCCGTCTCCGCCGGCGTGCCTGTCGGTGTCCATGCCTACAACGGGGAGGACGCCGCAGGCTATGCCGCTGAGGGCGCGACCATCGTGACTGTCTCGGTTGACTCAGTCTCGCTGGGTGAGGTCATGAGGCACCACCTCGACGTTGCCCGCAGGCAATCGGGGACGCACGACGCCTGATCGGCCGGCGATCGACCGCAGTCCCGGTGTGGGTGGGCTGGGAGGCTAGCCGCCGGACAGCTTGCGGCTGCGCTGGTCGAGGCCCAGCTCGCCGTACGGGTAGTCACCAGGCGCGAGGTCGCTCGCTTCGTCGAGCGTCGCGCACTCCTCCTTCGAGAGCTCGAGGCCGGCGGCTCGCAGATTGGCCTCCAGCTGCTCGGTCGTGCGGGCGCCGATGATCGTGGACACCACGGCCGGGCGGTTGTTGACCCAGGCGAGCGCGACCTCGGCCATGGAGACCCCACGGTCTTGGGCGATCCGGTCCACCGCATCGATCACCCGCCACGTACGGTCGCTGCCCCGTCGGTCGTATGCCTCCATCCCGCGGCCGGGATCCTCCCCGAGCCGTGTGTCGCCGGTCGGCCGTTGGTCGCGCCGGTACTTGCCGGACAGCCAGCCGCCGCCCAGCGGACTCCAGGGCAGCAGGCCCATGCCGACGTCGAGGGCGGCCGGAACGATCTCCCATTCGATCTCGCGGACGATGAGGCTGTACTGCGGCTGCAGGGTCACCGGCTCACGGAGACCCAGCGCGCGCGCGGTCAGCACCGCCTTGGTCAACTGCCATCCTGTGAAGTTCGACAGGCCGTAGTACCGGATCTTTCCGGCCTGCGCGAACCCGTCGAGCGTGCGCAACGTCTCGTCCAACGGCGTGTAGGGGTCATAGGCGTGGACCTGGTACAGGTCGATCGCGTCCACTCCGAGCCGACCCAGGGACGCGTCGAGGGCGCGGGTCAGGTGCCGGGCCGACAGCCCGTTGCCGTTGGGGCGAGGGTCGGTGGCGAACCGGCCCTTGGTCGCCAGGACGACAGACTCCGTCACGTCCTGCGGGCGGGCCGCAAGCCATCGGCCGATGATCTCCTCGGACAGCCCCGCGGAGTAGACATCAGCGGTGTCGACGAGCGTTCCACCTGCCTCGACGAACATGTCGAGCTGCTCGTGGGAGCCCGCCTCGTCGGTCTCGGCGCCGAACGTCATGGTGCCGAGGCACAGCTCAGAGACCGCGCAGCCGCTCTGGCCCAGTAGTCGATAGCGCATGATTCACCCTAGTCCCGGTCCTGGTGGCCAGGATCGGTCCGGGCGGTCATGAGCGGTCTTCGGCTCACCCGGCTGGACCTGGGACCAGCGAGTCCGCACTGCGCTCAGGGCGGCGAGGGCTCAGGCGACCGAGTCGACCCGGACGTCGGCGCGGTGCCGCGGCTCGTACTGCTCGGGGGTGCACACGCCGACGACGGACGGCACGCTCAGCTGCCGGAGGCGCTCCTGCCGCGCACGGCTGAAAGCAACCGACTCGAGCTTGGTCCTGCCTGCGGTCATCGTGTTCGTCGTGTTCATGGTGTCTCCCCAGTCGATCGGTGTTTCGCTCCGTACGAGGTGCCAACGACGACACGGACGAGCGGGTCACGCGGCAGCCGACCTGGTCTGGACCGGCCGGGGTGAGTCCACGCGATCGAGGGGTGGCGCCGCGTGGAAATTCTTCGTGAGTGCCCAGATCCGGAATCGACGGACGGCGTCGCTCCTGGCAGCACCGCGTTGGGGTCCGGTCCTAGTGTCGATCCATGACCTCCGCTGACATTCGCTTCTACTTCGATCCGGTGTGCCCCTTCTGCTGGCTGACCAGCAAGTGGATCCGGATGGTGCAGGCCGAGCGTGACCTGTCCGTGGACTGGCGGTTCATCTCGCTGCGGCTGATCAACGAGCACATCGACTACGACGCCCACTTCCCACCCGAGTACGAGGTCGGGCACACCGCCGGGCTGCGCCTGTTGCGCGCGGTCGCCCGGACGCGTCAGGAGCACGGCGCCGAGGCCGTGGACTCGCTACAGGCCGCCCTCGGGGCACACATCTTCGACACGCCGCCCGCCGACGCCGACGAGAAGGCGAACCGCGAGCGGCGTGGCACGCGTGAGTTCCTGGAGCCCGTCCTGCGCGAGGCGGACCTGCCCACCGACCTTGCCGATGCCCTCGACGACACCTCCTGGGACGACGCGATCCGCGCGGACGGCGACGAGGCCCTCGCGCTGACCGGCAAGGACGTCGGCACGCCGATCATCCACTTCGAGCCGCCGTACGGGGTGGCGTTCTTCGGCCCCGTGATCAGCCGACTCCCCGAGCCCGAGCAGGCGGGGGAGCTGTGGGACCACCTGGTCGGCCTGGCTCGCTTCCCCGGCTTCGCGGAGTTCAAGCGCAGCCTGCGCGAGAAGCCGCAGCTCGTCGGGTTCGGCGTGGAGCCCGGCACCGTCGGCACGCTGGAGGACTGGCACGGTGGCAGCCGTCGGCAGAGGAGTGAGCGCGGATGACGCAGTCAGAGTCACGGACCCATCAGGACGCGGTGGTCGTCGCGGCCACCCCCGAGGCGGTCTACGACCTCGTCAGTGACGTCACCCGGACCGGTGAGTGGAGCCCCGTCTGCACCTCGTGCTGGTGGGACGACGAGACCGAGGCGGGTCGGGTCGGTGCCTGGTTCACCGGGCACAACGAGCTCCCGGACCGCACCTGGGAGACCCGGTCCCAGGTGGTCGCGGCCGACCGCGGCCGCGAGTTCGCCTGGCTCGTGGGCGGAGCGTTCGTGCGGTGGGGCTTCACCCTCGAGGCGGAGGGAGCGGGCACGCGGCTGACCGAGACCTGGGAGTTCCTGCCGGAGGGACTGTCGATGTTCGTCGACAAGTTCGGCGACCGGGCTGCTGACGAGATCGAGGACCGCACCCGGCATGCCTACGCCGGGATCCCCAAGACCCTCACCGCGATCAAGCAGATCGCCGAGACCGGCTGAACCATCCGGCCGGACGGCCGGGCCTGGTACGCACGACCCAGGCAGTCTCGTACCTGCTCCGGCTCAGCGCTTGCGCCTCGGCAGCTCGTAGGGGGTGCCGTCCATGGCTGATGTCGGCGCGATGCCCATCGCCTTGAGGATCGTCGGCATGATGTCGACCGACCTCACCTCGCCGTGCAGGTCCTTGCCGGACAAGTCTGCCCCGGCGAAGACGATCGGGATCTGCTGCGTCGTCCTCTGGATGCCGCCGTGGTCGCCGAGCACCGAGTACGTGGTGTCGTCGGGCAGCGTCGCGATCAGGTCGGGCCCGTAGTCGGCCGCCTGGGTGTCGACGAGCTCTTGGGTCTTGCGGGCGAACCACGACTTCTCCCCGCCGGACGTCATCCGGTCCCACCGGATCGGCGAGACCCGCTCGAAACGGTCGCCTTGGCGTCGCCACACGGACGTCACGTCCGGAAGGGTCTTCATGACGGCCGCGGCCGACGCGACCGCTGCCGGCGACTGGTCCTTCAGCCACACGTTGAGCGAGGAGTCGCTGTAGGAGAGCCCGACGTTGCCGGTGTCGATGAGCGGCTGCAGGGCCTCCTGCGGCTGGTCGTAGAAGACGTCGTTCTCAGGATCGCCGTAGTACCAGTTGTAGTAGCCGTAGTCGTTGACCGGCTCGAAGTCGCCGTGCCAGTGCCCGTCCGCGGCGGCGACCGATCCGTGGTCCGCGGTGAGCACGACCAGCGTGCTCTCGAGCTCGCCGCTCTCGTCGAGCGCGTCGATGATGCGGCCCACCTGCGCGTCGGCGGTCGCCGCCGCGTACTCCATGTGGGTCATCGGGTCATAGCCCGGCGTGGCGGCCTCGGGGTCGTCGACGCCGCCCCACATGTGGGCGGCCTTGTCGATGCCGGGCAGGCTGACGAAGATGCCGCTCCAGGCGTCCTCCTCGTGGTCCATGATGTCGAGCGCTGCGTCGGTGGCCCAGACGTCACCACCCTGGTTCCCCGGCTCGTCGCCCACGACGTAGCGGTCGTCGGTCGCCGGGTAGAGCTGGGCCGGGAACTGCAGCGTGTCGTAGGCCTTGTCGCGCTCGACCCAGTAGCGCGAGCCACACGTGCCCGCGATGTAGGGCGGCACCGCGATGCCGGCCGGCATCCGCCAGCGCACGCCGTCGCAGGACGGGCCGCTGGCGAAGGTGATGACCGAGGTGTTGGCCGACCCGGGGCCGCTGAGGCCGTACGCGGCGTATCCCTTCGGGCTGACGGTGAAGACCTTGCCGGTGTCGTCGAGGTAGTCCGACAGCTGTGGATACCCGGCATGCTTCTGCAGCTTGGACATCTGGTCATAGCCGAAGTTGCTGGTGATGTAGAGCCCGCCGGGCGCGCCGAGGACCCCGTCGACGTCGCGGTACCCCTCGTTGGTCCACCCCATGTTCCTCGGCAACATGCCCGATGTGATCACGTTGTGGGTCACGACGGTCACCGAGCCGGTGTGGCCCAGGTAGCCGCGCGGGGTGTCGACGCCGTCGGCCATCAGGGCCTTGGTGTTGTGCATGTCGTACTTCTCGACGATCTCCTTGCTGAGGGCGTCGACCACGATGAGCACGACCTTGTCCGGTCGTGCCGACGGCTTCGGGTCGGCCGCTGCTCCGGTCTGGGCTCCGGCGCCCGCGACGGCCCAGACCAGGCCGACGGCAGCGACTGAGACGAGTAGACGACGACGAGCCATGGCCCCACCTTTGTCCGTGACGCCACTGTCGCGGCGGCCGATCCGGGAAGCCTATCGGCGCCGATGTGACGCACGCCACATCGGAATTGATGAAGCCCCGCGCCGGGGCGAGGTGGACTACGCCCGATCACCGACATGCGAGCGCGGCAGTCGTACGCACACGACGGTGGCTCCCGGCTCCGACTCCACCCCGATCTCCCCGCCGTGCCTCTCGACGATGATCCGGCGCGAGATGTCGAGCCCCAGCCCCGTTCCCTTGCCGACCTCCTTGGTCGTGAAGAACGGCTCGAAGGCGTGGGTGGCGACGTCGACCGTCATGCCGTGGCCGGTGTCACGGATCTCGACGACGACGTGACGGTCGTCGGCGTACGTGCGGACGGTGAGCGTGCCCGCGCCGTCCATGGCGTCGACGGCGTTGTCGATGAGGTTCGTCCAGACCTGGTTGAGCTCGCCGGGGTTGGCGGTGACGGTCGGGACGGAGTCGTCGTACTCGCGCACGACCGTGATGCCGTCGCGGAGCTTGTGGCCGAGCATGATCAGGGTGCTCTCGAGGCCGTCGACGACGCGGACCTCCTGGACGGTGGCGCGGTCGAGCTGGGAGTAGGACTTCACGGCGGAGACGAGGTCGGAGATCCGGCGGGTGGCGTCCTGTGCCTCCCCGATGAGCGCCGTGGTCGTCACCGAGCTCGCCACCCACTCGAGCCCCGCCTGCAGCGCCGAACCTGACAGGGCCGCGGCCGCGCGCTCCAACCAGGAGACGGAGACGCCGGCCCCTGCCAGCGCAGGCGCGATCACCCAGTCCCGATCGATGTCGTGCGAGGTGAGCCAGGCCGTGAGTGACTCCTCGAGGTCGGAGAGCGCGACCCCGGAGGGTGCCGAGGCCGGCTCGATCGACCCCCGCAACCCGTCCAGGGCGACGAACTGCGGTGCGGAGATCCCTTCGCCCGCCAGTCGCTGCAACGACGCGAACACGTCGTCGCTCGACTGCTGGAGTGCCCCCACTGATCGGACCGCAGCCGAGGCGGGGTTGTTGATCTCGTGGGCGAGCCCGGCGGCGAGGGTGCCGAGGGCGACGAGGGCCTCGCGCTGGCGGGCGTGGTGCTCGATGCGTCGGGCCGTGCCGATCAGCCCGCGCAGCAGGTGGACGGCGAAGGGGAACCACGTCTCTCCGAGGCGAGCGAGCTCCGGCGCGGGGAGCCGGAAGACGCGCGTCGGCGCCATGACCCGCGCGGACCCCATGTAGATGCCGTGCTCGTCCCACGCGCGGAAGCCGCCGGCCCACTGTCCCGCGTTCTCCATCGTCGCCATGACTGCTTCCTCGTGACCGATGCGGCGCACGAGGTCGATGCGTCCGGACAGCAGCACCCACCAGTCGTCGGCCGGCCGACCCTCGTCGAAGAGACGGATGCCCGGCTCGTACGTCTCCTCCGTGCCCGCGGCGGCCAGGTCGGCCACCTGCGAGTCGGTGAATCCGTCCAGGATCGAGACGGCGCGGAGCTCCTCGACGAGGCTCATGTCGCCGCCAGGTAGCGGTGGACGAGGTAGACCGACATCGCGCCCTCGCCGACGGCGGAGGCGACCCGCTTCATCGAGTCACGGCGTACGTCCCCGGCGGCGAAGACGCCCGGCACGCTGGTCTCCAGCGCGAAGGGGCTGCGGTCGAGCGGCCACGACAGGTCCGCCGGCAGGTCGGGACCGGTGAGCACGAAGCCGCGGTCGTCGCGCACGATGGCGGCGCCGAGCCAGTCGGTGCGCGGGGCGGCACCGATGAAGATGAAGACCCAGCTGGTCTCGACCTCCTCGACCCGGTCGGCGTCGCGGCCGCAGAGGCTGATGGCCTCGAGGTGCCCGTCGCCGCGCGTGCCGACGATCTCCGCCCGCAGCAGGACCTCGACGTTGGGCGTGGTGAGGATGCGGCTGACGAGGTACTGCGACATCGACGCCTCCAGCGAGGCGCCGCGCACGACGAGCACGACCTTCCGCGCATGGCGGGCGAAGTTGAGCGCTGCCTGCCCAGCCGAGTTCGCCGCGCCCACGACGTACACGTCCTCGCCGACCGTCTGCGTCGCCTCGCTCGCGCTGGCGCCGTAGTAGACCCCGCGGCCGACGAAGCCGTCGAGGCCGGGCGCGTCGAGGCGGCGGTAGGACACCCCGCTGGCGACCAGGACCGCGCGCGCCTCGATGTCGGCCGAGCCGTCGAGCAGCACCGCTCGCACGGGGCCGCGGGTCTCGAAGCCGACGACGTCGCGGGCCAGCACCATCTCGGCGCCGAAGCGCGCGGCCTGGGCGACCGCCCGGTGGGTGAGGTCGGCGCCGGAGAGGCCGTTGGGGAAGCCGAGGTAGTTCTCGATCGACGCGCTCTGCCCGGCCTGGCCACCCGGTGCGTCACGCTCGACCACGACGGTCGCCAGCCCCTCGGAGGCGGCGTACACCGCAGCCGCGAGACCGGCAGGTCCGGCTCCGACGATGCAGAGGTCGTAGAGCGGCTTCTCGGCGCGGGTGCGGAGGCCGAGCGCATCCGCCAGGTCGATGGTGGTGGGGGAGTGCAGCGCCACACCGTCGGGCAGGGCCACGACGGGCAGGTCGTCGACGCCGGCCCCGGCGAGCTCCAGCAGCCGCGTCGCCTCCTCGGCCTCCTCGCCCCTGCCGACCTCGAGCCAGCGGTAGGGCACGTGGTTGTGGGTGAGGAAGGTCTTGACCTCGACCGTCCGCTCCGACCAGCGGTGCCCCACCACGCGCACCTCGGAGTCGCGGTCGGGGTGGCCGTGCGCCCAGTCGCGGAGCAGCTCGTCGAGCACGGGGTAGAGCCGCTCCTCGGGCGGGTCCCACGGCTTCATCAGGTAG
Organism: uncultured Actinomycetota bacterium; assembly: GCA_963721925.1. GTDB lineage: Bacteria > Actinomycetota > Actinomycetes > Propionibacteriales > Nocardioidaceae > Nocardioides. The sequence goes on along the minus strand of CAVRLH010000015.1, from coordinate 244,184 downwards.
TAGTCGAGCGCGATGTCGTTGATCGCACGGATCGCCACGTCGGTGTCGGCGTACGCCGTGAGCAGCAGCAGCTTGGAGTCCGGCGACTGCTCCCGCACCTCCTGGAGCACCTCGATACCGGTCATCCCGGGCATCCGCTGGTCGGAGACGACAGCCGCGACCGGCCGGTCCTTCAGCACCTGGTCGGCCAGGATCTCCAGCGCCTCGGCGCCGGAGGAGGCGCGCAGGACGCGGTAGTCCTTCCCGTAGCGCTGGCGGAGGTCCCGGACGACGGCGGCCACCACCGCCACGTCGTCGTCGACGGCGAGGATGCTGGGCTTCGCCATCGGCAGACCTCCCCGCTCCGAAGCCGGTCCTCGGACCGTACTGCCCTCGGCGCCGGTCGGACAGGGTGGTCGAGACCAGCTGGCGAGGTGTCGGATCAAGCGGCCGCAGAGGTGACGCGGCCATACTGGCTGGGTGCGCGCAGCGGTCCGAACGCGGTACGGCGGCCCTGAGGTCGTCGACGTCGAGGACGTCCCGGCACCGACCGCGGGCCCTGGCGAGATCGTGGTGCGGGTGCACGCCACCACGGTGAACCGCACCGACTGTGCCTACCGCTCGGGACACCCGTGGATCAACCGGGCCGTCTGCGGATGGCCGCGTCCCCGCGTGCAGGTGCTGGGGTCGGAGTACGCCGGAGTGGTGGTCGAGGTCGGGGAGGGCGTCGCGTCGTACGCCGTGGGGGAGCGAGTGTTCGGGTTCGTCGACGGCCGTCCCGGGGCCCACGCCGAGCTGGTCGCCGTCGCCGTGCAGGGGCTGGTCGCCCATGTGCCGGAGTCGTGGGACCTGGTCGACGCGGCTCCCGGGATGGAGGGGGCCCACTACGCCCATGCCAGTCTCCGCTTGACCGGCCTCGGCCAGGGAGACCGGGTCCTCGTCCACGGCGCCACCGGAGGCATCGGCACGGCGCTCGTGCAGCTGCTCCATGCCGAGGGCGTGGAGGTGACGGCCGTGTGCGACACGCTCCCACCGGGTCGCCCGGAGCTGCTGACCGAGCTGGGGGCCGCGCACGTGTGGGAGCTGAGGGCTGGGACATTGCCCGGCCCGGTCGGAGAGGGATTCGACGCAGTGATCGACGCGACCGGACACCTCTCGTTCGGCGCCGCCCGGCCGCTGCTCCGACCCGGCGGCACCTACATCTCCTCCGAGCTGGGCCGCGGGTGGCAGAACCTCCTGCTCGCGGCGGCCGGGCCGGCGGCCCGAGTGCTGCGGCGTCGCCACGTGCGGTTCCCGGTCCCCCACGCGGACGCCGCCCTCGCCGCGCACCTCGCCGGGCTCATGGCTCGCGGCGCCTACCGGCCCGTCGTCGACCGCACCTTCGGCTTCGACGCGCTGCGCGACGCGTACGCCTATGTCGACTCGGGCCGCAAGATCGGCAACGTCGTGGTCGTCATGCCCGGGATCGACCTCGACGCGCACTGAGCCCGCTGCCTCCCGCTGACGTGAGGCGGTGCCACCCAATTTTCCTCACCGAAACATTCCGTGAGGCCCCCGACAACATGCGCTTCCTACCGTCGTCGCATGAGCACTCGCAAGCGCATCGTCGTCGTCGGGCACGGCATGGTGGGCCACCGCTTCGCCCAGGCCGCGGTCGAGCGCGGCCTCACCGAGACCCACGACGTGCTCGTCATCGGCGAGGAGCCGCGGGCGGCGTACGACCGGGTCGGGCTCACCAGCTGGTTCGGCCACGCCGAGGGCGGTGCGGAGGCGCTCTCCCTCCTGCCCGGTGGGGAGTACGACGACCCGCGCGTGCGGCTGGTCATCGACAGCGTCGTCACCGAGATCGACCGCGCGGCTCGGACGGTGACGGTCGTGTCGCCGCCGCCCGGGTCTCGTGTCGGGCGCCAGGGCGCCCTCCTCGACCGACAGACGGAGCCCGGTGCGGTCACGATCCATGAGTACGACGTCCTGGTCCTCGCCACGGGTGCGGCGCCGTTCGTCCCGCCGGTCGAGGGGCGCGGCAAGGACGGCTGCTTCGTCTACCGCACCATCGAGGACCTCGAGGCGATCAGGGCCGCCAGCCTGACCGCGACCAGCGGCGTCGTCATCGGCGGCGGGCTCCTCGGGCTCGAGGCGGCGAACGCCCTCGTGCAGCTCGGCCTGGAGACCAACGTCGTCGAGATGGCGCCACGCCTGATGCCGGTCCAGCTCGACGGTGCGGCGGGCTCGACCCTGGTGCGGCACATCGAGAAGCTGGGCGTGAAGGTCCACACCGGAGTCCTCACCGAGGAGATCGAGGGCGGCGAGACGGTCACCGGACTCCGCGTCCGGCAGGCCGGCACCGACGAGGGCGCCCCGACGGAGGTGATCGACACGCAGGTCGTCGTCTTCTCCGCGGGCATCCGCCCGCGCGACGCCCTGGCCCGCGAGTGCGACCTCGAGGTGGCCCCGCGCGGCGGCGTACTGGTCGACGAGCAGTGCCGGACCGCCGATCCCCACGTCTTCGCGATCGGCGAGTGCGCGGCACCCGGCGGCACGATGTACGGCCTGGTCGCCCCCGGCTACGCCATGGCCGAGGTCGTCGTCGACGCGCTCCTCGACGGCCCGGGAACGTTCACCGGCGCCGACATGTCCACCAAGCTCAAGCTGCTCGGCATCGACGTCGCCAGCTTCGGCGACGCGTTCGCCGCGACCGACGGCGCGCTCGAGCTGACGTACGCCGATGCGGTCAGCGGTGTCTACAAGAAGCTCGTCGTCAGTGAGTCAGACACAGGGGACGGCTCGTTCAGATTGCTCGGCGGCATCCTCGTCGGCGACGCGTCGGCGTACGGCATCCTGCGGCCGATGGTCAGCAGCGGGCTGGCGCTCCCCGACAACCCCGAGCAGCTCATCCTGCCCGCGAGCAGCGGCGTCCAGCCGGGCATGCCCGACGAGGCGCAGGTCTGCTCGTGCAACGACGTGACGAAGGCCCAGATCATCCACGCGGTGGCCGAGCAGGGCTGCGAGGACGTCGCCGCGGTCAAGCAGTGCACCCGCGCCGGCAGCACCTGCGGCTCGTGCGTGCCGACGGTGAAGAACCTCATCGAGGAGCACTTCGCGAGTGTCGGGAAGGTCGTCGACAAGGGCCTGTGCGAGCACTTCCGCCTCACCCGTCAGGAGCTCTTCGACGTCGTTGCAGTGCACGGCTACCGGCGCTTCGACGACATCGTCGAGGCCCACGGCACCGGTCGCGGCTGCGACATCTGCAAGCCCGCGATCGCCAGCATCCTGGCCAGCCAGACGAGCACCCACATCCTCGAGCGCGAGACCGCAGGCCTCCAGGACACCAACGACGCCTACCTCGCCAACATCCAGCGCAACGGCACCTACTCCGTCGTCCCGCGCATCCCCGGTGGCGAGATCACGCCGGAGAAGCTGATCGTCATCGGCGAGGTCGCCCGCGACTTCGGGCTCTACACCAAGATCACCGGCGGCCAGCGGATCGACCTCTTCGGCGCCCGGATGGAGGAGCTGCCCGCGATCTGGCGTCGGCTGGTCGGTGCCGGCTTCGAGTCCGGCCACGCCTACGGCAAGTCGCTGCGCACGGTGAAGTCGTGCGTCGGCTCGACGTGGTGCCGCTTCGGCGTGCAGGACTCGGTCGGCCTCGCGATCGCGCTGGAGCTGCGCTACCGCGGGCTGCGCAGCCCCCACAAGCTCAAGGGCGGTGTCAGCGGCTGCGCCCGCGAGTGCGCCGAGGCGCGCGGCAAGGACTTCGGCGTCATCGCGACCGAGCAGGGCTGGAACCTCTACGTCGGCGGCAACGGCGGCGCGAACCCGGCACACGCGCGGCTGCTCGCCGGCGACCTCGACACCGAGACGCTCGTGTCCTACCTCGACCGCTTCCTCATGTACTACATCCGCACGGCCGACCGCCTCCAGCGCACGTCCACCTGGATCGAGCACCTCGAGGGAGGGCTCGACCGGGTGCGCGAGGTGGTCGTCGACGACTCGCTCGGCCTCGGCGCGGAGCTGGAGGCGGAGATGGCTCGGCACGTGGGCGGGTACGCCGACGAGTGGGCCGCCACGTTGGAGGACCCGGAGAAGCTCGCCCGGTTCGTGTCGTTCGTCAACGCCCCGGACACCCCCGACCCGAGCATCGCCTTCACCACCGAGCGCGAGCAGATCCAGCCGATCTTCCCGGCGCTCATCCCGGTGGGAGCGCCGTCGTGACGGCCGTCCAGCTGACGTGGACCGAGGTCTGCCCCGTCGACGCGATCCCGCTCGAGGGCGGGGTCGCTGCGCTGGTCGGCGCTGAAGCCGTCGCGGTGTTCCGCACCCACTCCGGTGAGGTCTTCGCGATCGGCAACGTCGACCCCTTCAGCGGCGCCTCGGTGCTGTCGCGAGGCATCGTGGGCAGCCGCGGTGACCTGCCGGTGGTGAGCTCGCCGATGTACAAGCAGGCCTTCGACCTGACCAGCGGCCGCTGCCTCGACGACGACAGCGCCGGCGTGGCGGCGTACGACGTCTCGGTGCTCGACGGCATCGTCCTCGTCGGGTCGCCGCGGGTGCCGACGTGACAGCCTCCGTCGAGCCCGCGGCGCGGCCACTCGAGGGCTTCCGGATCGGCGTCACCGCGGCGCGCAAGGCCGACGAGCAGGTGGCGTTGCTGCGACGGCGCGGTGCCCAGGTCGAGTGGGCTGCCGCGCTCTCGCTGGAGCCCAACCACGTCGACCTCAGCGAGCTGCTCACCGCGACCAAGGAGGTCCTCTCCGAACCCGTCGACCTCTTCCTCGCCACCACGGGGGTCGGCATGAGGACCTGGCTCGACGCGGCGACCAGGGCCGGGTTGTACGACGACCTCGTCGCGTCGCTCGGGCGGGCCGAGATCCTGGCTCGGGGGCCGAAGAGTGTGGGGGTGCTGCGGCGGCACGGGCTGCGGGAGCTGTGGGCGCCGGAGTCGGAGTGCTTCGAGGACGTGCTCGCGCACCTGCGCGGCCGAGACCTCACCGGCAAGCGGATCGTCGTCCAGGAGCACGGCCAGTCCTTGTCGATGTCGGCGCACGCGCTGCGCCGGCAGGGTGCGTCGGTGCTGACGGTGCCGATCTACCGGGTGGAGTCGGCCGAGGACCCCTCGCCCATGTTCCACATGATCGACCTCATCGCCGACCGCCTGCTCGACGCCGTCACCTTCACCTCCGCACCCGCCGTGGCGGCCCTGATGGAGGCGGCCTTCTCGGTCGGGCGCCGCGACGACCTCATCTCGGCCTTCCAGTCCGACGTGGTGGCCTCGTGCGTCGGCCCGGTGACCGCCGCCGCCTTCGAGATGTGGGGCGTGCCGACGATCTTCCCCGACCGCTCGCGGCTGGCGGGGATGGTCAAGCAGCTGGAGACCGAGCTGCCGACACGGCGCGACGGCGTCGACGTACGCCTCACCGACGGGCGCACGCTCATCGTGCACAGCGACTCGCTCCTGCTCGACGGCGTACCCGTCGAGCTGTCGCCTGCACCCCTGTCGGTCCTCATGGCCCTGCTCGTGAATCCCGGCTTCGTCGTCTCCCGTCGGGCGCTGCTCGCAGCGCTGCCGAGCGGGCAGGCCGGGTCGGAGCACGCGGTCGAGATGGCGGTGGCGAGGTTGCGGGCGGCGATCGGGACGAAGGCTGTGCTGACGGTGGTGAAGCGGGGGTATCGGCTGGCGGTGGGCTGACGGTCTGCCGACGCCTTCTGTGCGCCCGCCCGTGCGTCACCGCCTGGAGGTCCTCGTGAGCGGTGTGTGAGGGGGGTTCCCGGCGCTGAAAAGCCGCCTCAGGCACCGCCGCCGGGCGTGCCGCGGAGACACCCCGTAGTCGGCGGTGTGTGAGGCGGGGTCCCGGCGGTGAAAAGCCGCGTCACACACCGCTCAAAGCGGGGGCGGGGTCGAGCGGCTGGAGGGGAGTCGGCCTGACCGGGAGACGAGCGGCGTACTTCTTGCCGAGGAGATCAGCTCGATTCCGACGTGTCGGCGATCCGCCACGCCAGAGGTTTGCACCCAAGTCTCCCGGTTTGTAGCGGATGCATCGGCTACAAACCGGGAGAGTCCCCGGATATCCGGGGACCCAGCCGGTCAGAGGGCCCTCACTTCGTGGCGGGTGCCTGCGCGGTCTCCTCCGCCGACGCGAGCTCGGCACCCGAGCCCGACGACCCCGAGCCCGACGACCCCGAGCCCGACGCGTCCGTGCCCAACGTCCCGGTCGCCTGGCCCACGGACTTCTTGATCAGCGCCTCGAAGTCGAGCCCGGTGGAGGTCTTGAGCATGTTGAGGGTCTGTACGACGTTGTCGTTGACCTGACGCGGCAGGGCGCCGGCACCGTCGGTGGAGATGACGGTCAGCTGGTCGATGGCCGACATCGGCGCCGCGACCTCGCGGGCGATCTTGGGCAGGACCTCGATCAGCATCTGCAGGACGGCGGCGTCGTTGTAGTGCGCGAACGCGTCGGCGCGCTTGTCCATCGCCTCGGCCTCGGCCTGGCCGACCGCGAGGGTCGCGGCCGCGGTGGCCTCACCCTCGGCTCGCGTGGCGTCCGCCTCCGCGACCCGGCGGGCCTTCTCGGCCTCACCGCGGCGAGCACCCTCGATCGCTTCGGCCTCGGCGAGCGCCGTACGACGTGACTTCTCGGCCTCACCGCTCAGCCGGGCCTCCTCCGCCTTGGCCTGGGCCGCGGCGATGGTGGAGGCCTTGCGGCCCTCGGCGGAGGCGATGTCGGCCGAGCGCTGGGCCTCGGCCTCCTGCTCGACCTTGTAGCGAGCGGCGTCGGCCGGCTTGCGGACCTCGGTGTCGAGGTTGCGCTCGGTCAGTGCGGCCTGGCGGACGGCGACCTTCTCCTGCTCCAGCAGGATCGCCTGGTCACGGTCGGCCTGCGCCAGCGGTCCGGAGGCGGCAGCCGTGGCCGAGGCCGCGTCGGTCTCGGACTTGATCTCGGCCTGCTTCAGCGCGAGGGTCCGGGTGGAGATCGCGATCTCCTGCTCGGCCGCGATCCGGGCCTGCTCGGCGGCCTGGCGGGCGTTGGCCTCGGCGATCGAGGCGGTCTGCTGGATGCGCGCGGCCTCGGGACGACCGAGGTCGGCGAGGTAGGTGCCGTCGTCGGTGACGTCCTGGATCTGGAAGGTGTCGAGGATCAGGCCCTGACCGGTCAGCGAGTTCTCCGACTCGTCGGCCACGCGCTGGGCGAAGGCCGCCCGGTCGCGGATGATCTGCTCGACCGTCAGGCCGCCGACGATGGAGCGCAGCGCGCCGGCCAGCACCTCCTGGGTGAAGGCCTCGACCTCCTGCTGCTGGCTGAGGAACCGCTGGGCGGCGAGCCGGATCTGGTCGGCGTTGCCGCCCACCTTGACGATCGCCACGCCCTCGACGTTGAGCTTGATGCCCTGGCCCGAGACCGCGCCGCGGATCTGCACCGAGATGCGCCGCGAGGAGAGGTCGAGGGTGCCGAGCCGCTGCACGAACGGGACGACGAAGACGCCGCCACCGAGGATGACCTTCTGGCCCGAGAGGTCGGTGCTCAGGGCGCCGGTCTCGGGGTTGAGCACGGCCTTGCCCTTGCGTCCGGTGACGATGTAGGCCTGGTTGGGCCCGGCCACCTTGTAGCGGCTCGTGACGAGCAGCAGGAGCAGGACGACGAGGACGACGAGGCCACCGATGGCGACGAGGGGGCTGGACAGGTCCACTGGGTTCTCCTAGGCGTGCGGGCGGTTCGCGGGCTGTGCTGGCTGGGTCAGGGGAGCTCGTGCCACACGGGCGCCACGGTGACCGAGGTCGGTGAGAGGACGCTGGTGACGTGCACCGGGGTGCCGGCCTCGATGAGCTGCTCGGCTCGGGCGTTGAGTCGCATGGTGTGGCCGCCGACGAGGATCTCGACGACACCGAGGCCGTCGGCGGGGATCTGGGTGATGACACGGCCGTCGCGGCCGATGGCGTCGTCCGTGGTGAGGGTGCCGTCGCTGCTGCCGTCGCGCAGCAGCCGGGTCAGCCACCACGCGAACCAGGCGAACGCCGATCCGGTGACCAGGCCGATCGGGATCGCGACGGCAGTGCCGACCGCACCCTGTGCAGCCGCCGCACCGAAGCCGGTGGCGGCGACGAACGCTCCGATCACTGCGCTCGAGAACGCGTCACCTGCGAGCGCGTCGAGCGCGCCGTCGAAGAGGTCGCCGACGACGAGCGAGACCAGGAGCAGGGCAAGCCCTGCCAGTCCGATCACCATGAACGTCGTCATCCAGCTCCCCCCGTCGGCTCAACGCCGTACGCCCAGCATGTCAGACCGCCCGGCCCGCGCCGAGGGGTCACCGGCCTCATCGTTCGAGGTCGACCGCCTCCGGCGTGTGCAGCCGCACCATGAACCGCCCGGCGTGCGCCGGCACTGACGCGCGCGTCAGCCGGGAGACCAGCACCATCGTCGTGAGCCCGGCCGGGACGCTCCAGGCGGCGGGCTGGCCGAGGAGGGTTGACGCCCAACCGGCCGGCGCGGATGAAACGAGGGTCCAGGCGACGGCCACGCCGGAGCCCAGCCCGCCCACCAGCAACCCGGCAACCGCGCCGGCGGCGGTCAGCCCGCGCCACCAGATCCCCAGCAGCAGCAGGGGGGCGAAGGTGGACGCGGTCACTGCGAAGGCCAGCCCGACGGTGCGTGCCAGCGACACGTCGCGGGCCAGGAGCGAGAGCAGGAGCGGTACGACGACGGCGAAGGCCGCGGCCACCCGGAACGCGGCGACACCGCCCAGTCGCCGCGAGCCCCACCGGCGGCCGATGACGTCCTGCGACAGCACACCGGCCACCGCGATCGACAGGCCCGAGCTCGTCGACAGGAAGGCCGCGAAGGCGCCGGCGGTGACCAGTCCGGTCAGCAGCTCACCGAGCATCCCCGGCACCATCAGGCGCGGCAGCTCCAGCACGAGCACGTCGGAGCGATCGGCGGCCGCGAGGGCGGGGGCGTACAACCTGCCGAGGGCGCCGTACAACGGGGGGAGCACGTAGAAGACGCCGAGCAGCACGAGCACCGCGAGGGTCGTCCGGCGGGCGGCCCGGCCGTCGGGGTTGGTGTAGAAGCGCACGACCACGTGCGGCAGGCCCATGGTGCCGAGGAAGGTCGCGATGATCAGGGAGTACGTCGTGTAGAGGCCTTGCATGCTGCCGCCGTCGGCGAGGGGGAGCGACCAGGTGGCGGGCGCCGCGGCGGCCGGGTCGGCGGCACCGTCACCGGCCCACACCACCAGGAGGACGCACACGGGGACGAGCAGCGCGGTCAGCTTGAGCCAGAACTGGAAGGCCTGCACGAAGGTGATCGATCGCATGCCACCGGGGCTGACCGACGCAAGCACCACCAGCGCGACGACCAGCGAGCCGGCCCAGCGCGGCGCGCCGATCGTGGACTCGAGGGTGACGCCGGCGCCCTGGAACTGGGGAAGCAGGTAGAGCCAGCCGATCGCGACGACCAGCACCGAGCACATCGACCGGACCACGCGGGAGTCGAGGCGCGCCTCGGCGAAGTCGGGCAGCGTGTACGCCCCGGACCGGCGCAGCGGCGCGGCCACCAGCACGAGCAGCACGAGGTAGCCGGCGGTCCAGCCGATGGGGTACCAGAGCATCTCGGCGCCGAAGGTCAGCACCAGCCCGGCGATGCCGAGGAAGGACGCGGCGGAGAGGTACTCCCCGCCGATGGCGCTGGCATTGAGCCGCGGGCGCACGGTCCGCGACGCGACGAAGAAGTCGCTGGTCGTGCGGGAGATCCGCAGGCCGTACGTGCCGATCACCAGTGTCGCCACCGCGACCAGGGCCACCGCGATCACACCGGGCAGGACGTCGGGGGTGGCGTTCACTGCTCGTCCTCGGCGGCGCTGACCAGCGCGGCGAAGTCGCGCTCGTTGGCCTCGGCGCGTCGGATGTACCACCAGCCGAGCAGCACGAGCCACGGGTAGGCGAGCACGCCCAGCAGCAGCCACGCCAGCGGCACCGGCCCGACCCGGACGCCGGCCAGCCCGGGAGCCAGCACGAAGAGGAGCGGCAGGATGCCCAGCGTCAGGGCCAGCGCGGTCAGCGCCCCGACCGCGAGCCGCAGCTGCTCGCGCAGCAGGGAGCGCATGAAGACCTCGCCGAGCGCCGTCTCGGCGTCGATCTCGCGCGCGACGTCGGGGCGCAGGGCGTTGGCGCGGCGCCGCGGTGGTCCCGTGACACGCACCCGAACGGGCGGCTCGGCCTCGCTCATCGCCGGCCCGGTGCGTTCGTCACTCGGGCGCCTTGCGGGTCAGCACGCCGCGCAGCTCGCGGGTGTGTCGCCGGCTGACGGGGAGCTCCGCGCCGTTGACGACGACGGTGACCCGGCCGGCGTCGGTGCGGACCTCCTGCACGTGGGGGAGCGAGACGATCAGTGACCGGTGGATCCGCACGAACCCGGCCCCGGACCACTCCTCGGCCAGTGTCGTGAGGGGAGTGCGGACGAGGTGGGAGTCGTCCGCGGTGTGCAGGCGGGCGTAGTCGCCCTGCGCCTCGACGTGGGTGATGTCGGACCGGTTGACGAAGCGGGTGACGCCGCCGCGCTCCACCGGGATCTGCACGTCGCCGGACGCCATGGGCGTGCCGGCCTCGACCACGCGTCGTACGGCCTCGGCGAGGCGCTCCTCGCGCACCGGCTTGAGGACGTAGTCGACCGCGCGCAGCTCGAAGGCCGACACCGCGTGCTCGTCGTGGGCGGTGACGAAGACGATCGGCGGCGGGGTGCGGAAGCGGCTGAGCACCTGGGCGAGGTCGAGCCCGGTGAGCCCGGGCATCTGCACGTCGAGGAAGACCGCGTCGACGTCGAGGTCGTGCAGCATCCGCAGCGCCTCGGTCGCCGAGTCGCAGCCGAGCACCTCACCGATCCGCGGGTCGCGACGCAGCAGGAAGCTCAGCTCGTCGAGCGCCGGGCGCTCGTCATCGATGGCGAGGACGGTCAGCTTCTTCATACGTGCACCCCGGGGGAGAACTTGGGCACCCGCACGATCACCTTGGTGCCGGCGCCGGGCGCGGTCTCGACCACCAGACCGTAGTCGTCCCCGTAGGCGTTGCGAAGGCGTGCGTCGACATTGCCCAGACCGATCGAGTCCATCGAGGCGTCGCCGGCCAGCGCCCGACGTACGCGTTCGGGGTCCTCGCCGACGCCGTCGTCCTCGACCTCGATGACGCACTCCTTGTCGAGGTCGCGCGCCACGATGCTGAGCCGGCCGGCCCCGTCTGCCTTCTCGGCGCTGGCCTCGAGCCCGTGGCGTACGGCGTTCTCGACCAGCGGCTGGATGCAGAGGAACGGCACGGCAACGGGCAGCACCTCCGGCGCGATGCGGAGGGTCACCTGCAGACGGTCGCCGAACCGCGCCTGCTCGAGGAGGAGGTAGCGCTCGACGGAGCGGAGCTCCTCGGCGAGGGTCGTGTACTCGCCGTGCCGGCGGAAGGAGTAGCGGGTGAAGTCGGCGAACTCCAGCAGCAGCTCGCGGGCGCGGTCGGGATCCGTACGCACGAAGCTGGCGATCGCGCCGAGGGAGTTGTAGATGAAGTGGGGGCTGATCTGCGCGCGCAGCGCCCGGACCTCGGCCTCCATCAGCTGGTTGCGCGAGGCATCGAGCTGGGCGAGCTCCAGCTGGCCGCTGACCCAGTTGGCCACCTCCTCCGCCGCCCGGATGAGGGCGCCGGTGGTGTGGGGCGTGCCGACCACGAGGGCGCCCACCAGGGTGTCCTCGACGACCAGCGGGCTCACGATCGCCTGCCGCACCTGGCAGCCGCCGTCGTCGCAGACCAGGATCCGCTCGTCCACGATCAGGGTGCGACCTGCCTCGGCCACCTCCTTCACCGTCGGCGGGAGCTGGCTGCGGTGGTGGCCGCCCAGTCCGTCCCAGGCGAGGAGGCCGCTGCTGTCGGCGAGGCCGGCGGCTGGGGTGCCGAGCAGTGCGCGCAGGTGCCGCACGCTCCGCTCGGCGCTGGTCACCGTCAACCCCTCGCGCAGCGGGGGTCCGGCAAGGGAGGCGTTGTGGAGGGCGCGGAAGGCGGCGCGGTCGGCCTCGCCGCCGAGGTGGGTACGCCGCCAGCGCCACATGGCGCGACCCTAGCCGTGCGTCCGGGTCAGCGTTCGCACTGCCGCTTGCGCTCGGCGCGGCAGACGTCGCGACCACCCCGGCCCCCGTCGGCGAAGTCGTTGCCGCGCCCACCGAGCAGGGTGTCGCCGTCGGCCTGACCGGCCAGGTCGTCGTGGCCGCGCCCGCCCACGAGCCGGTCGGACCCGAAGCCGCCACGCAACCGGTCGCGACCGGCGCCGCCCAGGATCCTGTCGGACCCCCGCGAGCCACTCAGGTCGTCGTCGCCCGCGCCGCCGTTGATCCTCATCGTCTCGCCGCAGTCGAACTCCGTCTCGAACATCGAGTCGTACTCCCGCTTCACGGTGTCGTCCCCTGCCCGGCCACGCACTGATCCGGTGCACGCGGTGAGGCCGAGGTCGTTGGGTCCGTCGGTGCCGGCGAGGGTGACCTGCTCGGCGAAGAGATCGGCGTCCTCGAAGTCGACGGTCGCGATCTCGTACGGCGTCGCGCTGCCGACCTCCAGCAGACCGGACCTCAGGTCGAGGTCGAGGCCGGCGTCTCGTGAAGCGACCTGCACCAGGTCGGTCCCTGCCCCACCGCGCAGCCGGCTGCCGACGACCGGCGTCACGCCGGTGAGCCAGGAGTCATCGCCGCCGGCGAGGTCGATGTCCACCCGCACCGCGGCGAAGGTCCAGTCCACGACGAGCTCGTCGGCGTCGGAGCCGACGAAGGTCAGCTCCCGCGGGGTCGGGGCGTTGTCGAGCCAGAACTCCTCCAGCCCGGTCCACCTGGTCAGCACCTGGCCGGCGCTGGTGAAGCGGCCGGTCGCGTTGTCGACGACCGCTGCACCGGGCCCGGTCTCCAGCATCAGGGCGTCGGAGCCGCCGGCACCGTGGATCACGTCCGGGCCGGGCGCGGCGTCGGGGTACGTCACGGTGACGCGGTCGGCGGCACCGCCGCCGGAGAACGTGTCGGCCCCGGAGCCGAGCTCGGCGAAGACTCGCTGCCGGGGCGAGCCGGTGCCGTCGACCACGTCGTCGCCGTCGCCGGCGTGCACCTGGAGGAAGGCATGGAGCTTGCCGGATGTGCAGACGAGGTCGTCACCGCCGAGAGCGCGCACCCGCGTGGCGCCGTTGGTCACGATCACGTCGGGTCCTTCGGTCCCGGCCAGGGTCCGGCCCTCGGTGCCGACGATGGTCGCGGCCTTGCCCCGGCAGGTCTCCCCGGCAGCCTGAGCGGCGGTCGTCGGCGCGAGCAGGGCCAGGCCGAGCAGGCCGGCAGCGGTCAGTGGCGTCGTACGACGCATGGGTCCCCCAGGAGGATCGGTTCAGCGGAAGTCGATGAGCAACATGTCCGTGTCGGTGCCGTCGCTCACGACTGGTCGCTGGTGAGATGCCTCGTCGTCCGGGTTGGTTGCCGCGTCGGCGCGGTCGTCGCGGACCCTGGCCCGGAAGCACTCGGTGACGTAGGGCAGCTGCATGCCGTCGTGGCCGCGGCCGTAGTCGTCGTAGAGCGCGCGGACCGCGTCGAGCCGGGCCTCCCGCTCGACCTCGGGGAGGGACGCGATGTAGGAGCGCGACGCGACGATGTCGACGAGCGTCTCGCGGTTGACGTCGTGCCAGTGGCTGAAGGACGTGTGCTCGACGTCGTCGAACAGGTCCGAGGCGGCCAGGATCTCGCTGGAGTCGACCCGTTCGTAGGCCCCGCCCATGGCGTCGACCAGGCGGCGTACCCACGGGATCCGCTGGTCGAAGAAGTTCCAGGTCAGGGCGAGGTGACCGCCGGCCCGCAGCACCCGGGCGATCTCCGGCAGCGCCCGGTCGTGGTCGAACCAGTGGAAGGCCTGTGCGGCGACGACCACGTCGACGCTGTGGTCGTTGGCGGGGATCTCCTCCGCACCGGCGACCTTGGCGCTGACCTCGGGGACCCGTTGCCTGAGGACGTCGAGCATCGCCGCGTCGGGCTCGGTGGCGAAGACGGCGTGACCCTGGTCGACGATCTCGCGGGTCAGCTTGCCGGTGCCCGCTCCGAGCTCGAGGACGATCTTGGCGTCGCCGGCCATCAGCCAGGTCACCGCCTCAGCCGGATAGGTGGGCCGGCCACGGTCGTAGGCGTCCGCCACGGCACCGAAGGACCGGGACAGGCGCTGCATGTCGGGCTGGTCGTCGCTCATCGCGACGAGGCTACTAGCGTTTCACCCATGTCAGATCCCCTCGCCTGGTTGACCTCGCTCGAGGGCGTGCCCTCGGCCTATGCCGGCACCCGCGACGGGATCGACGTGATGCTGCGCGACCGCGGCCTGCGTCGTACGTCGCCGGAGATGACCGCCGAGTCACTCCTGCGTGGCGCGCACGCGAGCGCCGTGCTCGAGGGATCGAGCGCCACTGCCGAGCAGGTGCAGACCGGCGAGGTGGACGAGATCGCCGCCGACGCGATCCGGCTCTCGGCCACGATGCTGGCACTGGCGCCGCTGCTCAAGACCGCACCGCTGCAGGCGATCGCCCGGCTGCACGCGGTGGTCGCCGCCTCGAGCCTGGGGCCCGAGGAGCTCGGACGGCCCCGGGACGCAGCGTCAGCCGACCGGCTCCGCGGCGTCGCCGAGCTGCTCCTCTCCGACACCGAGGCGCCGGCGCTGCTGGTCGCCGCCGTGGCGCACGCCGACGTGGCCACGGCTGCTCCCTTCGCCTCCCACAACGGCATCGTGGCGCGGGCACTGGAGCGGCTGGTGCTGGTCTCGCGCGGGGTCGACGCCAAGTCGCTCATCGTGCCGGAGGCCGGGCACCTGGCCCTGCGCGAGGCGTACGAGTCGAACCTCCGCGCGTATCGCGACGGTGGCGAACGCGGCGTCCATGCGTGGGCGCTCTACGGGGCCGAGGCCTTCGCGGCGGGGGCCGAGGCGTCGCCGCTGCGGGGGTAGTCCAGTGACGAACGGTCGGCGCGACCCGGTAGTCCAGTGACGAACGGTCGGCGAAGGACGTCCAGGTCAGCCAACGGCCACTGGACTACCCCGGCACGGCGGGACCGAGCGAGGGTCCGGCGAGGAGACCGAGCGAGGGTCCGGACATGCGAGCGGCACCCGAACGAGTCCGGGTGCCGTCGCTGACACGTGCAGCCCTTGGGCTACCAAGCGTGCATTCTCTAAGTCGCCGCCCTCGAGAGATTCTCGAATGGCTAGCACCCCATCGGATGGGTGGATCGCCGCGTGGGTACCCGGGGCACGTGTTGTCTCTGGAGTTGTTCCCTCAGTTGTAGCCCCGTCCAGCCCGGTCCACAAGGGTTGACTTTGGCGTACGTCGGTGCGTGCCGCTCAGGCGCCGAGGATCCGCCGACGGCGGCTGGCCCACGCGACGCCGCCGACCGCGACCACGCCGCCGACCGCCAGGGCCGCCAGCGTCGGCTTGGCCGGCGGGAGGTGGAAGCGCGGCTGCAGGGCGACGGGGCGGACGAAGCTGAGGATGGGCCAGCCGTTGGCCTGGGCGACCCGGCGCAGCTCCTTGTCGGGGTTGACCGCGGAGGGGTGGCCGACGACCTGCAGCATGTGGACGTCGGTGATCGAGTCGCTGTAGGCGTAGCAGGCGCTCAGGTCGTAGCCGTCGGTCTCGGCGAGCTCGGTGATCGCGCGCGCCTTCTCCTCGGCGTAGGCGTAGTAGTCGATCGTGCCGGTGTACTTCCCGTCGACGATCTCCATCCGGGTCGCGATCACCCGGTCGGCACCGAGGAGCTGGCCGATCGGCTCGACCACCTCGGCACCGTTGGCCGACACGATCACGATGTCGCGCCCGGCCAGCCGGTGCTCCTCGATGAGGGTGACGGCCTCGTCGAAGACGAGCGGGTCGACGATGTTGAGGAGCGTGTCGGTGACGATCTCGCGCACCGTGGCGACATCCCAGCCGGCGCAGAGCTGCGACATGAACTGGCGCATCTTCTCCATCTGGTCGTGGTCTGCCCCGCCGATGAAGAACACGAGCTGCGCGTACGCCGAGCGCAGCATCGCTCGTCGCGAGATCAGGCCGCCCGCCTGGAACTCACGGCTGAAGGCCAACGTGCTCGACTTGGCGATGATCGTCTTGTCGAGGTCGAAGAAGGCCGCGGTGGGGCGGGTCATGGGGTCATCGTAGGTGCGATGGCGATCCGGAACCGGACCATCAGGCGTCCACAGAGTGGGCGATCCCGGGTTTCTCCACAGGCTCTCGGGGGAGGGCTGCCCGGCGTCGGTGGTCGCGGGGAGCCTCGGAGCCATGAACGCACTCCTCGTCACCGCCTCTCCCACGATCCGCGAGGCGGTCGCCCGGCTCAGCGCAGCGGCTGGTCTCGACCCCGACATCTGCGCGTCAGCGGGGCCGGCCCTGGCGGCCTGGTCGGCGGCCGACGTGGCGCTGGTGGGCACGGACCTGGCGGCTGACCTGGCTGCCCTGGCTCCCGGTCGCCGCGACGGCGTGCACGTGGTCGGTCCGGATCCGGGTGAGGGTGCCTTCCGCGCTGCCGTCGCCCTGGGCGCGGAGTCGGTGGTCGACCTCGAGAGCGGCGCAGACCGGTTGGGAGAGGTGCTGGGTGAGGTGGGTGAGCGGTCCGGACGGGGCCGGGTGATCGGCGTCGTGGGCGGGTCCGGGGGGTCCGGAGCGACGACGCTGGCGTGCGCGCTGGGGCAGTGGCACGCTGCCCGCGGGCCGACCCTGCTCGTCGACACCGACCCGCTCGGGCCGGGACTCGACCGGCTGCTCGGCCTGGAGGAGGCCGATGGTGTGCGGTGGGAGTCGCTCGCCGACACGGCCGGTCGGCTGGGCGCACGCGCCCTGCGCGAGGGCGTGCCGCGCCGCGACGAGCTGGGGGTGGTCACCTGGTCGGGGCTGCGCCGTCGCCTCGACCTGCCGACCGTGCGTCGGGTGTTGCTCGCCGCCCGTCGGGGCCACGACCTGGTGGTGCTCGACCTGGCGCGCCACGGGGGTGAGGAGCTGGTGGAGCTGGCAGATCGCTGCGACGTGCTGCTCGTCGTGAGCCGCGCGTCCGTTCCGGGGCTGGCGGCCACCGCCCGGCTGGTGGCCGAGGTCGGTCGTGGCGGCCGCGCCGCCCTGGTGCTGCGACCCGGAGGAGTCAGCGACCTCGACGCCGAGCGCGCCACCGGGCTGCCGCTGGTGGCGACCATCCGCGACCAGCGAGGCCTGGCCGAGGCCCTCGACCGGGGCAGCGGGCCGCTCGGCAGCAGGGGTTCGCTGGCGCGTGCGGTGCGCGACCTGCTCCCGGAGGCAGCATGAGCGCGGTGACGCCCGCAGTCGTCGACGACGTACGCCGGAGGCTGGCCACCTCGGCGGGCGAGCTCACGCCGCACCGGGTGGCCGAGGCGCTGCGTGCGTCGGGAGCACCGGTCGGCGACGCGACAGTGCTCGCGGTCCACGACCTGCTGCGCCAGGACGTGCACGGGGCCGGGCCGCTCGAGCCGCTGCTGAGGTTGCCCGACGTGACGGACGTGCTCGTCAACGGTCCCGACCAGGTCTGGGTGGATCGCGGGCGCGGCCTGCAGTGCGTGGACGTCCGCTTCGCCGACGATGCCGCCGTACGCCGCCTGGCCCAACGGCTGGCGGCCTCCGGTGGACGCCGGCTCGACGACGCGACGCCGCACGTCGACGTACGTCTCCCCGACGGCACCCGGTTCCACGCGGTCCTCTCGCCGGTGTCGCGACCGGGCACGGTGATCTCGCTGCGGGTGGCGCGTCAACGCGTGTGGCGCCTCGACGAGCTCGTCGCGTCCGGTGCGCTTCCGTCGGACGGGGCGGCGCTGCTCGCCGAGGTGGTCGCCTCGCGGTGCGCCTTCCTCGTCACCGGCGGGACCGGCAGCGGCAAGACCTCCGTGCTGTCGGCACTGCTGTCGCTCGTCGACCCGACCGAGCGTCTGGTGGTGGTCGAGGATGCCAGCGAGCTGCGGCCCGACCATCCCCATGTGGTGGCCCTCGAGGCCCGCCCGCCCAACATCGAGGGCGTCGGCGAGATCACCCTGCGCTCGCTGGTGCGCCAGGCGCTGCGGATGCGACCGGACCGGCTGGTGGTGGGGGAGGTGCGCGGGGCGGAGGTCGTCGAGCTCCTGGCCGCGCTCAACACCGGGCACGCCGGCGGCTGCGGCACCCTCCACGCCAACTCCGCAGCCGACGTCCCGGCCCGGATCGAGGCGCTCGCGCTCGCCGCCGGACTGCCGAGGGCGGCCGCGCACAGCCAGCTGGCCGCGGCGCTGGACGTGGTCATCCACCTGGGTCGCGACGCCGACGGGGCACGGCGGGTGCGCGAGGTGGCTGTGCCGGAGCGCGACCCCGAGGGTCTCGTCGTGCTGCGGACCGCGGCGACGTTCGAGGCTGGTCGGGTGGTGCGCGGGCCGGCGGCCGCCCGGCTGGCAGCACGGCTGGAGACGCCCGCATGGTGAGCGCGTGGCTGGCGGCCGCGCTGTTCGCTTCGGCGGTCGTGGTCCTCGTGCCGGGCCCGCGACGTCGGTCGGGACGCCCGGCGACCGACAGTCGTTCGGGCCGGGTGCGCATCGTCGGTCCGTGGCGTCGCCGGCGACACCGGGTGGCTGACACCGCGGCCGTGCTGGAGGTCTGCGACCTCCTTGCCGCCGAGCTGACGGTGGGCCGACCGCCCGAGGCGGCCCTGCGCGCCGCCGGCCGTCACTGGCCGCCGCTCGGCCCAGTGGTCGAGGCGTGCCACCTGGGCGCGGACGTCCCGGCAGCGTTGCGGTCCCTGGCCCGCGAGCGCCCGGGTGCGGCCGACCTCCGTCTGGTGGCAGCCGCCTGGCAGGTCGCGCACCACTCGGGGCACGGCCTGGCTGCCGCCCTCGGCCGCACCGCACGCGGCATCCGGGCCCGTCGTCGCACCCGCCGTCTGGTCGACTCCGAGCTGGCATCGGCGCGCGCGACCGCCCGGCTGGTGGCGCTGCTCCCGCTCGCGGTGCTTCTCATGGGCTCGGGTGCCGGGTCCGATCCGTGGGGCTTCCTGCTGACGACGACGATCGGGCTCGCCTGCCTGGCTTCGGGCCTGGTCCTCATCGGGCTGGGCCTGTGGTGGATCGAGCGGCTGGCCGATGCGGCGGCGACACCTTGACCTGGCTGTCGGCGGCTCTCGTCGCGATGGCGGTGCTGGTCGTGCTCGCGCCGCCGGTCAAGCCGATCGGGTTGGCGCTGGTCGCGCCGGCGCATCCCAGCGCCCTGTCGCTGCGCCCGGTGGTGGCCATCGGCGCCGGCCTCGCCGTGTGGGGGTTCGTCGGGGGGACGCTCGGCCCGGTGGTCGGCGTGATCGGAGCGCTGGGGGCCTGGACGGTGCTGGCACGAGCCGAGCCGGCCGCCGTACGACGTGAGCGTGAGGAGGTGGCCCGGGAGCTGCCCCACCTCGTCGACCTCTTCGCCTCGACGCTCCGTGCGGGCGCTGAGCCGCTCACCGGGCTGGAGGCGGTGTGTCGCGCGCTGCCCGGCCCGGCAGCGGCCAGGCTCGCTCCGGTCGTCGACCAGGGCCGGTGGGGCTCTCCCCCCGAGGAGGTCTGGAGGTCGGTGGCAGACGATGAGGTGCTGGGCCTGCTGGCGCGGGCCATGGTCCGGTCGGCTTCGTCCGGCGCCTCGGTCGTCGACGTCGTGGAGAGGTTGGCCGACGAGCTGGAGAGCGAGGCACTCGCCGGGGCCGAGGACGCCGCTCGACGTGTCGGGGTCGCGGCCGCGATCCCGCTCGGCGTGTGCCTCCTGCCGGCCTTCCTGCTCATCGGGGTGGCCCCGACGGTCGCCGCCCTGCTGGCCTCGATCGCGCCATGACGGGCCCCGAGGTGTCCACAGGCGGGGCGGATCGGCCGTGCTCCACAGGCCGTGTCCCGGTGGGATGCGGGCAGGCGCAGGAGTGCGGATGGTGGGTCGCGACGGGCTCATCGGGAGCCCGGGGACGAAGGGGATCGACCATGCAGCACACGCACCGCCAGGACGACCGCGGCATCACCACGGCGGAGTACGCCGTCGGCACGGCCGCCGGAGCCGGCTTCGCCGGCCTGCTCTACAAGCTGCTCACCGGAGGCTTCGGTGACCAGCTGCTCGGGCGACTGTTCGACCACGTCATGGGCCTGCTCGGGATCGGCTGAGCGTGCAGCGCCGCCATCGTGGCGAGGCGGGAGCGGTCACCGCGGAGCTGGCGCTCGGGATCCCGCTGCTGCTCGCCCTCACTGTCGCCCTGGTGTGGATGCTGGCCGTCGGTGCTGCGCAGGTCCGGGTCATCGATGCGTCGCGCGAGGCCGCTCGTGCGGTCGCCAGGGGTGACGGCGCAGCCGCTGCCGAGTCGTTGGCCCTGCGCATCGCCCCGGCGGGGGCGAGGGTGCGCATCGTCAGTGCCGACGGTCAGGTCAGGGTCATCACCAGCGCCCGGGTCGCCTCGCCGGGCGGGCTGCTGGGTGGGCTTGCGCGGGTCACCGTCGCCGACGAGGCCGTGGCCACGCTGGAGGAGGGGGTGGCGGACTAGTGGGACGAGGAGGTCCGTGGAGCGGGTCGAGCCGGAGACCCCGGGACGACCACGGTGCTGCCACCGTCCTGGTCCTGGCGATGGCGGGCGTGCTGATGTTCGTCCTCGTCGGACTCTCCGCCGCCTCCGGGCTGGTGACGGCGCAGCGACGGGCCCAGGCTGCCGCCGACCTGGCCGCCCTGGCCGGCGCCACGGCAGTGCCCAGGGGTGCTGACGGCTGCGCGGAGGCAGCCCGGATCTCCGCGGCCAACGACGCCGTGCTCGACGCCTGCTCGATCCTCGCTGGTGAGGTGTCGGTGCAGGTCACCGTGCCCGGGCCGGCCTGGCCCGGCCGGCGGGTGCGGGTCACGGCCCAGGCCCGTGCCGGACCGGCCCGGTGAGCAGGCCGGGTCAGGTCGTGGTGCTGGTCGTGCCGTTCTCGTCGCGACGCTCGGCCTCGACGCGTTCGAGCTTCTCGTTGAGCTTCGTCAGCTCCTTGCGCTCGCGACGGTGGGCCAGGCCCCGCTTGGTGCCCCACCTGAGGATCGAGAAGCCCCAGAGGATCGCCGCGCCGGCCGCGACCCCGACCAGGAAGGACTCGAAGGTCGTCACCTCGAAGCCCAACAGCTCCCCGCCCGTGCCGGGCTCGCTGACGAAGAGGGCAGAGAGGATCGCGACGCCGCCGAGGATCATGAGAGCCAGACCGAGGAAGACCATGGTCAGAATCTAGCGTCAAACCCCCGCGGGTGGCGCACCCGTGAGGAGTGCGTCGAGCAGCTGGATGGCGCCGGGCTTGTCGAGCGGGTTGTTCTGGTTGCCGCACTTGGGCGACTGGATGCACGAGGGACACCCCGCCGGGCACTCACAGCTGGCGATGGCTTCTCGCGTCGCGGTGAGCCACGCCACCGCGGCCCGGAACCCTCGCTCGGCGAAACCGGCGCCGCCGGGATGGCCGTCGTAGACGAAGACGGTCAGCACCCCGGTGTCGGCGTGCCGCGCGGTGGAGACGCCCCCGATGTCCCAGCGGTCGCAGGTCGCGAAGAGGGGCAGCAGGCCGATCGAGCAGTGCTCCGCGGCATGGGCCGCGCCCGGCACGTCGAGGGAGTGGAGCCCGGCCTCGGCCAGCACGTCGTCGGGAACGGTCCACCACACCGCCGTCGTGCGCAGGGAGCGCTCGGGCAGGTCGAGGGGCTCCTCGGCCAGCACCTCGCCCCCGGGCTGGCGTCTCTTGAGGAAGGAGACGACCTGGTGGGACACGTCGACCTCCCCGAGCGAGAGCGCGCAGCCGCCCCACGACTGGCGCTCCCGCGTCGCGACCACGGTGATGTCGGTGACCTCGCGGGCCGTCGTGGAGTACGACGGCTCGTCGCGGTGCATCACCGCGACGTGGTGCTCGAGGTCGAGCGACTCCACCAGCCAGGTCTCGCCCTGGTGGACGTAGACCGCGCCGGGGTGGGCCTGGTTGTGGGCACCTCCGGCGTCGACCGTGCCGATGACCCGCCCGGTCTCGGCCTCGATCAGCTGCACGGCCGATCCGCCCGCGGAGCGGATGTCGGCGAGGTCGGCGGCGCGGGTGCCGTGGGTCCAGAACCAGCCTCGTGGTCGACGACGCAGCAGCCCGAGGTCGGTGAGCTGGTCGGCCACGGCTCTCGCCGTGGGCCCGAACAGCGGCAGGTCGGCCTCGGTGAGCGGCGCCTCCTGCGCGGCCGCGCACAGGTGCGGGCCCATGACGTGCGGGTTCGCCGGGTCGAAGACCGACGCCTCCACCGGCGCTCCGATGAGGGTCTCGGGATGGGTCACGAGATAGGTGTCGAGGGGGTCGTCGCGAGCCACGAGGATCCCCAGCGCGTCCTGGGCGCCGCGCCCGGCCCGACCGACCTGCTGCCAGAAGGCGGCCCGGGTGCCGGGGAAGCCCGCGATGAGCACCGCGTCGAGGCCGCTGATGTCGATGCCGAGCTCGAGGGCGTTGGTCGCGGCGAGACCCATCAGGTCACCGCGACGCAGCGCTGCCTCGAGGGCGCGTCGCTCCTCGGGGAGGTAGCCCCCGCGATAGGCCGCGACCCGCCCGGGCAGGGAGGGGTCGACCTCGGCCAGCAGGTCGGCTGCCGTGAGCGCCACCTGCTCCGCTCCGCGACGCGAGCGGATGAAGGCGAGCGTGCGGACGTCCTCGGCGACCAGGTCGGCCAGCAGGTCCGCGACCTCGCTCGAGGCTGCCCGACGTACGGGTGCACCGTTCTCACCGTTGTGCGACGTGAAGGGCGGCTCCCACAGCAGGAGGGACACCTCGCCGCGCGGTGAGTCGTCACGGGTCAGCGCCACCACGTCGAGGCCGGTGAGCCGCGACGCGGTGACCTCGGGCTCGGCAACGGTCGCGGAGGCGAGGACGAAGGTGGGGTGCGCGCCATAGAGCGCGCACACCCGTCGCAGGCGCCGCAGGACGTGGGACACGTGGGCCCCGAAGACGCCGCGGTAGTGGTGGCACTCGTCGACCACGACGTAGCGCAGCGAGCCCAGCAACCTCGCCCAGCGGTGGTGGGACGGCAGCAGGGACCGGTGGAGCATGTCGGGGTTGGTGAGGACGTACTCACCGAAGTCGCGGGTCCAGTCGCGCTCCTCCCGGCTGCTGTCGCCGTCGTGGGCCGAGAGACGTACGTCGAGGCCGAGCGAGGCGAGCCCGGCGAGCTGGTCGTGGGCGAGCGCCTTGGTGGGAGCGAGGTAGAGCACCGAGGCGCCCCGCTCGCCCCGTGGGCCGCGGGCATCCCGGATGGCTGCGAGCGCCGGCAGCTGGTAGCCCAGCGACTTCCCCGACGCCGTTCCGGTGGCCACGATGACGTGGTCGCCCGCGTGAGCGGCGTCCGCGGCCACGACCTGGTGCCGCCACGGACGCGCCACTCCCTGCTCGACGAAGGCGTCGCGGACGTCGTCGGGCACCCACCCGGGCCAGTCCTCGTGCACCGCTGGACGGGCCGGGAGCACCTCGAGGTGCTGGAGCCGATCCTCGCGTCCCGGGACCGCGGTCAGCCGGTCGATCAGGGCGGCCACCACGGGTGGCGCGCCGGCGCGGGAGGGTCTCACCCGCCGAGTGTGGCAAACGCCACCGACGGTGCTGCGGGACGAAGTCTGTGAGGAGCACCTGCGGAGCGGGTGTGACTCGTGGTTTGATACGACCCGGAAGGCACACGGGGCAGAAGGTGTTCCGTGACGAACTGGCTGAGCTTGATTTCGGGGACCGGGGAGCAGTTGTGGATCTCACCCTTGCGACACGCGAGGTGGATGGCCGCGCCATCGTGACGGTGGGCGGCGAGATCGACGTCTACACCGCGCCCAAGCTGCGGGACTGCATCACCGAGCTCGTCGGTGCCGGTTCCTACAACATCGTGATCGACCTCGAGGGGGTCGAGTTCCTCGACTCCACCGGCCTCGGTGTGCTCGTCGGCGGGCTCAAGAAGGTCCGCGCCCACGACGGTGCGCTCGACCTGGTCTGCACCCAGGAGCGGCTGCTCAAGATCTTCCGCATCACCGGTCTGGCCAAGGTCTTCGTCATCCACGACTCGATCAGCCCCGCCCCCACCGCCTGACCCTCCACCCTGAGGGTGAGATCTGGGTCACCCAGCGCCGTGAGACGGATCACATCTGCGTAGACTCCGGCGCGTTCATGGATCTACATCAGTCCTAGGAGGACGCGCATGACCGGGATCTTGCCCGCAGTCGTGAAGCCCGAACTCGAAGGTGGCAACCTGATCCTCGTCGTCGTCGTCGCCCTGATCGCGCTCGGCGCGCTCGGGATGGCTGCGATGTTCAGGACGCAGGTGCTGGCCGCAGGCGAGGGCACCGACAACATGAGGACCATCGCCATGGCGGTCCAGGAAGGCGCCAACGCCTACCTGACCCGCCAGTTCCGCACCCTGGCCATCTTTGCGGCGATCGCGTTCTTCGCGTTGCTCGTGCTGCCCGCCGACGACAACGTCGTACGGATCTTCCGGTCGGTGTTCTTCATCGTCGGCGCAGGCTTCTCGGCCGCCGTGGGATACCTCGGCATGAATCTCGCCGTGCGCGCCAACCTGCGCGTCGCGGCGGCCGCCGAGACCACCGGCCGCGAACCCGCCATGACGATCGGTCTCCGCACCGGCGCGATGGTCGGCATGCTCACCGTGGGCCTCGGCCTGCTCGGTGCCAGCCTCGTGGTGCTGTTCTTCCAGGACACGGCGCCTGACGTGCTCGAGGGCTTCGGCTTCGGTGCCGCGCTGCTTGCCATGTTCATGCGAGTCGGCGGCGGCATCTTCACCAAGGCTGCCGACGTCGGTGCCGACCTGGTCGGCAAGGTCGAGCAGGGCATCCCCGAGGACGACCCGCGCAACGCCGCCACGATCGCGGACAACGTGGGCGACAACGTCGGTGACTGCGCCGGCATGGCCGCCGACCTCTTCGAGTCGTACGCCGTCACGCTGGTCGCCGCGCTGATCCTCGGCTCGCAGGCCTTCGGCGACAAGGGCCTGGTGTTCCCGCTGCTCATCCCGGCGATCGGTGCGCTCACCGCCGTCGCGGGCGTCTACCTCACCAAGCCCAAGGCCGGCGAGAACGGCCTGACGACCATCAACCGGTCGTTCTACATCTCCTCGGGCATCGCGGCCCTGGCGAGCGTCGTGCTCTCCTACCTCTACCTGCCGAGCAGCTTCGCGGAGTTCACCAACATCGCCGCGGACCTCGCCAGCGCCGAGGGCGACCCGCGGTTCATCGCGGCGTCCGCCGTCGTCATCGGCATCGTGATGTCCGCGGGCATCCTGGCGCTCACCGGCTACTACACCGGCACGGAGTACCGCCCGGTCAAGGACGTCGGCAAGACCTCGCTCACCGGCGCGGCCACGGTCATCCTGTCCGGCCTCTCGGTCGGCTTCGAGTCCGCGGTCTACACGACCCTGGTCATCGGTGCCGCCGTCTTCGGTGCCTACCTCCTCGGTGGCGCCGCACTGACGGTGTCGCTGTTCGCGGTGGCCCTCGCGGGTTGCGGTCTGCTCACCACCGTCGGTGTCATCGTCGCGATGGACACCTTCGGCCCGGTCTCCGACAACGCCCAGGGCATCGCCGAGATGTCGGGCGACGTCAGCCCCGAGGGTGCGCAGATCCTCACCGAGCTCGACGCGGTCGGCAACACGACCAAGGCGATCACCAAGGGCATCGCGATCGCCACGGCCGTGCTCGCCGCGACGGCGCTCTTCGGCTCCTACGCCACCTCGGTGTTCGAGTCGCTCGCGGAGGCCAACGTCGGGCTCGACGAGGCCTACCTCCTCGACTTCAGCGTCTTCAACCCCGCCGTGATCGTCGGGGTGCTGCTGGGTGCTGCGGTGGTGTTCCTCTTCTCGGGACTCGCCATCAACGCCGTGGCTCGTGCCGCCGGTGCGGTCGTCTACGAAGTGCGTCGCCAGTTCCGCGAGATCCCCGGGATCATGGAGGGCACCGGTCGCCCGGAGTACGGCAAGGTCGTCGACATCGTCACCAAGGACTCGCTGCGCGAGCTCGTGACGCCCGGCATCCTCGCCGTGCTGGCGCCGATCGCCGTGGGCTTCGGCCTCGGTGCCACGGCACTGGCCGGCTTCCTGGCCGGAGCCATCGGCACCGGCACCCTGATGGCCGTGTTCCTGGCCAACGCGGGTGGAGCCTGGGACAACGCCAAGAAGCTCGTCGAGGACGGTCACCACGGGGGCAAGGGCTCGCCTGCCCACGAGGCCACCATCATCGGTGACACCGTCGGCGACCCGTTCAAGGACACCGCCGGCCCGGCCATCAACCCGCTCATCAAGGTGATGAACCTCGTCTCGCTGCTCATCGCGAGCGCGGTCGTCTCCCTGAGTGTCGGCGACGACCAGAACGACATGCTCCGCATCCTGATCGCGCTCGTCGCGGTCGCGGTCATCGCCACCTCGGTGGTCATCTCCAAGCGGCGCGAGGTCACGATCGCCGACGACGGTGACAACACCGGTTCGTCGTCGTTCACGCAGAACCCGGGTCACGCCTGACCCGTACGCCGTCCAGCGGCCCGTCACTCCTCCGGGGGTGGCGGGCCGTTGACGTGCTCGGCCCGGACCAGGTCACGCACGCAGGTTCGCGGGCGGGCGGGTGAGCTCGTCGCGCAGGCCGCCGAGTGCCACCCGCGCGTCCTCGCCATCGTCGTGCGGTCCTGCCAGCCAGGGCGTGTAGGACTGGATCTCCGCCAGGCGCCACTCGAGGTCGAAGAAGCGGACGAGGTCCGGGTCGGCCCGGTCGGACGCGACACCGGAGTGGAGCAAGGTGCCGAGGTCGCGCTCGGCCGGTGCGAGGAGCAGCGTCTCCCAGTCGACGAGGTAGGTCCGGTCGCCGACCACCCACTGGTTGTGCTCGCCCGGCTCGCCGTGGGTGACGACGAAGCCGGCCGGATCGATCGTCTCGAGGTGGCCGGCGTGCTCCGCGGCCCAGTCGCGCACCTGCGACAGCCGCGGTGCGACCAGGCCGCGTGCCTCCTCGCCCAACGGGCCGGTCTGCCAGGGCTCCTGCGCGAGCAGGTCCAGCTGGTCGGGCAGGTGTGGGTCGACCGTGCTCACCCACTCGCCGACCCGCTCAGGTCGTGGTGCCGCGTGGAGCTCGTCGAGCAGTGGCGCCAGGTCGGTCGTGCCGGCCTCGGGTCGACACCCGTCGAGCCAGCGGGTGACGCTGACGCGGCCGGGCCCGAGCGGCACGGTGTAGGTCCCGCCGACGATCGAGGACAGGGACGCCCAGACGAAGTCGAGGTCCTCTGCGAGCACGGCCGCGCTGGCGTAGGCGGCCTCGAGGCTCGCCGGGGTGTGCCGGGGGATGGGCAGGTCGAGGGAGACGAACAGGCGCGGGACTCCTCGTACGTCGGCGCGCCAGTGGTGGGCGCCGAAGCCCACCGGGAGATAGGTCACCGCGGTGACATCCTCTGCCCAGTGGCGTCGCACCAGGTCGAGCACGTCGCGGTCGCTGACATCCCGAGGCCGTCCACGCATCGCTCCATTCTGGCAAACCGGTCCGACCACGAGCCCGGACGTCATGGGCGGTGGTCGCCCGGACAGCCGCTCACCATGACGTCCGGAGTGTTCTGCGAGGGTGTCGCCATGGATATCGCCGCGCCGCTCCGCGAGGCACTGCTCGCGGCCGACTTCACCTACGACCGGGTCGCCGAGGCGATCGGTGAGGACGCCCATCGCGCGCTCGGTCGCAACGAGACCCTCCCCGGCCTGCGGCGTACGACGTCGGGGTCGGCGCTCGACTCGCTGGTCCGGCTCTTCCTGCTGCAGGCGCCCGTGAGCCGGGAAGCGGCCGAGCAGGCGTTGCCCGGCCTGGTCGACCGGCTCTGCAACGCCGGACTCCTGGAGCAGAGCGTGGGTGAGGTGGCGGCACGCCTGGACTGCCGTCCCTACGCCACCGAGGACCGCGACCTGTGGATCATCTCGGACCTGACGCCCGGGCTGGACGGGGCGCCGTTGCGGGTCGGCGGCGACCACGTGCTCGGCATCTCCAGCGCGTCGACCAGCCTCGCCCAGCTCACCATGCGGGAGCCGGTGGGCCGCGCGCTCGACCTCGGCACCGGGTGCGGCGTGCAGGCCCTGCACCTGGCCGGTCATGCCGACGAGGTCGTCGCCACCGACGTCAACAGCCGGGCGCTGTGGATGACCCGCCTCAACGCCTCCCTCAACGAGATGGAGGTCGAGGTCCGCGAGGGCTCCTTCTTCGAGCCGGTGGCCGGGGAGCGCTTCGACCTGATCGCGACGAACCCGCCCTTCGTCATCTCGCCCGCGACCGGCGAACGGCTGGTCTACCGTGACTCCGGCCTGCCCGGCGACCGCGTCGTCGAGGACATCGTGCGCAGTGGTCCCGACCACCTCACCGACGGCGGCTGGCTGCAGGTGCTGGCCAACTGGGCGATCGTGGGCGGTCAGCCGTGGGAGGAGCGGCTGGGCTCCTGGCTTCGTGGGGACTGTGATGCCCTGGTCGTGCAGCGCGAGACCCTCGACCCGGCGTCGTACGTCGAGCTGTGGCTCAAGGACAGCGGCCATCACGGCGGGCCGGACTATGTCGAGCGCTACGACACCTGGCTCTCCTGGTTGGAGCAGGCCGGGATCGAGGGCATCGGCTTCGGGTGGATCAACGTCCGTCGGGGTGGGAGCGGGACCCATGAGCTCCACGAGTGGCCCTACGACGTCGAGCAGCCGATCGGTCCGGCGATCCGCGCATGGGGCGGTGCAGCGGGCGCGTTGCACGACCTCACCGACGAGGTGCTGTTGTCGACGCGCCTCTCCGTGCGATCCGACGTGCAGCAGGAGACGGTCGGGCAGCCCGGCGCCGAGGACCCGGAGGCGATCGTGCTGCGCCAGCAGCGCGGCTTCCGTCGGGCACGCACGGCCGACACCATCGAGGCGGGGTTCGTCGGGGCATGCGACGGCGACCTCGCCGTCGGTCAGCTCTTCGGCGCGTTGGCGCAGCTCACCGGGACCGATGAGGCGGAGATGCGCTCGACCTACCTCCCGGTCGTCCGCGAGCTCGTCAGCGAGGGCTTCCTCGAGGTCAGCGGCTCATAGTGCCGAGGTGATGTCGGTGTGGGTGAAGTCGTCGCCCTTGAAGAGCAGCGGCTCGCCGGTGACCTTGGCCAGGGCGTAGGAGAAGCAGTCGCCGAAGTTGAGCTGGGCGGGTGATCCAGTGCCGCGACCGTAGGTGGAGAGTGCCTCGCGAGCCACGCGGAGCTGCGTGCTGTCGAAGTCCACGATGTCGAGCCGGCCATCCGCGAGCAGCCTGTCAAGCGCTGACGCCATCGGTGATCGGAGGACCAGTGCGGTCTCCAGCACCGTGGCGGCGGACACCCTCGTCGGGTGCCGCTCGACAGCACCAGCGAAGACCTCCGCCTCCGGCTCCTGCCTGAGGATGGCGACGATCGCCGAGCTGTCGATGATCACCTGGGCGCCCCCATGTCGTCGTAGAGGTCATCGTCGGTGAGCGGCTCGATGCCGAGACGATCCATCTCCTCCCTCGCCTCACGTCCGATCGCCAGCAGCCTCGCCGCCATCCCGTCGCGACGCCCCCTCTCTGTCGCGAGAGCCTCGTCGATCGCCTGGCGCACCGCTTCCGTCATGGAGACGCCGCGGGCTTCGGCCAGCTGCTGTGCCGCAGCGTGGATCGCCGGGTCCTTGATGTTCATCGTCGCCATTCTCACGAGTCTACCTCCGAGGGTAGAAAGGCGCGCTCCTCCGCGAGGCACCGGTCCCGCAGCTCGACGAGGTCCCGGCGCACGCCCGCCGACAGCAGCTCCACCCGGCCCACCGCGAGGAGAGTCGGAGAGCCGCAGCCCCAGGGCCGGTGGCTCGGCCAGCCGATCCGGCGGACGTGGCCGAGCACCTGGTTGCCGGCGGCGTTGAGGGAGGTCGTCCCGAGGTGGTCGGCGACACGGAGCTGGGTGACCGGGCCCTCGGGGCCGATGGCGGCGTTGGCCTTGCCGACCACCCAGACGATCCCCGCCGCCAGCCGCGCGGGCGTGAGCCGCTCGGCCAGCTCGGGCAAGCGGTCGCGGACCAGCAGAAGGCACTCGCGCAGCGGAGCCGCGAGGTCGGAGGGGAGCAGCGACTCGCGCAGGTCGGTGAGCAGCTCGTCGGCGATCAGCCACGGCTCGTCCACCACCGGGTCGAGGTGGTCGCCGAGTCGCGGCAGCGCCACGGGGGCGCAGGTCATCGCCAGCAGCTCGTCGCGGCTTCCCGTGACGGCGTCCAGCCACGCCAGCGCCTGGACGTGGCGGGGCAGGGGAGGTGGGGCGTGCACGACCTGGGGCCTGCGCTCCTCGTCGTGCCGCCGCGCCACGTCGTCGTACGCAGTGCCCTCGACGCGCTCGCTCCACGCGTCGACGAGGCGTCCGTCGACGAAGACGAGATGGCTGAGCCGTCCTCCGTCGTGGAGCCGCTCACGCGGGTCGCGCCAGAGCGTGTCGTCGAAGTGGCGGTGATCGAACATCGGGCCCTCCAGGGTGGTCGGCTGCGGTCTCCACCACTCTCGAGAGGGCCTCCGACACTGCGTATACGTTGTCCACAGACCCGAGCCGAGGCGCTGATGTCCACAGGCATGAGGTGCGGAGGTGGGCCACGACCGCGCGCCAGCTACCCGGTCCAGACCAGTGCGGGACGTAGTCCCGTGCACCCACGCAGAGTGGCGTTGTGGGCCGATGGCGCTACCGTTGCCGCGCTGAGGCAGCAAGCCGACGCAACAAGAGGAGCAGATCAGAGTGCCAAAACTCGTCATCGTGGAGTCCCCGGCCAAGGCCCGCACCATCGGCGGCTACCTGGGCAAGGACTACGTCGTCGAGTCCTCGATCGGGCACATCCGCGACCTGCCCAACAACGCCGCGGACACCCCGGCCAAGATCAAGGACAAGCCGTGGGGACGCCTCGCGGTCGACGTCGACAACGGCTTCGAGCCCTACTACGTCGTGCCCCGTGACAAGAAGAGCCACATCGCCAAGCTGAAGAAGCTGGTGAAGGAGGCCGACGCCCTCTACCTCGCGACCGATGAGGACCGTGAGGGTGAGGCCATCGCCTGGCACCTCCTCGACGAGCTCAAGCCGCCGAAGGGCCTGCCGGTCCACCGGATGGTCTTCCACGAGATCACCAAGGCCGCCATCCTGGCCGCTGTCGAGAGCCCCCGGGAGATCAACGACGACCTCGTCCAGGCCCAGGAGGCGCGCCGCATCCTCGACCGCCTCTACGGCTACGAGGTCTCGCCGGTGCTGTGGAAGAAGGTCATGTCCGGCCTGTCCGCCGGCCGCGTCCAGTCCGTCGCCACCCGCCTCGTCGTCGACCGCGAGCGCGATCGGATGAAGTTCAAGGTCGCCTCCTACTGGGACCTCGACGCCACCTTCGACGCCGGAAGCGGACACGACCCGCGGATGTTCCCGGCCAAGCTCTACAGCGTCGACGGTGTCCGCGTGGCCCGCGGCGCCGACTTCGACAACCACACCGGTGAGCTCAAGGGCAAGGGCGAACGCGTCCACCTCACCCGCGCCGACGCCGAGGCGTTGAGCGCCGGCCTCACCGACACGTCGTACGACGTCCGCTCGGTCGAGTCCAAGCCCTACCGCCGCTCGCCGTACGCCCCCTTCCGCACCACCACGCTGCAGCAGGAGGCCAGCCGCAAGCTCGGCATGAGCGCCAGCGTGACCATGTCGGTCGCGCAGCGGCTCTACGAGAACGGCTTCATCACCTACATGCGCACCGACTCCACGACCCTGTCGGGCGGCGCCGTCGGCGCGGCCCGTGACCAGGTCCGCGAGCTCTACGGTGCCGAGTACCTGCCCGACTCCCCGCGCACCTACGCCTCCAAGGTGAAGAACGCGCAGGAGGCCCACGAGGCGATCCGTCCGGCGGGCGAGTCGTTCCGCACGCCCGCACAGACCGGGTTGTCGGGGGAGCAGTTCCGCCTCTACGAGCTGATCTGGATGCGCACCGTCGCCTCCCAGATGAAGGACGCGGTCGGCAACTCCGTCACGATCCGCCTCGGCGGTGCCGCGGCCGACGGTCGCGACGTGGTCTTCAGCGCGAGCGGTCGCACGATCACGTTCCACGGGTTCCTCAAGGCCTACGTCGAGGACATCGACGACGTGTCCAAGCGCCGCGACGACGCCGAGACCCGCCTGCCGGCGCTCGAGCAGGGGGCTGCGGTGTCCGCGGCGACCGTGTCGCCGGAGGGTCACGAGACCAAGGCCCCGGCCCGCTACACCGAGGCCACCTTGATCAAGGAGCTCGAGGAGCGCGAGATCGGTCGCCCCTCGACGTACGCCTCGATCATCGGCACCATCCTCAACCGCGGCTACGTCTACAAGAAGGGCACCGCGCTGGTGCCGGCCTGGCTGGCGTTCTCGGTGATCCGGCTGCTGGAGGAGCACTTCCCGCGCCAGGTCTCCTACGAGTTCACCGCCGACATGGAGGACGTGCTCGACGAGATCGCGGGCGGTCGTGCCGACCGGGCCACCGAGCTCGGGCAGTTCTACTACGGCGCCGGGGACGTCGTCGGACTCAAGACACTCGTGACCGAGCTCGGCGACATCGACGCCAAGGAGATGGCGACCTTCCCGATCGGCCCGCCCGAGGACGGGATCAACCTCCGGGTCGGCCGCTACGGCCCCTACGTCGAGGGACCGGACGACGACGCCGGCGCCCCCGTCCGCGCCAACGTCCCCGACGACCTCCCGCCCGACGAGCTCACCACCGCGAAGGCCCGCGAGCTGCTGGCCAACCCGGCCGGCGAGGAGCAGGTCGTCGGCGACCACCCCGACACGGGGCTGAAGATCGTCGCCAAGAACGGCAGGTTCGGGCCCTACGTCACCGAGCTGCTGCCCGAGGACGCCCCCAAGAGCGCCAAGCCCCGCACCGGGTCGCTCTTCGCGTCGATGACCCTCGACACCGTCTCCCTCGAGGAGGCGGTCAAGCTGCTCGACCTGCCCCGCGTGGTGGGCGTCGACGAGGACGGCACCGAGATCACCTCGCAGAACGGTCGCTACGGGCCCTACCTCAAGAAGGGCACCGACTCGCGCTCGCTCACCAGCGAGGACCAGATCTTCGACATCACCCTCGACCAGGCCAAGGCGATCTACGCCCAGCCCAAGCAGCGCGGTCGCGGTGCAGCGACGCCCCCGCTCAAGGAGCTCGGCAACGACCCGGTCTCCGGGCAGCCGGTCGTGGTGAAGGCGGGTCGCTTCGGCGAGTACGTCACCGACGGCGAGTACAACGCCACCCTCCGCAAGGACGACACCGTCGAGTCGATCACCCTCGAGCGTGCCGCCGAGCTGCTCGAGGAGCGGCGCCAGAGGGGCCCGGCGAAGAAGGCGGCCAAGAAGGGCGCGAAGAAGGCGCCGGCGAAGAAGACCGCGAAGAAGACGACCGCCAAGAAGACGCCGGCCAAGAAGACCGCTGCCAAGAAGACGGCTGCCAAGAAGACGGCTGCGAAGAAGGCCTGACCCCTGGGCTCCGTCGCCGCCGACTGTTCACCATGGGATGTCGCCGAATGGGCACTTACCTCGGTCAATTGACCCGGGGAAGTGCATGATCAGCAACATCCCATGGTGAAGCAGCAGCACGAAGGGGGGAGTGATGGCCATAGAGACGACCCCGCCGCAGACGTCGTACGACGAGTGGCTCTCCCGCCGCTGGAACCCGCCGGCTCACCGGTGGGTGGGCCTTCCTCGGGGTGTTCGTCCTCGGCGGGTTCGGGGCGCGCTGAGGGCGGCGAGATCGTCCCTCAGAGACCCAGGCTCCGTGCCACCGTGCGCACTGCCTCCGCGGATGCCGTCAGCTCCGCGAGCTCGTCCGCACTGACCGGGGTCGCGAGGACGCTCTCGATCCCGGACCGGCCGACCACGGAGGGCATCGACAGGCACACGTCCGAGAGCCCGTGCACGCCGTCGAGGCGCGAGGTGACCGGCAGCACGCGGTGCTCGTCGTGCAGGACGGCTTCGAGGATGCGGGACACGGCCAGGCCGATCGCGAGGCTGGTCGCCCCCTTGCCGGCGATGATCTCGTACGCCGCGGTG
This sequence comes from uncultured Actinomycetota bacterium, assembly GCA_963721925.1. GTDB lineage: Bacteria > Actinomycetota > Actinomycetes > Propionibacteriales > Nocardioidaceae > Nocardioides. The sequence continues at coordinate 210,145 of CAVRLH010000015.1, read as the reverse complement.
ACCACCCGCTCGTGGATCCGGGACCGGGCGGCGGCGTCCAGGGGGCTCACCCCCGGTGACTCCCAGTCCTGCACCGGTACTCCGCCGATCGTGGCGGTGGACCACAGCGGCACCTCGGAGTCGCCGTGCTCACCGGCGATGTAGGCGTGCACGTTCTGCACGGCGACGTGGGTGTGCTCGGCGATGAGGAATCGCAGGCGTGAGGAGTCCAGGACGGTGCCGGAGCCGAACACGCGGTGCGCGGGCCAGCCGGAGAACTCCAGCGCGGCCATCGTGACCACGTCGACCGGGTTGGTGACCATGAGGAGGACGGCGTCGGGAGCAAGCGTGACGAGCTCGGGCACGAGCTCGCGACACATCGCGACATTGGCCGCGGCGAGGTCGAGCCGGGTCTGACCGGGGTCCTGCTTCGCGCCAGCCGTGATCACGACGACGTCCGCACCGGCACACACCGCGAGGTCGTCGCTGCCGGTGATCTCGGCCATCGGCGTGAACTGCATCCCGTGGTTGAGGTCGAGCACCTCGGCCCGCACCTTCTGGGCGTTCAGGTCGAACAGGGCCAGCTGTCGGCACACACCACGGATCTGGGCGGCGTACGCGATGGCAGTGCCCACGGCGCCAGCACCGACGATCGCAACCTTTGACATGACCCCACTCTGTCAGGCCGGCTCCCACTTCACTGTCCGTGCGCGTCCAGCGCCCGGCTCGGGGGTTCGGCCCCTGTCACATCAGGGACGGTGACGTGTCTTCCTTGGCGTCCATGAACTCCCAGACAGCGCCGACCACCCAGGCGATGCCGCCGAAGAGTGTCAGGTAGAGGCCGATCGCGGCAGCACCGTTCATGTCGAGCAGGCCGATCAACGCCACGAGCACGCCCAGGACGATGAAGGCGATGAGACCTGCCTTCTCCGGGATCTTGACCTGGGCGGGGATCCCGGTCCGGGTGGCGAGCACGGCGGCACCGAGCAGGGCGAGGATCAGGGTGATCACACCGTCGCCGCGGATGCCGGAGATGCTGATCCCGAAGATGGAGACCCACGGCAGGAACGCGGCCAGGGCGACGACGATGATGGCGATGCCGGAGACGCGCTGGGGCGTCGAGAAGCGGGTGAGGTCCATGGCGCAAGAACCTAGTGGCTGCGCTCGCCCTCCGGGCGCGAACCGTGAGCTCCGATGCGGACGGGCGATGCGGCTCCGTGTCGACGTACGGACCGAGGACGTCGATCCGGCGGGCTCCCGTGTCGCACCCCGCCCGTAGGGTGTCCGCGTGAGCGCCGGAGTCTTCTCAGAGCACGGCCTCTTCGTCTGCTTCGAGGGCGGTGAAGGGGCCGGCAAGTCCACCCAGTCGCTGCTGCTGCGCCAGTGGCTGGTCGAGCGCGGCCACACCGTGCTGCTCACCTTCGAGCCCGGCGACACCGAGGTCGGCAAGGAGCTGCGCAGGATCGTGCTCGACCCCGCCACCGGTGAGCTCTCCTCACGCACCGAGGCCCTGCTCTATGCCGCCGACAAGGCCGAGCACGTCGATCACGTCGTGCTGCCGGCCCTCGAGCGCGGCGAGGTCGTCATCACCGACCGCTACGTCGACTCGACGCTGGCCTACCAGGGAGCCGGTCGCACCCTCGACGTGGCGGAGGTGGAGTCGGTCGCGCGGTGGGCCACCGGTGACCTGCGACCGCACCTGACCGTCGTCCTCGACCTGGCGCCCGAGGCCGGCTTCGACCGGTTCACCGGTCGCGACCGGATCGAGGGCCAGTCGCTCGAGTTCCACCAGCGGGTGCGCCAGGGGTTCCTCGACCTGGCCGCAGCCGACCCCGACCACTACGCCGTGCTCGACGCGCGCGGGCCGGTCGACGAGATCGCCACCGCCATCCAGGAGCGGATCGCGCCGCTGCTGGAGGGGCGATGACGACCTCGACCGGGTCCGTCTGGACCGGCCTGGTCGGCCAGGCAGGAACGATCGAGACGCTGCAGCAGGCCGCGACCGGGCACGGCATGACTCACGCGTGGCTCTTCACCGGGCCACCGGGATCGGGTCGCTCCAACGTGGCGCTGGCCTTCGCCGCCGCGCTGCAGTGCGAGCGGGGCGGGTGCGGCGAGTGCTCGGCCTGCCGCTCGGTGCTGGCCGGCTCGCACCCCGACGTCCACGTGACGCGCTCGGAGACCTCCACGCTCTACATCAAGGAGATCCGCGAGCTGGTGCAACGCTCGGCGCTGTCGCCGGCGCACGGCCGGTGGCAGGTGATGCTCATCGAGGACGCCGACCGGCTCGGCGACCCCGACCACGCCCGCGGCACCGGCAACGCCCTGCTCAAGGCCATCGAGGAGCCCACGCCGAAGACGGTGTGGCTGCTCTGCGCGCCGACGGTGCGCGACGTGCTGCCCACCATCCGGTCCCGGTGCCGCACCCTGACGCTCGCCACACCCGGTGCCGCCGACGTGGCCACGTTCCTGACCCACAGCGAGGGCATCAGCGAGAGCGTCGCCAACTTCGCGGCACGAGCCAGTCAGGGCCACATCGGCCGCGCCCGGGCGCTGGCCCTCGACGAGGAGACCCGCTCACGGCGCCGCGAGGTGGTCAGCATCCCTGCCCGGCTGACCTCGCTCGGCTCCTGCATGACCGCGGCCACCAACCTGTCCGAGCTGGCCAAGGAGGAGACCGACGCGATCACCGCCGAGTCCAATGCCGCCGAGGTCGTCGAGCTCCAGACGATCTTCGGCTCCGAGCGCAAGGACACCACCAGCCGTGCCTACCGCGCCGCGATGTCCGACCTGGAGAAGATGCAGAAGCAGAAGGCCAAGCGCCGGGTGCTCGACGTCATCGACCGCGCGCTGATGGACCTCGTCTCGGTCTACCGCGACGCCATCGCGCTCGCGGTCGGTGCGCCGGGACAGCTCGTCAACGAGGAGCTGCGCGGCGACGTCGCGGTCCTCGTCCGTGCCGCATCACCCGAGACGCTGCTCCGGATGATCGACGCGATCTTCCTGGCGCGCGAGCAGATGCTGGAGTTCAACGTGCCGCCCCAGCTCGCCCTCGAATCCATGATGGTCGGCCTCCGGCTGCCCGGGGAAGGTCGCTGATGATGAAGAAGGTCGTGGCCCTGCTCGCGGTCCTGGCCCTGGTGCTCGTGACGGTCGTGGCGGTGGGCCTCGCGGTCAGCGGCATGAAGGCAGACTCTCCCGAGCCACCGCGGCGTACGTCCGCCGCCGAGCCGGCGCAGCCCGCACCCGCGTCGGTGACCGAACCACCCGAGCCGGCCCTGGCCGACTTCTACTCCCAGACCATCGACTGGTCTCCCTGCTCGTCCAACGACCGCCACGACTGCGGCACCCTGACCGTCCCGGTGGACTACCGCGACCCGTCGGGCGAGACCTTCGAGCTCAACCTGTTGCGGGTGCCCGCCGACGGGGAGCGGATCGGCTCGCTCGTGGTGAACCCGGGTGGGCCCGGCGCGCCCGGCACGTCGTACGCCGGCGCCGCCGGAGTCGTGTTCCGTCCGCCACTGCTCGACAGCTTCGACATCGTCGGCTTCGACCCGCGTGGCACCGGCAGGTCCAGCCCGGTGGACTGCTTCAGCGACGAGGAGCTCGACGCCTACGTCGCGACCGACCCGACGCCCGACACCGCGGAGGAGATCGCCGCCTACGAGGAGCTGGTCCTCGGGCTCGGCGCCAAGTGTGAGGCCAACACCGGCGAGATCCTGGGTCACGTCACCACGATCGAGGCCGCACGCGACATCGACGTGCTGCGTGCCGCGCTGGGTGAGGAGACGTTGAGCTACTTCGGCGCCTCCTACGGCACCAAGCTGGGCGCAACGTACGCCGAGCTGTTCCCCGAGCGGGTCGGCCGGCTGGTGCTCGACGGCGCCGTCGACGTCAGCATCGACTTCCGCACCACCTCGCTCGAGCAGGCGAGAGGTTTCGAGACCGCGCTGCGGGCCTACGTGCAGAACTGCCTGGACTCGACCGACAACTGCTTCCTCGGAGACAGCGTGGACGAGGGGATGGCGACGATCTCCGACTTCCTCGACTCGGTCGAGGAGGAGCCGTTGCCGGCGGGTGATCGTGAGCTGCAGGTCGGCAACGCGTTCTACGGCATCGTCACGCCGCTCTACAACCGCGACTACTGGTTCCTGCTCAGCACGGCCCTGTCGTCGGCGCTCGAGGGCAAGGGCACTGCACTCATGGAGCTCTCCGACGCCTACTCCTCGCGGGGAGAAGCCGGCTACACCGACAACTCGATGGAGGCGTTCCTCGCCATCAACTGCCTCGACGACCCGGGCTCGGTGCCGTTCGACGAGGTGCCGGCGGAGTTCGCGGACTTCGAGGAGGCCTCGCCCACGTTCGGCCGAGTGTTCGCCTGGAGCCTGACTGCCTGCAGTGGCGTGGAGGAGCGCTCGAGCGAGGAGCCGCTCGACATCCGCGGAGAGGGGGCCGCTCCGGTGCTCGTCCTGGGCACCACCCGCGACCCGGCGACCCCGCTGAAGTGGGCCGAGGCGCTGGCCGCGCAGCTCGAGTCCGCGGTGCTCCTGCGTCGCGACGGCGACGGCCACACGGCCTACAACGCGGGCAACGAGTGCATCGACACCGCAGTCGAGGACTACCTCATCGACGGCACCGTCCCGGACAACCCCACCGACTGCTGAGACCGCGCGCACCCACCGACTGCTGGGGTCAGGACTGCCGCCGCTGGTCGAGGAAGGCCGAAGTCCTGTCACGAGACCCCAGGACCTTCGGCTCTGCCCCGCGCCCTCCACAGTTCCTACCATCGAGCCATGTGGGGACCCGCGCGACGCATGCCCCGGTGCCCGTTGCGGCCGGGCGACGCCTGCACGCTCTGCGTTCCCGGTGCCTCCGGCCCCGAGGACTGCCCGACGGTCGCGGAGGTCATGCGCGATCCTGAGCTGCGCAAGCGGCTGGTGGAGCTGCGCCACGAGGTCGCCGAGTCCGGCTGATTACGCCGCCCCGGGGAGCGTCCGTTATTCTTCTCGAGTTGCCCGGCTGGTCTCGACCGCGCCGGGCAGCGCGCCGCCTTAGCTCAGTCGGTAGAGCGAGTCACTCGTAATGACTAGGTCGTCAGTTCGATTCTGACAGGCGGCCCTGACTCCCCCGTGGACCCGAGACCACGGGGGAGTCTTCCGCGTCTGGACAGGTCTTCACCCCACACGATGTCCACACATGGCTGCAGGGTCCTTCCGATCCCTGGGGCCGACGCGCGTCCCGTGGCGTTCGTCCGGCTTCGCTTCTCATGCGCGCAGGAACGGTGAGAGCGACAAAAACTGGGTATATCATCAAGTTTATTAAGATATGGTCAAGGTTCGTCGTAGCCGGTGTTAGCGTATGTCGGTACCTGTCTAGACCCCCAGGTGACGTGAGTGGTTGCACGCCGTCGCTCTGAGGGGTGACGACTAGGACTTGCGGCCCCAGAGGGGCACGTGTTGAGGACGAGGATGTGCGCCATTTCTGGCGCCTCGGATGCGTCCCGGGGGGTCAGTTGACCAGAAGTCCCGTATGCCACCGATAGCAATCTGGAGAAAACTCCCATGAATTCCCATCTCACTGACGCGCGCTCATCGCGTCCCAGAATGGCGTTCGCCCTGCTGGCCACCATCATGGCCGCGGTGCTCGCGTTCCTGCCCCTCGCTACCGCGGCTCCGGCCCCGGACCCGGTCCCGAAGGCAGCCAACAAGGGCCCTGCGTCGGCGTACGGCATCTGGTCCGACTCGACCGTTCCCGCGGTGCCATCCTCCAGGCGCGCGAACAGGACCACCCTGGGACTGGTGTTCAGCAGCGCCACTTCCGGCCGGCTGCACGGTGTGCAGTACTACGCCGCCGGCGCGAACCGCGTCGCCACGACCGGCTGGGTACGGACTGCCTCCGGCCGCCGGATCGCCTCGGTCACATTCCCGGCGGCGTCGACTGATGGCTGGAAGACCGCCTCGCTCAGCTCGCCCGCAAGGATCCGTGCAGGAAAGAAGTACACCGTCTCGTACCGCGCACCCAACGGTCGCTACGCGAAGCAGGCCAACGTCTTCGTCAATGGCCGGACGCTGTCCGCGGACGGTTTGACCGCCCACCGAGGCACCGTCAAGTCCCGCCGGGGTCGACCCGCCCGCGCATGGCGCGGCTCGCACTACTTCATCGACGTCATCTTCGCTCCCTCGAGCACGACGTCGACCCCGACCCCGACGCAGACCCCGACGCAGACCCCGACGCAGACCCCGACGCAGACCCCGACGCAGACCCCGACGGCGACTCCGACGGCGACTCCGACGGCGACTCCGACGGCGACTCCGACGGCGACTCCGACGGCGACTCCGACGACGACTCCGACGACGACTCCGACGACGACTCCGACGACGACTCCGACGACGACTCCGACGCCGACTTCGACTGGTTGCGTCCGACCCGATGCCGGCAACACCGGGCCCTCGGGCTCCCTGACCGCGTACGCCGGGTCCTCGTACGTCTCGACCCCCGGAACCGTGATCGAGAACAAGACGATCAACGGGGACCTGACCATCGCCGCGAACAATGTCACGCTGCGCAACAGCACGGTGACCGGCGCAGTCGGTGTGACCGGGTCAACGGGAGCACGGATCGCCAACGTGGCAATGAAGGAGTTCTTCATCAGTTCCTCGCAGGACGTCGTGCTCAACAAGTCCGACATCTCCGGGTCGACGTCTGATGGCATGCACGTCACTTCGGACGGGAACTCCCTGAACGCCGGGGTGAAGATCACCAACAACTACATCCACAACCCCCGGCCCGGCGACGGCTCGCACTACGACGGGCTGCAAGTTCGAGGTGTCAACGGGTTGGACGTGCTGTGCAACAACTTCGATCTGGGTTCTGCCCAGTTCGAGTACAACGCAGCGGTCTACTTGGAGCCTGCAAACGGAGGTCACAGCAACGTCGTGATCGACGGCAACTGGCTGCTCGGTGGCGGGCACATCTTCCATTACGGTGCGGACAACGACGACAAGACCCGGTTGACCAACAACCACTTCGGTGGCGACCCCTACTGGGGACCGACCGCCACGTGTCACACGAGTGGGGACACGCCTGCCGTGCAGACCGGCAACGATCTGAGCGGTACCCCGTTCACTCCTTGTCGCCCCTGATCTGAAGGGGCGCGGCAACTACTGGACCGACGGCGCACCCGCGCTGTCCGGCCAGTCCCGGTAGGGAGGGCTCGGGCCGGGCCCGCTCCACGGCTGACCCTCCACGAGTGAGGCGCTGACCTGCGGCACGGAGGGCTCCGCAGGTCAGCGCGTCACCCATCCAGGGCTGCCTCGTCAAGTCGAGCGCAAGTCATCCGCAAGCAGGTGGGTGTCGACTGTCGTCATGTCCCAGATCGGGGCGTTCCAGACGGCAACGACAGGAGCAGCTGCCATGACGAACTTCCGCACCTCTCGCTCGGCCGGTCGCCCCGACGAGATCCGGCCCCACGTCCTGCGTCGCGACGGGATCCTCGAGGCCCCGAGCGACATTCCGCGCCGCGGTCGCTACCAGATGGCGGTGGCGGCGGGCTGGAGGCCTCTCGCGTGACGGCGCCCCGAACGCCCGAAAAACGCTCGCCCGGTTCCCCATGATCCAGGGGAACCGGGCGAGCGTCATGTGGTGCGCGGGCTGGCAGTCGCATTCCAGGCCGACGAGGCAGACGAGCTGACCGCGGCGACCGAGCACCAGGGTTGAGAGCAGGCAATCAGCCGTTCTCGCAGGCGGTGCCGTCCTTGTCGCGGTCCAGCGAGCGGTAGTTCGTCCAGTAGACCTGCACGGCCAGCTTCGTCGTGGCCGGTCGCGAGTAGCCGTCTCGGACGGCCTTGTTTGCGGCGACCGGGCCCTTGGCCACGCCGTTCGGCCACTTCGCGGTGAGGGCGTCGCAGCTGCGGAACACCGGCGCAGCCGCATCTGCGGCCGTGATGGTGACGAGCGGGGCGAGCAGGGCGAGGGAGGCGACGGCGGCGCGGGCGATGGTCTTGGTCATGGCGAGACGGTAGGCGCAGCTGAGCTCGTACGTCTGGAGAACGTCAAGACCGCCTGCCCCAACTCCTGCATTCCGCCACGGACATCGAATCCCGGTGACACGCTGACCCGGTCAATCGTCACAGCCACTGGGGACCCATCGTGATCAAGCACTTCACACGGACGCTCGCGCTCGCGCTGGCTGCGGGCGGCCTCGTCGGACTGGGGCAGGTGCCCGCGACGGCGATCATCGACCGGGACTGCGCGGACTTCGCCACCCAGGCGGCCGCGCAGGCGTTCATGATCGCCTCCGGGCCCGGTGACCCCCACGGCCTGGACGGCAGTGACAACGACGGCCGCGCCTGTGAGTCGAACCCGTGCCCGTGCGGCACGACGACGCCTCAACCACTCGTCGGCAACACCAACGGCACGCAGACCGGCAGCGGACAGACCGGCGGCGGGTCGACGGGCACCAACGTCGTACGCCGCAACGTCGGCAACGTCGTCAAGGTCACCGACGGCGACACCCTCAAGGTCCGTATCCGCGGGATCGGCATCCGCGACATCCGCATCATCGGCATCGACACCCCCGAGGTGTACGGCGGCGTGCAGTGCGGCGGTCGAGAGGCCAGTCAGCGGATGGAGAAGCTCGCGCCCGTGGGATCCACGGTCACCCTGATCAGCGACCCCAGCCAGGACGACCGCGACCGGTACGGGCGGCTGCTGCGCTACGTCGAGCGTCAGGGCAAGGACGTCGGGCGCGCCCAGGTGAAACTCGGCCAGGCCAAGGTCTACGTCTTCGACCGCCCCTTCCGCCGCACGAGCGGCTACCAGCGAGTGCAGCGCGACGCGCGCCGTCACGGACGCGGCAGCTGGCGCAAGTGCTGGTGACATGCCGCCGGACCCCGGCTCCCGACAGGACGGACCTGCGATGAAGCGTTCCTGGCGCGCTCTCGCGTCGGTCGTGGCGATCGCGTGTCTTGCGACGTCGCTGGGTGCGACGTCCCCATCGACCGCCCAGGCTGCACAGGCTGAGCGGTCCGACCGCACCTTCAAGATCGCCCCGCTGGGTCTGGGTGTCGACCTGCCGAACTCGCTTCGCGGTCAGTATCGCTGGCTCGGCGCCGACCCCACGCCTGCGACGGACACCTCGAACGACGTCTACTACCGCGACCAGGTCTACTGGGGCCGGATCGAGAAGGCCGACAACGCCTTTGACTTCGCCTGGATCGAGGCCGGTCTGGCCGACGCCGGGGCGCGCGGCGGCAAGTTCGGCTTCCGGGTCATGGCCTACTGCCCCGGATGCTGGATGGACAGTCGCGCGGACTTCCCGGCCGTCACCCCGTCCTTCATCCCGCGCCAGGCGGGCGGCTACATCCCGGACTGGAACTCTGCCACCTTCCTCAGCCAGTGGAAGGAGCTGATGGCCGAGCTCGGTCGTCGCTACGGCGACGACCCGCGGCTGGGATACGTCGACGTCGGCGGCTACGGCAGCTACGGCGAGTGGCACGTCGACGCCGGGACGAGGGTCTCGGACAAGAACGGGCTCGCGATCGTCAAGGCCGTCACGTCGGCGTTCCCGACCAAGCACGTGCTGATCAACACGATGACCCCGGTGCCGTTCACGCTGAAGGCGCTGAAGGCGAACCGCAACCTGGGCCTGCGCACCGACAGCCTCGGCTGCCCGGACATGTACTCCACCGTGCCGGGCGATTCGCGGCTCCACGACGTGTGGCGCACCCGCCCGTTCTTCTCCGAGTGGTGCACGAGAGCCGACCCGGTCCTGGGCGCCAAGCAGGTCCGCCAGTTCCACATCTCGACCCTGTCGTCGGGAAACATGCCGTGGAACCACAGCACTCTGGGCGGCAAGCAGCGCTCGACGTACGTCAAGGCGCTCGCCAGCGCCGGCTATCGCATCCGGGTGCGGTCGGTCACCCTGCCGGACGCGTTCGCCGCCGGGAGTCGGATCGTGGTGCGGACCGCCTGGGCGAACCAGGGCACCGCTCCGACGTACGACAGGTGGAACGTCCGTCTCGTCTTCGTCCACGCGGCGACGGGCAGGACGGTCAGCAGGTCGCTCGGCCAGCCCCTGAAGGGGCTCATCGACACGTCGCGGCGCCGCGCGACGGTCAACACCTCCGGCCTTGCCGGCGGTCGGCACCACGTGTTCCTGAGCGTCGTCGACCCGTCGGGCTACTCGGAGCCGATGCGCCTGGCCAACGCCGGGCGCTCGGCGTTCGGCACCTACCCCGTGGGCACCGTGAAGGTCCGCTGACCGAGCGCGGGTCTAATCTCGGGCCATGCCACGCCAGACCGCGACCAACACCGATGTCGACCTCGAGCAGCTGCTGGAGTTCGTACGTCCCCGCCATCACATGGTGCTGATCACGAGTCGTGCCGACGGGTCCCCGCAGTCGTCGCCGGTGGCCGGCGGCGTGGACGACAGCGGCCGGATCGTCATCGCCACCTATCCCCAACGGGCGAAGACGAAGAACGCCCGGCAGCGCCCTGAGGTCGCGGTGCTGGTGCTCTCCGACGAGTGGGACGACGCGTGGGTCCAGGTCGACGGGACGTGCGAGGTGCTCGACGCGGTCGACGGCCCGGAGGCCCTCGACGGCTTCGTGGAGTACTTCCGCAACATCGCTGGGGAGCACTCCGACTGGGACGAGTACCGCGCGGCGATGGTCGACCAGGGCAAGTCGCTCCTGCGGATCACGCCGACGCGGTGGAGCACCGTGTCGACGGGTGGGTTCCCGCCCGAGCACTCCTGAGCGGACCGATCAGCCGCGATCGCCCAGGACGTCGACCGAGACCACGTCCCACCGGAGCGAGCGCGTCTCGCGGTCGGCGCGACAGGTGAGCCTGGCCGCCTCCGCCCGCCGACTGCTGGCCACGACGACACGGGCAACCCCGGTCAGGGGAGCTCGTCCGGTCACCTCCACCGTCCACGTGCCCGAGTCGAAGGTGCCCTCCTGGTCGGTCAGCCGGGTCTCGAGGTCGGACGTGGCCGCCGGCGCCCGGTGCTCCAGGACCGCTCCGAGCGCGACCTGCTCGGCGGGGTGCAGCCCGGCCACGCCGCGCAGCCACGCGACGTCGGAACGTCCTGCCAGGTGGTCCTCGATGACGGCGACCGCCTGCTCGGGTGGCGGACCGGCGAAGCAGGAGAGGTCGGGCAGGACCAGGATGTTCGGGGCGAACCGGTCGCCACCGAGGTGGCTGCACTCGTAGGTCTCCGCGGGCCAGCGCTGCGCGAGTGACTGCGCGACCGGACGGCCCTTGACGGCACAGCACACGTCGTGGACGCCGTGGGTGCACACGAGCAGCAGCGGACCGGCGTACGGCTCACCACCCTCCGGCCCCAGGCTCGCGAGCAGGTCGTCGGGCTCGATCCACAGCCCGGTGCGCAGGTGGCCGTCCCGACACACGAACCACCGCCGGGGCCCGTCGAGCCGGTCCGGTGCGCCGTCGCGGCCGGGTCGGCGGATGAAGAGCGTCCTCAGCTCGGGATGTCCCAGTCGCTGCAGGAGGCCGGTGGGGAGGTCCGCACCGAACGGCGCCTTGACCGGCCACGGCGCCGGGTGCTCGACGAGCAGCCACTGGCGTTGTGGAGGGGCGGTGCCGAGCCTCGGATCGCCGCGCTCCTCAGCGCCGTCGGAGCAGCGCAGCGTCATCCGGCGACGACCAGTCCCGCCTCGACCAGGGTGCGGGCCGTCGAGAGGCCCAGGTCGCCGGCCTCGACGACGTCACCTGCGAGCAGTCGTTCGATCACCGCTGCGGGGACTCCGTCGACGCTCACGGCACCGGCGCGCGACGTCACTTTCCCATCGCCGATACGGGCATCGAGGTGGTCGCGGAGGCGCAGCGCCGTGTCGTCGGCCAGCGAGGTCGCCAGGGCGTGCTGGGCGAGGGGGCCGACGGGTGCCGCGCGCTGGGCGGATCGGTGGCGTGCGCGCAGCCGGTCGGCAAGGTCCTGAGGGTCGAGCCGGTCGAGCGCGTCACGGAGCTTGGCGGTCAGGAGGTCGGCGTCCAGCCGGGCGGGGGCGAGGTCGGTGCCGAGCGGGAGCGACGCGCGTGCCTCCTCGTCGTCCGCCAGCTGGTCCAGCGCCAGGGCGACGAGCTCCTCGGCCACGGTGTAGCGGGTCCAGGTGTGGATGCCCAGGGTGAGGTGCACGGTGACCCCGCCCAGGGCGGTGGCGGAGTGCAGGTAGCCGCGGGGGAGGTAGAGGACGTCCCCCGGCTCGAGCACGGCCTCGAGCACCGGCTCCCGTCCGGCGGCCTCGCGGACGGCGTCGCGCCGGTCGGTCCACGGCTGGTCGCGCAACGGGGAGGGGTGCACGGGCGCGTGGATGGACCACTTCTTGCGACCGGCGACCTGGAGGACGAAGACGTCGTGCACGTCGTAGTGGTCGTCGAAGCCCTGGTTCTGCGGGGGAGTGACGTAGGCGTTGGCCTGGACCGGATGACCGAGGTCTGCTGCCAGCTGCTGGCAGAACTCGATGATCGGCGGCCACACACGATGCAGGGCCTGCAGCACCAGGGTCGAGCCACCGGCGAAGAGCGCAGTGAGCTTGTCGTCGCTCACCTGGTCCGCGATCCCGGCGCCCACTCCGCCGGGGGCGGTGAAGGCCGCATGTGCCAGCGTGCTGCCGTCCTTGGCGACGCGCAGGAACGGCGTACGCAGGCCGCGCTCACCCACGAGCTCGTCGACGGCGTCCTCGGTGAGGAGGTCGTCGAAACCCGACGGATCGGCAGCCGATCTCAGCAGGGGCTGCCGGCCCCAGGTCTCCTGGGCGAACGTCTCGACGTCACCGACGACGCGAGCAAGGGCCGGTCGGTCCGACGGAGTCGAGAAAGCGGGCCCGGAGAGGTCTCCGGACCCGCATTCGTCGACAGGTGCCCGGGACATCAGGCGCCGCTGTCGGCTCCCCCGTCTGCGCCGCCGTCCTGCGTGCCGGGTGTGCCCTCGGCTCCGCCGTCGGCGGGACCTTCGGCGCCGCCGTCGGCGCCCCCGTCCTGCACGCCGGGCGTGCCCTCGGCTCCGCCGTCGGCGGGACCCTCGGTCTCGGACTGACTCATGTCGTCTCCTTCGTCTTCAAGGCCGTGGGGCCTCATGGACGGGTGCCGACCGGCACCGTGGTCCTTGTATAGCCCTCGGTGTCAGGTGTTCCAACCCCCGCAGGGGCGTAGTCGTGAGGGTGTCTACAACGCGTCGTTCGCGTCCGCGGACCCCTCCTCCGGGTCGTGGTCGCGCGTGAAGAAGGAGAACGATCCGTCGTTCTCCAGCACGCACAGCTCGATGTCGCTCAGCCGGCGGATGCCCTGTCCGCGGGCGGCCTCGTGGACGTCCTGGATCGTCATGCGTTCGCCCGCCAGCGTGTCGAGGTGCGGCTCGCCGTCGCGTACGACGACCCGCGCGCGCCCGGCCAGCCAGGGCCGGAATCGTGGGTAGCGGAAGGTCACGGCGTTGAGGGCGATGCCGGCGAGCGCGAAGGTGGACACTGCGATCACGGCAGCGGTGACGGAGTAGTCCTCCTGGAGGATCCCCTGGCTGACGAGGTCGCCGACGGTGATGAGCAGGATCATGTCGAAGGCCGACAGCTGGGCCACCTCGCGCTTGCCGCCCACCCGCACGACGAGCCACAGGAACAAGAAGATGACCAGCGAACGGATCAGGATGTCCATCAGGGAGCCCTCCAGGTCGCGAAGTCGGCGCTCACCACGGGTTCGTCGTCGACCAGGATGCTGATGTCGCACTCGTCCCGCCCGCCGAGCTGGCCGGGTGCGACGCGCGCGTCGAGGCTGATGTCGAGGGTGGTGCCGGACGGCGGAGCGTCGAACTCGTAGACGATCCAGCCGGGCTCGCTCGTCTCGGCCGACGGGTTGGGGTACCACGACTGGAAGTCGAGGTGGTCGAAGTAGGAGTCGCAGAACCGCAGCTGGACGGTGTCGCCGAACTGCGAGCCCGTGGTCACGCTGACATGCAGTGGTGCCGGTTCTCCAGCACGCGCGATCTGGGGGTACTCCACACCGAGCGTGTAGTTGCCGCCCGTCTCGACCAGCTCGCCGGTCCGCGGTCCGAAGAGGTCGAGACCGGCGCCGACCAGGATCAGGGTCAGCAGCCCCAGGCCGGACCTGCGCCACCAACGACCGGATCGGCTCGGCGGCCTGTCGATGAGGTCCGACGTGGTCTCGTCAGGGTCGTCGTTGGGCTCCCGCACGCACGACACCCTAGACCGGCGCGGGATGACTTCTGCTCGAGACGAGACCGCTCAGGGGGCACCCTGAGGGTGGAGACGAGGTTTGAGAAATGGGCTACCTTGTGGGCACTGCGTCGCCGAGCCCCCCGGGGTTCCACGTGTGGCGCGGCACCACTCCTGCTGAAGACAACGGCGGGCACGAAGCGAATCCTCGGAAAGATCGCTCATGCTTCCGATCGCCCCAGACCCCGGCGCCCGGCACCAGCTCTCACGTGACGAACGGCGCTCGTTCACGGCTGCGGCCTTCCGTCGCGCCGCCCACACCCACGACGAGGTCGAGCGCAAGCGCATCCTCGACGAGGTGGTCCTCGCCAATGTCGCGGTGGCGCGCACGATCGCGTCGCGATATCGCTCCCGCGGCATCTCGCTCGAGGATCTCGAGCAGGTGGCCAGTGCCGCGCTCGTGCGAGCCGTCCAGCGCTTCGACGACCGCCTGACCAGCGACTTCCTCGCCTTCGCGGTGCCGAGCATCCGCGGCGAGGTGCGGCGCTACTTCCGCGACAAGGGCTGGATGGTGCGCCCTCCCCGTCGCGTGCAGGAGCTCCAGACGCAGGTCCTCGAGGTCCGCGACCAGCTCCGCGCCGAGACCGGCCGCCCCTGCAGCGATCGCGCGATCGCGGAGGCTCTCGACGTGCCGGAGGCGGACGTGGTGGAGGCACTGCGTGCCGAGGGCTGTTTCGCCCCGAGCTCCCTGGACGTTCCGCTGACCGAGGGCGGCTCGACCCTCGTCGGCGATGCGCTCGCCGATCCTCGCGGCGGGGAGCACCTGGCTGCTGCCGAGGCGCGGGTGATGCTGCGCCCCCTCATCCGACGCCTGTCCGACCGGGATCGCTCCCTGCTCCGTCTGCGGTTCTTCGAGGAGCGGACCCAGCTGGAGATCGGCGAGGAGCTCGGAGTCACCCAGACCCAGGTCTCGCGGATGCTGACCCGGGTGCTGGGCGAGCTGCGAGGCTCCCTCTCGTCGTCATCGGACGGTCCGCGGTGATGCTCTGCGCATGAAGTCGGGCACGGTGGATACCGGGAGGGGCGGGCTCATGCCCGATCCGGCGACCCCAGGACTGACTTCTCATGAACTCGACGACCGACACCCAGATCCCACGGATGCTCCCCGTGGTGCCGGGCCTCGTCGTCGCCGGGCAGTACGCCCTGACCGAGCAGGAGCCGCGGCACCGCGGTGACACCCTGGGGGCGTGCGTCCTGCCCGGTGACCGGGTCGTCCTCATGGTCGCCGACATGGTCGGTCACGGCTTCGGCGCCTCCCTCGCGGCGGGACAGCTTCGTGCCCTCCTGTGGTCCTTCCTCCACGACGGGGCGACGCTGCTGCAGGCTCTGGAGGGCCTCGATCGCCATGCCGCACGTGATCCCGACATGGCCGCCACCGCAGTGGGTGTCGCGCTCCTGGACCTCCGCAACGGCTCGATGGAGTACGCAGCAGCAGGCCTGTCGCCGCCACTCGTCCTGCGCCCCGGCGGTGCTCCCGTCCGGCTCCGGGCCCCCTGCATGCGCCCACTCGGAACGGGCGGCTCGATGCGCACCCACACCACCCGACTCGGACCCGACGACATGGTCGTCCTGTCCACCAACGATTTTCTCCAGACGCAGCGACCGGCTGCCGTGCGTGACGGCGACGACCTGGCGTCCCGCGCAGCCCAGGCCCTCGACGACTGCGTCGGTCGTGGCTCACCGCCCTGTGAGCGCGCGGATGAGGTGGGCCGCAGCATTCTCTCGCGCCAGTTCACCGCAGCGATGAACGACGACGTGGCCGTCCTGGTCGCGCAACGGATGCCGGCACCGGAGTCGCTGTCACTGCAGCTGGACGCGGACACCCTCGACCTCGGTGAGCTGCACAGCAGGATCTGCAGGTGGCTGGACGACCTGGGAGCCGGGCTGTCCGACCACATCAGCATCGCGCACGCGTTGATCGAGCTGGCCACCAACGTCGTCAACCATGCCTATCGACGCAGCGGGCCCGGGGGCGAGTGGGTCGTCGGGCTCGGTGACCGGCCGGTGTGCGTCGACGCCGCACTGGACGAGACGGGTGTCGTCGTCGCGACGGTGACTGACCGCGGGGCGTGGCGAGCACCGGGCACGGGGGCAGGGCGAGGACTCACGATGGCGGGCGGGCTGGTGGACAACCTGCGCGTCGATCGGTCGCCGACCGGCACCCGGGTGGAGATCCGCAGCCGGTTGGGCCGTCCCGTGCACGTGTGGCAGGGCGAGAGCTCCCCCTCGGCACAGCCCGGAGATCCCTTCCCGCTCGAGATGTCCGCGGTCGTCGTGACCGGCCACCTGACGGCGTCCGGACCCGTCGACGAGGCCTCCGCGGAGATCTTCCACGCCGCACTGGTCGAGGCGACGCTGGCCGGGACCGAGGCAGCGACGGTGGACCTCACCGGTGTCACCCTGCTGGCCAGCCCGGGAGTGCAGTCCCTGTTCGACCTCTCTGCCCGCAGCGCCCGGTCGGGGGTGCGGATGGACATCGTCGCCCCCGAACGGTCGCCCGCGCGGCACATCCTGGATCTCGTCGGACTGGCGGCCGGACCCTGAGCCAGCCGGGGAGTCCCGCCGTACGCCGTGTGGGGGCTCCCCGGCTCCGGGCAGGACTGCGGTTCAGCTGCGGCGGGCCAGCGGACTGTCCGCGAGCTGCTCCAGCAAGTCGCGCGGGCCGTCGTACACCGCGATCGCGCCCGCGGCGCGCAGGTGACCGGAATCGATCCCCCCGCTGCCCAGTCCGATGCACGGAAGCCCGGCCGCATCCGCGGTCAGGACGTCCCAGACCGCGTCCCCGACGACGATCGCACCCCCGGGTCCTACGTAGGACAGCGCCGCCTCGACCGAGTCCGCGGCCGGCTTGCTGTGCTCCACCTCGGAGCCGCTGACGACGGCGTCGAGCCTGGCTCGCGCTCCGACCCGGTCGAGCAGCTCGTCGACGAGGTCCGCGTCCGACGAGCTGGCCAGGACCATCCGGTGCCCCCGCTCGGCGAGGGTCGTCAGCAGGTCGGAGGTGCCGTCGAGCTCGGTGATGGTGCGCAGGCCGGCGCGGAAGTACTTGTCGTGCAGGGCGCGCAGGTCGTCGCCGACCGCGGACTCGGCCGCCGGCCCGGCGACGTGGGACACCAGGCGGTCCCCGCCCATGCCGATGGCGTGGTGGACCGCGGTCGACGGGACATGCAGTCCGACGTCGTGGAAGGCGCTCGTCCAGGCCACGACATGGTGGTAGACCGAGTCGACCAGGGTCCCGTCGAGGTCGAGGACGACGGTCGGGTAGTGGAGGTGCTCGTTGCTCATCCCATCTCGGTACCCACACCTACAGGCGGCATACACCACCCAGATCGACGGGCGCGGCACGCCCCGGCGGGTGTAGCAGGAGCCGGAGGGTCGGAGGAGTCTCGAAGTGGACCATTCACCTCGAAGGCGAAGGAGTTCGGATGCAGCTGCTCCCGCAGAGCCGGGAAGCCTTGGACGAGTACGTCGCCACGGTCGAGGACGTCGAGCACGAGTTGCGCGTCATCGAGAATCGGGCCGTGCGCACGGTGCCCGAGTGCGTCGCGATGAGCGTGACGTTCCTCGACGACGACCTCACCTTCACGCTCGTCGCCAGTCCCGGACCCGACACGGCCGCGGTCGGCGAGGTGCCCACCACCGCCGCTGACGACGTCCGGATCGAGTCGGAGGGGCTGGACTGGCGAGAAGCGGCGCTGGACGAGGAGTGGTGGGCGGAGATGGCGCGGACGCGTGCGTGCGCAGGGATCGCCAGCACGGTGTCACTCCCCGTCGTCGACCACGGGCGCGTGGTCCTCACCATCGATCTCTACGCCTCGACCGCCCAGGCCTTCCACGGGCGCCTCGACGTCCTCGCCGAGGCACTGGGCGCGTCCCCGGCAGGGGCGGTCACCAACGCTGACCTGGGGTTCGACACCCGGCGGCGGGCCGAGGAGGCTCCCGGCCGGCTACGTGACCGTCGGGTGATCGACGTCGCGGTGGGCCTCCTCGCAGCACGCGAGGGACTGGACGTCGTGCGCGCCCGGACCCTCCTCAACAGCTGTGCGAAGCAGGCCGGGATCGGCCTGGTCCAGGCGGCACTCGTGGTGCATGCGTTGCACTCGGGGTGAGCCCAGACCCGGGGACAACGCATGGCCGCGCCCGGACGGGGTACCTGAGCAGATGGAACGACACAGCAGTCCCAGGTCCGCGAGCCGCCGGGTCGTCCGGGTGGCCATCAAGGACGAGAGCGAGCTGGTCGTCCGCGGCATCCAGGCGATGCTCGCGCCGTACGCCGACCAGGTGACGGTGCTGCTCGACCGACACGACCTCCCCGACCACCCCATGTCGTTGAGCGACCTGACGCTCTATGAGCCGTCCCGTCGTCGGGGCAACGCGCCGGGGCGGAGCATTCCCCGTCGGTTCCCGACCCGGATGGTCGCCTACAGCTGGGACTGCACGCCCTCGATGGTCTCCACCGAGATGGCGCTCGGCGCGGCTGGATACCTCAGCAAGTGGCTCCCGGCGCGACGACTGGTCAGGGACCTGCTCCTCCTCGCGGACGGCCAGGTCGTGGTGGACGCGTTGGACGGCGCGCAGGAGCCCCAGGTCGAGGCGCAGGGCGAGTGCCGACTGACCCAGCGCGAGACGGACGTGTTGTCGCTCATCGCCGCTGGTCGGTCCAACCAGGAGATCGCCCAGCAGGAGCACATCAGCATCAACTCGGTGAAGTCCTACATCCGCAGTGCCTACGCGAAGATCGAGGTCACCTCGCGCTCGCAGGCCGTCCTGTGGGCGATCCGCCACGGGCTGCTGCTGTCGGCCGACATCTCACGCGACGTGTCGCGTGTCGCCCACCGCTGACCAGATCGCGAGAGGACCCGTCCATGGCCCGCAGCAAGTCGAGCAAGGCACCGTCGAAGGCGACCAAGGTCGCGTCCAGCCGGACGAGGAAGACCTCAGACGTGACCGGCAACGGTGGTGAGCTCCACCAGGGGGTCGTCGGCGGGGAGCGGATGACCACTGACCAGGGCGTCCCGATCAGCGACGACCAGAACTCGCTCAGGGCGGGGGACCGGGGTCCGACGCTGCTCGAGGACTTCGTCCTGCGGGAGAAGATCTTCCACTTCGACCACGAGCGGATCCCCGAGCGTGTCGTGCACGCCCGTGGCTACGGCGCCCACGGCACCCTCGAGACCCTGACGGCCATCCCCGAGCTGACCAGGGCGGATCTCTTCCAGCGCGCCGGTGAGAAGACCGAGGCGTTCGTGCGGTTCTCCACCGTCGCGGGCAACCTCGGGTCGGCCGACCTCGCCCGGGACGTGCGCGGTTTCGCGGTCAAGCTCTACACCCAGGAGGGCAACTGGGACCTGGTCGGCAACAACATCCCCGTCTTCTTCATCCAGGACGCCATGAAGTTCCCCGACCTGGTGCACGCGGTGAAGGAGGAGCCGGACCGCGGCTGGCCGCAGGCCGCCTCCGCCCACGACACCTTCTGGGACTTCGTCTCGCTGATGCCCGAGTCCACCCACATGCTGATGTGGGCGATGTCGGACCGCGCCATCCCCCGGTCGTTCCGATTCATGGAGGGCTTCGGGGTCCACACGTTCCGCTTCGTCAACGCCGACGGCGACCCCACCTTCGTGAAGTTCCACTGGAAGCCACGCCAAGGATTGCAGTCTGTGGTCTGGAACGAGGCGCTGAAGATCAACGGCGCCGATCCCGACTTCCACCGCAAGGACCTCTACCAGGCGATCGACTCCGGCGACCTGCCCCAGTGGGACCTCGCGGTGCAGGTCTTCGACGAGGAGTTCGCCGACAGCTTCGACTTCGACGTCCTCGACGCCACCAAGATCATCCCCGAGGAGCTCGTCCCCCTCCGCGTGATCGCTCGACTCACGCTGGACCGCGTCGTCGACAACGTCTTCGCCGAGGTCGAGCAGGCCGCCTTCTGCACCCAGAACGTGGTGCCCGGCATCGACTTCACCAACGACCCGCTGCTGCAGGGGCGCAACTTCTCCTACCTCGACACGCAGCTGAAGCGCCTCGGGTCGACCAACTTCACCCAGCTCCCGGTGAACGCGCCCCGCTGCCCGGTGATGCACTTCCAGCGTGACGGCCACATGCAGACCAGGCCGCAGCCCGGGCGGGCGGCGTACGAGCCCAACTCCTTCACCGGCGCAGACCGTGGTCCGCGCGCCGACGTCGAGCAGGGCTACCAGACCCTGAGTGAGCCCAACGGCGAGACCCGCCGGATCCGCGCCGAGCTGTTCGCCGACCACTACAGCCAGGCGACGCAGTTCTTCGACAGCCAGACCGAGGTCGAGCAGGAGCACATCGTCAGTGCCTTCGCCTTCGAGCTCGGCAAGTGCGAACGCGTCGAGATCCGCGAGCGCATGGTGGCCAACCTGCGCAACGTGGACGAGTCACTCGCCCGGGCCGTCGCCGACGAGATCGGCCTGCCCCTGCCCGAGGCCTCCGTCCCGGCCCGCCCGAAGGTCACCGGCCTGCCGGAGTCGCCCGCGCTGTCGATCCTGAAGAACGGCCCCGACTCCTTCGCGGGTCGCAAGCTCGGGATCGTGGTGACCGACGGCAGCGCCGCCGCCGCCATCACCGCGCTCGAGAAGGCCTTCACCGACGCCGGCGCCACCGTCGAGCTGATCGGCGCCACGGCTGGTGAGGTCAAGCTCACCGGTGGCAAGGTCCGCGCCGTCGACCACGCCGTCGTGGGAGCGCCCTCGGTGCTCTTCGACGCAGTGGCGCTCCTGCCGTCTGCCGACGGAGCGGTCGACCTGGCCGCACGCAAGTCCGTCGAGGACTTCGTCGCCGATGCCTTCGGCCACCACAAGTTCATCGGATGGAACGCGCATGCCGCGCCGCTCTTCGAGACAGTGGGAGTCGACGCCGACGCCGACGCCGGCGTGATCGAGCTGAAGGGGACGGCCGCGTCCGCCAAGGCGTTCCTCAAGGCCTGTGCTGCACTGCGGATGTGGGAGCGGGACGTCCGGCCGTGACGTCCTGGTGCGACCCAAGGCTGGTCGCGCGGGCACGTCCCTTGGCGCCGGAAGACCGCGACGGGGCCCTGGGGCTGGCGCGCGAGCTCTCCGGGGTCGAGCAGGGCCTGGGCACGGGTGACACGTGGCGCTACTTCGGCGTCCTCGCGACGCTGGGGTCGGTCGACCTCACCATCGCGCGCACCCTCGAGCCGCACCTCGACGCCCTGTCGATCCTCCACCAGGCGGGCGCCGTGGACCTCTCGGCGCTCGGCGTGGACGGGGACTCGACGTGGGGCGTGTACGCCGCCCACGCGCCGGGTGCGCGCCTGGACGCCGTACGGCAGGGGTCGGGCTGGGTGCTCGACGGTGCCAAGCCGTGGTGCTCCCTCGCTGCCGACCTCTCGCACGCGATCATCACCGCCCACACCGGACCCGCGTCCCGACGGGCGTTCGCGATCTCGCTGGGCGAGGGCGTGTCACCCCTCCCGGGGACCTGGGTCTCCCGAGGTCTCGTCGACGTTCCCAGTGGCGGTCTGAGGCTCGACGGTGTCGTCGCGGTGCCCGTGGGCGAGGACGAGTGGTACCTCACCCGGCCCGGCTTCGCCTGGGGCGGGATCGCCGTCGCGGCCGTGTGGTTCGGCGCGGCCCAGGCGCTCCGGTCGAGTGTCGTCGCCGCCGCCGGTCGCCGGGAGCCGGACCAGATCGGCCTCATGCACCTGGGCCACCTCGATGCGGTGCTCTTCGCCGCCGAGACCTCGCTCCGGCACGCCGCCGACGTCATCGATGCGGGAGGGGCCGACGGCACCGCCGGCGCCGCGCTCGCCGCGCGCGTACGTGCTGTGGTCGCGGCCGCCGCCGAGACCTGCCTGTCCGTGGTGGGCCACGCGCTGGGCCCTGCACCGCTCACCGCGGACGAGGAGCATGCCCGCCGCGTCGCCGACCTCACGGTCTACGTCCGCCAGCACCATGCGGAGCGCGACCTCGCCGCACTCGGCTCGTTGGTCCTCGAGAACGGCGCGCAGCCGTGAGCTCGGCCGCATTCACCCACGACACCCTGACGCCGTCCGAACCGAGATGGCTGCTCTCCCCGCACTGGGACGAGGTCGCCGACGTCACCACGGACGACCTGGTCGGCCCGGGTCGGGTGGTGGTCCTGGCCGCCCACCCGGACGACGAGATCCTCGGGGTCGGTGGCCTGATGCACGACCTGGTCGCCGCCGGGCGTCCCGTCACGGTCGTCGTGGCGAGTGATGGTGAGGCCTCGCACCCGCAGTCCCGCGTCACCGACGAGTGGCTCGCCAGCACCCGCCGCGAGGAGTGCCGGTCCGGCCTGCGCACGCTGGGCGTGCGCGAGGTCGAGTTCCTCCACGTGGCCGACGGTCACGTGGGCGTGCAGGGTCCCGCCCTCGTCGAGCTGATCGCCCCGCACCTCGACGCGGACACGACGGTCCTCGCACCGTGGACCGGCGACGGGCACCCCGACCACGAGCGGCTCGGCGAGGTCGCCGCGGTCGCTGCGCAGCGGGCCGGCGCACGCGTGTGGTTCTACCCGATCTGGCTCTGGCACTGGGCCGACGAGTCCGGCATGCCCTGGGACCGGGCCGTGGCCTACTCGCCCTCTGCGGCCGCGCTCCACGCGAAGGAGGCGGCGATCGGCTGCCACCGGTCGCAGGTCGAGGCGCTCGGGCAGGGCGAGGGCGAGGCAGCCGTGCTGACCGAGACAGGTCTCGGTCCGTCGCGCCGTCTCGTCGAGATGTTCATCCGCGACGGCGCGGACACCGACCGTGTCGACCTGCGTGCCGCGACCAGGTCCGACGGTCACGTCTTCGACGCGATGTTCGCGCAGGACGACGACCCGTGGCGGTTCGAGACCTCCTGGTACGAAGCGCGCAAGCGGTCCCTCACCCTCGCCGTGCTCGGGCGCGAGCGCTACGCCGCAGTCCTCGACATCGGCTGCTCGACCGGTGTCCTCACCGCGGAGCTGGCCGGACGCGCCGACCACGTCACGGCCATCGACGCCAGTGCGGCCGCCCTGCGGAAGGCGGGCACCCGGTTGCGCGACCACGAGCACGTCGAGCTCGTGCACGGCTCGACCGGCAGTGACCTGCCGCGGACGTCGTACGACCTGGTGGTGCTGTCGGAGGTCGGCTACTTCCTCACGGGCGCCGAGCTGCTGGCCCTGCTGCGGTGGGTGCGGGGACTGCTCGCACCCCAGGGCGAGATCCTGTTGTGCCACTGGCTCAGGCCGACCCGGGACGTCCCGTTGGACGGTCCGCTGGTCCACCGCCAGGCACGTGCAGCGCTGGACCTCCCCCTCGCGGCGTCGTACGCCGACGACGACCTGCTGCTGGACGTCTGGACCTCGTCCGGCTCGGTCGCCACCCGCGAGGGGATCGCGTGACGCGCCTGCACACCGTCGCCGTCGTCGTGCCGGCCCGGGACGAGGAGGACCTGCTGCCGCTGTCCCTCGACGGCCTGCGGGTCGCCGCGGCCGAGCTGGCGCTGGTGCGTCCCGACGTGGCCTGCGAGGTGATCGTCGTGGCCGACGTCTGCACGGACGCCACGGCAGGCATCGCGGCGGCTCACGGTGCCGTCGTCGTGACCAGCTCGCACGGCCGGGTCGGCGCCGCCCGCGCGCTGGGCGTGCGTACGGCACTCGCGGGCCGCGACCCGGCGGTGACGTGGGTCGCCAACACCGACGCCGACACCGTGGTGCCCGCCCACTGGCTGGTGCGCCAGGTGGAGCTGGCCGAGGCCGGCCACGACCTGGTGACCGGCACCGTCGAGCCGGGCTTCGCGGACGAGGACCCCGTCCTGCTGGCGCGGTGGCATGCGCGTCACGTGCTCGCGGACGACCACCCCTACATCCACGCCGCCAACCTCGGGATCCGGGGCAGTGCCTATGAGCTGGTGGGCGGCTTCGAGCACGTCGCGACCCACGAGGACCTCCTGCTGGTCACCCGGGCCGCCGAGGCCGGGATCACGGTGAGCGCGACCGACGCCATCAGGGTCCGCACCTCCAGCCGGTTGGTGGCCCGTGCCCCCGACGGCTTCGCGGGATATCTCCGTGAGCTGGCGCCGCCAACCGGGCATGCGACGTACGGCACCACGAGCGCACCGGAGGTGCGCGACCACGGCTGATGGCCGGGCGTTTTGGAGCGCACTGGACCATGGAGGGATGGAGACCTCCCGCCCGACCTGGCAGCAGGCGGGCCTCGTCGTCGGCTGCTTCGTCGCGCTGCTGTGGGTGCTCGAGATCGTCGACACCGTGTCCGGCAACCGCCTGGACGCCTACGGCGTGCAGCCGCGCACCGACGAGGGGCTGGTCGGTGTCGTCCTGGCGCCGACGCTCCACTTCGGCTTCGACCACCTCATCGGCAACACCGTGCCGGTGGCCGTCCTCGGGTTCCTGGCACTTGCCTCCGGGATCGCTCGCGGGCTCGTCGCGACCGCGGTCATCTGGGTCGTCGCCGGCCTGGGCGTGTGGCTCGTCGGGGACAGCTCGTCCAACCATGCAGGGGCGTCCGCGCTGGTCTTCGGCTGGATCGTCTACCTCGCGGTGCGCGGGTTCCTCAACCGCAGCTGGGGCCAGGTCGCGCTCGGAGTCGTGGTGCTGCTGGTCTACGGCAGCGTGCTGTGGGGCGTCCTGCCCGGCCAGCCCGGTGTCTCGTGGGAGGGCCACCTCTTCGGCGCGATCGGCGGCGCGCTCGCGGCCCGCCTGGTCGTCGTACGCCGCCGGGCGGGCGCACCGGCCGGCTGAGTCGACCGGTCAGAAGGTGCCGTCGGCGTCGTCCGGGGTCGCCTCGTGCCCCTCGCGGCCAGGGGTGCGGCGCAGCTCCTTCATCTCCGCCTCGAAGACGTGGCGTCGCCCCTCGACGAGGGTGTCGAGGGCGTGCTGCTGGATGCCCTTCGCGCTGGCGTAGAAGCCGTCGTCGAACGCCTCGACCATCTGGAAGGACCACATCCCCGGCAGCGGGTTGCGGCCGAGGACCTCGCGGTCCAGGGCGTCGGCGAGGTCGTCGTGGCCCGCCTCGCGCACGAGCGCCGTGGCCTCCTCCATGGTCGTCTCGGCGCTGCCCATCAACCGGTGGAAGGCGTAGAGGTGGCCGCGGGCGTCCTCGACGTGGTCGATCGCCGCAGACAGCTTGCCGAGGGCCTCGATGGTCTCGTCGGTGACCCCGTCGGGGCGGTGGTGCTCGGGCGCAGGTGTGTCAGTCACGTTGCCGAGCATCACACGCACACGAGAGCGTCGACCACCTCCCAACGCATGGGGTCGCAGCGCAGGTCTCGTCGTGCGGGCAGCCCTGGCGGTGGGCAAGGCCCGCGCGATCGACCAGCTTCCGTGCCGGCTCAGGGGTGGAGCCTCGACCCGCCCGATCAGGCGTGGCGCCACGGCTGCGGATGTCGCACCATGGAGGTGACGAGGGGCAACAGATGAAGGAGACACCTGCGTGGAGTTCCTGGCACACACCAAGGAAGCGCTGGACGAGTACCTCACCCTGACCGACCCGGACCTCGACCAGTCCCTGAAGTCCATGGGTGAACGAGTGGCGACGATCGTGCCGGAGTGCGTCGGCCTGAGCCTGACCCTCTACGACCAGGGCGACCTCACGTTCACCCTTGTCGCGTCCAGCCTCCCCATGGCGGGGATCGACGCCATGCAGTACCTCGACGGCGGCCCGTGCGTGACAGCGGTCCAGGAGAACCTCGGACGAGTCGAGGACGTCGCCGACCTGCTCGACGAGGACCGATGGGCCATGTTCGCGCGGGCCAGCGCCGCGGCCGGGGTGGCCAGCACGCTGTCCCTCCCGGTGCTCGATCGCGACCGGGTGGTCGGCGGGATCAACCTCTACGCCTCGACGCCCGATGCGTTCGCCGGGCACCACGGCGACCTGGCTGCGGCCCTGGGGGCCTCCGCGTCGGGGATCGTGGCCAACGCCGACCTGGCGTTCGAGACCCGGCGTCGGGCGGAGAACGCCCCGCACCAGCTGCGCGACCAGCGGCTCGTCGAGGTGGCGACCGGGATCCTGGCCGCCCGCGAGGGCCTCGACGTGCAGACGGCCGCCGCGCGGCTCACGGATGCCGCGACCCGCGCCGGCACCAGCCCCACCCAGGCAGCCCTGGTGATCATCAACCTGCACCTGGACTGAGCCCGGCGGCGGGTCCGTCTGCTTTATGTTCCTCACAGGTTCGGTGCGTAGGGTCGGTCGGGATGACCCAGACGTTCCGCACCACCTCAGTCCTCGGCCTCTCGGCCGCCGCCTGCCTGCTCGTCCTCACCGCGTGCGGAGGGAGCGACGACGACTCCGGCACCGCCTCCTCGGACGAGTCGAGCTCACAGGCCTCCGGCGGGGACGTCGACGGCATTCCCGAGGTCGTGGCCGAGGTCAACGGCGAGGAGGTGACCCGCGACGAGTTCGTCCTGATCTACGAGGCCCAGCTCGAGCAGGCGACCGCGCAGGCCGAGGCCGGTGGCGAGGCCCCTGACGAGGACGCCCTCAAGGAGCAGACCGCCAACAACCTCGTCGACACCGAGCTGCTCTCGCAGGAGGCCGAGGCCCGCGGCATCACCGTCAGCGACGAGGACGTCGAGGCGGAGCTGACCAGCCTTGCCGAGTCCAACCAGATGGCCTCGGCCCAGGAGTTCATCGACGCGGTCGAGGAGCAGGGCACGACCGAGGAGCAGGTCCGCAGCCAGGTCGAGCTGCAGGTCCTCGTCGAGCAGCTCGTCGCCGACGAGGCCGGGCCCTCCGACCCCACCGAGAAGGAGCTGCGCACGCTCTACGCGCAGGTCAAGGAGCAGGCCAAGGCCAGTGGCCAGGCGCAGCAGATCCCGCCGTTCGCCCAGGTCCGTGAGCAGCTCGCGGAGCAGGCGCAGACCGAGCAGGTCGGCACCGTCGCCCAGGCACTGGTCGACGAGCTCCGCAAGGACGCGGACATCACGATCAATCTCTGACGGAGAGGCCGCGGGTGGGCGACGAGGTCTCCGTCCTCGCCGGACTGGCGATACGTTCTGCCTGGTCGTCAGCCCCGCGCCACAGCCCGGAGGACCCGGGCGGTCTCCGGTGCGAGCACGGGCAGGGCGACTCCGGCGGTCGCGAGGGCTCGCCCGCCCAGCACCAGGCCGGTGCCCTCGGCCCACCACGGTGTCAGGTCGGCGCCGTGCTGGTCGGCGGTCGCCGTCACCTCGTTGACCCGATAGGTCGCGGCGGGGTTCAGGCCGGTCAGTCGTAGTGGTGCCGGGTGCTGGGTCGCGGTCGAGGCGACCGTGGCGACGACGTACCACGCCTCGGTGCGGTCGGCGCCGACGATGCCCGTGACCATCACGGCAGGGTCCGGGTGGTCCGGATGGACGAGGGTGCCGCCCGCGATGAGCGGTCGGACCTGCTTGTGCAGGGCGATCCACCGCGTCAGCGCCTCGAGCGTGAGCGCGTCGAGCGAGGTGAGGTCCCACTCGACGCCGAAGGAGAAGAGCAGGGCGGTCGCGGCGCGGTAGCCCAGCCGGTGCGAACGACCGGTCGTGTGCGCGACCGGACCGCCGACGTGTGAGCCCATCAGCTCCGGCGGCACCAGCAACGAGGTCCACCGCTGGAGGTGCTGGCGCTCGAGCGGGTCGATGGTGTCGCTCGGCCAGATCCGGTCGGTGCGCTCGAGGATCGCTGCGTCCACCCGACCGCCGCCCGACGCGCAGGACTCGATCTCCAGCGAAGGATGGGCGGCGCGGAGATCGTCGAGGAGTCGATGCACCGCGAGCGTCTGGCCGTGCACGGCCGCGGCGCTGCCGTGGGTGACGTCGGTGAGGTCACGGTTGTGGTCCCACTTGAGGTAGGCGATGTCGAGCTCGTCGAGCAATGCCAGGAGCGCGCCGCGGACGTCGGCGTAGGCGCCGTCGTCCTGCAGGTCCAGCACCTGCTGATGCCGCCACTGCGGCGGTGCGCTCGCACGCCCACGCAGGACCCGCTCTGGATGCGCCCTGGCCGTCTCGGAGTCGAGGTTGACCATCTCCGGCTCGACCCACAGGCCGAAGTCCATGCCGCGCGCGGTCACGTGCTCGACCAGAGGCCCGAGGCCCTGTGGCCACGCCGTCGGGTCGACCTGCCAGTCGCCGAGCCCGGCGGTGTCGTCGTGGCGCCCGAGGAACCACCCGTCGTCGAGGACGAAGCGCTCCACGCCGACGGATGCCGCCACGTCGGCGAGCTCCACCAGTCGCGAGAGCGACTGGTCGAAGTAGACCGCCTCCCACGTGTTGGCGATCACGGGGCGCTCGGTGCGCGCACGCGGCGTGACGGCGCGCAGGTGGGCGTGGAAGCGGTGGCTCAGGGGGTCGAGACCGGCCTGCGACCACGAACCGAGGAGCCAGGGGGAGTGGTAGGTCTCGCCGGGGCCGAGCACCACCTCGCCGGGGGCGAGCAGCTCACCTCCGCCCAGGAGGCAGTCGCCCTCCGGGGTGCGCTCGGCGTACGTCGTGTGGTTGCCGCTCCACGCGGTGTGCACCGCCCAGACCTCGCCGCTGCCGAAGGTGAACCCCGGGGTGCCGGAGACCATGAGCAGCGTGGCGTCGTGGCCGGTGCGACCGTGGCGGGCATCGCGGCGGTGCGTGCCCTGCACCCAGGGGTGCCGCTGCGGCGAGCGCTCCTTGCACCAGCGTCCGGTGAGGTCGAGCAGCTCGGTGGCGTGCGCCGCCACGGGCAGGGCGGTCAGGACCGTTGCCAGGTGGAGGTCTCCGTCGGCGCAGTTGGTGACCGTGGTGCGGGCGTGGAGCAGCCCGGCGTCGTCGAGCACCACCTCGATCGACACCTCCCAGCCGGCCTCGTCGTCGGTCGAGAGGCAGGTCAGCGCGGCAGACCCTCCGGCGTCGTGGACCCGGACCTCCCAGTCGACCAGGCTGGGGGCGACCGCCCCGGCGTTGCCGCCGACCCGGTGCCCTTCCAGGGCCGGCGTGCCGGCGAAGCCGCGGGCGCCGTCGGGGACGAGACCGGTGGTGCGAGGCAGGTCGTACGACGAGTGCGAGACGCCAGGTCGCCGTGCCGCGACCAGCGCGTGGAGCGCGCCGTCGTCGAGCTCACCCAGCGCTGCGCCCCAGTGCAGGACGAACGGGACGCCTGCATGGTCGCGGCCCAGGACGAGGCTCACGCCGGCGCGGGTGACGTGCACGGCCCGTGGTGCCGGCGAGGAGTCGGAGCTCATGCGTCCCCGACCTCGTCGAGGTCGTGGTCGTCCACCGGGTCGACGACGATCAGCTCCCCGACGTGGTCCGCCAGTGCGCCGCTGGCCTGGGCCGGCAGGCCCGAGTCGGTGACCAGGACCGCGGCCTCAGAGAGGCTGGCCATGCTGCTGAGGCCCACGACGCCCCACTTGCTGGAGTCGACGCACACGATGAGCCGTCGTGAACGCTCGATCATGGCGCGGTTGGTCTCGGACTCCAGCAGGTTGGGAGTGCTGAAACCGGCGCGGACGTCCATCCCGTGAACGCCCATGAAGAACGCGTCGACGTGCAGGCTGCGCAGCGAGGACACCGCCACGGGACCGACGAGCGCATCGGACGGAGTGCGCAGGCCGCCCGTGAGCAGCACCGATGTGGTGGCCTCACCGTCGCGATGGAGGACGTCGGCCACCCAGACCGAGTTGGTCACGACCGTGAGGTCGGGGATGCGGGCGAGGTGCTCGGTCAGGGCGTGGGTCGTGGTGCCGGCTGACACGGCAATGGCCATGCCGGGGTGCACCAGCTCGGCTGCTGCCGCGGCGATCGCCTCCTTCTCGCGGCGCCGCTGCACCGACTTGGCCGCGAATCCGGGCTCGGACGACGACGGCTCGGCCACGGCCAGCGCACCACCGTGGACCTTTTCCAGCAGGCCGTCACGGTGGAGCGCCACGAGGTCGCGCCGCACGGTCATGTCGGACACGCCGAGCAGCTCGACGAGATCGGTCACGCGCACGGTCCCGTCGCGGCTGAGCTCGGCGAGGATCCGTCCCCGACGCTGGGCGGCGAGCATCAGGCCCGCGATGCAGCGGAGTCGGTGGTGGCCTCGCGGACCACGGCGACACCGCCGGCCGGCACGCGCAGGTCGCCCGTGACCTCGCGTCCGCTCGTCAGCTCGACCCCGTACGTGGCGACCGCCGCCTCCTCGTCGCCGTGGTTGATGATGAACAGCCAGCTCGCGTCCTCGCCCACCCGGCGGGTCACCTCGACCAGCGCGGAGGCGCCGGGGAGCTGCTCCAGGCCGGCCTCGGCCACCAACCGTTCGACGAGCCGGTCGGTGCCGGCGGCCTCGAGCCTGCTCGCGACGTACCACGCGGAGCCGGATCCCACCCGTCGCCGGGTGATGGCCGGGCGGCCGGACGCCGGCCCGTCGACGTGTGAGGCGATCGCGTCGGCGCCGGTGAGCTCAAGGTCCTCGGCCCACGTGTCGGCGATGATCGGTGCCTCCCCCAGCCCCTCGACCTGCACGCGCTGCCCCGCCAGGAGGGGCAGGAACTCGGTCGTACGCACCCCCAGCAGGTCGCGGAACGCGCCAGGGTAGCCGCCGAGGCGGACGTGGTCGTTCTCGTCGACGATCCCACTGAAGTAGGTCACCACGACGCTTGCTCCCGCCTCCGCCCTGGCGGTGAGCGCGGCCACGGTCGCGTCACTGACGAGGTAGAGGGTCGGCGCCACCACCAGACGATACGACGACAGGTCGGCGCCGGGGTGCACAACGTCCACACCCACGCCCTGTGCGGTGAGTGCGCGGTGCAGGTCCTCGGCCCGGTCGCGGTAGCGGATGTCGACGCTGGGGTGGGAGTCCAGCTCGCACCCCCACCACGCTTCGTAGTCGAACAGGATCGCCGCCTCGTTGCGTGACGTACTTCCCGCGATCTCCTCCACGGAGTCGAGCACCCGCGAGAGCTCGACCACCTCGCGCCACTGCCGGGTGTCGGTGCCCGCGTGGGGGAGCAGGCCCGAGTGGAACTTCTCCGCCCCGGCGCGAGAGGCCCGCCACTGGAAGAACAGGACGGCATCGGCACCGCGAGCGACGTGGGCCAGGCTGTTGCGAATCATCTCACCGGGCGCCTTGGCGCGGTTGCGGGGTTGCCAGTTGACCGCGCTGGTGGAGTGCTCCATCAGCAGCCACGGACGCCCGCCCGCCGTACCGCGGGTGAGGTCGGCGCTGAACGCCAGCTCGCGGTGGCCACCCTCCTCCGCTGCGATGAGGTAGTGGTCGTTGGAGACCACGTCGAGCTCTTGTCCCCAGCGCAGGTAGTCCATCTCCATCGTCTGGCGCATCACCATGAAGTTCGTCGTCACCGGCACTCCGGGAGAGATCCGGTGCAGGACGTCGCGCTCGACGACGAAGTTGTCGAGGAGCTGGTCGGAGGAGAATCGAAGGAAGTCGAGCTGTTGCGTGGGGTTGGCGTGAGCGGGAGCAGCACGGGGCGGCAGGACCTCCTCGAAGTCGCTGTAGCGCTGCGACCAGAAGGCCGTTGCCCACGCATCGTTGAGGCGCGCCACGTCGTCGCCGTAGCGCTGGCGCAGCCAGCTGCGGAAGGCCGACGCGCTGACGTCGCAGTAGCAGCGCGCGTTGTGGCAGCCCAGCTCGTTGGACACGTGCCACAGGGCCAGTGCGGGGTGGTCGTGGTAGCGCTCGGCGAGGGCCGTGCACAGGGCCAGTGCATGTTCGCGATAGACCGGGGAGCTGGGGCAGAAGGCCTGTCGGCCGCCCGGCGAGAGCGTGCGGCCGTCGTGGGTGACGGGCAGCATCTCGGGGTGCCGATGGCTCAGCCACGGAGGTGGCGAGGCTGTTGCCGTGGCGAGGTCCACCCGGATCCCTGCAGCATGCAGGGAGTCCATCTGCTCGTCGAGCCAGGTGAAGTCCCACTCGTCCGGCCCGGGTTGGAGCCAGGCCCACGAGAAGACGCCCAGGGTGACCAGGTCGACCCCGGCCCGGCGCATCAGGCGGCGATCCTCGACGTGGGCCTCCGGCGGCCATTGCTCGGGGTTGTAGTCACCACCGAAGGCCAGGTCGGGCAGGGAGCTCTGCATGACGCCACTGTGGCGACCACCGCAGGGCAAAGTCAACAGTGAGCGGTCGAAAAAAGTTTGCAAATGTTCGATCTGGTCCAAAAAGTGTGTTCATCTCTTGACTTGGCCGTGGTGTTCGTCACATGCTGGGCCATCCTTTGTTTGGTTTTGTCTCCAGGAGGCCCTTGTGTCCCGCACCCCATCCAGCGCCATCCCCCGCTCCACAGTGGCCACCATGGCCGCCACGCGTCGCTCCGTGCTCCGTGGCATCGGGCTCAGCGGTCTCGCCGTGGGCGGAGCCAGTCTGCTGGCCGCCTGCGGTGGCGACTCCGGGCCCGCCACCGGGTCCGGTGCGACAGTGAAGTTCGGCATCAACGAGGGCAAGGGATCCGGTCCTGCCTATGACCGTCTGGCGGCCATGGCCGATGCCTACACCGCAGAGACCGACACGCAGGTCGACCTCAATGCGGTCGACCACAACACCTTCCAGGAGAGCATCAACACCTACCTGCAGGGCACCCCCGACGACGTCTTCACCTGGTTCGCCGGCTTCCGGATGGCCCAGTTCGCAGAAGCTGGACTGATCACCGACCTGAGCGACCAGTGGCCCATCGACGGGCTCAACGACTCCTTCAAGCAGGCTGCCACGGCACCCGACGGCAAGCAGTACTTCGTGCCGGTCAGCTACTACCCGTGGGCGGTCTTCTACAAGAAGTCCGTCTTCGAGAAGAACGGCTGGACCGCGCCGGAGACCAGTGACGACCTGTTCGCCCTCATGGACGACATGCAGGGGAAGAAGATCACTCCCTTCGCCTTCGGCGACAAGGACGGGTGGCCGGCGATGGGCACCTTCGACATCCTCAACATGCGCCTCAACGGCTTCGACTTCCACATGAGCCTGATGGCGGGCGAGGAGGCGTGGGACGGCGACGAGGTCAAGCTGGTCTTCGAGACCTGGAAGAAGCTGCTCCCCTACCACCAGGCCGACCCGCTCGGTCGCACGTGGCAGGAGGCTGCGACCTCGATGGGCAACGGGGAGTCCGGGATGTACCTCCTCGGGACGTTCGTGGTCGACGCCATCAGCGACGTCGCGGACGACCTCGACTTCTTCACCTTCCCGGCCCTCGACTCCACCATCGGTGCCGACGCCCTGGACGCCCCGATCGACGGCGTCTGCGTCGCGGCTGGCGGCAAGAACCAGGACGCTGCCAAGGAGATGGCGAAGTGGCTCGGTAGCGCTGCTGCCGCCGACGCCGCGAACGAGGGTGCCGATGCGCCCTTCATCGCGGCCAACTCGGGCGCCAGCACCAGCGCGTACACCGCCCTGCAGGAGAAATCGGCCGAGGTCGTGGGTGCGGCTGCCAACATCGCGCAGTTCATGGACCGGGACACCAACGCCGACTTCGCGAACACGGTGATGATCCCGTCGATCCAGGCGTTCCTGAAGAATCCCGACGACATCGACGGGATCACGGCCAGTATCCAGGAGCAAGCCGCCTCGATCCTCGGCTGAGACATGTCAGACATCGACGAGGCACCCCAGCACGTGAAGACTGACGCGCCGCGACAGGGGCGGGAGAAGAAGCTGCCCGCGCGGGACCGAGCCACGGTCATCACGATGGTGGCGATCCCGCTCGTCCTCGTCCTCCTCCTCGTGTGGGTGCCGGCGCTGCTGTCGGTGGTGCTGTCCTTCGGCCGGTGGAACGGCTTCGGTGGCGTCGGCACCATCGAGTGGGTCGGCGTCCAGAACTACGAGGACATCGTCACGATCTACCCGGCTTTCTGGCCGGCGGTGCAGCACAACCTGATCTGGCTCGGCTTCCTGGTGATCTTCCCCACGACCCTGGGCATGCTGCTCGCCGTCGTGCTCGACCGTGAGATGAAGGGCAGCCGCCTCTACCAGACGGCCTTCTACATGCCGGTGGTGCTCTCGCTCGCGCTCATCGGCTTCATCTGGCAGCTCTTCTACTCCCGCGACCAGGGCCTGATCAACCAGGTCTTCGGCAGTGAGGTCGACTGGTACGGCGACCCCAGTGTCAACCTGTGGGCCGTGCTGGTCGCCACGGCGTGGCGGCACACCGGCTACGTGATGCTCATCTACTTGGCCGGCCTCAAGGGCGTGGACGCCAGCCTGCGCGAGGCGGCGGCGGTCGACGGTGCTGGCGAGGTGAAGACCTTCTTCCACGTGATCTTCCCGGTCATGCGGCCGATCAACATGGTCGTGGTGGTGATCGTGGTCATCGAGTCGCTGCGCGCCTTCGACCTGGTCTGGGTGATCAACAAGGGCCGCAACGGCCTCGAGGTCATCGGCGCCCTCGTCGCTCAGAACGTCGTCGGCGAGGCGACGCGCTATGGCTTCGGCTCGGCGCTCGCCGTCATCATGATGCTGATCTCGTCGGTCTTCATCATCATCTACCTCCGCACCGTCTTCCGTGAGGAGCGCTCCTGATGACGTACGAGACACCGATCGCCGTGCCAGCCG
This sequence comes from uncultured Actinomycetota bacterium, assembly GCA_963721925.1. Taxonomy (GTDB): domain Bacteria; phylum Actinomycetota; class Actinomycetes; order Propionibacteriales; family Nocardioidaceae; genus Nocardioides. The sequence continues at coordinate 175,465 of CAVRLH010000015.1, read as the reverse complement.
CCACCGGGCCGGTGCCCCCGACCCGCAAGGAGGGTGGTGCTCTCAGCAAGTCTCGAGGGCCTTTGTTGACGGTGATCGTCGCCCTGCTCGCGCTCGCGTGGCTCTTCCCGCTGCTCTGGGCGCTGGCCAACTCGTTCCGGGACTACAACTACACCCAGGCCAACGGCTACCTCTCCTTCGGTGGCTGGACGACCGGCAACTACGAGCAGGCCTGGTCGCAGGGCAACTTCGGGCTGCACCTGAAGAACTCGCTGCTGATCACCATTCCGGCCGTGTTCCTGACGTTGTGGCTCTCGTCGATGGTCGCCTTCGTGCTCGCCCGCTTCAGCTACCGTTTCAACCTCACCCTGCTCGGGGTCTTCCTCGCCGCCAACCTGTTGCCGCCCCAGGCCCTCCTGATCCCGGTCTTCCGGATGTTCCGCGAGGTCCCTCTGCCGATGTTCATGAGCGACTCGGGGTCGATGCTCAACAGCTTCTGGGCGCTGATCCTGGTCAACACCGCCTTCCAGCTCGGCTTCTGCACCTTCGTGCTCAGCAACTACATGAAGACGCTGCCCGCCGAGATCTACGAGTCGGCCGAGCTCGACGGGGCCAGCGTGTGGCGGCAGTACTGGCAGCTGACGATGCCGCTGGTACGTCCCGCCCTCGCTGCCCTCGCTACCTTGCAGGTCACCTGGGTCTACAACGAGTTCTTCTGGGCAACCGTGCTGATCCAGCAGGGCGACAAGCTGCCGGTGACCTCGGCGCTCAACAACCTGCGCGGACAGTTCTTCACCGACACCAATCTGGTCGCGGCCGGCTCCATCATCGTGGCGCTGCCGGTGCTGGTGGTGTTCTTCGCCCTGCAGAAGCAGTTCGTCTCCGGCCTCACCCTGGGGTCGACCAAGGGCTAGACGTGTCCAGTGCCGCGCGTGCCACCACCACGCGTGCCACCACCAGGGGCTTTCCGGCATGCTGGTCACCATGCGTTTCACCGAGCACGAGCTGACGATCGCGGTCACGGCGGCCGCGAAGACCGTGGCCGGGGTGAAGGGTCGCCGTCGCGCCGACCCCGACGCCGTGTGGGATTCGATGAGCAAGCTCGAGCGCTACCACCACCTGGAGGCGGTCGGCAGCCAGGTGCTGCCGGTGCTGCTGGCGCTGCCCGACGTGGAGGTCGCTGCGGGCACCCGACCCACCTTCACCGACGCCCAGGTCCTGGCCGCGGTGGAGCAGAACCTCGGTGACGGGGGAGGGCGACTGCGCCGCAAGGTCGCGGTGGCCGCGCAGGCCACCCTGGTCAAGGTGGCGCTCGCCCAGCTGCCGGTCCGCCAGGACCCCGACGCGCTGGTGGTCCCGGACTCCCTCTGAGCCGGTTTCGGCTGGCCCTGCCGGACGCTGCCGGGAGGTGGCAGGATCGCGGCCGTGACGTCGTACGACTCGGTGGACGTGGGCGGGGTCCGCAACGGTGGCGTGTCGCACTGGCATGCCGCACTCGGCCTCCCCGTGCCCGGGCCGGAGCTGGTGCGTGACGTCACCTGCGACGTGGCGGTCGTCGGCGGCGGGTTGACCGGGCTCTGGACCGCCTACTGGCTCAAGCGCGCCGAGCCCGGGCTGGACGTGCGAGTGCTGGAGGCGGAGTTCGCGGGCTACGGCGCCTCCGGGCGCAACGGCGGCTGGCTGTCGTCCGAGCTCCCGGGCAACGCTGCCCACTACGGCGCCGGGGAGACCGGTGTGGCAGCCATGGCTGCCGCCGTCCGTGGCACGGTCGACGAGGTGCTGTCTGCCTGCGAGCGGGAGGGGATCGACGCCGACCAGCGTCGATCGGGGGTGATGTACGCCGCCCGCTCGGCCGCCCAGCACCAGCGGCTGCTCGCGCACGGGGCGGTGTCGCCGAGCGTGCTCCTCGATGCCGAGGAAGCGCGGGCTCGCATCGACGTCGCCGGGATGCGCGGTGCGCGGTTCGACCCCGGTGCGGCCCGCGTGCACCCGGCGAAGCTGGTCCGCGGGCTGGCCGAGGTCGTCAGCGAGCTGGGGGTCGACATCCACGAGTCGACACGGGTCACCGCCATCAGTCCCGGCGTGGCGACGACCGCGCGGGCGCAGGTCCGAGCCGGGGTCGTGCTCCGCTGCCTCGAGGGATTCACGGCCGGGCTGGCCGGCCATCGACGGGACTGGCTGCCGATGAACTCGGCGATCGTCGTGACCGCACCGCTCACCGACGCCCAGTGGGCGACGATCGGGTGGGCGGGTGAGGAGCTGCTGGGCGACGAGGCGCACGCCTACTGCTATGCCCAGCGGACGGCCGACGGCCGGATCGCGTTGGGCGGGCGGGGGATCCCCTACCGCTTCGGCTCCCGCACCGACGTCCACGGTCGCACCCAGGAGTGGACGATCGAGTCGCTGCGCTCGACCCTGCACGCGCTCTTCCCGTCCTTGCGCGACGTCCCGATCGACCGGGCCTGGTGCGGCGTCCTCGGCGTGCCGCGCGACTGGTGCGCGAGCGTGGTGTTCTCGCCGGAGACCGGGCTGGGGCATGCGGGCGGCTACATCGGGAGCGGGCTCACCGCGACCCATCTCGCCGGACGGACCCTCGCCGACCTGGTGCTCGGCCACGAGACCGCCCGCACCGGGCTGCCGTGGGTCGGCCACCGCGTACGCCGGTGGGAACCCGAGCCGCTGCGGTGGCTGGGCGTGAAGGCGATGTACGGCCTCTACCGGGCCGCCGACCGGCGCGAGGACGCCGGCGCGTCGGGGACGTCGCGGTGGGCGACCTTCGCCGATCGGGTGTCGGGGCGGTGAGGGTGTTGGCAACGCCCTACTGTGGGTCCGTGCATCGCGTCCGTGTGTGCAGCCCCGCGTTCTCGGGCGACCGCCCCGGGTGAGGACCTGACCCATGAGCACCCGATCGACCCTGCCCCTCCGGTGGACGCTGGTCTTCGGCGCCTCCTACGCGGCCCTCGCCGTGCTGGCACGACTGACCGTCGTGGACGGCCAGACCGTGAGCCTGGTGTGGCCCGGCGCCGGCCTCGCCGTGCTGTGGTTGCTCGCGGAGTCACCGCATCGGCAGGAGCGGGTGCTGGCACCGTTGTTGACGATCCACGCCGCGGTGGCCTGGTCCACAGGAGCTGCGCCGTCGCTGTTCCTGCTCGGCGCGGTGTCGGTGACGTGCCAGACCTGGCTCACCGTCGTGCTGCTCAGGCGTTGGTGCCCGACGCTCCTCGGTGCCGGGGGGAAGGAGAGCTTCCACTCGCCACGCTCACTCGCCTACTTCTGCGGAGCCGCAGCTCTCGGCAGTGTCGTTGGCGCCGTGATCGGCTCGCTCGGGATCTACGCGTCCGGCTCCGGTTGGGACGCCTGGGTGCCGCAGGCCTGGTTCGGGAGGCACTTCACCGGGCTCCTGGCGGTGGGGTGTGTCGGGCATCTTGCCTGGGAGTGGCGCACCCGGCGCGTCGGGCCGCGCGCGAATGGCGGGACCCGCTACGAGCTCGTTCTCATGTGGGTGGTCTCGGTGCTCGTGACGGCCGTGATCTTCCTCCAGCCGCTCCCGCTGGTCTTCCTCGTCGTGCCGCTCGTGGCGTGGTCCGGAGCCCGGTTCCCGACGTACCTCGCCGCACTCCACGCGCTCGGACTGGGGATGGGGGGCCTCCTGCTCACGTTGGCCGGACGCGGTCCCGCCGAGCGACTCGGAGGCCCGGTCGAGGAGATCCTCGTCGGCCAGGCGTTCCTGGTGTGCGTGCTGGTGGCGGGACTCGCCGTCGGGACGCTCAGCGACCGCATCGACGAGCTGGTCGTGCGGATGGGTCAGGCGCACGAGCTGGTGGCCGAGCAGGCTGAGCTGCTCGCCGAGATGACCGAGAGCATGGCCGAAGGTCTGATCGTCCTCGACCGCGAGGGCCGGATCGATCGAAGCAACGGCGCGAGCAGACGCCTGGCGCGCCGCGTCAGGCCCGGTGTGCCCGACGCGGACGCACTGGCGGAGCTGGTGGATCTCGTGCTCCACCCGGCTGCCGACAACACCGGTGGCCAGCGGGCCGAGCTGGGCGTGGGGGACGTCCAGGTCCCACTCGACTCCGGCGAGGACCTGGTGATCGCGTTGTCACGCGCCCTGCTCACCAGCGAGCGGGGAGACGACGGCGGCTCGGGCGACCTGCTCGTGCTCAGGGAGGTGACCGAGCACCGGCAAGGCATGCGCCCCCTCGTCAGCTTCGCGTCCACCGCCGCGCACGACCTCCGCGGGCCCCTGACGGCCATTCGCTCGTGGCTCGACCTCGCCGCACTGGATCTGGATCCCGACAGCGAGTCGCTGTCCTCGATCAAGCGTGCGGAGCGGGCGACGGTCCAGATGGCGGGGCTCATCGACGACCTGCTGGCGCACGCCGTGGCCGAGGCCGGCGACCTCGACGCCCGGGACATCGCGCTCAGTGGCGGGGACGGCGTCCTGGCGCCCGCGGCGGCCCTGCTGGGCCCAGAAGACGTGCTCCAGGTGCCCGACGGGCTGCCCCTGGTGCACGCCGACGAGATCGCCATGCGGCAGCTCTTCGGCAATCTCGTGGGCAACGCCGTCAAGTACGCCCGTCCCGGGGTCCCGGCCCGGGTGCGGGTGAGCGCGCAGCGTCAGGGCGCACGTGTGATCGTCGACGTGGAGGACAACGGTGTCGGTGTGGACGACGACGAGCGGGCACTGATCTTCCAGAGGTTCCACCGCAGCGACGCGGTCAGCTCCTCATCCGGGGGAACCGGCATGGGGTTGTCCATCTGCCAGACCATCGTGCACCGTCACGGCGGGTCGATCGAGTGCCTGGCTGCCGAGTCCGGCCCCGGATCGGTGTTCCAGTTCGACCTGCCCGCGGCAGCACCCGACGCGCGCCCGCCGACCGTGCCGCCCGCCCCGAGCGACGTGCTGGCCGCCTCCTAGTCGGAGCCCGGCACGCTCAGACGTTCCGGCGGTACTGCCCGCCGACCTCGAAGAACGCCTCGGTGACCTGCTGGAGCGAGCACACCCGGGCTGCGTCCATCAGCACTGCGAAGACGTTCTCGCCGGAGATCGCGGCCTCCTTGAGTCGGGCGATCGCGGACTCGGCCTCGGTGGTGTGGGAGGTCTGGAAGGCCCGCACCTTCGCCAGCTGCGACTCCTTCTCCGTCTCGGTCGCCCGGGCCAGCTCGATCTCGGGAGGGGAGACGTCGGAGTCGGGGCGGACGAAGGTGTTGACGCCGATGATCGGGAGCGAGCCGTCGTGCTTGCGGTGCTCGTAGAGCATCGACTCGTCCTGGATGCGCCCTCGTTGGTAGCCGGTCTCCATCGCCCCGAGCACGCCGCCGCGCTCGCTGATGCTGTCGAACTCGCGCAGCACCGCCGCCTCGACCAGGTCGGTGAGGTCGTCGATGACGTAGGAGCCCTGGAGCGGGTTCTCGTTCATCGCCAGGCCCCACTCGCGGTTGATGATGAGCTGGATGGCCAGCGCGCGGCGTACGGACTCCTCCGTCGGGGTCGTCACCGCCTCGTCGTAGGCGTTGGTGTGGAGGCTGTTGGCGTTGTCGTAGATCGCGATCAGCGCCTGCAGCGTGGTGCGGATGTCGTTGAAGTCCATCTCCTGCGCGTGCAGCGACCGGCCACTGGTCTGGACGTGGTACTTCAGCTTCTGGCTGCGCTCGCCGGCGCCGTACTTCTCCTTCATCGTCACCGCCCAGATGCGGCGGGCGACGCGGCCGAGGACGGTGTACTCGGGGTCCATGCCGTTGGAGAAGAAGAAGCTCAGGTTGGGCGCGAAGTCGTCGATCTTCATCCCGCGCGCGAGGTAGGCCTCGACGTAGGTGAAGCCGTTGGCGAGGGTGAAGGCGAGCTGGCTGATGGGGTTCGCCCCGGCCTCGGCGATGTGGTAGCCGGAGATCGACACGGAGTAGAAGTTGCGCACCTGCTGCTCGATGAACCACTCCTGGATGTCGGCCATCATCCGCAGGCAGAACTCGGTGGAGAAGAGGGCCGTGTTCTGGCCCTGGTCCTCCTTGAGGATGTCGGCCTGCACGGTGCCGCGGACGTTGGCCAGTGCGTACGCCGCCAGCTGGGCGCGCTCCTCGGCGTCGGGCTGGCGCGACTCCCGCTCGACGAAGGCGTCGACCTGCTGGTCGATGGCGGTGTTGAGGAAGAAGGCCAGGACGGTCGGGGCCGGACCGTTGATGGTCAGGGACACCGACGTCGTCGGAGCGACCAGGTCGAAGCCGTCGAACAGCTCCTTCATGTCCTCGAGCGTCGCGACGGAGACGCCGGACGTGCCGACCTTGCCGTAGACGTCGGGACGCGGGTCGGGGTCGCGGCCGTAGAGCGTCACCGAGTCGAAGGCGGTGGACAGCCGGGTGGCGTCGTTGCCGGCGGAGAGGATCTTGAAGCGACGGTTGGTGCGTGCCGGGTCGCCCTCGCCGGCGAACATGCGAGCGGGGTCCTCGTTGTCGCGCTTGAAGGGGAAGACCCCGGCGGTGAAGGGGAAGTAGCCGGGCAGGTTCTCGCCACGCCAGAAGCGGACGAGCTCGCCGTGGTCGGCGAAGCGCGGCAGCGAGACGCGCGGGATCTTGTTGCCCGAGAGCGACTCCCGCGTCAGCGACGTGTGGATCTCCTTGTCCCGCACGACGACGACCTGTTCGTCGCCGGAGTAGGACTCGACGACCGCTGGCCAGGCCGCGATCTGGTCGGTGACCTCGTCGGGGACGTCGGCGCGGGCCGACTCGAGCAGGGTGTCCAACCCCTCGTGGGTCGAGGAAGGACGAAGTCCTGTCACGAGACCATCCAGCTCGGCCGCGACCGCCTCGATCCGCTGGAGGCGCCGGGTCGCCTCGACGAGCTCGTCGGTCCGGGCGTGGTAGCCGCGCACCGTCTCGGTGATCTCGCTGAGGTAGCGGACCCGGTCGGCCGGGACGACCTGCCGGATGCCCGAGGAGTGGCGTACGTCGACGGACGGCAGGGTGCCCTCCGCGACCTCGAGACCGGTATCGGCCAGTGCGGCGCGGAGGTGCTGGTAGAGCGCGGTGACGCCGTCGTCGTTGAAGGTCGCGGCGCTGGTGCCGAAGACGGGCATGTCGGCGGGTTGCTTGCCGAAGGCCTCCCGGTTGCGGACCAGCTGGCGCCCGACGTCGCGCAGCGCGTCCTTGGCGCCGCGGCGCTCGAACTTGTTGATGGCCACGGTGTCGGCGAAGTCGAGCATGTCGATCTTCTCCAGCTGCGAGGCGGCACCGAACTCGGGCGTCATGACGTAGAGCGAGTGGTCCACGAGCGGCACGATGCCGGCGTCGCCCTGGCCGATGCCGGGGGTCTCGATGATGACCAGGTCGAAGCCCGCAGCCTTCACCACGTCGATGACGTCGCCGAGGTGGGCCGGCACCTCGTGGGCGCCACGGGTGGCCAGGGAGCGGAAGAAGACGCGGTCACCGTCGAGGGAGTTGGCGCGGATCCGGTCGCCGAGCAGCGCGCCGCCACCCTTGCGCCGGGTCGGGTCGACCGCGATGACGGCGATGCGCAGCTTGTCCTGCTGGTCGACGCGGAAGCGCCGCACGATCTCGTCGGTGAGCGAGGACTTGCCCGACCCGCCGGTGCCGGTGATGCCGAGGACCGGCACGACCCGGCGCGTCGCCGCCTCGCGGAGCTCGGCGAGCATCGTGTCGTCGAGCGTGCCCACCTCGGCGCCGGTGATGGCGCGGGCGACGGCGAAGCGGTCCCCGGAGAGGACCTCGTCCATCCCGACGGACCGGTCGGCCCACAGGTCGAAGTCGCACTGCTCGACGACCGAGTTGATCATCCCCACCAGGCCCATCTTCTGGCCGTCCTCGGGGGAGAAGATGGTGACCCCGGAGTCGCGCAGGCGGGTGATCTCGGAGGGCACGATGACGCCGCCGCCGCCCCCGACGACACGTACGTGGCCGGCGCCGGCCGCACGCAGCGACTCCACCAGGTATTCGAAGTACTCCACGTGACCGCCCTGGTAGGACGACACCGCGACGCCCTGCACGTCCTCCTCGATCGCCGCGTCGACGACCTCCTGCACGGAGCGGTTGTGACCCAGGTGGATCACCTCGCAGCCCTGGCTCTGGAGGATCCGGCGCATGATGTTGATCGAGGCGTCGTGCCCGTCGAACAGCGCGGACGCCGTGACGAGACGGATCGGGTGCTGGGGCTGGTGGAGGTCGGCCATCCGTCGATAGTAGGACGTCCAACTATCAAGGACCAACCCTACGAGCCAGTAGGTTTCGCGGCCCCGCTCCTGACCGGGCTCAGTCGCGCCGGCCGACCTCGTCGCCGGCGACCGAGCGCAGCGAGTCGAGGAGCCCGGAGAGGCGGCGTACGTCGTCGGCCTCGAGCCCCGGGTCGGTGAAGACGTGGTCGTTGAGCGAGATGGTCGCCGTCTCGACGATCGCGCGCCCGGCGTCGGTGATCCGCGCCCGGATGACGCGGCGGTCGTGGTCGCCGCGGACGCGCTCGACGAAGCCCTGCGCCACCAGTCGGTCCACGGCGCTGGTGACGCTGGTCGGGTGCACCTGGAGCAGGGAACCCAGCCGCGTCATCGTCAGCTCGCCGGCCTTGGTGAAGGCGAGCAGGCGCAGCACCTCGAAGCGGGCGAAGGTGAGCCCGCACGGGCGCAGGGCGGCGTTGATCCGCTCCATCAGCAGCTGCTGGACGCGCACGAGCGACGTCACCATCGCCATCCCGTCGGCGGCGTCGACCCAGCCGTGCTCGACCCACTGTCGCTGGGCCTCGTGGATCGGATCGCGCGTCGGCATGGCGTTGAGGTTAGTGGTGCCCGCGTCGTTGCCCCTGGTGCGTGGGCACTTGGCCCTGAGTGTCACCTTCCTGCGATGGGCGGGTGTCCATGGCAGAGGAGTGCCGCACAGGACATATGGTCCGAGCTGGTGGGCGCGCTGAGACGCAGCGGTCAACCCAGGCGCGACAGCACGGCGTGGGCCTCGACCATCGCCGGGCCGTACCACGTCAGCAGTCGCCCGGACACGAGTCGCGTCGGCACCGTGAAGGCCTCCGGCCCGTCGTCAGCGGTGAAGACATAGGGCTCGTCGGGCAGCAGGACGACGTCGGGGCGGGCGTCCTCGATGTCGCTGACCTCGACCGTGGGATAGCGGCCGTCACGGTCGGCGAGCGCGTTGGTCAACCCGGCGTGGGCGAGGAGGTCGTGGGTGTAGGTCTCGGCGCCGACGACCATCCACGGGTCGCGCCAGATCGGCACGGCAACGCTGGCGTGCGCCGGGACGGGCTCCGACCAGAGGCGGCGCGACCCGGCCAGCCAGTCGGGCTCGTCCAGGTCGAGGGCCTCGGCGAACAGGCGGGTCATCGAGTCGAGCGCCTCGACGACGGTCTCGATCCGGGTCACCCAGACCGTGACGCCGGCCTCGCGCAGCCGGCGTACGTCGAGCTCGCGGTTCTCCTCCTTGTTGGCGATCACGAGGTCGGGGGAGAGGGCGCGGATGGCAGCGAGGTTGGGGTTCTTGGTGCCGCGGACGCGGGCCACGTCGAGGTCGGCGGGGTGGGTGCACCAGTCGGTGGCGCCGACGAGGAGCCCCGGCGCCGTGGCCGCGATCGCCTCGGTGAGGGAGGGGACGAGCGAGACGATGCGCTGGGCAGGGGCGGACAGGGGGACGTCGGCTCCGAGGTCGTCGAGCATGGGGCGACGGTAGCGCCGCGGCCGGCATCGCCGCCGGGCCCTCGGTTTGCCCGTGCGGCGGATCCGAGCAATGGTGAAGGGGACACATTCTCCATTCGGAAGGAGAGCCCATGCTTGCTCTCACCGAGAACGTGACCGAGATCGTCAAGAAGCTCACCGAGGAAGTGCCGGCCATCTCCGGCCTCCGGATCGCTGCCGAGCCGGATGGCCAGTCCCTGTCGGTCAGTCCCGCCGACCAGGCCGGACCAGAGGACCAGGTGCTCGAGCAGGACGGGGCCATCGTCTACCTCGACGGACCCGCCTCCAAGATGCTGGACGACAAGATCCTGGACGGAGGCGTGGACGCGGAGGGCAACATCGAGTTCGCGCTGGGCGAACAGGCCTGACACACGAGCGAAGACGGAGTCCTGGGCCCCTGGGTGGGGCCCAGGACTCCAGTCATGTCCGGGGCACCCGACGCATCGGCACGTGCATCACGCCGTCCTCGTCGAACTCCGGGCCGGTGACCTCGAAGCCGTAGCCGGTGTAGAACGCGGTCAGGCCGGTCTGGGCGTCGAGCCGCACCTGGCGGTCACCGCAGACCGCCAGCGCCTCGTCCATCAGCATCGCGGCCAGCCCGCGACCGCGTGCGGTGGGAGCCACCGCGACGCGTCCGATGCGTGCCCAGTCGCCGTCGTCGAGCACGCGCAGGCAGCCGATGAGGGCCTCGTCCTCCACGAGCAGGACCTGCCACGTCGACGGCTCCAGGTCGCGGCCGTCGAGGTCGGGATAGGGGCAGTCCTGCTCCACGACGAAGACCTGCTGCCTCAGCCGCCACAGGGCGTACGCCTCCCGCGAGGACAGCTCGTCGAGCCGGGCGCGACGGACCTGGATCGACATGCGCGGCAGCCTAGGCGAGGAGTGCATTTCGAGCCGCCGTAGGATGGCCACCACACAGACAGGGGAGCACGCGCAGGCGTGCTGAGAGTGCGGACCAGCCGCAGACCCTCCGAACCTGATCCGGTTAGCACCGGCGATAGGGAGTCCAGATGAACACGGCCTATGTTCGCGCTGCCACGGCACTTGCTGCTCTTTCCCTGGCGGGATGCAGTCTCACCTCCTCCGGGCAGGAGGGCGACCGCGGCACGGAGCCCACGGGCGATGCCGAGACCGGCGGCACCGTGGTGCTCGCGACCCACGAGTCGTTCGCCCTGCCCAAGAAGCTCATCCGGCAGTTCGAGGCCGAGAGCGGCTACACGCTGGAGGTGCGCGCCGCTGGCGACGCCGGGACGCTGGCCACCAAGCTCAGCCTGACCGCCGACAACCCCATCGCCGACGCGGCCTTCGGGATTGACAACACCTTCGCCTCCCGGCCCCTGGGCGAGGGCGCCTTCGCCGAGTTCGCGCCGTCCACGACCCCGCCCGCGGCGTACGTCCTGGACGACGGCGCGGACCGGCTCGTCCCGATCGACACCGCGAGCGTGTGCGTGAACGTCGACTCGGCCTGGTTCGAGGCCGAGCAGCTCGAGCCGCCGCAGACCCTGGCCGACCTGGCGGAGCCTGCCTACCGCGACCTCTTCGTCACACCCGGCGCCTCCACCAGCAGCGTCGGGATGGCGTTCCTCCTCGCCACCGTCGCGGCGTACGGCGACGACTGGCCGACCTACTGGACCGACCTGCTCGACAACGGCGCCAAGGTCGTCGACGGGTGGGAGGACGCCTACTACGGCGACTTCACCTCGGCCGCCAAGGCCGGCAGGCGTCCGATCGTCGTGTCCTACGACTCCTCGCCCGCCTTCACGGTCAGCGACGGGGAATCCACCACCGCGGCCCTCCTCGACACCTGCTTCCGGCAGGTGGAGTACGCCGGCGTCCTCGAGGGCGCCGACAACCCGGCCGGTGCCGAGGCGCTGATCGAGTGGATGCTCAGCGACGCCGTGCAGAGCGCGCTCCCGGAGTCGATGTACGTCTTCCCGGTCGTCGAGACGGCAACCGTCCCGGAGGACTGGGCGAGGTTCGCGATCCGCCCGGAGACGCCGTACGAGGTCGCGCCCGACGAGATCACGGCCAACCGCGAGCAGTGGCTGACCGAATGGACGGACGTCATCTCTCGGTGAGCACCCCACAGGTGCATCGAGTCCTGGCATTGCTGGCGCTGGCCCTGGGGCCGGTGCTGGTGCTCGGCGTGCTGTTCGTGCTGCCGGTCAGCGGGATGGTCGCGCAGGGCTTCTGGGACGACGGCCGGTTCGCGCCGGGCGAGGTGCTGGAGGTGCTGGCGCGCCCGCGGGTACGTCGGATCGCGTGGTTCACCCTCTGGTCCTCCGGCGTCGCGACCCTGGTCGCCGTGCTCCTCGGACTGCCCGTGGCCCACGCCCTCCACCGGCTCCGCCTGCCCGGCCGCAGCATCCTGCGCGCCGCGGTGCTCGTGCCGTTCGTGCTGCCGACCGTCGTGGTGGGCGTGGCCTTCCGCACGCTGCTGGGCGAGGGAGGGCCGCTCGGGTTCCTCGGCCTGGACGGCACCCCGGTGGCGATCATCTGCGGCCTGGTCTTCTTCAACGTCGCGGTCGTGGTCCGGGCGGTGGGCTCGGCGTGGGAGTCGCTCGACCCACGCCCCGGCGAGGCAGCAGCTGCGCTCGGCGCGGCCCCGCTGCAGGTGCTGCGTACGGTCACCCTCCCCGCCCTGCGCCCGGCGATCATCGGCGCCGCGAGCGTCGTCTTCCTCTTCTGCGCCACCGCCTTCGGGATCGTGCTCACCCTGGGCGGGGTGCGCTACGCGACGGTCGAGACCGAGATCTACCTGCTCACGACCACTGTCTTCGACCTCCGGGCCGCGGCGGCGCTGTCCGTGCTGCAGATCCTCGTCGTCGTGGGACTGCTCGCGCTGTCGGCTCGCCTGCGGCAGGTGCCGGACCCGACGGCGCAGCGGGTCGTCGCCCGCCCCCGGTCGGTGCGGCGCAGCGACTGGGTGGTCCTGACCGCCACCGCCTTCGTCCTGGTCGCGGTGGCGCTCCCGGTCCTCGCCCTGGTGGCGGGGTCCTTCGAGGTGGCCGACGGTTGGGGATGGGGCAACTACCGCGCCCTCACCACCGCGGGGGACAACCAGGCCCTGCTGGTGCCGGTGACGACGGCGCTGGAGACCAGCCTGCGCACTGCTGTCGACGCGACCTGGATGGCCCTGCTGGTGGGGCTCCTCGTCGCCGCGATCGTCACCCGCCGTTCGCACTCGGTGACCGAGCGGCGGGTGCGGTCGGTGCTCGACGGCTTCTTCATGCTTCCCCTGGGCGTCAGCGCGGTGACGCTGGGCTTCGGATTCCTGATCACCCTCGACCAGCCGCCGCTCGACCTCCGCGACTCGCCGCTCCTCGTCCCCATGGCCCAGGCGCTCGTGGCGCTCCCGCTCGTCGTCCGCACCCTCACCCCGGTGCTCGGCGGGATCGACGACCGCCAGCGCCAGGCGGCCGCCTCACTGGGTGCCTCACCCGCGCGGACACTCCTCACCGTCGACCTGCCGGTGGTGTGGAAGCCGATGCTCGCTGCGAGCGGCTTCGCGTTCGCCGTGTCGCTGGGGGAGTTCGGCGCGACGTCCTTCCTGGCCCGTGACGACAACCCGACCCTGCCGGTCGTCATCTACCGGCTCATCGGGCACCCGGGCGAGATGAACTACGGCATGGCCCTCGCGGCCTCGGTCGTGCTCGCGGCGGTCACCGCCTGCGTGATGCTCGTCGTCGAGCGGCTCCGCGTGCCGAGCCTGGGAGCGCTGTGATGTCGTCGACGACGGGGGAGGATGGGGCGATGCTCGAGCTGTGCGACGTGTCCGTCCGCTACGGCCACACGCTCGCCGTCGACGACGTCACCCTCGACCTCCCTGCCGGCCAGGTGCTGGCGGTGCTGGGCCCCTCGGGCTGCGGCAAGTCCACCCTGCTGCGTGCGGTCGCGGGTCTCGAGCCGCTCAGCGACGGCACGATCCGCGCGGGCGGCCAGGACCTGGCCGGTGTGCCCACCCACAAGCGCGGCTTCGCGCTGATGTTCCAGGACGGTCAGCTCTTCGCCCACCTGACCGTCGCCCGCAACGTGGCCTACGCCCTCAAGCTGCGTCGTACGCCGTCCTCCCGCACGGCCGCGCGGGTCGGCGAGCTGCTGGAGCTGGTCGGCCTCAGCGGCTACGACGACCGGCTGCCCGCGACGCTGTCCGGAGGCGAGCGGCAGCGGGTCGCGCTCGCCCGCGCACTGGCCGTGGAGCCGCGCCTGCTGCTGCTCGACGAGCCCCTGTCCGCGCTCGACGCGACCCTGCGCGAGCGCCTGGCCGGCGAGCTGCGCGAGATCCTCACCCTCGCCGGGACGACGGCGCTCCTCGTCACCCACGACCACGAGGAGGCCTTCGCGCTCGCCGACCGGTTGGCGGTGATGCGCAAGGGTCGCGTCGTGCAGTCCGGCGTGATCGAGGAGGTGTGGCGCGAGCCGGTGGACGAGGAGACGGCGCTGTTCCTCGGCTATGCGCGCGTCCTCCGCGACGACGCTGCCGACCGGGTGCTCGCCTCGGCCGGTCTGCCCGGCGCGCACGCGGTCGCCGTACGACGCTCGGCGCTGGTGGTGGATCCGGCCGGCAGGTTGTCCGCCAGGGTCGAGTCGGCCCGCGTGACCCCCGACCAGGTGCGCCTCGTGGTGGCCATCGACGGAATCGGCCAGCTGGACGCGGTGGCCCCGCTGGGCAGCCGGGTCGCGCCGGGCGACCCGGTGCGGCTGCGGGTCGATGTGACCAGGCTCGCGGGGTTGCCGATCGCGACGGGCGCTTGACCCGTCCCTAGACTGACGTCCGTGTATCGCCCGGCCTATGCCCTTCTCGTGGGAGTCGCCGCCCTCATGGGCGGGCTCGCGCTGGTCGCGTCGTTCACCCTCGACCGCTCGCTCGTCGACCCCGAGGGCTTCCTCGGCCCCTCGTGGCTGAGGCTGCCGCTGCTCATCCTCGGCGCCTTCCTCCTCGACGTCCTCCCGCGCACCCTGTGGGTCTCGCGGATGCGTCCGGCGGCCATGCCGGCGCTGGTCGCCGAGCGCGTGCGTGAGCACTGGGACCGCGAGCGGATCACCCTGACGGTGCTCGGCCTGGTGTCGTTCTACATCACCTACGTCAGCTACCGGAACCTCAAGTCCTTCCTGCCCTTCATCATGGGCGAGGACAAGTACGACCGTGAGCTGCACCTCATCGACCGGGCGCTGCTGTTCGGCCACGAGCCGGCCACCGTGCTGCACGCGATGTTCGGCACGGGCATCTCGGCGCACTTCCTCTCCACGATCTACCTGTGGTTCCTGCCCCTGGTGCCGCTGGCGCTGGCGGCGTGGCTGGTGTGGTCGCGCAACATCACCTTCGGCTACTGGTTCGCGACCTCGCAGTGCCTGGCCTGGACGCTCGGCACCGCGTCCTACTACGCCCTGCCCACCCTCGGCCCGGGCTTCCAGTACTCCTACCTCTACACCGACCTCCCCGCCACCGGATCGAGCGCGTTGATGGAGGCGCTGTCGTATGGGCGCAAGGACGTGCTCCGTGACGGGGCGGTGGGCTCCGTCCAATCGGTGGCCGGCTTCGCGTCGCTGCACGTCGCGATCACCCTGCTGGTGGCGCTGATGGTGCAGTACACGCTGCGCAACCGGATCCTCCACATCATCTTCTGGGGCAACTTCGTGATCACCGTCGTGGCGACCCTCTACTTCGGGTGGCACTACATCGCCGACGACTTCGCCGGCATCGTGATCGCCCTCTTCTCCTTCTGGCTGGGCGGACTGGCGAGCGGGCAGAAGTTCGACAGACATGGGTTGGCGTCGCATCCGACGTCGACCACCTCTCAGGTCCCCGTCGACGCCGACTGACCCGTCGTACGGCCCCTTCTCCGACCCCCGTGGAAGTCCCCGGTTATCCGGGGACTTTCCTGCTTTGCACCCAACACATCAGGTGCGAACCGTGAGAGTCACCGGATATCCGGGGAGTCCATCCGAGAATTACAACCTTGTAGTTCGTCAAGTCGACACGCCGATCAATAGTGAAAACTTTGGGCAATCTGTTCCCAGTGGGACGAAAGTTCACTAGCGTGCCTCAAGTTGCCCGTGCGGACAGGGAAGTCGCACGGGCACCCGAGACCTCCTAGGGGAACCCCCGTGCCCAACGCTGCTCGGCTGGCAGACCAGCCCGCTCGCCGTCGTACGACGGTGCGCTGGGCCACGGCCGCCACGCTCGTCGCCGGCCTGGTGCTGAGCGGTACGCACGGGGCGGCGTTCGCCGACGAGGACACCATCCCCACCGAGGCCGACATCGCGGCCGCGAAGGACCGGACCGCCGCTGCCGGCCGCGACGTCGCCGCCGTACGCGCCGATCTCATCCGCGCCAACCTCGCCCTCGACGAGACCGGCACGACTGCCGCCCAGGCCGCCGAGGCCTTCAACGGTGCGCGGTGGCGCGCCGCGCAGGCGCGTACGGAGGCGCACGACGCCCGGGCCGCTGCCGAGGCCGCGCGCGACGACGTGGAGGCGCAGCGCGCCCTCTACGCCAGCACCGTCGTCACCTCCTACGAGGAGAACTCGCAGATCCAGGGGCTGTCGGCAATCGTCGAGGCTGACGGCATCGAGTCGCTCATCGACCGCTCGGTGACGATGGGCAACGCCTCCCAGGCGCTGAACGGCCAGTACGACGCCTACACCGCGTCCGCGACGATCGCCGACGTCACGGCAGTGGCCGCCACCGACGCCCTGGCGCGGGCCACCGCCGCCGCCCAGGAGGCCGACGCCGCACGCGACGCCGCAGCAGCTGCGCAGGCCGACGCCGGCGCGCAGGCCGAGGCCATCGCCCTCGCCAAGACCGCGCTCATCGCCGAGCTGGCCGAGCTGGAGGGGATCAGCGTCCGCCTCGCCGAGAAGCGCCAGTCCGCCCTCGAGCAGGCCGCCGCCGAGGCAGCGGCCGAGGCCGCCGCGCAGGCGGCAGCAGAGGCCGCCGAAGAGGCCGCAGCAGAGGCCGCCGACCAGGCCGCAGCGCAGGCGGCAGCCGAGGCGCAAGCACAGGCACAGGCCGAGCAGGAGCAGTCGACCCCGACCCCCACACCGACGCCGACCGTCACTCCGACGTCGAAGCCGACGCCCACGGCCACCCCGACCGCGACCCCGACCGGGACCCCCACTTCCACCCCGACCGGGACCCCCAGCACCACCCCGACCCCGACGCCCCTCCCGGCGGCGACAGCGACCGCCACGCCGACCGCCACCCCCACTGCGACACCGACGCCGACCCCCACGCCCACCCCCACCCCGACGACCGGGGACGCCGCCTCGGCGATCGCCTTCGCGACCGCACAGATCGGCAAGCCCTACCGCTACGGCGCCGGTGGACCCAGCTCGTGGGACTGCTCCGGCCTGACGTCAGCGGCCTGGGCCGCGGGCGGCAAGTCGCTGCCCCACTACTCGGTCGCGCAGTACACCCAGTCCACCAGCATCACCGCCGCCCAGCTGCAGCCCGGCGATCTGGTCTTCTGGGGTTCCTCGGGCAGTGCGAGCTCGATCTACCACGTCGCCCTCTACATCGGCGGCGGCCAGATCATCCATGCACCGCGCACCGGGCGGAACGTGGGCCAGGAGTCGATGTACTACTGGCGGGCCCCGAACTTCTTCGCCCGCCCCTGACGGTGCGGGGCCGGACCCCTCCCGCCGGGGTATCCATGGGAGCAATCGGCCCCGAACGATGAGATCTCCCCCCGTTCGTCCCATGGATATCGGGCCAGGGGTCAGTAGGTTTGGCCACATGTCGAACCTCGCATCCCTGCTCGAAGGCTCCGCCACGACCTACCCGGACCGCACGGCACTGGTGCTGGGCGACACTCGCCTCACCTACGCCCAGGTGGACGCCGGGGCCAACCAGGTGGCCAACCTGCTCGTCTCGCGGGGCATCCAGCCCGGCGACAAGGTCGCGCTCAGCTGCCCCAACCTGCCGTACTTCGCCGTCGTCTACTACGGCATCCTGAAGGCAGGGGCGACCGTGGTGCCGCTCAACGTGCTGCTCAAGGGTCGTGAGGTGGGCTACCACCTCGACGACTCGCAGGCGAAGGCCTACTTCTGCTTCCAGGGCACGCCCGAGCTGGCGATCGGCGCCGAGGGCCACGCCGGCTTCGAGCAGGCCGACGGCTGCGAGCACTTCTTCATGGTCACCGCCGACCCGGCCGCCGAGTCGCCGGTGGCCGGCACCGAGACGCTCGGTCAGGCGCTCGCCGGTCAGGCGCCGACCTTCGAGACCGTCGACGTCGACGACGACGACACCGCGGTCATCCTCTACACCTCGGGCACGACCGGCCAGCCCAAGGGCGCCGAGCTGATGCACCGCAACATGATGTCGAACGCACTGGCCAGCAACGAGCTGTTCGGCGCCGACGCGGAGCGCCCCGACACCCTGCTCTGCGTGCTGCCGCTGTTCCACTCCTTCGGCCAGACGGTCATCATGAACGCCGGTTTCGCGTACGCCGGCACGGTGGTCCTCCTGCCCCGCTTCGAGGCCGGTCCCGCCCTGGCCCTGATGGACCGCGAGGACGTCACCTTCTTCGCCGGCGTCCCGACGATGTACTGGGGCCTCCTCGGGGCCCTCGACGACTCGGGCGTGGACGTGAAGAAGCTCGCCGACACCATGCGGGTCGCGGTCGCCGGCGGCTCCGCGCTCCCCGTCGAGGTGCACAAGGAGTTCGAGCGCCGCTTCGGCGTGAGCATCCTGGAGGGGTACGGCCTCTCCGAGACGTCGCCGGTGGCGAGCTTCTCGGTCTGGGGCGAGCCGGTGCGCGTCGGCTCGATCGGTTGCCCGATCCCGGGCGTCGAGATGAAGCTCATCAACCCCGACCCGGGCGTACGTGAGGACATCGAGGCGGGCGACGACCCGGAGAACGCGATCGGCGAGATCGCCATCAAGGGCCCCAACATCATGAAGGGCTACTTCGGTCGGCCCGAGGCGACCGAGGAGGCCATCGTCGACGGGTGGTTCCGCTCCGGCGACCTCGGCCGCAAGGACGCGGACGGCTGGTACTACATCGTCGACCGCTCGAAGGACATGATCATCCGCGGCGGCTACAACGTCTATCCGCGCGAGATCGAGGAAGTCCTCCTCACCCACCCCGACGTCTCGCTCGCGGCCGTCATCGGCGTCCCGCACGAGAGCCACGGCGAGGAGATCAAGGCCGTCGTCATCCGTGCCGACGGCGCCACGGTCACCGAGGACGAGCTGATCGCGTGGGGCAAGGAGCAGATGGCGGGCTACAAGTACCCCCGAGTCGTCGAGTTCGTCGACGCCCTGCCCATGACGGCCACCGGCAAGATCCTGAAGCGCGAGCTGCGCTGATGCGCCCGCTGCTCATCGCGCTCGGCGCGGTCATGGTGCTGATGGGCGCCATCTGGACCTTCCAGGGCCTCGGCTACGTCGAGGGCAGCGCCATGTCCGACCAGACCTTGTGGGCGATCCTCGGACCGCTGGTCGCCGGGCTGGGCGTCGCCGTCGTGCTGGTCGCCGTACGACGTCGCGCCTGAGGTCGGCGACACCTCACCGTCCCCACCCCTGGCCGGCGCGACCCCGTCTCGGCGCCCCATCCCGTTGCCGGAGGTGCTGATCCACGTCCTAGACTTCACGCGGTTCGCCAAACGCTTCTGAGGAGACAACCCCGTGGCCCGTTACGTCGTCGACGTCATGCCCAAGCCCGAGATCCTCGACCCGCAGGGCAAGGCCGTGCTCGGCGCCCTGCCGCGCCTCGGCTTCGCCGGCGTGAGTGACGTACGCCAGGGCAAGCGCTTCGAGCTCGACATCGAGGGCGACGCCTCCGACGCCAGCCTCCAGGAGGTGCGCGAGATGGCCGAGAAGCTGCTGTCCAACCCGGTGATCGAGGACTTCGAGGTCCACCTCGCCGAGGACGCCGGGTCGCAGGCATGAAGGTCGGCGTCGTCACCTTCCCCGGGTCGCTCGACGACGTCGATGCGCGCCGCGCGGTCGGCTTCGGTGGACACGAGGCGGTCGCGTTGTGGCACGGCGACGAGGACCTCAAGGGCGTCGACGCCATCGTGCTGCCGGGGGGCTTCTCCTACGGCGACTACCTCCGCTGCGGCGCGATCTCGCGCTTCGCGCCGGTCATGACGTCGGTCATCGAGGCCGCCGGCAGGGGGATGCCGGTCCTCGGCATCTGCAACGGCTTCCAGATCCTGTGCGAGTCGCACCTGCTGCCCGGTGCGCTGATCCGCAACGACCACCGCAAGTTCGCCTGTCGCGACCAGCGGCTGCGCATCGAGCGCGTCGACACCCCCTGGACCTCGGCCTACGCCGCGGACCAGGAGATCACCATCGTGCTCAAGAACGGTGAGGGCGGCTTCGTCGCCGACGAGCCGACGCTCGACCGGCTCGAGGGCGACGGTCTCGTCGTGGCGCGCTACCTCGGCGACAACCCCAACGGGTCGCTCCGCGACATCGCCGGCGTCTCCAACGCGCGCGGCAACGTCGTCGGCCTGATGCCCCACCCCGAGCACGCCGTGGAGGGCCTCACCGGGCCGGGCACCGACGGGCTGGGCTTCTTCACCTCGCTCGTCGAGAGCGTGCTTGCGTGAGTCCTCGTCGCCTCTACCGCGTCGCCGCGACAGCCGAGGCCATCACCTGGGCGCTGCTGTTGACCGGGATGTTCCTGAAGTACGTCACCGAGACGACCGAGCTCGGTGTCAGCATCTTCGGCATGGTGCACGGCGTCGTCTTCATCGCCTTCTGCCTGACGACCGGCCTGGTGTGGCTGGACCAGAAGTGGCCGCTCAGCCGACTCTGCTGGGTCTCGCCTCTGCGATCCCGCCGTTCGCGACCGTGCCGTTCGAGAGGTACGCCGAGCGCTCGGGTCTGCTCGGCCCGCACTGGCGGCTGCGCTCCGCCGAACCCCAAGGTGCGCTCGAGCGCGTTGCCGCCCGGTTGCTGCGTCGTCCGCTCCAGGGACTCGCCATCGGCACGGTCGCCGTGGTCGGCCTCACCGGTCTGGCGTTGCTGGTCGGTCCGCCGGCCTGACTCGGCCGGGTCCGGACAGAGCCCTCGGCTCAGCCCAGTCCGCGCTGCAGCTTGTTCCAGGTCTGCGGCGTGGCGACACCGGAGACCGCGACCCGCAGGCGCGACTGGTAGGTCCGCAGCGCCGCCTCGGTCTTCGCGTCGAACACGCCCGTCGTCCGGAACCTGCCGGCCCCGGCGGCGTTGAGTGCCCGCTGGAGCCGGTAGACCGACTCGTCGGAGGAGCCGCGCTTGATCGTCGTACGTCCGCCGGCGGAGAGGAGGGCGGTCCAGTGGCGCTGCTCGAACCTGTCGGTCGGGGTGAACTTGCGCGATGCCTGCCAGGTGCGGGCTGCAGCGATGGTGGCCGCGTCGTAGGTCCCGTCGATGGGGCCGGAGTAGGTGCCCTGCTCGGTCAGCAGGCACTGCAGCGCCTTGACCCGCGTGGTGCGGGCGGCGGAGGGGGACAGGGCGGGGTACTTCCAGAAGCCGAGCCGGGTCCCGGGGCAGCGGCCCTCCGGTACGGCGGTGGATCCGGCGCCGAGGTCGATGAAGTTGCTGTCGATGTTGATCGTGACGCCGCCCCACGTCTCGTTGTGGCCGCCGAGGTACTGCTTCATCCGGCCCCCGGGCCGCCAGCCGTCCTCGGGGATGTAGGTCGTCGACGTGTTGGCCGCGCCGTCCCACCGCGCGATCCAGATGCGGTCGGGCAGGGCGAACCGCCCGGGGCGCTGGGTGCGGGCGTCGTCGAGCATCTTGATGCCGGAGCTGGCGCTGGAGTAGAAGCCGGCGACGTAGCCGAGCGCCTTGATCCGCGTGACCCAGCTGCTGACGAAGACCAGCGCCGACTCGCGGCAGTGGGTGTCGCCGAGGTTGAAGCCCTCGAGGTCGTACCAGAGCGTGCTGCCCGCGCCGATGCCGTACGCCGTCGCGTCGGCCGCGTTCTTGTCGGCTTCCGCCACCCCCTGGGCTGCTGCGAGCGCGTAGCCGCCGGCGGGCTTGGGGCTGATCCGGAAGTCGTCGGCGTAGCGCGGGAAGCGAGGCTGGCAGGACGCCTGCGGACCCAGCGCGATCGGCAGGAGTCGCCAGCCGCGCGCGACCTGGGTCGCGACCCAGGTCGGGCTGAGGTTGGGCTGCGACCGGCACGCACGCGAGTCGCCGGAGATGTAGATGCCGACCGCCGAGAACGGCGACTTCCTCCACCAGGTGTTCATCGCCGACTGGGTCGGGGCCACGCACTGGTCGAAGCCGTAGCCGGTGAAGTTCCCCGGAGTGGCGAGGGCGACCTGGCGCTGCGACGCGAGCCGGCCGGACGTGGCGTCCTCGGCGGTGGCGGTCGTCGCGAGCAGTCCACCGAGGGGCAGGACAATGGCGACGGCGGACGCGGTGAGCGTACGGACAAGGCGACGCATGGTGACTCCAGCAGGCGGGGAAGGGTGCAGGCGTCGCCACAAAACCACACCAGTCACACACGTAACAGTGGTTTGGGTGAACTACAACGCAGTAGTTTGCGCTGCCGGGCAACCTCGCGACGGTTGCGGATGCGCCGGTGGTCGTCGACGTCGCTCCCGGCGAGCGGCGGACGGACTCCCGCTTGTAGATTGGCGCCGTGCCCGACACGAGTGCCCCACGGCCAGAGTCCACCCTCGACACCGTGGCGGTCGCGGCGTCCGACGCCGAGCGCGAGCAGCCGTGGGCCGACCTCGGCCTCAAGGCCGACGAGTACGCCCAGATCCGCGAGATCCTCGGCCGTCGCCCCACCAGCTCGGAGCTGGCGATGTACTCCGTGATGTGGAGCGAGCACTGCTCCTACAAGTCCTCCAAGGTGCACCTCAAGCAGTTCTCCGAGCTGCCGCAGGAGACCCCGCTCGGCAGGACCCTTGCCGGCATCGGCGAGAACGCCGGCGTGATCGACATCGGCCAGGGCTACGCCGTGACCTTCAAGGTCGAGTCGCACAACCATCCGTCCTACGTCGAGCCCTACCAGGGTGCGGCGACCGGCGTCGGCGGCATCGTCCGCGACATCCTCGCCATGGGCGCCCGCCCGGTCGCGGTGATGGACCCGCTCCGCTTCGGCCCCCTCGACGCCCCCGACACCCACCGGGTCCTGCCCGGGATCGTGGCCGGTGTCGGCGGCTACGGCAACATGCTCGGCCTCCCCAACATCGGAGGCGAGGCCGTCTTCGACGAGACCTACCTCGGCAACCCGCTGGTCAACGCCCTCTGCGTCGGCGTGCTGCGCCACGAGGACCTGCACCTCGCCAAGGCCTCCGGCGTCGGCAACCAGGTCATCCTCTACGGCGCGCGCACCGGTGGCGACGGCATCGGCGGCGTCTCCGTCCTCGCGTCCGAGACGTTCGACTCCAGTGCCGACGGGAGCAGCGGCCCGGCCAAGCGTCCGAGCGTCCAGGTCGGTGACCCCTTCATGGAGAAGCTCCTCATCGAGTGCACGCTCGAGATCTTCGCCGCGCGCCTCGTCGCGGGCATCCAGGACCTGGGCGGCGCCGGCCTCTCGTGTGCCACCTCGGAGCTGGCGTCCGCCGGTGACGGCGGCATGCACGTCGAGCTCGACCGGGTGCCGCTGCGCGACTCGACGCTCGCGCCCGAGGAGATCTTGATGAGCGAGTCACAGGAACGCATGATGGCGGTCGTCGAGCCCGCCGACGTCGAGGCCTTCATGGCGATCTGCGCGAAGTGGGACGTCGAGGCGGTCGTCGTCGGTGAGGTCACCGACACCGGTCGGCTGCACATCGACTGGCACGGTGAGCGCGTCGTCGACGTGCCCCCGCGGTCGGTCGCCCACGACGGTCCGACCTACCACCGCCCCTTCGCCCGCCCCGCCTGGCAGGACGCCCTCCAGGCGGACCGTGCCGAGGACCTGGCCCGTCCGGGCACCGGGGACGAGCTCCGCGACACCCTGCTCACCCTGGTCGCGAGCCCGAACCTGTGTGACCGGTCGTGGATCACCGACCAGTTCGACCGCTACGTCCAGGGCAACACCGTCCTCGCCCAGCCCTCCGACAGCGGCATGGTCAGGGTGGACGCCGGCACCAACCTCGGTGTCGCGGTGGCCACGGACTGCAACGGTCGCTTCGCCAAGCTCGACCCCTATGTCGGTGCCCAGCTCGCGCTGGCCGAGTCGTTCCGCAACGTCGCCACCGGGGGCGCCCGACCGCTCGCCGTCTCCGACTGCCTCAACTTCGGCTCGCCGGAGGACCCCGACGTCATGTGGCAGTTCGCCGAGGCGTGCCGTGGACTCAAGGACGGCTGCGCCGAGCTCGGCATCCCGGTGACCGGCGGCAACGTCAGCCTCTACAACCAGACCGGCGAGACCGCCATCCTGCCCACGCCGGTGGTCGCCGTCCTCGGGGTCATCGACGACGTCACCCGTCGTACGCCGACCGGCTTCGGCGCCGCGGGCGAGCGCGTCTTCCTCCTGGGCGAGAGTCGCGAGGAGCTCTCCGGCTCGGAGTGGGCGCACGTCGTGCACGGACACCTCGGTGGTCTCCCGCCCCACGTCGACCTGGCCGCGGAGCAGGCGCTGGCCTCGCTCCTCCAGGACGCAGGACGCGATTCAGTTGTCACCAGTGCCCACGACCTGTCCGACGGTGGACTGGCCCAGACCCTGGCGGAGGCCTCCTTCCGCAACGGGATCGGTGTCTCGGTCTCGGTGGACGACGTCGCTGCCGGTGATGCGTTCGTCGCTCTCTTCGCCGAGTCCGCTGCTCGGGCCATCGTGACGACGACCACCGACAACGCCGATGCCCTGGTCGCGCTGGCCGAGCGCCACGGCGTACACATCACACCTCTCGGCCTGACCGGCGGTGAGTCGATCATCGTCGAGGGCCAGTTCGAGATCGCCGTCGCCGACGCCAAGGCGGCCTGGCAGGCAACCCTGCCCGCGGCGCTCGGAGCCTGAGCCGGGCTTCGACACCGCAACGTCATGGGGCGCGGTCGCCCGAGCGACCAGTCCCCATGACGTTGGGCCGGATGAGCAGGGTGGGCCGTACGACGTCAGTCAGCGTTGCGCATGCCCGGGACCGAGCGATCTCCGGCTCGGCTCCGAACCCCTGGCATGCGCCGTCGTACGCTGCTCGCCCTGCCCGCTCTCGGGCTCGTCCCGTCCGCCCTGCTGAGCGCCTGCTCCGAGGAGTCCACCGTGCCCACCGCCGACCCGAGCCCGGCCGCCCGACCGGACGGTGGTGAAGGCGTCGAGGTGATCGCCTACGGCGAGGACCCCTCGCAGTTCGCCGAGCTCCACCGGCCGGCCGGTCGCTCCCGGGGCGTGGTGGTGGTCATCCACGGCGGCTTCTGGAAGTGGTCCTACGACTACACGCTCGGCCAGCCGCTGGCCCGCTCGCTCGCCGCGGACGGCTGGACCGCGTGGAACATCGAGTACCGCCGCGTCGGCGGCGGTGGCGGCACGCCGGAGACCTTCGACGACGTGGCTGCCGCGATCGACGCACTGGCCGAGGTCGAGGACCTCGACCTGTCCACCGTCGTGACGCTCGGCCACTCCGCGGGTGGTCACCTCGCGGTGTGGGCGGCCGGCCGCAAGGCCCCGCGGGTCGCGGTGACCCACGCGATCTCCCAGGCCGGCGTGCTCGACCTGGTCATGTCCGAGCGCATGGGTCTCGGCGCAGGAGCGGCGGCAGCCCTGCTCGGCCACGTTCCCGGACCCGACGACGCCCGGTGGGACCCCCAGCAGCAGATCCCGCTCGACGTACCGGTGTGGTGCGTCCACGGCATCGACGACACGGTCGTGCCCCTGGGTCAGTCCGAGGGGTACGTCGTCGACGCGCAGGCCGCCGGCGCGCAGGCCGAGATCGTCCGGGTCCCCGGCGACCACTTCGCCGTGATCGACACCAGCACCGAGGCCTGGGCGGCGACTGTCTCCGTGCTGGACGGCATCGCCTGACCCCCCACACCCCAAGGGGATAGTCAGCGGGCCCCGGCTAACCTCGGGGGGTGCCCGCACGCCTCAAGATCCTGACCCCTGAGCAGCTGGACACGGCCGACACCCGGGCCCTGGTCAAGCACTACCTCGCGGTCCTCGAGGAGCGGGCTCCGGGCCGCTCGGTCGAGGTGCGCGTGCCGCCCTACGCCGCCGTCCAGGTGGTGCCGGGGGTACGCCACACGCGCGGCACCCCTCCCGCGGTCGTCGAGACCGATGGCGAGACGTGGCTCGCGCTCGCGACCGGTCGTACGACCTGGCACGAGGCCGTGCACGACGGCACCGTCCGCGCCAGCGGCGAGCGCACCGACCTCACGCCCTACCTCCCACTGAGCACGCCCGCGGGTACGCCGTGAGGGCCGCGGTCGCCACGACCGAGCTCGCCGAGGCGATCGGCCCCGTCGAGGGCGTCGAGATCGTGGTGTGGAACGGCGACGGGCCGGCTCCCGAGGGCGACGTGGACCTCTGGGTGCCGCACTACGCCACGTCTGCCGACGTCATCGACCGCGGCCATGATCTGCGCGGCCTCCGCGTGGTGCAGCTGCAGAGCGCCGGCTACGACGGGGTCGCGGAGCGGCTGCCCGCAGGCATCACTCTCTGCAACGCGACCGGGGTCCATGACGACGCCACCGCCGAGCACGCGGTCGGCCTGGTCCTGGCCAGCCTGCGGGGGATCCCGGAGGCGGTGCGCCGTCACGGGCACTGGGCTCCCATGCCCGGACGGCGCTCGCTGGCCGACTCGCGGGTGCTGGTCCTGGGCTACGGCTCCATCGGCCGCGCGCTGACGGAGCGGCTGCTGGCGATGAAGGCCGAGGTGACGGCGGTGGCGAGCCGGGAGCGGGACGACGACCTCGTGGGTCGCGTCCGCGCCACCACCGACCTGCCGGTGCTGCTGCCCGACCAGGACGTGGTCGTGGTGCTGGTGCCCCTGACCGACGACACCCGCGGCATCGTCGGCGACGCCTTCCTGGCTCAGCTGCCCGACGGCGCGCTGGTGGTCAACGTCGCCCGCGGCCCCGTCGTCGACACCGATGCAGTGCTGCGCCATGCGGGACGGCTGCGCTTCGCCCTCGACGTCACCGACCCCGAGCCGCTGCCGGACGGGCACCCGCTCTGGGACGCCCCGGACGTGCTGATCACCCCGCACGTCGCGGGTGGCACGACCGCGATGCTGCCCCGCATCGCCGCACTCGTCCGCGCCCAGCTCGTACGCCGCGCGGCAGGCGAGCCGTTGGTCAACGTCGTGCCGGGCTAACCTCCGCTCATGCACGTGACATCCCTCGGCTTCCGAACCGACCTCGCCCTGCTGACCGCAGCCGGCAGCCTGGTCGACGACCGCGGCACCCACCTCGTGATCCGCACGCCGGAGAATCCGTCCTACTTCTGGGGCAACTTCATCCTCCTCGCCGAGCCCCCGGTCCCCGGCGGTGAGCGCGAGGTCGTCGGTGCCTTCCACACAGAGTTCCCCCAGGCCGACCACGTGAGCATCGGCATCGACGCCGGCGACCTGACCGACCAGGCGCGGGCGGCGTTCGAGGCGGCAGGCATGTCGGTGGACGACTCGACGGTCCTCACCACCTCCCGGCTGACAGCGCCGCGCGAGGTCGAGGCCGAGGTTCGCGCCCTGGCCTCCGACGAGGACTGGGAGTCGCGCGCTCGGCTGGGCCAGCAGCTCTCCCCGGAGACGTCGGAGGAGGCCTTCATGAGTTTCGCTCGCGCCAGGAACGAGCAGGAGAAGAAGCTCATCGGTGCCGGACGTGGACTGCGCTTCGGCGCGTTCGTCGACGGCCTGCTCGTGTCGACAGCAGCCGCCTTCGTCACCGAGGAGGGCGTCGCCCGCTTCCAGAGCGTCGAGACGCACGCCGAGCACCGGCGCCGTGGCCTGGCCGGGGCGGTCGTCCACGCGGCCGGTCAGCACGCCCTCGACCACCTCGGCGTACGCACCCTCGTGATCGTCGCCGACAGCGACGGCGAGGCGATCGGCCTCTACCGGCGGCTCGGGTTCACCGACTCAGAGCGCCAGCTGATGATGGAGAAGCGCAGCGGCGAGTGGGCCACGGGCTGACCCACCCTGCCCCACCCGGCCCCGCCCCACCATCCCTCGCCCGGTCCCGGCACGTGCCAGGGGCGCCCGGCGGTTGACAGCGCATGCCCCGAGACCTACCTTTCTGACATATGAATCAGGTCTCAGGTTGAGACTCCGAGGAGAGGTCATCATGCGAGCCAACACCAAGCACGTCCTGGGATCGGTGGCTGTCGTGGCCGCCCTCACCCTGACCGCCTGCGCTCCCGGCGCTGACGACGACGGGGGAGGCGACGGCGCGAGCGCCACGACCGTCGAGGTCGGAGTCATCACGTCCGAGACCGGACCCCTGGCGGCCTACGGGCAGGCGTTCCTGGACGGCTTCGACGCCGGCCTCGACTACGCCACCGACGGCACCGGCGAGGTCGACGGCATCACGATCGAGGTCCGCAACGGCGACGACGCCGGCGACCCCGACAAGGCGGTCCAGCTCACCAAGGAGTACATCGGCGACGGCGTCAAGGTCCTCACCGGAACGGTGTCGTCGGGTGTGGCGCTGGGTCTCGCCGAGCAGGCCGAGCAGAACAAGGTCCTCTACGTCTCCGGTGCCGCCGCCGCCGATGCGATCACCGGGCTCAACGAGCACACCTTCCGCTCCGGACGCCAGAGCATGCAGGACGTCGCCACGGCGGGCACCTTCCTGCAGGACATCGACGGCCAGAAGGTCGTCGTCTACGCCCAGGACAACGCGTTCGGCCAGGGCAACGCCGCAGCTGTCGAGGCGCTCCTCGGTGCGCAGGGTGCCACGATCGAGCCGTTGCTCGTCGGCGAGGACATCAAGGAGTTCACCTCGTTCTCCCAGCAGCTCAAGGACGCCGAGCCCGACCTGGTCTTCGTGGCCTGGGCCGGCGAGACCACCGGCTCGATGTGGCAGTCGCTGGAGCAGCAGGGGGTCTTCGACGCGGCTCCGGTCGTGACCGGCCTCGGTGACGTGGCGTCGTACGGCGCCTACGGCCCGGTCGCGGAGAAGATCAGCTTCCTCTCGCACTACTTCGCCGCCGCCCCCGACAACGACGTCAACGCCGCGATGGTCGAGGCCGTCGAGGGTGCCGGATCGACCGTGGACCTCTTCACGCCGGACGGCTTCACCGCCGCCCAGATGATCGTGCACGCGATCAAGGAGGGCAACGGCGACGTCGAGGCCATGGTCGACGCGCTGAACGGCTACGCCTTCACCGCGCCCAAGGGCGACGTGACGGTCCGCGAGGGCGACCACGCGCTGGTGCAGGACATGTACCAGGCCCGGCTGGTCAAGGACGGCGACTCGTTCGCCCCCGAGCTCATCGAGACGGTCGCGGCCGACCAGGTCGCGCCGCCCGAGGCCGGCTGAGCGAGGCGATGTCGACCCCAGCCACGCCTGCGCTGCAGGTGAAGGACCTCGGTCTGAAGATCGGGGGCGCCACGATCCTCGAGGGCGTCGACCTCGAGATCGAGAAGGGCTCCTTCATCGGCGTGATCGGACCGAACGGTGCCGGCAAGACGACGTTGTTCAACGTCGTCTCCGGCATCGCCAGGCCGACCACCGGCACCGTGCTCCTCGACGGCCGGGACGTCACCGGCATGTCGGTGCACCGCCGGGCGCGGGCGGGGCTGGGCCGGACGTTCCAGACGTCCAGCCTGTTCCCCCAGCTCACGGTGCGGGAGAACGTCCGGATCGCGGCCCAGGTCGCGCTGGGCGGCAGCCTCTCCCCGTTCCGGTTCCCCCGAGTGGCCGACCAGGCCACCCGGGATGCCGAGGGCCACCTGGGTGAGGTCGGGCTGGGCGACATGCTCGACCTGCCGGCCGGCAGCCTCTCCCACGGTGACAAGCGCAAGCTCGAGATCGCGGTGCTCCGAGCCACTGACGCGGACGTCGTGCTCCTCGACGAGCCGATGGCGGGCGTCGGCTCGGGCGATGTCGCCGCACTGGGCGAGACGATCCGCGCGATGCACCGGGACCAGGGCTCGACGCTGCTCATGGTGGAGCACCACATGGACGTGCTGCTGGGTCTCGTCGACAAGGTCGCAGTCATGTATTTCGGCACGATCATCGCCTTCGACACCCCCGAGGCCATCATGGACAACCCGACCGTGCAGAGCGCCTACCTGGGGACGGGAGCATGAGCGAGCCGATCCTGGTCGTCGAGCACCTGTCGGCCTCCGTCGCCGGGCAGCAGGTCGTCGAGGACGTCTCCTTCTCCGTGCCGGCCACCGGCATCACGGCCGTCCTCGGCCGCAACGGTGTCGGCAAGACCTCCACGCTCAAGGGGGTGCTGGGGCTCTACCAGCGCACGGGCGAGGTCACCCTCGCCGGCGAGCGCATCGAGTCCCTCCCCACCCACCAGGTCGTCCAGCGCGGCGTCGGCTACGTCCCGGAGGACCGTGAGGTCTTCGCCAGGCTGACCGTCGCCGAGAACCTCCGGCTCGCCGAGCGCAAGGGTGCCTCGAGCCAGGAGCGTCGCGACCTGGTCGAGCGGCTCTTCCCCGACCTGGTCGGGCGGCGCGACCAGATGGCCGGCACCCTGTCGGGCGGCCAGCAGCAGATGGTCGCGCTGGCCCGGGTGCTGCTCAACGACAACCGGGTCCTCCTGGTCGACGAGCCGACCAAGGGCCTCGCACCGCTCATCGTCGAGCAGGTGACCGAGGCGCTGCGCGAGGCATCGGCGACCGTCCCGATCCTGCTCGTCGAGCAGAACCTCGAGGTCGTACGCCGCCTCGCGGGCGACGCCGTGGTCATCGCCGGCGGGCGCGTGGTCCACACCGGCTCCGCCGTCGACCTGCTCGCCGACGAGGCCCTGACCCAGCGTCTCCTGGGCGTCCACGCCGAGACGCGTACCCCCGACCCCGACCCGACCCACGAGGTGCGCTGATGAGCACGGTCGTCCTGCTCCTCGCCACCGGCCTCGGGCTCGGTGCGCTCTACTTCCTCGTCGCCTCGGGGCTGTCCCTGATCTATGGCCTGATGCACGTGCTCAACTTCGCCCACGGCGCCTTCCTCACCCTGGGTGCGTTCGCGGGCTACGCGACCGCGCAACGGCTCGACGCCACCAGCTGGACCGGCTTCATCGCCTCGATCGTGGTGGGCGCGCTGGTGGGCGCGCTGTTCGCGACGCTGACCGAGCTGCTGCTGATCCGCCCGCTCTACGAGAGGCACATCGAGCAGGTGCTGGTCACCGTCGGCCTGTCGCTGGCCACGGTCGCCCTGTTCGAGGGCATCTGGGGCACCGACCCCGACTTCATCCGCGGTCCGGCCTGGCTCAACGAGACGACCGGCATCCTCGGCGCGCGCATCCCCAACGACCGGTTCCTGATCATCGGCATCGCAGCCCTGGTGCTGGTGGCGCTGGTCGTGTTCCTCAACCGGACGCGCTACGGCATGGTCATCCGCGCCGGTGTGGAGAATCGCGCGATGGTCACGGCGCTCGGCATCGACGTACGCCGCTCGTTCACGCTCGTCTTCGCGATCGGTGGCGCGGCAGCCGGCCTCGGCGGGGTGCTCGCAGCCCACTACTTCGGCTACGTCTCACCGACGCTCGGTGGCAGCCTGCTGATCTTCGCCTTCATCGTCACCGTCATCGGCGGCCTCGGCTCGCTGACCGGCGCAGCCGTCGCCTCGGTGCTCGTCGCGCTGCTCCAGCAGTTCGCGAACTACTACGCGGGCGGCACCGGCGACTTCGTGATCGTGCTCGCCCTGGCCGGGGTGCTGCTGGTCCGACCGTCGGGCCTCATGGGGAAGGCAGCCTGATGCGCACCTCGAGGATCCTGCCCCTGCCCATGGGAGTCGGTGTGGGCGTCGCTTTCGTCGCCGTCCTGGCGATCCTGCCCCTGCTATCGGTCCGGGTCCCCGGCATCCTGCCGGGACCGACGTACACCCCGGGCGCCCTCCAGCTGCTCGCGCTGGCCATGGTCTACGCCTCGCTCGCGCTGTCCTACAACCTGCTGCTGGGCACCGGCGGCCTGCTCTCCTTCGGCCACGCGCTCTACTTCGGGGCGGGCGCCTACGGGTTGGGGATCCTGCTGGAGCGCACCGACCTGTCCCTGTGGCCGGCGATCGCGCTCACGCTGGTGATGGCGGGTGTGATCGCCCTCGTCACGGGCGCGGTGAGCCTCCGCGTGTCGGGCATCCCGTTCGCCATGGTGACCCTGGCCTTCGCGCAGGCGGGCTCGGTGCTGGTGCGTCGCAACCCCGGAGGCCTGACCGGCGGCGACGAGGGTCTCTCGCTCGACACCGAGCACGTGCCGGCTGCGCTGGTCGGCGTGGTCAACACCCGCAACCTCTACTGGGTCGCCCTCGTGGTCGTGGTGATCGCCTACCTGGCCGTGCTCTGGATCGACCGCTCCCGCGTCGGTCACGTCGCCGCGGCCGCTCGTGAGAACGAGCTGCGGGTGCGCGCCCTGGGTTTGCAGCCCTACGCGGCCAAGCTGCTGGTCTTCGTCGTCGGCGGACTGATCGCCTCGCTGGCCGGCGTGATGTACCTCCTCCTCCAGTCGGGCACCGTCCCCCGCTCGGTCGGCGCAGACCTGACCATCACGGTGCTCGTGATGGTGGTGCTGGGTGGCGTCGGATCCCGGTGGGGCGCGATCGTGGGTGGCGTGCTCTACACCCTGCTCAACCAGCGGCTCACGCTGCTGGCCGGCTCCGACGCGGTCGACTCGCTCCCTGCTGTGCTGCGCATCCCGCTCTCCGAGCCGATGTTCATCCTCGGCACGATGTTCGTCCTGGTGGTCCTCTTCCTCCCCGGCGGCATCGCCGGAACGGCGGGCAAGCTGGTCGGCCGTGGCCGGCGCCGCGCGGGGCTCCCCCTGCTGGAAGCAGCGGACGCCGACGAGCTGGTCCCGGAGCCACAGCGATGACCGACTCGCACACCCTCGGTCGCTGGCTCGTCGACAGCTCGCGGCGCCACCCCCAGAAGGTCGCGATCGACGATCGCGGCGTACGGGTGACCTATGCCGAGCTGGAGCGGCGCAGCGACGAGCTGGCCGGGTCGTTCGCCCGAGCGGGGTACGGCGCCGGCGACCGGGTCGCGACCCTGTCGGGCAACTCCTCCGACCACGTCGTCCTCTTCTTCGCGTGTGCCAAGGCCGGGCTCGCTCTCGTGCCGCTGTCCTCGCGCCTGACCGCCTCCGAGCTCGGGCCGCTGCTGCACACCACCCGGCCCGCCCTGGTGGTCGCCGAGGAGCACCTGCTGCGCCTGGCCCGGGAGTCCCTGGCCGGGCTGCCGGTCACCCCGCCGCTCACCACGCCCGGCAGCACCGGTGTCGAGACGACGGTCCCGACCCGTGCGCTCGGGCCGACCGAGGACTGGCCCGTGCAGCGCGACGTGGTCGACGACGACCCGGTGCTGGTGATCTTCACCTCGGGCAGCGAGGCCACGCCGAAGGGCGTCGTGCTCAGCCATGCCAACTGCTTCTGGAACAGCCTGGCCCTGGCCCAGGCCATGGGTCTCTCGGAGAACGACGTCGTGCTCGCGACGCTGCCCCAGTTCCACGTGGCCGCGTGGAACTGCCAGCCGCTCGCGGCGTGGTGGCACGGCGCGACGGTGGTGCTCGAGCGCTCGTTCGAGCCGTCCCGGGTGCTGCGGCTGGTCGCCGACCGCCGCGTCACCACGACGATGAGCGTGCCCACCCAGCTGCACCTGCTCGCCTGCGACCCGGGCTTCGCCGACGCCGACCTGAGCACGCTGCGGCAGGTCGTGGTCGGCGGTGACTCCATGCCCGAGGCGCTCCGCGCCGTGTGGTCGGCCCACGGTGTCGAGATCGCCCATGGCTACGGCCTGACCGAGGCGTCACCCAACGTGCTCTACCTCCCCCCGGGCCGGGCGGCGGACCACGCGGGCTCGGTCGGCTGGCCCTACCCCTATGTCGAGGTGCGGCTGGTCGACCCCGCGGGCACCGTGGTCGAGGGAGCAGGTGTCGGTGAGCTGCAGGTCCGCGGCCCAGGCGTGTTCATCGGCTACCTCCACGACCCCGACCGGACCAGTACGGCGTTCGCCGGCGAGTGGCTGCGCACGGGTGACCTCGCCGAGAGGGACGACGACGGCTGCCACCGCATCGTCGACCGGCTCAAGCACATCTACATCTCCGGCGGGGAGAACGTCGCGCCGGCAGAGGTCGAGGCAGCCCTGGTGCGGCACCCGCTGGTCGCCGATGCAGCGGTGATCGCCGTGCCCGACGACGTCTGGGGCGAGGTGGGTGTCGCTTTCGTGCAGCCCGTCCCGGGTGTCGGGCTGACGGGCGAGGAGGTGCTGGCCCACGCGCGCGAGCACCTCGCGGACTTCAAGCTTCCCCGCCAGGTGCACGTGCTCGGCGAGCTGCCCCGCACCGGGATCGGCAAGATCGCGCGGGCCGACCTGCGCCGCACCGCCCGTCAGCACGCCGAATCCCAGCACGTCGCCCCAGGAGGCGAGGACCAGTGACCGCACCCGACTTCAGCGAGCTCGAGCGCCGCGCCGACCCGCAGGCGGCCGATGCCCCACGCCGTACCAAGCGTGGACAGGCCACGCAGCGCAAGCTGCTCGAGGCGGCCGAGGCGATCTTCGCCGAGCACGGCTACCACGAGGCGTCGATCGTCAAGATCACCGAGCGTGCCGGCATCGGCCTCGGCACGTTCTACCTCTACTTCGACAGCAAGAAGACGATCTTCGAAGCCCTGGTCATCGACCTCAACCGCCGGGTGCGCCACTCGATGGCCGAGGCGATGCAGGGGGCGTCCTCGCGCCTGGAGGCGGAGCGGGCCGGCTTCGCGGGCTTCTTCCGGTTCACCGCCGAGCACCCCGCGCTCTACCGGGTGGTGCGCGAGGCCGAGCTGGTGTCGCCCGACGCGCTCCACCTGCACTACACGCGGATCGTCGAGGGATATGTCGAAGGGCTGCGCAAGGCACAGGCGGTGGGCGAGGTGTCCGACATCGACCCCGAGGTCGCCGCCTGGGCGCTGATGGGCATCGGTGAGCTGGTCGGCGCGCGCTACATCCTGTGGGAGCGCGACTCCGACGACCAGCGTCCCCGGGAGATCGACCCGCACGTCTTCGACCAGATGATGCGCTTCATCGAGACCGCCCTCGCCCCGGGCGTCACTGCCCCGACCGACGCGGCCCCCACCGATGCGGAGACGACGCCGTGACCGCGCGCTCGATGACCGACCGCTACCACGCCGTCGACGTCCCCGTCCCCGGCGGAACCCTCCGGGTCGGGGTGTGGGACGCACCCGACGACGACGCGCCGACCGCCCTGCTCGTGCACGGCATCACCGCCTCCCACCGCTCGTGGCAGCTGGTCGCCGAGCAGCTGCCCGACGTGCGGCTGATCGCCCCCGACCTGCGCGGTCGCGGTCGCAGCCACCCCGACACCCCTGTCGGGGTGCAGACGGGGATGGTCGCCCATGCCGATGACCTGGCCGCCGTCCTCGACCACCTGGCGGTCGACAGCACGCTCGTCGTGGGGCACTCCATGGGTGGCTTCGCCGGCGTCGTGCTCGCCGACCGCCATCCCCGCCGGGTCGACCGACTGCTGCTGGTCGACGGGGGACTGCCCCTGGCCGTGCCCGAAGGACTGAGCGCCGAGGAGGTGATCGCCTTCGTTCTCGGCCCCACGGCCGAGCGGCTGGCGATGCGCTTC
This sequence comes from uncultured Actinomycetota bacterium, assembly GCA_963721925.1. GTDB lineage: Bacteria > Actinomycetota > Actinomycetes > Propionibacteriales > Nocardioidaceae > Nocardioides. The sequence continues at coordinate 140,204 of CAVRLH010000015.1, read as the reverse complement.
GCCACCGTCGAGGACTACTACGACTTCTGGCGCCGCCACCCGGCCTTCGCCGACGACTGGTCGCCCGCGCTGGAGGACTACCTCGCCTACGACCTCGTGGGGGAGGAGCCCGGCCTGCAGCCGGCCACGAGCTATGACGTGATGGCGTCCGACACGGTCGACCTCAACACCGGCACGGCGCTGGCCGGGGCACTCTCCCGCCTGCGCCACCCCTCCCTCCTGCTCACCGCTCCGCGTGGCCTGCTCGACGAGACGCCGGGGCTCTACGAGGCCGGGCGGCTCGCGGCGCTGCTCGAGGACCACGACCGGATCAGCGCACGGGAGATCGAGGGCGTCAACCACTACACGATCACGATGGGCGCTCGGGGGGCGGCCGCGGTGGCCGACGCCGTACGCAGCGAGCTTGCTGTCTGAGGGTCCGGCGGCGTCGAGCCGAAGCCGCCTGACGACCGCGCCCACGGCTGCTCCTAGAGTGACCGTCATGACTGTCGACATCACCGCCCGTCTCGCCGAGGTCATGCCCGGCATCCGCCGCGACCTCGAGGACCTCGTCCGTATCCAGTCCGTGTCGGCCGACCCGGCCCGCGCCGGTGAGGTCGAGCGCAGCGCCGAGGCCACCCGCGACCTCTTCGCGGCCGAGGGCTTCGACGTCGAGATCGTTCGCGCCTTCGACGGTGCCCCGCCCGCCGTGATCGCCAGGAAGGGCGGCCCCGAGGGTGCGCCGACGGTCCTGCTCTACGCCCACCACGACGTGCAGCCCGAGAACGACCACGCCGACTGGGACTCCCCGCCGTGGGAGCCGACCGAGCGGGGCGATCGGCTCTACGGCCGCGGCGCGGCCGACGACAAGGCCGGCATCGCAGCCCACCTGGGAGCAGTCCGGATCTTCGGCGACGACCTGCCCGTCAACCTGGTGATGTTCATCGAGGGCGAGGAGGAGGTCGGCTCCGACACGCTCGTCGAGCTGCTCACCACCTACAAGCAGCGTCTCGAGGCCGACGTCATCGTCATCGCCGACTCGGGCAACTGGGACATCGGTGAGCCTGCCCTCACCACCAGCCTGCGCGGCCTGGTCCGGATGGACGTCGAGGTCCGCACGCTCACCCACGCCGTGCACAGCGGCATGTGGGGTGGCCTGGTGCCCGACTCGATCATGACCCTGAGCCGGCTCATCGCCAGCCTCAACGACGACGTGGGCAACGTCGCCATCGCGGGCCTCTTCTCCGGCCCCGCCGCCGACGTGGACTACCCCGAGGCACGGCTTCGCGCGGAGTCCGGTGCAGCAGAGGGCATCGAGTGGATCGGCGACGGCAGCGCCGTCGAGCGGTTGTGGACCAAGCCCGCGCTGTCGATCACCGGCTTCGATGCACCCAAGGTGGACGGCGCGTCCAACACCCTCGTGCCGGCGGCGCGCTGCCGCATCAGTCTCCGCATCGCTCCCGGCGACACCACCGCCAACGCGGTCCAGTGCCTGCAGGCCCACCTGGAGAAGCACGTCGCCTGGGGCGCGACCCTCACCACGACCGTGGTCGACACCGGCGAGGCCACCCAGATCGACGCCAGCGGACCGGCGTACGACGCTGCCCGCGCGGCGTTCGCCGAGGCGTGGGACGGCACTGCACCTGTCGACATGGGTGTCGGCGGCTCGATCCCGTTCATCGCGGAGTTCCTCGAGGCGTTCCCGCAGGCCAGCGTGCTCGTGACCGGCGTCGAGGACCCCGACACGCGCGCCCACGGCGCCAACGAGGGCCTGCACCTGGCCGAGTTCGAGAAGGTCGTGCTGGCCGAGGCGCTACTGCTGCGCAACCTGGGCGACCTCTGAGGAGTCGGCGGGTGGACGCCGTGCGCCCCGGGCGACCGCTGGCCCGTAGACTCCGAGCGTGCCCCACCCGGTGAGCAAGCGCACGGGCGGCGATGGCCGTCTCACGTCGGCGATCGACCCCCACGACCAGGGCCCGCAGGACGCCTGCGGCGTCTTCGGAGTCTGGGCCCCCGGCGAGGACGTCTCCAAGCTGACCTACTTCGGGCTGTACGCGCTGCAGCACCGCGGGCAGGAGTCGGCCGGCATCGCCGTCAGCAACGGGCGCCAGATCCTCGTCTACAAGGACATGGGGCTGGTCTCGCAGGTCTTCGACGAGTCGACGCTGGAGTCGCTGAAGGGCCACATCGCGGTCGGTCACTGCCGCTACTCGACGACCGGCGCCTCGACCTGGCACAACGCCCAGCCGACCTTCCACCCGACCGCCACCGGTTCCATCGCGCTGGCCCACAACGGCAACCTGATCAACACCGCCGACCTCGCCACGATGATCAGCGACGGCGAGGCCGACGGTCAGCTCGACCTGCAGGTCCGCCAGCCCGCTTCGAGCAACGACACCAGCGTGGTCACCCGGCTGCTCGCCCACCACCCCGGCCAGACGGTCGAGGAGCGGGCGCTCGACCTGCTGCCCCAGATCAAGGGCGCCTACTCCTTCACCTGGATGAACGAGAGCACCCTCTACGCCGCTCGCGACCCGCAGGGCATCCGACCTCTCGTGCTCGGCCGGCTGGAGCGCGGCTGGGTCGTCGCGTCGGAGACGGCGGCCCTCGACATCGTCGGTGCGTCCTTCGTCCGCGAGATCGAGCCGGGCGAGCTGATCGCGGTCGACGAGGACGGCCTGCGCACCCAGCAGTTCGCCAAGCCCGAGCCCAAGGGCTGCCTCTTCGAGTTCGTCTACCTCGCCCGCCCCGACACCCTGATCTCCGGACAGCGGATCCACAGCGTGCGTCTGGAGATCGGCCGCAAGCTCGCCAAGGCGTTCCCCGCCGACGCCGACCTGGTGATCCCGGTGCCCGAGTCCGGCACCCCGAGCGCGATCGGCTACGCCGAGGCCTCCGGCATCCCCTACGGCACCGGCCTGGTGAAGAACTCCTACGTCGGACGTACCTTCATCCAGCCCAGCCAGACGATCCGCCAGCTCGGCATCCGCCTCAAGCTCAATCCGCTGCGCGACGTCATCGCGGGCAAGCGGCTCGTCGTCGTCGACGACTCGATCGTGCGTGGCAACACCCAGCGGGCGCTGATCCGGATGCTGCGCGAGGCCGGTGCGCTCGAGGTGCACGTCCGCATCGCCAGCCCGCCGGTGAAGTGGCCCTGCTTCTACGGGATCGACTTCGCCTCGCGTGCCGAGCTGATCGCCACCGGCCTGACCAGCGACGAGATCTGCAGCTCGATCGGTGCCGACTCGCTGGGCTACATCGGGTTGGAGGACCTCGTCGAGGCCACGTCGGTGCCCCACGACGGACTCTGCCGGGCGTGCTTCGACGGTGTGTACCCCCTCACGCTGCCCGAGCCCGAGCGGCTCGGGAAGAACCTCCTGGAGGGCGAGACCGTGACGGACGTCGACGGCCTCGCGGTGACCCTGACCGGCGGCGGCGCTCCCGATGCGCTCCGGCACCCCTGACCGGACCTGACCTGCCCCCGAGGCATCCGAGGAGAGACGTGACCCACCAGCCCGACAGCGCCCATCCCGACGCCGGCACCGACGCCAGCACCGACGCCGGGGCCTACGCCGCTGCCGGCGTCTCCATCGACGCCGCCGACCGCGCGATCGACCTGATGAAGGCCTATGTCGAGAAGGCCCGCCGGCCGGAGATGATCGGTGGGCTGGGCGGCTTCGCCGGCCTGTTCGATGCGACCGCCCTGACGAAGTACACCCAGCCGCTCCTCGCCACCTCCACGGACGGGGTGGGCACCAAGGTCGCCATCGCGCAGCGGATGGACATCCACGACACCATCGGCTTCGACCTCGTCGGCATGGTCGTCGACGACCTCGTCGTCTGCGGTGCCGAGCCGCTCTTCATGACCGACTACATCGCCTGCGGCCGGGTCGTCCCCGAGCGGATCGCCGCGATCGTCAAGGGCATCGCCGAGGCGTGCGTCGTCGCCGGTTGTGCGCTCATCGGTGGTGAGACGGCCGAGCACCCCGGACTGCTCGGCCCCGACGAGTACGACGTCGCGGGTGCCACCACGGGCGTCGTCGAGGCCAGCAAGCTGCTCGGGCCCGGTCGCGTACGCCCCGGTGACGTGGTCATCGCGATGGAGGCCAGCGGCCTGCACTCCAACGGCTACTCCCTCGTGCGCCACGTGCTGCTGGAGAAGGCCGGCTGGGAGCTGGACCGCGACGTCGCCGACTTCGGCCGCACGCTCGGCGAGGAGCTCCTCGAGCCCACGCGCATCTATGCCAAGGCCTGCCTCGACCTCGCCGACCGCACCCAGACCCACGCGATGTCGCACGTGACCGGTGGCGGCCTGGCGGCCAACCTGGAGCGGGTGCTCCCCGAGGAGCTCGCCGTCACCATCGACCGGTCGACCTGGACGCCGCAGCCGGTCTTCGACGTCGTACGACGGGTGGGTGCGGTGCCCCAGGCCGACCTCGAGGCCACGCTCAACTGCGGGGTCGGCATGGTCTCGCTCACCCCGCCCGACGACGTCGACGCCGCCATCGGCGTACTGGCCACCCACGGCATCAGGGCATGGGTCGCCGGCGAGGTGAGAAGCGACGCCGACCACGGCGGCCGGGTCGATCTGGTGGGTCAGCACCCCGGCTGGTGAGCGCGGAAAGTCGAACGTGACGCGAAATGCCGGGATCTGGTGTGCGGGAACAGCCACCGACCGGGTAGCGTTACCCCCACGATATGTGACCGATCAGACCGGGCGCGTCGTGGTCATCCACCGACAGCCCCGGCCAAGTGTGCGAGGGGGTCGACCCTATGGGGCGCGGCCGAGCAAAGGCGAAGCAGACCAAGGTCGCGCGCGACCTGAAGTACCGGACTCACGAGACGGACTTCGGCGCGTTGGCGAAGGAGCTGCACGGTGAAGAGACTCACCCACCACAGGTGCGTGACGTCGAGCCTGAAGAGGACGAGTGGGCGCGCTACGGCGATCCCAGTCGTCGCGACTGACTGAAGGCCCCATCTCCTCGGCCGTCGGCCGGGCAGGCGTACGTCCGCGCACAAACACGCGCTGAGCGGGCACGAATGCGCGCCAAGACACGCTGAGCGGGCACAAATGCGCCCGCACACGGCTCGAGCGGGCACGAATTGCCCGCGCGATCCCGGACATCTGCGCCCGGTCAGCGGCTGGTGCGGAACATTCGTGCCCGGTCAGCGGCTCGTGCGGAACATTCGTGCCCGCTCAGGGGCTGGTGCGGAACATTCGTGCCCGCTCAGCTGAGGTAGATGCCGCGCAGGCGGCCGACCTCACGCATGCGGCGCTCGGCGAGCCGGTCGGCGGCGATCGCGGGCGGTACGCCGTCGGCCCGGGCCAGGTCGAAGACCTGCCGGGTGGTGTCGTAGATGCCCGTCGCGCGCTGCTGCGCGCGCTCGAAGGAGAACCCCTCGAGCTCGTCGGCGACCTGGATCAGGCCGCCGGAGTTCACGCAGTAGTCGGGGGCGTAGAGGATGCCGCGCTCCTCGAGCTGCTTCTCGATGCCGGGGTGGGCGAGCTGGTTGTTGGCCGCACCACACACGATCTTCGCGCTGAGGACCTCGAGCACCTCGTCGCTGAGCGCGCCGCCGAGGGCGCACGGGGCATAGACGTCGAGCTCGCTCGAGACGAGCTCGCCGGTGGAGGCGACGGCCTTGACCTGCGGGTGTTCGGCGCGCGCGGCCTCGACGGACGGGGCATGGACGTCGGTCACGACCACCGATGCGCCGTCCTCGATGAGGTGACGGACCAGGTGTCGACCGACCTTGCCGACGCCGGCGACGCCGACGGTGCGCCCGGCCAGGGTGGGCTCGCCCCAGACCTGCTCGGCCGCGGCACGCATGCCCTGGAACACGCCGTACGCCGTCAGCACCGAGCTGTCGCCAGCGCCGCCGTGGGCGACGGTGCGGCCGGTCACGAAGTCGCACTCGCGGGCGATGTGGTCCATGTCCTCGCTGAAGGTGCCGACGTCGCAGGCGGTGTAGTAGCGGCCGTTGAGCGACTGCACGAAGCGTCCGTAGGCCCGCAGGAGCGCCTCGTTCTTGAGCTGGGCCGGGTCGCCGATGATGACGGCCTTGCCGCCGCCGAGGTCGAGACCGGCGAGCGCGGCCTTGTAGGACATGCCGCGCGAGAGGTTGAGGGCGTCGACGATCGCGTCGTCGGTGCTCGCGTAGGGATAGAACCTGGTGCCGCCGAGCGCCGGGCCGAGGGCTGTCGAGTGGATCGCGACGATGGCCTTGAGGCCGGTGGCGTGGTCGTTGCAGAAGACGACCTGCTCGTGCTCTGCGCCGAGCTCGAAGACGTCGACGCCGGAAGGAGTGGCTCCAGACATGCGGGGTGGTCCTTTTCTCATGGGGCGAGCCGCGGGGTGTGCGGTCCTGGTCGAAGCGGTCGTGGGTGGTGACCGCCGTCACGCTCAGCGTAGCCCGATGCGCTCATCTGGAGCGCATCACCACGAGGTCGCCGTGGGTGCCGTAGCCCAGCAGCTTCCCGCCCCTCGGCCGTCCGTTGAAGGTGACCATCAACCATCCGTCGTCGACACGGGCGAGCGTCGGCCACGGCAGGTTGGTCGGGTAGGGCGCGTCGAGGACGCCGACCTCGCTGAGGTCGGTGTCGAGGACCGGGAAGCGCGCCCGTTGTCCGCGTCTGCCGTCGCGGCCGTCACTCGCCAGGACGACCAGCTCCCCGTCGACGTCGACCAGGGTGGTGCCCTCCGTGGCCCGCCGGTCCGTCGACGCGCCCAGCAGTGCCAGGTCGTCGAGGGCGGGTCCGGACGCCAGCGCGGGGTGGAAGTCGAAGAAGCGGCGGGCGCTCACGAAGCCGACCAGCCACCGTCCGTCCCGACGCACCAGGTGGGGGTCCCAGGTCGCGACGGAGGTGAATCCGTCCGTGGGCAGGGGCAGCTCGCGTGTGTTGAGCACGTGGGTGCCCCGAAGGAGGTCCTCCCCGGACTCGGCGAGGGTGACCCGCAACCCCGATGCCGTACGACGACCAGCGCGCGTCGTCGGCTCCTCGAAGTCTCCCCACGTGCTCGTCGCCACCAGCCAGCCCTCGCCGTGCCGCACCAGGTGGGTCGCGTGGTCGCCGAAGACCCCTGGCCGGTCGGGCCTGCGGAAGAAGAGGTCGCCCGAGTGCGCGAGGGCCAGCGTGGACGGGTCGAGCCGCCACACGCTCGTGTGGGCGGTGTCGAAGAATCCCGGTCCGGCGGAGGTGGCGGTCAGCCAGAGGTCACCATCGTCGCGGATCGGCGTACCGTCCGAGTGGGAGACCACGCGCACGTCGCGAAGTCCGAGCTGTCCGAAGCCGCCGGCCGTCGTCGAGGTCCCGGAGACCTCCACCTCGAGCCCGGCCAGGACTGACTCGTCGCGCGGATCGAGGTCGTCGGTGAGGTCGTAGCGCGCGCGTGCGATCCACGTGCCGGACTGCTCGGCCCAGGCCGTGAGGTGGGTCCCGGTCAGGCTGATCCCGATGCGCGAGGCGGAGTCGTCGCTGCGCGCGAACCGACGGCTCCGCACCGACCGATCGCCGACGGTCAGCCACAGTGCCCCGGCGCGCCACACCGCCGCCAACCGCAGCCCGCCGAGGAGAAGTCCCACCTCGCAGTCAGGACCCTTCACGTCGCTCACCGCCGCGACGTAGGGAGCCACCGCAGGCATGGAGTGTCGACCGGCCGCGGACGTGCGCAGCCGCACGTCGCCGGGCGCGACGAGGTCGACGGGGCGCAGTCGTCGCACGATCTCGAAGCGGGGGAGCACCTCCCCATCATCTCGGACCCGGGAGACACGACCGGAATCGACAAGACGCCCGGTTCGGGACGTGAACCGGGCGCCTTGTCGTGCCTGTGGGCAGGGGCGGGATCGAACCGCCGACCTATCACTTTTCAGGCGATCGCTCGTACCAACTGAGCTACCTGCCCAAGCGCCACGAAGAATACAACAGGCCACGAGCGCCGACGGAATCGGCTCAGCTGCTCCGAGGTGGCGAGACCGGCAGCTCCACCCAGAAGGTCGAGCCGACACCGGGAGTCGACTCCCCGCGCACGGTCCCGCCGTCCCGCTCGGCGATCGTGCGTGCCAGTGGTAGACCGAGACCGCTGCCCTTGGTCTCAGGGCTGGCGAAGCGGACGAACGGCTCGAACGCGCGCGCGAGCTCCTCGCCGGTGAGCCCGGGGCCGTCGTCGCGGACGACGATCCGCACCACGTTGTGACCGCTCTCGCCGAGGAACGTCTGCGCCGACAGGTGAACCGAGCCCTGGGCATGGTGGTGCGAGATCGCATTGGTCACCAGGTTGGTCAGGACCTGCCGCACTCCTGAGGGATGTGCCCAGACGGTCGTGTCGGGGTCGACCCCGACGGTGAGGTCGATCTGGGCTGTGTGGGCCGGGGTGCGGTGCCAGTGCACGACGTCGGCGAGGGCGTCCGCCACGAGCACCGCCTGCCGGGTGTCGCCGGTGGACAACGTACGGCCGGTGCCCAGGAGGCTGTCCATGACCGACACGAGCTGGTCACAGGCCCGCAGGATGATCGGCCCGTCGTTGAGCAGTGCGGTGGCGACCGGCTCGGGGGGCACCTCTGCGGCCTCCTGCATCAGCATCTCGGTGTAGCCGACGATCGCGGCCAGTGGTGTACGCAGCTCGTGACCGACGGACGCGAAGAACTGCTGATAGGCGAGTCGCGCCTCGTTGCCCGTGGCGATCGCGTTCGCGAGGGCGCGCTGGGACTGGGCGAGCTCGAGTCGCGACGACATCGCCGCGTTGAGCAGCCGCAGGTCCTCGACAAGGGTGTGGGGCCACGGGCCGGCCTCGACACTGACCATCGACAGGCTGCCGAACATCTCCCCGCCAGGGGTGTAGGTGGACGCGAGCTGACTGCGGAGCCCGAAGCGAGCGAGCTCCTCGCAGTCCTGGCGGGCCGCGTCGGGGAGCAGGCCGCGGTCGACCAACGCCACGATGCCGCTGCGGGCGAACTGGGACAGCCACGGCATGCTCAGGGCGGCCTCCGGCCCGGCGCCCGGCGGGGGCACGATGGTGAGGGACGATCCCTCCTGCACCCACTCGCGGAGCCACGCTCGGCCGCCGAGGTTCGTCCAGCCGGCCTCGTCCTCCGGGGCGAACTTGGTGAGCGCAGTCGTCACGACGCCGACCCGGGGCGTGGCCAGGAAGTGGGTGGCCACCTCGTCGAGGGCGCGGTCGAGGGAGATCTCGCCCTCGAGGATGGTGGTGGCCAGGACGACCGCGCCCGCGGTGGCGGGGCCGTGCGGTGAGGTGTCCTGCAGGGCCGGGTGCCCGGTCACGGGATGTCCTGTCTCGTCGCGATGGTGAAGCGGCACGCCGTGGGTGCGAGGCCGCGGCTCTGGTCGATCCCGGTGGCTTCGCTCGGCACCAGGTCTCGGGAGGTTGCCCACCCGGCCAGGTGGGCGAGCAGGGAGAGGCCGAGGCTGCGGCCGGGGCAGGCATGGGGTCCCGCACCGAACGGCAACCAGGCGCCGGGGCGCCGGTCACCGTCTTGCCACCGGGCCGGGCGGAACTCATCCCGGTCGGGGTCGTCGCCCGGGACCAGGTGAGCGAGCCGGCCCAGGAGGAGCGGGCTGACGAACACGACCGAGCCGGCAGGCAGCGGGTGTCCGTCGAGCTCGACGTCCTGGGTCGTGATGCGTGACGTGATCCACGTCGGTGGTGTCAGCCGCAACGTCTCCCACACGGCGTGGACCGGGTCGGCGTCACCCCAGGGATCGGTCGCGGCCCAGGCGAGCAGCCATGACCCGGCAGCGATCGGGACCTGGATGCCGGCAGCCAGCATCACTGCGCTCTCCTGCGGAGAGCCCTCGAGGCCGCTCACGCCGGCGAGGACGTCCTCCGCCGCATACCGCGCGTCCCGCTCGCGACGCCGCCTACGACTCCAGCGGTGCGGCGGCCGGGCCGCGGAGATCACCGGGGCGAGGGAGTCGATCCAGGCGAGCACGCGGTCCGCGACGAGGTCCTGCTGCTCACCAGTGGCGGTGGTCAGCACTGCGGCACACGTGGCGCGCGAGACCGGGCGGCGCAGCAGCGCCATGCCGTCGTAGGGCTCGTGCGGCGCGGTGCGGTCGTGCTGCTCCAGCACTGCCGTCCACTCGGCCGCGAAGACCGAGAGGCCATGCGCCACCTGCTCGGCCGTGAGCGGCGCGAAGATCACATGTCCCGACCGGGTGTCGCCGCGACTCGCGGAGAGGTCGCCGCTCCGGACGACGTTGTCGGGGAAGTCGAACCGCGCGGTGTCGGTCAGCACCTGCTTGGCCTGTGCTGGAGAGGTCGTCAGCCACGCCCCCCGCCCGAGAGGCACCACGCCCGTCCGCGGCCCGGACAGGACAGCGCCGAGCCGGCCTCCGACCGACTCGGCGCTGCCCATCACGTTGCTTGCCGGGTCAGCTGCGACCGGGACCCGGACGCCAGCAGTAGGCCGCCTGCATGTGCACAGCAGTCCGCTTGGCGTTGCGGTGGTTCTTGATGAGCTTCAACATGGGGATTCCTTAGGGTGAGGTGACTGCGTGATTGGGGCCACGCAGGCGACACTGTCGGCAAGGACTCCGGACTGAGCCACGATCGACGGTCAGGAGTTCCCGCTGAACAGTGTCTCCTCTATCAGATCAGTAAGTTGCTGCAAGCGCAGCGGTTTCTGCATCATCGTTTTGACACCGAGCTCCTGGAGCACGGCCCGGTGCTCGCCGGCCCAGGCACTGACCACCACGATCCGAGTGTTGGGCGCGACCTCCGGACGCTCGTGCAGCCAGCGCGCGACGTCGATGCCGCTCATGCGTGGCATCGTCACGTCGAGCAGCATCACGTCGAAAGTGCCAGCCTGCAACGCCTCGATCGCCTCGACACCGTCGACCGCCACCGAGGCCACGTGCCCAGCCCGCTCGATGAGTCGCGTGAAGACGTCGCGGACGTCCTCGTTGTCGTCGACGACCAGGAAGGTGAGGGTCCGCTCCTGCTTGGTCACCCCCTGAGGGTAGTGATGAATCGCAACCACCGTTACCCATCTCAGCCAACGTCTCGCCAACCTTCGCCACGCGGGCGGCGCCACTGCTCCGGTTTGGGAGCCCCGGGAGGGGTGGCCCTATGCTGTACGACGCCTCCGCGAGCCTGCTCGGCGGTGGCAGGCCCCCATCGTCTAGCGGCCTAGGACGTCGCCCTTTCACGGCGGTAGCACGGGTTCGAATCCCGTTGGGGGTGCGACCTGGATTCGTGCCACTCCCGATTGGGAGGAGCAGCTGGGGATGGGTTAGAGTTCCCCCGCTTCACAAGTTGTCACAACACCACATTGGCCCTGTAGCGCAGTTGGTTAGCGCGCCGCCCTGTCACGGCGGAGGTCGCGAGTTCGAGTCTCGTCAGGGTCGCCATCTCATCGCCCCGGACCCAGGTCCGGGGCGTTGGTCATTTCAGCTGCCGTGGGCACGGGTCCCTACTCTCGTGGCATGCGACTCGACCTCGACCCGGCCGCCTTCGACGCGATGGTCGGGCGTGCGCTCGACGACCTGCCCGAGGACCTGGCCCGGCTGGTCGACAACGTCGTCGTGCTCGTCGAGGCAGAGGCTCCCGCGGACGACCCCGACCTGCTCGGTCTCTACGACGGACTCGCGCTGACCGAGCGCCAGGCCAACCACGCCGGCATGCTGCCGGACCGGATCCTGCTCTTCCGTGGTCCGCTCCTCGACATGGCCGAGACCGTCGAGGACCTCGAGGAGGAGGTGCGCATCACCGTCGTCCACGAGGTGGCGCACCACTTCGGTCTCGACGACACCCGGCTGCACGAGCTCGGCTGGGGCTAGCGCCCCTGCTCAGAGCAACGTGCCGACCTGCCAGCCCAGCGCACAGGCCCCGACCGAGAGCACGAGCGTCGAGAGGACGTACGGCACCGCCTGGCGTGCTGGCCGGTCGACGGCTTGCACGGCGAAGGCCGAGAACGTGGTGAAGGCACCGCAGAAGCCCGTGCCGAGCAGCGCCCACGCGGCGTCGGTCAGCGACAGGGCCGCGAAACAGCCCCACAGGCCCGACCCCACCGTGTTGGCCAGCAGGGTGCCGACGGGCCAGCGCACGTCGAACGCGTGGGCCCAGGCAAAGCGCAGCGGCGCGCCGACCGCAGCGCCGAGCACGACGAGCAGTGCGCTCATCCCGTCGCGCCCGATGGGCCGGACCGGGGTGTGAGCAGGCGCCCGGCGGATGCGGCGGCCAGGCCGGCGCCCAGCGTCACCGCCAGGTAGAGCCCGGCCAGCGCGACGTGCCCGGTGTCCGCGAGCTCACGGACACCTCCGGCCCAGGCGGAGACGGTCGTGAAACCTCCCAGGACGCCCGGCCCGAGCGCGATCGCGGCCCGTCGCGAGCGGCGTACGACGGCCAGCGCGGGCAGCACCCCCAGCACGAACGCCCCGACGACGTTGACAGCCAGCGTCGGCCAGGGGAAGAGCGCGTCCGGGGCAGCCGCGTCCACGCCGAATCGGGCCAGGGCGCCCAAGGCCCCGCCCGCAGCGACCAGGAGCAGGTCGCTGACGCGCAACCGGCTCGAGCTCACCCGACCCGGCTCGCCGAGCCGTGGCCGGCGCGACCAGGGCCGTGCCACGCCCGCGGCTGAGCGCCGTCGAGCTGGCCGGTGAGCTCGCCGAGGAGCCAGACGTGCAGCTCGCGCTGCAGCGGCGTACGGGCGAGGGACAGGAGTCGCTCGGCGCGGCAGAAGGCATCGGCGACGTCGAACATCTCGGCCATCGTCACGAAGATCGGGATGGACTCGGGGACCATCGGGAAGACGACGTCGACCCGAGGCAGCCGGCGCGCCTCGGCGGCGTGGATCTGCTCGGTGTAGGTCGCGGGGAACTGACGCTCGAAGCTGGCGAACATCGCGGTCAGGTCGCCGGCCAGGGGGTAGTCGGACTGGTGCGAGAGCGACAACAGGCGCAGCTCGCGACGCAGCTCGTTGTATTGGCGGGTGAGCGCTGCGTTGAGGGGCACGTCCAGCCCCAGCAGCCTGACCTGGACAGCCGACTCGCTGGTGGGCTCGGGTGCCATGAGGTCGCTGCGGTCGATGACCAGCTCGGTGGAACCGTCCTCGTGCATGGCGGGTGCCGGCTCGAACCAGACCACCTTGCCCATCCGCTCGATGCTCGCGCCCCAGGCCAGGGCGCACTGGGAGACCATGGACAGTCCGCGTCCGAAGGTCAGGAGCAGATCGAGGTCGGCGCCGCTGCGAGGAGCCGGTGCCACGGGCGGATCGGTCGAACCGTCGAGCACCTCGATGCGCGGATGGCTGATCGTGCCGCGCACGCGCACCGTGTAGGGCGCGTTGGCGTGGAGTATCGCGTTGGCGACCAGCTCGGAGACCCCGAGCTCGGCGCACTCGACCAGGTCGTCACGCTCGAGACGGCGACACACATCGCTGACCCACCGACGAGCCTCCGACGCGGAGCGCGGCGACGCCTCGAGAAGCAGCTCAGAGGTCAGCGGCACCGGGACTCATTTCTCGACGGGGGGATGCGTAGTCCTGTGGGCGTCGAGTACCCGGTCTGGGGCGTCGTAAACATCGCGACGAACTTTACTTCTCGTGGGCCATTTTGCGGTGATGTGAGCGAATGAACGCCCGTGGCGTTTCGGCATGATGCCCGCACGGGAGGACAATGGTGGAGAACAGCCTCGACGACCCCAGGAGATCCCATGCCCGCGTCGCACACTCCCGCCCACCAGGTGGTCGTGATCGGATCCGGTTTCGGCGGTCTATTCGGCACGAAGGCGCTGCGCCGCGCCGACGTCGAGGTGACGATGGTCGCCAAGACCACCCACCACCTCTTCCAGCCGCTGCTCTACCAGGTGGCGACCGGCATCCTCTCCCAGGGCGAGATCGCCCCACCCACCCGTGAGGTGCTGGCGTCGCAGGACAACGCCCAGGTCCTGCTGGGCGAGGTCACCGACATCGACCTCGAGACGCGGACGGTCACGTCGCGGGTCCTCGGTCGCGAGACGGTGTCGTCGTACGACTCGCTGATCGTTGCGGCCGGTGCCACCCAGTCCTACTTCGGCAACGACCACTTCGCCGAGCACGCACCGGGGATGAAGAGCATCGACGACGCCCTCGAGCTGCGCGGGCGCATCTTCGGTGCCTTCGAGATGGCTGAGCTGGGTGCCAAGCGTGGCGACGACGTCGACCACCTGCTGACCTTCGTCGTGGTCGGTGCCGGCCCCACCGGCGTGGAGATGGCCGGCCAGATCGCCGAGCTGGCCCACCGGACGCTCAAGCGCGACTTCCGCTCCATCAACACCCGCTCGGCACGCGTGATCCTGCTCGACGCAGCGCCGCAGGTGCTGCCGCCGTTCGGCCAGAAGCTCGGGGCCAAGGCCGAGAGCGAGCTCAAGGACCTCGGTGTCGAGGTCATCCTCGGCGCGATGGTGACCGACGTCGACGAGCGCGGCATCGAGGTGAAGTTCAAGGACGGACGCGTCGAGCGCATCAACACCGTCACCAAGATCTGGGCCGCCGGCGTCCAGGCGAGCCCGCTCGCCAAGACCCTGGCCGAGCAGACCGGTGCCCCGCTGGACCGCGCCGGCCGGATCGGCGTCAACCCCGACCTCACGCTCCCGGGCCACCCCGAGGTCTTCGTCGTCGGCGACATGATCGCCCTCGACAACCTCCCGGGTGTTGCCCAGGTGGCGATCCAGGGCGCGAAGTACGCCGCCAAGGAGATCAAGGGTCGCATCGAGGGCAAGACTCCGCAGGAGCCGTTCAAGTACTTCGACAAGGGCTCGATGGCCATCATCAGCCGCTTCAACGCGGTCGCGATGGTCGGCAAGCTGCGCCTGACCGGCATCATCGCCTGGCTGATGTGGCTCGCGGTCCACCTCGTCTACATCACCGGCTTCAAGAACCGCGTCACCGCGGTGCTCCACTGGTTCATCTCGTTCCTCGGCCGCGGCCGCTCGGAGCGCACCACGACCGAGCAGCAGATCTTCGCCCGGGCCGCGTTGGCGCGGCTCCGCGGCGGTGCCACCGACCTGGTCTCCGACCCCGGGGCGTACGACGCCGCGCGGGCGATGCTGGAGACGACGCGTCAGGAGCTCGAGGCCCGAGCCGCCGAAGAGGCCCGCCTCACCGACAGCGGGGCGCGCGGCGTACACGAGACCTCGCGCTGAGCGTCGATCGGCCGGCTGACATCCGGTGCGTAGCCGCTGGGCGCGGTCGTCGTTGAACCGGGACAAGGCTGGGATGTACCGCCCGGCCTGGTCGTAGGCCACCCCGGGAGGTGTCAGATGATCAACCAATGGGTCTCACCTGGAATGCATCGCTTGTTGGCGCGTGCGTGCGTTCTCATGTTGACGATCGTCGGGCTCCTGCTGTCCGGCGTCCCCGCCAGCCATGCGGACGGAGACGGGCTGCTCGAGGACACGGTGAACGTCGTCGGAGCAACCGCCGAACAGGTCGTTGAACCCGCGGCACCCGTGACGCAACCCGTCCAGCAACCCGTCGAACAGGCCGTCGAGTCAGTCGTGGAACCGGTGGTAGCACCCGTCGAGCAGACCGTGGAGGCGGTGGTGCGGACCGTCGAAGAGACCGCCCAGCCGGTCGTGAAGGCCGCCGAGCCGGTGGTGAGGACCGTCGAGCCAGCCGTCGATCGAGCTGGGGAAACGGGGGCGAAGGCCGTCGAGCCGGTGGTCGAGTCGGCTCCGGCCCCGGTTGCGCCGCATGCCCCGGTCAAAGGTGATCCGAACGTCAGCCCGACCGGCGGCGTGTCGGACCAGGGTGGGGCTCAGCCCGATGCCGGCGCGAAGGGATCGAGGCACGAGCGGCGCCACGCCAACACTGCTGTCCGCACCCTCCGTACGGATCTGGCCCCCCGGGCAGTAGGCGGTGTGGTGATCGCCCGGAACCCCGGCTCCGGCTCCGGCCAGGGCCAGGCCGAGGACGAGGCTCTGTGGGCGCTCACCAACGAGCTCATGCATCTGTGGGCCGCTGATCCGGCACCCAACGCCGTCAACTCCGGTCTCCCTGGTGGGGGCATGGGTGCGCTGACGCTGTGGAGGGCACCGCTCCTGCTGGGGCTCCTGCTCGGCTTCCTGTCGCTCGTCCTGTCCAGGCGGCGCCTCGGATGACGTGAGCAGGGCCGCGGGAGTGCGTCATGCACTCGTCGCGGTCGTGGTCAACTGCGATCGCTGGAGGCCAGGGCGGAGGAGGCAGCCAGCGCGGCCGACACGGCCTTCCTGGTGGCCCGCCTGATCGCGATCGCGCGGAGCTCGTGTCGCGCCTGGCCGATGGCTGCCGCGACAGCTTGCCGGCGTGCTCGCACGCGGGTGCCTGCCACCACGTCCTGAGCCGTTCCCTCCCGGATCGCGACCCAGGAGGTCGTACGCCGTGCGGTGGCCGACGACGATTCGCCTCCGGCGCAGGCATCGGCCCGCGCCCACACCGTCGCCGTCGACTCCCCGAAGATCAGGACGACCGCGGACCCGGCGAAGCGCCGTCCGACCGCCTCGGCGCGGCGGGTCGTCACCCTGGAATCGTGGACGTGGGTCCAGGCCGACCTGACGTGAGTCCTGGTGACGCCGGCCTCGCACCTGGTGCGGGTCTCGTGGCCGTTGTCGGCCATGACGCTCAGGCCCGGGCTGGCGGTCGCCATGACGACCGACACGGCTACGACGAGGGACAGCACGATCGCGTACGCCGGCTGGCTGCCTGCCTGCGCGCGCCGGACGCGAGCGTCCCCCCACCCCGGCGTCCTCACGAGCTCAACACTATCTGCCTGCGGGTCGGAGCTCGCTGGTGACGCAGGACTCCTCGCATCCGTTCTGGCAGAGATGGCAGCCCTGTGGCCTCCTGTCAGCTGCCCTTCAGCAACCGGACGAGGGCCGTGTATCCCCGTGTCTGAGCGTGTTCGAGCGCGGTGACGCCGTCCTTGTCGGGGATGGTCGGGTCTGCGCCGGCGGCGAGCAGGAGGCGGACGATCTGCTGGTGGTCGGGGCCTCCGTCGCCGAGGATGACGGCTTCGAGGAGCGCGGTCCAGCCGAGCCGGTTGATGTGGTCGACGTCGATGCCCGTCGTCAGCACCCGACGCACGTAGTCGACGTGACCCCGTTCGCTGGCGGGGATGAGCGAGGTGCCGCCGTACCGGTTGAGGATCCCCAGGTCGGGTCTCCCGGGGAGCAGCGCCTCGAGCATCGCCACACTGCCGGTGACGCCTGTGACCAGCCACGGTGTGTCGTGTTGGTGGTCCAGGGCATCGGGGTCGGCACCCATGGCGACGAGGAGTCGGGCGACGTCGACGCGATCCTCGGTGACCGCGAGCAGCAGGGGCGTGTGCTGCTGTGCGTCACGGGTCTCGATGTCCGCACCCGCCCGGAGGGCCTGAGCGGCACCGTCGGCGTCACCCTGCTCGGCTGCGCGGAGGAGTGCGGCGTTCGGGCGAGCGATCTGGGCCGGGTCGAGAGCGGCGCGGAGCACGGCTTCCAGGGCGGGGTAGCGCCGTTGTTCGGCCATCTCCAACGCGGTGAGGCCCTCGTTGCCCGAAGGGCGGCTCAGCTCGACGCCACCGGCCACCAGGATCCGGACGGTGTCGACGTAGTCGGTGGTGTCCTTGCCCAGCCAGATCGCCTCGTGAAGCGCTTGGAAGCCGATCCGGTTCACGTGGTCGCGGTCGATGCCTTCCTGCAGCAGGCGCCCGACGACCAGGGAGTGCCCCCGTTCCGCCGCGCGGATCAGGCCGGTTCCGTTCCAGCTGTCCTTGTCGTTCACCCGTGCTCCGTGCGCGAGGGTCACCTCGAGCAGGTCGGTGTAGCCCTCACTGGTCGCGATCAGGTACGCCGACTGCTGCGTGTCGTCCTTGGAGTTCACGTCTGCACCACTCTTGACCAGCGCTGCTGCCCGGTCCACGTCGTTGGCCCAGGCGGCCTCACGCAACCGTTCGTCGAGTGCCGCCTGCTCTGCCGCGCTGCGGGTCTTGGGCGTCGTCATGTCCTTGCCCCTCGTCTCGGGACCATCGCTCGGATCGGTCGCGGCGGCGGACGGCGGTGTCGGGGTCGGCGTCGATGCACCGTCGGGCTCCGGCGCCCCCGCTCCGCATCCCGTCAGGGCGATGACGGCGGTGGTGCTGGCCACCAGGTGATTCAGCGCGTTCCGGTTCATCAGGTCCTCAGTGTCCCCGGTGGGGGCGGTCCCAGGCGAACGGGTTCGTGATGACCTCGTAGGGCGGTGAGGAAACCGGCTCGTTCGGAGACGTCGTCGGCCCAGCCTCCGGTCGGCTCGTCGCCGCCACCCTCGTACGGCGCCTCGCCCGGCCCCGTCGTCACCGAACGTGAGGTCGAGGTCCTCCAGCTGCTCTCCCGCTGCCTCGGGATCGAGGAGAAGGCCCGCGAGCTCATCAGGTCGTAGCGCAGGGCATCTGGTCGGCGCCACCCGCAGGTTTCAGGTGCCGAGGTCGCATCGTCCTGGTCGATGCGCAGAGCATCGATGGACGGCCAGGAACCCCGTGCCGTTAGATACCGGGGATGAGTGCTACCTGGCTGGCAGACGCAGTCATCTACGAGATCTACCCGCAGTCCTTCGCCGACTCCGACGGCGACGGCGTGGGGGACCTGCGAGGGGTGATCGACCACCTGGACCACGTGGCCTCGCTGGGCGTCAACGTGATCTGGTTCAACCCCTGCTTCGCCTCACCGTTCGTCGACGCCGGGTACGACGTCTCGGACTACCTGAGCATCGCCCCGCGCTACGGCACCAACGAGGACCTGGTCGAGCTCGTCGCCAGGCCCGCGAGCGCGGCATCCGGGTGCTGCTCGACCTGGTCGCGGGGCACACCAGCATCGAGCACCCCTGGTTCCAGGCCGAGCTCGCCGCCGAAGGGCCCGGCTCCGAGGGTGACCGCTACGTGTGGCGCACCGACGAGCCGACCGGCGGCTGGGCCGACGACGTCCCCGGTATCCCGGCGTGGGTGCCCTCGCCCGGGCCGCGCCCCGGGTGGTACCTCAAGAACTTCTACGACCAGCAGCCGGCACTCAACTTCGGCTGGAGCGACCTTCCCGAGGACGAGGAGTGGCGAGACGCCCCCGACGCCCCGGGCCCTCGCCGCAACCGGCAGGCACTGATGGACGTGATCGGCCACTGGCTGGATCTCGGCGTGGCTGGCTTCCGGGTCGACATGGCCTTCTCGTTGGTCAAGGACTACGACATCGCGCGGGGGGTCGCCGCCTCGACCGCCGTGTGGCGCGAGGTCCGGGCGTGGCTGGACACGACGTACCCCGAGGCGGTGCTGGTGCCCGAGGGCCTCGAGCCGCGCACGGGCGAGCCGCTGGCCTTCGACGCCGACTTCATGCTGGTCATCCACGAGCCGCACGCCAGTCTGTTCGACAACCACGCGGCGGGGCTGCTGCCGTGGCACGAGGCGCGGCCACCGTTCTTCGATGCCGACGGGCAGGGGAGCGTGGAGACGTTCCTGGCTGCGTGGGAGCACGCACGCGAGGTCGATCCGGCACGCCCGGTCCTGCTGGCCACGGCCGACCACGACTTCAACCGCCTGCGCTGCGGTTCCCGCACCCCCGAGCAGCTGGGCGCGGCACTGACGTTCCTGATGACGTGGGGGAGTGTCCCGAGCCTGTACTACGGCGACGAGATCGGCATGCGCTACCTGCCGGGTCTGCCCGACGTCGAGGGAGCCGTCTGCCACCCGGACTACAACCGGGCCGGCTGCCGGAGCCCGATGCAGTGGGACGAGAGCCCGAACGCCGGATTCTCCACCGCTGCGGCCGAGGAGCTGTACCTGCCCATCGACCCCGCGGCCGACCGGCCGACGGCGGCCGCGCAGGAGGACGACCCCGGGTCGACCCTGGCGCTGGTCCGGTCGCTGCTGGCCGTGCGCCGTGCCAACCCGGCGCTCGGTGGCCGTGGCAGCACCCGGGTCGTCCATCGCGACTACCCGCTGGCGTACGTGCGCGGTGAGAGCCACCTCGTGGTCGTCAACCCACGGCGCGAGGCGGCCCGCCTCGACGTGGCCGAGGCGGACGGGGCCACGCTGGTGTGGGGCGAGGGCGTGCGTCGCGACGGTCAGGCGCTGGTCCTCGCCGGGTTCGGGTACGGCATCCTGCGCCTGGCCGCCATGACCCCGTAGGAAATTCTCACGTCGGACCAGCTGCCCATGCACCGTTTTGCGATGCACACCGAACCTGGCCGCCACGCTCGAGACCGTCTCACCGTCACTGATCACCGCCAGCACGGCCTGATACCGCTGCTCGGTCACGCTCAACTCCCTCATCAAGGGAGTGTCACCAATCAACCGAAGTAGCTGTCACCCATCACCCGAAGATGTGTAACGCCTCAGCCGAAGCCCGACCGTCACCCATCAGGCGAAGGAATACAGCGGTTCAGTAGGCCTCCAGGGGCTCGAACCCTGAACCAACGGATTAAAAGTCCGCTGCTCTACCCATTGAGCTAGAGGCCCGTGGGCCGGTTCCCCGGCCCACATGGAGTATCGCAGCCCAGCGGCGCTGGGCCGAGACAGCCCGCGAGCAACGCCGCGACACCGCCGCCAAGGTGGATCTGACTCGGCGTCCACCTCCTCGGGTAGGTCACTCAGTGACACGGACCGATTTGTTGGTAGAGTTTGTTCTGCAACAGGTGCAAGTTCCAGCAGGTCGACGCCCGCGGAGTTTGTGATCCAACGGCGTTTCTTCTTCGGGCCTTCCAGCTTGCGAGTCGGAGCGACGTGTCACCGCATCTGGTGCGGGGACGTCGAAGTGACGCCCCCTCGTTCCGATAACAGGAGTACAGAGCACATGGCTCAAGGCACCGTGAAGTGGTTCAACGCCGAGAAGGGTTTCGGCTTCATCGCGCAGGAGGACGGCGGCGACGACGTCTTCGTGCACTACTCGGCCATCCAGACCAACGGCTACAAGTCGCTGGACGAGAACCAGAAGGTCGAGTTCGACGTCACCGCTGGCCCCAAGGGTCCGCAGGCGGAGAACGTTCGCCCGGTCTGATCTGACCGCTGGACGCACCGTCCAGATCTGATCAAAATCGCAAGGTCCCACCCCGCCCGCGGGGTGGGACCTTGCGTGTCTCGCGTCCGCAAGTGACTCAAAAGGGTCATTGGCGTGGGTGTATACGTCAGGGACAATGGGTATAGAGACGATTGGGAGTCGTCCAGGTTTCAACCGGTGGGAGGTGACCGTATGCACGACCAGTTCGACGTGACGCTCGAGGACGGCGATCTGCTGAGCGAGGTGGAGCTCACCACCACCCTCATCATCGCTGCGAGCGAGTCCGACGACCACCTGACGCAGGATGAGATCGATCGGCTGCTCGGCATCGCCCCGCTCCAGCCCCCTGACTGATCAGCAGGTCGCGAAGAGCACCGGGCCACTCGTGAGGTCCGAGAGGACGTAGTTCCCGGTGCCCGGCCGCAGATCGAGGGTGATCTCGCGCCCCCGCGCGGCGGCACCCACGACCGAGAAGCGATCGGTGAAGCTGCCGCCCTGGCCCGGCGCCGGGCCGCCGGCCAGCGCCGCCCGGGCGTCGGCGTCGCCCGGGGCATCGTCCGCGTCCTCGACCTGCATGACGACCCGGACGTCGCCATCGACCAGGCGAGCCATCGCGAAGCCGGTCAGCGGATGTACGCCGCCGGTCGCCGCCACGAGCTGGTCGGCCTCGGCCTGCGCGTCGTCGTCGGCCTGCGACATCGCCAGCTTCGCGCACGCGTGGGCGCCGTCGTAGATCGCAGCAGCAGTTGCATCACCGAGGTCCGCGGTCAGCTCAGCGAGGTCGTCGGCCGAGTCCTCATCACCCTTGGCGACCGCCACTGCCCGTTCGAGGAAGGGCGCCTGGTCGGAGGTCATGACCAGCTGGTGGTCGGCGAGCAGCGCGACGTGCTGGAGCTCCGGCGTCAGTGAGGCATCGATCCTGGACAGGACCTCCGAGCCTCCGACCCACACGCCGTCGTCCTCCTCGGGCACCTGATAGCCCAGGGACTCCAGCCGATCGGCGATGCTGTCGAGCGACACGGCGTCGCCGACCCGCATGAGCTCCACCGCACCGTCCGTGGACTGGGCGAACAGCTCCCACTCCAGCGTGGCCGGCGAGAAGCCGAACTCCTGCTGGAGGACAGGTGCGGAGGAGGCCAGCGCCGACATCGAGCTGAGGTCGGCGCTGAAGGCATCGTCGAGCAGGGCGCGAACCTCCGCGGCCGACGAGTCGGCGTCGAGCCGCGCGCCGAGCTCGCGGCGTACGGCGTCCCAGTCCGTCCACGAGACCCGGTCCACGTCCGCCGGGGTGACCGCCAACGCCCGGGCGAGGGGCGTCGCCGGTTGGGCCAGTCGCCAGCCCACGAGTCCACCGACGACGAGAGCCAGGCCGACGACGAGCACGACGACGAGGCGGCGGGACACGGATGGGTCTCCTCGTCGGTCGGGGTTGATGTGAGACTAACGCCATGGAGCTCCGCGACGTGCGCGCCGCTGGCGCCGTGGTGACACGCAAGGGTGGCGAGGTGCTGCTCGTGCATCGCCCCAAGTACGACGACTGGTCGTTCCCCAAGGGCAAGCTCGACCGGGGGGAGCACGCGGTCACCGCGGCTGTCCGCGAGGTGGCCGAGGAGACGGGCCTCGACATCCGGCTCGGCCCCGCGCTCGCGCCGCAGCGCTACCGGATGTCCAACGGGCGGATGAAGTCGGTCGACTACTGGACCGGGCGGGTCATCGGCAGCGACGACGTGAGCACCTACCGCCCCAACGCCGAGATCGACTGCGTCGAGTGGGTGCCGTGGAAGGCAGCCGCGCAGCGACTCACCTACCCCTACGACCGCGCGACGCTGGCCGAGGCGCGACCGCTGCGCCGCAAGACCCGCGCGGTCGTCGTCCTCCGTCACGGCAAGGCCAGGTCACGTCAGAGATGGAAGCGCAATGACGCCGAGCGGCCGCTCATCGTGCTCGGGAAGAGTCAGGCGCAGCACCTGGTGCCGCTGCTGGCGGCGTACGACGTCACGTCGGCGCACACGTCCACCAGCCTGCGCTGCGTGGACACCGTGACGCCCTTCGCCGACGCGACGGGGGTGCCGATCACGACGTACGACGACCTCAGCGAGGCGGGCGCGTCCGTGAAGCGTGTCGTCCGGCTGGTCGACGCAGTCGTCGGCGCGGGCGAGGGCGCGGTGATCTGCACCCACCGCCCGGTGCTGCCGACCGTCCTGGACGCGCTGGGGGCGCCCGACATCGCGCTCGAGCCCGGCAGCATGCTGGTCGTCCACCACCGCAAGGGCGCGGTCGTGGCGACCGAGGTGCACGCTCCCTGAGAGCACCGGGCCCCGCCCGTCCGACGCCAATCGGCCCGGTCGAGTTCACCGCTCGTTCACCGGGGCCGACCGAGCAGGTCACTTCCGCTGCCTACCTTCCTGACGTCAGCACCACACACAGACATCAGGAGCTTCGAAGTGAACCGCACTTCCTTCCGCCGCGTGCTCCTCCCCGGCGCGGCCGCCCTCGTCCTCACGCTGTCCGCCTGTGGTGGCGGCGCTGCCGGCTCCGGCGCTGAGGGCTCAGGCGCCGGCGGGACCGTCGCCGTGGACGGTTCCTCCACGGTCTACCCCATGAGCGTCGCTGCCCAGGAGCTCCTCAACGAGGAGAACCCCGATGTCCAGGTGACCGTCGGCGAGTCCGGCACCGGCGGCGGCTTCGAGGCGTTCTGCGCCGGCAACACCGACGTCTCGGACGCCTCGCGTCCGATCGCCGACGACGAGGTCGCCGCGTGCGAGGAGAACGGCATCGAGTTCACCGAGCTCCAGGTCGCCACCGACGCCCTCACGGTCGTCGTGCACCCCGACCTCGCCGTCGACTGCCTCACCGTCGACCAGCTCGTCGAGCTCTGGGCCCCCGACTCCACCGTCGAGAACTGGAGCGAGCTCGGCTCTGGCTTCCCTGACCAGAAGATCTCGCTGTTCGGTCCCGGGACCGACTCGGGCACCTACGACTACCTGGCCAGCGAGGTCATCGACCCCGACGCCGACGAGCCCGCGACCCGCCCCGACTACGAGGCCTCCGAGGACGACAACGTGCTCGTCCAGGGCGTGGGCGGCACCGAGGGTGCGACCGGCTACTTCGGCTACACCTACTACGAGGAGAACGCCGACTCGCTGAAGGCAGTGTCGATCGACAGCGGCAACGGCTGCGTCGAGCCCTCTGCCGAGACCGCCCAGGCCGGCGAGTACACCCCGCTCGCGCGCCCGCTGTTCATCTACGTGGCCGACGCGAGCTACACCGACAACGCGGCCGTGGCGGCGTACGTCGACTACTACATCGAGAACCTCTCCGACATCGCCGAGGTCGGTCAGTTCATCCCGCTGAGCGACGACCTCTACTCGGAGACGCAGTCCTCTCTCGAGGGCCTCGCGGGCTGACCGCCCTCCTCCATGAGTAGCCACAGCATGAGTCCGGCAGGCCCGTCGAACCCGACGGGCCTGCCGGCCGCTCCCCAACTGGGCGCGAAGTCCCGACCCGGTGAGCGGGTCATCAGGATCGTCCTGGTCACCTCGGCTCTGATCTCGGTGGCCATCACCTTCGGGATCGTCGCCGCGCTGATCATGCCGGTGCTCGACTTCTTCGCCGAGGTGCCGTTCGGTGACTTCTTCGCCGTCGAGGGTCGCTACGCCGTGCTGCCGCTGGTCGCCGGGACCCTGATGGTCACCGCGATCGCGCTCGTGGTCGCCGTACCCCTCGGCCTCGGTGCCGCGATGTACCTCTCGGAGTACGCCTCCAAGCGCGCGCGCAAGGTCCTCAAGCCCACCGTCGAGCTGCTCGCCGGAGTGCCGTCGGTGGTCTACGGCTTCTTCGCCCTGAGCTTCGTCACGCCCACACTGCTCCAGAAGATCCTCAACATCCCGGTGGGCTTCACGAGCGTGCTGGCTGCGGGTCTGGTGCTCGGCGTGATGATCATCCCGACCATCGCGTCGCTGGCGGAGGACGCGTTCAGCGCCGTGCCGCAGGCGATGCGCCAGGGTTCGCTGGCCATGGGTGCCAACCGGATGCAGACCACCCTCCGGGTGGTCCTCCCGGCAGCCATCTCCGGGGTGGCCGCGGCGGTCGTGCTCGGAATGTCGCGGGCGATCGGCGAGACGATGATCGTGGCCCTCGCGGCCGGGGCGCAGAAGCGCCTGACCGCCAACCCCCTCGAAGGCATGCAGGCCATGACCGGCTTCATGGCGCAGACGGCCGGCGGCGAGTCGCCGGTCGGATCGACCGCCTACAACAACCTCTTCGCGGTCGGGCTGCTGCTCTTCCTCATGACGCTGGTCCTCAACCTGGTCAGCATCAACATCGTCCGACGTTTCAGGCAGGCCTACTGATGAGCATCGCTGCGAGGACGGCTCGCGACGTCACCACCCAGATCGCCACAGGCAGGCGCCGCGACCGCAACCCCGGGTCGTTGATCTTCCTCGGCCTGCTCTGGTTCTCGCTGTTCTTCGGCGTCATGGTGCTGCTCGCGCTGATCATCAGTACGGCGGTCAAGGGCGCCCCCCGCTTCGACGGCGAGCTGCTGACCAACTACACGTCCATCGTGCGTCCCGAGACCGCCGGCTTCCGCGCCGGCATCCTCGGCAGCCTGTGGCTGATGCTGTTCACCGCCGTCATGTCGGTGCCCCTCGGCATCGCGGCCGCGCTCTACCTCGAGGAGTTCGCTGACCCCGACCGGGCGAGGAACCGCTTCATCGAGGTCAACATCCAGAACCTCGCTGCGGTGCCGTCGATCGTCTACGGCCTCCTGGCCGTCGCCGTGATGGCGCTCCTGGGGTTCGACGAGCCCGGCATCGTGCTCGGCGGGGCGCTCGCCCTGGCGCTGCTGATCCTGCCGGTCATCATCATCACGACGCGCGAGGCGGTGCGCGCCGTACCCAGGGACATCCGCGACGGCTCGTTGGCGCTGGGCGCCACCGTGTGGCAGACGACCTGGCGCCAGACGCTGCCGTCGGCCGTCCCCGGCATCGCCACCGGCACGATCCTCGGCCTGTCGCGCGCGATCGGCGAAGCCGCCCCCCTCGTGGTGGTGGGACTCGCGGGCTCGGTGCTCTTCGACCCCACCGGCATGATGAGCAAGGTGACGGCCCTGCCGATGCAGATCTACTCATTGACGTCGCAGTCCCGCGAGGAGCTCCAGCAGGCGGCCTCGGCCGCCATCATCGTGCTGCTCGTGATGATCCTCGGGCTCAACGCCCTGGCCATCTACATCCGCAACAAGTTCCAGCGATCCTGGTGAGGTAGTCACACATGTCAGCAACCCCCGCAACCGCCTCGACGCGTGCGTCGAGCACCCCGCACGTCGGCTCGTTGGTGGACGTCCAGTCCGACGCGCAGCGCGAGCTGTCGCTCTACCCGAGCAGCCCGGTGATGGAGACGAGGAACCTCAACGTCTTCTACGGCGACTTCCACGCCGTGCATGACGTCAACCTCGCCTACGGCCGCAACGAGATCACGGCCATGATCGGGCCCTCGGGCTGCGGCAAGTCCACCGTCCTGCGGTGCCTCAACCGGATGAACGACCTCGTCGCCGGTGCGCGCGTGGAGGGCGAGGTGCTCTACCACGACCAGGACATCTATGCGAAGGGCGTCGACCCGATCGCCGTACGCACCCACATCGGCATGGTCTTCCAGAAGCCCAACCCGTTCCCGAAGTCGATCTACGACAACATCGCCTACGGCCCTCGCGTCACCGGCATGAAGGTCGAGAACATGGACGACCTCGTCGAGGAGGCGTTGCAGGGCGCGGCGCTGTGGGACGAGGTCAAGGACAAGCTCAAGCAGTCGGCGTACGGGCTCTCCGGCGGTCAGCAGCAGCGCCTCTGCATCGCGCGGACCATCGCCACCAAGCCCGACGTGATCTTGATGGACGAGCCCTGCTCCGCCCTCGACCCGATCGCCACCGCGCGTGTCGAGGACCTGATGATGGGCCTGCGTGACGACTACACGATCATCGTGGTGACCCACAACATGCAGCAGGCGGCCCGGGTCTCGGACCGGACGGCGTTCTTCACCGCGCGTCCCGACGAGACGACCGGCAACCGGACCGGGCTCCTGGTGGAGTACGACCTCACCACGAAGATCTTCTCCAACCCCGGGGACCAGCGCACCGAGGACTACATCTCCGGTCGCTTCGGCTGAGCGTGCGCCCGGTTCTCTGGGTATCCATGGGACCTTCCGGCCTCTCCTGTCCGGAATTGCCCCGACATCTCCCATGGATATCGCGGGGGCGGCGCGCGAGCTCGCCGATCTGGCCTGTGGAGAGCCCGCACCGGGCCTGACATCTCGGCAATCCTCGGGGGATGTCGGAGACGCCGTACGCCGCGGGGGCGCCGCCGTCGCGCGGTGAGGGGCCTCGTGAGGGCCTCCGTCCCGGACTGGTCTGGCCGGTGCCTGTCGACCTGCGGGGCGTCATGGGCCCGACGCCCGACCGAGCGCGCGGCCCCCGTTGGCGGCGTACCAGCCGCGGTCTCCACGTGCCGGTCGAGGTGGATGGCACTCGTGTCGAGCAGCGGATCGTCGAAGCGGCGGCCGTGCTCCGCAGCTGGGGTGGGGTCACCGGATGGGCGGGTCTCCGGTGGCTGGGCGGGGTCTGGTTCGACGGCCTCGAGAGCGACGGAGCGACGGTGGCTCCCGTACCGCTGGCGGTGGGACTGAACCATCCCGTCGTCGAGCAGCCCGGCATGGACGTCAGCAACGCAGGCGTCCCGCCACACCACCTCATGCGCGTCGACGGGCTGCGCCTCACCACTCCGCTCCGCAGCGTCACCTTCGAGATGCGTCGCGCTCCCACCGTGCTCGAGGCTGCCAAGGTGTTCGCCCAAGCGGCCTACAGCGATCTGGTCTCGATCGAGGAGCTCGTCGTCTTCACCGAGCGCGAGCTCAACGCGAAGACAGGTGTCGGGACGGTGCGGGAGGCGATCCCCGTCCTGACGGAGAACGCCTGGTCGCCGATGGAGGTGGAGATGTGCCACCACTGGGTGGTCACTGCGGGCTGCCCGCCACCACTCTTCAACGTCCCGGTCTTCGATCGCCGTGGCCGCCACGTCGCGACGCCCGACCTCCTCGATCCGGTGGCTGGTGTCACCGGCGAGTACGCGGGCGCGGTGCACATCGTCCGCGAGGTCCGAGATCACGACGTCGGGCGGGAGGGCGTCGTACGACGTATCGGTCTGGAGCCGGTCACGATGGTCTCACCCGACCGGTTCGATCCCGACGACTTCGTCCACCGACTCCACGACGCGTACGCCCGAGCGGCGCGCACGCCGGCCAGCGACCGGCTGTGGACGATCGAGCAGCCGAACTGGTGGATCGACACCTCGACCGTGGGTCGACGACGGGCCCTGACGGAGCATCAGCGGCAGGTGGCCCTCAACTGGCGGCGTACGGCTGCCTGAGCCGGACCTCTCCCTCCGTGCCGGGGTATCCATGGGGCGTCCGGGGGTGCGGGTGACGCAATTGGCCCGGAATCTCCCATGGATACCCAAGGAGGGGTCAGGCGCAGGGGCATCGCTCAGTCCCCTCCGTGCCGGGGTATCCATGGGACGTTCGGGGGTGCGGGTGCCGCAATTGGCCCGGAATCCCCCATGGATACCCAAGATGGATACCCAAGGAGGGGTCAGGGGAGGAAGATCCGCGCGAACCAGTAGCACAGGGCCGCGGCGAGGGCGGCGGCCGGGAAGGTGAGCACCCACGCCGTCAGGATCGACTTCGCGACACCCCAGCGCACGGCGGAGAGGCGCTTGGTGGCGCCCACGCCCATGACCGCGGAGGTGATGGTGTGCGTCGTCGAGATCGGCGCCTCGAAGACGTACGCCGTCGTGTAGAGGACCGACGCGGCGACCGACTCGGCGGCGAAGCCGCGCGGCGGGTCGAGGTGGATGATGCGGCGGCCCAGGGTGCGCATGATGCGCCAGCCGCCGGACCAGGTGCCGAGGGAGATGGCGGTGGCAGCCGCGATGATGACCCACAGCGGCAGGCCGTCGGACTCGGCGACGTAGCCGCCGGTGAGCAGCGCCAGGAAGATGACGCCCATCGTCTTCTGGGCGTCCTGCAGGCCATGGCCCAGGGCCATCGCCGCGGCGGAGATTGTTTGCGCGATCTTGAAGCCGCGGTTGGCCTTGCTGGGGTTGGCGTTGCGGAAGGCCCACATGATGCCGATCATGATCAGGAAGCCGAGGCTGAAGGCCACCACCGGCGAGATGAACATCGGGATCACGACCTTCTCGATCACCACGGACCAGTTGGCCGTTGCGCCGGCTGCCACGGCAGCGCCGACGAGGCCACCGATCAGGGCGTGCGAGGAGGACGACGGCAGGCCGTAGTACCACGTGATGAGGTTCCACGTGATGGCGCCGAGCAGTCCGCACATCACGATCACGAGGCCATGGCTGCCTACCCCAGGGTCGATCGTGTCGGAGACGGTCTGGGCGACCTTCTGGCCCAGGAAGGCACCGACGAAGTTCATGACTGCCGCCATCGCCAGGGCCACGCGCGGCTTGAGGGCACCGGTCGAGACGGACGTGGCGATCGCGTTGGCCGCGTCGTGGAAGCCGTTGGTGTAGTCGAAGATGAGCGCCACGGCGACCACGGCGATGATGATGCCGAGTTCCATCAGTGATCGCTCCCGGCGCGGGCGTTCGGGCTGGTGACGTCCATGCCGGTCAGGACTCCTTGACGGCGATCTGCTCCACGATGTTGGCGACCTTCTCGAAGGCGTCGATCGCCCCCTCGAGCGCCTCGACGATGTCCTTGAGCTTGAGGACCTCCATGGCCTTGTACTCGCCACTGAAGAGGTTGGCCAGGATCCGCCGGAAGGACTTGTCGCCCATGTTCTCGAGGCGGTTGATCTCGATCCAGTACTCGTCGAGCGACTTCATCGACTCCAGCGACGGCATCGCCGCGGACGTCAGCTCGGCGCAGCGCTGCAGCACCTCGACCTGCTGGGTGGTCTCGACGGGGAGCGACTTGACTTCGTAGAGGAGGACCAGGTCGACGGCCTCGTCCATCATGTCCATCACGTCGTCCAGCGCCGAGGCGAGGGAGTAGATGTCCTCGCGGTCGAACGGAGTCACGAACGTGCTGTTGACCCGGCGCACGATCGAGTGGGTGGTCTCGTCTGCGGCGTGCTCTGCCTGGCGCATGCGCTGCGCGATCTCGGCTCGCGGCGCGCCGTCAGCGAGCATCTCGCTGAGGAGCTGGGCGCCGACGACGAGGTGGTCGGCGGCTTCGCTGAAGAGGTCATAGAACGAGCTGTCGACGGGGCGAAACTTCAAACGCACGGTGAACTCCGAACGGGGGGCGGATGAACCTCGATCATGCTAGGGGGTCAGCGGCCGTGGAGTGCAACTTGCACCACGCCTCGGGCGGTCCGGCGGGGCGTGATCTGGGGCGCAGTCAGCGACGTCGGGTGCGCTGACGGGCGATCAGCTCGGCGTGGAGATGGCGTACGCCGACCTGCAGGTGCCACTCGCCGTCGGGCCCGAGGTCCCAGGCGCTGGTCTGCTCGTCGAGCGCCAGATCGAGGAATCCGGCGACCTCGTCGATCACGTGCGGGTCCCGCAGGCGTACGAGCACCTCGACGCGGCGGTCCAGGTTGCGGTGCATCATGTCCGCGGAGCCGATCCAGACGGCCGGCTCACCGGCGTTGTCGAACCAGAAGACCCGGCTGTGCTCGAGGAAGCGACCCAGCACGGAGCGCACCCGGATCGTCTCGGAGAGGCCGGGTACGCCGGGCCGCAGGGCGCAGATGCCCCGGATCAGCAGCTCGACCCGCACGCCCGCCTGCGACGCGAGGTAGAGCGCGTCGATCACGGCCTCGTCGACCACCGAGTTCGCCTTGATCCGGATCCCGGAGCCGCGCCCGGCCTGGTGGTGGGCGATCTCCTGGTGGATCTGCTCGATGAGGCCGTCGCGCACGCTGTCGGGCGCCACCAGCAGGTGGTCGTAGGTCTTGTTGCGGCTGATGCCGGACAGGTTGTTGAAGAGGAGGGCGACGTCCTCCCCGATCTCCGGGTCGGCGGTGAGCAGCCCGAGGTCCTCGTAGAGCCGCGCGGTCTTGGGGTTGTAGTTGCCGGTGCCGATGTGGACGTAACGCCGGATGCCCTCCGACTCGTCGCGCACCACCATGGACAGCTTGCAGTGGGTCTTGAGGCCGACCAGGCCGTAGACCACGTGGCACCCGGCGTGCTCGAGCTTGCGCGCCCAGCGGATGTTGGCCTGCTCGTCGAAGCGCGCCTTGATCTCGACGATCACCAGCACCTGCTTGCCCGCCTGTGCGGCGTCGACGAGGGCGTCGATGATCGGGCTGTCGCCCGAGGTGCGGTAGAGCGTCTGCTTGATCGCGAGCACGTGCGGGTCGGCGGCCGCCTGCTCGAGGAAGCGCTGCACCGAGGTGGCGAAGGAGTCGTAGGGGTGGTGCAGGAGCACGTCGTGGCGTGCGACGGAGTCGAAGACGTCGACGGGGGAGGACGACTCGACCTCGGCCAGGCTCGGGTGCGTGGAGGGGAGGAACGCGGCGTACTTGAGGTCGTCGCGAGGCAGGTCGGCGATCGAGTGCAGGCCGGTGAGGTCGAGGGGACCGGGCAGCAGGACCACCTCGTCGCGGGCGACCCCGAGCTCGGAGACCAGCAGGTCGAGCACCTTGGGATCGACGGACTCCTCCACCTCCAGGCGTACGGGCGCGCCGAAGCGACGCCGCAGCAGCTCCTTCTCCAGGGCCTTCAGGAGGTTCTCGGCGTCGTCCTCCTCGACCTCGAGGTCCTCGTTGCGCGTCACCCGGAAGGTGTGGGCGCCGAGGACCTCCATGCCGGGGAAGAGCTTCTTGAGGTGCTCGCTGATGACGTCCTCGAGCGGCACGAAGCGCTGGTTGCCGAGCGAGACGAAGCGGCCGAACGTCGGCGGCACCTTCACCCGGGCGAAGTGCTCCTCCAACGTCTTGGGGTGTCGCACCACGACGGCGAGGTTGAGCGAGAGGCCGGAGATGTAGGGGAACGGGTGCGCCGGGTCGACCGCAAGGGGGGTGAGCACCGGGAAGATCCGGTCCTTGAAGAGCTTCTTGCAGACCTTCTGCTCGTCGCGGTCGAGCTCGGACCAGCGGACGATCTCGATGTCGTGCGCGCCGAGCGCGGGGAGCAGGTCGTGCAGGGCCCGGGCGTGCCGCTCCATCAGCGTGCGCGAGCCTGCCCACAGCTGGTCCAGCTGCTCGCGCGGCATGAGGCCGCTGGCGGCTCGTACGGCGACTCCGGCGGCGATCCGGCGCTTGAGGCCCGCGACCCGGACCATGAAGAACTCGTCGAGGTTGCTGGCGAAGATCGCCAGGAAGCGCGCTCGCTCCAGGAGTGGCAGCGAGGGGTCCTCGGCCAGCTCGAGGACCCGCTGGTTGAAGTGCAGCCAGGAGACCTCGCGGTCGATGAAGCGGTCGTCGTACTTCTCGACAGCCTCGAGCTCGGCGGCGTCGGGGACGTACGGCGGCTCCACGTCGAAGGTCTCGGTGGGGTGGTCGAACGGCTCGGTGACCGGGCCTTCCTCGACGGATCGGGAGGCGGCGCTGGTCAGGGTGGCCGGGTCGGACATGGCCTCAGTGTGGCACCGGCTGGTGAACGGCAGGTGACTCCGACGGGAGTCGGCTCAGTAGACGAGTGCCTGGACGTCGTCGCCCAGGACCTGTTCGGCGAAGACGGCGGCGCCGGCGATGGTGACGCCCTCGCGCAGGTCGCCCGCCACGATGCCGCGGCGCGCCGCACATTGCGAGCAGGCGGTGACCGAACCGGTCGCCAGGACGGTCGCCATCAGCTGGTCGAGGGGGGTGGCGAGGTCGAGGCTGAAGTCCTCGGCCCGGCCGGGGAGGGCGAACCACGCAGCCTCGCCGGTGAGCCACAACGAGACGTCCGCGCCGCTGGCGGCCGCCGCTGCGCAGACGGTGAAGGCCTGGTTGCAGCGCTCGGCGTCCTCTGCCCCGCAGGTGACCTTGACGACGAGTGATCGAGTCATCCGCCCACACTAGAGTGAGCCCATGCCTTTCGAGCTGCCGGACAACCTGCATCCCAACTGCGGCCCCGTCGCCTGGCTGCTGGGGACGTGGCGCGGCAACGGCCACGGTGCCTACCCGACGATCGACTCGTTCCAGTTCGGCCAGGAACTCATCTTCACCCACGACGGACGCCCGTTCTTCCACTACATGGCGCGCGCGTGGATCGTCGACGACCAGGGCGAGTTCGTCCGCGACGCCGCCATGGAGTCGGGCTTCCTGCGGTGCCCCGAGCCGGGCAAGGTGGAATTCCTGCTCTCGCACAACATCGGCTTCTCCGAGATCTGGTACGGCGCGGCCGACGCCGGCAAGGTCGAGATGCACACGGCGGGGGTGTCGTTCACCGAGACCGCCAAGGAAGTGACCCAGGGGTCGCGGATGTACGGCAACGTCGAGGGCGACCTCCTCTACGCCTACGACATGGCGGCGGTCGGCCAGGAGCTCCAGCCGCACCTGTGGGCACGACTGCAGCGGGCATGAGCGACGACCTCGCCGCGCGCCTGCGGGAGAGCGGGCTGCGGCTCACCCCGCAGCGGCAGCTGATCCTGCGTGCGGTCGAGGAGCTCGGGCACGCCACTCCCGAGGAGGTGCTCGCCCACGTCCGCAGCCAGGCCAGCGCGATCAACGCGTCCACGGTCTACCGCACGCTCGAGGTGCTCGAGGGCCTGGACCTGGTGCGGCACGCCCACCTGAGCGACCGGGCGCCCACCTACCACTCGACCAACGAGCCGGAGCACTTCCACCTCGTGTGCCGCCGCTGCCACGTCGTACGGTCCGTGGACCCGGACGTGGCCGCGCCGCTGCTCGCGGCTCTGGCGGCGGCGGAGGGCTTCGAGACCGACCTCGGGCATCTGGCGATCTTCGGGACCTGCGCGGAGTGTCTGTCGGGATCCCCGGGTACCCGGGGAAACTGAAGCCTCACCCCCGAAGTTTCGCACTGGAACCGCAAGTTTCCCCGGGTACCCGGGGAAACTGCGGGGTGCCGGACCCCGGCCTAGACTCGACGACATGTCCAGCCCCCTCCTCGACCTGCCCGGCGCCGTCGCCGGCGACGGTCCCGACGCACCCGTCGCCGCCCACTACGGCTCGTTCAACACCGAGCAGCGCACGCTGGTCCGCGGCGACGGCTTCGTGGACCTGTCGCACCGCGACGTGCTGCGCATCGCCGGACCGGACCGCCTCACCTGGCTGCACAACCTGACCACCCAGTACTTCCTCGACCTCGCGCCCGGCGTCTGGACCCAGGCCCTGGTGCTGAGCCCGCAGGGGCACGTCGAGCACGAGTTCACCGGCGTCGACGACGGCGAGGCGTTCGTCGCGCACACCGAGCCGGGTGCGGGCGCGGCCCTGGCCGAGTGGCTCGAGCGGATGAAGTTCATGACGCGGGTCGACGTCTCGCTGGTCGACGACATCGCGGTGATGTGGCGCCCGGTGGAGGCGGCCGGCCGCTACGACCTGGTGCCGCGCGACCGGCTCATGGCGTACGCCGAGGCGGCCGGTCCGGCGGCCGGGCTCTGGGCCTTCGAGGCCCTGCGCATCGAGCGGGGCGAGCCCCGGATGGGCCTCGACACGGATCACCGGACGATCCCCAACGAGGTCGGCTGGATCGGGCCTGCCGTGCACCTCGAGAAGGGCTGCTACCGCGGCCAGGAGACGGTCGCGCGGGTGCACACTCTCGGTCGTCCGCCGCGCCGCCTGGTGCTGCTGCACCTCGACGGCTCGGAGAACCGCCTCCCCAAGGCCGGCTCACCGGTCTCCCACGACGGTCGCGACGTCGGCGTCGTCGGCTCCTCGGCCCGCCACCACGAGCTCGGGCCGATCGCCCTGGCGCTGGTGAAGCGCAACGTCCCCGTCGACGCCGCGCTGGTCGTCGACGAGATGCCGGCCGGCCAGGAGGTCATCGTCGATCCCGAGGTCGGCCTGCACGTACGCCCCAAGCTCCGCTAGCCGCCAGCGGGACGGCGGGCGTACTGCACGTCCGTGTCGCTCGCTGCGTGCTCGAACCCGAGCCGCGAGTAGACCGCGACGGCGGGTGCGTTGTCCGACTCGACGTAGAGCAGCACCTCGTCCACGCCGAGGCCGGCGAGGTGGTGCAGACCGGCCAGCGTGAGGGTGCGGCCCAGGCCGCGGCCCTGCGCGGCCGGGTCGACGCCGACGACGTAGACCTCACCGTGGCGGGCGTCGTGCTGCTTGGTCCAGTGGAAACCGAGCAGCCCGCTGTCGTCCTCCGCCACGAGCAGTCCCGCCGGGTCGAACCACGGCTCGGCCATCCGCCGGGCCAGGTTGGTCAGGTCCATCGCGCCCTGCTCGGGATGTGCGGCGAAGGCCGCGGCGTTGACCCGCACCACCTCCGAGGCGTCCGAGTCGACGTAGCCGCGGATCCGCATGCCCGCCGGCACCACCAGCTCCGGCAGGACGAGAGCCGTGGGTCGCCGCATCACCCAGAGCTCGCGGACCCGGTCCCACCCCTGGGACGCTGCGAGCCGGACCGCTGCCGGGTGATCGCCGTGGGACCACGCCGTCATGGGGGCGTCGTACGCCGTCGCGCGCCGCAGCAGGGCCGCGCCCACTCCCTGCCGGCGGTGCGCCGGATGGACAGCCACGCTGAGGTCGCCGTCGTGGAGCAGGGCGAAGCCGTGGGGCTCGAGGGTGATCTGCGCCGAACCGTCGACCAGAGCCATCCGGGCTGCCTCGTCGAGGGCGCCGCGCCCGTCGGCCGCTTCGGCGGCAGCGGCGATCCGGCTGACCTCGGCGACCTCGTCCACGCGCCGACCCTAGCCCGCCGTCAGTGGAGGAGGAGCGGGGAAGGTCGTCGTCGACATGTCATGAGGACCTTCCCCAGTCGTCCTGGCCGACCTCGCATCCGGGTGCGCCGCAGCAGTACGGCGTACCTTCCCAGCCGCGGTCGCGGAAGACCCCAGCCAGTCGGGACGCGGTCCGACAGGGGGTGGCGAAGACCTGCCGGTAGCGCAGGCGCGGCGTGATCTTGCCCCGGGCCAGGTCGTCGAGGTCGCGGTCGGCGTCGTCGTCGCGGGCCTCCGGCGCATCGTGCAGCTGTCCGTCCAGCTCGACGGACAGGTCCAGGTCGGCGTGCGCGGCGTCTCGGTACTGCACACCGGCCCCGTCACGCACCGCTGCCTGCTGCGACGTGGGCTCGGGCAGGCCGTGCGGGCGCAGCACCCGAACGAGATACCCGTGCTCGAGCACACTGTGCGTACCCCGCTCGAGGTCGGTGAGCAGCTCGGTCAGCAGGCTTCGCCGACGCAGGCGACCCCGACGCTCGATCTCGACCTGCAGGCGGGCGGCCACCGTACGCCTCGACCCGACCACCGAGGCCAGGGCAGAGATCGCCGCGAGCTCGTCCGGTGCCCGGTGGGCCGCCTCCACCGCAGCCACCTCGAGCCTGACGCGAGGCGGTGAGAGGTTCCACTGGACCCGGTCCTCCAGGTCACGCACCCGGTGGATGCGGACGCCGGCCTGCGGCACCACGCGGCGGGTCCAGTCCACCGCCACGTGGATCGGGCCCTGCGGCGCGGAGTCCTTGCCCGGCCGGTGCAGGGCCGATCCGAGGTGCAGCGCCGAGCGACCGGCGTACAGGACCGCGGCCCAGCTCCGCTGCGACCACGTGGGCGTCCCGGTGTGGGTGAAGTAGACGCCGGGATGGGCGACCACGAGCCCGCCCCGACGCAGGAGGGTGTCGATGTGGGCCTGGGTGAGCTCGGCCCCCAGGAGCTGGCCGCGGGTGACGACGCCGTGCTGCTGGGCGAGGAGGTCGGAGACGGCGTCGAGTCGCATGACGTACGTCTGCCCCGGCCGGCAGCAGTCGACCCGCGCCCCCACCCGGCTGTGGACAACTCATGGGGGAAGGTCGTCCTCGACATGTCATGAGGACCTTCCCCGCAACGCGTCAGGAGGACGCGGACACCTCGTCGGAGACGACCTCCCGCGTGGGTACGACGAAGCGGTAGCCGACGTTGCGCACCGTGCCGATGTGGTGCTCGTGCTCCACGCCCAGCTTGGCCCGCAGGCGGCGTACGTGCACGTCCACGGTGCGGGTGCCGCCGAAGTAGTCGTAGCCCCAGACCTCCTGCAGCAGCTGCTCGCGGCTGAAGACGCGGCCCGGGTGCTGGGCGAGGTACTTCAGGAGCTCGAACTCCTTGTAGGTCAGGTCGAGCGGTCGGCCGCTGATCCGCGCGGTGTAGGTGGCGTCGTCGACGACGACCTCGCCGCGGTGGATGACGTGCGCCGCCGGGTCGTCGGACGCGGCTGCGGCCAACCGCTGGACGGCCAGCCGGATCCGGGCGTCGAGCTCGGCGGGCCCGCAGGTGTGCAGCACGACGTCGTCCATGCCCCAGTCGGTGGCCACGACGGCCAGTCCGCCCTCGGTGACGATGAGCAGGACCGGGGCGTCCGACCCGGTGGTGCGGATCAGGCGGCACAGGTCACGCGCGGTGGCGAGCTCCTGGCGCCCGTCGACGAGGATCAGGTCGACCTCGGGAGCTTCGAGCAGCGCGCTGCCCTGAGCGGGGAGGATCTTCACGCTGTGCGAGAGCAGTGCGAGCCCGGGCACGACCTCGGCCGAGGGTTGCAGGGCGCTCGTGAGCAGCAGCAGTGCACTCATGGCCTCGGCCTCCTGTCGGCGCGGAATCCGCTGTCCGGATGAGGAAGGATATCCCGTATGACCCCTCCCGATCCGCGTGCTCGTTCAGTTGAGACGGTCACCGTGCGCTACTGGGCAGGCGCCCGCGCCGCGGCCGGAACTGCGCAGGACGTCTTCGATGCCGACGAGGTCGCGACCCTCGCCGACGTCGTACGCCGGGTGCTGGAGGCCCACCCCGAGGCGCAGATGGCCAAGGTGGTGTCGGTCTGCTCGGTCCTGGTGGGCGACCGACCCGTCGGCACTCGTCCGCCAGAGGACGTGCCGGTCGCTCCCGGTGATGTGGTGGAGCTGCTCCCGCCGTTCGCCGGAGGGTGAGCGTGAACGACCCGCACGTCCGGGAACAGATGGGGCCACCTCGGACGTTGACCGCTGCATGAGCACCGGTGCCTGGATCGTGCTGGCCGCGGTCGCAGTGGCCCTGGCCTTCGGGTCGTGGCGGCTCGCGACCGACGGCCGCTTCCGCGGCACCCATGCCGTACGCCGTCCGCCGACGTCGCTGGTCGAGGAGGGCGCCCCGGCATCCGCCACGCGACCGGCCGGCGCCGAGCTGGTCGCGGCCGTCGGCGAGCAACTGGGGGAGCGGGCCACCCTCCTGCAGTTCTCCAGCGCCTTCTGCGCGCCGTGCCGCGCCACCCGCCGGGTGCTGGGTGAGGTCATCGACCTCGTCGAGGGCGTCGCGCACGTCGAGGTCGACGCGGAGCAGCACCTCGAGGCGACGCGCGCCTTCAACATCCTCCGCACACCGACCACGGTCGTGCTCGACGCGACCGGCGTGGAGGTCACCCGCGCGACGGGTGCGCCGACGCGGGCGCAGGTCCTGGCGGCTGTGGGCCTCGTATGATCTCACTATATGGATGCGATGCTCGCATCGTGAGACGAGCGGTGGTTCGGCCGGATCGGTCGCCTACTGTCGTCGTCATGTCCTCGACCATGCTGACCAAGCGCCGCGCAGTGGATCACTGCCGCACGCGCTCAGCGCTGTGTCGAATGTCCTGACGGGTCGACAACTCTCTCTTCGCGCCTGAGTCCACTGTCTTGCTGGACTGATCGCCCTGGAGCTCGACCCGTGCGCTGCGCCCCATCCCAGCGCGCCCGGCTGACCGCCAGGGCCGTTCATTCCCCCAGGAGAGACATGTCCACCACTTCCACCCCGAACGTCTGGGACCACGCCCCCGCTGGCGCCCCTGCCCTCGGACAGCTCGACCCGCGCGGCCCGCAGGTCGCCGCCGCGCTGACGTCGGTCGTCCTCGCAGCCGTGCTGCTGCTGCCGGCCCCGCTCAGCATCGCGGTGCTCGCCGGTCAGGCGGCGTTCTTCACGCTCGGCGCCACCCGCGGCGTCCAGGCCACGCCGTACGCCTGGGTCTTCCGCAGCCTGGTCCGGCCCCGCCTGGCGGCGCCGACCTACTGGGAGGACCCGGAACCGCCGCGGTTCGCCCAGGCGGTGGGCCTGGCCTTCGCCGTCGTCGGGCTGGTCGCCCTGCTGGCTGGTGCGACCGTGCTCGGCCAGGTCGCCGTCGGTGCCGCGCTCGTCGCCGCACTCCTCAACGCCGTCTTCCAGTTCTGCCTGGGCTGCGAGGTCTACCTGCTCGGCCGACGTCTGGTCTCGTGACAGGACTTCGTCCTTCCTCGACCAACGAAGCACTCGCTTTCCTCGACCAACGAAGCACTCGCTTTCCTCGACCAACGAAGCACCGCTTTCCCACTCCACATCCACGACCGTTCACCCGCAAGGAGCACACCATGAGCCGCGAGAACTCACTCGTCACCGCCCAGTGGGTCGAGGACAACCTCGACACCGACGGCATCGTCGTCATCGAGGTCGACGAGGACACCACCGCCTACGACAAGGGCCACATCCGGGGGGCCATCAAGCTCGACTGGACGACCGACCTCCAGGACCAGGTCCGCCGCGACTTCGTCAGCAAGCAGCAGTTCGAGGCCCTGCTCTCCGAGCGCGGCGTCAGCAACGACGACACCGTCGTCCTCTACGGCGGCAACAACAACTGGTTCGCGGCCTACGCCTACTGGTACTTCACGCTCTACGGCCACACCGACGTCAAGCTGCTCGACGGCGGTCGCAAGAAGTGGGAGCTCGACTCCCGCGAGCTGACCGACGAGCTCCCGACGCGCGCGACGACGTCGTACACCGCGACGGAGCAGGACCACTCGATCCGAGCCTTCCGCGACGAGACGATCGCCGCCATCGGTGTGCAGAACCTGATCGACGTCCGCAGCCCCGACGAGTACGCCGGTCGCCTGCTCGCCCCGGCCCACCTCCCGCAGGAGCAGGCCCAGCGGGCCGGCCACGTGCCGACCTCGCTCAACGTCCCGTGGAGCAAGAACGCCAACGACGACGGCACCTTCAAGTCCGACGACGACCTGAAGGCGCTCTACGCCGAGGTCGGCATCGACGACTCCAAGGACACCATCGCCCTGTGCCGCATCGGCGAACGTTCCTCGCTCACCTGGTTCGTGCTCAAGGAGCTCCTGGGCCACCAGAACGTGAAGAACTACGACGGCTCCTGGACCGAGTACGGCTCGCTGGTCGGCGTGCCGGTGGCGCTGGGCGACGAGCCCGGCACCGCCTGACCCATCCGCTGGTCGAGCGAAGTCCAGATCATCCCCGAAAGGAAACATCATGTGTGGAGCAACTGAGGGAGGCCTCTCCCTCGACGGGGTCAACGTCGCCAAGGAGGCGGTGATCCAGGGCCAGGTCCTGCGCACCCTGCCCGACGGGCAGAGCGAGCCGGTGTCCAACGCCTATGTCCGCCTGCTCGACCGCACCGGCGAGTTCACCGCCGAGGTGCCCACGTCCGCGACGGGCCACTTCCGGTTCTTCGCCGGCGACGGGGAGTGGACGTTGCGCACGCTGGCCCCCAAGGCCGAGCCAGTCGACACCCGCGTCCTGGCGGGCGTCGGTTCGGTGGCCGAGGTCAACATCTCGGTGTGACCACCGGCGCGACCTGAACAACCGCCCTGCGCCTCGTCGGCGCAGGGCGGTTGTTCTGTTCTGCCAGCAATCTCAGTCAAATATCCGTCATCGGGCGGCGGGGCGCATACATTGAGGCTTCGGGGTAGTGCGTTGTCCGGATCGGGGGAACCCCATGAAGGCTCGTACGCGAGGACCCGATACGGGCGACCTCTGGCGCCTGACCATGGAGCACTCACCCGTCGGCATGGCCCTCGTCTCGCTCACAGGTGACTTCCTCACCGCCAACAACGCGCTGTGCGACATGATGGGCTACGACCTCGAGGCGATGACCTCGATGAGCTTCCACGACATCACCCATCCCGACGACCTCGCGATCGACCTCCGCCTGGTCGCCCAGGCCCTGGCCGGCACGATCAGCTCCTACCGGATCTCCAAGCGCTACATCCGCGCCGACGGCACTGTCCTGGTCGGGGACCTGTCGGTGGCGCTGCTGCGTGACGACAGCGGCACCCCGATGCACTTCGTCTCCCAGATCGCCGACCTGTCCGAGCGCCGTGCCTTCGAGGCAAGGCTCGAGTCGGCTGAGGAACAGATCGACGTCGAGCGACGGAGGGCCGAGGCGGTGTTCGAGTCGGTGGCGGTCGGGCTGCTGCTCATCGACGCGAGTGGCGACTACCTGGCCTACAACAGCCGTCACCAGCACCTCCTCGACCTGGCGTTCCCGTCCGGTCACCGGGGTCACGCGGGCCAGGACGGGGCTGTCCTCGATGCCGACCTGACCCACCGGCTGACTCGCGGAGAGATGCCAACGGTGCGGGCTGCCTCCGGCGAGGAGTTCGAGAACCTCCTCGTCTGGGTGGGTGACGATCCGCTGACACGACGGGCGCTGTCCGTCTCGTCCCGCTCGGTGTGGGACCGAGGCGGCAACTTCGCCGGAGCCGCATTGGCCTATCACGACGTGACCGAACTGATGCGGGCCATCCAGGTCAAGGACGAGTTCATCGGCTCGGTGTCCCACGAGCTGCGTACGCCGCTGACGTCGGCCCTGGCCTACCTCGAGCTTCTCGACGGCGCCCAGCACCTCGAGCCCGCCGTGCGGACCCAGGTCGCCGCGGTGCGCCGCAACATGCTGCGCCTCTCCCACCTCGTCGCCGACCTGCTCCTCACCGCCGCCGCGACGTCCGGCGCGCCGGTGATCGACCCCTACGAGGTCGACCTCGCGCTGATCATCGGCGAGGCCGCGTACGCCGCCCGCATCGCTGCCGAGGGCGCGGGTGTCGACCTGGAGGTCGAGCTGCCCGAGAGCCTCGTCACGGTGGTCGACGGGACGAAGCTGCGTCAGGTCGCCGACAACCTGATCGCCAACGCGATCGCCTACACCTCGCCCGGGGGCTGGGTCCGGGTCTCCCTCTCCGTCACCGATGGCTTCGTGGAGCTCGTCGTCGTCGACTGCGGCGAAGGCATCGAGGAGTCAGACCTCGGCGAGATCTTCTCCAAGTTCGTCCGTGGCCAGAACGCCCGGCGGCGGCTGGTCCCCGGCACCGGCCTGGGTCTGACCATCGTGCGGTCGATCGTCGAGGCCCACGGTGGCGAAGTGACGTTGGACAGCACGGTCGGCGTGGGGACCACGGTCCGCATGATCCTGCCCAGCTGAGGCACGACAGGCTGAAACGCGAGGACCCCCCGCATGGAATGCGGGGGGTCCGGGCGCGTACCGGGTGGGGGCCGGTGCGTAACTCGCGAGGGGGGGGTCTCACGAGCCTTCGTCCTGAGATGCTTTCAGCGAGCACTTTGCCAGAAGGACTTGCCTAAGTTTGCCAAACGGGACGAGACTCCGCACTAGATTCCGCAAAGTTTCTCAAGCAGCTTCCTCGGGACGCCTGCACACCCATTCACTACAGCCCCAGGAGACACCATGCGCACCAAGACCTCCCGCCTCATCGTCGCCGCGATCGCCCTCGCCAGCCTGGTCGGCATGTCTGCTCCGGCCGAGGCGGCCAAGCCGTCGTCGCAGCGCAACGTGTGGTGCTGCTGACCGGCGTCGTTCGCGCCTTGGGTCAGGTACGGGCAAGCGTGACGGACGTCGTGCGTGCCCGTAGCCCCGTGGAGACCGCGGCACGCCGGTAGGCGTCCAGTGCGGCCTCGGTCAGTCCGACACTCTCCAACAGGTCGGCGAGGTCGAACCACAGCTGTGCGGCACTCTGGTCGGCACCGATGGCCGAGAGTCGGTGCACGGCCTTCTGGTAGGAGAGCGCGGCCAGGTCCGTCGCGCCCTCTGCGGCGAACGTCCGGCCCTCGAGCGTCAGCGCCTCGGCCTCGGCCAGCGGTGCATGCCCATCGGCGGAGGTGTGCACCTGCGCGATCAGGTCGCGGCTGGCGACGACGTCGCCGGACATGAACGACGACGCGGGCGAGGCCCGAGGAGCGTCCACGCCCGGTCGACGGGGGTGGCGCTGCTCCACTCCATCTCCGCCGCAGCCTTCTCGAGGTTGTGTCGTGCCTCGTCGAGGGCGGGCGGATCCAGCTCCAGCTGCAGTCGTCCGACCTCGGTGCGCAGACGCGCGAGGTTGCGGACGTCCTGGCCCTCGTTGAGCAGCGCCAGTGCGCGTTCGGCGAGCGGCACCGCGGCCACGACGTCCCCGCGATTGGCCTGCATGACGCTGGCGTTCCAGTACGCCGAGGCTCTTGCCTTCGACGAGTCGAGGGACTCCGCCCGGGCGATGGCCTTCTGGCACAGACGCACGGCGTGGCCGGTGTCGCCCCGCTCGAAGTGCGCGGCCGCCACGGTGACCGCGAGCTGGACCGCCTCGTCGCACGCGTCGAGCCCGGCCTCCTGGACGTGGGCCATCACCCGCTCGCCGCACTCGATGGCGCGGCCGAGGTCGCCGGTCTCGCGATAGATGCGGCTGAGCGCCATGCCGGACTTGATCCGGGTCAGCCCGTCGGTCGACCGGTCGTCGATCAGGGCCTCGAGGGCGAGGATGGCGTCGTCCGCCCGGTTGGTGGCCTCCAGGGCGCGGGCGTGAAGGAGTCGCGCGCGCTCTCGCAGGCCGTCGGTGCGCAGGGTCAGGACGCGGTCGAGGACTGTCGTCAGGTGCCGGTCGGCTTCGTCCGGCTGACCGGACTCCAGGGACAGCTCGGCATAGTCGAGCGCCAGTCGGATCTCGTCGACCTCGCGAGCGTCGGGCTCTCCCAGCAGGTGCTCCACGGAGACCTCGAGCCGCTGCGCCAGGGCCTGGAGCGCCGGAGCCGTCGGTCGTCGGTGGCCGCTCTCGATGCGGGAGAGGAAGGCGACGGACATGACGTCCGCGGCCACCTCGCCCTGGGTCAGGCCGAGGGCCTGGCGCGCTGAGCGCAGCCGACCACCCAGCGCTTCACGGTCGGTCTGCGCAAGCAGCTCAGCACGGCACGAGTCCATCTGCCCAGTGTGGTCCACTTTTGCCAAAGAGGTAAGGATTTCTGGCAAGTGAGCTCGTGAGGCCGCCGCCGGCGGTGATCAGCTGGCGCTGTTGATCATCCCGGCGCCGACGGTGACACCAGTGGCTTCGTCGATGAGGATGAAGGAGCCGGTGGTGCGGTTCTTGGAGTAGGGGTCGCACAGCAGAGGCACGGTGGTGCGCAGCTGGACGCGGCCGATCTCGTTGAGGCCGAGCTCCTTGGTGTCCTGGTCGCGGTGCAGGGTGTTGACGTCGAGGCGGTACTGGATGTCCTTGACCATGGCGCGACCCGTGCGGGTGGTGTGCTTGATCGCGAGCTTCTGGCGGGGGCGCAGCGGCTCGTTGGTCATCCAGCAGATCATCGCGTCGATGTCCTGGCTGGGCTTCGGGGCGTTCTTCGGCCGGGCGATCATGTCGCCGCGCGAGACGTCGACGTCGTCCTCGAGGTGGACCGTGACCGACATCGGCGGGAAGGCCTCGGCGACCTCGGTGTCGAAGAGCTCGACCTTGGAGATGGTCGAGGTCATGCCGGAGGGGAGCACGACGACCTCGTCGCCCTTCTTCAGCACGCCGCCGGCCACCTGGCCGGCGTACCCGCGGAAGTCGTGGTAGGCGTCGGACTTCGGGCGGATGACGAACTGCACCGGGAACCGCGTGTCGACCAGGTCGCGGTCGGAGGCCACGTGGACGTGCTCGAGGTGGTGCATCAGCGTCGGGCCGGAGTACCACGGGGTGTTCTCGGAGCGGTTGACGACGTTGTCACCCTGAAGCGCCGAGATCGGGATGACCTCGAGGTCGGGGATGTTGAGCTTCGTCGCGAAGGTCGTGAACTCCTTGTGGATCTTCTCGTAGATCTCCTGCGACCAGTCGACCAGGTCCATCTTGTTGATCGCGAGGACCAGGTGGGGGACCCGCAGCAGCG
Organism: uncultured Actinomycetota bacterium; assembly: GCA_963721925.1. Classification (GTDB taxonomy): domain Bacteria; phylum Actinomycetota; class Actinomycetes; order Propionibacteriales; family Nocardioidaceae; genus Nocardioides. The sequence continues at coordinate 95,256 of CAVRLH010000015.1, read as the reverse complement.
AGAGGAGCACGGCGTGGCGCCGGGACTGCTCGGTGAGGCCCTGGCGGGCGTCGACCAGGACGAGGCCGAGGTCGGCGGTGGAGGCTCCGGTCACCATGTTGCGGGTGTACTGGATGTGCCCGGGGGTGTCGGCGATGATGAACTTGCGCGCCGGCGTCGCGAAGTAGCGGTAGGCCACGTCGATGGTGATGCCCTGCTCGCGCTCCGAGCGCAGGCCGTCGGTCAGCAGGGCGAGGTCGGTGTAGTCGTAGCCCTTGGACTGCGACGTGGACTCGACCGCCTCGAGCTGGTCCTCGAAGATCGACTTGGAGTCGAGCAGCAGGCGGCCGATGAGGGTGGACTTGCCGTCGTCGACGGAGCCGGCGGTCGCGAAGCGCAGGAGGTCCATCCCGCCCTGGGCCGCGGTGTGGGGGTCGTTGACTTGGGTGCTCTGGGGGGTGGTGGCCATCAGAAGTAGCCCTCCTTCTTGCGGTCTTCCATGGCGGCCTCGGAGAACCGGTCGTCGCCCCGGGTGGCGCCGCGCTCGGTGACGCGGGCGATGGCGATCTCGTCGATGATGGCGGCGGTGTCGGTGGCGTGGGACTCGACACAGCCGGTCTGGGTGCGGTCGCCCACCGTGCGGAATCGGACCATCTTGGTCTCGGCCTTCTCGTTGCCCTTGGGCTGGATCTCCTCGCCGACGGACAGCAGCATCCCGTCGCGCTCGACGATCTCGCGCTCGTGGGCGAAGTAGATCGAGGGGATCTCGATCTGCTCGCGGTGGATGTAGTGCCAGATGTCGAGCTCGGTCCAGTTGGACAGCGGGAAGATCCGCATGTGCTCGCCGGCGTGGATGCGGCCGTTGTAGAGGCTCCACAGCTCGGGACGCTGCATCTTGGGGTCCCACTGGCCGAAGTCGTCACGGTGGGAGTAGACGCGCTCCTTGGCGCGGGCCTTCTCCTCGTCGCGTCGACCGCCACCGAAGGCGGCGGTGAAGCCGTTGTCCTCGATCGCGGCGAGCAGTGTGCCGATCTGCATGCGGTTGCGGCTGGTCTTGCCGTCGTCGACGACGTGACCGGCTGCGATCGCGTCCTCGATGGTGGCGACGATCATCCGGCACCCGAGCCGGTCGACCCAGGAGTCGCGCGAGGCGAGGACCTCGTCGAAGTCCAGCCCGGTGTCGACCTGGAGGAGCGGGAACGGCAGCTTGGCGGGGAAGAACGCCTTCTCCGCGAGCCGGAGCATGACGATGGAGTCCTTGCCACCGGAGAACATCAGGACCGGCTTCTCGAACTCGGCAGCGACCTCACGGAAGATGTGGATCGACTCTGCCTCGAGCTGGTCGAGCTGACTCAGCTGGTAGTCGACGTGGGTGTTGGTCATAGCGCAGCAAGGGCCTCTCTAGGGACAGCAGCGTTCATCCTAGCGACGGGCGAGCCGACCCGGAATTTCGCGTGTCGCGCTCCGGTCGGACAGACTCGGCCGAATGCGCGTGAACACCTCGCCCGGTCAGCTGAAGCCGCTCGTTGTCGTGGCGTTCGCCACCGCGCTCCTTGCATCGGGATGCTCGTCCATCGGAGGCAACGACGGCAGCCTGCCGGCGTACGAGCTGAGCGACTCGGTGTCCGCCCGCGTGCTCCCGCAGCTGGCGTCGGTCGGCGAGGACACCGAGGCCGCCGACGACGCGGAGTGGGTGGTGGAGGCCCGGATCGACGACGTCGATGCTGGTACGCCCGTGGTCCTGGTGGCGCGCGACGGCACGGACGCGTGGGAGACCGTGGACGAGACCGAGACCGACGACACCGGAGAGGTCGCCCTGACCACGAGCGCCACCGGCACGATGCACGTCGTCGTCGGCAGCGGCGACGACGCGATGGGAGCCGAGGTCGCCACCTCGGAGGCCCCGGAGGCGACCTTCACCGACGACTTCGACGAGGGCTCCGTGGACGTCGAGGGCGGCAGCTGGTTCACCCGCGACCAGGGTTACGTCGGCGTCCGGACCTGCTCGCGCGCCGACGCGTCCGCCACGGAGGTGCTCGACGGGGTGCTCCGCCTGAGCGTCCTCGACGACCCCGACCGCGGCGCTGACTGCAGGCTGCCGGGCAAGCGCAAGCAGTTCGACTATCGACTCAACGGCCATGTCGGCACCGAGGGCATCCAGAGCTTCACCTACGGCTTCGCCGCGGCCCGCATCAAGGCGCAGGCGGCTCGGGGCCAGCATTCAGCCTTCTGGTTGCAGGCCGAGGGCGGGCAGGGCAAGGGCGGCCCCGAGGTCGGCGGCGCCGAGATCGACGTCATGGAGTATTTCGGCGACGACCACCCCGAGGGCGGGCTGACCAGCTTCACCTACTGGCTCGACAAGGCCGGCAAGCAGCAGACCGACGGCGGCTGGGTGGGTGACCTCGACCAGTACGGCGAGGACTGGGCCACCCAGTTCCACGTGTTCTCGGTCGAGTGGACCCCAGATGAGTACGTCTTCCGGATCGACGGCCGCGTCACCCACCGGCTCGAGGGCCCCACGTCCGGGCGGCCGGAGTTCCTGATCCTCAGCCTGCTGTCCTCCGACTACGAGCTGGCGCGCTTCAACGGCAAGCTGCCCGAGCACATGGACGTCGACTGGGCGCGGGTCTGGGAGACCGGTCCGAGCTAGTCGGTGCGAGGATGCCGCCATGTCCAGCGCACTCCTCATCACCGTGGCGCCCACCGGCGCCGAGACCGCCAAGGCCGACTGCCCCCAGCTGCCGACGACGCCGGAGGAGATCGCCGCCACCGCCGCCGATTGCGAGGCCGCCGGCGCAGCGATGATCCACCTCCACGTCCGCGACGGTGAGCATGCGCCGACTCTCGACCTCACCCTCCTGCGCGAGTGGGTCGCGGCGGTCCGCGAGTCGTCCTCGCTGGTCGTCCAGCTCTCCACCGGCGGCTCGGTCCACGACCCGCTGGACGAGCGGCTGAAGGTCCTCGACGCGGAGCCCGACTCGTGCAGCCTGACCATGGGCACCACCAACTTCGGCGACGACGTCTTCCTCAACCCGTGGCCCTTCGTGAAGGACCTCTACCAGCTGGCCATCGAGCGTGGGGTGGCCCCGGAGTTCGAGCTGTTCGACCTCGGCCAGGTGCACGCGCTGGGCCGCCTCTTCCGTGAGCACGGCGTCCCGACGGGCGGGAAGGCGCACGTCGACTTCGTGATGGGTGTGCCCGGCGGGATGCCCGGCACCGCCCCTGCCCTGGTGGCCGGCGTCAGCGCGCTCCCGCCGGAGGTGACCTCGTGGTCGGCCACCGGCATCGGTCGCTCGACCCTCTCGGTGGCGATGGCGTCGCTCTCGATGGGCGGCCACCTGCGCGTGGGGATGGAGGACGTCCTGACCATCAGCCGGGGTGTGCCGGTCGACTCCAACCGCCAGCTCGTGGAGCGCGTGGTCGAGCTGGGCCGGATCGCGCAACGTGAGCCGATGACGCCCGCCCAGTGCCGGGAGCTGCTCGGTCTCACCTGATCGCTGCAGGTCCGGCAAGGCGCACGGGTACGGCGACGCCCCAGCGTCGCCGTACCCCGCTTCATGCCCGGGTGGATGGGTGTCAGCGATTCAGCGCTTGACCCTCTTGCTCGCGGTCTTCACGGTCAGGGCCGTCATGCCGGGCGCCGAAGCGGTCACCCGCACGGTGATCCTCTTGCCGACCAGTCGGTTGGTGAGGCGCAGGCGGGCCTTGGTCGCGTGCTTGATCTTCTTGCCGTTGGCGAGCCACTGGATCGTGCGGGAGACAGCCGTCGGGTTCCAGACTCCCCAGGTGACGCGCAGGCGCCGGTCGACCCTCGGGGCACCATTGATCCTGGGCATCGTCACGACGGAGACGCGAACGGCCGCGGCCGGGGCGACGACCGCCGCCGTCGCGGCGGGCGCAGGTGCGCCGGCGGGCTCGGGCGTGACCGACGGCGTGGTCGGGTCGGGTCGTCGGGACCGGGTCGGGCGCGGGGACCGGGTCGGGCGTCGGGACCGGGGTGGCCAGCTCGGCGTCGAGACCGCTGGTCGTGCCGCTGTTGGAGACCGAGATGGGGTCGGCGTCGGCCAGCAGGGCCTTGTCGTTCCAGAACTCCGAGACCCCCGAGCCCGTGTCGACGAAGCCCAGCGTGTAGACCCCGCCCGGCAGCCCGCCGAGGTCGTAGGTGCCGTTCGCGGCCGTGTCGACGTGCTGGAACTCGACCCAGTCGGCGCCCTGTCGGACGTACGCCGTGACGACGGCGTCGGCGAGCCCTTCCTGCGAGCTGCCGGTGACCCGACCGGTGAGGTGCGCGGCCGCACCGAGCTCGGCGTCGATGTGCTCGATCTTGCCGCCGCCCTTGACCAGACTGATGTCCTGAGCCAGGTCGATGCGCGGCTGGTCGTCGTAGAACTCGGTCTGGTATGCGCCCGACGGGTCGTCGAAGCGGATCCGGTAGGTGCCGGTGTCGAACTTGCCGATCTGGTACTTGCCGTCGGCGCCGCTCATCGCGGTGTCGACCTCTGCCCACTCACCGGTGTCGGCGAGGCTGAGCGCCGTCACCTTGACGCCGGCGAGGACTCCGCCGCCGGCCACCGTGATGGTGCCGGTGATGCGCGCGGGCGGGGCGGCCTGGGCCGGGCTCGCGAGGACGGCGAGGGAGGAGACCCCCACGATGGCGGAGAGCAGTGCTCCTCCGACCTGGCGGATGGGCTGGTTCATCGCGGCCACCTTTGACTTCTGCGGCCCCGGGGTCGGCGCCTTCTTGACCCAAAAACTAGGTACTTCGACGTTGCTACGAGGCCTTGAGGGTGACCCGCGTCACAGCCGTGGCAGAACTGTGGAGAACCCGGTCTAGACATCCACAACCAGGCCCAGCCCAGCCGGGCCACGCCGGGGCTGCCACCCCCGTGACACGCCGTACGACGCTGCGACACGCCGCTTTGTGTGACCGGTGGCTCGTCGGAGTGGCCCTCACGCGGCGAGGGGCAGGGAGTACGCCGCTTGCACGGTGGCGACGACGTCACCCGGCGAGAACATCACCTGCTCCCACGTGAACCGGAGCACGATCCAGCCGCCGATGACCAGCGCGTTGTAGCGGAGGCAGTCGGCGTCGTGGTCGGCCTTGGTCGCGTGATGGGCCCAGGAGTTGGCCTCGATGGCGATCCCGGCGAAGGGGTCGGCGAGATCGGGGTGGTAGGTGATGCCGTCCAGCTCGATGGACCACTGCGGCACGACAGAGATGCCCGCCTCGATGAGGACGGCTCTCAGCACGGACTCGAAGGGGTTGGCCGCGAGCGGTGACGCGTGTGCCACCACGCGCTGCATGCTCGGCGGTGCGTCAGGGGGCATCGCGGCGGCGAGCGCCTCACGCGTCACGTCGCCGTGACGGAGGGCGGAGTCCGCCACTGCGAGGGCCTCGTCGAAGGGCAGCTCGGCTGCGCAGTCGAGGACCGTCCGCACCTTGCTCGTGGCCCACCCCTCGACCTCGGAGCGGGGAAGGGTGGCGACGTCCAGCGACGCCTCGGCCGGCTCAGCCGGTCTGCTGCTCACCACGAGCTGCGGCCACCGGGTCGGCCACTTCACCTCCCACCCCCAGTGGGCCGCGGCGCTCAACAGCCGCAGGTGACCGTCGAGCTCCGCCGCCAGCGTCCGTGCGCGGTCACCGCCGGGCAGTGCGTAGCGATCGCGCGAGACGTGGACCACCTGTCGGGCGGCCACCGCTCGGCGCAGCCGCTTCCGGCTGGTGAGGGCCAGGAGGTCCGCATGCCCGGCGATCCCGCCCAAGCGGGTGAGCGCGGCGACCGGGTCCATGTGAGGAGCATGGGTCAGGACGCGGGTGTACGCGAACGGCTCTCCACAGGGGCCAGCACCTGCCGGCCGCGGGCGCGACACGCCGTACGACGTGGGCGACACGCCGCAGCTTGTGGGCGATCGGGCGAGGGGGTGGCCCCTCAGTCCTCGTCGACCTTCTTCATCCCGACGAGCCCGGGCCGATAGGCCGGGTCCTCGAGCTGGGCGATCGTCGGGGAGCCGAACATCGGCAACCCCTGGCGCTTGCGCAGGAAGCCCCAGACGATCGGGAGGACGAGCAGCGTGGCGATGCCGATGCCGGCGATCAGGAACGGGTGCGTCTCGTCCTCACCGAGCGGTGCCCAGCCGGACTTGTCGAGCAGGGCCACGCCGCTCATCGTCAGCACGATGACGATGCCGCGGCGGATGTAGGACTGGGGCACCCGCGGTGCGAGCATCGCGCCGAGGATGGTGCCCGGGACCGAGCCGATGACCAGCGGGATCAGGATCGCCCAGTCCATGCCGTGCAGGAAGATGTTGGAGATGGCGGCCGCCATGACGAGCGGGACCGCCTGGACCAGGTCGGTGCCGACCAACCGCACCGCCGAGAGCCCGGGGTAGAGCATCAGCAGCGCGATCATGATGACCGAGCCCGAGCCGACGCTGGTGATGCCGACCAGCAGACCGCCCAGCATGCCGACGAGCAGTGTCGGGACGACCCGGACGGTGGGGTTGTCGTCGTTGACGTGCGTGCCGGACCGCACGCGCTGCAGGTTGACGTAGAGCCGCAGGGCATAGGTCGCGGCCGCCAGCAGGAGCGCGAAGCCGATGCAGATCACGAGCACGAAGTTGAGCTGGTCGACGTCGTCGGTGAGCCAGTCGACCAGGTGGGGCCCCAGGAGCGCCATCGGGATCGAGCCGATCATCAGCCACTTGGCGAGCTTCATGTTGGGCGAGCCCTCGCGCTTGTGCACGATCGCGCCACCGGTCTTGTAGATGGCAGCGGCCGTCAGGTCGGCCGTGACGACCGTCGCAGCCTCGCCGACGCCGAGGAACAGCAGGGCCGGCGTCATGAGGGCACCGCCGCCCATGCCGGTGAGCCCGACCACGATCCCGACGAGGAAGCCGGCAGCGAGGATCGAGAAGAAGGCTGCGGTGAGGAGCTCGAGCATCAGTGGTCTCCGACCAGTCGGGGAACGACGACGCTGAGCATGGAGGCGATTGTGCCCGCTGCCTGTTCGACGGCTGCCTTCCCGCGCCGGTAGGGGTCGGCGATGTCGCCGTCCGCACGCGGGGGCGTACGCCGTCGGCCGGCCGCCGCGACGAGCTCGCGACCGCTGGCGTCGGGGATGTCCTCGATGGTCGCGACGAACTGCGCGAGCGTGAAGACCTTGCGGTGCAGGTGGGCGTGCTCGTCCAGGATGTGCGTGCGGTGGGACCTCTCCGCGGTGAGCACCAGGTCGGACTCCGCCAACAGTGCCGCGTCGAGGCGCCGGCTGCGGAAGCCGTCGGGCGTTGTGGCCGTCAGCATGGTCGCCATGTCGGCGTCCATCGGTGCTGCGTCGAGGCCGTGGGTGCCAGCACTGGCGAAGGCCACGTCGGCGTCGCCAGCGAGTCGGCGGCTCTCGATCTCCATCAGTGGGGAGCGGCAGATGTTGGCGGTGCAGACGAAGAGCACCCGGAGCGGCCCGCCGGCGTCCGGCGACGTCATGCGCTGCCCGCGAGGTGGAGGTAGCCGGCCTCGTCGAGCGCGACGAGGACGTCCTCGAGAGCGTCGTCGATCGACCGACCGGTCGTGTCGACCCGGACGGCCGGTTCGACGGGCACCTCGTAGGGGGAGGAGATGCCGGTGAACTCGGGGATCTCGCCGCGGCGGGCCTTGGCGTAGAGGCCCTTGCGGTCGCGACGCTCGCACTCCTCGAGCGGTGTCGCGACATGGACGAGGAAGAAGGCGCCGCCCGCGGCCTCGACCATCTCCGCGACCTGGTCGCGCGTCTCGGCGAAGGGCGCGATGGGTGAGCAGACGGCGACCCCGCCGTGGCGCGAGATCTCGGCGGCCACCCACCCGATACGACGGATGTTGGTCTCGCGGTCGGCCTTGGAGAAGGTCAGCCCGGCGGACAGGTTGCGGCGTACGACGTCGCCGTCGAGGCTGGTGACGCTGCGTCCGCCCTGCTCGAGCAGGCGGTCCATCAGGGCCTGGGCCAGCGTGGACTTGCCGCTGCCGGAGAGGCCGGTGAAGAACAGGACGAGGCCCTGCTCCTCGGGCTCCGGCTGGTCGGCGGCCACGATCGCCGCGATGGCCTCGGCGTAACCGTCGCTGGCCGCGGGGTTGCCTTCGCTGGTCGAGGTAGGGCGAAGTCCTGTCACGAGACCCGGGTCCGAGAGCGCGTGCACCGGGTCGGGGCCGGCGTACGTGGCCATCACCTGGGTGCCGAGCGCGTGGTCGGCCTCCGCGTCGCCGTGGGAGGGGAGGGGTACGGCGATCACGCTGGCCTCGTCGAGCAGGTCGGCCGCCGCGAGGGTGGCCCGGACCAGGGCGACGGGGGACAGTGCCGGGGTCCCGGTGCCCATCAGGGCCACGAGCACGACCCGACCCAGGCTGCCGAGCTCGTGGAGGTCGGCGGTGGTGAGTGCGTCGACGACGGGGACGAAGGTGGCGCCTGCGTGCTGCTCCCGTGCCTGGGCCGGGGTGAGGTGGAGCCGGCGGAAGGGGCCGTGCTGCGCATGCGTCAGCACCTCGACGTCTCCGCTCGAGCTCACCCGGGCGAGCGGCAGTCCCTCGGGGTCGACGAGCTCCGCCTCCGCGGCGTCGTCGGGCAGGGTCAGGGTGACCGGGCTGCCGGGCTCGTTGAAGCGGGTCAGGGGTGCGTAGGCGCCGGAGACGAGGAGCTCCAGATCGTCGAGCTCGGTCGGCGTCGGACAGTGCTGGATCACGTGGGGCATCCTCTCAGGTCTCGACTCCGCCCGACCAACGGGCGCAGGCGCTGGATAGCCTGCGCGCATGTCCACCTCTGCTCTCCCTGTCGTTGCCGAGATCATCCGCTCGGGATTCGTGGAGGGGCACCACTACGGCTCGATCGTGGCTCTGGCTGCTGACGGGAGCGTCGACTGGTCGGTCGGTGAGGTCGCGGCGTCCGTGCTGCCGCGCTCGTGCAACAAGCCGCTCCAGGCGCTGGCCATGGTCGAGCTCGGTCTGGACCTGCCCCCCGACCTGCTGGCCCTCGCCTGCGCTTCCCACTCCGGCGAGGAGTTCCACGTCGAGGGTGCTCGCCGGATCCTCGCGTCGGCCGGACTCGACGAGTCGGCGCTGCAGACGCCTCCCGACTACCCCCTCGACGACGACGCGCGGGAGGCCGTGATCCGGGCGGGCGGCCGCAAGGCACCGGTGCTGATGAACTGCTCGGGCAAGCACGCCGCCATGCTCGCGACCTGCGTCGTGCGGGGCTGGGACGTCGCGACCTACCTCGATCCCGAGCACCCGCTGCAGGTGGCGATCGCCGAGACCTTCGCCCGGGTCACCGGGGAGGCCGTCACGACGGTGGCGGTCGACGGCTGTGGCGCCCCGTTGCTGTCCACCTCACTCATCGGCCTGGCCCGTGGCTTCGCGGCGCTGGCCACCGCCACCGAAGGACCGGAGCACCGCGTGGCCTCGGCGATCCGCCAGCACCCGGAGTACGTCAGCGGCACCACCCGCGACGAGCTTCGCCTGCTCCGAGCCGTCCCGGGGATGATCGGCAAGGCAGGCGCCGAGTCCTGCTACGCCGTCGCGCTGCCGGATGGTCGTGCATGGGCGCTCAAGACCGACGACGGGGCCCCGCGCGTACGCCCGGTGCTGATGGCCGAAGCGTTGCGCCGGTCGGGTCTCCTCGACGAGCCCGGTGTCGACGCCGACGCGGTGAACGAGACCGGGCGGCACACGCTTCTCGGTGGCGGGCACCCGGTCGGCGAGATTCGTGCTGCCTTCTAGCTAGCGGCCAAATCCCCTTGTGAAAAGGGCGTTTGTGAGCGCCATCACGCTGCCTTGGTTTGCATTTTGCTAACTGCTGTTAGCACAATGGGGTCATGGCCAAGGACAAGGGCGCACGGACCGCGAAGTCGGTGACCAGCAAGACGGTCGCCGGTTCGCTGGGCACGCTGGGTTCGCTGGGCGACTACCTCAAGGAGCAGCGCCTCGGTGCGCAGCTCTCGCTGCGCCAGCTCGCCGACCAGGTCGGCGTCAGCAATCCCTACCTGAGCCAGATCGAGCGCGGACTGCGCAAGCCGTCCGCCGAGGTGCTCCAGCAGCTCGCTCGCGCCCTACGGGTCTCGGCCGAGCAGCTCTACGTCCGGGCCGGGATCGTGCACCCCGACCCAGGTCACGCCGGATCGGTCGAGCTGGCCGTCCTCGCGGACCGCGGGCTCTCCGAGCGGCAGAAGCAGTCCCTGCTCGACGTCTACGCCTCGTTCCTCGCGCTCAACGCACCGCACGACGACCCCCAGAGCTGATTCCGACCCGACCAACCGGGTCGGGCACCCCACAGAAGGAGAAGGACATGGCCACCGCCAAGTTCGACATCAGGACCGAAGCACTCAAGCCCGTCCTCGCCTACGTCGGCGCGACCGACCTCGCCGTCGAGATCGTCCGCGACGCCGTCGCCGACGTGCAGAAGCGCGTCACGGCCGCCCAGAAGGACGTCTCCACCCGCGTGGCCGACGTGCAGAAGACCGCGCAGAAGACTGACGCGAAGGCCCTGCGCGAGCAGGCCGTCAACGCCGTCACCTCGCGTGTCGACGCCCTCGCCAAGGACGCCCAGGCCCGCCGTGCGGCCGTCGAGGCCCGCGTTGCCGAGCTGCAGGCCGAGGCCAAGGCGTACCCCGCCAAGGTCTCCACCGTCGTGGACGAGAACGTCGCCGTCGTCAACGCGACCTACACCGACCTGGTCAAGCGTGGCGAGTCCCTCGTGGGTCGCATCCGTCGCCAGGAGTCCACCAAGGCCACGGTGAAGTCCGGCAAGACCACCGTCGCCAAGGCGAAGACCACCGCGACCCAGGCCAAGAAGGCCGCCGACGCCGAGGTCACCGCCACCAAGAAGGTGCAGACCGCGCAGAAGACCGCCGCCAAGAAGGCTGCCGCGAAGAAGGCTCCGGTCCGCAAGGCTGCGGCCAAGAAGACCGCTGTCGCGCAGAGCAGCGCCAAGGCCACGACCACCGCCGCGCAGGCGACCGCCACCAACGCGGTCAAGGCTGTTGTCGACGCGGCCGAGAAGGTCGGCGACTGAAGAGACGATTCACCCCATGAGCAGCTGACGCTGTTCTGAGCACAGGACCCCCGCCCCTTCCGGGCGGGGGTCTTGTGCGTCACGGCCTAGGCTGGGCGGGTGAACATCTACGCCTTCGAGAGCACGGCCCTGCTGGTGGTGCTGATCGTGCTGCTGGCGATCAAGGGCTTCGCGTTCGTGAACTCCCTGACCTACTCCGCCGAGGCCTACGAGGCTGCCGGGAAGCTCACCAAGCCCGCGTGGTCGACGATCACCGGCATCGGCTTCGCGGCCCAGCTGATCCTGATCGGCTCCTCACCGTTGGGGATCATCCACCTGGTCTTCACCATCGCGGCGCTGGTCTACCTCGCCGACGTACGTCCGGCGCTCGCCGAGGTCACCTCGCGCCGGCGCTGAGCCCAGGTCTCGGCCTCGCTCGACCGGAGGTGAACCGCCGTTGGTCGAGGAAGGACGAAGTCCTGTCACGAGACCAGGGTCTTGGTTTCGTGACGGTCGCTGCGCGACCTCCTCAACCTGCGAGTAGTGAATCGCCGTTGGTCGAGGAAGGACGAAGTCCTGTCACGAGACCAGGGTCTTGGTTTCGTGACGGTCGCTGCGCGACCTCCTCAACCAGCGGTGGTGCGGGGCGCGACCTCCTCAACCAGCGGTGGTGCGGGGCGCGACCTCCTCAACCAGCGGTGGTGCGGGGTCGTCAGGCGAGGTAGCGGTCGAGCGCGACCAGCGCGTCCTCGGGCTCGAAGCCGGTGGCGCGGATCTTCTCCAGCGACATCGCGGAGTTGAGCGGGCGCGGCGCGAACGGCTTGCCCTGCGCCAGCACCCCGTCGGCGTACGCCTGGGTGCTGGTGCCGGAGACGTCGCTCGCGGCGCGGCCGGAGCGCTCGAAGACCGCCTGGGCGATCTCGCACCACGACATCGGGGCACCACCGTTGGAGACGTTGTAGGTGCCGAAGGGCGCGTCCTGGTCGAACAGGTGCCGGGTCGCGCGCACGAGCTCGCCGGAGAAGGTCAGCCGACCGACCTGGTCGTCGACGACAGCGGGGGAGACCCCCTTCTCGGCGAGCCCGCGCATGGTGCGTACGAAGTTGTTGCCCTCCCCGATCACCCAGGAGGTCCTCACCAGGTAGTGACGCGGAGCCAGGCCGACGGCGAGGTCGCCCGCGGCCTTCGACTGGGCGTAGACGCCGAGCGGGGAGAGGGGTTCGTCCTCGGTGTGGCCGGGGTCGAGGGCCGCGGTGCCGTCGAAGACGTACTCGGAGGAGTAGTGCACGAGCGTGAAGGCGTGCTCTCGGGCGAGGCGCGCCAACGTGGCCGGCCCGGTCGCGTTGGCTGCCCAGGCAGCGACGCGTCCCTCGCTCGTCTCGGCGGCGTCGACGGCGGTGTACGCCGCGGCGTTGAGGACGACGGCGTACTCGTGCCACGGCCACGCCGCGACCGCCTCGGCGTCGGTGAGGTCGAGAGCCGTGACGCCCTCCGCCTCGAACAGGTCGACCCGGTCGGCGGTGGGGTGGGCGGCGTGCAGCGCCCGGCCGAGCTGGCCCAGTGCCCCCACGACCAGGGTCTTCTTGGGCGCCATCGCGGTGGACGGGTCGAGGGTCGGGTTGTTGCGGTCCTTCTCGCTGATGATCGCCTCGGCCAGCGGGATCGGCCAGGCGATGGCCACGGTCGGGTCGTCGAGCGCCAGCGCGGGGTAGGAGACGCCGGGACGCCAGTGCTCGTTGACGAGATAGGTGTAGGCGGTCGCGTCCTCGAGCACCTGATAGCTGTTGCCCACTCCGCGGGGGACGAAGACCGCGACGGCGGTGTCCATCTCGAGGCTGAAGGTGGTCCCGAAGGTCTCGCCCTCGCGCATGTCGACCCACGCGCCGAAGATCCGGCCGGTGGCGAGCGAGATGAACTTGTCCCACGGCTCGGTGTGGATGCCGCGCGTGACGCCGCGGTCACCGTTGAACGAGACGTTGTTCTGCACCGGACCGAAGTCGGGCAGGCCGATCGCGAGCATCTTCTCGCGCTGCCAGTTCTCCTTGAAGAACCCGCGGTCGTCGTCGCGCCGGTCGAGGCGGACGACCACCAGGCCCGGGATGGGCGTCGTCTCGAGGGAGGGCAGGGTCACTGGCCCTGCACCGCGTACTTGGCCTCCGTGGCGTCCTTGTGCGGGCGCCACCAGTCCTCGTGCGTGCGGTACCAGTCGATGGTGTCGGCCAGGCCGGACTCGAAGTCCTGGAACTGCGGCGTCCAGCCGAGCTCCTGGCGCAGCTTGCCGGACTCGATGGCGTACCGCATGTCGTGGCCGGCGCGGTCGGTGACGTGGTCGAAGGCGTCAGCCTCCTGGCCCATCAACGTCAGGATCAGGCGGACGACCTCGAGGTTGTTCTTCTCCCCGTCGGCACCGATGAGGTAGGTCTCGCCGATGCGACCCTTCTCCAGGATGGCGAGGACGGCCGAGGAGTGGTCCTCGGCGTGGATCCAGTCGCGGACGTTCTCACCAGAGCCGTAGAGCTTGGGTCGGATGCCGTCGATGACGTTGGTGATCTGGCGCGGGATGAACTTCTCGATGTGCTGCCACGGGCCGTAGTTGTTGGAGCAGTTGGACACCGTCGCCTGCACGCCGAAGCTGCGCACCCAGGCGCGGACGAGGTGGTCCGAGCCGGCCTTGGAGGCGGAGTAGGGGGACGACGGGTTGTACGGAGTGTCCTCGGTGAAGCGCTTGGGGTCGTCGAGCTCGAGGTCGCCGTAGACCTCGTCGGTCGAGACGTGATGGAGCCGCTTCTCGTGCTTCCGCACGGCCTCGAGGATCGTGTAGGTGCCGAGGATGTTGGTGCGGATGAACGGGCTCGGGTCGTTGAGCGAGTTGTCGTTGTGGGACTCCGCGGCGTAGTGCACGACGGCGTCGTGCTCGGCGACCAGCGGGTCGACGACGTCGGCATCCGCGATGTCGCCGACGACGAGCTGCACCCGGTCCTGGGGCAGCCCTGCCAACGACTCCTTGCTGGCCGCGTAGGTCAGCTTGTCGAGCACGGTGACGCGCAGGTCGGTGTTGGCCACGAGGTGGTGCACGAAGTTCGATCCGATGAACCCCGCGCCTCCGGTCACGAGAAGGCGATCCATGGCCGGGAGTCTAGGGCTTGTCGTCAGCCGCGGGGGACGCCGGTGACGGTGAAGCTCGGCTGGGTGACCAACCCCGGGTTCTCGTACGACGCTTCACGCCGCCCGGGGCTCGTCCATCCCTCGGGCAGGTCGGAGACCTCGTAGCCCTGCGGGAACTGCACCCGCACCGAGACGGACTGCGGCGTCACGAGTCCCTGCGGCGTGAGGTCGAGGCGGTAGAGCAGGCTGCCGTCACCGAGGGTGTCCGCGGCGGCAGGGACGTCGTACTCCATGACCGCCGTGCGGGTCTCCGTCGGCGGCAGCCAGAGTCGCAGCAGCTTGTAGGGGCGCCCGTAGTAGTCGAAGACGCCGGTGCCCTTCACCTTGTCGTTGGCGTTCGCCGAGATGATCGTGACGCCGCGGGGGAGGAAGACGCCGATGCTCATGCCGTTCCAGCGGGTGAGGCTCGTGCCGCCACGAGGATCGGCGAAGTCCTGCGTGTAGGGCGGGGAGTCGTTGTGCACGGTGATCGTGAGCCGGACCCTGGCCGAACCGTCCGGACGCAGGGTGACGTCGCTGGTCAGGGCGCGCCGCTGCCAGTAGTCGGCCTTGCTGACGTTGGTGTTCTGGTTGAAGACCGCCAGGTAGTCGTGGTCGGTGTTGGACAGCTCGCCGGAGAGACCGACATCGGTGACCGCAGCCTGCACGTCGGGGTCGCTCATCCACATCGCGAAGTGCCGACCGCGCGCCGAGTCGCGCAGGGACTCGATCTTGTCGAGGCCCTGGCCCGCGGAGAGGAGGCGGTCGGCGAACAGGGGCACGAGCGCGAGGTTGAGGTCGTGGCGCGCCTTGTTGGAGGGGTAGGCGTCGTAGTCGCCGACCAGCTTCTGGGTGAAGTTCTCGGCGTCGATCTGGCCATAGATCGGCACGTCCACGGGTCCGGTGATGCGCATCAGGTCGGCCAGTGCGACGACGTCGACGACGATGACGCCGTCGGTCTCCTGGCCGGCGATGCGCGCCCAGCCGCGCGACAGCTCCTCGCCGGAGACCGACCAGTCGGGGGCGAAGGTCGAGGTGGAGAGCCGCAGCTTGCCCTTGTGGAAGGGGTTGTCCTCGACCCTCTCCCACCGGCCCACGCGGTAGAGCTCGCGGTCGGAGGTGTCCACGGCCTTGCCCACCGTGAGCCGGCCGTCGGCCACCTGCAGTGGTGCCAGGGTCAGCGGCGCGCCGCCGGAGTAGCGCTGCTCGGCCGGGTTGAGCAGGGCCAGCAGGTAGGTCCTCTCGCCGTCGACGCCGAACAGGCTCGGCAACGCTCGTGCGAGCGGCTTCGCCCGGCGTGCGCTCGACGCGAGTGGGGCGAGGACGTCGCCGGCCTCGTCGCGCGCGTCCGCCAGGCGGGTGCCGACGCCGATGGCGGAGTCGTTGACCTCGCGCAGCTCGAGCTGGGCGGCATCGAGGTTGGTGCTGGCCCGCGAAACCGCGCCGACCAGTGACTTCAAGGTCTCGACGTCCACGGAGCGGTCGCCGAACAGGGTGGCCTGCTCGCCGTTGATGGCCGGCCAGGCCACGACGGCGGACTCCGCGGCCGTGGTCAGGTGGTCCAGCGCGTTGCCGAGGTGGCGTACGTCCGCCACCGGCTCACCGATGATCGGGATCAGGCTCCAGACGTCGCCGCCGATGCCCTGCACCGCGCCCTGCACCTGGTCGGCGTGCCGACGGGCGCTCTCCACGCTCGCCTCGGCGGAGACCAGGTCCCCGGAGGAGAAGGCGATCTTCGCGGCCTCCAGGTCGGTCTTCGCGCCCTGCGCGTGAGCGGGCGCCTTGAGGAAGGGGATGGCGAGGAGTCCGAGCGCGACCACGAGCAGGAAGAGGCCCAGGATGATCGTCGCGGGCCTCACCAGCCGTCGCGAGGAGGAGCTGGGGCTGGTGGACATGGGCCCATGGTGTCAAACGGTGCCGAGCGGCGTGGGGCGAAGTGCTCGAAACCTTGGCCCCTAGGGTGGGCGCATGCGCGGAATCATCTTGGCAGGCGGCACCGGCTCCCGGCTGCACCCGATCACCCAGGGGATCAGCAAGCAGCTGGTCCCGGTCTACGACAAGCCGATGATCTACTACCCCCTGTCCACGCTGATGCTGGCCGGAATCCGTGACGTGCTGATCATCACCACGCCCCACGAGGCGGACGGCTTCCACCGGCTGCTGGGCGACGGCTCGCAGTTCGGCATCAACCTGACCTTCGCGGTCCAGCCGAGCCCGGACGGGCTGGCGCAGGCGTTCATCATCGGCGCGGACCACATCGGCAGCGAGCGATCTGCCCTCGTGCTCGGCGACAACATCTTCTACGGGTCCGGCCTCGGCCAGCAGCTGCTGCGCTTCACCGATCTCGACGGGGCCGCTGTCTTCGGCTACCACGTGGCCGACCCGCGTGCGTACGGCGTGGTGGAGTTCGACGACCAGGGCCGGGCGCTGTCCCTGGAGGAGAAGCCGGAGAACCCCAAGAGCGACTTCGCGGTGCCGGGCCTCTACTTCTACGACAACGACGTGATCCAGTACGCCGCCGAGCTGGAGCCGTCGGCCCGCGGCGAGCTGGAGATCACCGACCTCAACCGTCGCTACCTCGAGGAGGGCCGCCTCCACGTCGAGGTGCTGCCCCGCGGCACTGCATGGCTCGACACCGGCACCTTCGACTCCCTCAACGACGCGTCCAACTTCGTCCGCACGATCGAGGGCCGCCAGGGCTTCAAGGTCGGTGCGCCCGAGGAGGTCGCCTGGCGGATGGGGTGGATGACGGACGACGAGCTCGTCGCGCGGGCCGCGCCGCTGCGGAAGAGCGGCTACGGGGAGTACCTGCTGCAGCTGCTGCAGCACGGCTGACCGGGATCCCGGGGGGTCGTCGGTTTCCCCGGGTACCCGGGGAAACTGGAGCCTCCACCCCGAAACTTCGGGGGTGAACCTCCAGTTTCGAGGGGGAGGCTCGCACCACCCCTGTCGTACGCCGGTCAGTGCAGGTCGGCGGCGACCATCCGCGCCACGATGTCCTCGAAGACCACCGTCGGGGTCCAGCCCAGCACCTCGCGCGCGAGCGTGGCGTCGCCGACCAGCTCGGACGGGTCGGCGGGGCGCATGAAGGCGGCGTCCTGCCGCAGGAACGGCTCCCAGTCGGCGATGCCGGCCGCAGCGAAGGCCGCCGCCACGAAGTCGCGCACCGAGTGGGCACGGCCCGTCGCGACGACGTAGTCGGCGGGCGTGTCGGCGCGGGCCGCCCGGACCATCGCGTCGACGTAGTCCGGCGCCCAGCCCCAGTCGCGCCGCGCGTCGAGGTTGCCCAGCGTGAGGTGATCGGCGTCGCCGCGTGCGATGGCGGCCACCGTCGAGGTGATCTTGCGGGTGACGAACCGCTCGCCGCGACGCGGCGACTCGTGGTTGTAGAGGATCACGCTCGACACGTGGAGGTCGCGCTGGCGGAAGACGGCGGCGGCCAGGTGCGCGAACGCCTTCGCCGCGCCGTACGGGTTGACGGGTCGGATCGGCGTGGCTTCCGTCTGCGGGGCGTGCGGGGGCTCGCCGAAGATCTCGGCACTCGAGGCCTGCACGAGGCGTACGTCGCTGCCGACCTGGCGCGCGGACTCCATCAGCCCGACCGCGGCGCTGCCGTTGACGTGGGCGGTGAGGTCGGGCTCCTCCCACGACTGCGCGACCGAGCTGATGGCCGCCAGGTTGTAGATCTCGGCCGGCGCGATCTCCAGCACCAGGCGCCGGGTCGACTCGACGTCGCCGATGTCACCGGGGTGCAGCACCACCGACTCGGGGCAGTACGCCGGCGGGCCGTCGGTGTCGAGCACCAGGGCGTGGACCTCCATCCCGTCGGCCACCAGACGCTCGGCCAGATAGCTCCCGTCCTGGCCACCGATGCCGGTGACGAAGGCGCGAGGGGTCACCAGCCCGCCTTGGCTGCGGCGATGTCGGCGTCGACCATCATCGCCACGAGCTCGGGGAAGGAGACGGTCGGCGTCCACCCGAGCTTGTCCTTCGCCTTCGAGGAGTCACCGATGAGCTGCTCGACCTCTGCCGGGCGCATGAAACGGGGATCCTGGGTGACCAGCTTGCTCCAGTCGTCGATGCCGACGTGGGCGAAGGCGAGGTCGAGGAAGTCGCGGATGGAGTGGGTCGCGCCGGTGGAGATGACGTAGTCATCGGCCTCGTCCTGCTGCAGCATCCGCCACATCGCCTCGACGTAGTCGCCGGCGTAGCCCCAGTCGCGCTGCGCGTCGAGGTTGCCCAGCGCCATCGAGTCCTGCTGGCCGAGGTGGATGCGCGCGACGGCCTGGCTGATCTTGCGGGTGACGAACTCCGGACCGCGACGCGGCGACTCGTGGTTGAAGAGGATCCCCGAGGAGGCGTGCATGCCGTAGGACTCGCGGTAGTTGATGGTCATGTAGTGGCCGTAGACCTTGCTCACGCCGTACGGCGAGCGCGGCCAGAGCAGGGTGCCCTCCGACTGGGGCACCTGCTGCACCTTGCCGAACATCTCCGAGCTGGACGCCTGGTAGAACCGCACGCTGGCCGGGTCGTCGCCGGCGTGGAGGCGTACGGCCTCGAGGATGTTGAGCACCCCCATGCCGGTGACGTCGGAGGTGACGAAGGCGTTCTCCCACGAGTAGGCCACGAAGCTGATGGCGCCGAGGTTGTAGACCTCGTCGGGGTTGCTGTCGCGCAGTGCGCGCATCAGGCTCGAGAGGTCGGTCAGGTCGCCGTTGTGGAGCGTGACGTCCGGTACGAGGGCCTCGACCAGCGCGCGGCGGGGATTGTTCTGACCCCGGATCAGCCCGTGGACGTCGTAACCCTTCTCGAGCAGCAGCTCGGCGAGGTAGAGACCGTCCTGGCCGGTGATCCCGGTGATGAGCGCGGTAGGCATGGGCGTCAGTGTGTCAGGAGAGGAGAACGTAGGCTGCCGGGTCATGAAGATCCTCGTCAGCGGAGGCGCCGGCTACATCGGCTCGCACACCGTCATTCAGCTCATCGCGGCCGGCCACGACGTCGTGATCGTCGACAACTTCAGCAACTCGCACCCGACCGTGCTCGGACGGCTGGAGTCGCTGACGGGACAGGGGATCGTCCTGCACTCGTTCGACCTGTGCGACTACGACAAGACCGAGCACCTCTTCGCCGCCGAGGGCTTCGACGCGGTGATCCACTTCGCCGGCTACAAGGCCGTCGGGGAGAGTGTCGAGAAGCCGCTGGAGTACTACGAGAACAACCTCGGCTCCACCTTCTCCCTGGTCCGCGCGATGCAGCGACACCACGTGGACAAGCTCGTCTTCTCCTCCAGCGCGACCGTCTACGGCAATGACCAGGCCGCCGCAACCGAGGACCGCCCGACCTACGCGACCAACCCCTACGGCTGGACGAAGGTCATGCAGGAGCAGATCCTGCGCGACGTCGCAGGGGCCTCGCCCGAGATGCGCTTCGCGCTGCTGCGCTACTTCAACCCGGTGGGTGCCCACGCGTCGGGCACGATCGGCGAGGACCCCTCCGGAATCCCCAACAACCTGATGCCGTTCATCGCCCAGGTCGCCGTCGGCAAGCTCGAGAAGCTCCGGGTCTTCGGCGACGACTACGACACCGTCGACGGCACCGGGGTGCGCGACTACATCCACGTCGAGGACCTCGCCGCGGGTCACGTCGCCGCGCTCGAGGCCCTGGCCTCGAGCACGGACCCGGTCAACGTCTGGAACCTCGGCTCCGGGCGGGGCACCAGCGTCCTCGAGCTGCTGCACGCCTTCGGGCGCGCGGTCGGTCGCGAGCTGCCGTACGAGGTGGTGGCCCGCCGCGCCGGTGACGTGGCCACGTCCTACGCCGACCCGTCCAAGGCCAACGCCGAGCTGGGCTGGCGCACCCACAAGACGATCGACGACATGTGCGTCGACACCTGGCGCTGGCAGTCGCAGAACCCCCAAGGATTCGCCGGCTGATGCGGCACACGGTCGCGGGCGTCGTGCTGCTGGCAGCCGCACTGCTCGTGCCGGCACCCGCCCCTGCCGCCGGCGGGGTAGTCCAGTGGCCATCGGTTGCTGATCGGACGTCGGGACAGCCGTTCGCCACTGGACTACCCCAGCGGGCGGCGGCCGCGCTGCCGCTCGCCGGGCGCACGATCGTGATCGATCCCGGTCACCAGCTGGGCAACCACAACTTCCCTGCCGAGATCAACCGGCTGGTGCCGGCGGGCGGCTTCACCAAGCCGTGCAACACGACCGGCACGGCGACCACCGGCGGCTACGCCGAGGCGACGTTCGCCTGGCAGGTGTCTCGCCTCGTCGCGGCCCGGCTGCGCGCGCTGGGCGCGACGGTGAGGATGACCCGCCGCAGCAACCGGCAGGACCGGTGGGGACCGTGCGTCGACGTACGAGGGCGAGCCGGCAACCGGATCGGCGCCGACCTGAAGCTGTCGATCCATGCCGACGGGTCGTACACGCCCGGCGCCCGCGGTTTCCACGTGATCGCCCCGGCCGACCGCGCGCCGTGGACCGACGACATCCACGCCGCGTCGATGCGGCTGGCTTCCGAGGTGAAGGTCGGACTCCTCCGCCGGCGGTTCGTGGTCGCCAACTACATCGCCGGTGGCGACGGGCTCGACGTCCGCTCCGACCTCGGCACCCTCAACCTGTCCGACGTCCCCACCGTGATGGTCGAGCTCGGCAACATGCGCAGCCGGACCGAGGCCCGCGTGATCACCTCAGCGCGCGGTCGTACGCGCTATGCCCGGGGACTGGTGTCCGGCGTGCGGGCCTTCCTGGGCTGAGGTCGCTGGCTCAGCGGACCTCGAGCAGCTCCAGTGCCCGGAGCACGGCGCGCAGGTGGGCCACCTCGTGGATGCGGAGGAGGTGCGTGCCGCCGAGCGCGGCCAGGACACCGTAGAAGCCCTCCGCCTTGCGGAACTCGTCGCCGAAGATGTCGTAGGTGTGGGGCAGTGCGTTGCAGACGGGCGCACCGAGCGGGCGCAGGCGGAAGGTCTGGGTCAGCACCCGGGTCTGGTGGCGCGAGCGGGTCATCGGGTCGACGAGGTTGCCGTAGTAGAACCCCATGCCGGGGTCGACCACGACCCGGTCGACACCCAGTGAGCGCGCGTGCTCGAGCCGAGGCGTGAAGTGGTCGAGGAGAACGGGCATCGGGTCGGCGTCGGGCGGTACGTCGGCGGCCTCGCGCACGTTGGCGGTCTCTCCGAAGCACATGACCACGGCGGCGTCGTAGTCCGCCGCGAGGGCGAGCATCTCGTCCTCGTGCTGGCGACCGGTCATGTTGAGGATCCTGGCGCCGGAGTCGAGGCAGGCCCGGACGACCTCGGGCTCGTAGGTCTCGACCGAGACGATCGCCTCCTCGGCGAGTCCCTTCACCGCCGGCACCAGCCGAGTGATCTGGTCCTCGACGGAGACCCGGGCTGCCCGCGCGTTGCTGGACTCGGCGCCCAGGTCGATGATGTCGGCGCCCTGCGCGGCCTGGACCCGACCCATCCGGATCGCGTCGTCGGGGCTGGTCGCCACGCTCTCGCGATAGGTCGAGTCACGCGAGAGATTGACGCACCCCATCAGCGTCACCCGGCCGTCACCGATGCTCACGTCTCCGCGCGGTCCGTTGAGCACGACGGGTGCCACCGGGCCGGCCCAGGCGTCGCCGTAGGAGCTCTGGAGGGCGGCCAGGTCGGCGAGGGTGATCACGGGGCAAGATTAGGGGCGTGAGAAAAGACCTCGAGCTGAAGCGGCTGGCCGACCTCTCCGACGACGAGCTGACGCAGCTCTACGCCCCGCCCGGGGGGCCGTGGCTGCGGGTCAACTTCGTGAGCACCGTCGACGGCGCCGCCCAGGGTTCCGACGGGCTCAGCAAGGGCATCAACAACGATGCGGACAAGCGGGTCTTCGACGCCCTGCGTGGCTGGGCCGACTGCCTCGTCGTCGGTGCAGGCACGCTCCGCGCGGAGGGGTACGACGTCCCGCGTCTGCCGCTGGTCGTCGTCAGCAGGTCGGGGGACCTGCCTCCGACGTTGCGTGACGCACCGCGGGGACGCGTGCTGATGGCGACCGTCGCATCGGCCGGTGGTCTGGCCGAGGTGCGGCAGCAGCTGGGCGACGACAACGTGCTGGTGCTGGGCGACGACGAGATCGACCTGGTCGCCCTGAAGCAGGAGCTGGCGGACCGCGGCTGGGCCGAACAGCTGTGCGAGGGCGGACCCTCGCTCTTCGCCGACCTGCTGGCCGCGGGTGTCGTCGACGAGCTGTGCTGGACGGTCGTGCCGATGCTCACCGGCGGCGACGCCGTACGGATCGCCACGGGCGCCGAGGTGGACGTCACGCTGCACCCCGCCCTGCTGCTGGAGCAGGACGGGACGCTGCTGGGTCGCTGGCTGGTCGAGCGGGCCGGCTAGCTGTCGAGGGCGTCGAGCAGGACCTTCGAGAACGCCGGGAGGTCGTCCGGGTTGCGGCTGGTGATCAGGTTGCCGTCCACGACGACCTCCTCGTCCACCCACTCGCCGCCGCTGTTGCGGATGTCGGTCTGCAGGCTGGGCCAGCTCGCGACCCGCTTGCCCTGCAACCGGTCGGCCTCGACGAGGGTCCACGCGGCGTGGCAGATCGCGGCGACGGGCTTGCCGGTGTCGACGAAGTCTCGGACGAACGCGACGGCGGTCTCGTCCATGCGCAGGGCGTCCGGATTGGCCACGCCACCGGGCAGGACGAGCGCGTCGTAGTCGGCCACCGAGACGTCGGCCACGCGGCGGTCGACCCGCTGGGTGCTGGACTTGTCCAGGTGTCGGAAGAGCTGCACCTCGCCCTCGTCGATCGACAGGAGCTCGGCGGTGTGCCCGGCGTCGACGGCGGCCTCCCACGGCTGGGTGAGCTCGACCTCCTCGACCCCTTCGGCTGCGGTCAGGAATGCGATTCGCTTGGACATGCGTCCACGGTTGCTCGCCGGGTGCGCCCGGACAAGACTCGAAGGGGTGAGGCCCGGCGTCCGCCCGGTGGCCGGGGGCCGGGTGGGGTGGTGGTGTTCGCTAGCGTCGGCGGGGTGAGCGACCGTGACCTGACCTCCCTGACCATCGCCGTCCTCGGCGGGACCGGACCGCAGGGGCGTGGGCTGGCTCGTCGCTTCGCCGCGGCCGGCCTCGACGTGGTGCTGGGCTCGCGGTCGCCCGAACGCGCCGCCGAGACGGCAGCGACGCTGGCGACGCTCGGGCGGGTGCGTGGCACGTCGAACGCCGAGGCCGCGACGGCCGCGGACGTCGTACTCGTCGTGGTGCCGTGGGACGGTCACGCCGAGCTGCTGCGGTCGATCGCGACCGAGCTCGCCGGCAAGATCGTCGTCGACTGCGTCAATCCGCTCGGCTTCGACAAGCAGGGTCCCTTCGCCCTCCAGGTCGAGGAGGGCTCCGCCACCCAGCAGGCCGCGGCGATCCTCACCGAGTCGCGCGTCGTGGGTGCCTTCCACAACGTCAGCGCCAGCCTGCTGGAGGACCCCGAGGTCGATCGGATCGAGACCGACGTGCTGGTCCTGGGCGACGACCGCGACGCCACCGACCTCGTGCAGGCCATCGCCGACGTGGTGCCCGGCATGCGGGGTCTGTACGGCGGCCGCCTCCGCAACGCCCACCAGGTCGAGGCCCTCACCGCCAACCTGATCGCGGTCAACCGACGCTACAAGGCCCACGCGGGCATCCGCGTCACCGACGTCTGAGGTTGGGCCCCCGCAAGTTTCCCCGGGTACCCGGGGAAACTGGAGCTTCCCCCGCGAAGTTTCGGGGTCGAACCTCCAGTTTGGGTCGTGAACCTCGGCGGATCTGACGCTCACGCCGTGGTCAGGGTTCGCGAGTCCAGGATGCGGCGTATCCGTCCGGCCAGCTTCCGCGGCTTGTCCAGCTGCGCCCAGGTGATGCGTACGCACGTCCACCCGGTCAGCTGGCAGATGAGTTCCTCCCGTGCCTTCTCCCTCATCAGGAACGTCTCGAGCGTCTCGCCCTCGCGCCGGTACTTCTCGTACTTGATGCGACCGTCGAACTCCAGGAAGACTCCGAAGCGGACCCAGGCGAAGTCGACCCGCGCGACCTCGCGCCCGCTCTCGTCGCGGATGATGACCTGCGGCTCGGGCCGGGGTAGTCCCTGGGTGTAGCAGAAGTTGACCACGCGCGACTCGCCCGCGGACTCGTGTCGCTTGTCAGCCAGGCGCAGCACCACGGTCGTACGCAGACTGTTGGGCCACCACCGTGTGCGATGGGCGAACTGAGTGATGCCGTTGATGGTCGTGAGTCCCGCGTGGAGCAGTCCGTCGACCGTGATGAGCGCCGACTCGACGGAGGAGATGGTGGTCATCTCGACAGCGCACCGGGTAGCCAAGGACACGGGCACGCCGTTGACCTGTTTGACGTGGTACGCCGGCATGGTGCCGGCGTGTTGCACCCGATCGCACTCCTTGCGCCCGGCGCGCCCGTCGGTGCGGGTGGTGTGCACCTTTGTCAGGTCGTGTCCCCACACGGGAGCTTGTTGCTCGATGGCGGACGACACGTGGGTGAGGACGGTGGCGGGGTGCGCGCGTGCCAGCACAGCGCGGGCCAGGACACGGTGTTGGTCGGCCGGGCTGAGGGAGTGCCACAGGTCGGCATCGCAGTAGCTGCCGTGCCGGACGCGATGGAGCTCACCGGTCTTCACTCGGGTGCGGATCTGCCGGTCGGTGTATCCAGCGGCGATCAGGTCCCGGCGGAGCACCACCACGCCGGTGAGGTCGATGAGTTCATCTGTCATGACGGATACGCCTGCCCGGTGGCGTATCTCAGTAATCCCCCTCCCGGCTGCCTGTGGACAAACGGCTGGGGGGTGATGGCCGGAGGGTTCCATATCCAAACTGGAGCCTTACCCGCGAAGTTTCGGGGTGGAGGCTCCAGTTTCCCCGGGTACCCGGGGAAACTGCGGGGAACCGACACGGAGACCCCCTCAGGAAAGGGCGCCCGCGCTGTCCTTGGCCAGCGACCGGGAGATGACCATCCGCTGGATCTGGTTGGTGCCCTCGAAGATCTGCATCACCTTGGCCTCGCGCATGTAGCGCTCGACCGGGAAGTCGCGGGTGTAGCCGTAGCCGCCGAGCACCTGCACGGCGTCGGTGGTCACCTTCATCGCGTTGTCGGTCGCGACGAGCTTGGCGACCGAGGCCTCACGCGCGAAGGGCAGGCCGGCGTCGCGCAGGCGCGCGGCGTGGAGCACCGTCGCCCGGGCCGAGACGATCGCGGCCTCCATGTCGGCCAGCACGAACCCCAGGCCCTGGTGGTCGATGATCTTCTTGCCGAAGGTCTCCCGCTCACGGGCGTACGCGACGGCGGAGTCGAGCGCCCCCTGCGCCAGCCCCACCGCGACGGCGGCGATGCCGAGGCGACCGGAGTCCAGCCCGGCGAGCGCGATCTTCAGCCCCTCGCCCTCCGCCCCCAGCAGGCGCGAGGCGTCCACGCGCACGTTGTCGAAGCGCATCGTCGCGGTCGCGGACCCGGTGAGCCCCATCTTGCGCTCCGGCGGATCGGCCGCGAGGCCGGGAGTGGAGGCGGGGACCAGGAAGCAGGAGATGCCGTTGCGGTCGTCGGAGGTCCGGGCCATCACCTTGTAGAAGTCGGCGTGGCCGCCGTGGGTCGTCCAGGCCTTGGCACCGTTGAGGACGTAGGAGTCGCCGTCGCGGCGGGCCGTCGTCCGCATCGCGGCCGGGTCGGACCCGGCGTGCGCCTCGGACAGGCAGTACGCCCCGAGCAGGTCGCCGCTGAGCATGTCGGGCAGCCACTCGGCCTTCTGCTCGTCGGTGCCGAAGTAGGCCAGGCCGAAGCACGACAGCGCGTGCACGGACACGCCGACACCGACCGACGACCAGACGGCGCCGATCTCCTCGAGCACCTGGAGGTAGACCTCGTAGGGCTGGTCGCCCCCGCCGAACTCCTCGGGGTAGGGCAGCGACAGCAGACCGGCCTGTCCCAGCAGCCGGAAGACGTCGCGCGGGAAGACCTCGGTCGCCTCCGCCTCGGCCGACCGGGGAGCGAGCTCCTTGGAGGCGATCTCACGCACGAGGGCGAGCAGGTCGCGGGCCTCGTCGGTCGGCAGGTGGCGGCGCGCAGTCATGGGCCGCACGTTACCGGCGTACGTCATACCGGACGCGGGCGGTCAGGCGGGCGGGAGGAGCAGTCCGCGCTCGGCGAGCTCGTCGAGCGCGGCGCGGACCAGGGCGGGAGCGTCGGGGTGGTCGCCCAGCTCCTCCTGCGCTCGCTCGACCAGGGCGTCGCTCGTCTGCGGCGAGGCGAGTGCGAGCCAGGTGACGACCCCGAGACCGGCGAGCAGGTGGGCCGTGTCGCCGGCCAGCAGCACCAGCTCGTCGTCGTACTGGACGGCGTCGGTCCACTCGTTCCGTCGCCATGTGTGTGCCGGGGCCGAGGCATCAGTCATGACCGACGGGTGGTGGACGTAGGCACGCGGAGGCTGCGGCGCTGCGTCGAGCAGCTCCACCAGCTGGTCGAGCCAGTCCTCGATCTCGGAGTAGTGCAGCGCCCACGCCCCTCCGCAGGCGTCGAGCGTCCGGGCCAACCGCTCGATGGGGTGCTCGAGGAGCACGAGGGAGGACGTCTGCGCGACGATCTCGACGATGGCGGCCGGCGCACCGACGGGCTCGAGGCGCGCGGGGGCCTCTCCGCGGCGCAGGAGGACGATGCGGTGCAGGCGGGCGGCTGTCGTCGGTACGACGAGGTCGAGGTCGTCGGGCGAGAGGGACACCTTGACGTGCGGCTGGTCGACATCCTGGATGACCGACAACGGCTTGGGGTGGGGGTGGACGGTGAGCTCGTCGTCGATGGAGACGGTCTCGTCACTGAGGTAACCCAGCCGCCGGGCAAGGTGGTTGACGGCGGTCGTCTTGCCGGCGCCCGACGCGCCGATCACGGTGAGGGCGCGGCCGGTGGCGTCGGTGACGGCGCCCGCGTGGATGTTGAGCCGACGCCCGGCCGTCGCGCTCAGCGCGGCCATCGTGACGAGCGTGGTGATGGTGTAGTCGCTGGCGACGTCGTCGTCGACGGCGAGCCCGGCGGTGTCGACGGTGACCTCGGCGGGCCGATCGGTCAGTGCCCGGCTCCACTGGCGCTGCAGCCGCGCCACGTGGTCGGCATCGGTGGGAATGGCGACGGACACTCCCAGGGCTTCGACGACGACCTCAGCCGCCTGCCCTGTGATGCTCACCCGCCCACCCTAGGGTGATCCGGTGAGCACCGTCCGCCGGATCCTGAGCCGGGAGCCACTCGTGCTCGCTCTGATGGCCGGGTACGCCGTGGGCCTGGCGCTTCTGGTCTTCGGGCCCTGGGGGCGCGAGCTCAACCGGATGACGGTGCGGCTCTACGTGGTGTTCCGCTACGACTGGCCGATCGCGCCCCAGTGGATGCTGCCCCAGCACTACGGCGTGATCCTCAACGTGCTGCTGTTCGTGCCGCTGGGCATCACCGTCGCGCTGCTCACCCGCTGGTCCTGGTGGGAGGTGACGTTGCTGGCTGCCGCTGGCTCGGGAGCCATCGAGGGCGTCCAGGCGCTGTGGCTGGCCCGGGAGGCGTCGTGGGCGGACGTGGCGGCCAACACGGCCGGGGGGTTCGTGGGAGCGGTGGCGGTCAGTCTTCTCGGACGACGCGGATGGCGACGAGCTGGTCGACCATCGACGCCACGTCGTCGCTGATCTCGCCGACCGTCGCCGCGGACATCGCGGCCGCGGCCACTGTGAGCTCCTCCATCGTCCCGCCGTGGGCGAGGGCCAGCCAGACCAGGCACGCGGAGCCCTCCAGCAGGATCGGCGGCCCCCCCGGGATGCGGCTGAGGTAGGCCGTGGGGAGGTCGCCCCCGTCGAGCTCCTCCTGGCTGACCCACGCAACGTCGTCGGCGATCCGGTAGCGGTGGATCAAGAGCGTTTCACCCGCTTGGAGAGCTCGCCGGCGGCCTTGCGCAGTCGCTGCCCCTGGCGGGCGCGGATCTCCTCGCGCGTCGGCGGTCGGCCCAGCTCCATCCCCAGGTGGTCGCGGTTGACCCTCATCGCCGAGGTGACGAGCCCGACCTTCGCGCGCGCGCTCGGCGCGGCGGACAGTCGCGCCCGCCACTCGTCGAGCCGGGTGCCGCCCTCGGCGAAGTGGCGCCAGAGCGCGTACGTCGGATGGTCCCGGTGCAGCTCGAGCTCGCCGATGCCGGCGGCGAGCGCGACCTCGGCGTCGAGCTCGGCGGCCAGCGCACGCACCTCTGCCTGCTCGGCCGGCTCTGCAGCCGCCCATGCCTGGTCGATGTCGATGGCACCCTCCGAGCGCGCCGAGTGCAGGATCAGGATCAGTCGCTGCGCGGTCCGGTCGGGGACCGGACAGTCCCAGTGGGCGATCGAGCGCTGGAGCGACCCGCGGGCGAGCACGTCGAAGGCCTGCTCGGCACCGATCCCGACTCCGGGCCAGCTCACGTGCACGTCCACCCAGCCCCAGTCGTCGTGCCACCAGTTGGCCGCGTGGGCGAAGACCGAGCCGGTGGCGAAGCCGGTGCGCTGCTCCCACCCGATCGACTCCAGGGCGCCGATCAGCTGCGACAGGTGGCTCGGCCGCACGAGCACGTCGACGTCGCTCGACTGGCGACCCGCGGGGCGAAGGCCGGGGAGCACGGCCGGGCCCTTGAGGTGCAGGATGTCGATGTTGCGCTCCTCGGACAGCTTCTGCACGACCGCGTGGGCCAGATGCACGCGGGCGGCGATGGGCGCCTCCCGGACATCCTCCTCGTCGGTCATGGGCCCCATCGTGCCAGCGTGTTGCGCGTTCCGGTCGCGGGCGTGGAGACACGCCCTACACTCGCGCCCATGACCTTCGGGGACTTCGTGCGTCTGAGCCGCGCCTATGCGTGGGTGCTCATCGGCTGCGCGATCCTCGGCGCACTGCTGATGATGGCCAAGACCACGCAGGAGCCGGTGCTCTACGCCGCCACGTCGTCGGGCCTGGTGCGGGTCGGCAACGCCACCACTGCGGGCGAGGAGCAGGGCAATTCCTCGCTCGCCGAGGACAAGGCCGGGCTCTACGCCTTCCTCGTCTCCAAGACCCCGGTCGCGGAGCAGGTCGTGGAGGACCTCGGGCTCGACGTGCCCCCCGGCGCCATCGCCGGCCGGTTCTCGGCCTCGGTCGACGCGAGCGTCAACGCGCTGACCGTCACCGCGATCGGCAGCACCCCGGAGGAAGCCCGAGACCTCGCCAACGCGGTGGTGGACGCCGTGGTCGTCGTCGCCCAGGAGATCGAGACGGGCGAGGCCAACCCGCGCGGGGAGAGCCTGGTGCGCATCGTGCCCCTCGAGGAGGCGCAGCTGCCCGGGGCCCCCTTCACCCCCGACTACAACCGCGCGGCCATGAAGGGCGCGATCGGCGGGCTCGGCCTGGCCTACGCCCTCCTCATCGCTCGACGACTCGTCGACCGCCGGGTCAGGTCGGTCAAGCACGTGGAGGACGCCACCGGAGCGGCCGTCCTGGGCATCATCCCCAAGGAGCAGGCCCTCGACCGCGACCACCGGGGTGTGCGAGGTGACCTCGGCCAGGCGGCGGAGTCCTTCCGGCAGCTGCGCACCAACCTGCGCTTCGTCGACGTCGACAACGAGCCGCGGCGCATCGTCGTCACCAGCGCCCTCGCCGGCGAGGGCAAGTCCACCGTCTCGGCCAACCTCGCTCGCCTGATGGCGCACGCCGGCACCGAGGTGCTGCTCATCGACGCCGACCTGCGACGCCCGATGCTCGCCAGCACGTTCGAGATCGACGGCACCGTGGGCCTCACCCAGGCCCTGGCCGGCGACGTCGACGTGCGGGACGTGATCGTCGACTCGGGGATCGCCAACCTCAGCCTGCTGGCGGCCGGTCGCATCCCGCCCAACCCGAGCGAGCTGCTGGGATCGCTGCGGATGAAGCAGTTCATCGACGACCTCTCCCGCGACTACTTCGTGATCCTCGACGCCCCGCCCCTCCTTCCGGTCACCGATGCCGGCCTGCTGGCGGCCTTCTGCGACGGTGCCCTGCTCGTGCAGGCGGCCGGCAAGACGCAGATCGAGCACAGCGAGAACTGCCGCCGCATCCTCGACCAGGTCGGCAGCCGCCTGCTCGGCGTCGTCCTCAACAAGGCCCCGATGAAGGGTGCCAGTGCCACGGCCTACGGCAGTGCGTTCGGCAGCTACGGGGGCTACGGGGGCTACGGCGCCGAGGAGAAGACCGGCAAGTCGTACTCCCTCGCGGGCCGGGGCCGACGCAAGGACGTCAAGACGCCGGCTGATCCTCAGTAGGCCCCGCGGGAGGCGAGCACGGCACCGACCGTGCGGGCGAGGATGATCAGGTCCTGCACCATCGACCAGTTGTCGACGTAGTAGAGGTCGAGCCGCACGGTGTCCTCCCACGACAGGTCCGAGCGGCCCGACACCTGCCACAGACCGGTCATTCCCGGCAGCACGTTGAGGCGGCGCAGCATGTCGTCCTCATACTTGTCGACCTCCTCGGGCAACGGCGGCCGGGGCCCGACCAGGCTCATGTCGCCGCGCACCACGTTCCACAGCTGGGGCAGCTCGTCGAGGGAGAAGCGTCGGATGAAGCGACCCGGACGCGTGACCCGGGGGTCGTCGTGGTCCTTGAAGAGCCCCTCCTCCGGGACGTCCAGCTCGGCCAGCCGCTGCTCGGCGTCGACGCTCATCGAGCGCAGCTTGAGGCAGGTGAAGGTCTCGCCGTCGCGACCCACCCGGGTCTGACGGAAGAGCGCGGGCCCGCCGTCGTGGCGGCGGATCCAGACCATCAGCGCGAGCAGCAGCGGCCAGATGAGGAACAGCCCAGCCAGCGCGCCGGCGACGTCGAAGGCACGCTTGGCGTCGTTGGTGGCCAGCTGGGAGCGTGAGCGGCCCAGGTGCATGAGGGGCAGGCCGGCGACCGGGCGGATCCGGATGCGCTCGCTGGAGACGTCGGTGACGTTGGGCGCCACGATGATCTGGACGTTGGCGTGGTCCTCCAGCTCCCACGCCAGTCGCCGCAGCTGGGTCGAGGAGCTGACGGCGCCCGCGGTGAAGAACACGATGTCGGGGGCGTGGCTGTCGACGACCGCGCGCACGTCGCCGATGATGCCGAGCACAGGGATGCCCGACGACGTACGCTCCAGCCCGGCGTAGTCGGTCGGCACGAGGCAGCCCATCACGTCGTAGCCCAGCCACTTCTCCCGGGCGAGCACGGTGTGGATCTCTCCGATGTAGCCCGGCGTGCCGACGAGCAGGACCTTCTCGTTGAAGTGACCACGCTCGCGGAGGCGCTGGATGGCACGCCGCGACAGCAGCCGCCCGAGGACGAGCAACGTGATCCCGATCGGGAAGAGGAGCACGAAGAAGCCGCGGGAGAGCGGGAAGCTCATGAGGAATGCTGTCGTCGCGACCAGCGCGGCGGTGAAGAACGAGCCGTTGACGACCAGCTTGAACTCCTCGGTGCCAGCGCCGAAGATCGTGAGCTCATAAGCCCCGAAGAAGGCCAGCATCACGACCCAGGTGGCGATGAAGAAGCCGCTGGCCAGGGCGGTGTTCTCCAGCACGTCGCCCGAGGTGGCGAAGATCGGCAGCGACAGCCGGAACCTGACGGCGAGGACGGTCGCCACGGAGATCATGACGAAGTCGAGCGCGCCGACCAACCACGGGAGGAGGCGGGTGCCTTGGGGGCGCACGTCAGCCCACCCCCTTCTCGTCCTGCCCGGCAAGCACGATGGCCCGGATCCTGTCGATGAAACGGGCCTCCCCGAACTGCTCGGCCCGCGCCCTCAGTCTGTCACCGTCCCAGTCGTGGTGGTCCCAAATGGCGAGGGTCGATGCGATCTCCTCCGGCTCGGGACGGTCGAAGAACAGGCCGGTCTCGCCCTCGATCACCGTCTCGAGGAATCCGCCCCCGCGCAGCGCCACGGTCGGTACGCCGAAGGCCGCGGCCTCGAGCGGCGCGAGACCGAAGTCCTCGTGGCTCGCGGCCACCAGCACGCCGGCACCGGCGTACACCGAGCGCAGCTGTGCGTCACTGAGGCCGCCGAGCACGCGCACGTGGTCGGGCAGGGTCGCGCGCAGCCGCGCCTCCTCGGGGCCGTGGCCGACGACGACCAGGCGACGGCCGGTGTCGCGCACCGCTTCGATCACGGCGTCGACGTTCTTGTAGGGGAGGAGGCGGGAGACCACGAGCGCGTAGCCGGGGTCCCAGTCGGCCAGGTCGGGCACGGGCTCCTGGGGTGCGCCGGGGTCCATGCCGTGCGGCGGTGCCAGCAGCTCGGCCGTGCGACCGTACGTCGTCGCGATCCGCTGCTGCACGACACGGCTGTTGGCGAGATAGACGTCGACCTGGGCGGCCTGGCGCCGGTCCCAGCGCTTCAGGAACGGCCGCATCGCGAGCACCGGCGGGCCGAGGGGCGAGCGCCAGGCAGAGACGCCGAGGTATTCGTCGGTCTGGTAGAGCCAGCGTGCGGGGTTGTGGCAGTAGACGACGGTGCGGCCGGTGGTGTCGAAGCCATGTGCCCATCCGCTGCTCGACGCGACGACGACGTCGGCGTCGATGCGCATGCGGGAGGCTGCCGGGGCGAGCAGCGGAAGCGCCAGCCGGTGGTCGCGGCGCAGCGCGCCGACCCGGTTGAGGAGCGAGGTACGGACGTCTGCGTGGGCGAACTCGGGATAGGTGCCCTCCGGGTCGTAGAGGGTGGTGTGCACCGCAGCCTCGGGAAAGGCCTTCATCAGGGTCAGGACGACGCGCTCGGCCCCTCCACGCTGGGTGAGGTAGTCGTGGGCGATCGCCACTCTTGGCCGCTTCATCCCACCCCCAGGTCCTCGAGAAGTCGTTGCACCCGCAGTCGCCCGGCCCGCGGGGAGTACTCGTCTTCCCAACGCAGCCGGGCACGGTCGGTCACGGACCGTACCTCGTCCGGGGTGGCTGCCAGGGCGCGCTCGATCACCCGCGCCAGGTCCTCGGCGTCACCGCGGCGAGCGACCCAGGGGTGGTCAGGTCCGGCGACCTCGGGCAGTGCGCCGGCGTCGGAGATCACGAAGGGGACTGCCGCTGGCCATCGCCTCGGCGACGACGAGACCGAAGGGCTCCGCCCACACGCTGGGGAAAACGACGACACCGACCCTGGTGAGCAGGTCGGCGGGACGCACGTGGCCCAGCCGGACGACGCGATCACCCAGGAGGGAGAGCGCTGAATCGACAGCCCGAGCCGACTCGGGGGTCACGTAGCGGGCGTCTCCAGCCAGCAGCAGTCGCAGGTCGTCGGGCAGATGCGCAAGAGCGCGGGCGAGCACATCGACGCCCTTGTCGGTCGACAGTCGTCCGAGGTAGCCCACGGCAGTGGCTCGGTCGACGTCGAGGGAGAGACGCGGAAGTTCGGTGGTCCAGTTGGCGTGGGACCGGCTGCCGGGCATCCGCGAGGCGGAGTTCGTCGAGGGCACCAGAGTTGCCCGGGCGCCCCGACGCGCCAGGGAAGCGGCGGCGCGCTGCGCCCGGCTGCGCGGATCCTGGTGGAGGTGGACGATGCGGTCGGGCTCGGCCGGTCGTCGCGAAGGCGGGGACCAGTCCGTGACACCAGAGCAGTCCGCGTCGCTGCGTCCGGTCCCAGGCCCGCAGATGGCGCACGTAGTCACGGCGTCCGTCCGCACGGATCGCCACCACGTCTGCGCCGACGGTCGCTGCGGCGTCCAGCACCTCGGGGGGTGAGTCCGGGGCCACGACGCTCACCGAGTGGCCGAGCTCGAGCAGTGCCTCGGCGTGGCGCAGCAGCATCTGCTCGCCACCGCCGAGGTCGGGGTTGTTGGCGGCCAGGGTGACGTCAGCCATCGCGCACCTCGGTGGTGTGCGGCTCGGGCAGGAGTGCCTGACCCAGCGCGAAGCCGACGGCGATCGCCATCGGGGTGTCGAGCAGCACCTCTCCCAGGGTGATCGCCATGACGGCCACCGCGATGATGGCGGCCTGAGCCCCAGCCGCGGCCAGGTCGCCACGACGGGCGCGATCAGAGAGCCTGAGGAAGGCGAAGGCGAGAAGGGCGAGCACGAGGAGCAGCGCCCCCCAGCCGCCCTCCTGGCGGGTCGCGAGATAGCTGTTGTGGAAGAAGAACTCGAGGTCACGGATGTTGACGGTGGCGGTGCCCGGACCATGGCCGAACCACGGCATGTCAGCGAGCTGGACGCGCTCCTGGGCGACTGATGCGATCGCGGAGCTTGTCGCTCCCGGAGCGGTCGGAGAAGGGTCCGACAGTGGTCAGGTGCTCCGGGATGTTGTTGACCACCCACACCAGGCCGCCGGCCAGGAGGAGGCCGGACACCGTGCCGAGTCGGCGGCCGACCAGCACCCAGATCAGCGCGAGGCTGGCGGCGAGCAGGCCGGTCCGGGAGTAGGTGAGGACGAGCCCGGCCACGAGCGGCGCGGCGACGGCGAGGCGCACCTTCCACCGGTCGTCGCAGAAGAAGATGGCGAGCAGGCCGAGGACGGCGATGAAGAAGGCCCCCGCGTTGGGGTCGCCGAGGAAGCCGGTGAGGCGGCCGGGTAGTGTCGCCACCGATCCCGACCAGCGCCAGGCCGATCACCGCGATGAGACCGGTGGCGAGGCCGAGGGCTGCGGACCTCAGCGAGATCCGTCCGGTGCCGAAGGCCCAGATCAGCCCAGCCATGATCGCCACGTGTCCGACCCGGCGAATCCAGTCGACGTGGTTGGTGAGGCCGGAGTCGACGAGGAGCGCCAGCAGGGCGCCCATGAGAAGCAGCACCGACGTCGGGCACCCTGGCTCCAGACCGGGCCGGCCGCATCAGGCACAGGACCAGGAGACCGGCACGAGCAAGCTCGTTGAGCGGGGCCGGCCAGCGTCGATGCTGCGCAGGACGAAGACGGCCATGATGCGCGAAGTCGGTGATCCGGATCTCGCGATCCGCCACGTCCGCCCGCTCGGCGGTCCGGTCCGGGAGGTTCCACGGCGTGTCGATGCGACTCATGGTCGATCTCCGTCCGCGGCATAGACGTCGGCGATCCGCGCACACATCTGCGTCACGGTCGGCCAGCCGTCCAGCCCGGGCCGTGCTGAGGGAGCCAGACCCTGGACGGCCAGCGCGCCGGCGACGACAGCCACCTGGGAGGCGTCGACCAGTGACGTCCTGGGCAGGATCTCAGGGTTGCCGCCGACGTCGCTGGCGACGACACCCAAGCCGGCGGCTGCGGCGTCCAGCAGGGCGTAGGAGCAGTTCTCCCAG
Organism: uncultured Actinomycetota bacterium; assembly: GCA_963721925.1. Classification (GTDB taxonomy): domain Bacteria; phylum Actinomycetota; class Actinomycetes; order Propionibacteriales; family Nocardioidaceae; genus Nocardioides. Next base: position 59,894 of record CAVRLH010000015.1, on the reverse strand, counting down.
ACCGAGAGCATGGCCAGCACGTCGTGCTCGGCCATGGCTGCGGCCGGATCGACGAAGCCGGGCATTGAGACCGATTCGCCCAGTCCGAGCTCCTCGACGTGCCGTCGCAGCGTCGACTCCTCGGGCCCGGTGCCGGCGATGGTGAGGGTGGCCTCGGGGTGATCGGCCACGAGGCGCGCGAAGCCATCGACCAGTGCCGGAAGGCGCTTCTCCGGGGCCAGTCGGGCCAGCGACAGGATTCGCAGACCGGGTTGTCGCGGCGCGTGCTCGCTCGGGTCCACCCCGTTGGGGATCACCGTGACTTCGCGTCGCGGATGCCACTTGTCGCTCATCGCGTCCGCCGTGGCCCTGCTGACCGCGATCGCGGCGCCGAAGCGGCGCAGCCGGGCGGTGTGCGCCGCGGCCATCAGACGAGCCTTGGCCGACGAGCGGTGATAGACCACGTCGTCGCGCGCAATGCCGTGCTCGGTGGTGACCAGCCGTGGTCTTCGCCCCACGGCCAGCGCCGACACGATGTCGGCGTAGGAGAGATGGCTGTGCACCACCGCCGGCTGCTCACGGCGTACGACGTCGCGCAGGGTCGCGACCGAGGACCGCAGGCCGTGGTCAGGACCGAACGGCCGCTCGTGCACCTCGGCGCCGAGCTCGCGCAGCGCGTGCGGCAGGGCGCCCGGCGGTGTGAGGAAGGTCAGGCGCCAGCCGGGGATGCCCGCACGCGCCACGTCGAGCACGTGGCGCGCCACCCCCGCCAGGTCGCTGACGGGGACCACCCAGAGGGCGGTGGGTGCCGTCAGAACCATTGCTCCAACCGCTCCAGGGCGATCCAGAAGCCCTCGCCGTCGTTGACGTGGCCCTGCCAGATCTCGGGGATGAAGCTCACTCCGGGTGACATCGTCTCGAGCTGCTGGGCCAGCACGGCCCAGTCGATCTCGCCGTCCCCGACCTGCACGCCCTCGCCGTCGACGCCCGTCGCGTCGACGAGGTGGAGGTGCTCGCTGTGCGGTGCCAGCAGGTCGGTCGCGTCGGCGAACGACATGCCGAGGTAGTTGGCCGACAGCTTGGTGTGGGAGACGTCGAAGCACAGCCGGCGACCGTGGCGCTCGGCGAACTCGGCGGTGTCGCGCGGGTCGACGAAGAGGTTGCAGTAGAGCTGGCCGCCCATGTACCACGGGTAGGGAGGCAGGGTCTGCGCGCAGAGCCGGACGCCGGAGTCGTCGATGCGTGCCAGGCCTGCCGCCACCCGCGCATACATCGCCTCACGCTCGGCGGGGGAGACGAACGCGTCGGTGGTGAAGCCGCCGAGGCTGGCCACGATCACCGGACCTTCGGCGTCCGCCTTCGCGTCGGCTCCCCGCGTGAAGTGCTGCTGCATCTCGCGGGTGGTGTCGACGACCCGCTGGAGCTCGCGGATCGATCGCTCCCAGTGGGCGTCGTCCTCGGAGGCGAGGTTGAGCAGGAAGTCGCCGGCGAAGAGATCCGGCGAGTGCGTGGTGAAGCCCATCGGCAGACCGTCGGCGTAGGGCGCGAACACCTCGGCCACGGGCAGGTCGAGGTCCTTGTAGGAGAAGTGGAACTCGAGGAAGTCGGGGGTGGTGTCCCGCGTCATCGCCTCGATGTCGTGGTAGCGCGTGGCCAGGCCCCACGGCCGACGGAAGGAGTACGCCCGACCGCGCGGTGTGCTGTCTCCGAGGTCGGTGGCGTAGAAGAAGTCACCGGGCTCGAAGGTCCGGGTCGTCGTGCGGCCGACGAGCTTGTCCCAGGCATTGGGCTGGAGACCGCGGCCGGGGCTCTTGATGTCGACGTCGGCAGGGGTGAGTATCTCGCCGACCTCGATGCGGCGGGTGGCGACGAGCGACTTGGCGAGGTTGACGCGATTCATCATCTCGCCGGTGGAGACGGCGCGGGGAGCGGCAGTGCCGAGGGCCTCCTCCACCTCGCGGACGCGCTGCACCATCTCGGCGAACTCGCCCGGGAGCAGGCTGACCTTGTGGTCGTTGCCCTCGAGGTCGCGGTCGAGCGTGAAGTGCTTCTCGATGATGCGGGCGCCGAGGGCGACCGCGGCCAGGGCGACGTGGAAGCCGCGCTCGTGGCCGGAGTAGCCCACGGGTGTCTGGGTCAGCTCGGCGAGCCGGGTCAGGTAGGCGAGGTTGACGTCCTTGAAGGGCGCCGGGTAGGTCGACTGGCAGTGCAGGAAGGCGTGCGCCACACCGGTGGAGCGGACCAGGTCGACCGTCTCGCGGATCTCGCCCTCGGTCGACATGCCGGTGGAGATCACCATCGGCGTGCCGCTGGCCGCCATGTGGCGTAGCAAGGAGTGGTTGGTCATGTCGGCGGAGGCGACCTTGAGCGACGGCACGCCGTAGTCGACGAGGCGGTCGACGCTGACCGGGTCCCACGCGGTGCACATGACCTCGATGCCGACGTCGGCACAGTGGTCGAAGACCTCGAAGAGCTGGTCGGCCTCGAGGTTGTACTTCGCGAGCAGGTCGAGGGTGTACTGCGGACCGAGGTCCTCCCCGCCCGAGCCGGAGGCGCCCTGGCGGTAGAGCGACTCCATGTCGCGCAGCTGGAACTTCACGATGTCGGCGCCGGCCTCGACAGACAGGTCGACGAGCTGCTTGGCGAGCGAGACGTCGCCCTGGTGGTTGATGCCGATCTCGGAGATGAGCAGCGCGGGGGAGTCGGCGCCGACCGTGTGGCGGCCGATGCGCAGCTCGTCGGCGCGGTTGATGGCGATCGCGACGAGGTGGCCGCGGTCGTCGACGAGTGCGACGTGGTCGATGCCGGAGCCGAAGGCGTGCGAGATCTCAGCCGGGCTGCTGCCGACGGGCAGGCTGCGTGGCGAGGTGTTGGCCGCCTCGATCGCAGGGACATCCACGGTGAGGCGCACCGCACCGCTCACCCACCGGCGGAAGTCGCCGTCGGAGAGGACGCCGTCGAGGTGTCCGTGCGAGTCGACGAGGAAGATCACGCGGGCCTTGTTGGCGGTGATCTTCTCCAGGGCGCGCAGGACCGGGTCGCCCGAGTAGACGACGTAGGGCGTGAGGTCACGCTCGATGATCAACGAAACGGCCTTCCGTGGTTGTGGCCTCAGTGGCGGGCCGAGCACCACCGTAACGAGCGGAGTGCATTCGCGTGGTCACACACATCAACGCGCGGTCAGCAACCGGGCGACCAGGGCGACGTCCAGCTCGGTGTCGATGTCGATGCCTTCGTCCTCGGCCATCACGAAGAGCCCGATCCTCCCGGCCAGTCGGTTGTCGTGCTGCTCATAGATCTCGGTGCGGGTGAGGTAGAGCGAGCCGGTCTCGCGGTAGCGCCGCTCCTCCGCGGTCAGGTCCTGTCTCCGCGGTCGCGCCGTGACGGCGTACGCCGCGGTGGGCGGGTCGCCTGCCTGCCAGATGAACGGTGGCTGCTCGACGACGCCGACCATGGAGTCGACGCCGGTCTCGGCGAACTCGGCCAAGGCCCGGGCCAGCGTGTCGTCGTGGCGCACGGGGGAGGTCGCCTGGAGCAGCAGGACCGCGTCCGGACGACCGCGCTCGGCGCTCACCTGCTCGATGGCGTGTCGGACGACGGGCTCTGTCGGAGTGGTGTCCTGGGCGAGCTCGGGCGGGCGCAGCCACGGCACGCGGGCGCCGGCGGACCGGGCGATCTCGGCGATCTCCTCGTCGTCGGTGGAGATGAGCACGTCGAGCTCGGGCACGGCGAGGGCCTGCTCGATCGTCCAGACGATGAGCGGCTTGCCCCCGACGTCCAGCAGGTTCTTTCGCGGGACGCCCTTGGAGCCGCCGCGGGCCGGGATCACGCAGAGCGTCATGAGACGGCACCGCTCACGATGTCCGCGATCCGGCGGGCGGGCTCCTGGTCGGGCCGGACAGGCGCAGGAGTGGGTGAGGAACCGAGCCGGTGCATGTCGTAACGCTCCCAGAACTCGCCGAGCCATGCCGGAGGACGGGGAAAATCGACCCACGCGTCGCGTCCGCGGGCGGCCGCCTCGAGGATGCCGGTCGAGAACACGCTCACCACCGGGTTGGGCAGGTCGGCCAGCGGCACGTCACCGGCATCGACCGTGATGCCGGCCCGTTGGTAGGCGTTGTGGGTCATCAGCGAGATCCGGTCCCGTTCGGAGGGGTGCGGTCGGTAGGTCGCCCCGTGCTCGCGGCAGAGCAGCAGAGCGGCTTCGACCAGTCGTCGTCGCGGGATCTCGGCCGCATGTCCCTGCCCGAGGTAGGTCAACGTCCTCCCTCCGCCACCCGAGTCGCTGGCTGAGGAGGGTGTGCCAGCGCCCGTCGCGAGACCCTCCACCCCCCACAGCAGCTGACTCCCCGTCGCGATCACCGACACGTCCCTGCGTCCGCGCGCCCAGAACTCACCGTCGGCGTCGCTCCACGCCAAGAGGTGCGCGGCTCGCGGCAGCGGCGGGGCGAAGGGGGTGAGGGCGCCGTGCTGGGAGACGAAGAAGGGCAGGTCGCGGTCCTCCGCGAGGGCGAAGACGGCTGCCCCGATCTCCGTGTAGTGCCCGGCTGCCAGCACCACCTGCGGTGTCACCGTCGCGGCCAGTTGCGCGAGGCGGATCGTGCGTCGCGGGTGCGAGGCGTATGCCGTCGGTGGCTGCCAGCCGACCGGCGCGACGATCGCCGTGCGTTCGGCGGAGAGGTGGGTGAGTGGCGCGACCACGGCCCGGTCGACGCTCGCGTGGGTGGCTTCGACGGCGACAAGGATGTCGGCGCCATCCCCCGCGGTGAACAGCTCGACCCAGCTGTCGGCAGGCGGGCGTACGCGAGCACGAGCGGCGCGCGCCGCGGCACGGACGGGGTGGCGGGACTCGTGCCAACGCCGCCACGCGACGAGATCGGCGGGGTGCGTCAGGCCGTGTCCCATGCGCCCTCCAGGACAGCGACGCGGTGGTCGAAGGTGTGCTGGTCCAACGTTCTCCGTCGTGCGGCGGCCCGGATCCGGTCGGCCCAGGCAGGCTCGGCGAGCGTCCGGTGGCAGAGCTCGACGAGCTCGTCGGTGTCGGACCAGGCAAGCACCTCGGTGCCGGGTTCGTAGAGCTCGCCGACGTCGTCACGGTCGATCAGCTGGACGCCGCCCACGCCGGCGGCCTCGAAGGTGCGCATGGTGAAGCCGTCCTGATCGCCATGCAGGTTGAGGGTGGCCGCGGACGCAGCCATCACGTCGTAGGCATCGGCGCGGGTGACGTCGCGCTCGGCCGGGACGCGCGGTGCGCCCAGACGCCAGGTGCGGACCCGGTCGAGGGGGTGGCTCGACCAGTCACGTCCATAGGCGCGGACCTCCACTCCCTGCGCATGCAACGAGGTGAGCACCTGCTCGCGCACCGGGTAGCGGGCACCGACGAAGCTGATGCGTTCATCACGCCGGGACGTGGGCGCGGGGACGAGCCGGTGGTCGTAGGCCAGAGGTAGGGGCCGGACGTCCCATCCCCGTGTCGAGAACGCGGCTGCGTCGAGAGTCGAGTACGTCGCCAGTGGACCGATGGAGGAGAGCCGGTCGTTGTCGTACTGGGTGCGGCGGACCTCGTCGTAGAGCCAGGTGATGCGAGGCAGGCCTTCGATGGCGTCCCAGAACTCCTGATCCAGGGTGTCTCCCTTCACCACAACCACGGCCTCCGGCCGGACCTGTGCGACTGCTGACACCGCTCGGGCGGTCTCCTCCCGGCGAAGACCGCGGTGGGCTCCCGCCCCGATCTTCTGCGGGAGCTGGTGGCGCACCTGGTGCCAGCCCCGGTTCGCCATGCTGCCGTGGTCGTCGTAGACGTGTGTGGTCACCACGTGCCCGCGAGCGGCCAGGGCGGTGGCAATCGCGGAGTGGTAGCCGTGGAAGCCGGGGCTCAACAGGAGGACCCGCACTCGTCAGGCCTCCACGGGGCGTGCCGGGACGCCGACCACGGTCTGGCCGGGTGCGACATCCTTGGTCACGACCGCGTGGGCGCCGACGGTCGCACCGTCGCCGATCGTCACGCCGCCGAGGACGACCGAGCGTTGCCCGAGGAAGACCCGGTCGCCGATCGTGATGGGACCGGAGCCGTGCACCCGGTGGCGGTCGTGTCGATCGTGGTCGGAGGAGCCGACAAACACGCCGTCAGCGATGACGCAGTCCGAGCCGATGCTGACGGGGTCCAGCGCGTGCACGTGCACGCCGTGGCCGAGATAGGTGTGGTCGCCGATCCGCAGCTCGCCTCCGCCGGGCTCGCTCGCGAGCCAGGCGCCCTCGAAGACCGAGCAGCCGGCGCCGAGATGGATCCGTTGGACCCCCTGGAGCTTGTGCGGGCGAACGATGACGGTGCCCTCACCGATGCTGCCGAAGGCACGGCTGTAAAGCAGACGGGTGACCACGCGCCCCGAGTGCCAGCGGAGGCTCGGCCGGAGTTCGGCGAGGCGGCGCGTCAGAGTCACAGCGGTCACTCTAGTGAGGCAGCCGGACCGCGGCGCCTAAGAGCCACCGAAACTGCCCGGCCCGCTGTGACATCCGGGTACCGGATGCCGCGACTGCTCCTCAGGACGTTGTCCCTCGGGCGTTGTGAGCGCGTTCTACCGCCCCAGCCGCTTGCGGGCGGCAGAAAGAACCGGCCACAGCACCTCGGGCACGTAGCGCTTCTCGCGGGCGAAGCGAGGCTGAGGTCGTGGCGGCTCCGTCAGCCGCGCTAGATCGTGCCCTGCGACCGAGTCCACCGCGCAGTCGAATGGGCTGGAGCCAGCCCACATCACAATCCGGTCGAGGTGGCGCGAGGCGTCACCCCACGTTGCGTACATCTTCATGTCAGTCAGCGCAAAGGGTCGAAGCCCTCCGTTGGCGACTGCCTCCCAGGCTGCGGCGGCCACGCCCGGTGCGTGCGCCGTGCGGTAGTCGTCGAAGACGACTACGCCGTCGGTCTTGAGCAGGGCTCGTGCGGCCCGGATGTCCAGCACGACATGGTCGTAGAGGTGCGAGGCGTCGATATGAACGAAGCGGTGCGTTCCATGACTGGCTGTGTCCGCGATCGTGGACGACTCGCCCTGGACGATCGTCGGCAGTAACGGGCCTACCACGCGACGGTAGTTGGCCTCGAATGCGGCTCGGTTCAGGCCGGGGTAGGACGAAGTGTTCTCCGATTCGTTCGCCCCGTCCCGGGCAGGCTGCTCCCAGAGATCCGCAACGGTGAAGGTCTCGCCGGGGCGCAGATATGAGCCGATGAGGGCGGCCGACTTGCCGTAGTACACGCCCATCTCGGCTAGATCACCCTCGTCGGCCTCTAGATAGAGCCGGAATAGAGCCATGTCTACGGGGATGAACGCCCCCTCGATTGTTTCTAGGTCTTGATCACTTATAGCCACTCCACGGAGCCTATCTGGGAAGTAGAGGTTGCTACGCTGCGACCGTGCTGCCCCAGAGACAGGTGGTCGATGCTGTCCCGGTCAACGATGAGCTCGACCTTCTCCACCTGCGGATGGAGTACCTGTCGCCGTTCGTCGATCACTTCGTCGTTGCCGAGTCGGCGCACACTTTCACCGGTGTCCCGAAACCCCTTCACGTCACCGAGAACCTCAGAACATTCGCTCAATTCGCAGACCGGATGAGCGTCGTGACGTACGACGCGGAGAAGGGGGCGACGGCGTGGGAGCGTGAGGAGCTTTCAAGGTCCGTGTTGCGGTCCGAGGTTTCGTCTCTCGACGGTGACGCCGTGGTTCTGCTCGGCGACGTCGATGAGTTCCCCAGCACGTCGCAACTCGCCGGACTGCGCTCAGTGGAGTCGCTCGTGATCGTCCCTTTGGAAACGTTCTACCGGCGTGCCAACTGGAGGCTCGAGTCAGACACCCCCTGGCTTCGCCTGAAGGCCTCACCTGTACGTGATCTGCCGTCGAACCTGCAGGCGCTGCGTGTCTTCATGGTGGCGCCTCACCTACCAGGAACACCCGGTGCTCACCTCTCGTACATGGGGTTCAATGCAGACCAGCTCGCTGCCAAGCTGACTGCCTTCAGTCACACAGAGTTTCAATTCGCAGTCCCTGCCGCCGAACGCGTCCTGTCGGTGTCCGACGGTCTTGCACTCGACCACTTCGGCCGGTCTGACGTCACTGGCAGGGGTGTCCTCAGCGTCATCTCGATCCGCGAGGAGGGCGAAGTGCATGCGTGGCTGCGACCGCGACGACCCGAATGGTTCGGTGCGAGTCCGCGCGCGACCAGGGCCTGGCGCGAGATGAGTGCAGCTGTGCTCCACTCAGCCATGTCGTCGCAGGACGCAGCGCTCCTGGGTCGGCTCGGAGTAGTGACCACTCTCCGGCATCGCGCGGCGCGCCGCGCGCTTGTCCGGCGCGCACGGCAAGTGGCGGGACGGGTGCGTCATGGTCGTCGGCGATGAGTCCGCACCCGCTCCGAGCATCACGTTCGAGACGAAGGTGTGGGAAGGCGACTACCGGATCGTTCTCGACGAGGTCCGGCTCGGGCGTGCTATCGCCCACAACTCTTGGTCCTTCGCCAGCCGGATCGTCTATGTAAACAATGTCGACAACTCCCGCCGAGTGCTGCAACGAGGGCGACGTCTCGTGGACAACGGCGTGCTGGACGACGTGGTGCTGGTCGACGACCACGCCCAAGCGGCGCTCGACCACTTCGGCCTGAGCAAGTCCGACCTCGGTCGAGGCTATGTCTACTCAATCAGCGAGCTCGTCAGCCTGTTCCTGTGTGAGACCGACTACTTGTTGCACTTCGCTGGTGACACCATGCTCCGCGAGCCGGCCGATTGGGTACCTCCCGCTCTCGATCTCCTAGGACGCAGGCCGGACGTAGCCGTGGTAAATGTCAGCTGGACACCAGACGTGAGGTTGGTCGAGGCAGAGTCGTCCGCTCGCGACGGGGACTTTCTCCTCGGCTACGGCTTCTCCGACCAGATGTATCTCGTCAGGTCGGCGGAGTTCGAGCAGCGGATCTACGCGGAGTCGCATCCCGATTCTGCTCGCTACCCAGAGTACGGCGGCGAGTTGTTCGAGAAGCGCGTCGACGCCTGGATGCGCAACCACAAGAAGCTGCGAGCGACGTGGACGGCATCGCACTACGTCCACGAGAACATCCGCCATCCGCGCTCCGCGGCCCAGCTGGCGTTGGCCAAAGTCATGCGCGTCGCAGGCCGCTGAAGGTCAGCTGTTTGCACCCGACCGACCCTTGGGCGGGCGAGGCCACGGATGGACGCGGGCCGTCCTCATTTCGCGCTGCCAGGCCAACCGCGGTGCAGTCCGCCGACCCGTCATTCTCAGGATCAGTCGCGTTCCGAGGTTGAGCACGGCGGTAGCCCGCATAGAGGCGCGAAGCCTGCCAAGCCCGCCCCACTTGTCGGCGTAGGTGACGCGTGAGCGGGTAAGCCACTCGTGGGAGCGACTGGAGTCGGTCGATGCGCCTCCGATGTGTTGCACCTCCACCGAGGGCAGCAGCCACGAGCCCACGTCGACCTCCCCCAGCCGCCGCTGGAGGTCTACCTCCTCGGAGTAGAGGTAGAAGCGTTCATCGAAACCGCCGACTGCCCGGAAGGCGTCCATAGGCATCAGAAGTAGCGAGCCTTGCAGCCAGTCGACGGATAGGGGCGCCTGCCCGGTCGGATGCTCTCGCCCGATGGCATGTCGGTACCAACGCTTCGACGAGAAGCGCTGGAGGAATAGCAGGCGTTCGACCGCCCACTGTCCTGCAGTGGGGAACCGCCTGCCCGTGGGTTCCTCGTCGCCATCCGCCGTCGTCGTGCGCGGCCCGACGACGGCGGGCATGAGAGGCAGGGCTGCGAGGACGAGCTGGTCAACGAGATTCCTAGCGATACGCACGTCACTGTTGACGATCATGAGGAGGTCACCCGTGGCGGCTGCCGCTCCGCTGTTCACGGCAGCACCAAAGCCCCCGTTCTTGGTGCGGCGGACCACAACCACCCCAGGCTGCTCGGGGAACGGCGCTGGCGAGCAGTCATCGACCACGATCACTTCCAGCACCTGCGGTCCCTCCTGCGACCGGAGATCCGACACGACTTGCTGCGCGACTGCGGGGTCCCCGTAGTGCGCAATCACTACCGAGATGGAAAGCCCGTCGGCCTCAGGAGGTGTGTTCATTCTCGTGTTCATCCTGTGGCGTCACGACGGGGCCTAGGCTGCCCAGCTCAACCAGTCGCCTGAAGTCGGCGTCTCGCTCGATGACCTCGGTGAACGTCCCAATGGTGCGGATCCGGCCCTCGCTGAGGAACACCACTTGGTCACACTCGCGGACGGTAGACAGGCGGTGCGCAACGATGATGGTCGTGATGCTCCCCTTGAGAGACCGGATCGTGTCGGAGAATCGTCGCTCAGTGTCGTTATCGAGAGCCGAGGTGGCCTCGTCCAGGACGAGCACCGATGGATCGCGATAAAGCGCGCGCGCGATACCTATCCTCTGGCGTTGCCCCCCGGACAGTCTTGCTCCTCGTTCGCCCACGGCCGTGTCCAGACCCCCCGGTAGGGCTTGAACGAGCTCAACCAATTGAGCCTGGGCGAGCGCGCCGTCAAGTCGATTCTGCTCGAGCTCATTGTCGAACACGATGTTTCGACGCAGTGAGTCGTCGAGCAGGACGACCTCCTGCGGCACCACGGCCAGCTGGTCCTGCCAGGCGGGCATGTTGTGCCTAATATCGATTCCTCCCACCCGGACGATCCCGGCAGTGGGTTTGTGAAGCCCGAGGATCGTGTCGACGAGGGTGCTCTTGCCTGAGCCACTCGACCCGACGAACGCGAACGACTGGCCGTGCGGGATGACCAGATTGATACCCCGGAGCACTTGATCGCCCGGCTGGTCGTCATAGGCGAACTCGACTCCGTCCAATGCAATGTCTCCCCGCGGGATCTCGTCCGTCCGAACCGCTCGGTCTTCGGCGACCTGCGCCATCCGCTGGTCGTGGAGCTCGCGGACAACAGTTCGCAGGGGCGGCGCGGCCGCACGCAGCCCGTTGATGCCACCTAGAAGGCGCACGATGCTGGGTAACAGCCTGCTGCTGGCAGCCACGAATACCCCCAGAACCACCAGGCCGCTGCCAGGCTCAGAGCGGGTGGAGGCGACACCTGCTAGCAGCCCGATGCCGACCACGAAGATGATCTCGAGGAGATACTTGGGGATCTCACTCAGGAACGCCTGGGTCGCGCCCGCGTGCGCCCCAGCTATCCGTCCATCCCGATAAGCGTCCACGAAGCCTTGATGAGCCCCACGGAGCTTGATCTCCTTGGCGGCGGCTAGGGACTGGAGGGCGGCTGCCGAGGTCGCGCGGGACGCCCTCATACCTTCTTCGCTGGCGCGCAGGACCCGCGGACGAAGCAACCGCTGCATCGCGAAAGCTGTGACGCCGAAGTAGGCGATCGCCACTACCGCGATAAGAGGTGAGACGAAGAACAGCGACACGGCGATCAGTGCGATGGTGATGACCTCCGCCGATACTCCGAGCGCTGCTGAAATTCCCCCCGCGAACCCGCTCGAGACGCCGTACTCGGTCTGCCACAGCTTGTCGTTGACGTTCTTGGTGAGGTGCCAGTGGTAGGGGCCGACCAAGTAGTTACGCAGCATGGTCGTGGACACGTCCACTGACTGTGTCGCCAAGAAGTGCAGCTGCCAGCGGCGGAAGACCAGGGAGAAGACGTCCTTGGCGATGAAGGCACCGGCAATGATCCCCGACAGGATCACGACGAGAGCGCCGTCGTCGGGGCGGCCAGTCAAGCGATAGATGAAGCCGAGGGCGCCGGAGTTGCGGTCCTGCCCAGTGATGAACTGCATCAACGGCAGCATCGTCAGCACGCCGAGCATGTCGAGCAGCGACAGAGCCATCGCTCCCACGAGTGACAGGAGCAGCTTGACGCGAACCGGGGTCGGAAGCAGTGCGCCGACACCAGGTGGAAACCCGAGCGCCCGAGCGATGACCCGAGTGGCGCTTCCCATCACAGACATGACGCAAGCATCGCACTCGTGTAGGACGACGGTGCACGAACTGCATGGGATGCAAGTGGTCGCCTCCCGGTTTATCGCCGCTTGCCACGAGTGGACTGGCGGTCAACTTGCGCACTCAGATTCCAACGGGCAATCAGCGCGCGATTCCCGGAGCGAACTCCGTCATCTCGAGCCCGTGGGTGGAAGTATGGAAGCGTGATCCGCTTCATGGCGCCCGACCTGCCGAGCCCCAGCGGCGGAATCAAGGTGATCTACCGCTACGTGGAGCACCTGTGTGCCCTCGGCTACGACGCGCGGGTATGGCACGGGACTTCCGGGTTCGCCTACGACTCCTGGGGGTCGACTGCCGTGGTCGACACCGGCACCGAGCTGGACTTCGCAGCTGGCGACGTCCTGGTGATGCCTGAGACCGGCGGATCGAAGTGGAGCTTCCTGTCGGACGGTCACCCGGTGGTCATGCTGTGCCAAGGCATGGACTTCGTCTTCGCCAACTCCGACTTCCTCACCGACGAGCCGGGCGCCTACCCGGGCTGGCCGCATGCCACGGCTGCGATCACCGTGTCGGACGCGATCCACACCTTCCTGGAGCGGGCGTGTCACCCCGGCTTTCCGCTCCACAACGTGCCGGTGCAGATCGAGGACTGGTTCCAGCCGGCCGAGAAGCAACGACGGATCGCGCTGATGCCGCGGCGCCGACGCGAGGACCTGCTCGGAGCCGTCCAGCTCGTACGCCGATCAGGTCGCTTGGGTGACTGGGAGATCGTCCTGATCGACGGCATGACCCAGCAGCAGGTGGCTGAGGAGCTCGGCCGAGCCGCGATCTTCCTCTTCGGTGCCGAGCGCGAAGGTGTCGGCCTGCCGGGTGCGGAGGCGATGGCATCCGGGTTGCTACGTCGTCGGCTTCACGGGTGATGGCGCCAAGGAATACATGCTTCCTGAGCACTCGTCAGTGATCGCCGATTCTGACGTCGTCGACATGTGCGATCGCACGCTCGAAGCCATGGACTGGTTCGAGCACGCACGACGGGAGTTCGATGAGCGCGCCGCACGCGGGCACGACTGGGTGAGGTCGCGACACGGCGCGGCGCTGGTGAGAGAGCGCCTCGGCGTTGCCTTCAGTGCGATCACCGCCCCCGGGTCTCCCTCGCTCCTGCCGGAGGCCGTCACGGTGTCGCACTATCAGGCTCACGCTCCTGCGTCCGATCCATACAACCGAGCTCGGACGGCAGCTCGGCGCGCAGGGCGTCGAGTGCTGACCCGGATCGAGGACCTGCGCGAATGAGACGCGCAGAGGGCGTGAAAGGTGTCGCCAGGCGAGTGGCTGCCCCAGGGCTGACAGCTGCACGACGCCAGTTTGGTCGTCACGTCGTCAACTGGACACCGGAGTTCATGGGCTTCGGCAACCAGCTCTACCTCTGGGCGTGGGCCCACGCACACCATGAGGAGACCCCCACGCCTCGGGTGCTGATCACCGACAAGATGCGCTACTGGATCCCCCACTTCCCCGAGGTGCAGCGATGGCTCGTCGAGCCTGGCGATGTCGGCGCGCTCGATCAGCGCGCCCACATCTGGGCGGAGCCGCTGGCCCACTCAGGAGACCCCCGCGGTTACACCGACGACAGTCGTGCCGCCTTCGTCCGGGACTGGCTGCTCACGGCACCTGCTCTTTCGTCGGTGGTCGAGTCGGAGCTGGCGTCGGGCGACGTCCTCACCCTCAACATCCGGCGCGGGGACTACTACAGCAACCCTGCGCATCGTCCGGAGTTCGCGATCGACGTCGTGGCCTACCTGAGGCTGGCGGTCGCCTCGGCCCTCTCCGCGGACGGTCCAGTGCGTCGCATCCACGTTGTGTCCGACGATCCCGAATGGTGCCGCACACAGCTTGACTGGCTGTCCGAAGTGGCGGCGCACGTCACCCTCCCGAGCCCGGACGATGGACCAATCGACAACTTCCGTGACATTTGCTCGTCCCGTCGGCTCGTCATCTCGAACTCGACCTTCTCCATTTGGGGTGCGGCCGTTGCGGCGACCGCACTGGGAACCACGAGCGTATGGGCTCCGGCCTTCTTCCAGCGTCGCTACGGCCCGGGGCGTTGCTATGAGTACGACCAGCGGTGGAACTTCGTCGACCACCTGCCGGGTGGCTGGCAGCCGGAGTGGGTGCTGGCGGGCGAAGACCCGACCAGCACTGAGGGTTAGGCCACGGTGCACTGGCGCGTGCGCAAGGCTCTGGACCAGTTCCAGGACCGGTGGATCCGCCGAGGCCCTCGGACGGTGCTGTGGACACAGCCGACAGCACACCTCGGCAACTTCCTCTACGACTGGATGCACGCCTTCGACATGAGGAGTTGGGGTCGAACATGACCTGCCTGCGGACACCACCGATGGATCGCTGGTTTCCGGTCTTCGGCGAAGCGCGCGCAATCTGCTCATCGAGCCGGACGACGTACGCCTCTCGGATCGTCGGGAGAAGGGCCTCCACAACGAGTTCGGTCCGCACTTCGACGAGCACGTCCTTGCCCGGTTCATCGAGGGGTTCCTCGAACCCAGCGGCATCCTGGCCGCCGACCGGATCCCGGCCGAGCTTCGCGTCACCGACCGGGACGTGGTGGTCAACATCCGTCGGGGCGACTACGTGACAAACGGGGCCAACTGGCTCAACTACGGCTTCGACGTCGATGACTACCTGCGCGTGGCACTCACCCGAAGCGTGGAGGTCGGTGGGCCCATCGAGCGCATCGTGGTGGTCTCCGACGGGATCGAGTGGTGCGAGCAGAACCTGGCCTGGCTCTCGCAGCACTGCGAGACGCTGGTCTTCGAGAACACCGGTCAGCCGCCGGAGGTCCACCTCGCGATGCTGGCCAACGCCGGCCGTCTGGTGCTCACCAACTCGACCTTCTCCTACTGGGGTGGCTATCTGAGCGCATGGCGGTCCGGTCGTCCGGAGCAGGTCGTGGCGCCGTGGTTCCACATCCGGACTGACCTGGGTGGCGCCGCGTGGCAGCTGGACCCCCGGTGGAGCATCGTGCGCGACATACCGACTGGATGGTCGCTGCCCGATTGAGCGCATGACCGATCAGTGTGGCGCAGCCGCCTTGGCGATGATCTCCAACGGATCGTCGAAGTCCATGAGGACGGTGACGATCGAGTCGCCAGTCGTCTTGTGGTGGTCGGAGAACTCCAGCCCGATGCCCAGCTCGCGGAACCTCGCCTGCGCTTCCTCGCCCAGGTAGTCCTTGGCGCCGGTCCCGGACAGGTAGGACGTGGCGCCCACCATCTGCAGCTGCTCGATCACGCGGTCGGCTGCGTTCTCCTTCGGGGGTTCGGTCACCACCACCTCGGTGTCGATGCCCAGGTAGTCACGCATCGCGAGGATCAGCTGGTGGTTGATGTCGGCGAGGTTGTGGGAGTCGACCGCGTGGATCATCTCCAGCACGTCGGCGCTGCGGTCCTTCCAGTGCCGGGCACCGCGATAACGACCGGTGATCGAGCTCTCGAGGTGGTCCTGCCAGCCCTGCTTGACCATCGTCTCGTTGATCGGGATCAGGTGCGGCTTGGTCTCCAGCGGCAGCGTCACCCACGTCTCTCGCATCGTCACGCGGCGCTGCACCCAGTGCTTCTGGAGCTGGTCGTGCACGGCGAGCACGAAGCAGTCGCTGTTGAGCATCTTGAACCAGAAGCCAGGCCAGGGCAGCAGGTCGGGCTGGTGGATCGCGACCTTCACTTGCGCACCGTCCGGACGAGGGCGTACTGCTCGGCGTAGGGGACGAGCCGCACCTGGCCGAGGGCGCCGGCGATCTGGCGGACGCTGTTGATCGGGTGCACCTCCGTGGGGATCTCCGACTGGTAGGCCTGACAGGCGGCCTCCTTGGCGGTGATCTGCTCCTCGGTCAGTGCCTCGAAGACGTTCCACCGCAGATCGGTCGGATAGAGGTTCACGTCGTAGACGGCGATGTCGTAGACGTAGACGCTCGGCGGGAACCAGTGGTCGAGCGACATCGACACCCGGCACGAGCGCATGCCGGCCTCGTAGACCGCGATGTGGTCCTGGTGCAGCGAGGGGTAGGGGAGGTAGAGCTCCTCCGGCTTGAGCTCGGCCATGATCTCGTCGATCGCGCCGACCATCTCGGTCATGTGCTGCGGCGTCTGGCCGTCGGGGAAGCCCAGCTGACGGGAATCAGCGGCGCCGAGGATCTTCATCGCCTTTGCGTGCTCGCGCGCCCGCACCTCGCCGCTGTCTGTCATCACGACCACGACACACTCATCGGGGTGCTTGGCCATCAGACCGCCACAACCCATGGCCTCGTCGTCCATGTGGGGGGCCAGGATCAGCCGCAACATCTGCGCTCCTTCGTCGGGTCGCACGCGAGTCTAGGCGCGGTGCGCGGTCTGGGAGGATGAACCCGTGACCCGACCACGCGTGGTGCTGATCAGCATGTACGTCGGTCACGAGGGCGTGCCCCACGCCGGAGGTCGCTACCTCCTCGAGCTGCAGCGGCTGCTGGACGCCGAGACGGAGCTGACCATGCTCACGGTCGGCAACCGACTCAACCACGAGGCAGCGCACGAAGCCGGGTGTGCCGCGACGGCTGATCCTGCTGGGTCACGAGCCGCGCCGTGGTCCGGTCGGAAAGGCGCTCAACCGGCTCTCGATCAACCTCGACGGCCGTTGGCGTCGCCGGGACCCGGGTCTGCCGAGCCTCGACTTCCTCCTCGGCCTGGCGCGTTCACGTGAGGCACGCGATGCGATCCGGAGCGCCGACGTCATCGACCTCCAGTACTCCGACTCCATCCGCCTGGTCCGCCTCCTGCGCCGACTCAACCCCGGCGCCCGGATCATCGGCACCTTCCACGACGTGATGAGCCAGTCGTTCTCCCGAGAGCCGCAGGACACCCCCGAGATCGCCGCTACTGGCAGGGCGTGGCCGAGCGATCGCGTCGCCATGAGGCGATCGATGGTGGCTCGCCTCGACGAGGTGCTGGTCTTCAGCGGCAAGGACGCCGAGCTGCTGGGCAACCCGGAGCACACGGTCGTGCATCCGCCGCTGTCCGACGGCAGGGAGCCCCGGCACCGACCCGCCGACGAGCCCGTCGTCATCGTCGTGTCCTACCTGGCCCGCGACGAGAACAACAAGGCAGCGCTCTGGATGCTGAACACATCTGGCCCCGCGTGCGGAAGTGATGCTCCGACGCAGTCCTGCGCCTCGTCGGAGGCGGCGCAAGCGACGAACTGCGGCCGGTCGATGCTCTTGACAACGGCGTGCGACTGGCCGGTTTCGTCGACGATCTTGGAGCGGAGTACGCCGGCTGCCGCCGCCTGGCCTGATGCCAGTCCTCCAAGGGGCCGGCGTCAAGTTCAAGACCGTCGAGGCGTTGTTCCACGGCGTCCCGACGGTTACCACGACCGTCGGGGCGGAAGGAGTAGGTAGCAGCGAGCTCTTCGCCGCGCTCACCGACTCGGCCTCAAGTCTTTCAGCTGCCTTGATCCACGTCCTGGAAGATCCCGCCAACGCCCAACCGGCGGCCGACCGGGCGCAGGAGTGGGCATCCAGTGAGTTCTCATTGACCGCCTTCCGCTCCGCGGTGGCGCAGGCGTGGAGGCGGTGATCCCTCGAGCGCTCAGACGAGCCCACGAGCGCGGATGATGTCAGCGATCTCATGCCACATGTTCTGGGCATTGAAGCGTTCTTCGATCGATCGACGACCGCCGGCCCCAAGTCGTCTGCGTTGGATCACGTCCTCGCCAAGCATCTGAAGGGTCGCCCGCCACCCGGCGACGTCCCCTGCCCCCACAAGCAGCCCAGTTTCACCGTTGGAGACGTAGTCGGACATCGCGGGTGTCTCGGTGGCGACGACGCAGCACCCGCTAGAGGCCGCTTCGAGGGCGACGCTGGACCCAGTGGGGTAGGAGCGGACATCGGTGGGGACCGCCACAATTCTTGCTCGCCGCAGCAACTTCCGATACTCATCGTGCGGGACGGTGCCGCGTAGCCGGACGTTGTCCGGAACCCGCAGACCTACGAGGTTCTCCGGGCGGCACACGACGTCGAGCGAGAGGTCTGTCCCCTCAATGGCAGCGAACAGGGTCGCGTAGTCCCGACCATGGTCCTGGCCGACGGCCAAGATATCGATGTCTCTTTCCTCCTCGGAGCCGGGAAGGTAGTAACGGTGCGAAACACCGAAGGTGACCCCAAAGAGCTGTTCTGCGCGGAAGCCGGCATCCACCAGGATCTCGGACTCTCGCGGGCTCATGTGAGTGATGAGGTCGGCTGCCGAGTACCGGTCCACCAGGTGGCGCCGTTCGTCGCGCGACGCCTGCAGCACGTCATATGCCAGTCGCCATGAGTAGATGACAAGCGGCCGCTTGGAGTAGGGCGGGATTCGACGGCCGCGCAGAATGGCGGGAAAGCCACCCTCACGCTCGAGTAGGGCGATGACGATGTCGTTCCGAAGCACGGCGGGAGCGGCCTGAACAGGGAGTGCGACTCCGTACTGGGTGCGGTGCTCGATCTTGGCGCGAAGCTTGGTGACGGCTGAGGAGTGAATGTTTGATCTGACGGTCAGGTCAAAACCTGAGGATTCAAGGGCGTCCACCTCGTAGGGCAGCGCCGCCGGTGCCGCGCCCCGCGCAAATTCCGTGCGCCATGACGTCAGATCGTGGCCAGTGAGCACGAGGGCCTTTGGCAGGCTCCCTCCATGTCGGCGTCTCATGAGGATTGGATGGTGCGCAGGTGATGCACACGTCGGTCGAACTCGAGGTCGAACGAGTGGTCGGCGCCGAAGCTCAGGCCAGCCGCTCGGGCTTCGCCTATCTCGGCACGGTCCGCGACGAGAGAGGCGACGAGCTCGGCGAGCCGGTCCAACTCCGACACCGGCGTCGTCCAACCGCCGCTGCTCTCTGCGTGCAACGAGCGCCAGTAACGGTTCGCGTATCCCGCCACTGGAGTACCGCAGCTCATCGACTCGAGAAAAGTCGAGGCGGAGTCGCCCTGCGGATGTGGCAGCAGCATCACGTCGACCTGGTCACGGACGAAGGGCACCCACTCCGTGGAGAAGTCGAGACGCCCAACAACAGTGATCGCGGGGTGCATGCGCTCGCGCAGGCGACTCTCCAGCGGACCGCCTCCCAACAGGGTGAGGTGCACGGGAACGCCGTCGTCATACAAGCGTTCGGTGACCGACAAGGCGTCGAGGACACCCTTCTGCTCGATCCACCTTCCAGAGAAGGCAAGTCGGAGATGAGATGCCTGCGGCTTGGCGAGGGTGCGCGCGGTGGCGACGTCGTCTGAGGTGACGCGGGTGTCGAAGTAGAGCAGTGGACTGCTCGAGTGCTGCGCATAGGTGGAGTAGGTGTCGAGGCCGTTGCACTGGAGGCCGTCTGCCAAACCGATCATGCGACGAAGCACCGCTGCTCGCCTCACGAGTCCTGCGGCCGTGCGCCACCGATCCCTAGCGCCCATGGCGGGATCGAGGCGGGCGTTGTCCCAACGAACCCGAAGGGGATAGTCGCACACGAGCACGCAGCGCGATTCGAGTTCCAGTAGTGGAGCATTCCCTGACTCGAGCGGGGCGAGGACGACGGAGGGGTCGACCTTCCGCACCCCTTCCTCGACGTCGCCGACAATCGACACATCAAAGGGCAGTTCTTCCGCTCGGGGCCATTCGAACGGCTGGCTACGTTCGTCGAGGTGGCCACGGCGTGCAATGAAGTGCACGTCTCCGGGCCAGCTCGCGGCGTAACGTTCCATGCCTGCCGCTGTCTTCGGGTCGACCTGCACCCGCCCGTCCGGCGTCGCGGCGAGTTGCCCAGGCGAGACAACGCAGAGAGTTCCCGACACCCGGCGCATCCTAGGGCCGACGAAGGCCGAGCAGCCGGAGTTCCTGCTGAGCGGTCTCAAACGGCCGAACCTTCCGCCCGGCCGCTCGCCGCGCGGCGTTGACCACGAAGTTGGCGCCGGTGGTCGTCGCCAGCGCGACCTGCAGCGCTCGCCTCGAGCCCCACTTCTCGGCGTACAAGAGCTCGCCCTCGACCAGCCATCGCCGGCGGTAGCCCGAAGGGGACGATCCGCCACCCGCATGGACGACGGTCGGCGAGCGGAGCGCGATCGACGCGACGCCTCGTGCCCGCAGCCGTCGCTGGAGGTCGACCTCCTCTGAATTCATGAAGAACGTCTCGTCGAAGCCGCCGATCGCGCGGAACTCCTCGAGCGGGATCCACATGACCGCGCCGACCACCCAGTCGACCTCGGCCTCGGTCGAGCGGGCCCGCACGTCGTGACCGACCGCCCGGTGCCACGCCGAGGTGTGACGCCACCGGGCCAGGGGCGTCAACCAGGCAGCGGCCTGGTGCCGGATGCGAGGGAAGTCCCTCCCGGTCCAGGCCTCCTGGCCGTGCTCATCGACCACGCGGGGGCTCAGCACGGCTCCCGGGTGACGTCGCGCCGCGTCGACCAGGTCGGCGACGAAGGTCGGCTCGACGGTGAGGTCGCTGTTGAGCACCAGAAGCGCGTCACCGGTGGCTGCTGATGCGCCGGAGTTCACGTTGGCGCCGAAGCCGCCGTTGCTCTCGCGCCGTACGACCTCGACGCCCTCGCGATCGGGGAAGGATGTCGGGGACGCGTCGTCGGCCACGATCACCTGCACGGGGTAGGTCTGGTCGGCGAGCTGGTCGAGGAGGGCGAGCGTCGGGGTGGGATCTCCGTAGTGCGGCACCACCGCGCTGACTGTCAGGCTGGCTGTCGGGGCGTCACGGACCCATGCGGAGGCACCGACACGACGACCGGCGACGGCAGCCGCTTCCACCGCCCAGGCGACGGCCTTGCCCCGTGCTCGGACGGGGAGCCGGGGGAGTAGTGAGTCGATGCGGCCACCGAGCGCGGCGGCATCCTGCCGAGAGCCGATCCTCGTGGCCGCGGCCGTGACGGCGCGGCCCCACGGTCCCCTCGGTGACGCCGCGGCGGCGGAATGGGTGCCGGGATGGCGCTCGTCGAAGGCCGCGGTCGACGCTCCCGAGGTGAAGGCTCTGGCCGCGCGGGTCTCTGCGTCAGGAGCAGGGCAGCGGTGCTCGATCTCGAGGGCAGGATCGATCACGATCTCGACTCCGGACTTCGCGAGCCTCAGGCCGAGCTCGGAGTCCTCGCGATAGTCCATGCCCGGGTCGAAACCGCCGGCGGCGAGATAGGCCGACCGCGGCACGGAGTTGCACGCCGCCCAGTGCTGCCAGCGCTCGTCGGCAGGCCGGGCGTAGGCCTGCTCGAGCAGGCGCCTGTTGGCGGGTCGGCCGTAGGCGTCGGCGTACGGGGTGCCGCGAAGACGTCGCGTGTCATCGCAATGACACCCAGCGGAGGTGCGCCCTCGACGGCCGGTGCGCGCAGTCGGTCTCCGGTGGTCACCACGACGGTAGGAGCCGAAGGGATCGACGGTGAGGATCTCTACGCCGGCCTTACCGATGATCCCGACGGCCTGGCCGCCGCCGTCGGCGAGGCGCTGGGCGACGCGGATGGTGCGCAGCGTCGCTCCGACCAAGGCCAAGTGTGGGCCCAACAGACCTACGGCAGGGAGGGGTTCGCCGCCACCGTCCGAGGCACCTGGGTCAGATGAGACCGCGCTCGCGTATGGCGCGAGCAATGTCCGCCCACATGATCCGGGCGCTGAAGCGAGTCACGACGCGGTGGCGGGCAGCCGACCCGAGTCGAGCTCGCTGGTCGTCGTCTTCCCGCAGCTCCGTCAGGACGTCACGCCACCCGATGACGTCGCCGACGCCTAGCGTCCGTCCGGTGGCCTGATCCTCGACGTACTCCAGCATCGCGCGCGTTCCGGTCACTGCCACACACGCCCCGGTTGCCCCGGCCTCCAGAGCGACGCTCTGACCGGTGGGATAGGCGAGGTCGTGGGTCGGCACCGCCACGACGCGCGCGCGACGAAGCAAGGTCCGATACTCGGCGAGCGGCACGACACCGTGGAGCCTCACGTTGGAGGGCACGTCCAGCCCCGCAAGGTTCTCGGGCTTGCAGACGACGTCGAGAGCGAGGTCCGTTCCACGGACGGCGTCGAAGAGCGTGGCGTAGTCCCTCCCGCGGTCCTGGCCGACGGCCAACAGGTCGATGTCCCGCGGACCTGGTCCGGGTGTGTAGTAGTCGTCATTCACACCGAAGGCGACGGCATGCGTGCGATCACGGCTGATACCGATCCGCTCGAAGAGCCCACCCTCGTGGATGGACATGTGGGTGATCAGGTCTGTCGCGCCGAACCACTTCGTCAAGCGCTGGAGCTTCTCCGTGTCCGCGTTTCGGATCTCGTCGGCCAACCACACCGACCAGACCACCAGCGGTGTCGAGCCGTATGGCGGCACCTTGGCCCGCCGCAACAACGACGCGGCGGCTCCCTGCTGCTCCAGCAGTGCGATCACCACGTCACTGCGTCGCGCCTCGGCTGCCCCACGGAGCGCTCGCTCCACCGGAAAGCCGGCGCGGTGCTCCACCAGGTCGCGCCAACGGCTCCAGCGCGGGTCCACCGCTCGTGCCGCCCCGGTCAGCGTCCAGCCCTCCTCGGCCAGCGCATCCACGCCGTAGGGCAACGGTGCAGGCACTTCTCCCGCTGTGTACTTCTCACCCCAGGCGCCGAGGTCGTGCTCGGAGAGGATCAGCGCTCGCGTCATCGCCCACCCTTGATCATCGCGAGCTCGGAACGGGCTATGTCGACGGGGCGTACGTCCCGCCCGGCCGCTCGCCGCGCGGCGTTGACCACGAAGTTGGCGCCGGTGGTCGACGCCAGCGCGACCTGCAGCGCTCGCTTCGAGCCCCACTTCTCGGCGTACGAGAGCTCGCCGTCGACCAGCCATCGCCGACGGGAGTCCGAGGGGGACGATCCGCCACCCGCGTGGACGACGGTCGGCGAGCGGAGCGCGATCGACGGGACGCCTCGTGCCCGCAGCCTTCGCTGGAGGTCGACCTCCTCCGAATTCATGAAGAACCTCTCGTCGAAGCCGCCGACTGCGCGGAACTCCTCCAGCGGGATCCACATGACCGCGCCGACCACCCAGTCGACCTCGGCCTCGGTCGAGTGGGCCCGCACGTCGTGACCGACCGCCCGGTGCCACGCCGAGGTGTGACGCCACCGGGCCAGGGGCGTCAACCAGGCAGCGGCCTGGTGCCGGATGCGAGGGAAGTCCCTCCCGGTCCAGGCCTCCTGGCCGTGCTCATCGACCACGCGGGGGCTCAGCACGGCTCCCGGGTGATGTCGCGCCGCGGCGACCAGGTCGGCCACGAAGGTCGGCTCGACGGTGAGGTCGCTGTTGAGCACCAGAAGCGCGTCACCGGTGGCTGCTGATGCGCCGGAGTTCACGTTGGCGCCGAAGCCACCGTTGCTCTGGCGACGCACGACCTCGACGCCCTCGCGATCGGGGAAGGGCGTCGGGGAGGCGTCGTCGGCCACGATCACCTGCACGGGGTAGGTCTGGTCGGCGAGCTGGTCGAGGAGGGCGAGCGTCGGGGTGGGATCTCCGTAGTGCGGCACCACCGCGCTGACTGTCTGGATGGCTGTCGGGGCGTCGCGAACCCATGCGGAGTCACCCACGCGACGACCGGCAACGGCAGCCGCTTCCACCGCCCACGCGACGGCCTTGCCCCGTGCCCGGACGGGGAGCCGGGGGAGCAGTGAGTCGATGCGGCCACCGAGCGCGGCGGCATCCTGCCGCGAGCCGATCCTCGTGGCCGCGGCCGTGACGGCGCGGCCCCACGGTCCCCTCGGTGACGACGCGGCGGCGGAATGGGTGCCGGGATGGCGCTCGTCGAAGGTCGCCGTCGACGCTCCCGAGGTGAAGGCTCTGGCCGCGCGGGTCTCTGCGTCAGGAGCAGGGCAGCGGTGCTCGATCTCGAGGGCAGGGTCGATCACGATCTCGACTCCGGACTTCGCGAGCCGCAGGCCGAGCTCGGAGTCCTCGCGATAGTCCATGCCCGGGTCGAAACCGCCGGCGGCGAGATAGGCCGACCGCGGCACGGAGTTGCACGCCGCCCAGTGCTGCCAGCGCTCGTCGGCAGGCCGCGCGTAGGCCTGCTCGAGCAGGCGCCTGTTGGCGGGTCGGCCGTAGGCGTCGGCGTACGGGGTGGCGGCGAAGACGTCGCGTGTCATCGCAATGACACCCAGCGGAGGTGCGCCCTCCGGACGGGCGCGGTGCCAGCGCAGGTGACGGAACACGAAGTCCGGAGCCGGGGTCAGGTCGTCGTCGCAGCGGATCACGATGTCGCCCCGTGCCTCCTGATAGCCGGTGGCCAGGGCGGCGCTGACGCCTTCACCACCGACCGGTTCGATCACTCGCAACGGGAGCCTGTCGACGTACCGAGCCAGCAACCCGCTGCTGCCGTCGACGTCTCCGTCGAGGACGACGACGACCTCCCAGGCCTCCTCGAGCTGCTGGGCGGCGAGCGCCTCCAGCAGCACGGGGAGTCGCGCCGCTCCGCCCCGCGTGGGGACGACGACAGAGACAGCGGGCGTGGACACGCGACGATCCTAGGAGTCGCCCGGCTCAGTCGGACGCGCGCGCGGCGAGGTCGAGCTCGGCCAGGACGTCCTCGACGAACTCGGCGACGGTGTCCTCCCCCGAAACAGGACCTCCGGCCAGGAACCCGTCCGCACCGAGGAGGACCGCTGACGGTGTGCCGACGGAGAGCAGTCGACGGACGTTGAGCTCGGGCTCCAGCACGACCAGCTCACGCGCGTGGGCGAGGTCCCGGCCGTGGTCGGGAAGGTGGGGATAGACCGCCAGGATGCCGACTGCGGGCTCCAGTCGCTCGGCCCACGCGTCGAGCCTCGTCGCGATCCGGTCGCAGGGACCACAGTTGGGGTTGAGGAGGATCAGTAGGCGCGCCTGCTTGGTGGCGATCTCGGCCAGGGTCAGCGAGCGGCCGTCGGCGTGGGTGAGCACTCCGTAGGGGATGGGCTGACGCTCGTAGTCGATCAGGTCGGCACCCTCGGGCGGCGAGGCGGACCCGGTGGAGGTGCCGCCGACCACCAGGATCGCCACGGCGGCCGCTGCGGCTGCGGCGACGAGGGCCCACCACCCGCCTGCATCAAGCTCACCGACGGCGGTCGGAGCCGACCCGCCGTCCAGTGCGAACCAGGCAGAGACGCCGGCCAGCAACGTCAGGAGCACGTTGCGACCCAGCGTCGTGCGGTCGATGTCGTGGCGTCCCAGGCTGCCGAAGCAGGAGCACGAGACGGGCTCGTCGAAGCCGAGCGCGCGACCGACCAGCCACGTGTAGGCCAGCATCAGCAGCACGAGTGTGAGCGTCACCGGCACCAGCCAGCCCGACGGGCTCACCAGCAACAACAGGCCCAACGCGATCTCGAACCAGGGGAGGGCCGGCGCCGCCACGTCGGGTGGGACGAGGCCCGGCACCCGCAGCGCGTCGAAGGCATCCCGGGTGGCGCGGGCGTCCCGAACCTTCGCGACACCGCTCACGAGCAGCACTGCCGACAGGGTCAACAGGATGACGAGTGTTGCGACCGGTGCCGACGACATGGCCCGAATCGTACGGTCCATGTCTCATAGTGGTCCCCGTGGAGTCCAGCACCCGACGCGTTGAGCGCGACGCGTCGGTCGACGTGGCCCGTGGCATCGCCATCGTCGCCATCGTGCTCGCCCACGTCGAGCGGGGACTCACCTCAGCACTGCTCCTGCCCTACGACACGGCCCTGACCATCGACCGTCTGCTCTACCTCTTCCACCTCGCCACGTTCGCCTACCTCTCCGGTCTCTTCGTCCGCCGGTCGGTCGAGCGCCACGGGGCGGGGAGCGTGATCATGCGACGAGTCCTCCTCTTCACGTGGCTCTACCTGCTCTGGACGCTGATCCAGGGATCGGTGCGGGTGGCCGCGTCGTCGGTGACCAACACGCCCGTCACGGTCTCGGACGTGGCGCGGATCTGGATCCCCGAGGGGCAGCTGTGGTTCCTGCCCTGGCTGGTTGCCGCCACGGTGGTCGCCGCAGTGACCCAGCCGTGGCGTGGCCAGGTGCGCGGCATCGCGGTGTTGGCGGTCGCCGGGCTCCTCGCGCTCGCGGTGTGGGGCTATGACCCGCTGTACGCCTTCACGCGCGGCTGGGCGCTGCTGGTGCCGTTCCTGGCGGGATGTGTCGTCACCTCGACTCGGCACGCGGCCCTGGCTCGCCGTCTTCCGGTCGTCCTCGCCGTGGCCTGTCTGGGCACTGCCGTGTGGCTGTGGGTCGGACTCGCGACCGTTGCCGCGACTCCCACGACCGGCGGCGACGGCCGCACTGTCGCCACCGTGACCCTGGGTGTGCTGGGGTGTCTGACTGGCACGGTCGCGGCGCTGGCGCTCGCGGCACTCGTGGCACGGACGCCGCTCGGGGGCCTCGTCGCCCTGGTGGGTCGCCGCTCGCTGGAGATCTTCCTTGCCCACATCGTCGTGGCGTCCGGGGCCCGCATCGTGATGACCCAGGCGGACGTGACCGACCCGTGGGTTCACCTCGTGGTCGGAACCACTCTGGGAGTCGTCGTACCCATCGCACTCGCGGTCAGCGTGGAACGGCTGGGCTGGTCGTGGTTGTTCGGGCTTCCGCGGGCATTCGAACCAGCGGCGCGCTTCACCGCCCCGGAACGGTCGACAGGTTGATCAGCAGCACCCCGTCCTGGACCTGGAGATAGCCGGGTTCGGGATAGGCCGGCATCGTGGCCAGGATGCCCGCACCCCGTGTGACCTGCTCTGGTGTCGGCAGGACGACGTTGATCCCGCGCATCTGCAGGAACTTCAGGGCATCCCCAGCGGAGCCCATGACTCCCGCTTCGAAGGAGCTCCGGGCCGACCAGTTGTCGGGTCGGGAGAACTCCTCCGACCGTGGGGCGATGACGACCGCCAGCGGACCCTCGAAGGCCGTAGGCAGGCTGCGGTAGGTCGCTGCAATCTGGCTGGTGACGACCATGTCGTCGTCCGCAACGACGGTCCCGGAGTAGAAGGCCCCGTTGGCGAGTGTCGCCTGACCAGCGACGGCCAACACAGCCAGGACCACCGCCGCCTGACGGATCGTTCGACCCCCCAGATGGCGAAGCACAGGGAGGCCGATCCCGCACAGGATGACGAAGATAGTGGGCAGGAAGACCATCGAGCGCTGGAAGAGCACCTTGGTCAGGAACGCGGCGACTAGCGGGATCAGGGCCAGGCCGACGAGCACCAGAACCGCGATGAGCCGCTCTGAGCGTGGCCGGGTCCAGGCGGCTCGCACCGCGCCGGCGAACACGGCGGCCATGACGATCGCGGGCAGGGGGTTCGAGTAGCCGAAGTAGAGCCACCGCTCGATCACGATGCCGACCATCCGAGTGATTGCGTCGATGGCACGGCCTGCCGGGTCCGCCGAGATGCCGCCCAGGCCGAGTATGTCGCCTACGTAACCTGATCGTCCCTCTGAAACACCCAGCGTCACGAGCTTGCTGAGCGCAAACCAGACTCCCGCGGCCGCGATCGCTGTGGCAGCAGTCCGGCCGACCATCGCCCAGGTGGCCTCCCTCCAGATCAACGCCAGGAACACGGTGACGAGGACGAAGGCGAATCCTTCGTAAACACCGATGGCGTAGGCGCCCGCGAACACTGCGCCCGCGACCGCCAGCACGCCGCGCCTGGTCACCCACACCGCGCTTGCTGCGCACGCGAGATAGGCGAGGCCGAGGCCGAGGGAGTTGATGCTGTAGCTGAAGTGGAAGACCAGTGCAGGAAGGCTCACGGCCAGGGATGTGGCAAACGCTGCCTCCCATTCGCTGAGCCCCATGATGCTGCGGCCGAGCCACCACAGCGCGGCCGTCGCCGCAGCCAGTCCCAGTGCGAGTGGAACTACCGGCACGTTGGTGGAGGGAAGCAGCCATGAGGTGATGGCCATGCCCCATCGGCCCTGCCCGTTCCAGACCTCCATCATGTCGGCGCGCGACAGGTTCCAGTAGAGGGGTTCGTCGGCGGAGACGTTGAAGTTGAAGAGCTCGAAGCCATAGGTCAGCAGTACGGTGCCCAACACCACCAGGTGGGCCCACCGGGGGCCTGC
Source organism: uncultured Actinomycetota bacterium (assembly GCA_963721925.1). Lineage (GTDB taxonomy): Bacteria > Actinomycetota > Actinomycetes > Propionibacteriales > Nocardioidaceae > Nocardioides. The sequence goes on along the minus strand of CAVRLH010000015.1, from coordinate 31,909 downwards.
GCTCCACACCTCGGGTGTCGTCGGACGCCGTGTCTGGTCGGTCATGATGGGCCTGCAGTTCGCGTCGTCGGATTCCGTCAGCCGTGAGTGTGGTCCATCTGCTCCCGGAGTGTCACTGTTTTCGGGGGACCTCCCGGAGTCGGGCGTGAGCGCCGTTAGGGTGTGTGGCTGTACCAGCTGGCATGTCGAGGAGTGAACGTGGACTGGGTGCCCATGAACGACCTCTCACGGTCGGTGACCCTTCATCGTGACGAGCTCCTTCGACAGGTCTCGGACGTCCTGGACTCGGGCTGGTTCCTGACCGGCCCCCAGACCACCGCCTTCGCGAGTGAGCTCGCTGCCTATCTCGGCGTGCCGCACGTCGTCCCGGTCGGCAACGGCACGGACGCCCTCGAGATCGCGATCCGCGCGCTCATGCCGGAGGGTCGCTCGACGGTGATGTGCGCGGCCAACGCAGGGGGCTACGGCTCCGTTGCTGCTCGCCGTGCCGGCTTCGACGTGACCTACGCCGACGTCGACGCCGAGACCCACTGCCTCGATCCGGACGACGTGTCCAGCCGACTCTCTGACGAGGTGGGCGTCGTGATCGTGACCCACCTCTACGGCCGGGCCGCCGAGGTCAGCTCGATCGTCGATGCTGCGCACGCCGTCGGCGCGCTGGTGCTCGAGGACTGCGCCCAGGCCTTGGGCGCACTCACACCGGCCGGCCGGGTCGGCTCGCTCGCAGATGCGTCGACCTTCTCCTTCTATCCGACCAAGAACCTCGGTGCCCTGGGCGACGGGGGAGCGGTCGCGACCTCGTCGGACGACGTCGCCTTCGCGGTCCGTCAGCTCCACCAGTACGGCTGGGACACGAAGTACCGCATCGCCAGCGACGGCGGGCGGAACTCGCGCATGGACGAGATCCAGGCCGCGGTGCTGCGCCAGCGACTCCCACTCCTCGACGGGTGGAACGAGGCTCGTCGAGCCGTCATCACGTCCTACGTCGCGGCGGCGCCCGACGGCGTACGGGTCCTGCCCGCGGACGGTCCGGGTCACACCGGGCACCTTGCCGTCGTCGAGGTCGACGACCGTGAAGCCCTCAAGGCACACATGGAGGCGGCCGGCGTGCGGACCGATGTGCACTACCCGATCCCGGACCACCTCCAGCCCGCCTACGCTGACAATGCTCCGACCGTCGACCTGCCGGTCACCGAGGCTCTGAGACGGCGGGTGCTGTCGCTGCCGGTCTTCCCCGAGCTGCGCGACGACGAGATCAGCAGGGTGGGTGTGGCACTTGCTGCCTTCCGTCCCTGATCCGACAGGTGCGCCGATGCCTCGCTACTCGGTCATCGTCCCCGTCTACGGCAACCGGGAGACCCTGCCGGCGGTGCTGACGCGCCTCGAGGCGGTGGCCGATCAGCTCACCGGCACGCTCGAGGTGGTCTTCGTCGTCGACGGGTCGCCCGACGACTCGTCCGGGGTGCTGGCCGACGTGGTGCCGAAGCAGCACCTTGCTGTGCAGGTGCTCGAGCACAGCCGCAACTTCGGCTCCTTCGCCGCGATCCGCACCGGCCTCGCTGCCGCGAGGGGCGACCTGATCGGCGTCATGGCCGCCGACCTCCAGGAGCCTCCCGAGGTGATGCTGGGGTTCTTCGAGCAGCTCGAGTCCGGTGACTACGACGTCGCGGTCGGACGGCGTACGGGCCGCTCCGACCCCGCGATGTCGGCGGGCATGTCACGCGCCTTCTGGTGGCTCTACCGCCGCACGATCAACGCCGACATCCCGCCCGGTGGTGTGGACGTCTTCTCCTGCACCCGCGAGGTGGCGCAACGACTGGTGCTCCTCGACGAGGCCCACAGCTCCTTGGTCGCGTTGCTCTACTGGGTGGGCTACCGACGTGTCGAGGTGCCCTACGAGCGGCTGGCCCGCACCGAGGGGAAGTCGGGCTGGACCCTCCGCAAGAAGGTCACCTACCTGTCCGACTCGGTCTTCGCCTTCACTCGCATCCCGATCCATGCACTCACCGCGCTGGGGCTCGGGGGGACCGTCGTGACCCTGGTGGCGAGCCTGACGGTGCTGGTGTCCTGGCTGGCCGGACAGATCGACTCACCCGGCTATACGCCGCTGATGCTCACCATCCTGCTGTCCACCTTCCTGCTGCTGACGGGGATGGGAGTGCTGGGCTCCTACGTCTGGCGCACCTACGAGAACACCAAGCGTCGACCGAGCGCGCTGACCCGTGCGCACTGGATCCACGAGGCCGAGATCAAGGAGGACGCGTGACCGCGTTCGTACACCCGTCAGGGATCTGCGAGTCGGAGCACGTGGGGGAGGGCACCCGCGTCTGGGCCTTCGCCCACGTGCTGCCCGGCGCCCGGATCGGCGCCGACTGCAACATCAACGACCACGTCTTCATCGAGAACGACGTGGTGCTCGGCGACCGGGTGACGGTGAAGTCCGGCGTCCAGCTCTGGGACGGCGTACGTCTCGGCGACGACGTGTTCGTCGGCCCGAACGCCACCTTCACCAACGACATGTTTCCGCGGTCGAAGGAGTATCCGGACGAGTTCCTCCAGACCATCGTCGGGCCGGGTGCATCGATCGGGGCCAACTCGGTGCTGCTTCCCGGCATCAAGGTGGGCCGGCGCGCGATGATCGGGGCGGGGTCGGTCGTGGTGCGCGACGTACCTGCTCATGCCATCGTCGTCGGGAACCCGGCCAAGATCGTCGGCTACGCCGACTCGCCGTCGCCGTACCCGAACGAGGTCGAGCAGCCGCTTGCGACGCAGCCCGAGGACGAGATGCCGGGCGGTGCGCGACTGATCCCGGTGCAGACGGCCTCCGACCTGCGCGGCTCGCTGGCTGCCATCGAGATGGCCTCGGGACTGCCGTTCGTGCCGCAACGCTTCTTCGCCGTGTTCGGCGTGCCCTCCAAGGAGGTCCGTGGCGAGCACGCCCACCGGGCGTGCGCCCAGGTGCTGGTCTGCCTGAAGGGCTCGGTGCACTGCATCGTCGACGACGGCACCCACCGCCGCGAGGTGCGGCTGGGATCGCCGGACGTGGCTCTCCACATGCCGCCGATGATCTGGGGCACGCAGTATCGCTACTCCGAGGACGCCGTCCTGGGCGTCTTCGCCTCGCACTCCTACGACCCGGACGACTACATCCGTGAGTACGAGCAGTTCCTCACCGAGGTGGCGCGTGGAGGCTGAGCAGGCCTCGCTTCAAGCTGTGGATTCGGCGGATCAACGTCGTGGCCCGCGAACGGAGAACGACCGACTGTTCCGGTGGGCGTGCTTCGTGGCCACCTGGCTTGCCCTGGTCGTCGTAGGTGCCTCCGGCCAGCTGTACGACGCCGTGGTCTATGTGACGAGTTCTGACTACCTTCTTTCCGGGACCAAGCCTCCTGATGGCTTTGCCTTCCGCGGCGTGCTAACCAGCGTGATCTACCTTCCGGCGGTTGTCGCAGCACGACTGGGCCTGCAGCTCGAGGTTGGGGTGCTGGTGCAGAACGCTGCGCTCTTGGGAGCAATGGGTGCTTTCCTCCTGCCCGCTCTCCTGACCGGTAGCGCGACGCGGTCCCGAGCGCGGGTCGTAGCAGCTGTTTCGTCCTCACAGCCATGGCCTTGCTGGCCGGTGGGGCTAGCGGCCAGCCCTTCGACGCGGCGGTATACACCAACATGCCGTTGGTCATTCTGGATGGCGCCGCGGTTCCTCCTGGGTTTGACTTTCGTGGTGCGCTGGCGTGGCTCGTCTACCTTCCAGCCGCGCTTGGGACGAAAATCGGCATCGACATTATCAGTGGCGTTCTGGCGCAGAACGTCGCTCTGTTGGCGGCCCTTGGGGCGTATCTGCTCCCGGCTTTGTCGACCCGGGTGGGTCGCCCCCCTCGGCGTATCGTTGTCTTCAGCTGCGTGCTGGTCGTTGTCGTCCTCGGACGGTTTGCGCCGCTCGGCCTCATGGACATCTGGGCGGTGTCTGCGGCGGTCCTTGCGATATTCCTGGTCCGGCGACCGAGTGCCCCTTCCGTCCTTGCGGCCGGCGCGCTCCTGGGAGCGGCTGTCAACCTTCGGCCGGCCTACCTGTTGTCCGCAGTGTTCGTGCTCGGCGCTGGGCGATCTGGGTTCGCCGCGACTGGATCTGGCTGGCGCTCGGTTCGTCCATGGTCGTTCTGCCGCAAGCCGTCCTGGAACTGTTTCGACCTGGCTCATTTCACACGTGGTGCAACGGCGCAGGCCGATCAACCAGCTCCAGCTGAGCTACTCGGCCTGGGTGGTCCGCTACGACACTGTCCCTTCGTCGCAGGTGCCGCAGCAGTTCTTCTGTGAGCCCGACATGGCATGCGGTGCAGCAGGCGCCGATCGCCTCGCCCAGCGACCTGGTCGGTCACCTCGTCACACACCTGCCACAGTCCGTCGACCTGGTCCCAGAAGCTGACGGCCTGGCTGATGTGGACATGGTCGACGCCCTACCACGACACCTACGACCCAGCCATCTCCCAACTCGGGGTGCTCGTCGTTGTGCTCGTCGTGCTCGGCGGCTACGGCTGGGTGCAGGCGGTCACGGCGAGGTGACCTGTCGAAGCCGTTGCGTGGTGACGGTCGCTGCCGTTGCGATCGGCGTACTCGCGGTGCCGTCGCGGCCACGCCCGAGACGCGTTTCGCCCTGCCCCTCGTCGTGCTCGGGCATCGTCGGCGTGGCCCTCGTGCACTTCGAGCGCATGAGACCTCGACAGATCGGCGCCGTCGTCGGGCTCGTCGTCATCGTCGTCCTGCTCGGACGCCACGGACTCGACCACCCGGCGCCTCCCGGCGGTCGTCCCCGAGACGTGCGCGTCTGTCGCCCTGACCCGGTAGAAGCGGACGATCCATCGGCAGGGCTCAGTGCCGCGGGTGGGCCCAGCGGTGCAACGCGACCAGGCCCGGCGCGAAGAGCACGAGCATGATGATGCCGGCGATCCGGTCGCCACCGTCGGAGCCGAACAGCAGCAGCATCGACCCGAAGAACACGAACGGGGAGGTGAAGAAGGCGACCACCCAGAAGACCACCCGGTGCGCGCCCCGGCTGGGTCCGGTCGGCGTGGTCGCCCACAGTGCCTCCTGTCCCATCACCCCGAGACCTGACGTCACGCGTCGGAGGTCGCCGTGCGTGCGCGCTGCGAGCGCCCGGCTCGTGCGTTCATCGAGATCGGCAGGGGTCAGCCGCCCGTCGCCGAATGCGGCGCTGAGCAGCTCGCAGACCTTCTCGCGCTCGGCGTCCGAGGCCAGCACCCCGTCCCGACGGGCCACGGCCCGCGACGTGACGCCGGACAACCACGCGGCCGCTCCGGCTTCGCTGGACTGAGTCATGGACCAAGGCTAGGGGGCGCGGCCCGACTTCGTGGCCGAGTTGGCGACGTTGTCGTCGCCCGCGGCTCGCGAGCGCCCAGCAGTTCCGCTTCTTCCCAGGCGACCTCACGTTCACCGAGATAGGCGTCCGATCTGCGGAATGCCCGCTACCCCGGGACTGTTGTCGCCTTGATGACCTGCCCGCTGACGCACCCGTCCAGTCGAGCCTGCCGACGACTCCCGGCGGGTGTCGATCCTCCTCGGCCTGCTCTTCGGGCTGGCCGGGATGGGCTCCTCGAGCGCAGCGGTCACGTTGCCGCTCCTCGGCCCGGACCTCGGCGTCGGTGCGGGACTCGCCGCGTGGACCATCAGCCTGTACGTCCTCATGCTCGCCGTCACGACGGCGCTCTACGGCCGGATCTCCGACCTCGTCGGCGTCCGGGCGCCGCTCCTCGCCGGGCTCGTGCTGATGTCGGTGGGCGCGCTCGTCGCAGCCCTCGCACCGACGTTCCCCGTGCTGCTGGGGGCTCGCGTCCTGCAGGGCGCCGGTGCCGCGGCCGTGCCGACCTTGGGCGTGGCGATCCTCTCCGCGCGATACACCGGCACGGTGCGCGGCCTCGCCTTCGGCCGTCTGGCCGGGATCGCGGCCGCGGTCAGCTGCCTCGGACCGCTCGTCGGCGGTCTCGTCGAAGCGGTGGCCGGATGGCGCGCGGTGATGGCGCTGCCGATCCTCGGCGCGCTCGTGGTCCCCTTCCTGTGGCGGGCGCTGTCCACCGGCGGCAGCGGCGCACGCCTCGACATCGTCGGAGCCGTCCTCGTGGCGCTGACCGCGTCCGGGATGGTGCTGCTCGTGCAGTCGCCCTCGGCCGGGCTGCTCGTCGCCTCGGTGGGTGCGGTGCTCCTGGTGCTGGGCCTGCCGGCGGTCCGGCACTCCGTCCGCCGTCGCCCCGACGGCTTCCTGCCGGTCGAGGTGATCCGCAACGCCGTCGTCGTACGCAGCGCAGTGGCTGCCTCAGCGGTGCCCGCCTCGTGGTTCGCGATGCTGATCGCCCTGCCGGCAGTCCTGCTCGGCGCGGGCTGGGAGCCGTGGCAGGTCGGCCTGGCCATGGTGCCGAGTGCAGCCGTGGCGCTCTTCATGCCGCGAGTCACCGGTCCGATGCTCGTCCGGATCGGTCCGGGGCGCGCACTCGGTGTCGCCGGGGTCGTCGCCTCGGTCGCGCTGCTGGTCGCGGCCCTGGGAGCGCTACTGGTGAGCGCGTCCATCCTCGTCGTCGGCATCGTCCTGGTGACCTTCTCCTTCGGGCTCGGCCAGCCGGCCCTGAGTGCCGTGGTGGGCGACGCCGTGGCCGAGGAGGTCCGCGGCGTCGCGCTCGGGGTGTCGACGCTGCTGTTCCTCGTCGGGGGCAGTGTCGGCTCGGCCGTGGTGGCCGGACTCAGCGGACCGCTGGGCATGCCGGCAGCGCTGGTGCTGCTCGCCGTGCTCCCCCTGCTGGGGCTCGTCGTGCTCGCGCCGACCGTGCGGCCGACGCGAGCCTGACGGCTACTTGTTGGCCTTGCGCGACTGCGAGGCGGTCTTGGCACGCGCGTTGGCGTCGAGCACGACCTTGCGGATTCGTACGGCATCGGGGGTGACCTCGACGCACTCGTCGTCGCGGCAGAACTCCAGGCACTGCTCGAGCGAGAGGTGACGCGGCGGGATCAGCTTCTCGAAGTTGTCGGAGGTCGCGGACCGGATGTTGGTCTGCTGCTTCTCCTTGGTGATGTTGACGTCCATGTCGTCGGCGCGGGAGTTCTCGCCGATGATCATGCCCTCATAGACCTCGGTCGTCGGCTCGACGAACATGATCCCGCGCTCCTGCAGGTTGGTCATGGCGTACGCCGTCGCGGCACCCTTGCGGTCCGCGACGAGCGAGCCGTTGGTGCGCGAGCGGATCTCGCCGGCCCAGGGCTCGTAGCCCTCGGAGATGCCGTGCGCGATGCCGGTGCCGCGGGTGTCGGTGAGGAACTCGGTGCGGAAGCCGATGAGGCCACGCGCCGGCACGAGGAACTCCATCCGGACCCAGCCGGTGCCGTGGTTGGTCATCGACTCCATGCGGCCCTTGCGGGAGGCGAGGAGCTCGGTGATCGTGCCGAGGTACTCCTCGGGGGCGTCGATGGTGAGCCGCTCGAAGGGCTCGTGCACCTTGCCGTTGACCTCGCGCGTGACCACCTGCGGCTTGCCGACGGTGAGCTCGAAGCCCTCGCGACGCATCTGCTCGACGAGGATGGCCAGTGCCAGCTCGCCGCGACCCTGCACCTCCCACGCGTCGGGACGCTCGGTCGGGAGGATGCGGAGCGAGACGTTGCCGACGAGCTCCTGGTCGAGGCGGTCCTTGACCAGGCGAGCCGTGACCTTGCCGCCCTTGGTGCGGCCGACGAGCGGCGAGGTGTTGGTGCCGATCGTCATCGAGATCGCGGGCTCGTCGACGTGGATGAGCGGCAGCGCGACGGGGGTCTCGGCGTCGGCCAGGGTCTCGCCGATGGTGATCTCGGGGATGCCGGCGACGGCGACGATGTCACCGGGACCAGCGCTCTGGCCGGGCTGGCGCTCGAGGCCCTCGGTGATGAGGAGCTCGGTGATCTTGACGTTCTTGACCGAGCCGTCGCGACGCATCCAGGCGACGGTCTGGCCCTTGTTGAGGGTGCCCTCGTGGACGCGGACCAGCGCGAGCCGGCCGAGGAACGGGGACGCGTCGAGGTTGGTGACGTGCGCCTGCAGCGGTGCGCCCTCGGTGTAGACGGGGGCCGGGATGGTCTCGAGGATCGTCTTGAAGAGCGGCTCGAGGTCGGAGCCCTCGGGCATGGTGCCGTCCTCGGGTGCCACCAGGCTGGCGATGCCGGCGCGACCCGAGGCGTAGACGACGGGGAAGTCGAGGGCGTCCTGGCTGTGGCTCTCGTCGAGCAGGTCCATGAAGAGCTCGTAGGTCTCCTCGACGACCTCGGCGATGCGGGCATCGCTGCGGTCGGTCTTGTTGACCACCAGGATCACCGGCATGTCGGCGTTGAGCGCCTTGCGCAGCACGAAGCGGGTCTGGGGGAGCGGGCCCTCGGAGGCGTCGACCAGCAGGACGATGCCGTCCACCATGGACAGCCCGCGCTCGACCTCGCCACCGAAGTCGGCGTGACCGGGGGTGTCGATGATGTTGATGACCATCGGCTCGCCGCCACCCGCGGGACCGGCGTAGTGCACCGCGGTGTTCTTCGCGAGGATCGTGATGCCCTTCTCGCGCTCGAGGTCACCGGAGTCCATGACGCGGTCGGCGACGCTCTCGGCCTGGTGGGCGGTGAAGGCACCGGCCTGGCGCAGCATCTGGTCGACCAGCGTGGTCTTGCCGTGGTCGACGTGGGCGACGATCGCGACGTTGCGCAGATCGGAGCGGGACAGCGTGGGCATGCAGAGGGCCTTCCGGGCGGAGACGAGCGGCCGACAGGCCGGGACGCGACCGACACGGTCGCAGCGACCGAGTCTAGTGCGCTGAGCGTGGAACGCAGATTTCTCGGCACGGCCTCGGACGTTCCCCGCGCGGAGCCCTTCACCGCTGTCGGCCCCGGGCGGTAGACCTGTTCCATGACCATCTCTCGGGACTCCCGCGCTCGCTGCACCTTCATCCCGCCGTGGCTCGCCGAGCGGGTCGACGGCGCCGACCAGGCAGCCCGCGACGACGCCATCCGTGGTCGGCGAGCCCTCCAGGCGCGCCCGTCCCGCACCGCGGTCCCGGACGGGTTGGTCGAGGGCTCGGCCTGGACCGTCCACGACGCCGGGAGCACGACCTCCCTGCCCGGTACGCCGGCCCGCAGCGCCGGCGACCCGGCGACCGGCGACCTGGCGGTGGACGAGGCGAGCGTGGGGATCGAGGCCACCCTGGCGATGTTCGCCGAGGTCTTCGGGCGCGCGTCCCACGACGGGGCGGGTTCGCCGGTGAGCATCACCGTCCACTACGGCCGCCGCTACAACAACGCGTTCTGGGACGGCACCCAGCTCGTCTTCGGTGACGGTGACGGCGTGACGTTCGAGCGGTTCACCAAGCCGGTGGACGTGCTCGCCCACGAGTTCGGCCACGGGGTCATCGAGCACACCGCCGATCTGACCTACTCCGGGCAGTCCGGCGCCCTCAACGAGTCCGTGGCCGACGTCTTCGCCGCCTGCCTCAAGCAGCGCGTCCTCGGGCAGAGCGCCGTGGAGGGCGACTGGCTGATCGGCGAGGGCATCTTCACCCCGTCGATCCAGGCCCGGGCGCTGCGCGACATGGCTGCTCCCGGCACGGCGTACGACGACCCCGGTCTCGGCGCCGACCCGCAGGTCGGTCACATGGACGACTACATCGTCACCACGGCCGACAACGGCGGGGTCCACCTCAACTCCGGCATCCCCAACCGCGCCTTCCAGCTCACTGCCGTCGGCATCGGTGGCTCGGCGATCGAGGGCGCCGGCCGGATCTGGTACGCCGCCCTCACCGGTGGTGAGGTGACTCCGAGCAGCGACTTCGCCGACTTCGCGGCTGCGACCATCGCCGCGGCCGGCGCGCACGCGGACGTCGTACGGGATGCGTGGGAGCAGGTGGGGGTGTCGCCGGGCGTGCGCGCGCCCGAGCCCACGCCCGCACCCGTGGCCGCCGGAGTCCTGCGAGTCCGTCGCACCGGTGGGTTCGCCGGCCTGACCACCTCCTGCGAGGTCGACCTCAATGCCGACGACGCGGCGACCGAGGAGGTGCGCGACCTGCTCGGCCGCGCGGACTTCGCGGCCGCTCGCGGCGGCGACGCGAGACCCGACATGTTCGTCTACGAGTTCCAGATCGACGACGCCGAGCCGGTCAGGGTCCCGGAGCACCAGCTCACCGACGACCTGGCGGCGCTGGCGCGCGCGGTGCTCGCTCGCGGAGCCGGGCCAGGCAGCGACGGCCACTCGGGTGACGCGGGCGCTTAATCTCTGTTTGTCAATAAGTCTTTGACAAGATTGCGTCTGCTCAGGGGCGATTCGTGTGGATCGTCCCTACGGTTCGAGCGTCGTCGCCGGCGCAGGGGGGCCGCAGGGTCCGGGGTTGCTGGTGATGGCACATCGAGCGGGCACCGCGTCCGCTCGTGAACCCAGGGGGATCAATACTTCATGTCAGTTTTCCGTTCACCGCGCACGGGTGTCGCCGTTGTCGCCGCCGCCGCAGTCCTCGCCGTCAGTGCCGGATCCGGTGCTGTTGCCGGCGCCATGATCACCGGCAAGGACATCAAGAACCACACCATCGAGGCGCAGGATCTCGACCGCGAATCGGTGACGACCAACAAGGTCAAGGACGAGACGCTCAAGCTCAAGGACCTCAGCTCCGAGGTCACTGACAAGCTCGGCGTGAAGGGCCCCGCCGGCCCCGCCGGTCCGGCCGGCGCGGCCGGCCCGCAGGGTCCCGCCGGACCCATGGGTGGCAGCCACGTCACGCAGGTGACCAACCTCAACGGTGACTGGAAGGCTCGCGCCAGCGACACCGCCGGCCTCAAGATGACCGGCGACGGCATCGCCTTCGGACCGTTCGCCGACGCCGGCCAGTGTGGAAGCCCGGGCCAGGACTACGCCCGTCTCGACTACTCCGGCATGAACGGCAAGGCCCTCAGCACGCTGGACAACCTCGTCTACTACGCCCGCTACACCGCCGACGCCGACACCAGTGGCATCGGAGCGCCCTACCTCCGCGTGTTCTTCGAGGGCGCCGACGGCGACAACACCCCGAACCGGCTGACGTTCTCGGCCAACACCCAGTTCAACAAGACCGTCAACTACGACATCGGCGAGGGCGAGTTCCACGAGTGGGTCGTCACCAGCGGCACCGTCCGCTACAACGACGACGCCGGCTCGAACCCGGCCGGTGAGGCCCCGTGGTCGTCCTTCATGGCTGACCACGGTGCCAAGAAGATCTCCAACATCTCCATCACCCAGGGCTGTGGCATGGGCAAGAACCTGTCCGGCCTGCTCCGCTGGGCGCAGGTCAACGGCCAGACCTACGCCTTCGGCAGCTGATCTGCAGCTCCTCCCGACGAGGCCCCGACCGCATGGTCGGGGCCTCGTCGCCAGTTCTCCTCCCTGCGGGTGTCGGCACCGGCTCGGGAGGCCCAGTAGGTTGCACCGCATGCCCCGCCTGCGGCGTACGTCGCCTGAGCAGCCCGGCTGGACGCGTCGTCGTTCAGGAAAGGGCTTCACCTACCTCGACGAGGCCGGCCAGCGGCTCCCGGCCGAGGACGTCCAGCGGTGCAAGGACCTCGTCATCCCGCCCGCATGGCGCGACGTGTGGATCACGCCGTACGTCAACGGCCACCTGCAGGCGGTGGGCACCGACGACGCGGGCCGTCGGCAGTACCTCTACCACCCGCACTGGCGAGCCACCCGCGACGCCGCGAAGTTCGAGCGCATCATCGGCTTCGGCAAGGCCATCTCCAAGGCCCGCGAGCGCATCCTCGTCGAGCTCGGCACCGAGGGCATGTCGCTCGAGCGCGCGTGCGCGGTCGCCGTACGACTCCTCGACCTCGGCTGCTTCCGCATCGGCAACGACGTCTACACCGACACCAACGGCTCCTTCGGCCTGACCACCCTGCGCAAGGAGCACGTCACCAAGCGCGGCGGCACCCTGCGCTTCTGCTTCGTCGGCAAGTCGGGGATCGACCACACCATCGAGATCGACGACGCGGCGGTGATCGAGGCGCTCGACGTGATGCGCCGTCGTCGCGGTGGCGAGGAGCTGCTCGCGTGGAAGGACGGCCGGCAGTGGCGACGGCTCGACGCCAGCCAGGTCAACGACTACATCGGCACCCTGACGGGCATCCAGGCCACGGCCAAGGACTTCCGCACCTGGCACGCCACCGTCCTGGCCGCAGCCTCGCTGGCCGAGTCCGACGAGCCGGGGGAGACCAAGGCGTCGCGCAAGCGAGCCGAGGTGGCAGCGATGACGGAGGTGTCCGAGTTCCTCGGCAACACCCCGGCGCTCGCCCGTTCGGCGTACGTCGACCCGCGCGTCGTCGAGGCCTACGAGCGTGGGAAGACCATCCGCGTCCGAGGTCGCTTCGAGACCGACGACGCGCGGCAGGCCGCCCTCGAGCGGGCCGTGCTGCGCCTGCTCCGCGAGGGGTGAGGAAGGGTCTGGCGCGGCCGCCGACCTCAGAGGTTGTCGACGACCCAGTCGATCGACGTGGTGAGCTTCTGCACGTCGCTCGGGTCGACCGCGGGGTACATCGCGATCCGCAGCTGGTTGCGGCCCAGCTTGCGGTAGGGCTCGGTGTCGACGACCCCGTTGGCCCGCAGTGTCGCGGCGATCGCCGCCGCGTCGATGGAGTCGTCGAAGTCGATCGTGCCGATGACCAGCGACCGGTGGGCGGGGTCGGCGACGTACGGAGTGGTGTAGGACGTGGCCTCGGCCCAGCCGTAGAGCGCGTCGGAGGAGGCCGTCGTCCGCTCGACCATCCCGGCCAGGCCGCCCTGGGCGTTCATCCAGTCGAGCTGCTCGGCCATGAGGAACAAGGTCGCGACCGACGGGGTGTTGTAGGTCTGGTTCTTGCCGGAGTTGTCGATCGCGGTCGGCAGGTCGAAGAACGGCGGGATGTAGCGGTCGCCGGCGGCGAGCTCCTCGGCGCGGGCCAGGGCGCGCGGCGACATGATCGCGATCCAGAGGCCGCCGTCGGAGGCGAAGCTCTTCTGGGGCGCGAAGTAGTAGGTGTCGACCTCGGTGAGGTCGACCGGCAGCCCGCCTGCACCGGACGTCGCGTCGATGAGGACGAGGGCGTCGTCGGCGACCCCGGCGGGGCGCCGCACCGGCGCCATCACGGCGGTCGAGGTCTCGTTGTGCGCCCAGGCGTAGGCGTCGACGCCGTCCTCGGCCACGGCATCCGGCCGGGAGCCGGGCTCGCTGGTGATGACCGACGGGTCGGCGAGCCATGGCGCCTTCTTCGCCGACGTGGCGAACTTGGCGGAGAACTCACCGAAGGAGAGGTGCTGGCTCTTCTCCCGGATCAGCCCGAAGCAGGCGACGTCCCAGAACGCCGTCGCGCCGCCGTTGCCCAGGACGACCTCATAGCCCTCGGGCAGGTCGAAGAGCGCGGCCAGGCCCTCGCGGACCCGCCCGACCGTCTTCTTGACCGGAGCCTGGCGGTGGGACGTACCCATCAGGCTCGAGCCGGTCGCGGCGAGCGCGTCGAGGTGGCTCGTCTGGATCTTGGACGGACCCGCACCGAAGCGGCCGTCGGCCGGGAGGAGCTCGGCGGGGATCTGCAGGGTCTGGGCGGGCTGGGCGTCGGCCATGGAAGAACCTCATGAGGGAGGGAGCGGTGGGTCCTGACGACGCTGTCAGCGGACTGCCTATTGTGTCATCCGCTGACACACGTCTCAGAACAGGGGATCAGCCGTGAGCACCGATGGTGGCCCGCACCTGGCCGGCGTACTCCGCTTCGAGCGGGTGCCGATCACGCACCCCGACGCGCAGCGGTTGATCGAGGACGTCCAGGCCGAGTACGTCCGTCGCTACGGCGGCCAGGACGAGTCGCCGATCGATCCTGCCCACTTCGAGGACCCCCTGGGACAGTTCTTCATCGGCTACCTCGGGGCGGTGCCGGTGGCGACCGGGGCCTGGCGCCGGAGCCCGGTGACCGCGTTCGGCGCCGAGGTCACGGCCGAGGTCAAGCGGATGTACGTCGTCCCGTCCGCGCAGCGCCGCGGGGTGGCCCGCCGCATGCTGGCCCACCTCGAGACGTCCGCCGCCGAGGCGGGGATCGAGGCCATGGTGCTGGAGACCGGGGCGAAGCAGCCGGAGGCGATCGCGCTCTACACATCGTCGGGCTACGAGCCGATCCCGGGGTTCGGCTACTACAGCGGCTACGAGCTCAGCCGGTGCTTCGGTCGCCGGATCACGACCGCTGGTTGAGGACGGACGTAGTCCTGTCACGAAACCAGAGTCTCGTGACGAGCCCCAGGGGGCTCTCCTCGACCGGCGGGTGTCACCCCGACGTACGCTCGGGACCGTGGACCGAGGACTGATGCTCAACGACGGCGACTGCGGTTTCTGCATGCGCACCGCGGCCCTGGTGCCACGCCTCGGCGTCGACATCGACAGCACCACCCTGCAGACGGTCGACCTCGCAGCACTGGGCGTAGACGAGGAGCGGGCGATGGTGGAGATGCCGTACGTCCACCCCGACGGCCGCGTCGACTACGGACACCGGGCCTTTGCCGCGATCCTCGCCACCGGCCCGCTGCCCTGGCGGCTCGTCGGTCGACTGATGACGAGCCGGCCCCTCGATCCCGTCGCGCGAGGCGCCTACCACTGGGTCGCGGCCAACCGCTCGCGGCTGCCGGGCGGCACTGCTGCCTGCGCGATCGACGCGCCCTGACCAGCCCCGATCGAGCCTCGTGAACTACAGCGTTGATGTTCGGCGGATCCCCTGACGGTGCCTCCTGGGGCCACCTACGGTCACTGAGTCACATGTGATCACAGGGAAGGGTGGGACGTCGTCATGCGCGGATTCGTACGCACCGTCGCGCTGGTCGCCAGCGCCCTGGCGCTCGGTTTCGGCGTGCTGCCGGCGGCCGGCGCCGACTCCACGAGCACCTATGCGCGCGGCACCGTGACGTCCTCGGCTCCCTTCCTCATGCCCGTCGAGGCCTACTCCGGCTACGACCCGCAACGCACGTGCCGGCAGCGACCCAAGACCGGGGTGCTGCTGCTGGCGGCCGCCCTCACCGCCCGGGGCGGTGGCTACGGCCCGATCAGCCGCGCCTGCGCGGGATCGAGCACGAGCGAGCACAAGGAGTCGCGTGCCTTCGACTGGCTGCTCGACGCGACCGACCCGACGGACCAAGCGGTCGCGGCAGCGCTGCTCGACGAGATCTTCG
This sequence comes from uncultured Actinomycetota bacterium, assembly GCA_963721925.1. Taxonomy (GTDB): domain Bacteria; phylum Actinomycetota; class Actinomycetes; order Propionibacteriales; family Nocardioidaceae; genus Nocardioides. The sequence goes on along the minus strand of CAVRLH010000015.1, from coordinate 16,704 downwards.
CGCCCGACGACACCGGCACGCCGCACGCGCTGGCCCGTCGGATGGGCATCATGTACGTCATCTGGAACGACCGGATGTACGCCTCCTACGACGGGTTCGTCGAGAAGCGCTACCTCAGCTCGGGGTGCCGCAAGCGCCGCACCTGCTCGGCCACGCTGCGCCACCGCGACCACATGCACATCTCGCTGACGCGCCGGGGCGCTCGGGGCCTGACGTCCTGGTACGTCGCCCAACCCGCCCTGCCCGCTGGCTGAGCCCTTGCCTCGCGGGTTGAGGATGGTCTCGTGACGAGCCCCAGGGGGCTCTCCTCGACCAGCGGTGGTTTGCCTCGCGGGTTGAGGATGGTCTCGTGACGAGCCCCAGGGGGCTCTCCTCGACCAGCGGTGTGCTCGGGGCTCTCCTCGACCAGCGGTGTGCTCGGGGCTCTCCTCGACCAGCGGTTCGGCCGGCTACTTCTCCCAGGCCGAGTCCCAGCCGTCGACCTCGCTGGCCGGACGGGTGCCCGGGCCGGCGTAGATCGCGGAGGGCCGGATCAGACGACCGGTCAGCTTCTGCTCGAGGATGTGTGCCGACCAGCCGCCGGTGCGCGCGCAGGTGAACATCGACGTGAACATGCGCGACGGGACCTCGGCGAAGTCGAGGACGATGGCCGCCCAGAACTCGACGTTGGTCTCCAGCACGCGGTCGGGGCGTCGCTCCTTGAGCTCGGCCAGCGCGGCCTTCTCCAGTGCTTCGGCGACCTCGTAACGAGGAGCGTTGAGCTCCTTCGCGGTGCGCCGCAGGACGCGGGCGCGGGGGTCCTCGGCGCGGTAGACGCGGTGCCCGAAGCCCATCAGCCGCTCGCCGCTGTCGAGCAGCTCCTTGACGTACGACGACGCGTCGCCGTCGCGCTTCTCGACCTCCTCGATCATGCCGAGGACGCGGGACGGGGCGCCGCCGTGGAGGGGGCCGGACATCGCACCGATCGCGCCGGAGAAGGCGGCGGCCACGTCGGCGCCGGTCGAGGTGATGACGCGTGCGGTGAAGGTCGAGGCGTTCATGCCGTGCTCGGCTGCGCTCGACCAGTAGGCGTCGATCGCGTGCGCGTGCTTGGGGTCGGCCTCGCCGTGCCAGCGGATCAGGAACTTCTCGGCCAGCGTCTTGCCCTCGTCGACCTCGGCCTGCGGGACGACCGGCTTGCCGAGGCCGCGCGCCGACTGGGCGGCGTACGACAGGACCATCACGGCAACGCGGGAGAGGTCGAGGCGCGCCTGCTCGTCGGAGATGTCGTAGGTCTGGCCCATGCCCAGCATCGGCGCCAGCATGGCCACGCTGGCCTGGACGTCTGCGCGGACGTCGCCGGTGTGGATGGCGATGTTGTAGGGCTCGGCGGGCGGGAGGCCGGGGGTGTACTTCCCGTCGACGAGAAGTCCCCACACGTTCTCGAAGGGCACGCGACCGACGAGGTCCTCGATGTCGACTCCGCGGTAGCGCAGGGCCGACCCCTCCTTGTCGGGCTCGGCGATCTGCGTCTCGAATGCGACGACGCCTTCGAGGCCGTGCTGGATCTCGCTCATGGTCAGTCCTTCGTCGAGGGGGTGTCCCGGAAGGCGTCACGGAACCGCGCTCATTGTGCACCCGCTGCCCGACGTCGAGCCAGCCGCCCGTGCGGAGAGGGCTAGGGTCGGCGGCATGGAAGGTGCGGGCCTCGACATCGCCGGACTGCGCGAGGAGTACGGCCGGGACGGGCTCGACCTCGCCGACCTGGCCGACGACCCGATCACCATGTTCCGCCGCTGGCTCGACGACGCCGTGGCCGCGCAGGTCCACGAGCCCAACGCGATGGTGCTGTCCACGGTCGGCGCCGACGGCCGGCCCTCGAGCCGCGTGGTCCTGCTCAAGGGCGTCAGCGAGGCGGGCTTCGTCTTCTTCACCAACCACGCCTCTCGCAAGGGCGAGGAGCTGGGCGCCAACCCCCGCTGTGCGCTGCTCTTCCCCTGGCACGCGATCGAGCGGCAGGTGCGGGTCGAGGGCAGCGCGAGCCGTCTCGACGAGGAGGCCGTCGCGACCTACTTCCACTCCCGTCCGCGGGGTGCCCAGCTCGGGGCGTGGGCCTCGGACCAGTCGCAGGAGGTCGGCTCGCGCGAGGAGCTCACGGCGGCGTACGTCCGTGCGCAGGAGCGTTTCGGCGAGGACGAGGTGCCGGTCCCGCCGCACTGGGGCGGCTACCTCGTCGCGCACGAGGTCGTGGAGTTCTGGCAGGGGCGACCGAGTCGGCTGCACGACCGGCTGGTCTACCGCCGGGACGGCGCGCGCTGGGTCGTCGTACGTCTCGCTCCGTAGCCCGCTGCACGGGCTTTCGCGCACGCGACGGCAGTGACGGGCCTACCCAATCGAGAGGATGGTTGTGACGTGGCTCACAACCTAGGGTCGATTGATCTGTCCTCGGGTGAAGGGAGCCCTTCCATGTCCAGACGAATGCACCTCCTGGTGACTGCGGCAGCAACCGCGGCCCTGCTCGGAGCGACGGTCCCCGCGCCGTCGTACGCCGACCCCAACAACAACACCGTCCGCAAGCTGACCCGGGCCGTCACCGTCGACGGCGTGCTCGACCACCTGGAGGCCTTCCAGGGGATCGCGGACGCCAATGGCGGAGACCGCGCCGCCGGCCGGTCCGGCTACACGGCGTCCGTCGACTACGTCGTCGAGCAGCTCGAGGCCGCGGGCTACGAGCCCACCGTCCAACCCTTCCAGTTCACCTACTCCGAGGAGAACTCCGAGCTGGAGCGGATCACGCCGAACCCGCGCACCTACGAGCAAGGCAGCGAATTCCTGCGCAACGCCTTCGACTCGGGCACCCCCGAGGGGACCGCGACGGGCTCCCTCTTCGTCATTCCCGCCGCCGACCCGACCGATGGTTGCGAGGGCTCCGACTTCGACGCCATGCTCCCCGGACAGATCGCGCTGATCCAGCGGGGAGGGTGTGCCTTCGCCCTCAAGGCCCTGAACGCCCAGACGGAGGGTGCGGCCGGCGTCATCATCTACAACAACACGACCGGCATGATCAACATGATCGGCGACGCCACCGGCCTGACCATCCCGGCCGTCTTCGCCAGCCAGACCGCGGGCGCCGACCTCGCGAGCACGCCCGGTGCCACGGTGCGGGTCGAGGTCGACTTCGAGGCCGAGGAACGCACGTCCTACAACGTGCTGGCCGAGACGCGGACAGGTGACGACAGCAACGTCGTCATGGCCGGCGCGCACCTCGACAGCGTCCAGGACGGAGCCGGCATCAACGACAACGGCTCCGGCAGCGCCGCCCTCCTGGAGACCGCCCTGCAGATGGCGAAGGTCAAGCCCACCAACACCGTGCGGTTCGCGTGGTGGGGTGCCGAGGAGGAGGGCCTCCTCGGGTCGAGGTACTACGTGTCGCAGCTGACGGACGAGGAGACGCAGGACATCGCGCTCTACCTCAACTTCGACATGGTCGCCTCGCCCAACTACATGTTCGGCATCTACGACGGTGACGACTCCGGCGACACAGCCCCGGACGGATTCATCCCCGAGGGCAGTGCGGAGATCGAGGACGTCTTCGAGAAGTTCTACGCCAACCGTGGCGAGCCCTCCCAGGACAGCGAGTTCTCCGGACGCTCCGACTACGGACCGTTCATCGCGGTCGGTATCCCGGCCGGAGGGCTCTTCACCGGCGCCGAGGTCGAGAAGACCCCGGCCGAGGCCGCGTTGTACGGCGGAGTGGCGGGCGCGGCGTACGACCCGTGCTACCACCAGCCGTGCGACAACCTCACGGGCGCCGGCCAGGACGAGGCGCTGTATGACCAGCTGCGCGAGGACTACACGTTGATCGGGAACATCAACGTGCACGCGCTGGACGTCAACTCGGACGCGATCGCCACCGCCGTCCTGACCTTCGCCTACGACACCTCGACCGTCAACGGCGCTCCGGGACACCCGGGCCGCGGGCTGGTCAAGGAGGGCAAGGCCGAGCGGACGCTCGAGATGATCAACGGTCGGCTCGCCCGCTGAGGAGCAGTCACACCGGAGGGCGGGTCGCGAGGCGGCCCGCCCTCCCGTCGCTGTTCCCGGCCGGGACTTGTGAGTGAGCACTCACTCACTTACTCTGACCTGGTGACTCGCGCCCGCCCGATGACCCCCGACGACCGCCGTCAGGCGCTGGTCGACGCCACCATCCCGCTGCTGCACGAGCACGGCCGGACGGTCACCACCAAGCAGATCGCCGATGCGGCCGGGATCGCGGAGGGCACGATCTTCCGGGTCTTCGACTCCAAGGACGACCTCGTGGAAGCCGCCCTGGAGCAGGCGATGGACATGGAGCCGTTCCTCGCCGACCTCGAGTCGATCGACCTCGACCAGGACCTGCGCGGGCGATTGACCGATGTCTGCACCCTCCTGCAGAACCGGTTCCGCGGCATCTTCCTGCTGATGAGTGCCATGGGGATGGTCGGTCCGCCGAAGGCGCACCGGCACGTGGAGGACGGCCGCCGGCGCGCGGAGCAGATGATGGTCGCCGTGGTCGAGTCCGACGCCGACCGGCTCACCTGCACCCCGGTCCAGCTCGTGCACATGCTCCGGATGCTGACCTTCTCCGGGACCCACCCGCACATCAGCGACGGGCACATCCTGACGCCCGACCAGATCGTCGGGACGCTGCTCGACGGCGTGCTGCAGAAGGACTCCTGATGCTGATCTCCCTGGTGCGCACCTACCTCCGGCCGTACGCCGCTCCGCTGGCCGTCGTCGTCGCGCTGCAGTTCGTCGGCACCATGGCCGGGCTCTTCCTGCCGAGCATCAACGCCGACATCATCGACCAGGGCGTCGTCACCGGCGACACGGGTTACATCGTGCGCCACGGCGGGCTGATGCTGGTCGTCTCGCTGGTGCAGATCATCTGCTCGGTCGTCGCGGTGTGGTTCTCCGCGCGCAACGCGATGGGCTTCGGCCGCGACGTGCGCGCCGCGATCTTCGCGCGGGTCGGCACCTTCTCGGCGCGCGAGGTGCAGCACTTCGGTGCGCCGTCGTTGATCACCCGCGAGACCAACGACGTCCAGCAGGTGCAGATGCTCGTGCTGATGGCCGGCACCCTGATGGTGTCGGCGCCGATCATGATGGTCGGCGGCATCATCATGGCTGCCCGCGAGGACATCGGCCTGTCCTGGCTGGTGCTGGTGGTGGTGCCGGTGCTCGGTCTGTCGATCGGGCTGATCGTGCGCAAGATGGTGCCCAACTTCCGGGTCATGCAGGACCGCATCGACGAGGTGAACCGGTTGCTGCGCGAGCAGATCACGGGCGTACGCGTGGTGCGGGCCTTCGTCCGTGAGGAGCACGAGACCGCCCGATTCCGCGACGCCAACGCCGAGCTGACCGAGGTCGCCGTACGGGCCGGGCGCTGGCAGGCCGGCATGTTCCCCACCGTGATGGTCGTGGCCAACCTCGCCACGGTCGGCGTGTTGTGGTTCGGCGGGCACCGCGTCGAGAGCGGCCAGATGGAGGTGGGTGCCCTCACGGCCTACATCTCCTACCTGATGCAGATCGTCATGTCGGTGATGATGGCGATGTTCATGCTGATGATGGTGCCGCGTGCGGCGGTCTGCGCCGACCGGATCACCGAGGTGCTCGACACCGACTCGTCGGTGGTGCCACCCAGCGACCCGGTCACCGAGCTGCCTGCTCGGGTCTCGCTCGAGCTCGACGCGGTCACCTTCGCCTACCCCGGCGCCGACGAACCGGTGCTGCGCGGGGTGAGCCTGGTGGCCGCGCCCGGCCAGACCGTGGCCGTCATCGGCTCGACGGGAGCCGGCAAGTCGACCCTGGTCAACCTGGTGCCCCGGCTCTTCGACGTCACCGACGGATCCGTGGCGGTCGGGGGAGTCGACGTACGACACCTCGACATGGACACCCTGTGGTCGCGGATCGGCCTGGTGCCCCAGAAGGCATTCCTCTTCCGCGGCACCGTCGCCGACAACCTGCGCTACGGCAAGCCGGACGCCACCGAGGAGGAGATGTGGCGGGCCCTGGAGATCGCGCAGGCGCGCGACTTCGTCGAAGCGATGCCGGAGGCGCTCGATGCCACGATCGCCCAGGGCGGCAGCAGCCTCAGCGGTGGGCAGCGCCAGCGCATGGCGATCGCTCGAGCGGTGATCCGCAAGCCCGACATCTATCTCTTCGACGACTCGTTCTCGGCCCTCGACCTCACCACCGACGCGCGGTTGCGTGCGGCGCTGCGGCCGGTGACCCGCGACGCGGCGGTGGTGATCGTGGCCCAGCGCGTGGCCACGATCCGCCATGCCGACGTGATCGTGGTGATGGAGGACGGGGCGGTGGTGGGTCGCGGGACCCACGACGAGCTGCTCGGCTCGTGCGAGACCTATCGCGAGATCGTCCAGTCGCAGCTCACGGCGGAGGAGGTCGCATGAAACTCACCGAGAAGGCGCCAGACGTGCCCGGCCAGCTCAAGGAGACCGAGCGGATCGACGCCGGTGCCGGCGGCCCTGGCCGCGGCCCGATGGGCGGCGGGATGATCGGTCAGAAGGCCAACTCGTTCGGCCCCTCGACCAAGCGCCTGGTCGCCCGGATGCGTCCGGAGCGCCATCGGGCGTACGCCGTCATCGCGCTGACCGTCCTCAGCGTCATCGCCAGTGCGGTCGGCCCGAAGATCCTGGGTCGGGCCACCGACCTGATCTTCTCCGGCCTCATCGGCGGCCGGCTCCCCGAGGGGACCAGCAAGGCCGAGGCCATCGAGGGGCTGCGGCGACAGGGAGAGGGCAAGGTCGCCGACATGGTCTCGGGGATGGACGTCGTGCCCGGGCAGGGAGTGGACTTCGACGCGGTCGGCGACGTGCTGCTGATCGTGCTCGCCATCTATGTCACGTCGTCGCTGCTCGCCTGGCTGGCGGGCTACCTCCTCAACGACGTCGTGCAGCGCACCGTCTTCGGCCTGCGCTCGGAGGTCCAGGACAAGGTCCACCGCCTGCCCCTGGGCTACTTCGACAAGCAGCCGCGCGGCGAGCTGCTCAGCCGCGTCACCAACGACATCGACAACGTCAGCACCACGCTCCAGCAGACGATGAGCCAGCTGCTCACCTCGGTGCTCACCGTCGTCGCGGTGCTGTCGATGATGTTCTGGATCTCCCCGACGCTCGCGCTCGTCGCGCTCGTCTCCGTGCCGATCTCGATCGCCATCACCCGCGCGGTGATGAAGCGCTCACAGGGCCTGTTCGTCCAGCAGTGGCGGCGCACCGGCACCCTCAACGCCCACATCGAGGAGACCTTCTCCGGCCACGCGCTGGTCAAGGTGTTCGGGCGCCAGGCCGAGGCCGAGCGAGTCTTCGCCGAGCAGAACGACGAGCTCTACGAGGCGTCGTACGGCGCCCAGTTCGTGAGCGGGCTGATCATGCCGATCATGATGTTCGTCGGCAACCTCAACTACGTCGTCATCGCCGTCCTCGGCGGGCTGCGCGTGGCCAGCGGCACGATGTCGCTCGGCGACGTCCAGGCCTTCATCCAGTACTCCCGCCAGTTCACCCAGCCGCTCACCCAGGTGGCGTCCATGCTCAACCTGCTCCAGTCGGGGGTGGCGTCCGCCGAGCGGGTCTTCGAGCTGCTCGACGCGCCGGAGGAGGACGCCGAGGAGCACGGGCTGCCGGCCGCTGCCGACCTGGCGCGTGGCGAGGTGCGCTTCGAGGACGTGTCGTTCTCCTACGACCCCGAGCGCCCGCTGATCTCCGGCCTCTCGCTGGTCGCAGACCCCGGACACACGGTCGCGATCGTCGGACCCACCGGCGCCGGCAAGACCACGATGGTCAACCTGGTGATGCGCTTCTACGACCCGCAGTCGGGCCGCATCCTCATCGACGGTGTCGACATCACCGCCATCCCCCGCGGGGTGCTGCGTGGTCGGATCGGGATGGTCCTCCAGGACACCTGGCTCTTCGCCGGCACCATCCGCGACAACATCGCCTACGGGCGACCCGACGCGGGTGAGGACGAGATCCTCGAGGCGGCGCGGGCGACCTTCGTCGACCGCTTCGTGCACTCCCTGCCCGACGGCTACGACACCATCATCGACGAGGAGGGCTCCAACCTGTCGGCCGGCGAGCGCCAGCTCGTCACCATCGCCCGGGCGTTCCTGTCCGACCCGGCGCTGCTGATCCTCGACGAGGCGACCTCCTCGGTCGACACGCGCACGGAGCTGCTCCTGCAGCAGGCGATGGCCGCGCTGCGCTCGGACCGGACGTCCTTCGTGATCGCCCACCGCCTCTCGACGATCCGCGATGCCGACCTGATCCTGGTCATGGAGGACGGGTCGATCGTCGAGCAGGGGTCCCACGAGGAGCTGCTGGCGGCAGGCAAGGCGTACGCCGACCTCTACCGCTCGCAGTTCGAGTCACCGGCCGAGGAACTGGTGGTCTGAGGCCCGGACATCTGCCGCGATTAACCCATTGAGTGCCTCAGTCGCGCAACGTACGGTTGAGCCACACAGAAGGGAGGTGATCCGGAGAATGAATTCTTTTCGGATGAGTGAGGTGGCTGCCCGCTAGGCAGCCCCGGCATCGCCGACGAGCTGCCGGCGAATTCACTGCAGCCACCCGACCCGCAGGCCCCCGGAGTCATCCCCCGGGGCCCCTTCACTGGGGCAGCAGCCTGCGGGTCGCTGCATGCCCGAGGTCGTACGTCGTCCGGCGGGGGTGTCGGTGCGTCGGCCGGCGAGGGTGTAGTCCAGTGACCGATGGCTGTGCGTCGGCCGGCGAGGGTGTAGTCCAGTGACCGATGGCTGTGGTCGGCCGTCAGGGACAGCCATCGGTCACTGGACTACACCCCGGCGCGGCGGGCGGGCTGGGTCACCTCCGCTTCCCTCGACGACCGACCCTGGCGCTCCCCTTCGTGGTCGGCGCGCTGATCGCGGTCCTCTTCATCAAGGAGGTCCCGCTGCGCACCTCGATCCTGCGGGACGACGAGCTGGCACCTCAGGTCACCACGGAGGTGGCGATGAACGCCCGCTCCGATGACGTACCTCCTGCTCGCCCACCTCGTCAGCTTTGGCCCGATGCGAGCGCCGACGGCACCGCCCGGCTGGCCGAGGTCAGCCGGGCGCGCAGCGATCGCTTCGCCGAGAAGCTCAGCAGCTGGAGCGAGGCAGACCTCTCCGCCTTTGCCGGCCAGCTCGCGGACGACAACGCGGCGCTGACCGACGACTGACCGATCAGCGCAGCCAGACCGCGGTGTCTGCCGGCAGCGAGTCGTCGACCGGCCCGCTGGCGATGAGGACCTCGCCCTCGGGCAGGGCGACCGGGGCCGTCCCGCAGTTCAGCACGACCGTCAGCGGCCCGCGCCGGAAGGCCAGGACGTCCGGGCCCAGGTCGAGCATGTCGACCTGCTCACCGGCGGTCCAGGCGAAGTCCCGACGCCTGGCGAGCGCCCGGCGGTAGAACGCGAGCGTCGACTCGTCGTCGTCGGACTGTGCGGCAACGGTGAGGTCGGCCCAGTCGGACGGCTGGGGGATCCACGGCTGTGCCGTGCCCGGCCCGAAGGCGTACGGCGCCTCGTCGCCACCCCAGGGGATCGGCACCCGGCAACCGTCGCGACCGACCTCGCCGGTGCGCAGGTAGGACGGGTCCTGGCGGTCGTCGGGAGCGACGTCGACCTGCTCCAGGCCGAGCTCCTCGCCCTGGTAGAGGTAGCTCGAGCCCGGCAGCGAGAGCATCGTCAGGGTCGCCGCGCGGCCGCGGGCCAGGCCCTGCTTGCCGCCGCCGTAGCGCGTCACGTGGCGTACGACGTCGTGGTTGCTGAGCACCCACGTGGGCGAGGCGCCGACGGGCTCGACCGCGTCGAGGGTGCTGGTGATGACCTCGGCGAAGGCCTCGGCCGACCAGTCAGCGAGCAGCCAGGCGAAGTTGAAGGCCTGGTCGAGCTCGTCGGGGCGGACGAACGCGACGGTGGACTCGGGCGTCTGGGTCCAGGCCTCGGCGACGGCCATCCGGTCGGCCCCGGCCTCGTCGAGGACACGGTGCCAGGCGCGATAGACGTCGTGGACCTCGGGCTGGTCCCACATCGGCTCGTCCTTGAGCTCGCGCGAGACCATCGAGTGATCGGTGTTGACCTGGCCGGAGCTGGCGGTGCCGCCCTCGGTGACCACCTGGTCGCGCAGCGACTCCTCCTTGAAGAGCCCGTGCGCCACGTCGACGCGGAAGCCGTCGACGCCCCGGTCGAGCCAGAAGCGCAGGACGTCCTCGAACATGGCCGACACCTCGGGGTTGCGCCAGTCGAGGTCGGGCTGGGTGGAGTCGAAGAGGTGGAGGTACCACTGGCCGTCCTCGACCTGGGTCCACGCGGGCCCGCCGAAGACCGAGTTCCAGTTGTTGGGCGGACCGTCGGGGCTGTCGCGGAACATGTAGCGCGCGCGCTCGGGGCTGCCGGGGCCGGCTGCCAGCGCCGCCTTGAACCACTCGTGCTCGTCGGAGGTGTGGTTGGGGACCAGGTCGACCACGACACGGAGGTCGAGCTCGTGCGCCCGGGCGATCAGGGCGTCGGCGTCGCTGAGGGAGCCGAAGAGCGGGTCGACGTCGCGGTAGTCGGCGACGTCGTAGCCGTGGTCGTGCTGGGGCGACGTGTAGAACGGGGTGAGCCACAGCGCGTCGACACCCAGCTCGGCGAGGTGGGGGAGTCGCGAGGTGATGCCGGGGAGGTCCCCGATCCCGTCGCCGTCGCTGTCGGCGAAGCTGCGGACGTAGACCTGGTAGACGACGGCATGGCGCCACCAGTCGTCGCGAGCAATTTTATCGTTCCAATCCGTCATGCGGACCATCCTCTCAACTGCCCGGGGGGCGTCGTCAAGCCGACGTTGAGGGCGATGTTCAGCGCGGCGGGACCGACCCCCCGAACGCCGCCGGATCCACCGCGATCCAGATGTGCTCCGCCGTTGCCACGGCGCGGCCGTCGGCGTCGTAGAGCGTGGACGCGGTGAACGTCTTGCGACCGTCGCGACCCCGGCCCTCGCCCACCACGACGTGCGGCTCACCGACCACGGGGAGAGCGTCGACCTTCGCGGTCATCCGGCCCAGGACCATCAACCGCTCGCCCAGGTCGCCCGCCCACCCGCCGATGCAGTCCAGCGCCGCCCACGTCGCGGCCACCGAGACCCGCCGCTCCTCGGTGGCGTACGTGTGCCAGTCCTCGGCCAGGCTCGGGTGCGGCGTCCACGTCGCCGCGATGCGCTCACCGGGCTCGGTGCCGACCTGGCCGGGGAAGATCCGCAGTCCGTCGGACTCCTCCCGGGCCGTGCCGCAGACGAAGCACGTCGGGAACGGGTGGAAGGCATGACCGACGTACGACGCCTCCGCAGCCGCCGCGGTGGCCCGGTCCACCGGCGCGACCGCGGCGAGCTCGCGCCCGGCGCGGTGTGCCGTGGCGACCACCGTGCCACCGGAGCTCGCAGTGACCATCCCGCCCTCGTCGGTGACCTGCATCGGGGTGTCGAGGGGCGGCGGCTGCCGCAACGAGACCTCGATCGCCGGCCAGCTGCCGGACCGGTCGTCGGGGCTGTCGGTCGAGTCCAGCGCAGCGAGTGCGCCAGCGGTCCAGCCGCCGTTCCCGGAGTCCGGGGGCCCGCAGAAACGCTGCGGGACGATGAGTTCGGTCACCCGGCTCACTGTGCCATGGGTCGGCGCGCACCTGGAGTGGTCGGGTGGGACACAATGACCACCGTGAGTGACCTCATCGACACCACCGAGATGTATCTCCGCACGATCTACGAGCTCGTGGAGGAGGACATCGTCCCGCTGCGCGCCCGCATCGCCGAGCGCCTGCACCAGTCGGGCCCGACGGTGTCGCAGACCGTGGCCAGGATGGAGCGCGACGGCCTGCTCACGGTCGAGGGCGACCGCCACCTCGAGCTGACCGAGGAGGGGCAGCGGCTCGCGACTCGCGTGATGCGCAAGCACCGCCTCGCCGAGCGGCTGCTCACCGACGTCATCGGCCTCGACTGGGAGCTGGTGCACGCCGAGGCCTGCCGCTGGGAGCACGTGATGTCGGAGACGGTCGAGCGCCGTCTGCTCGAGCTGCTCGACCACCCCACCGAGTCGCCGTACGGCAACCCGATCCCGGGCCTCGACGAGCTCGGCGAGGACGGCGGCGGCGAGGAGTTCATGGACAACGTCGAACCGTTGTCCGAGGCCGCCACCGCCGCGGAGGCGCTGGTCCACGTGAAGCGGATCTCGGAGGAGATGCAGAAGGACGAGGAGCTGATGGGCCTGCTGCGCCGCGTCGGCGCGCTCCCCGGCAAGACCGTCACGATCGCGAAGACCGACGACGGCATCCTGATCGGCTCCGGCGGCGAGACGGCCGAGCTGGTGCAGGAAGCAGCCGAGCACATCTTCGTGCGGCGCTGAGTCGGGGGTCAGGGCGCTGCGGAATACCCGGATATCCGGGGACTTTCCCGGTTCGGACCCGAAGCATCAGGTGCAAACCGTGAAACTCGGGTGCAAAGCTCGCCCAGGAACTCGCTGCACCCCACCTCCAGCTTGTACGTCGCCAGCGCATCGCCGCGGGTCTCTCCGCGGTTGACGATCACGATCGGCGTGCCTCCCGCGGCCGCGCGCTTCACGAACCGCAGGCCGCTCATGACCGTCAGCGAGGACCCGGCGACCAGCAGCGCGCCGTCGCGGCCGAGGGCGTCGACGGCCTCGTAGCAGCGGCTCACCCGCTCGGCGGGGACGTTCTCGCCGAAGAAGACGACGTGCGGCTTGAGTGCCCCGCCGCACCCGCAGGCCGGCACCACGAAGTCGTCGGTGTCGTCGAGGTCGACGTCGCCGTCGGGGCGGGTCGGCGCCGCGGCGTGGCGCTCGAGCCACCCCCGGTTGAGCGCGTCGAGCTGCTGCTGGAGAGCCGCCCGTGAGGACGTACGACGACACGCGAGGCAGATGACGTCGGCCACCCGGCCGTGGAGGGCGACGACGCGACGGCTGCCCGCTGCCTCGTGGAGGCCGTCGACGTTCTGGGTGATCAGCAGCCGGGGGTCGAGCGCGGCCAGGGCGTGGTGCCCGTCGTTGGGTGCGGCCCGCCCCATCCGCTGCCACCCCAGGTGGCTGCGCGCCCAGTAGCGGCGCTGCGCCTCCGGGCCGGCCACGAACTCCTGGATCGTCATCGGGGCCCGCGACGGGGAGCCGGGTCCGCGGTAGTCGGGGATGCCGGAGTCGGTCGAGAGCCCGGCCCCCGTCAGCACGACCAGGGGCCGGTCGGTCAGCAGGCGGAGGGCGTCCTCGGCGGACGAGGTCTCGACGCTGCTCGACCGGCTGTCGATCACGTGCCGTACCGCAGCTGGGCGCGGGCACGCGCCTTGTCGGCCTCGACCTGCCGGTTCTTCGGCGGCGCCTGCGTCACCAGGTCGTCGAGCAGGTGCTCGGTGATGTGGGCGATCTCGGCGACGGCCTGGTTGAACGCCGCCTCGTTGGCCTGCGAGGGCTTGGTCGTGCCCGACACCTTGCGGACGTACTGCAGGGCGGCGGCGGTGACCTCGTCGCGGGTGGCAGGCGGCTCGAAGTTGTTGAGCGGTCGGATGTTGCGGCACATGCCCCCGAGAATACGTCGCGAGCTTCTCAACCAGCGAGGGGAAAGAACTGCACGTCCTCGCCGGTGATCAGCGCGACCTTGCCCGACGCCAGCGGCACCAGCCGGACGAGCGCGACGTCGCTGCCGTGCTCCACCTCGACCATCCGGTTGGTCATCGTGCCGTCCGCGAGCGAGAGGACCGAGACCCACCCGGTCGTCCCCTCCCACCCCTCCGACACGACGGTGAGAGCGGTGCGCGACTCGGGCAGCCAGGTGAACTGCCGCGGGTCGAGCCCAGCGCCGGCCTGGCTGTTGCGGGGATAGCGGACGACGTCGAGCTGGCGCGGGTTCGTCAGGTCGGTCACGTCGAAGAGTGCGGCCTGGGCGCCGCGGGTGATGCCCCGCAGCGAGGCGTCCTGCCCGACGCCGATGAGCCGGTGCTCGCCGAGGGGGTGGAGGTACTCGGAGTAGCCCGGGATCTTGAGCTCGCCGAGCAGCTCGGGTGCAGCCGGGTCGCTGAGGTCGATGGCATACAGCGGATCGGTCTGGCGGAAGGTCACCACGATCGCCAGGTCGTCGAACCAGCGCACCGACTTGATCTGCTCGTCGATCCCGAGCTTGTCGACCCGCCCGTCCTCGACCAGCTCGGCGCCGTCCTCGCGCAGGGTGATGACCGAGTTGAAGTTGCCGGTCTCGCTGCTCGCGCCGACCGCGACGCGGAGCGAGCCGTCGACGGCGTCCATCGACCAGCGATCGGCGATGCTGCCCTCCACCTCACCGGAGGCGACGTACGTCGCGGCCAGCCCGTCGAGCGCGAAGGCGAAGATCGGCGTGGTGCCCGACATGGGGCCCATCCGGCAGTCGAAGCAGTCCCACATCATGAAGCTCGCTGCCGTGCCGGCGAGATAGAACCGGTCGGTCGAGAAGTACGACGTGGGAGAGTTCGTCGCCACCGCGTTCGTCGTGCGCACGTCGGGGTCGGCCGGGTCGAAGGCGAGCAGCGTGGTGGAGCCCAGCTCGAGCTCCTCGTCGCTGGGGATCGCGACGTCGGCGCAGTCGACCACCGGCTCACCGTCCACCGTCGGCAGCCAGTCGGCCAGTGTCGTGTTGCGCACGAGCGCCCGGTTGCGCAGTCGCGAGCCGAGCTCGCCGAGCGCGCCGTCGGGGTGGCGGAAGTCGAGCTCGGGCAGCGGGGTGCTGATCACCGCGCGGACCACGTCGCCGTGCAGGCGGGCCGCGGAGAGCTGGCCCTCGACGGTGACGGTGTCCACGATGCCGGGCGAGGTCGGATCGGACAGGTCGACGGTCGTGATCGTGGCGGAGCCGCCGTCGCGCGACGTGCCGAAGACCACGGCGCGGCCGTCGACGAAGAGCAGCTCGCCGCCGGGAGAAGCGGGCCCGCCCCAGCCCCGCGCGTCGGGGATCGGGGTCGACGACAGCTCGGCCGGCTCGTCGCCGGAGACGTCGTACGCCCGGAGCGTGCCGTCCTGCAACCGCAGCAGCAGGCTGCCCGCGACCTTCACCACGTCGGACTCGTCGACACCGAGCTCCTGGACGTTGGTCCCCGACTCGTTGCTCGTGGAGCGGCTGGTCGTGACCGACGAGCGAGCCGAGGCGGTCGGGCTGCCGGAGCTCGCCTCCGCGCCACCCGCGTCGAACATCACGATGCCGCCGAAGTCCCAGCCGTAGGGGCCGACCCGGTCGAGTCCGCGCTCGACGTAGGAGTCGAGGAGCGCGTCGCAGTCGGTCGCGGCCTCGAGGTCGGCGTTGGCCAGGACGAAGCTGCCGCCGGGCGGCGGTGTCGTCGGAGCCGGGCCATCACGGCCGGCGAGGACGAAGCCGACCCCGACCCCGGCTCCGGCGACGACGGAGAGGGTGGTGGCCGACACGATGGCGGTGCGGATGTTCACGCCGATGGGACGCCTGCCCGCACCGGACGGTTCCTCGCCTGTGAGGATGGGCGGCATGGCTGATCGCGAACTCGACCTCGTGCTGTTCGGTGCCACCGGTTTCACCGGGGGCCTGACTGCTGACTACCTCGCCGCCAACGCGCCCGACGGGCTGCGCTGGGCGATCGCGGGTCGCAACGCCGACAAGCTCGAGGCCGTACGCCGCCGACTGGACGTCGACGTCGAGGTGATCGTCGCCGACGCGGCCGACGTCGCCGCGCTGTCCGACATCGCCCGCCGCACCCGCGTGGTGATCTCCACCGTCGGCCCCTACCTGCAGTTCGGCGAGCCGCTGGTCGCGGCGTGTGCGGAGGCCGGCACCGACTACGTCGACCTCACCGGCGAGCCGGAGTTCGTCGACCGGATGTGGCTCGCCCACCACCAGACGGCCCTGCGCACCGGGGCCCGGATCGTCCACGCCTGCGGCTTCGACTCGATCCCCCACGACCTGGGTGCGTTCTTCACCGTGAAGCAGCTGCCCGACGACGAGCCGATCACGATGCGTGGCGTCGTCCGCTCCGGCGGCACCTTCTCCGGTGGGACCTTCCACTCCGCGCTGCACCAGTTCTCCCGCGCCCGGCAGATGAAGCAGGCGTACGCCGCCCGCCGCCGCGCCGAGGACCGCCCCGAGGGTCGGTCGTCGCGCTCGACGGGAGGTCGGCCGCACCGGGACGCGGTGCTCGGCTACTGGCTGCTGCTGCTCCCGACCATCGACCCGATCATCGTCGCGCGCAGCGGCGCCGCGCTGGCGGCGTACGGCCCGAAGTTCCGCTACTCGCACTGGGCCGGCACCAAGACCCTGCGCTACGCCGCCGGTGGTGCCGCGGCCGTCGGGATGGTGTCCGTGGCCGCGCAGGTGAAGCCGGTCCGCAACTTCCTGCTCGGCCGGGTGCCGCAGGGGTCCGGCCCGGACGAGTCCAAGCGCGACCGGTCGTGGTTCACCGTGGACTTCGTCGCCGAGGCGGGCGACCGCACGGTGCGCACCCAGGTGACGGGTGGCGACCCCGGCTACACCGAGACCGCCAAGATGCTCGCGGAGTCCGCGCTCTGCCTCGCCTTCGACGACAACCCCCAGACCGCCGGGTCCGTCACCCCGGCCGAGGCCATGGGCGACGCGCTGCTCGTGCGGCTGCAGGCCGCCGGGATCGGGTTCGAGACGCACTGACGGATCCGCGGATGGTGCCCCAGGCAGGAG
>CAVRLH010000014.1:0-26392 GCA_963721925.1 uncultured Actinomycetota bacterium | reverse complement strand
CCACCTGCCATGAGGCCACGCCTCTGGGCCTCGGGGCCCGAGGCCGCCGCCTGCACTGATGGGGCAGTTCGTTCTCGCGCGCTCGCGCCAGAATCCTCCAGAAGGGGAATGTTCCCGTGGCGCGGCGGTGAATAGCATGGCGAGAATCAGCCGACCCACTCGGCACCGCGCCGAGCCAGTTGTGTCGGCGGCCTGAGAGGCAGTCATGAACACTCTGTCCAGGCTGGTGGGAGCAGCCACCGCAACCCTCCTGGTGGGCGGGGTGGCTGCGATACCGGCATCGGCTGCCGTGCAGTCGAACCTGCACTTCGAGTCGTCGGGGTCGGAGCCCTTCACCTTCTGCGACGGCCTCGACGTGGAGGTCTCGTGGCACGACAGCGTCCACGAGGTCATCGGAACCCGGGGCCGCGACCGGCTGGTCTACTTCTCCGCCAACGTTCGGGGCACCACCACCTTCACGAACCTGGACACCGGGAAGACGTACACGAACACGTACCAGTTCTCCGACCGCGACCAACGGGTCGAGGACAACGGCGATGGCACGTTGACGCTCACCATCGCGAGGCCCGGCTCCGAGCGGTGGTACGACAGCAACGGGAAGCTTCTGTTCGTCACTGCGGGCATCTTCTCGTTCCAGATTCTCATCGACCACGGCGGCACCCCGGACGATCCCTCCGACGACGAGGAGATCGAGGGGTCCTTCGTCGGCGTCAAGGACGCGGGTGCGCGCGGGACCGAAGGTCGAGACTTCTGTGAGGACCTCGCCCTGTTCACCTCCTGAGCAACGAGACGTTGCAGACGGACGCACGGAGTGGTGAGCTCCCGCTGATCGGGTCGCTCGGCGTCTGGCTGAGGACGAGGTTGAGGTTCGCGCTGTCGGGCCCGTACGGCGGGTAGCCGGGCAGTCCGAGCTCGTCGCATGACTCCCACCAACCGTGTTGGGCGAACACGACCTGCGGGTCGAGGCTGGGATTGAGCTTCACGCGCGCCCGGACGCGGCCGTGCGGAGTGGCCAGGGAGATCCAGTCACCGCCTGCGATGCCACGCGCCGCGGCGGTGGACGGGTGCATCTCGATCTGGGGGTCGGGCGCGCTCTTGCGCAGGCCCGCGATCTGCCGGTGTTGGGTCTCGCAGAAGAACAACGACTTCGCGCAGCTGAGCACCAGTGGGTAGCGGTCGGCCAGGTCCGGCCGGGAGCGGGGGCTGGTCATGGGCTCCTCGAAGCTCGGTAGCGGGGAGTACCCATGCGCGGCCAGCGTGGCCGAGTAGAGCTCCACCTTGCCCGACGGGGTCGCGAACCCGGTCTCGGCGTACTTGCGATAGCGGGTGGTCAAGGGGACCCGGACCCCCGCCGGATGAGAGCGCAGCTCCTCCAGGGTGATCCCGCTGGGTGCGAGCTGGTGGCGGAATGCCGCGTCGATGTCGCCGTCCCAGAAGTGCTCGCCGAGGCCCAGACGTGTCGCGAGCTCGAAGACGATCTGCAGGTCCGAGTGGGCCTCGCCGCGGGGCGGGACGAGCGGCTGCCGCAGCTGGACGAGCGACTGTGCCTCCTGGCTGTACTCGAAGCCGATCTTCAGTGCCTCCGACTCGAACGGCGTCGTCACCGGCAGCACGATGTCAGCGAGCTCGGCCGTCGGAGTCATGAACAGGTCTGCCTGGACGAAGAAGTCCAGGGAGCGCAGGGCCTCACGGCCACGCAGGCTGTCGCCGTGGGCCATCACCATGTTGCCGCCGAAGCTCACCAACACCTTGATCCGCCCGTCGAGGGCAGCGGTGTAGAAGTCCTCGCCGGTGACGAACTCGAACCGGGCCGGTCCGAGCGGTCGCTGGTCGAGACCGACAGCCGGCGGGCGGGCGTCGGACAGGAACTCCATCCCGTCGATCGGGTTCGACGGCACCGCTTCGAACAGCACGTTCCCGCCCCGGACGTCCAGGCTGCCGGTCAGCGCGTAGAGGACGTTGATCGCGCGCATGGTCTGAGTCGCACCGCTGTGCTGTTCCACCCCGCTCCACGTGTAGAACGCCACCGGCCGGGCCTCCCAGATGGTCCGCGCCGCCTCGACGATGTCTCCAGCCGGCACGCCGGTGAGCTCCTCGGCGACGTCCGGCGCGAACTCGGCACACCGCGACGCGAGCAGATCCCAGACCGTACGGCCGTCCACCTCGTCGGCCGCATTGGTCCAGTCGCGCACGAAGTCGACGTCGTACCAGCCGTTCTCGATCAGCACGTGCGTCAGGGACAGAGCAAGCGCGGCGTCGGTGCCGGGCCGCACCCGCAGCCAGTGGTCGGCCCTGCTGGCGAGGCCCGCCTTGCGCGGATCGACCACGATCAGCTTCGCTCCGCGCGCGACCGCGGCGACGGTGCTCGTCGCGTGCGCCAGGCGGGCCACCGAGGGGTTGTACCCCCAGAACAGGATGCAGCCGGCGTTCTCGAGATCTGGCAGGTAGACGCCGGGCACCGACGCGCCGAACGTGTAGAGCGGGGCGAGGTAGCGACCCCACCCGCACAGCTCCATGTAGTTGCAGTAGTTCGGGCTGCCGAACGCACGGATCAGCCGCTGCACCCAGTCAACGGCGTCGCTGATCGCCGACGTGGACGGTGAGCTCGAGCTGAACCCGACCGACTCGGGCCCTCCCGAGGCTGCGGCGGCCGTCATCCGCGCAGCGACCGTGTCCAGCGCCTCGTCCCAGCCGATTCGTTCCCATCCCGGGTCCGCAGCACCCTTCGGGGCGGTCCGTCTCAGCGGGTGGAGAAGCCTCGACGAGTGGTAGAGGATCTCCGGCGCCGCCTTGCCCTTCACGCAGATGGCCCTGCCGGTCGGGTGAGACGGGTCCGGGTGGAGTGCTGCGAGAGTCCCGTCCGTGACGGTCGCGAGCGCCCCACAGCGCGATACACACAGCGGACAGAATGTTGGGACGACCGCGTCCCCGGCCATACCGGCATTATCGCGCGGGACCTCGGCACACGACAAGAAGTCTCCGGCTCGCGCCAGTCGGAGGTCTCCGTCCAGGACTCTGCCGGCATTGCGGAGAGCGGCGCGCTCGTACGTGGACCAGCCCCTCCGCCCACCCCGATCCGCCCGAATAGGGTGCCGCCATGACCACGGCCCGCACCGTCCCGGTGACGACGGAGATGGACGGTGACGAGCTCGACGCAGAGGATGCCTGGCACCTCGCCCGGCGTCACGGCCTGCGCACCGTGCTGGTCGGGTCGTTCGTCCGGTTCCGCTACGGCGACGGCTTCACCAACAGCCGTGCCCTGGCCCTGCAGGCGTGCCTCGCGATCCTGCCGTTCCTGCTCGCGGTCATGGGTCTGGCGGCAGACATCGACGGCGACCGACCGGCGCGCGTCGTCGCCGCCACCGTCAACGCGGTCTCCCCCGCATCGGGCGGGGACGACGCCCTCGTCGACGCCCTGGCCGGCGGCTCCGAGGAGGCCGGCGAGATCGCGCTCGTCCTCGGCCTCCTCTTCGCCGGACTGTCCATGACGACCGCCATGGCTCAGGTCGAGCGCGGCAGCAACCGCATCTACGGCATCCGCCGCGACCGGCCGATGCTCCAGAAGTACGGCCGCGCCGCGGTCTTCACGGCCGTGCTCGCGGTGCCCGTCGGGCTCGGCTTCCTCGTGCTGGTCGCGGGCGGAGCGTTCGGCGACGCGATGGTCGCGGAGTACGGCTGGTCGGACCGCACGCACCTGGCCTGGCAGTGGGGCCGGTGGCCAGCAGGTCTGCTGGTCCTGGTGTTCACCATTGCCGTGCTCTTCGACCACGCACCCCGTCGCCGGCAGCCGGCCCTGTCGTGGCTGGCGCTCGGGTCGGGTGTCGCCGTGGCGCTGAGCATGGCCGCGGCGGCCGGCCTGGCGGCGTACACCAACATCAGCGGCGCCTTCAGCAGCAGCTACGGCCCGCTTGCCGGCATCGTCGCGCTGCTCCTGTGGAGCCTGCTCTCCTCGATCTCGCTCTTCTACGGCATCGCGGTCTGCGCGCAGCTCGAGGCGCTGCGTGCCGGCCAGCCGGAACCGGCGTACGACGACCCGGGCCGCCCGCACGACAAGCAGGTCAGCGACGCTCCCTGACCGGCATCTCGACCGGGTATCGCGCCCTTCTCCAGCGGTCATGGATGGCGCCAAGGGGGTTGACAGGGGCTGACATGTCCGGCAGGTTAACCGATGTAACCGGTTTCTGTAACCGGTTACATAATGCCCGGAGGAGGCCTCGATGTTGCCCACGATCCGCGATGTGGCTCGGCAGGCCGGCGTCTCCATCGCGACCGTCTCCCGCGTGATGCGCGACTCCGAAGGGGTCCGCGACGCCACCCGCGAGCGGGTCCGGGCAGCCGCCGAGGAGCTGGAGTACACCCCCAGCCAGCTCGGCCGCCAGCTCGCCGAACGGCGCCACGCCGCCAACGGCATCGTCTTCCCCGACCTGTCCGGCCCCTACTACGCCGAGGTCGTGCTGGGCTACGAGGCCGTGGCCGCAGAGCTGCGCCGCTCCGTGCTGATCCTGTCCACCCACGGCCGGCGCGACCCCGAGTCGGCGGTGCGCGAGATGGCCGGTCGCTGCGACGGGCTGGTGATCCTCGGTCGCACGGTCAGCGACGCGACCGTCCTGAGCCTCTCCGCCCGCGGCACCAAGATCGTGCTGGTCGCGCGTACGCCGATCGGATCGGTCGACTCGGTGAACGCCGAGAACCACGCCAGTGCCCGCGCCCTGACGGAGCACCTGGTGGCCGAGGGCGTCCGCGACCTGCGCTTCGTCGGCGACCCGGAGACCTCCCCCGACGTCGCCGAGCGGTGGGCGGGCGTCCAGGCGGCCCTTCTCCCGTCCGGGCGGACACCCGAGCTGGTGACCGTGGACGAGATCGACGAGGCGGCCGGCGAGGCCGTGGCCAGCGCCGCCCTGGCGGCCGACGACCTGCCCGACGCCTTCGTCTGCGCCAACGACGAGGTCGCCCTCGGGCTCCTCGGCCGGCTCAGGACTGCCGGGGTCGACGTCCCCGGCACCGTCATGGTCACCGGCTGGGACGACGTGATGGCCGCGCGCTACGCCGGTCTGACCACCGTTCGCCAGCCGATGCGCGACCTCGGCGCCACCGCCGCCCGACTCCTCGACGAGCTCATCGTCGACCACCGCACCGAACCATGCCACGAGCTGCTCTCGACCGAGCTCGTGATCCGAAGCAGCAGCAGCAGAAGCACTTCCCCCTCCCCTAAGGAACCGAAATGAAGCGCACCTCCACCGCCCTCGCCCTTGTCGCCGTCACCAGCCTCGTGCTCACGTCCTGTGGGCGCGACGAGTCCGGGGGCGAGCCCGAGGCGCAGAGCACGGCGATCTCCGACGGCGCCGCCACCGGGACGATCGAGGTCTGGGCGATGGGCACCGAGGGTGACGAGCTCCAGGCGTTCTCCGACGACTTCGAGGACGCCAACCCGGACGCCGAGGTCAACGTGACCGCCATCCCGTGGGACGCGGCGCACAACAAGATCGCCAACGCGATCGCGAGCGGCGAGACCCCTGACGTGAGCCTCATCGGCACCACCTGGATGGGCGAGTTCGCCGAAGCCGGTGGCTTGATGCCGACGCCCGAGGGCCTCGTCGACGAGGCCGACTTCTTCCCCGGCGCGTGGGGCTCGACCGAGGTCGGCGGCACGTCGTACGGCGTGCCGTGGTACGTCGAGACGCGGGTCCTCTACTACCGCAAGGACATGGCGAAGAAGGCCGGCTGGGACAAGGCACCCGAGACGTGGGAGGAGCTCCACCAGTTCGCCGTCGACATGAAGGAGAAGGCCGGCGCCGACTACGGCCTGAGCCTGCAGCCCGGCCAGACCGGCTCGTGGCAGTCGGTGCTCCCGTTCGCCTGGTCCAACGGCGCCGCGGTGACCAACGAGGACGGCACGGAGTACACCATCGACTCCCCCGAGATGACCGAGGCGCTCGACTACTACACGTCCTACTTCGACGAGGGCCTCTCGCCGAGCCGGCTGCTCGACCCGGGCGAGCTCGAGAGCGGTTTCGCCGACGGCAGCTACGGCGCCTTCATCTCCGGCCCGTGGCACACCGGGCTCGTGGAGGAGGCCGGGCTGAGCACTGACGAGTACGCCGTGGCGCCGCTGCCCGGGAAGGACTCCGGTCCCGGCACGTCGTTCGTCGGCGGTGGCGACCTCGCCGTCTTCGAGGACTCCGACAACAGCGACGCCGCCTGGAAGTACGTCCAGTGGCTCAGCGAGGCCGAGACCCAGCAGGCCTTCTACGACCTGGTCGGCGACCTGCCGGCCGTGAAGGCCGCGTGGGAGACCGGCGAGCTCGCGGAGGACCCGCAGCTCCAGGTCTTCGGCACCCAGCTCGAGACCACCGAGGCACCGCCGGCCGTCCCCACCTGGGAGCAGGTCGCCGCGACCATCGACTCCCTCGTCGAGCAGGCCTCGAAGGGTGTCGCCGAGCCCGCGGACGTCGTCAAGGAGATGCAGTCCAAGGCGTCGTCGATCGGCACCGGTCTCTGACATGACCACCACGGCAACGGAGCCTCGAGGAGGCCGGCGGGCGGCGACCGGCCCACCGACCCCGTCGAGACACGTCGATCCCACGCGGCGCAGCCAGGCTGTCGCCGCGTGGGCCCTGGCCCTGCCGTTCTGCGCACTGTTCCTCGTCTTCACCGCGGGACCGGTGCTGGCCAGCCTCGGCATGAGCTTCACCGACATGCGCAGCACCGACGTGCGTACGCCGTTCGGCGTCGAGTTCGTCGGGCTGGAGAACTACGCCAACCTCATCGCCGACCCGGTGTTTCGCAAGGTCACCCTCAACACGCTCGTCTACCTGTTGCTGGGCGTCCCGCTGACCATGGCGAGCGCCCTCGCGATCGCGGTCGCCCTCAACCGGATCACCCGGTTGCGCGGGTTCTTCCGGGTCGGCTACTACCTGCCGGTCGTCACCAGCATCGTGGCGGTCTCGGTCGTCTGGAAGTTCCTGCTGCGCGACCAGGGCGGGCTGCTCAACGTGATGATCGGCTGGTTCGGCATCGACGGCCCGGGCTGGCTGGACTCCACCACCCTGGCCCTGCCCTCCCTGGTCGTGATGTCGGTCTGGCGCAACTTCGGCACGTTGATGGTCATCTTCCTGGCCGGGCTGCAGACCATCCCGCGCGAAGTCGTCGAGGCCGCCGAGGTCGACGGCGCCAGCGCATGGGGACGCTTCCGGCACATCACCTTGCCGATGCTGCGACCGACCCTCCTGTTCGGTGCCGTGATCACCAGCATCGGCTACCTCCAGTTCTTCGAGGAGGCCTTCGTGATGACGAAGGGCGGCCCCCTCGACTCCACGAAGTCCGCCACGTTCTTCACCTACGAGCAGTTCGGCTTCGGCAACTACGCCTATGCGTCGGCTGCCGCCTACCTGCTGTTCCTGGCGATCGTGCTGATGACCCTGGCGCAGTTCCGCCTGCTGCGGGAGAAGGACTGACCATGACCCAGACCCTCGAGACCCCTGCTCCGCTCGGCGACGAGCGTGCGGCTGTCAAGCGTCCGCGCCGCGCCGATCGCGGCTCCTCCACCCCGCTCTGGCTGTACGCCGTGATGGGCGTCGGGCTGTTCGTGGTGGTGATCCCGTTCCTCTGGATGGTGATCAGCTCCTTCAAGCCCGAGGCCGAGGTGCGCGCCGTACCTCCCACCTGGTGGCCGGAGACGGTGACCATGGACAACTACCGCCAGCTCTTCACCCAGCTCGACTTCCCGCGCTACTTCCTCAACTCGGCGATCGTCGCGGTCTCCGTAGCCGTGGGCAACATGGTCTTCTGCTCGATGCTGGGCTACGCCCTGGCCAAGCTGGACTTCCCCGGCAAGAAGCTCGTGTTCGCCCTCGTCCTCGGCACGCTCATGGTGCCCGGGGTCGTCACCTTCGTCCCGCTGTTCGTGCTGACCACCAACATCGGCCTGACGAACACGCTGCCGGGCATGATCCTGCCGTTCCTGGCCGGACCGTTCGGCGTCTTCCTGATGCGACAGTTCATGATGAGCCTGCCCGACGAGCTGATCCAGGCCGCGCGCGTCGACGGCGCAGGTGAGCTGCGGATCTTCTTCTCGATCATCCTGCCGCTCACCGGGCCCGCCGTGGCCACCCTCGGGGTGCTCACCTTCCTCACCTCGTGGAACAACTTCCTCTGGCCTCTCGTGGTGGCCACCTCGGAGGACAAGTACACGCTGCCGGTGGCGCTCGCGCTCTATGCCGTCGGACAGAACGCCACGAAGTACGGCCTGCTGCTCGCCGGCTCGGTCGTCGTCGTCCTTCCTGTGCTCGCCGTCTTCCTGCTGCTCCAACGCCAGATCATGCAGGGCATCGCCAGCACCGGGATCAAGTAACCGGCACCACTGCACCGTCCACACACCGCACCGTCTCGGAGGAGCATCCATGAGTCCACGTCGAACCACCATCCTCGCGGCGACCACCGCCGCGCTCGCCCTCGTCGCCACCGCTGCCGTCACGGCCACCCCGGCCGGCCCGGCGGGCGCCGCACCGGTCGTCGACACGTCGACCGACCGCAAGACCTCCAGCCCCCGTGTCCTCGAGAAGTACGCCGCCGACACCTGGAAGTCCTTCACGGCGATGACGGTGCCCGCCACCGGGTTGCCGGCCGACAACATCGCCGGCAACCTCGACCCCGCGACCCGCAGCGACTTCACGTCGCCGACCAAC
This sequence comes from uncultured Actinomycetota bacterium, assembly GCA_963721925.1. GTDB lineage: Bacteria > Actinomycetota > Actinomycetes > Propionibacteriales > Nocardioidaceae > Nocardioides. Next base: position 17,708 of record CAVRLH010000014.1, on the reverse strand, counting down.
ATGGGCGCTTACCTCTGGAGCACCGCTGCCGCCCGCGACACCGGACTGATCGGGCGGCGCGAGGCCAGGTCGCGGATGGCGCAGACCATCGACTCGATCGCCGGTCTCGAGCGCCACGACGTCAGCGGCATGTTCTACAACTGGTACGACCCGGCCACCGGCGAGAAGCTGCGGGTCTTCCCCGAGTCCGGCGATCCGATCAAGCCGTTCCTCTCCTCGGTCGACAACGGCTGGCTCGCCACGGGACTGCTCCTGGCTGCCCGTGCCGAGCCGTCCCTGGCCAGGAAGGCCGACCGCATCCGCGAGGACATGAACTTCGGCTGCTTCTACAACCCGCTGGAGAACGCGCCCGCCGGCCAGATCCGCGGCGGCTTCTGGGACGAGGACCCGCAGGAGGCCGCGGCGGTCAAGGGCACCTACTGCGGTGGCGACGACGTGTGGTTCACCGGCCACCACTACGGCGCCTTCAACACCGAGCCCCGCATCGCGTCGTACCTCGGCATCGCCGCCGGTCAGATCCCGGCCCGCCACTACTTCGGCACCTACCGGACCTTCCCCAACGAGAACTGCGACTGGTCGTGGACCGAGACCAAGGCCGTCGGCTCCTGGGCCGAGCACCGGGGCGTCCGCGTCTTCGAGGGCGCTCTCCCCTACCGCGGCATGCAGATCGTGCCCACCTGGGGCGGCAGCATGTTCGAGGCGCTGATGGTCCCGCTGTTCGTCCCCGAGGAGACGTGGGGCCCGCGCTCGTGGGGCGTCAACCACCCGCTCTACGTGCGCGGCCAGATCGAGCACGGGATGCAGGAGGCCGACTACGGCTACTGGGGATTCTCCCCGTCGAACAACCCTGCCGGCGGCTACCGCGAGTACGGCGTCGACCAGCTCGGCATGGACGGTCCCGGCTACACCTCCGACCAGGAGCGCACCACCGTCGACCAGCCGTACGAGGGCTGCCCCGGTCGGGAGGGATCGCCCGCGCCGACGTCGTACGGTGACGGCGTCGTGACCCCGCACGCCTCCTTCCTCGCCCTGCGCTACGCCGAGGACGCCGCGCTCGAGAACCTCGCGAACATCCGTGAGGACTTCGACTCCTACGGCCCCGGCGGCTTCTACGACGCCGTCGCCGTGCGCTCCGGCGACGTCTCCAAGCGCTACCTCTCGCTCGACCAGGGCATGGTCATGGCCGCCCTCGGCAACGCCCTGGCCGGCGACGACATGCGCAAGTACGTGGCCAAGGGCGCGCTGGAGCGGGCGCTGCGACCGATGATGCGCGAGGAGGTCTTCGCCGCCCGGGGAACCGACTGACCCTGCCAGCGGTGAGTGAGGGGGGTTCCAGCGCCGCCGAGCCCCCCTCACTCACCGCCCCGGTTCGAGGTCGGGCCCAGCGGTCACCCGACCCAACGCCCAGCGGTGAGTGAGGCGGCTTCCGGCACCCCCGAACCCCCCTCACTCACCGCCCCGGCTCGAGGTCGGGCCCAGCGGTGCGTGAGGCGGCTTCCGCCACCCCCGAACCCCCCTCACTCACCGCCCCGGCTCGAGGTCGGGCCCAGCGGTGCGTGAGGCGGCTTCCGGCACCCCCGAACCCCCCTCACTCACCGCCCCGGCTCGAGGTCGGGCCCAGCGGTGCGTGAGGCGGCTTCCGCCACCCCCGAACCCCCCTCACTCACCGCCGCTGCTTGAGCCTGACGTTGGGCAGCACCGGCGCGGGGATCGGCGGCAGGTCGTGGTCGACCACGCCGAAGCGACCGTCCGCGACCGACGTCGCGCCGACCACGAGGGTTCCGTCCACGGTGATCTGGTCCTGCCACTCCTGCCGGTAGGACGCCACCTCCTCGTGGCTCCGGCCGATGAAGTTCCACCACATCACGATGGCCTCGCCGAAGGGCGGCCCGCCGAGGATGAGCAGACGCGCCTCGTCGCGGGCGGTCACGGTGAGGGTCGTACGTCCGTCCGAAGCGAAGGCCAGGTCGCCGGGCTTCAGCTCCTCGCCGTCGACATCGATCGCGCCGACGTCGAGCAGGATCCCGTGCTCGAAGCTCTCGTCGACGTCGATCTCGAGGCTCTTGCCCGTCGCCAGCATCACCTCGGCACCGAGCAGCGGGGTGTGGGTCGTCATCGGCGAGGTTGCACCGAGGAGGGAGCCCAGGAAGACGCGGGCCTCCCATCCGGGCCCACGCACCGGCGACGGGGCGAAGTGGTCGAAGCCCGGCTCCACGTGGCGGGTGGCGTCCGGCAGGGCGATCCACAGCTGGGCGCCGTGGAGCACGGTCGTCCCGGCCGTGGAGACCTCGGTGTGGCTGATGCCTCGCCCCGCGGTCATCAGGTTGAGCTCGCCGGGGCGGACCGTGGCGTGGTTGCCCGCCGAGTCGCGGTGCTCGATCTCGCCACCGAAGAGCCAGCTCGCCGTCTGCAACCCGGTGTGCGGGTGCGCAGCCACGACCATGCCCCCGGTCTGGTCGACGTCGTCGGGACCGTAGTGGTCGACGAAGCACCAGGCACCGATCAGGGAACGGTGTCGCTGCGGGAGCGTACGTCGTACGCGCATGGCCCGTGGACCGCCCAACGGGACCTCGCGCGCGGTCAGCACGTCGATGTGGGAGCTCATCGGTCGCCACGGTACCCGCAGATCATCGACTTCGGTTGCGGTCGTCAGGTCCGGGGAACCAGGCGGACGACGACCGCCGACCGCTCAGCTCAGGTGGTGCGGCTCGTCGTCGCGGGGGGAGCCCGAACCACGGTCGGCCGAGCCGTGCGGAGACCCCTCTGCCGGCCCCGCCTCACCCGGACGTTCCAGCCGGACGACGATGGACTTGTAGACCGGCGTGTTGCTCTTCTCCGCCGTCGAGTCCAGCGGGACGAGCACGTTGGCCTCGGGGTAGTAGGCCGCCACGCACCCACGCGGCTGGTCGTAGGGGACGACCCGGAAGGACCGCGCCACCCGTTCGACCCCGTCCTGCCACTCGCTGACCAGGTCGACGACGTCGCCCTCGGCGTAGCCGAGGTCCCGCAGGTCGTCGGGGTGGACGAAGACGACCCGTCGGCCGCCCTTGATCCCCCGGTAACGGTCGTCGAGGCCGTAGATCGTGGTGTTGAACTGGTCGTGCGAACGCATCGTCTGCAGAAGGAAGCGACCCTTCGGCACGTCGAGCACCTCGAGTGGCGTCGAGGTGATGACCGCCCGACCGCTCGGCGTCTCGAAGACCCGGTTGTCGCGGGGCGGGTGCGGCAGCACGAAGCCACCGGGTTGGTTGACCTTCTCCTCGTACGACGCGCAGCCGGGGACCACGCGTGCGATCCGGCGACGGATCTCGGTGTAGTCGTCGCGGAACGCGGCCCACGGGACCGGCGAGTCCGTGCCGAGGGTGGCCAGAGCGAGGGAGCAGACGATGTCGACCTCGGAGCGCAGGTGGTCCGAGGGCGGGTCGAGTGGACCGTGCGAGGCGTGGACCGCCGACATCGAGTCCTCGACGGTCACCCGCTGCACCCGACCGCCGGTGAGATCCTTCTCGCTGCGGCCCAGCACGGGCAGGATCAGCGCCTCGGCGCCGTGCACGACGTGCGAGCGGTTGAGCTTGGTCGAGACGTGCACGGTCAACGCGGCGTTGCGCATCGCCGCCTCGGTGACGTCGGTGTCGGGTGCGGCGCCCACGAAGTTGCCACCCATCCCCATGAAGACCCGGATCTTGCCGTCCCGCAGCGCCTGGATGGAGCCGACGGTGTCGAGTCCGTGCTCGCGGGGCGGCTCGAAGCCGAACTCGTCGCGGATCGCGTCGAGGAAGTGGTCGGGGACCCGCTCCCAGATGCCCATCGTCCGATCGCCCTGCACGTTGGAGTGGCCGCGCACGGGGCAGACGCCGGCTCCGGGCTTGCCGATGTCGCCACGCAGCAGGGCGACGTTCACGATCTCCTTGATCGTGCCCACCGCGTTGTGGTGCTGGGTGATGCCCATCGCCCAGCAGGTGATCGTGGCCGGCGACTCGGAGATCATCCGGGCCACCTCGGTGACCTGCTCCCGGGTGAGGCCGGTGGACTCCTCGACCTTGACCCAGTCGAGGTCCGCGACGTGAGCGACGTAGTCGGTGAATCCGGTCGTGTGCTCGGCGAGGAAGTCGTGGTCGACCGCGTCCCACTCGACCAGCAGCGAGCCGATCGCCTGGAAGAGCGCGAGGTCGCCGTTGAGCCGGATCGGCAGGTGCACGTCGGCCAACGCGGTTCCGACGGTGAGGCCCTTCGGGTGCTGCGGGTTCTTGAAACGCACCAGACCCGCCTCCTGGAGCGGGTTGACGGAGATGATGCGTGCCCCGTGTGACTTGGCCTCCTCCAGCGCGGAGAGCATGCGGGGGTGGTTGGTGCCGGGGTTCTGTCCGACGACGAGGATCAGCTTGGCCTGGTGGATGTCCTCGAGACTGACCGAGCCCTTGCCGATGCCGATGGTGTCCACGAGCGCCGAGCCGGACGACTCGTGGCACATGTTGGAGCAGTCGGGCAGGTTGTTGGTCCCGAAGGCCCGCACGAAGAGCTGGTAGACGAACGCGGCCTCGTTGGAGGTCTTGCCGGAGGTGTAGAACGTCGCCTGGTCAGGGTGGTCGAGACCGCGCAGGTGGTCGGCCATGGTGGCGAAGGCGTCGTCCCACGAGATCGGCGTGTAGTGGGTGGCACCCGGGCGCAGCACCATCGGCTCGGTGATGCGGCCCTGCTTGCCCAGCCAGAACTCGGTGTGCCCGGCGAGCTCCTCCACGGAGTGGGTGGCGAAGAACTCGCGGTCGAGCAGCTGGCGGGTCGCCTCCTCGGCCACCGCCTTGGCTCCGTTCTCGCAGAACTCGGCCGCATGCCGGTGCCCGGGAGCCGGATCCGGCCAGGCACAGCCCTGGCAGTCGAAGCCGTCGACCTGGTTGAGCCGGGTCAGCGTGGACGCGGTGCGGCGTACCCCCATCTGGCCGATGGCCCGCTTCATCGCGACGGCGACGGCCGTGACGCCGGCGGCGGCGTGCGCGGTCGACTCGACCTCGACCTCTCCCTCGTCGATGTCGGCGTCGGCGTCGGGGACGCCCCGCAGCTTCTTGACCAAGTCGGAGGTGAATCGGCTCACGTCCCCATCTTGCCCGGAATGCCCTGAAGATGCCCCCGGTTGCCCCCACGTGCCCTCACTCTTCGAGCCCCTGCCCCTCGGTCCCCTCCGCACCGCCAACCGCGTCTTCATGGCGCCGCTGACGCGGATGCGCGCGACCGCCCCGGGGGACGTGCCCAACGAGCTGATGAAGGAGTACTACGTCCAGCGCGCCAGCGCCGGGCTGCTGATCTCGGAGGGCACCCAGGTCAGCCCCGAGGGCAAGGGCTACATGGACACCCCGGGCATCTACAGCGACGAGCAGGTGGCGGGCTGGCGCGAGGTCACCGACGCAGTGCACGAGGCCGGCGGGCTCATCGCCGCCCAGCTGTGGCACGTCGGCCGGGTCTCGCACGAGTCCTTCCACGACGACGGGCTGCCGGTGTCGGCGAGCGCGCTCCCCTACCGCAACCGCACGACGGTGCGCGGCGAGGACGGCACTCCGACCCGGGTCAGCTGCCCCACGCCGCGAGCCCTGGCGCTCGACGAGATCCCCCGGGTCGTCGACGACTACCGCCGCGCCACGGTCAACGCGCGGGAGGCCGGCTTCGACCTGGTGGAGATCCACGGCGCGCACGGCTACCTGCTCCACCAGTTCCTCGCCGCGGACAGCAACCGGCGCACCGACGCCTACGGCGCCACCCTGGAGAACCGGGCGCGGCTGATGCTCGAGGTGACCGACGCCGTGGTGGGGGCCTGGTCCTCGGACCGGGTCGGCATCCGCATCTCCCCGATCGGCTCCTTCAACGGCACCGAGGACCCCGAGGGTGCGGAGTCCGGGTTGTACGTCGCGGCCGAGCTCGGGCGACGCGACCTGGCGTTCCTCCACCTCTCCGAGCCCGACTGGGCCGGCGGCCCGGTCCTGGACGACGCCTACCGCGCTGCCCTGCGCGCGGCCTTCCCCGGACCGATCGTCGGTGCCGGCAACTACGACGTCGAGAAGGCCACTCGTCTGCTCGACGCCGGCTTCATCGACGCCGCCGCCTTCGGTCGCGCGTTCATCGCCAACCCCGACCTGCCGCGCCGGCTCGCCGCCGGCCTCCCCCTCAACCCGCAGCGGCCGGAGTCGTTCTACGGCGGCGACGAGGCCGGATACACCGACTACCCGGCACACGCCTGAGCCGACCGGCGTACGCCGCAGCCCTTGGCCGTTAATGCTTCGTGCCCGAGGGGTGCGGGCACCTAGGCTCGACACGTCATGCAGGACTTCCCACCCCGGATCGCGACGTTCTTCACCGGAACCGACGCCGCACCCACTCCGGACCCCGACACCCGGTCGCCCGGCGCATTTCTCCGGTGGCTGCTCCGGCAGCAGTGGCAGGTCATCAGCCTGGCGACCGCCGCCCACCTGCTGTGGCTGCTGCCCCTGACGTTCGGTCCCTACATCTTCGGCCGCGCCATCGACGAGGGCATCCTCGCGGGCTCGACGAGTGCCGTGCTGTCGTGGTCGGGCGTGATGCTCGCCGTGGTCGTGGTCGGAGGCGTCTTCGGGGTCGTCTTCCACACCCTGGTCGTGCGCAGCTGGCTGATCGGCCTCTACGGCACCACCCAGATGGTCACCCGCAAGATCGCCCAGATGGGCCACGTCCTGCCGAGACGGTCGCCCACGGGTGAGGTCCTCAGCGTGGCGTCGAGCGACTCCGACGAGTTCGGCGCGCTGACCGAGATCATCGCCCGCTCGGTGGCGCAGTTCGTCTCCTACCTGACCGTCGCGGCCATCGTGCTGTCGATGTCCGTGCAGCTCGGCGTGCTGGTGCTGGTCGCGGCGCCGGTGCTCCTCGGCGCTGCGCTGCCGCTGCTCCGGCCACTGCACCGACGCCAGCAGGTCGAGCGCAGCCGCAACTCCGAGCTCACCTCGATGGCCACCGACATCGTGGCCGGGCTGCGCATCCTGCGCGGCATCGGGGGCGAGGAGACGTTCGGTCGCAACTACGCCGACCAGTCGCAGCGGGCGCGCCGCGCGGGCGTCTCCTCCGGCATCTGGCAGGCCGCGGTCGAGGCCGTCGGGGTGCTGTTCTCAGGGGTGTTCCTGGTCAGCCTCGTCTGGCTCGGCACCCGACAGGTCGAGGCCGGTGTGCTCAGCGTCGGGCAGCTGGTCAGCTTCCTCGGCTACGGCCTGTTCATGGTCGGCCCGATCCGCACCTTCTTCGAGCTCGCCCAGAAGTCCACCCGTGCCCTGGTGAGTGCCCGGCGGGCGATGGCGATCTTCGAGCAGCGGCCGCCGTGGCGGGAGCCGGCGGAGCCGCAGCCGCTCGACGGCCGTGCCGAGATCGTCGACGACCTCAGCGGCTTCACCGCACACCCGGGACGCCTCACCGTGGTCGTGAGCGCCGTGCCCGAGCAGAGCTCGGCGCTCGCCGACCGCCTCGGCCGCTACCTCCCACCCGACACCGACCCCGTGGGTGAGGACGACGGGGAGGGCCTCAAGGGGCGGGCCGCACGCCGGGCCCGCGCCGACCGGGAGCGCCTCCGCGCACGCATCGCCGCGCGCGACGAGGTGGCCGCGACGCGCGAGTGGGGCGTGCGTCTGGGAGGCGTGGACCTGTCGGCGGCCCGGCTCGACGACGTACGACGCCAGGTGCTCGTCAGCGACACCGGCAGCAGCCTCTTCGCCGGCACGCTGCAGGACGCCATCGACCCGCACGGCCGGCTGACCCGCGAGCAGGCCGAGACCGCGCTGCGCGTGGCCAACGCCGAGGACGTCTACGACGCGTTGCCCGAGGGATGGCAGGGCCAGCTCGACGAGCGGGGGCGCGGGCTCTCCGGCGGCCAGCGACAGCGCGTGGTGCTGGCGCGCGCACTCGCCGCCGATGCCCCGATCCTGGTGCTGGTCGAGCCGACGTCCGCCGTGGACGCCCACACCGAGGCCCGCATCGCCGAGCGCGTGACCGACCTCCGACGTGGCCGTACGACCGTCGTGTGCACGGTGTCGCCGCTCTGGCTGCACCACGCCGACCGGGTCGTGCTCCTCCGCGACGGGTTGGTCGTCGCCGAGGGTGCGCACTCCCACCTGCTCGAGCACGACGCGGCCTACCGCGACGTCGTGATCAGGTCGCTGGACGATGTCGGAGAGGAGGTCCCGTCGTGACCGACCTCCTCGCCACCTCGCCCGACACCTGGCGCGACCGCACCCTCGACGCGCCCGTCATCCCGCCCGAGCTGATCCCGCCCACGACCGGGTCCCGGCGCGAGCGGGCGCAGGCGTTCTGGGAGCGCCACGACCTCCGTCGCGAGCGCGCCGAGGAGGTCTACACCGCGTCCCGCAACCCCGAGCGGGGCTGGCCGGTCGCGGGCAACCGGGAGGTCCTGGCCTTCTTCCGCGACCTGCTGCGGCGCCGACGGGCCGCGTTCGCCGCGCTGGTCGTGCTCAACGCGCTCGCCGCCGGGGCCGGTCTCGTCGTGCCCCGCCTGCTCGGTGAGCTGGTCAACACGACCGTCGACGGATCCGGTCGACCGCTGGGGCAGCTCGCCCTCGTGATCATCGCCGTGGTGCTGGCGCAGGCCGCGTTCACCTTCCTCGCCCAGCGCACGTCCACCCTGTTCGGCCAGGACCTCCTGTCGACCGCGCGGGAGTTCATCGTCCGCACGATCCTGCGACTGCCGCTCGGTGCGGTCGAGACCGCCAGCACCGGCGACCTCGTCACCCGTGTCACCCGCGACGTCGGCACGATGAGCCGCTCCGTGCAGTACGGCCTGCCGATGGCGATCATCTCGTTGCTGACGGTGGTCCTCTCCATCGGCGCGATGCTGCTCAACTCCGTGGTCCTCGCCGTGCCCGCGCTCCTCACCTTCGCGACGTCCGGGTGGGCGGTGCGCACCTACCTCCGGCGCGCACCCAAGGGTTACATCACCGAGGGCGCCACCTACTCCCGCATCAACACCACCCTGACCGAGACGGTCGAGGGCGCCCGCACCCTCGAGTCGCTGGGCCTGTCCGGTGTGCGGGTCCGCGCCGGCGACGCGGACATCGAGGTGTCGGCACAGGCCGAGCGCTACACGATGTCGTTGCGCAACATCCTCTTCGCGGCCCTCAACTTCGCCTTCCAGACCCCGAGGGTCATCACTCTCCTCGTCGGCGCCTACGCCTACTCCCGGGGCTGGGTCGACCTCGGCCAGATCACCGCAGCCGTGCTCTACGTCGAGGCGCTGGGCGACCCGCTCGACCGGCTGATCGGCGAGATCGACCGGCTCCAGGTGGGCGCGGCGTCCACCAGCCGGCTGCTCGGGATCGCCGAGGTCGAGCCGGACCGCGTGGCCGGTGACCGCCTGCCCGACGGCATCGACCTCGTGGCTGCGGACCTCCGCTTCGCCTACCGCGAGGGACACGACGTGCTGCACGGCGTCGACCTGCGGCTCGGCGCCGGCGAGCGGCTGGCCATCGTCGGGCCCAGCGGGTCGGGCAAGTCGACGCTGGGTCGCCTGCTGTCGGGCATCAACCGGCCGCGTACGGGGTCGGCGAGCGTCGGTGGCGTCGAGCTGGTCGACCTGCCGCTCGAGGTGCTGCGCACCGAGGTCGCCCTCGTGACGCAGGAGCACCACGTCTTCATCGGCTCGGTGCGCGACAACATCGTGCTGGCACGCGAGGGCTCCGACGACGACGCCGTCCGCGAGGCGTTGAGCGCGGTCGGCTCGCTGCTCTGGGTCGAGCGGCTGCCCCAGGGCCTCGACACGATGATCGGCTCGGGCCGCTACGTCCTCACGCCCGCGCAGGCCCAGCAGGTCGCCCTGGCGAGGCTGATCATCGCCGACCCGCACACGCTGGTCCTCGACGAGGCCACGTCGCTGATCGACCCGCGGACCGCCCGGACGCTCGAGGGCTCGATGAACAACCTGCTCCAGGGCCGCACGGTCGTCGCGATCGCCCACCGCCTGCACACCGCCCACGACGCCGACCGCATCGCGGTGGTCATCGACGGACGCATCGTCGAGCTCGGCAGCCACCACGAGCTGGTCGACCGCGACGGCGAGTACGCCGCACTCTGGCGCGCCTGGACCTCCTGATCAGCTGTTGCTGAACACCGCAGGACCGCCGTCGCCCTCCTCAGCATCAGGACCACGCCCGGCCCAGCTCCAGGCGTACGCCGGGTCCTCGACCGCGAGCCCGCCTTCGCCCATCTCCAGCGGGGCGAAGGTGTCGACCATGACCGCCGACTCGTCGAAGTAGTCGACACCGAGCGAGGCCTCGATCGCGCTGGGCTGCGGACCGTGCGCGTGACCGCCCGGGTGCAGGCTGATCGAGCCGATGTTGATGCCCGAACCCTTGCGCGCCTCGTAGTCGCCACCGACGTAGAACATGACCTCGTCGGAGTCGACGTTGGAGTGGTAGTAGGGCACCGGGATGCCGAGCTCGTGGTAGTCGACCTTGCGGGGCAGGAAGTTGCAGATCACGAAGTTCCACCCCTCGAAGACCTGGTGCACCGGCGGCGGCTGGTGGACCTTGCCGGTGATCGGCATGTAGTCCTCGATGTTGAAGGTGTAGGGGTAGAGGCAACCGTCCCAGCCCACGACGTCGAACGGGTGGGTGGCGTAGGTCATCCGGGTGCCGACGATGCCGCCGCTGGTGCGGTGCTTGACCAGGACGTCGACGTCGGTGAGGTCGCGACTCCGCCCGACCAGCGCGTCGAGGTCGGTCGGCCCGTGCAGGTCGCGCTCGCAGTAGGGCGCGTGCTCGAGGAACTGGCCGAAGCGGGAGAGGTAGCGCTTGGGCGGGTGGATGTGGCTGTTGGCCTCGACGGCGTAGAGCCGCGACGGCTCGGCCGGGACCCACCGGTGGTCGGTGGCGCGCGGGACGACGACGTAGTCGCCGGGGCGGTAGGCCACCGTGCCGAAGACGGTCTCGACGGTGCCGGTGCCGGACTCGACGTACACGCACTCGTCACCGATGGCGTTGCGGTAGAGCGGGCTCGGGTCGGTCCCGGTGAGGACATAGGCGATGCGGACGTCGTTGTTGCCCAGGATCAACCGGCGACCCTCGACCGGGCAGGTGCCGGTCTGGAGGTCGTGCAGCTTGAGGTGCCGCGGCTTGAGCGGGTGGTTGGGCGTGCGCGACTGGTCGCCCAGCTCCCAGACGACGCTGTCGGTGATCGCGCTGGGGACCCCACGGTGGTAGAGGAGCGAGGAGTCGGAGGAGAAGCCCTCCTCCCCCATCAGCTCCTCGCGGAACAGGTGTCCGTCGTCGTCGCGCAGCTGGGTGTGCCGCTGCCGGGGCAACCTGCCGAGTGCTCGGTAGTGGGCCATCCGTCCGCTCCATTCGTCCGATCATCGGACACTGGTGTCCGCTATCTGGTGGTTAGAGTAGCCCCGTGACTCCCGATCCCGCACGTGTCGATTCCTGGCCCGAGACCTGGCGAGGGCTTGTCGACGATGCTGCCATCTTCCCGCCCGGCAACGCCCCCCTCGTCGAGGCGATCGACGCCTACGTCGCTCACGAGGGCGAGTGGTACGCCGACCTGGTCGGCTCGTTCGTCGTGAGGGACACCGACCTGGGCTCCGTGCCCGAGGGGGTGCCCACCTCTGTCGTCCTCACCACCGGTGCGGGCGCCGTCGCGGGCGTCGCTGCCCTGGCGGCTCGCAAGGGCCTCCGCCTCGCCGGGCTCGAGGTGGCACTGCGCGACCTCGACGACCTCGCCGGCAACGCCCGCCGGATCGACGCCGCCGTCCGGGCCGCGGATCTCGACCTGCCCGTCCACATCGAGATCCCCGGACCGGCCCACGGGTCCTGGCTCGCCGCCGCCGACGAGGTCGCGGCCAGCGGCCATCGACTCAAGTTCCGACTCGGACACGTCGACCACGACCTGGTCCCCGACTCGGCCACGGTGGTCGCCTGGATCGATGCGGCACTGGACCGGGAGACGCCGTTCAAGGGCACCGCCGGTCTCCACCGCGCCGTACGCCACGCACCCGAGGGCGGTGGAGCCCACGGCTTCCTCAACGTGATGGTGGCGACGGCCACGCTGTGGGACGGCGGGTCGACGGCCGACGCGCTCGACGCCCTCGAGCAGCGCGACGGTGCTGCACTGGCCGCTGTCGACCTCGGCAACGTCCGGCGGTGGTTCACCTCGTTCGGCTCGTGCTCGGTGACCGAGCCCCTCGACGACCTGGTCGCCCTCGGCCTCCTCGCCCCCGACAGAGCGGAAGACGCATGACCACCCCCCACCACCCGACCGCCCAGACCTGGGTCGCCGGTGCCGCCGGCTCCGGCTTCGACATCGACCACCTCCCCTTCGGCGTCTTCGCACGCTCCGGGGAGCACCCGCGGGTCGCGGTCCGCATCGGTGACCAGGTGCTCGACCTGAGCGTCGTGGCGGCCGCCGACATGGTCGACACGCACGCGTTGTTCGACCAGCCCTCGCTCAACCCGTTCATGGCGGCAGGGCAGACGGTCTGGGACTCCACCCGTAGGTGGGTCACCGGGCTCCTCACCGACGAGACCGAGCGCGACCTCGTGGAGCCGGCGCTGGCGCACGTCGACTCGGTCACCATGCTGATGCCCTTCACCGTCGGCGACTACGTCGACTTCTACGCCTCCGAGCACCACGCGACCAACGTCGGCCGGATGTTCCGACCCGACGCCGAGCCGCTGCTGCCCAACTGGAAGCACCTCCCCGTCGGCTACCACGGCAGATCGGGCACGGTCGTCGTGTCAGGCACCGACGTCGTCCGGCCGTGCGGACAGCGCAAGGCACCCACCGACGAGCAGCCGACGTACGGCCCATCGGCACGCCTCGACATCGAGGCCGAGCTGGGCTTCGTCGTCGGCGTCGGGTCTGCGATGGGCGACCGGGTGGCCACCACCGACTTCGCGCGGCACACGTTCGGCGTCGTCGGGCTCAACGACTGGTCGGCGCGCGACATCCAGGCCTGGGAGTACGTCCCGCTCGGGCCGTTCCTCGGCAAGTCGTTCGCCACGTCCATCAGCGCCTGGGTCACCCCGCTGGCCGCCCTCGACGCAGCGTGGACCGACCTGCCCGGTCAGGACGACCCCGAGGTGCTCGACTACCTCCGGGTCGACGGTCCGGCCGCGCTGGACATCGAGGTGGAGGTGGTGCTCGACGGCGAGGTCGTCGCCCGTCCGCCCTACCGCACGATGTACTGGTCGCCGGCCCAGATGCTCGCGCACACCACGGTCAACGGTGCCAGCGTCCGCACCGGCGACCTGTGGGGCTCCGGCACCATCTCCGGCACCGAGCGTGACCAGCGCGGCTCCCTGCTCGAGCTGTCGTGGGGCGGCAAGGAGCCCTTCACGGTGGCCGGTCGCGAGCGGACCTTCCTCGAGGACGGCGACGAGGTGACCCTGCGCTACACCGCGCCCGGGACGTCCGGCGGCCGCATCTCGCTGGGCGAGGTCACCGGGCGCGTCCTGCCGGCCCGCTGAGGGTCCTAGGCTGGGCGCGTGAAGCAGCTCGGCCAGTACGCCGCACCCCGGCACGCGATCGCGCACCTCTCCGACCCGCACCTCATCGGTGGCGGTCGCCTGCACTACGGCGTCATCGACAACACGGACAACCTGCGGCGCGCGCTCGATCGGCTGGCGGCGGTCGACCCGTCCCCGCACGCGCTGGTCTTCACCGGTGACCTGGCCGACCAGGGTGAGCCCGAGGCCTACGCCACCCTGCGCGCGATCGTCGAGCCGGCGGCCGAGGCGATGGGCGCGACCGTCGTGTGGACCATGGGCAACCACGACGCGCGGGCGGCCTATGCCGAAGCCCTCTACGACTCCGACGACGACGGCTGCCAGGACCGCGTGCATGACGTGGACGGGCTGCGGATCGTGGCGCTCGACACCAGCGTTCCCGGCTATCACCACGGCGCGCTCCGACCCGAGCAGCTCGCTTGGCTCACCGACGTGCTGGCCACCCCGGCGAGCACGGCACGCTGCTGGCGATGCACGACCCGCCGCTTCCCCTGCCGATGCTGCGCGCCGCCGAGCTGGTCGAGCCCACGACCGCGCGCTTGCCGACTTCGTCGCGGCGCACCGACGTGCGGGGCATCCTCGCCGCCACCTCCGCTACTCGACCTGGTCCACCTTCGCCGGCGTGCCGGTCTCGGTCGCCTCGGCCAGCTGCTACACCATCGACCCGGCCCGTTCGTCCGCTTCGCTCATCGATGCCGGTCAGGCGTTCACCATCGTCCACACCTACGACGACGGCTGGTGCACACCCTCGTCCCGCTGCGGCGCGGCCACGAGGTCAGCCACGTCGGGAGGGACGTCGCCGGGCCCTGGACGCCGTCACGCTCGACGAGGCCCGCGAGCTCGCCTCCTCGAAGACCTCGCCGTTCAACGGCGAAGGACCCTCGTGCGACTCCTGCTCATGCGCCACGGCCAGACCACGCCAACGTCACGGCGAGCGCGACACCGCCGATACCAGGCTGAAGCCGCCCCCTCGGCCATGCCCAGGCCGTGGCGGCGGCGCGGGCACTGGACCCCGAGAACCTCGACGCGATCTACGTCTCCAGCCGGTTCCGCACCCAGCAGAACAGCCTCGCCGACCTGGCGGCGCTTCCCTGGCCCCGGCCGGCATCTGGAGGAGTCGCCGCGACTTCGAGATCGCGACGGAAAACGACACCGTCCACGGCTACATCTCCACCGTCGCGACCTGGCTCGAGGCAGGTCGACGTACCCGCGTGCCGGCGCCAGACCGCGAGGAGTTCCTGCACCGCTACGTCGCCGTCCACCGGATCGTGAAGCCGGCGCAGCAGGCGCTGATCGTCAGCCACGGCGCCGCCTGCGCACCTCGATCTCCGCCCGGGTGCCCGTCGCCGGCAAGGCCGATCACGACACCACTCACGACGCCGCCCTCATGGTGCTCGAGGGCGATCCCGTCGGACGCTGAGCAACTGGTGCATGGCAGACCGTCGGCGGTGCGTTCCTGGAGGACGTCGGCGCCCGACCCGACCGGCGACCTCGACGCCGACGCCGACTGACGGCCTCGACGCCCTCGCGCCCGATGCCCAGGTGCACGAACGGCTGGCCGGCGCGCAAGCTGATCCAGCCGGATGCCGCACCCCGGCGCCGATCGCCACCACGTCGACGATGACGAAGGTCTCGACGATCCAGGCCCAGAAGGCGTACTTCACCGACGGCGCCGATCCAGAAGATCGTCGAGCCGTCGGCATCCATGCCCGCCGGCTCGACGAGGTCGGGACGATGCCGATCAGCGCCATGGTGGCGGCGAGGCGGTGGAACAGGCCGAACGTCGCCCAGCCGTTCCGCGTCCGATCGCCTGGACCAGGGTGAAGGACCAGGGCAAGGTCGAAGGCCACCATGGAGGCCGGTCCGCCGCTGCGCATCAGCAACGCCATGACGACGACCGCCCGGTGCAGATCCTGGCCCCACCAGCCAGCCGCTGTCCACGGACGATCATCGCCATGACCACGCCGATGACGATCCAGGGGCGGGATCGTCGGCAGATCACGACACCAGCCGCACCAGCGCCACCCGCTGGCGACGGCCGTCCGGTGCATCGCCGTCGACGGTCCGCTCGCCCCGGCCAAGGTCCAGCATCCTGGACGAGGACGGGAGGCCCGGCCAGCGAGGGCGGTTCACCGGTTTCGACGTGGAGTCGAGCACATGCAGCAGTACCAGTTGCCCG
Source organism: uncultured Actinomycetota bacterium (assembly GCA_963721925.1). Taxonomy (GTDB): domain Bacteria; phylum Actinomycetota; class Actinomycetes; order Propionibacteriales; family Nocardioidaceae; genus Nocardioides. Next base: position 2,009 of record CAVRLH010000014.1, on the reverse strand, counting down.
GCGCCGTCGACCGACTCGGCCGGCGCCGCGCAAGCTGACCGTGACGACCTCGGTGCGCAGCGGTGGGCGAGTCCTGATGAGGACAGCGTCGCGACAGCAGCAGCGCGACACTCGACGCTGCACGGCGAACATCGCGTCCAGCCCCAGCGCGTGCAGGAGGATCGCCGAACAGCAGGCCGCGATCGCGCGAAGTTGTCCCGGTGGCCCGGTGAGCGGTGACCATCGGCGCTTTCTCGCAGAACCGGCGACAGCGGTACGGCGCTGACGAAGTTCGTCGCATCGCAGCACCAGGACCGCCGCGACCAACCGCTGGGAGCATGCTGAAGTACGAAGGCCAGCCCACCGTGGTCAGCATCACTCACCGGCGCCGCGCGGACCGAAGCGGTACGACGGCGCCGAACAGCACCTGCATCACGTACGCGACAGCCAGGACGGTGAAGACGTTGGCCAGGTTGGTCAGCATCAAGGTCGAAGCAGTCGGTCGCGATGATGCCGGCCGCGCCCAGCGAGCGTCGAAGGACCAGCACGTCGCCCGACGGCGCCGTTGCCGATCACCGCGCGCCCGGCGCGGGCCGATGTTCTGCAATTCTCGGCATCGCGCGGACGGCGTCGGCGGCGGCTTCACTCTGCGCAGGGCCGAGTATCGGTGGGCTCGCAGTTGACGTACACGCACATCGATCCGATGAGGTCGGCATGAGTCGTCTGGAACAGCGGCGCGGTTCGGCGGCGCCGCGGAGACGACGATCTCCGCACGCTTCGCGAGCGGCTCGTGAAGCATGCGCCCCTCAGCGGCCTCGCCTGCTCAGCTCGTCCTTCCTCCTGTACCTCAGGACCGACCGACGCCGAAACTACGACCACCGCGACGACGCGGCGCGTCCACGTGGACCGAGGACGGTTTCACGGTCCCGCCGCGGACCCTGACAGCGGCACGCCGGCAGTGCTGGACTTCGCGTCCGACACGGTCAGCGGCAAGCCGTCGAGGTGACCCTCAGCGGGCAAGCCGACCAGTGTTCTGGTTCTGGGCGCCCTGGTGTCCGACCTGCCGGACGCCAGATACCTCAAGTCGAGGACTCGCCAACGAGTACGGCCCCGACCTGGCGGTCGTCGGGGTGGGCTCGCTGGACAGCGCCGACGCCATCCAAGACTTCGCGAACGACACTCCCGGGGCGTCGCAGCTGCCGACCCCGACGGTGCCCTGTGGCGCCACTTTGGCATCGCCGAGCAGAGCGCCTACGTCCTCCTCGACGCCACCGGAACCGAGCAGGTGCTCAAGAGCGGCCTCGATGGCGGCCACGCCGATCTCGAGCAGCGGCGTCGCCGACGTCGTCAGATGACCGAGGGGCTCGCTCCTGCTGGCCACTGACCGCCGGATGCTCGCCGCCGTGAACCCCTGCGGCTTCGCGATGCTGCCGGCGTACCTGTCGCTCTTCATCCCTGGATGACGACGACCGGCGCGACCGGTCAGGCGGTCCGCCGGGCCCCTACCGTCCACCACCGCCATGACCCTCGGCTTCGTGGCCGTCTTCGGCCTGTTCGGGCTGGTGATCGCGCCAGTTCGCGTCCGATATCCAGCGCCACCTCCCCTGGGTCACTCTGGTCGCCGGCATGCTGCTGATCGCTAGCCGGCAGCTGGCTGCTCACCGGACGGGAGTCTGCCCGCTGCTGGGCTGGTCGCGCCGCGGAAGGCCGCGCAGTGTCCGCGTCGCAGCAACTTCGCGATCCATCCCTCGGCTTCGGCGCGGTCTATGCCGATCGCCTCGCTCACCTGCACGATCGCACCCTTCCTCGCCGTGGTCGTCTCCAGTTTCCGCACCGGCTCGATGGTCGACGGGATTGCCCTCTACCTGGCCTACGCGCTCGGCATGGGCCTGCTGGTCGGAACGGCCGCGCTGGCGGTGGCTCTGGCGCGCGCGTCACTGATCACCCGGCTACGCAAGACCTCTGCCCTGGTGCCCAGGATCGTTGGCATCCTGCTCGTGCTGACCGGCGGCTATGTCGCCTACTACGGC
>CAVRLH010000013.1:0-26848 GCA_963721925.1 uncultured Actinomycetota bacterium | reverse complement strand
CTACCTGCCATGAGGCCGCGCCTTCGGCGTCGGGGGCCGAAGGCGCCCTCAGGTGGTCGTCTCGTCGAGAAGCTTCGTCAGCAGTCGTCGTAGCTCGCGATGACCGCGCTCCCCCAGGATCGCGGTCACCTGCTCTTCGAGGCCTTCGATCGTCCGGCGACCGGCTGCCACGGCGTCGCGCCCGCGCGTGGTGAGCACGATGAGCTTCGCTCGCCCGTCGGTGGGGTCGGGCTGACGCACGACGTACCCCATGTCGACCAGCTCGTCGACCAGCTCGGCCATGGACTGCGGGGGTCATGTCGGCCTTGCGTGCGAGCTCGGTGAGCCGGGAGCCCTCGAGGGAGATCTGGGCGAAGACGGCCGAGTGCTTGGGCTTCTGCGGATAGCCGGCACCCACCACGCCGTCGACGACCTGGAAGCCCAGCAGGCTGTAGGCCTGGCCCAGCATCGAGACCGTGTTCAGCTCCGCCATTGACAACTCCGAGTCCGAAGAGTATTCAGGTTACCTGAGTAGTTTCTAGCACACTCCGCTCGGAGCGTTGCTTCTCGGCGTGGGAGGAGCGATCACCATGACGCAGGTCGAAGCGGGCACGCTGCCTGTCACCACGGCTCCCGACTGGGTGACCCGCGCCGGGGCGATCTGTGCGGCGGCCGGGATCCTCGGAGCCGTCAGCGGCATCGTCCTGGCGCTCTACCCGGCCCAGGTGTCCGAGGACATGTTCAGCTACCCGAACACGGCGGGCGAGTTCACCGTCATCCAGACCTGGTTCTTCGTCCAGCACCTCGGGCTGCTCGCCGGCATCGCGGCGCTCGCCCGCGCGGAGACGATGGCACGCGGCCGCAACGCCCGCTGGGGCATCGGCCTCGCAGTCGCGGGCATGGCACTGCTCGCAGTCACCGAGCTGATCGCCATCACGGCACGCAGCTCGACCTATCCAGGTGAGGGAACGGGCACTCTCGACCTGCTCTACGGGGTCTCCAGCGTGGCTGTCGGGGTAGGACTGGTCCTGGCAGGCATTGCCGTCCGCCGTCGGGGGCGCTGGACCGGGTGGCGGGGGCTCGTGGTCCTGGTCGCCGGGATCTTCGTGTTCGTGCCGATGATGCCTGCACTGATGGGGCCGTTCGTTCTCGCGCGCCTGGCCATCACGGGCTGGATGCTGCTCTTCGCGGCCCTGGGCTACGCGCTCTGGAAGGTCGACCAGCAATGAGCAGCCCCGCGGTCGGCACCCCGGAGAGACCCGTGACGGTCTCCGTCACGGGCCCTCCGCCCGGCGCCCCATCGCCATGGCTGTGGGCAGCTGGGGGCGCGGTCTGCGGACTCGCCTGGTCGGCCGCACTGCGTGGCTACATGGTCGAGCTGGTGGGACCCGGGTCGACCTTCACCTGGAGCGGGACGTTCGGCGGGCTACTCCTTCCGGGCGTCATCACCGGCGGGCTGCTGGGATGGGCCGAGCACCTGCGGCGCGTCGGTCCGCCACCCAGGTGGCGACTGCTGGCCCTGGCCCCGCTGACCTTCGCCGTCGCGCCCATGCTGATACCCGGCGCGATCACCACCCTCGCGACGACGGGCATGGGCAGCGGGGCGATCGCGGTCGCACTGATGGGCATCGTGGGCGGATACGCCCTGTCCGGACGGGGTCGGCGATGGCCCCGCGTCGTGTGCGCTGTCGCCGGCGTGGGCTTCACGGCCGCACTGGCGGCAACGGTTGCCGGCATGACCGACCCGCCACGGTCCCTCACCGATCCTCGGGGTGCCTGGGCTGCGGTGCTGGCGGCCTCGCTGTACGGCGTACTTGCCCTCGGCTGTTCGATCCCGCACCGGCGGGCTTGGTCGCGCGTTGACGCATCGACACCCATCGGGGCCGCCGCGTGAGCGCTGCGGCGGGCGGTGGCTTCGCGATCCGATCTCGTCAAGACTCACCAGCCGCGGGCCAGCGCGTGGCGCGACGTGACGCGCCAGAATCCTCCAGAAGGGGAATGTTCCCGTGGCGCGGCGGTGATTAGCATGGCGAAAATCAGCCGACCCACTCGGCACCGCGCCGAGCCAGTTGTGCTGGCGGCCCGGGAGGCAGTCATGAACACTCTGTCCAGGCTGGTGGGAGCGGCCACGGCAACCCTCCTGGTGGGCGGGGTGACTGCGACACCGGCATCGGCCGCCGTGCAGTCGAACCTGCACTTCGAGTCGTCGGGGTCGGAGCCCTTCACCTTCTGCGACGGCCTCGACGCGGAGATCTCGTGGCACGACAGCGTCCACGAGCTCATCAAGACCCGGGGCGGCGACCGGCTGGTCTACTTCTCCGCCAACGTCCGGGGCACCTCCACGTTCACCAACCTGGAGACCGGGAAGACGTACACGAACGTGTACCAGTTCACCGACCGCGACCAACAGGTCAAGGACAACGGCGATGGCACGTTGACGATCACCGTCGCGAGCCCCGGCTCCGACCGGTGGTACGACAGCAACGGGAAGCTTCTGTTCGTCACGGCAGGCACCTTCTGGTTCCAGCTCCTGGTCGATCACGGCGGCACCCCCGGCGACCCCTCCGACGACGAGGAGATCGAGGGCTCCTTCGTCGGTGTCAAGGACGCGGGGGTGCGAGGGACCGCCGGTCGAAACTTCTGCGAGGACTTCGCCCTGTTCACCTCGTGAGAAGTCGGTACTGCCTCTTCAGTGGCCGATCGGTTCGCGCCGGCACTCGGCTTGGAATCAGTGCCGGGAACCTGCAGTCCTCACGCGACAGCGGCGCTGGGCAAGGAGACGTCGCAGACCGACGCCCGCAGTGGTGAGCTCCCGCTGATCGGGTCGCTGGGCGTCTGGCTGAGGACGAGGTTGAGGTTCGCACAGTCGGGCCCGCACGGCGGGTGGCCGGGCAGTCCGAGCTCGTCGCACGACTCCACCATCCGTGTTGGGCGAACACGACCTGCGGGTCGGGAATGGAGCTGAGCTTCACGCGCGCCCGTACGTGGCCGTGCGGAGTGGTGAGGGGGATCCAGTCGCCGCCCGCGTAGGCCTGAGGTCGATGCTCGCGGAACCTGTTGACGAGGAACTCCCGTTCGCGGAGTGGACCTGGCCCTTGGCCCTCATTGGTGACATCGACGACGTTGTCGCTCTCGTCCTGGTCCTCGGCGCGCTCGGCCTCCGTGTGCTGCCCTCGACCCGGAGGTGGGCGCCTAGAGGACATGCAACACTTGCATGGTCCGGGTCAGCGACCCGAGTCACCGAGGCCAGCAGCCCGACACCCGCAATCCGCCCCTGACGATCAGGACTGAGTCATGGACGCTTCTCCCCTCGTGTGGGGGCTGACGATTGCGGGCATCGTGGGCCTGCTGCTCTTCGACTTCTACTTCCACGTGCGCAAGGCCCACGTGCCCACGTTGCGCGAGGCGGCGATCTGGTCATCGCTGTACGTCGGCATCGCGATCGTGTTCGGCTTCGGCGTCCTGGTGTTCGGCGGTCCCACCCCAGGTGGGGAATACTTCGCCGGATACATCACCGAGAAGGCGCTCTCGGTCGACAACCTGTTCGTCTTCCTCATCATCATGTCCAGCTTCCGGGTCCCACGCGAGGACCAGCAGAAGGTGCTGCTCTTCGGCATCGCCTTCGCCTTGGTGGCACGCACCGGCTTCATCCTCCTCGGCGCCGCGCTCATCAACTCCTTCGCCTGGGTCTTCTACCTCTTCGGACTCATCCTCATCCTCACCGCGGGGAAGATGCTCAAGCCCGACGACGACGAGGCCGAGACCGCCGACAACTTCGTCGTCCGGCTCTCGCGCAAGGTCATCCACACCACCGACCACTATGACGGCGACAAGCTCTTCACCGTTCTCGAGGGCAAGCGGGCCATGACCCCGATGCTGCTGGTCATGGTGGCCATCGGCGGGACCGACATCCTCTTCGCCCTCGACTCGATCCCGGCCATCTTCGGGCTGACGCAGGACACCTACCTGGTCTTCACCGCCGTGGCGTTCTCACTGCTCGGCCTGCGCCAGCTGTTCTTCCTGATCGAGGGCCTGCTGGACCGGTTGATCTACCTCTCCTACGGGTTGGCGGCCATCCTCGCCTTCATCGGAGTCAAGCTGATTCTGCACGCCCTGCACGAGAACAACATCGCCTTCATCAACCAGGGCGACCCGATACCAGTGACTGAGATCAGCACCCGCGTCTCGTTGAGTGTGATCCTCGGCGTCCTCTTCGTCACCGTGCTCGCCTCGCTCTACAGCCCGGCTGGAAAGGCGCGCAACGCGACCAGCAACGCCCGCCGCCACGCCAGCGCCTACCTCGACTCCGAGTACACCAAGGACCCTGCGGAGCGGGAGCGGATCTACGGACTGCTGCTTGGCGAGCGCGACCAGATCCTCGCGCTGAGGCCGAAATTCCGGCAACGGGTCCGCAACGAGGAGGCGCTCATGGAGCTGCTGCAGCGGGCGCGCCACAGTCACGACACCGCCGTCGACCGTGGTGAGGCCAAGCCTGCCGGACCGTCGAAGCTGCTGCCGCCGCGCTCCTGACCCGATCCTCGCGCCGCCCGCACGACCAGCACGTCAGCGACGCTCCCTGACGGGCGTCTCGACCGGGTATCGCCAGCCTTCTCCAGCGGTCATCGATGGCGCCAGGGGGGTTGACAGGGGCGCGCATGTCCGGCAAGTTACCCGATGTAACCGGTTTCTGTAACCGGTTACATACTGCCGGAGGAGGCGTCGATGTTGCCCACGATCCGCGATGTGGCTCGGCAGGCCGGCGTGTCGATCGCGACCGTCTCCGCGTGATGCGCGACTCCGAAGGGGTCCGCGACGCCACCCGCGAACGGGTCCGGGCCGCCGCCGAGGAGCTGGACTACACCCCCAGCCAGCTCGGGCGCCAGCTCGGCGACGCCGCCGTGCCGCCATCGGCATCGTCTTCCCGACCTGTCCGGCCCCTACTACGCCGAGGTCGGTGCTCGGCTACGCGGCCGTGGCGGCGGAGCTGCGCCGCTCCGTGCTGATCCTGTCCACCCACGGCCGTCGCGACCTCGGTCGCGGTGCGCGAGATCGCCCGTCGCTGCGACGGGCTGGTGACCCTCGGTCGCCCGTGGCGACGCGACCGTCCTGAGCCTCTCCACCCGCGCGCCAGATCGTGCTGGTCGCGCGTACGCCCATCGGTCGGTTCGACTCGGTGAACACCAGAACCACGCCAGTGCCCGCGCCCTGGCAGGCGGACCGCCTCGTGGCCGAGGCGTCCACGACCTGCGCTTTCGTCGGCGGACCCGAAGACCTCCCCAACGTCGCCGAGCGGATCGGCGGAGTCCAGGCCGCCTGCCTCACGTCCGGCCGGACACCGAGCTGGTGACCGTCGACGAGGTCGACAAGGCCGGCAAGGCCGTGGCCGACGCGCCCTGGCGGCCGACGACCTGCCCGACGCCTTCGTCTGCGCCAACGACGAGGTCGCCCTCGGCTCCCTCGGCCGGCTACAGGACCGCCGGCGTCGACGTCCCCGGCACCGTCATGGTCCCGCCGCTGGGACGACGTGATCGCCGCGCGCTACGCCGGCCTGACCACGGTCCGCCCAGCCGATGCGCGACCTCAGCGCCACCGCCGCCCGACTTCCTCGACGGCTCATCGTCGACCACCGCCGCCGAACCACGCCACGAGCTGCTCTCGACCGAGCTCGTGATCCGAAGCAGCCACGGCAAAGCACCTTCCTCCCTCCCTAAGGAACCAGAAATGAAGCACACCTCCACCGCCCTCCCCCTTGTCGCCGTCACACCTTCGTGCCACGTCCTGTCAGCACGACGAGTCCACAAGGCAAGCCCAGACGCACCCCATCTCCGACAGCACCACCACCGGACGATCGAAGGTCTCGGAAATCAGCACCAAGGTCGACAGCTCCAGCCTTTCTCCAACGACTTCAGACCCCAACCCGTACGCCAAGGTCGACGTGACCACCGTCCATCGAACGCGGCGCAACAAGATCGCCAACCGATCGCGAGCAGCGACCCTGACGTCGAGCCTCATCGGCCCGCCTGGATGGCCGAGCACCCCGAGAGCAGTCGCTGATACCCGCCCCAAGAGGCCTCGTCGACGAGGCCGACTTCTTCCCGCGCCTCTGGCTCAACCACCGTTCGGCTCGTCGTTACGGCGTGCCGTGAACGTCGAACCACGTCCCTACTGCCGCGGACATGGCGAAGAAGGCCGACTACGAACAGGCACCCCGACGTCGAAAGCTGCACCAGTTCGCCGTCGACATGAAGGAGAAGACCAACGCCGACTACGGCCTCGAGCCTGCGGCCCGCAGCCGGCTCCTGGCGGATCATACCCCGTTCGCCTCATCCAACGAGCGCCGCATAACCAGTAAGAGACGGCACAGAGTGCACCATCGACACTCCCCAAGATGACCAACGGCTCGACTACTGCGCGTCTCTTCGACGAACCTCTCGCCGCCGCTGCTGGACCAGACAAGCTCGAGACCTTTCGCCACAGGCAGCTACGGCCCCTTCGTCCCGACCTCGCGCGCGGCTCGTCGAGGACCGGCTGGCGCCGACGATCGCCGTCGCGCCGCTGCAAAGGATTCCAGTCCCCCGCGCGTCGTTCGTCAGCGTGGCGACCTCGCCGTCTTCGAGGACCGACAACAGCGACGCCACCTGGAAGTTCGTCCATCGCTCAGCGAGGCCGGACCCAGCAGGCCTTCTACGACCTGGTCGGCGACCTCCCGACATCGAAGGCCGCGTCGGAGCCGCGGCCGCGAACCCGCGCGGCCCAGGTCTTCGGCGCGCGGCTGGGCGCCGAGCGCGCCGACACGGTCCCGGCTGGAGCGCCGCGACCATCGACTTCCCCTTCGTCGAGCAGGCGCCGAAGGTCTGCGCGGCCGCGACGTTCGTCGAGGTCCAGGTCCACGGCATCGTCATCGGCGCCGGTCTCTGACATGACCACCAGGCAACGAACCTGGAGAAGACCGACCGACGACGACCAGCCAACCAACCGTCGGACGCGTCGATGCCACGCGGCGCAGCCAGGCTGCTGGCCCATGGGCCTCGCCCTGCCGTTACTGCCCCTGTTCCTCGTCTTCACCCGGACGGTACTCCAGCCTCGGCATGAGCTTCACCGACATGCGCAGCACCAACGTACGTACGCAGCGTTTCGGCGTACGAGCCGTCGGCAAGAAAGACTACGCCAACCTCATCGCGACCGTACTTTTCGCAAGGTCACCCTACGACACGCTCGTCTTGCTCCTTGGCATTCCCGCTGACCATCGACAGGCGCCCCTCGCGATCGCCTCGCCCCTAACCGGATCACCCCCCGGTACCGCAACCTTCCCCCGGACCGCTACTACCTGCATCATTGACCCCAGCATCGTCGCGGTCCCGAGTCGTCTTCAAAGTTCCTCCTTCACGACCAGCGGCTCCTCGACGTGATCGTCGGCTCGTTCCGCATCGACGCCATGGCTCGACTTCCACCACCCTCGGCCTCCCCTCCCTCGTCGTCATCTCGGTCTGGCGCTACTCGGCACGTTGATCGTTCGTCTTCCTCGCCCGCCCGCAACCATCCGACGCGAAGTCGTCGAGGCCGCCGAGTCGACAGCACGGCGCCGTCGAACGCTTCCAGCACATCACCTTGCCAATGCTGCGACGACCCTCCTTTTCGTGCCATGATCGCCAGCATCGGCTGCCTCCAGTTTCTTCGAGGCCTTCGTGGTGACAAGACGAAGCCCCTCAACTCCGAATCCCCGCCACGTTCTTCACCTACGAGCACTGGCTCGGCGACTACACCTATGCGTCGGCTGCGCCCGCCTGCTGTTCCTAGCGACATACTCATCGCCCTGGCGCAGTTTCCACCTGCTACCAGGAGGAAGAAGGACTGACCATGACCAGGACCCCCGGACCTGCTCCGCTCGGCGACGGTGTCCGCTGTAACCTCCGCGCGCCGCCGAATTCGCCGGCTCCTCCACCCCGCCCTCGCTGTTCGCCGTGATCGGCGTTCGGCTGCTCGTCGTAGTCGTCCCGTTCCTCTGGATGTCAGTCATCAGCTCCTTCAGCCCAGGCCAAATTGCGCCCATACCTCCACCTCGTGCCGCCGGACATGACCATGAACAACTGCGCCACTCTCTTCGCCCACTTTCGAACTTCCCACCTTCTTCCTCTTCGGCATCGTCACGATCTCCCGTCAGCAGTCGGCGACATCGTCTTCTGCTCGATGCTTCGGCTACGCCCTCGGCCAACTCGTTTTCCCCCGCAGAAGGCTCCATCGCCCTCGTCCTCGGCACGCTCATCGTGCCCGGATCGTCACCTTCGTACCACTGTTCCGTGCTGACCACCAACATCGGCCTAGACGAAGACCTCACTGCCGGCATGATTCCTCCGTCCCTGGCCGGACCGTTCGGCGTTTCTTCCTGATCCGACCGGTTCATGATGACCTGCCCGACGGCTGATCCAGGCCGCGCGCGTCAACGGCGCCTGCGACTACAGTCTCTTCTTCTCGATCATCCTGCGCTCACCAGGCCCACCGTCGCCACCCTTCGGTGCTCACCTTCCTCACCTCGTCGAACAACTTCCTGCGCCCTCGTCGAATCATCGCCACCTCGAAGCAACCGCGCTTGCCGGATGTCGCGCTTCACGCTCTATGCCGTCGGACAGAACGCCACGAAGTTCGGCCTGCTCCTCGCCGACTCGGTCATCATCATCCTTCCTGCTCACCATCTTCCTGCTGCTCCAACGCAGGTGCATCCAGCATCGCCGCGCCCACGGATCAGTGACCCGGCCACTCCACCCGTCCGCGCGCGCGCGTTTCTCGAGGAGGCATCCATCGTCCACGTCGAACACCCATCCCTACAGCGACCACCGCCGCGCCTCGCCCACTCGCCCCACCGCTCGCCTCACCGCCACCCCCAGGCCGGTTCCACCCAGGCGCCACCCGTGATCGACACGTCGACCAACCGACAGCCTCCAGCCATCGCCTCGAGGACGCCGCCGACACCCCTGGAACCCCTTCGCCGCGAATGACAGTACCAGCCACCGGTTCCGACCGACGACGTCACCAGCAACCTTCGACCACGACCCGCCAGCGACTACCACGTCGCCACCGGCACATCGGCGCCCTACCTCGACACCGCTACCGGCGCCGACGCCGACTGATCGGCGGCGGGCAGGGCCAGGTCACGGATGGCCAGACCGTCGACGTTCGATCGCCGGCTCGCCGCCCACACGTGACGAGCATCTTCTACGACGTTGACCGCCACCCGGCGAGAAGCGCAGGTCTTTCCCCGGTGCCGGCGGTCCGATCAAGCGTTCCTCTTCCTCGTTCGACGACGGCTTCGCTTCGCCACGAACTCCTCCTGGCTCCATATACCAGCCGTCCCCTGGCCAAGGCGCCCGCGTTCGCCGAGGACATGAACTCGGCTTCTTCTGCAGCCCGCTAAGACGCGCCCGCCGACCAGATCCCGCGCGGCTTCTCGAACAAGACCGCAGGAGGCCGCGGCGGTCCGAGGCCTGCTGTACGGTCACGACGACATCTGGTTCGCCGCCACCGCTACAGACCCCTTCGACGCCCGCCCCGCATGCGCGTCGTCCCTGGCGTCGCGCCGATCGGTCCCGCCCCCCACTACTCGGCACCTACCGACCTTCCCCAACGAGGAACTACGAGCTGCATCGTCGACCGGTGCAGGCCGTCAGCTACCTGGCCGAGCACAGCGTCCACGTCTTCGAGGGCGCCTACCCCTACCACGGCGTGCGGATCGTGCCACCTCGGCGCGGGCATGCTTCGAGGCGCTCGATGGCTACCTCTAGTTCGCTGCAGACCTCAGGGCCGCTGGTCGTCGGCGTCGACCACCGCTACGTGCGCCGCAAGATCGACGCGGGATTCAGGGGCCAACTTCGCTCTCAGATTCTCCCCGTCGACGACCCCGCCAGCCGCTCCCGCGAGTTCGGCGTCGACCGCTCGGCATGAACAGTCCCAGCTACGCCTCCCGACCAGCGCACCACACATCGACCGCCCCCGAGGGTTCCCCGGGTCGGGAAGAAGATCGCCCGCGCGACGTCGTTGCAGCGACAGCGTCGTCGACCCCACGCCTCCTTCCTTCGCCCTGCGCTACGCCGAGCACGCCGCGCTCAGAACCTCGACGTCATCGAGGCTTCGACTCCTACGGCCGGCACTTTCTACGACGCCGTCGCCTGTCTCCAGCAACGTCTCCAACGCCTACCTCTCGCTCGACCAGGGCATGGTCATCGCCGCCCCTCGCGACGCCCTCGCCAGCGACGACATCGGCATACATCACCAGGGCGCGCTGGAGCGGCAGCCCGACGATGATCGCGAGATCTTCGCCGCCGGACCGACTGACCCTGCCAGCGGATCGTCGCCCAGCGCAGCTGCCCCTGACCTTCACCCGCCGTAGAGTCAGGCCACGGTCACCGTTCAACGCCACGGTGGGTCGAGCAGCTCCCGGCACCCAGACCCCTCACTTCGCGCCCGGCTCAAGGTCGGCTGACGATCCATGAGCGGCTCCAGCGCCCGAACCCCCTACCGCTCGCCGCCCGGCTCGAGGTTCGGCTGGCGGTTGGTGAGCGGCTCCAGCGCGCCCGCCCTCACTCACCCGCCCCGTTCGAGGTCGCGGCCGCGGTGCGTAGAGCAGCTCCGCCAGCCGAACCCTCGCTCGCCCCGCTCAAGGTCCGCGCCAGCAGGTGCCGTAGAGCAGCTTGGCCGCCCAACCCTCGCCGCCGCCGCGCTCCTTCGACCTGACATTCGACAGCATCACCAGCACCGGATCAACCACAGTCATCATCGACGGCCGAAGCAACCATCCACGACGAACGTCGCCAAACCACGTTTCCGTCCACGTCGATCTCGTCCTGCCCGCTGCCTGCCGATCGAACGCCACCTCCTCGTCGCTGCGGCGATGAAACCCACCACGTCGCGATCGCCTCGCCGAAGGCGGCCGCCGAGACGAGCGGCGCCGCCTCGTCGCGGGCGGTCCGATCGAGGGTGCGTACGTCCGTCGCGAAGCGAGGCAGGTCGCCGGGCTTCGGCTCCTCGCCGTCGACGTCGATCGCGCCAACATCGAGCAGGATACCGTGCTCGAAGCTTCTCGTCGACATCGATCTTTCGAAGCGTTCCCCGTCGCGGCATCACCTCGCGCCGAGCAGCGGGATCTGGATCGTCGTCGGCGAGATTCCTCCGAGCAGGACCAGGAACACACCGCCTCCCATCCAAGCCACGCACCAACAACAGGGCGGAAGTCGACGAAGCCGCTACCCACGCGGCAGGATCGCGTCGAGAAGGACGATCCACGCTCGGCGCCTCGACCACTTCGTCCCAGCCGTGAAACCTCGGTCTGACTGATGCCTCGCCCGCGGTTGATCGGTTCAGCTCGCCGGGCGGACCGTGGCGTGGTACCCGCCGTCGCGGTGCTCGATCTCGCCACCGAAGGCCGCCGCCGTCTGACCCGGTGTGCAGGTGCGCAGCCACGACCATGCCCCCGGTCTGGTCGACGTCGTCGGGACCGTAGTGGTCGACGAAGCACCACACCGATCAGGGAACGGTGTCGCTGCGGGAGCGTACGTCGTACGCGCATGGCCCGTGGACCGCCCAACGGGACCTCGCGCGCGGTCAGCACGTCGATGTGGGAGCGATCGGTCGCCACGGTACCCGCAGATCATCGACTTCGGTTGCGGTCGTCAGGTCCGGGGAACCAGGCGGACGACGGCCGCCGACCGCTCAGCTCAGGTGGTGCGGCTCGTCGTCGCGGGGGGAGCCCGAACCACGGTCGGCCGAGCCGTGCGGAGACCCCTCGCCGGCCCCGCCTCACCCGGACGTTCCAGCCGGACGACGATGGACTTGTAGACCGGCGTGTTGCTCTTCTCCGCCGTCGAGTCCAGCGGGACGAGCGGGTTGGCCTCGGGGTAGTAGGCCGCCACGCACCCGCGCGGCTGGTCGTAGGGGACGACCCGGAAGGACCGGGCCGTCCGCTCGACGCCGTCGCGCCACTCGCTGACCAGGTCGATGACGTCGCCTTCGGCATAGCCGAGGTCCCGCAGGTCGTCGGGGTTGACGAAGACCACCCGCCGCCCGCCCTTGACCCCCCGGTAGCGGTCGTCCAGGCCGTAGATCGTGGTGTTGAACTGGTCGTGCGAACGCATCGTCTGCAGAAGGAAGCGACCCTTCGGCACGTCGAGCACCTCGAGTGGCGTCGAGGTGATGACCGCCCGACCGCTCGGCGTCTCGAAGACCCGGTTGTCGCGGGGCGGGTGCGGCAGCACGAAGCCACCGGGTTGGTTGACCTTCTCCTCGTACGACGCGCAGCCGGGGACCACGCGTGCGATCCGGCGACGGATCTCGGTGTAGTCGTCGCGGAACGCGGCCCACGGGACCGGCGAGTCCGTGCCGAGGGTGGCCAGAGCGAGGGAGCAGACGATGTCGACCTCGGAGCGCAGGTGGTCCGAGGGCGGGTCGAGGGGACCGTGCGAGGCGTGGACCGCCGACATCGAGTCCTCGACGGTCACCCGCTGCACCCGACCGCCGGTGAGGTCCCTCTCGCTGCGGCCCAGCACGGGCAGGATCAGCGCCTCGGCGCCGTGCACGACGTGCGAGCGGTTGAGCTTGGTCGAGACGTGCACGGTCAACGCGGCGTTGCGCATCGCCGCCTCGGTGACGTCGGTGTCGGGTGCGGCGCCCACGAAGTTGCCACCCATCCCCATGAAGACCCGGATCTTGCCGTCCCGCAGCGCCTGGATGGAGCCGACGGTGTCGAGTCCGTGCTCGCGGGGCGGCTCGAAGCCGAACTCGTCGCGGATCGCGTCGAGGAAGTGGTCGGGGACCCGCTCCCAGATGCCCATCGTCCGATCGCCCTGCACGTTGGAGTGGCCGCGCACGGGGCAGACGCCGGCTCCGGGCTTGCCGATGTCGCCACGCAGCAGGGCGACGTTCACGATCTCCTTGATCGTGCCCACCGCGTTGTGGTGCTGGGTGATGCCCATCGCCCAGCAGGTGATCGTGGCCGGCGACTCGGAGATCATCCGGGCCACCTCGGTGACCTGCTCCCGGGTGAGGCCGGTGGACTCCTCGACCTTGACCCAGTCGAGGTCCGCGACGTGAGCGACGTAGTCGGTGAATCCGGTCGTGTGCTCGGCGAGGAAGTCGTGGTCGACCGCGTCCCACTCGACCAGCAGCGAGCCGATCGCCTGGAAGAGCGCGAGGTCGCCGTTGAGCCGGATCGGCAGGTGCACGTCGGCCAACGCGGTTCCGACGGTGAGGCCCTTCGGGTGCTGCGGGTTCTTGAAACGCACCAGACCCGCCTCCTGGAGCGGGTTGACGGAGATGATGCGTGCCCCGTGTGACTTGGCCTCCTCCAGCGCGGAGAGCATGCGGGGGTGGTTGGTGCCGGGGTTCTGTCCGACGACGAGGATCAGCTTGGCCTGGTGGATGTCCTCGAGACTGACCGAGCCCTTGCCGATGCCGATGGTGTCCACGAGCGCCGAGCCGGACGACTCGTGGCACATGTTGGAGCAGTCGGGCAGGTTGTTGGTCCCGAAGGCCCGCACGAAGAGCTGGTAGACGAACGCGGCCTCGTTGGAGGTCTTGCCGGAGGTGTAGAACGTCGCCTGGTCAGGGTGGTCGAGACCGCGCAGGTGGTCGGCCATGGTGGCGAAGGCGTCGTCCCACGAGATCGGCGTGTAGTGGGTGGCACCCGGGCGCAGCACCATCGGCTCGGTGATGCGGCCCTGCTTGCCCAGCCAGAACTCGGTGTGCCCGGCGAGCTCCTCCACGGAGTGGGTGGCGAAGAACTCGCGGTCGAGCAGCTGGCGGGTCGCCTCCTCGGCCACCGCCTTGGCTCCGTTCTCGCAGAACTCGGCCGCATGCCGGTGCCCGGGAGCCGGATCCGGCCAGGCACAGCCCTGGCAGTCGAAGCCGTCGACCTGGTTGAGCCGGGTCAGCGTGGACGCGGTGCGGCGTACCCCCATCTGGCCGATGGCCCGCTTCATCGCGACGGCGACGGCCGTGACGCCGGCGGCGGCGTGCGCGGTCGACTCGACCTCGACCTCTCCCTCGTCGATGTCGGCGTCGGCGTCGGGGACGCCCCGCAGCTTCTTGACCAAGTCGGAGGTGAATCGGCTCACGTCCCCATCTTGCCCGGAATGCCCTGAAGATGCCCCCGGTTGCCCCCACGTGCCCTCACTCTTCGAGCCCCTGCCCCTCGGTCCCCTCCGCACCGCCAACCGCGTCTTCATGGCGCCGCTGACGCGGATGCGCGCGACCGCCCCGGGGGACGTGCCCAACGAGCTGATGAAGGAGTACTACGTCCAGCGCGCCAGCGCCGGGCTGCTGATCTCGGAGGGCACCCAGGTCAGCCCCGAGGGCAAGGGCTACATGGACACCCCGGGCATCTACAGCGACGAGCAGGTGGCGGGCTGGCGCGAGGTCACCGACGCAGTGCACGAGGCCGGCGGGCTCATCGCCGCCCAGCTGTGGCACGTCGGCCGGGTCTCGCACGAGTCCTTCCACGACGACGGGCTGCCGGTGTCGGCGAGCGCGCTCCCCTACCGCAACCGCACGACGGTGCGCGGCGAGGACGGCACTCCGACCCGGGTCAGCTGCCCCACGCCGCGAGCCCTGGCGCTCGACGAGATCCCCCGGGTCGTCGACGACTACCGCCGCGCCACGGTCAACGCGCGGGAGGCCGGCTTCGACCTGGTGGAGATCCACGGCGCGCACGGCTACCTGCTCCACCAGTTCCTCGCCGCGGACAGCAACCGGCGCACCGACGCCTACGGCGCCACCCTGGAGAACCGGGCGCGGCTGATGCTCGAGGTGACCGACGCCGTGGTGGGGGCCTGGTCCTCGGACCGGGTCGGCATCCGCATCTCCCCGATCGGCTCCTTCAACGGCACCGAGGACCCCGAGGGTGCGGAGTCCGGGTTGTACGTCGCGGCCGAGCTCGGGCGACGCGACCTGGCGTTCCTCCACCTCTCCGAGCCCGACTGGGCCGGCGGCCCGGTCCTGGACGACGCCTACCGCGCTGCCCTGCGCGCGGCCTTCCCCGGACCGATCGTCGGTGCCGGCAACTACGACGTCGAGAAGGCCACTCGTCTGCTCGACGCCGGCTTCATCGACGCCGCCGCCTTCGGTCGCGCGTTCATCGCCAACCCCGACCTGCCGCGCCGGCTCGCCGCCGGCCTCCCCCTCAACCCGCAGCGGCCGGAGTCGTTCTACGGCGGCGACGAGGCCGGATACACCGACTACCCGGCACACGCCTGAGCCGACCGGCGTACGCCGCAGCCCTGGGCCGTTAATGCTTCGTGCCCGAGGGGTGCGGGCACCTAGGCTCGACACGTCATGCAGGACTTCCCACCCCGGATCGCGACGTTCTTCACCGGAACCGACGCCGCACCCACTCCGGACCCCGACACCCGGTCGCCCGGCGCATTTCTCCGGTGGCTGCTCCGGCAGCAGTGGCAGGTCATCAGCCTGGCGACCGCCGCCCACCTGCTGTGGCTGCTGCCCCTGACGTTCGGTCCCTACATCTTCGGCCGCGCCATCGACGAGGGCATCCTCGCGGGCTCGACGAGTGCCGTGCTGTCGTGGTCGGGCGTGATGCTCGCCGTGGTCGTGGTCGGAGGCGTCTTCGGGGTCGTCTTCCACACCCTGGTCGTGCGCAGCTGGCTGATCGGCCTCTACGGCACCACCCAGATGGTCACCCGCAAGATCGCCCAGATGGGCCACGTCCTGCCGAGACGGTCGCCCACGGGTGAGGTCCTCAGCGTGGCGTCGAGCGACTCCGACGAGTTCGGAGCGCTGACCGAGATCATCGCCCGCTCGGTGGCGCAGTTCGTCTCCTACCTGACCGTCGCGGCCATCGTGCTGTCGATGTCCGTGCAGCTCGGCGTGCTGGTGCTGGTCGCGGCGCCGGTGCTCCTCGGCGCTGCGCTGCCGCTGCTCCGGCCACTGCACCGACGCCAGCAGGTCGAGCGCAGCCGCAACTCCGAGCTCACCTCGATGGCCACCGACATCGTGGCCGGGCTGCGCATCCTGCGCGGCATCGGGGGCGAGGAGACGTTCGGTCGCAACTACGCCGACCAGTCGCAGCGGGCGCGCCGCGCGGGCGTCTCCTCCGGCATCTGGCAGGCCGCGGTCGAGGCCGTCGGGGTGCTGTTCTCAGGGGTGTTCCTGGTCAGCCTCGTCTGGCTCGGCACCCGACAGGTCGAGGCCGGTGTGCTCAGCGTCGGGCAGCTGGTCAGCTTCCTCGGCTACGGCCTGTTCATGGTCGGCCCGATCCGCACCTTCTTCGAGCTCGCCCAGAAGTCCACCCGTGCCCTGGTGAGTGCCCGGCGGGCGATGGCGATCTTCGAGCAGCGGCCGCCGTGGCGGGAGCCGGCGGAGCCGCAGCCGCTCGACGGCCGTGCCGAGATCGTCGACGACCTCAGCGGCTTCACCGCACACCCGGGACGCCTCACCGTGGTCGTGAGCGCCGTGCCCGAGCAGAGCTCGGCGCTCGCCGACCGCCTCGGCCGCTACCTCCCACCCGACACCGACCCCGTGGGTGAGGACGACGGGGAGGGCCTCAAGGGGCGGGCCGCACGCCGGGCCCGCGCCGACCGGGAGCGCCTCCGCGCACGCATCGCCGCGCGCGACGAGGTGGCCGCGACGCGCGAGTGGGGCGTGCGTCTGGGAGGCGTGGACCTGTCGGCGGCCCGGCTCGACGACGTACGACGCCAGGTGCTCGTCAGCGACACCGGCAGCAGCCTCTTCGCCGGCACGCTGCAGGACGCCATCGACCCGCACGGCCGGCTGACCCGCGAGCAGGCCGAGACCGCGCTGCGCGTGGCCAACGCCGAGGACGTCTACGACGCGTTGCCCGAGGGATGGCAGGGCCAGCTCGACGAGCGGGGGCGCGGGCTCTCCGGCGGCCAGCGACAGCGCGTGGTGCTGGCGCGCGCACTCGCCGCCGATGCCCCGATCCTGGTGCTGGTCGAGCCGACGTCCGCCGTGGACGCCCACACCGAGGCCCGCATCGCCGAGCGCGTGACCGACCTCCGACGTGGCCGTACGACCGTCGTGTGCACGGTGTCGCCGCTCTGGCTGCACCACGCCGACCGGGTCGTGCTCCTCCGCGACGGGTTGGTCGTCGCCGAGGGTGCGCACTCCCACCTGCTCGAGCACGACGCGGCCTACCGCGACGTCGTGATCAGGTCGCTGGACGATGTCGGAGAGGAGGTCCCGTCGTGACCGACCTCCTCGCCACCTCGCCCGACACCTGGCGCGACCGCACCCTCGACGCGCCCGTCATCCCGCCCGAGCTGATCCCGCCCACGACCGGGTCCCGGCGCGAGCGGGCGCAGGCGTTCTGGGAGCGCCACGACCTCCGTCGCGAGCGCGCCGAGGAGGTCTACACCGCGTCCCGCAACCCCGAGCGGGGCTGGCCGGTCGCGGGCAACCGGGAGGTCCTGGCCTTCTTCCGCGACCTGCTGCGGCGCCGACGGGCCGCGTTCGCCGCGCTGGTCGTGCTCAACGCGCTCGCCGCCGGGGCCGGTCTCGTCGTGCCCCGCCTGCTCGGTGAGCTGGTCAACACGACCGTCGACGGATCCGGTCGACCGCTGGGGCAGCTCGCCCTCGTGATCATCGCCGTGGTGCTGGCGCAGGCCGCGTTCACCTTCCTCGCCCAGCGCACGTCCACCCTGTTCGGCCAGGACCTCCTGTCGACCGCGCGGGAGTTCATCGTCCGCACGATCCTGCGACTGCCGCTCGGTGCGGTCGAGACCGCCAGCACCGGCGACCTCGTCACCCGTGTCACCCGCGACGTCGGCACGATGAGCCGCTCCGTGCAGTACGGCCTGCCGATGGCGATCATCTCGTTGCTGACGGTGGTCCTCTCCATCGGCGCGATGCTGCTCAACTCCGTGGTCCTCGCCGTGCCCGCGCTCCTCACCTTCGCGACGTCCGGGTGGGCGGTGCGCACCTACCTCCGGCGCGCACCCAAGGGTTACATCACCGAGGGCGCCACCTACTCCCGCATCAACACCACGCTGACCGAGACGGTCGAGGGCGCCCGCACCCTCGAGTCGCTGGGCCTGTCCGGTGTGCGGGTCCGCGCCGGCGACGCGGACATCGAGGTGTCGGCACAGGCCGAGCGCTACACGATGTCGTTGCGCAACATCCTCTTCGCGGCCCTCAACTTCGCCTTCCAGACCCCGAGGGTCATCACTCTCCTCGTCGGCGCCTACGCCTACTCCCGGGGCTGGGTCGACCTCGGCCAGATCACCGCAGCCGTGCTCTACGTCGAGGCGCTGGGCGACCCGCTCGACCGGCTGATCGGCGAGATCGACCGGCTCCAGGTGGGCGCGGCGTCCACCAGCCGGCTGCTCGGGATCGCCGAGGTCGAGCCGGACCGCGTGGCCGGTGACCGCCTGCCCGACGGCATCGACCTCGTGGCTGCGGACCTCCGCTTCGCCTACCGCGAGGGACACGACGTGCTGCACGGCGTCGACCTGCGGCTCGGCGCCGGCGAGCGGCTGGCCATCGTCGGGCCCAGCGGATCGGGCAAGTCGACGCTGGGTCGCCTGCTGTCGGGCATCAACCGGCCGCGTACGGGGTCGGCGAGCGTCGGTGGCGTCGAGCTGGTCGACCTGCCGCTCGAG
Organism: uncultured Actinomycetota bacterium; assembly: GCA_963721925.1. Lineage (GTDB taxonomy): Bacteria > Actinomycetota > Actinomycetes > Propionibacteriales > Nocardioidaceae > Nocardioides. The sequence goes on along the minus strand of CAVRLH010000013.1, from coordinate 8,255 downwards.
GTGCTGCGCACCGAGGTCGCCCTCGTGACGCAGGAGCACCACGTCTTCATCGGCTCGGTGCGCGACAACATCGTGCTGGCACGCGAGGGCTCCGACGACGACGCCGTCCGCGAGGCGTTGAGCGCGGTCGGCTCGCTGCTCTGGGTCGAGCGGCTGCCCCAGGGCCTCGACACGATGATCGGCTCGGGCCGCTACGTCCTCACGCCCGCGCAGGCCCAGCAGGTCGCCCTGGCGAGGCTGATCATCGCCGACCCGCACACGCTGGTCCTCGACGAGGCCACGTCGCTGATCGACCCGCGGACCGCCCGGACGCTCGAGGGCTCGATGAACAACCTGCTCCAGGGCCGCACGGTCGTCGCGATCGCCCACCGCCTGCACACCGCCCACGACGCCGACCGCATCGCGGTGGTCATCGACGGACGCATCGTCGAGCTCGGCAGCCACCACGAGCTGGTCGACCGCGACGGCGAGTACGCCGCACTCTGGCGCGCCTGGACCTCCTGATCAGCTGTTGCTGAACACCGCAGGACCGCCGTCGCCCTCCTCAGCATCAGGACCACGCCCGGCCCAGCTCCAGGCGTACGCCGGGTCCTCGACCGCGAGCCCGCCTTCGCCCATCTCCAGCGGGGCGAAGGTGTCGACCATGACCGCCGACTCGTCGAAGTAGTCGACACCGAGCGAGGCCTCGATCGCGCTGGGCTGCGGACCGTGCGCGTGACCGCCCGGGTGCAGGCTGATCGAGCCGATGTTGATGCCCGAACCCTTGCGCGCCTCGTAGTCGCCACCGACGTAGAACATGACCTCGTCGGAGTCGACGTTGGAGTGGTAGTAGGGCACCGGGATGCCGAGCTCGTGGTAGTCGACCTTGCGGGGCAGGAAGTTGCAGATCACGAAGTTCCACCCCTCGAAGACCTGGTGCACCGGCGGCGGCTGGTGGACCTTGCCGGTGATCGGCATGTAGTCCTCGATGTTGAAGGTGTAGGGGTAGAGGCAACCGTCCCAGCCCACGACGTCGAACGGGTGGGTGGCGTAGGTCATCCGGGTGCCGACGATGCCGCCGCTGGTGCGGTGCTTGACCAGGACGTCGACGTCGGTGAGGTCGCGACTCCGCCCGACCAGCGCGTCGAGGTCGGTCGGCCCGTGCAGGTCGCGCTCGCAGTAGGGCGCGTGCTCGAGGAACTGGCCGAAGCGGGAGAGGTAGCGCTTGGGCGGGTGGATGTGGCTGTTGGCCTCGACGGCGTAGAGCCGCGACGGCTCGGCCGGGACCCACCGGTGGTCGGTGGCGCGCGGGACGACGACGTAGTCGCCGGGGCGGTAGGCCACCGTGCCGAAGACGGTCTCGACGGTGCCGGTGCCGGACTCGACGTACACGCACTCGTCACCGATGGCGTTGCGGTAGAGCGGGCTCGGGTCGGTCCCGGTGAGGACATAGGCGATGCGGACGTCGTTGTTGCCCAGGATCAACCGGCGACCCTCGACCGGGCAGGTGCCGGTCTGGAGGTCGTGCAGCTTGAGGTGCCGCGGCTTGAGCGGGTGGTTGGGCGTGCGCGACTGGTCGCCCAGCTCCCAGACGACGCTGTCGGTGATCGCGCTGGGGACCCCACGGTGGTAGAGGAGCGAGGAGTCGGAGGAGAAGCCCTCCTCCCCCATCAGCTCCTCGCGGAACAGGTGTCCGTCGTCGTCGCGCAGCTGGGTGTGCCGCTGCCGGGGCAACCTGCCGAGTGCTCGGTAGTGGGCCATCCGTCCGCTCCGTTCGTCCGATCATCGGACACTGGTGTCCGCTATCTGGTGGTTAGAGTAGCCCCGTGACTCCCGATCCCGCACGTGTCGATTCCTGGCCCGAGACCTGGCGAGGGCTTGTCGACGATGCTGCCATCTTCCCGCCCGGCAACGCCCCCCTCGTCGAGGCGATCGACGCCTACGTCGCTCACGAGGGCGAGTGGTACGCCGACCTGGTCGGCTCGTTCGTCGTGAGGGACACCGACCTGGGCTCCGTGCCCGAGGGGGTGCCCACCTCTGTCGTCCTCACCACCGGTGCGGGCGCCGTCGCGGGCGTCGCTGCCCTGGCGGCTCGCAAGGGCCTCCGCCTCGTCGGTCTCGAGGTGGCACTGCGCGACCTCGACGACCTCGCCGGCAACGCCCGCCGGATCGACGCCGCCGTCCGGGCCGCGGATCTCGACCTGCCCGTCCACATCGAGATCCCCGGACCGGCCCACGGGTCCTGGCTCGCCGCCGCCGACGAGGTCGCGGCCAGCGGCCATCGACTCAAGTTCCGACTCGGACACGTCGACCACGACCTGGTCCCCGACTCGGCCACGGTGGTCGCCTGGATCGATGCGGCACTGGACCGGGAGACGCCGTTCAAGGGCACCGCCGGTCTCCACCGCGCCGTACGCCACGCACCCGAGGGCGGTGGAGCCCACGGCTTCCTCAACGTGATGGTGGCGACGGCCACGCTGTGGGACGGCGGGTCGACGGCCGACGCGCTCGACGCCCTCGAGCAGCACGACGGTGCTGCACTGGCCGCTGTCGACCTCGGCAACGTCCGGCGGTGGTTCACCTCGTTCGGCTCGTGCTCGGTGACCGAGCCCCTCGACGACCTGGTCGCCCTCGGCCTCCTCGCCCCCGACAGAGCGGAAGACGCATGACCACCCCCCACCACCCGACCGCCCAGACCTGGGTCGCCGGCGCCGCCGGCTCCGGCTTCGACATCGACCACCTCCCCTTCGGCGTCTTCGCACGCTCCGGGGAGCACCCGCGGGTCGCGGTCCGCATCGGTGACCAGGTGCTCGACCTGAGCGTCGTGGCGGCCGCCGACATGGTCGACACGCACGCGTTGTTCGACCAGCCCTCGCTCAACCCGTTCATGGCGGCAGGGCAGACGGTCTGGGACTCCACCCGTAGGTGGGTCACCGGGCTCCTCACCGACGAGACCGAGCGCGACCTCGTGGAGCCGGCGCTGGCGCACGTCGACTCGGTCACCATGCTGATGCCCTTCACCGTCGGCGACTACGTCGACTTCTACGCCTCCGAGCACCACGCGACCAACGTCGGCCGGATGTTCCGACCCGACGCCGAGCCGCTGCTGCCCAACTGGAAGCACCTCCCCGTCGGCTACCACGGCAGATCGGGCACGGTCGTCGTGTCAGGCACCGACGTCGTCCGGCCGTGCGGACAGCGCAAGGCACCCACCGACGAGCAGCCGACGTACGGCCCATCGGCACGCCTCGACATCGAGGCCGAGCTGGGCTTCGTCGTCGGCGTCGGGTCTGCGATGGGCGACCGGGTGGCCACCACCGACTTCGCGCGGCACACGTTCGGCGTCGTCGGGCTCAACGACTGGTCGGCGCGCGACATCCAGGCCTGGGAGTACGTCCCGCTCGGGCCGTTCCTCGGCAAGTCGTTCGCCACGTCCATCAGCGCCTGGGTCACCCCGCTGGCCGCCCTCGACGCAGCGTGGACCGACCTGCCCGGTCAGGACGACCCCGAGGTGCTCGACTACCTCCGGGTCGACGGTCCGGCCGCGCTGGACATCGAGGTGGAGGTGGTGCTCGACGGCGAGGTCATCGCCCGTCCGCCCTACCGCACGATGTACTGGTCGCCGGCCCAGATGCTCGCGCACACCACGGTCAACGGTGCCAGCGTCCGCACCGGCGACCTGTGGGGCTCCGGCACCATCTCCGGCACCGAGCGTGACCAGCGCGGCTCCCTGCTCGAGCTGTCGTGGGGTGGCAAGGAGCCCTTCACGGTGGCCGGTCGCGAGCGGACCTTCCTCGAGGACGGCGACGAGGTGACCCTGCGCTACACCGCGCCCGGGACGTCCGGCGGCCGCATCTCGCTGGGCGAGGTCACCGGGCGCGTCCTGCCGGCCCGCTGAGGGTCCTAGGCTGGGCGCGTGAAGCAGCTCGGCCAGTACGCCGCACCCCGGCACGCGATCGCGCACCTCTCCGACCCGCACCTCATCGGTGGCGGTCGCCTGCACCACGGCGTCATCGACAACACGGACAACCTGCGGCGCGCGCTCGATCGGCTGGCGGCGGTCGACCCGTCCCCGCACGCGCTGGTCTTCACCGGTGACCTGGCCGACCAGGGTGAGCCCGAGGCCTACGCCACCCTGCGCGCGATCGTCGAGCCGGCGGCCGAGGCGATGGGCGCGAGCGTCGTGTGGACCATGGGCAACCACGACGCGCGGGCGGCCTACGCCGAAGGCCTCTACGACTCCGACGACGACGGATGCCAGGACCGCGTGCATGACGTGGACGGGCTGCGGATCGTGGCGCTCGACACCAGCGTTCCCGGCTATCACCACGGCGCGCTCCGACCCGAGCAGCTCGCCTGGCTCACCGGCGTGCTGGCCACTCCGGCGGAGCACGGCACGCTGCTGGCGATGCACCACCCGCCGCTTCCCCTGCCGATGCTGCGCGCCGCCGAGCTGGTCGAGCTCCGCGACCAGCAGCCGCTTGCCGACGTCATTGCGGGCACCGACGTGCGGGGCATCCTCGCCGGCCACCTGCACTACTCGACCTGGTCCACCTTCGCCGGTGTCCCGGTCTCGGTCGCCTCGGCCAGCTGCTACACCATCGACCCGGCCCCGGTGGACCGCTTCGTCTCGGGGGTCGATGCCGGTCAGGCGTTCACCATGGTCCACACCTACGACGACCGGCTGGTGCACACCCTCGTCCCGCTGCAGAGCGGCCACGAGGTGAGCCACGTCGGGAGGGACATCGCCGAGGCCCTCGACACCGTCACGCTCGAGGAGGCCCGCGAGCTGGCCTCCTCGAAGACCTCACCGTTCAACAGCTGAAGGACCCTCGTGCGACTCCTGCTGATGCGCCACGGCCAGACCTACGCCAACGTCACGGGCGAGCTCGACACCGCCGATCCCGGGCTCGAGCTCACCCCCCTCGGCCACGCCCAGGCCGTGGCGGCGGCGCGGGCGCTCGACCCCGAGAACCTCGACGCGATCTACGTCTCCAGCCGGGTCCGCACCCACCAGACGGCCTCGCCGACCTCGAAGCAGCGCTCCCTGGCCCCGGCCCAGCTCGGGGGTCTGGAGGAGATCGCGGCCGGCGACTTCGAGATGCGCAACGACCACGACGCCGTCCACGGCTACATCTCCACCGTCGCGACCTGGCTCGAGGGTCGTGTCGACGTCCGCATGCCCGGCGCCGAGACCGGCGAGGAGTTCCTGCACCGCTACGACGCGGCCGTCCACCGCATCGTGGAGGCCGGGCACAGCTCGGCGCTGATCGTGAGCCACGGCGCCGCCCTGCGCACCTGGATCTCCACCCGGATGCTCCCGTCGCCGGCGGCACCCCCGGTCACGACACCCCTGCACAACACCGCCCTCATCGTGCTCGAGGGCGATCCGTACGACGGCTGGCGACTGGTGTCGTGGCAGGGCGAGCCCGTCGGTGGTGCGTTCCTGGAGGACGAGTCGGCGGCCGACCCGACCGGCGACCTCGACGCCGACTGACAGGCCTAGACGCCCTCGCGCCCGATGCCCGGGTGCACGAACGGCTCACCGGCGCGCAGCTGCTCGATCGAGCCGGGATGCACCCGCGCGAGGTGGGCCAGCCCGCGACGGCGGTAGCGCAGGATCTGCACGATCCCCAGTGCCCAGAAGACGTACTGCACCGACAGCGCGATCCGGAAGTCGTCGAGCGTGTAGGCCTTCATCCCGCCCGGCTCGACGAGGTCGAGGACGAGGCCGATCAGCGCCATGGTGAGCAGCGAGGCCGTGAAACCACCGACGTTGACCAGCCCGTTGGCTCGTCCGATCGCCTGGACCGGGGTGAAGGAGCGGGCCAGGTCGAAGGCCACCATGGCGGCCGGGCCGCCGCTCGCGGTCGCGAACGCCATGACGACGACCAGCCAGTCCGGCGCCGGCCCCGGCCACAGGAGCACCGCCGTCCACGGCACGATCATGGCCGCGACGACACCGATGACGATCCAGGAGCGGTAGTAGGGCAGTCGCGACACCAGCCGGGCCAGCACCAGCCCGCTCACGACGGCCCAGGCCGTCATCGCCATCAGCAGGCCGCTGGCCCCCGCCGAGGTCCAGCCCATGCCCTGGACGAGGAACGGGAAGCCCCAGAGCAGGGCGAAGACGGTCGCGGAGAACTGCGACGTGAAGTGCGACCACATGCCCAGGCGAGTGCCCGGGTTGCCCCACACCGTGCGGACCGACTCGGCCAGCGCGCGCAGCTTGACCGTGACGACCTCGTCGCGGCGGTAGGGCGAGTCCTTGATGAGGACGAGCGTCGCGACGAGCAGCACGACGCCGACGCTCGAGGTCAGCGCGAAGGTACGCGTCCAGCCCAGGGCGTCAAGGAGGTACGCCAGGGGGCCCGCCGCCGCGATCGCTCCGAGCTGCCCGGTGAGCCCGGTCAGCTGGGTGACCATCGGTGCCTGTCGCACGAGGAACCAGACGGCGACGAGCCGGATCACGCTGACGAAGATCATCGCGTCGCCAGCCCCCACGACCGCCCGCGACAGCACGGCGCCGGGGAAGGACGTGCTGAACGCGAAGACCAGCTGACCGGCCGTCATCAGCGCGAGTCCGCTCACGAGCAGCACGCGGGGACCGAACCGGTCGAGCAGCACGCCGACCGGCACCTGCATGCCGGCGTAGACCACCAGCTGCAGGACGGTGAACGTCGCCAGGTTGGTGGCACTGAGGTCGAAGCGGTCGGTCGCGATGATGCCCGCGACGCCCAACGAGCTGCGGTGGAAGACGGCCAGCACGTAGACCGACAGCGCAGTGCCCCAGATCGCCCACGCCCGGCGCCGGCCGATGTTGTGGATCTGCTCAGCCGTCACCGGGACAGCATGGCAGCGGTGACCCACCTCCGGCGCAGGGCGGGAAGGTCTGGGGGCGCTCGCCGGGTTACCGACGTACACGCACGTCAATCCGATGAGGTGGGCATGAAGTCGGTCTGGAACAGCAGCACGGTCGCGGCGCCGCGGGAGACGGCGATCTCCGACCCCGCTTCGCGAGCGGCCTACCGTGGAGGCATGCGCCCCCTCGCCGCCCTCGTCTGCTCACTCGTCCTCCTCCTGACTGCCTGCGGGACCGACCCCGACGCCGGAGCGACCACCGCGACGGACGCCGGCGCGTCCACGTCGACCGAGGAGGGCGGGTCCGCGGTCCCGCCCGCGGAGCCTGACGGAGCCGACGCGCCGGCAGTGCTCGACTTCGCATCCGAGACGGTCAACGGCGAGCCGTTCGAGGGTGCAGCCCTCGCGGGCAAGCCGACCGTGTTCTGGTTCTGGGCACCCTGGTGCCCCACCTGCCGGGCACAGATCTCCGGGGTGGGAGAGCTTGCCGCGACCTACGGGTCCGAGGTCAACGTGGTGGGGGTGGGCTCGCTCGACGAGCCCGCGGCCATCGAGGAGTTCGCCGCCGAGGTGTCGTCCGACGTCACCTTGCTGACCGACCCGGACGGCGCGGTGTGGCGACACTTCGGGGTGACCGCCCAGAGCACCTATCTCGTCCTCGACGAGAACGGCACCGAGCAGGCTTCGGGCTACCTCGACGACGCCGAGCTGGTCGACCTGGTCGACGGCATGGTCGGCTGAGGCGATGTCCGAGGGGTTGCTGGCCGTCGCACTGGGCGCCGGCATGCTCGCAGCGGTGAACCCCTGCGGGTTCGCGCTTCTCCCCGCCTACGTCTCACTCCTGCTTGCCGGCAGCGAATCCCTGTCGCGACCGGCCGCAGCGTGGCGGGCCGTCGTGCTCAGCGCCGCCATGACCTCGGGTTTCGCGGGTGTCTTCGCGCTCTTCGGGCTGGTCATCTCACCCATCGCAGGGCAGCTGCAGCGCCACCTGCCCTGGTTCACCGTGGTGCTCGGCCTGACGTTGGCCCTGATGGGGTTGTGGCTGGTGGCGGGACGCCAGCTCTCGCTGCCGCGCCTGCGCCGGGGTGGAGGAGGCGCCGCGCGACCCCTGTCGCGCTCCTTCATGTCGATGGCGGGCTTCGGCGCCAGCTATGCCGTGGCCTCGATCTCGTGCACGATCGCACCCTTCCTCGCCGTCGTGGTCGGGGGCTTCCGCAGCGGCTCGACCGTCGAGGGATTCGTGCTCTTCCTGGCCTATGCCGCGGGCATGGGGCTGGTCGTCGGGACCCTGGCGGTGGCGACCGTCTTCGCCTCACCCGCGACCGTCGGTCGCCTCCGAGGCGCCGGGAGGTGGGCGCCGCGCGCCGCCGGAGCACTGCTCGCCGCGGCCGGGGCGTACGTCGCCCTACTACGGA
>CAVRLH010000012.1:0-26521 GCA_963721925.1 uncultured Actinomycetota bacterium | reverse complement strand
AGCTGCGGGACTCCCTGGGCCCACGAAGGGGTTGATCACCTCAGTCGTGTGGCTCACCCCCTCCTCCTCACAGTCATGCCCCATCAGACTGTTCAGAGGAGGTGTGCCGGAGGTGACTGTCGTGAGTGTGTTGATTGTCGACGATCAAGCACCGTTCCTGCGTGCCATGCGCGCGGTGGTCGAGGCCACCACCGGATTCGAGGTCGTCGGTGAGGCCTGGTCCGGTGAGGAGGCGGTCGCGACGGCTGGTGCGCTGCTCCCCGACCTCGTGCTCATGGACGTGAACCTCCCCGGCATCGACGGGCTCGAGGCAACGAGGCGCCTGCGGGAGCGTGCGTCGCCGCCCGTGGTGCTGTTGCTCTCGACGTACGACGAGGATGCGGGCGCACGTTTCATCGCTGAGTGCGGGGCCGCGGCCTACGTGACGAAGTCGGCGTTCGGACCTGACCGCCTTGGCGAGGTCTGGGCGGCGGCCACCGACTGAAGCGAGGCCGGAAACCGCGCGTCCAGGGTGGTGAGGCCGTCCAAGGTGTTCACTGACATGGACCCCCCAGTGGCCTCGACCCGGTCACGGATGTGGCTCAGTGGCAGCCGGGCTCCGTCGCCGCCGGTGACCGCCACCCGCAGATCGCCGTCGACTGCCGAGAGTGCGACGTGCACCGGGTCCCCGAGGTCACGCGACGCCTCAGCGACGCAGAAGTAGGCAGCTGCCTCGACCCTGGGATCGAAGCGCCGAGCATCGGCGCGTCCATCGACCACCAGACGCTTGGTGCCTCCGGTTCGAGTGAAGAGGGATTGGACGGCGGTAGGGAGCCCGGAACGAGCAAGCTGGGCGGGAAAGACGCCTCGGGTGATCTCCCGCAGCGACTCCAGCGCTGCGTTCAGCGCGTCGACCAAGGGGTCGAGCAGTGACTCGTCCGACCGGGTGCTGCGGGACGTCGATCGCTGACAGCTGTCGCAAGCGGTCAGGGAGCGGCCGCAGGTGTGGCAGGACCTGGCCGGCGATGGCTCGCTCGAGACGGCTCCGCTCGGCATCGCCGGCGTTGATCAGCCGGCGACGGGAGTCGCTCAGCTCGCGGGTGCGCTGGCCGAGCTGTTCCACCTGACCCGACAGCTCGACCGTGAGCCGCGCGTTGCGAAACGCCAGTCCCGCCTGGTTGGCCAGGTCAGCGAGGAGCTGGTGCTCTCGGCGACGCAGCGGACGACCGGTCGGCATCGTCAACGTGATGCTGCCGAGGCGTTCCCCCAGGTGCAGGACCGGCAGCTCCAGCCCGGGAGCCGCCGGGTCGCCCACTCGGCCGGGAGGCCAGCTCACCGCCTGGTCGGAGCCGGCGTCCACCTGCAGTACGACCACGGCCTGGATCGCGTCGACCGCGCGGGCTGCGGCCTCGGCCACCGCCGGAAGCAGCGTCGAGGGGTCGGGGCTGTTGCCGAGGCGCCGACTGAAGTCGGTGAGTGCTTCGTACGGCGCGGCCGCCGTGCCGAATGCCAGCCGGTCGGCGATCCGGACGACCCGGCTCCGGAGAGGCTGGAAGGCCAGCGCCACCACGGCGGTCGCCAGCAGTGAGGGCCAGAAGCCGCTGGTTCCACCATCCACCGCGAGGCCGACGGTCACCACGACGAGCACGTAGCCCACAGCGACCATGAGGGTGGCGAGGGCGAGGACCACAGCCCGGTTGACGATCATGTCGATCTCGAGCAACCGGTGCCGAAGCACCGCGACGGCCACGCAGAGCGGCACGGCGACCTGGGCCACTCGCAGCGGCAGTGCCGCCAGCCACGTCCCCTCGACACCGGTGACTCGCGGCACCGCCAGGATCGCGGCGACACCCACAGCCAACAACGCGGCGGCGGAGGCGATCCACAGCAGCTGGCGGCGTACGTCGTCGCGGGAGCGCCGCAGCCGCACCACCAACGAGACCGCCGACGCCAGAAGGCCGACCGCGACCAGCATCCACCCGCCTGTGAGGAGCGGCGCGGTGATGGCGCGGGTGCTGTCTCGCTGCCCGTAGACGAAGTCCCCGGGTGGGGTCGTCAACGTCCCCAGCGTGTGCAGGACGAGCCCGATCCCTGTGACCCACACGGCCCAGCGCCACCGCGGCGAGGGCAGGTGGCCATCCGGTGCGAGGAGGAACACCAGCACGAGTGCGACGAAGGCTGGCCAGCCGAGCAGCGGTCCCGCCCACAGTGCCAGGTGACCCCAGGACTCCTGGCCGGGGTCGCCACGGTCGAGCGCCCAGTTGCCGAACGCCTCCGCGGCCAGCGTGACCGACAGCAGGCTCGCCACGCTCAGGAGCCAGCCGATCGGGTGTCGGGGATGGCGCTGGACGATGAGCGCACCCATCAGGGCGCAGCCCAGGTTGGCCAGTGGAGTCAGCGGCCAGCCGTGCTCGGCCCAGGTCGCCTCGTTCCACAGCGAGTGGTGCGCGGCGGTGAAGACGGTGTCCAGGACGCGTCGCGACCAGGACGACGCCGACCACCGCCCACGCGATCCGTGCGCGCACGTCAGGCCCTCCGGCCGTTGACCAGAGCCGTGACCGTCGTCCCGAGGCCCGCCGCGGACGTCACGGTCACTGTTCCGCCGACGGCGTCCAGCCGGTCGCGCATGTTGGCCAGTCCCGCCCCGGTCGACTGGCCGCGGACATCGCCGAAGCCTCGGCCGTCGTCAGTCACCACGAGCTGTGACCTGCCTGCGTCGTCGCTGAGGCGCACGGCCAGCGTGCTGGCTCCGGAGTGCTTCGCTGCGTTCTGCACCGCCTCCATGCAGCAGAAGTACAACGCCGCCTCGACGGCCGCGGGGAGTCGCACCATCCCGTCGGCGGTGATCGTCACCGGGATCGCACTGGTGGCCATCGCGGACCGCAGCGCCGCCACCAGGCCCTGTTCGGAGAGCAGCCTCGGGTAGATCCCGCACGAGAGGGAGGCGAGCGTCTCGATCGCGACCGCGGCCGCGTCGGCCTGCAGACCGAGCAGTGCGGCAGCACGAGCCGGTGAGCTGCTCGAGAGAGTCTGCGCCAGCCGGAGGTTGACCGTCAGCGCCACCAGGTGCTGCTGGGCTCCGTCGTGCAGGTCCCGCTCCAGCCGTCGTCGCTCGGCGTCCTGGGTCTCGATGAGTCGTCGTCGCGATGCCTTCAGCTCGTCGGCTCGCTCCAGGAGCTCGCCGCGCCTGAGCTCGAGGTCGGCGCGGACACCCACGAACCGCAGGATCAGCCCAGCCTGGTCGGCGAGGGCGGTGAACAGCCTTTCCTCGACCGCGGACAGCGGCAGGCCGGACCGCTCCTGCAGTCGAAGGACGCCCAACGGCTCCCCGCCGTGCGTCACGGCCAGGGCGCGGAGACCAGCGCCGGCGGCATCGCGCGCGTCGGGGAGCACGACGGGTGGTGTCGTCAGTGGCGACGGTGTCCGGCGGCCATGTGGCGGCCAGAGTCAGTCGCCCGGCCACTGACACCCACACCTGGGCCCACCGGGCTCCGGTCCCCTCGGCGAGCAGCCGGGCCATCCGCGCCGGCAGGTCTTCGGTCGACTCCGCCTCCGGCATGCTCGCGGCGAACCGGCTGAGCACGTCGTACGGTGCCGCAGAGTGGCTGCCGAGCAGACGCGATGTCCACCGCTCGATGTTGGTCTGCACGCGCGCGAACGACAACGCCACCGTCGCCGTGGCCAGCACGGACAGGGCAATGCTGGGGGAGTCGGTGCGGCCGATGATCGCTCCGGCGCCGCGGACGACCGCCACGTAGACGGCCACCACGAAGACGGCCAGTCCGGCCCACACCAGCACCCGGCTCACAGCGTGGGTGTGAAGCCGTCCGGTGTCGCGGCGGGTGCGCATGCTGTGAGTGTGCGCCCGATGTCCGTGCCGCGACAGGACACCGCCCGTACCTCTGTGGTGGGGCTGGCCGTACTCTGCCCGCGGCGGGGTTCAGCCGCTCTTGGCCTCGACATAGGCGAGGACGGCCATCACGCGCCGGTTGGTCTCGTGCTCGTCGACCAGCCCCAGCTTCTGGAACACCGAGCCGATGTGCTTCTCCACTGCTCGGTCGCTCATGAACAGCGTCTTGGCGATGGTGGCGTTGTTGCGCCCGGTGGCCATCACCGCCAGGACCTCACGCTCGCGATCCGTCAGCCCGAGCAGGGGGCCTTCTCCAGCTCGCCGAGCCAGCAGCGCCTCGACGACCAGGGGGTCGAGTGCCGACCCGCCGCGGGCCACCGCGGTGCAGGGCGCGGACGAGCTCGTCCAGGTCGCTGACCCGTTCCTTGAGCAGGTACCCCATCCCGGCGACCCCGTCGGACAGCAGGTCGAAGGCGTAGTCCTCCTCGACGTACTGGGACAGGACGACGACCCCGGTCCCGGGGTGGTCCGAGCGGATCCGCTTGGCCGCCACGATGCCCTCGTCGGTGTGCGTGGGCGGCATCCGGATGTCAGTGAGCACCGCGTCGGGGGAGTGGGTGGCCACCGAGGCGAGCAACAGCTCCGGGTCGGCCACGACGTCGACCAGATCGATTCCGTCGACCTCGGCCAGCAGTGCGGCGACTCCCTCGCGGACCAGGTAGTTGTCGTCGGCGAAGACGACCCGCAGTGCCATGACGCGCGACTCTAGTGGTGGTGGCGCGCGGCCGACGTGGTGCTGGCCCCCGCAGTCCTGCTGCCAGCCCCATCGTCCGGTGGCAGCCGCGTCCCTAGCGTCGAGGAATCTCGATCTTTCGACCTGAGGAGCCCGACATGTTGGTCAATCTCGCTGACTGGTGCTTCCGGCGCCGCCGCCTCGTCGTCGTCACCTGGCTCGGCGCGCTGGTCGGGTCCTTCCTGCTGGCCGGTGCTCTGGGTGGGGAGTTCCGACAGGACTACCTCCAACCCGGGTCTGAGTCGCGGGCGGCTTCGGAGACGCTGGAGGACACGTTCCCACAGCGCTCGGGCGACACCGTCCAGATCGTGCTGCACGCCGAGCAGGGGGTGACGACGCCCATGGTGCAGGCCAGCGCCGAGGACCTCTTCGAGGAGGTGGCGCGCCACGACGACGTCGTGGGGATCGCCAGCCCGTTCGCGGCGGGCGGTGCCGCCCAGATCTCCGACGACGGCACGACGGCCTACGCCGACGTGGCCCTCAGCATGACCGTCAACGAGTACACCCCGGCGCAGGCCGCTGCTCTGGTCGATCCCACTCCTCGAGGCAGGCGACAACACGCTGCAGGTCGAGGTCGGCGGCCCGGTGGCTGCCCTGTCGCAGTACCGCACCCGTCGGCTCCGAGGCGATCGGACTCGTCGCGGCCGCCCTCATCCTGCTGGTCACCTTCGGCTCCGCCGTGGCGATGGGACTGCCGCTGGTGACCGCCCTGTTCGGGCTCGGCGTCGCGATGGCGCTGGGGGAGGTGCTGCGCAGCGTCGTCGACGTGCCCGACTGGGCTCCCGCGACAGCGGCGATGGTCGGCATCGGAGTCGGCATCGACTACGCCCTGCTCATCGTCACCCGCTACCGCACGAGCCTCGCCGCAGGCCAGGACCCGCGGCGTGCCACCTCCACCGCGATCGCGACGGCCGGCCGCGCGGTCCTGTTCGCCGGACTCACCGTGATCATCTCGATGCTCGGCATCCTCTTGATGGCGCAGCCGGCCATGAACGGATTCGCCTTCACCGTCGTCCTCGCCGTCCTGGCCACTGTCGCTGCGTCCCTGACGCTGCTGCCGGCCATCCTCGGCTTCACCGGTCACGGCATCGAACGCCTCCACGTGCCGTTCGTGAGCCGGCACGTACGTCCCTACGACGCCTCTCGATGGTTCCGCTGGAGCCGTTTCGTCCAGCACCGTCCCGTGGATCGCCGCGGTCGGTGGGTCTGGCGGTACTCCTGGCGTTGGCCGCGCCGTTCCTCGGCATCCGATTCGGCTTCCCCGACGCCGAGAACGACGCACCGACCTCCACCACCCGACAGGCGTACGACCTCCTGGCCGACGGATTCGGACCGGGATTCTCAGCCCCGATGGTGCTGACCGTGCACGGCGCCACAGGAGACCTGCAGGGTGCTGCTGACAGGCTGGGGGCCTCGCTGGGTCGAGGTCGACGGGGTGGCCTACGTCGCGCCTGCGATCCTGAACGAGGTCGGGCGACACCGCGGTGCTGACCCTCACCCCGACAACGTCACCCCAGGACGCCGCCACCGACGGACCTCGTTGACCTCCTGCGCGACGACGCGATCCCCGCGGCCGTCGCAGACACCGACCTGACCGTCCTCGTCGGCGGCATGATCGCGGCCAACGTCGACTCCACCCGGGGGACCGCCGACCGGTTGCCGTTCTTCTTCGGTGGTGTGCTGCTGGTGTCCTTCCTGCTGCTCATGATGGTGTTCCGCTCGGTCCTGGTGCCTCTGAAGGCAGTGCTCATGAACCTCCTGGCCACCGGCGCGGCGTTCGGTGTCCTCGCCCTAGCCACCGGAGGCGGGCCGCTCGGAGACCTGGTCGGAATCCCGGAGGCGACCCCGGTGCCCATCCAGCTACCGATCGGGATCTTCGCGATCCTGTTCGGCCTGTCCATGGACTACGAGGTGTTCCTCCTCTCGCGGATCAAGGAGGAGTACGACCGCACGGGCGACAACGCTCTCGCCGTCGCGGACGGCCTGGCCAAGTCGGCCCGCGTCATCACCGCCAGCGCCGCCGTCATGGTGACCGTCTTCTTCTCCTTCGTGCTGGGCGAGTCGGTGCTGACGAAGATGTTCGGACTGGGCCTCGGGTCTGCCGTCCTCATCGACGCGACCCTCGTGCGGATGGTGCTGGTCCCCGCCACGATGGAACTGCTCGGCGATCGCAACTGGTGGCTACCGAGCTGGCTCGAGCGCCTGTTGCCCCGTATCGACGCCGAGGGTCAGGAGCTGACTGACGACCACGCAGCAATCCCGGAGCAGGAACTCACGCCCGTTCCGGTGCACGCGGGCAGCGGTGCCCCCTCATGATCACCGTCGAAGGGGTCACCAAGAACTACAAGGACTTCACCGCCGTCGACGACGTCAGCTTCATCGCTCGGGCAGGTCGGGTGACCGGATTCCTGGGTCCCAACGGGGCCGGAAAGTCGACCACGATGCGGATCATGGTCGGACTCACCCGGGCAACTGCCGGCAGAGTCACCATGGGTGGACGCCACTACGTCGACCTGCCCAACCCGGGCCTCGAGGTCGGCGTACTGCTGGATGCGTCTGCCCAGCACTCTGGTCGCACCGGCCGCGAGATCCTGACCGTCGCCCAGCAATACATGGGCCTTCCGCGCAGCCGGGTCGCGGAGATGCTTGAGGTCGTCAGCCTCACTCCCACCGAGGCGTCCCGGCGGGTCGGCAACTACTCCCTGGGGATGCGCCAGCGACTTGGCATCGCTGCCGCCCTGATCGGCGACCCCGAGGTGCTGATCCTCGATGAGCCGGCCAACGGTCTGGACCCGGCGGGCATCCGCTGGATGCGTGACCTGCTCCGCGCATACGCCGACCGAGGAGGCACCGTCCTGCTGTCCTCCCACCTGCTCCACGAGATCGAGGTCATCGCCGATGACATCGTGATGATCGGCAACGGCAGGATCGTCTCGCAGGGCTCCAAGAGCGAGCTCCTGCACGCCGCCGGAACCGTCGTCCGCGCAGTAGACCCGCACCTGCTCCAGAGCGCGCTCGAGGAGCTAGGCATCGCCGCCACATGGTCCGGCGACGGTGCCCTGCGCACTGATGCGGACCCGACCCTGGTCGGCAAGGTGGCGCTGGAGGCAGGCGTCGCCTTGACCGAGCTGCGTGCCGAGGACGCCGGGCTCGAGGACATGTTCCTCGAGCTCACAGCCACCTCCCAGCGAGAAGGAGCAGGGACATGAGTGCCGAGGTCTCGGCGAGTATCCGGGTGCCCTTGAAGCGGGTCACGCAGGTCGAGCTCCGCAAGATGTTCGACACCCGCTCCGGCTTCTGGCTGATCGCCAGCATCGCCATCTCGGCAGTCCTGGCGGCCGGCGGCGTCATCCTGTGGGCCCCGGACGACCAGCTCACCTACTCCACCTTCGCCACCGCCATCCGGTTTCCCGTCGTGGTCATCCTGCCGCTGATCGCGATCCTCGCGGTCACCAGCGAATGGAGCCAGCGCACGGGCCTCACCACCTTCACCCTGATTCCGCACCGCAGCCGGATCATCACGGCCAAGGCCATCTCCTCGGTCCTCATCGCCGTCGCCGCGATGGCCCTGACCTTCGCGGTCGGAGCGCTCGGCAACCTGGTGAGCGCCGCCGTGACCGGCACCACCCTGGTGTGGGACGTGACGCTGACCCAATGCCTCTACTACGTCCTGGGCATGGTTCTCAGTCTGCTGATCGGCTTCATGCTCGGCGTCCTCATCCGCTCGTCGACCGGAGCCATCGTGGCCTACTTCGTCCTCACGTTCGTGCTCCCCACGATCTTCGGTCTGCTGGCCACCAGCCAGCAATGGTTCCGCGACCTCCAGCCCTGGGTCGACATCCAGTTCGCCCAGAGCGGGCTCTTCGTCTTCGACCGGGCACTGACCGGTGAGCAGTGGGCCAACATCGCTGTCACCGGCGTCAGCTGGCTGCTCATCCCCATGGCGATCGGGCTCGGGTTCGTCATGAGGGCAGAGGTGAAGTAGGCGTTGGCTCGCTCGTTCATTGGCGCGGCTCATCCAGGGGGACGTATGACATCGATGGCTGGCAGGACCGTGCTGGTCACCGGCGGTACTGGAGGCATCGGCAGAGCCACCGCCGAGGGGTTGGCTGTTTTGGGCGCACGCGTGGCGATCACCGGCCGCGACGCAGCCCGTGCCGAGGATGCCGCCCGGGAGATCCGCGCGACCTCCGGCGCACAGGTCGACGTCTTTGTCGCCGACCTGTCCTCTCAGACCGAGGCACGTCGCCTGGCCTCTGAGGTGCTCGACCGGCTGCCGCGGATCGACGTGTTGGTGAACAACGTCGGAGGCTACTGGAACACGCGGCGGGTGACGCCGGACGGCCTCGAGCACACCTTTGCCGTCAACCACCTCGCGCCGTTCTTGCTCACTGACCTGCTGCTGGATCGACTGAAGCTGGGGGTGAACTCGCGGGTGGTGACTGTCGCGTCGAACGCACACGCCCAGGGCGCGATCGACTTCGACGATCTCCAGGGCGAGCGGTCCTACTCCGGCGCCCGGGCCTACGACCAGTCCAAGCTCGCCAATGTTCTGTTCACCTACGAGCTGGCCCGACGGCTGCAGGGGAGTCACGTGGTGGCCCACGCAGTGCATCCCGGGGTCGTGAACACGGGCTTCGGAGCGGAGGACCCCGGCCGCACCCAACGACTCGTGGTCCCGTTGATCCGACCATTCATGAAGAGCCCCGCACAAGGGGCTGCCTCATCGATCCACACGGCTTGCGACCCCGGCCTGGGGCGCGTGACGGGCCGATATCTCGCAAACGGCAGGGTGAAGCGGTCATCGGACCTCAGCTACGACAGAGGCACCGCTGCGCGGCTGTGGCAGATGAGCGCGAACCTGGTGTCGCTGTGACACCCCTCTGGCTCACGGGACCGATGCCGATGAGGTCGCCGGCCCACGTCGAACCCTCAGGCCGGGCTGGCCAGCCGCCCTCAGCCGCGGGCGCCCGTGATCGTCAGCACCACGCCGGCATGGTCGGAGGGCCACAGACCCGTGACCGGATCCTTGGCCGCCGGCTCGTCGCCGGTGACCTCGCCCGCGACCACGTCGAGCTGCTGCCCGGGTCCGGGCCTGGCGAAGATCATGTCGATGCGGTGCGTCCAGCTGCCCGGCGCAGGTTCGTTGACGCGCTCGTTGAGTCCGGACGTCCAGCCCTGGTTGGCTGGGCGCCACTCGAGCCACATGTCGGTGAAGCCTCCCGGACCGGTGATCAGGTTGTACGGCGCCGAGTGCGGCACCGGGATGGGGTCCGTGGCCTTGGTCGTGTGGTTCAAGGGATCGGAGTTGCAGTCGCAGGCGATCACCGTGGTCCGGTCCGGCGCCATCGTCTCGGCCAGGAGCTCCTGCGTCTGACCGAGCGCCGCGAGCGAGCTGAACGCTTCCAGGTGCGTGTTGACGAAGCGGAACGATGTCCCCGAGCCATGGGCCACGTCGACCCAGCCGTATCCCCGGATGATGTTGAGGGTCGACCCACCCACGTTCACCGGAACCTTCGTGTCGTACTGCGCACTGCCCCTGTCGAGCACCCGCAGGTTGCTGCTCGCGCGCAGCAGGATCACGTCGCGCATCGTGAGCCGGATGTCGCGTCCCTGGCTGACGGTGCCGGACGCCGGGTTGCCGAGGAACGCGGGGGACTCGAGGTCCATCTCGTTCTGGACCACCACGGCCTTGTACGGCGTGCCCGCCCGCCGCAGGTCCTGCAGGAGGAGCTGGAGGTAGTCGTAGTCGACCTGCTGCGCGTTCGGCGTCCCCAGGGGCGTCGGGCCGAAGGGCGGCGGCAGCTCGAGGGGACCGCTGCGCCACAGCGCGACCTCCTGCAGGCCGACGAGGTCGGGCTTGGCCGCGGCGATCTCCGCGGCGAGCAGCTCGCTGCGCCGCGGGAAGTTCGTCTGGTCGACGATGCTGCGCGTCGTGACGTTGGAGTTGCCGAGAGCCACCAGCGCTTCCAGGCCCGTCTTGCCGGCGGTCGCCGCGATGGGCCGCTGGATGTCGACCCCCAGATAGACGTTCCGGGTCATCACCGTCGTCGTCGTGCGGGCATCGTCCGGGCGTGCCTGCGCCGGCAACGTGCCCGCGGCCGCCACGACGACGCTGAAACCTGCGGCAGCAACGACGGCCGCCCGACCTGACCAACGGCGAATCGGAAGCCTCATCATCGATGTCCCCTCCAGGAGTCCCTGCTCTGCATCATGGGCGCGAGCAGTGGAGTTGACCAGACCTGCTGACGAACGCCGCGACCTGCAGGCCGGATTCCCCCGATTTGGACTAGACCGGTGGATGACCTCGGACCTCCACACCTCGTAGGTGAGCATGGGGCCATGTGTGCATGCCCCGAGTCCTCCGGGACGACCGGCCCCCTGGTCCTCCTGGGGCCGCTCGCCGCGCGCGAGTCGGGCGAGCTGGCCGTGGCGCACGCGCTGCTCCGTCGTGCTTCGGAGGGCGCGATCGACCATGCGGTCCACCTCTACTCACCGGCCGCGCCGGCCGTCGTCTTCGGGCGGCGAGACACCCGGTTGCCGGGCTTCGCGGACGCTGTTCGCGCTGCCGAGAGCGCGGGGTTCAGCACCGCGGTCCGGGCCGTCGGCGGCCGCGTCGTGGCCTACACCGAGAACTCCCTGGTGCTCGACGTCGTGCGGCACGAACCGCAGGCGGTGGGCGCGATGGACCATCGTTTCGTCACCTTCGGAGAGCTCATGGTCGAGGCACTCCGCACGATCGGGGTCGCGGCCCAGATCGGAGCGGTCCCGGGGGAGTACTGCCCGGGAGCCCACAGCGTGAACGCCCGGGGACTCGTCAAGCTCGTCGGCACTGCCCAGCGGGTGGTGAAGGACGCCTGGCTCTTCAGCTCGCTGGTCGTGGTGGACGACCGGGCCCGGCTGCAGAGCGTCCTGGCCGACGTCCACCGCCACCTGGACCTTCCGTTCGACGACGGCTCGGTCGGGACTGTTCGCAGCGAGAACCCCGCGCTGGGTCTGGCGGACGTCCGTGCGGCGCTGTCGAGCGCGTGGGGGATCGGCGATGCCGTCGCGGCGGTGCTGGACGAGGCCACCGCCGAGCTGGCCCGCAGCCTCGAGCCGGGGCAGCGGGCCCGGATCACGGGCTGAGAAGACGGGTCGCGGTCACCGGAAGTCGCGCGAGGACGCCCGCGCCTGCAGCACCGCACCGGCGCCCGGCACCACGACGTCGATGGCCTCGACCCGGTCGGCGATGAGGTTGGTGACGCCCTCGTTGCGCTCGAGGCGCCCCCGGACGACCACGGCGACCCGGTTGCGCGCGGCCTGCCGGTGCGCCTTCATGACTCCGATCGAGCAGACGACGTTGAGCATGCCGGTCTCGTCCTCGAGGTTGAGGAAGGTGACGCCCATCGCGGTGCCAGGCCGCTGCCGGTGGGTGACGAGCCCGCCGACGTGGACGCGGCGACCGGCCTCGGCAGTGGCGAGCTCGGCGATCGAGCGGACACCGGCGCGGCGCAGGTCCTCGCGCAGGTGCTCGATCGGGTGCCGCTCGGGGGAGACGCCGGTGGCCCACAGGTCGGCCAGGGTGATCTCGGGCTCGCTCATGCCCGGGAGGGTGGGCGCGGCTGGTGCGGGCGTGGTGCCGGGCAGATGCTCGGCCCCCTCGGCGAATCCGGCGGCCCACAGCGCCTCGCGGCGGCCGAGGCCCCAGGTCTCGAACGCACCGGCGGTGGCCAGCGACTCCAGCTGCGCGGTGGTCAGGCCAGCGCGCCGAGACAGGTCCGTGACGCCCGTGAACGGCGCCTCGTCGCGGGCGCCCACGATGCGGCGCGCCACCTCCAGGCCGATGCCGCGCACCGAGTCGAGACCGAGGCGTACGGCGAGCGCGCCGTCTCGCCGGTGGGCGGGGACCGGATCGGGCGTGCCCGGCACCCACTCGACGCGGTCGAACCGAGGGTGGCAGCAGCCGTCGAGGCCGGTGGCCGTGACGGGGCCGGACACGACTGGCTCCAGGTCGGCCTGCGCCACGGAGCGGGTCACGTCGGGACGGCGTACGTCGACGCCGTGGCGCCGGGCGTCGCCGACCAGCGACTGGGGTGAGTAGAACCCCATCGGCTGGTTGCGCAGCAGCCCGGCCAGGAAGGCGGCCGGGTAGTGCAGCTTGAACCAGGACGAGGCATAGACCAGCAGCGCGAAGGACAGGGCGTGCGACTCCGCGAAGCCGAAGTTGGCGAAGGAGAGGATCTTGACGTAGATCGAGTCGGCCAGGTCGCCGGTGATGCCGCGCTTCTCCATCCCGGCGTAGAGCGTCTGCTTGATCGACTCGATCCGCTCGACCCCGCGCTTGGACCCCATCGCACGACGCAGCAGGTCGGCGTCGTCGCGGCTGCAGTCACCCAGGGTGACGGCCATCGCCATCAGCTGCTCCTGGAAGAGCGGCACGCCCTTGGTGCGCTCGAGGACCGGCACCAGCTCGGGGTGGTCGTAGGTGATGGGCTCCTTTCCGGTGGCCCGGCGTACGTAGGGGTGCACGGCGCCACCCTGGATGGGGCCGGGGCGGATGAGGGCGATCTCGATGGCGAGGTCGTAGAACTCACGCGGACGCAGCCGCGGCAGCGTGCCGATCTGCGCGCGGCTCTCGACCTGGAACACCCCGATCGAGTCGGCCCGACACAGCATGTCGTAGACGGCGGGCTCCTCCTTGGGCATGGTCGCGAGGTCCCACCGCTCGCCGAGGTGGTCGGCGACCAGCCGCATCATGTGGTCGAGCGCGCCCAGCATGCCCAGCCCGAGCAGGTCGAACTTGACCAGGCCCATCGACTCACAGGCGTCCTTGTCCCACTGCAGCACCGTGCGCCGATCCATCCGCCCGCGCTCGATGGGACAGACCTCGCCGATGGGACGTTCGGTGAGGACCATCCCACCGGAGTGGATGCCGAGGTGCCGCGGCGCTCCCATCAGCTCCTCGGCGAGCGCCACCACCGTCGGGGGTGCGTCGTGGGCGGCCGGGTCGCCGGCGTCGCCAGTCACCACGGACTGCCAGCCGTCGATCTGCTTGGACCAGGCGTCCTGCTGGCCCTGGGAGAAGCCGAGGGCCTTGGCGGCGTCGCGGACCGCCATCCGCGGACGATAGGAGATGACGTTGGCCACCTGGGCGGCGTTGCGTCGCCCGTAGGTGTCGTAGACCCACTGGATGACCTCCTCGCGCCGGTCGGAGTCGAAGTCGACGTCGATGTCGGGCTCCTCGTCACGGTGGGCGGAGATGAATCTCTCGAACGGCAGCCGGTAGAAGACGGCGTCGACGGCGGTGATGCCGAGCGCGTAGCAGACTGCGGAGCTCGCCGCGGATCCGCGTCCCTGGCACAGGATCCCCTGCTCGCGCGCGAAGGCGACGATGTCGTGGACGATGACGAAGTAGCCGGCGAAGTCCTTCTCGGCGACGACGCGCAGCTCGTGCTCGAGGCGCTCGCGGGCCTCACGCTCGTGGGGGACACCGGCGTACCGCTCGGCGAAGCCGCGCTCCGCGAGCACCCGCAGCCACGAGTCGGCGGTGTGCCCCTCGGGGATCTGCCGCTTGGGCAGCGCGGGCGACGCCTTGCGCAGGTCGAAGGCCAGCTCGTCGGCGAGCGAGACGCTGCGGGCGACCGCACCGGGGTACGCCGCCAGCGCGGCCGCAGTCTCCGCGCCGGTGCGCAGGTGGGCCGAGCCCGACAGGTCGAGCCAGCCGTCCAGCTCGGCCAGGCTGCGGCGAGCGCGCACTGCGGCCATCGCCGAGGCCAGGCGATGTCCTTGCGGTGTCGCGTGGTGGGCGTTTCCGGCCGCGATCACGTCGAGGCCGTGGACGCCGGCCAGGCGGGCGAGCGACGCGTTGGTGGCGTCGGCGCCGGGTCGCGGTGAGAGCTCGACGAGGACGTGCTCGAGCCCGAACAGCCCGGTCAGCCGGTCGATGGCCTCGGCCGCGGCGGGTTCGCCCCCAGCCGCCAGCGCCTGCTGGACGTCGCCCTTGCGGCAGCCCGTCAGCACCGCCCAATGGCCGCGCCCGCGCTCGCCCAGCTCGTCGAGGTCGTAGACCGGTCGCCCCTTCTCGTCACCGCGCAGGTGGGCGTCGGTCATCGCCGCGGCGAGCCGGTGATAGCCCTCGACCCCGCGCGCCAGCACCAGCAGGTGGCTGCCCTCGGGGTCGGGCACACCGTTCTGCGGGCCGCTGAGCCCGAGGGACAGCTCTGCGCCGAAGACGGTGGGCAGGTCGTACGCCGCCGCGGCCTCGGCCAGCATCGGAGCGGCGTAGAAGCCGTCGTGGTCGGTGATCGCGAGTGCGTGCAGGCCGAGGCGTACGGCCTCCTCGACCAGATCGGCTGGGGAGCTGGCGCCGTCGAGGAAGCTGAAGTGGCTGTGGCAGTGCAGCTCGGCGTAGGGCGTGACGCCGGCGGGGCGCTCGATCGACCGGGGCTCGGGCGAGGCGCGCTTGCGCCGCGACACGGGTGCGTCGTCGGCTCCGGGAAGCCCGCTCAGCCGGCGCTCGAGCTCCTTCCACCCCATGGCGGGGTTGTTCCAGCCCATCAGCGCGCCTCCCTCGACACGGACGGCTCAGTCATAGCCGGCCTCCAGGGACCAGCCGTCGGGGCCGCGCAGCAGGAGCCAGGCGCGTCCGTCGGCGCCGACGACCTGGAAGCGGGCGCTCGGCCCGGACGTGCCGGACCACCAACCCTCGTCCGTGGGCCACGGACCGGCCCACGCCGTCACCGGCTGCCACGGCAGGCCCTGCCCCTCGGCAGCGCTCCGGACCCGGAAACGACGGGGCGCACCGCTGACGACACCGCGGTCGGTCACACCCACCGCTCGCCCTGCGTCGTCCACGACCTCGGCCGCCTGGGGTGGTGCGAACACCCGCACCGGTGCCGGCCCCGGCACCCGACCCGGCCACGGCCGGTCGACCGGGCGCAGGTCGACCGCGCGCTCGCCCCAGGGGACCAACGACTGCCGTGCCGCTGGGCTGCGGCCGCCCTGCAGTACCGGACGGCGTACGGCGTCGAAGCCGACCATTCCCTGCACGCGGGCCACGCCCCGCTCGACGAGGTCGTCGCCCGCCCCACCCCACAGGGCCTCGCCGTGGGCGGCCGCGGGCTCGACGACCTCCGGCACGAACCTGACCCGGTCGATCGCGGCGCGGACCGTGCCGGACTCCTTGCGAGCCCGCAGCGAGCCGCCGGCCCCGCTCGTGGAGCCGGCCGACTGCAGCTGCCAGTGCACCCGGTCCACCAGGTCGCGGGGGCCGAAGTGGCGCGGGTGCAGCCAGGTGCGCGAGGAGCAGACGACGCCGTCGGACTCGGCCTCCACCCGCACACCGGTGGCGACGAGCTGGTGGTGCGCCAGCTGCGAGACGAACCGCTCGGTGGTGGTGCGCACGCTGAAGGTGATGGCCTCGACCGAGTCGAGGGCAGGCTCGAAGACCACGTCCGCGTCGAGCTCGGGAGGCGGCGTGCGGGCGGCGAAGAGCGTGCGGTCCTCGCCACGGACCCGGCGCCTGACGTCAGCGCCATAGGTGCCGAGCCGGTGCTCGACGGCGTCGCCCGGCAGGTCGGCGAGGTCGCCCAACGTGTGGAGGCCGAGCCGCTGGAGCAGTCCGACCAGGTCGCGTCCGCGCCGCCCGTCGTCCTGCAGCACGAGCACGGGCAGGTCACGCAGGAACGACGCGGACCTGCCGTCCGGGACGACCACCCACGACTGCACGTCCGCCGTGCGCGCGGCCTGCTCGGCCGTGAACAGGTCGTCGGCGATGCCGACCCGGACGTCCCAGACGCCGCTCTCGACCAAGGCCTGGCACGCCGTCGCGGCGGCGGCGGTCTCGGTGCCGTACCAGCTGCCGGGAGCCCGGACGGCGAGCAGGCCGGGGCGCAAGGCCGCCACCCCTGGGCGCAGGTCCTCGACGAGGGCCAGGACCGGCTCGAAGGCACGGGCGTCGCGGTCCGGGTTGGCCGGCAGCAGCACCAGCTCCGGGCACCGGGCCTGCGCGTCGCGGCGACGCTGCCCGCGGCGTACGCCCTCGGACCTGGCCGGGCCGTTGCACACCTCGACGACGTTGGCGGAGAGAACGGCGGCGGGGGAGTGGCGCGACCTCTCGGCCTCGTCCAGCGCGGCGACCACCGACCAATCGGGGCACCACACGACCATCACCCTCATCGGACGCTCATCGCAGGCTCATCCGGACACCTGATGGATCTCGCGCACCTGTGCCGACCGGGCGGTCTCGAGGCGGTGCGCCCCCGGCCAGACCAGGTCCGCGTGCTGTGGTGGTCGCGCGCCCCGGTGCACGACGACCCGCGCACGACGCTCCTGCAGCTGCCCGGTGCCGGACGCCGGCCCGGTCCAGCCGGTCTCCTCGACGCTCAGCCGGGCCTCGACCCGCGGCCAGTGGCCGTGCACCACCAGCACGGCGGAACGAGTGCGCAATCGCGAGTCGAGAATCCCTGCGGTCCGCTCGTCGACGGAGGCAGGTGGGCGCAGCACCACCACCCGGAGCACGTCGACCAATGCAGCCGTCACCTCGAGCCAGTGCTCGCCGGGATCGGGCACCACCACCGTGCGCGACAGCTCGATCCCCAGCTCGGCGGCGGCCTCCGCCCCGAAGTCCGCGCACCCCGCGAACCCGACCCACTCGCCGGCCCGGGAGGCTCCCGCAGCCAGGGCGAGCCCCAGCGAGGCGGAGTCGACGGCGTACGTCGCACCGGCGTGCAGGGGCACCAGGTCCGCGAGTCCGGGCAGGGTCGCGACACGTTGTGCGGCGGGCTTGCGCTCCATCGCGGCCACCCGCTCGCGGAGCTGCTCGACCACCGAGCGCCCCGGGTCGAGCGCGGCGAGGGAGCGGGCGGAGGACATGTCCCTATCGTCGAACAAGTGTTCGAACGAGTCAAGCGTGGCTGCGGAGGGACATCCTGCCAGTCCCTACTACGCCACGTCGGTCAGCGGCTGTGCACTGCCGCTCCGCGGGGACGGTCTAGCGTGGTGGTCAGAGGCCGACACCTCAATGCCCCCCGCACGTCGCGCGCCGCGGCCACGACCTTCTTCGTCGACACGACCCGGCATCTTCACGCAGCCGGCGCTGCCCGAGGGGTCGAGCGTCTCGTCACCTTGTCGATCGTGGGCCTCGAACGCGTACCCGGCTACGGCTACTACCAGGCGAAGCTCGAACACGAGAAGGCCGCGCGAGCAGGTCCGATCCCGGGTTCGATCGTCCGGGCCACCCAGTTCCATGAGTTCCCCGGTCAGATCCTGGCGCGTGTCCAGGCCGGGCCCCTGGCCCTCGTTCCGCGGATGAAGATCCAGCCGATCGCAGCCAGGACGGTGGGCGAGATCCTGGTGGAGGAGGCGACCGGTCCCGCGAGACCCGACGTCGTCGAGATCGCCGGACCCGAGCCAGCAGACCTCGTTGACCTGGCCCGGGCCCTCATCGCGCACCGGGGTCGACGCGTTGCCGTCATTCCGTTTCGTGTCCCCGGCGGCGCCGGGAAGGCGATGCAGGATGGCGCCCTGATCCCTACCGCTGATGTGCGCATCGTCGGACCCACCTTCGCCCAATGGCTCGACAACGCCGATGGGGGAAGACGCACGCAGTAGCCTCGGGCCCAGCCGGATGCGTTGTCCTCGCGGTCAGCCCGTGAGGCGGAGTCGACCGCGAGCGTCGTACCGCCTGCCGGGCACCGGGCCGGCGGGGGCGTTTCGTCGAAGAGCGGGGGGACTCCCTATGGTGGCAGACTGCCATTTTCGATGAGGGGTGTGAACATGTCGAAGTTGTCGATGCTCGTGGGGAGCATCTGCCTGGTCCTGGCGACGTCGCTGGGAGCTGCCCTTCCCGGTGTCGCGGCGCCGACTGAGTCTGCGAGTGCGGGCATGGCCGAAGCGCCGCTGGTGAAGGCCGCCGCGGGGAAGTGGCGCCGGTGGAAGGCCCCCCGCGGTCCCTTCTTCAACGACCCCTACCTCAAGAAGGGGCACTTCCGGATCGAGCGGAAGGTCATCGACACGATCCGGCACACGCCCCGGGGCTCGACGATCAGGATCGCGGTCTACTCCTTCGACCGGATGAACGTCGCCAAGGCGCTGCTCGCAGCCCGCCGTCGTGGCGTGAAGGTGCAGATGCTGCTCAACGACCACCAGGACACCCGGGCCATGAAGGTGATCCGCCGCGCGATCGGCACCAACCGTCGATCGAAGAACTTCATCTACAAGTGCAAGCAGAGCTGCCGGGGGGCTGCCAACCAGTACAACAACCTGCACGGGAAGTTCTACTCGTTCTCCCAGTCGGGACGGTCCAAGGACGTGCTCGCGGTCGGCTCGGCAAACATGATGCTGAACGCCGACATCCACCAGTGGAACGACCTCTACTTCACGTCCGGCGACCACGCCCTGTTCCGCCAGTTCGTGGGGCTCTTCAACGACATGAGGAACGACTACAACACCCGCCAGGAGCCGATGAGCTTCTGCGGGACGCCGATCGGCGCTGTCTGCGACGACTCGGTGGACAAGCACACCGTCTGGGCGTTCCCCCGGGTCTCCGGGCCGAAGAACGACCTGGTGATCGACATGCTCGACCGGATCCAGTGCCTGACACCCGACGGTGCCGGCGGGGTCACCCGCACGCGACTGGCCCTCAACATGCACACGATGCGCGGGCGTCGGGGCGACTACCTCGCTGCCGCGCTCCGCCAGAAGTACGTCCAGGGCTGCGACCTGCGGGTGAGCTACGGCCTGATCGGCTATCACACCAAGGGCATCATCGGCGCTCCCACTCGTCGGGGTCGTGTCCCGATGCGCTCGTCGGGGAAGGACTTCAATCCCGACGACAACTACGACCTCAACAAGGACGGCAAGGACGACCTGATCCTGAGCTACTACAGCCACCAGAAGTACTTCGTGATCCAGGGCACCTACAACGGCGTGCCGAACACGTCGATGGTCCTCACCGGCTCGACCAACTGGGCGAGCCTGAGCACGGCGAACGACGAGGTCTGGTTCACCGTGCGGGGCGAGCGGGTGGCGAAGAAGTACATCAGGAACTTCAACTACCAGTGGAACAAGTCGCGCAACTCGCGCAACGCCTAC
The DNA here is from genome assembly GCA_963721925.1 of uncultured Actinomycetota bacterium. Taxonomy (GTDB): domain Bacteria; phylum Actinomycetota; class Actinomycetes; order Propionibacteriales; family Nocardioidaceae; genus Nocardioides. The sequence goes on along the minus strand of CAVRLH010000012.1, from coordinate 6,824 downwards.
ACCACGACGTACGCCAACTTCCGGGTCGCCCGCACCGTGCGCAACCCCGACGGCACCACACGGAAGGTGTGGAAGACCGTGCGTCGCCCCATCACCACGATCGAGCGTGACCCCTACCGCAAGGGCCCCTACTGGGAAGCCGACTGAGCGTCGACGGCGACGACGAAGGAGGGAAGAGCGAGATGCGTGCTGTGGTCTACACCGAGAGCGGCGACTCCTCGGTGCTCGACCTGGTCGAGCGGGATCTCGCGGAGCCCGGCCCGGGCGAGGTCCGGGTGCGGATCGTTCGCGCCGGGGTCAACCCCACGGACTGGAAGTTCCGCGCCGGTGGCATGGGCGAGCTGGCCTTTCCCGAGATCGTGCCCGGCCAGGACGGCTCCGGGGTGATCGACGCCGTGGGCCCCGGCGTCACGGACCCAGCGGTCGGGGACCGGGTGTGGACGATGCTGGCCCAGCACACCCGTCCTGGCGGCACGGCGCAGGAGTACGTCGTGCTCCCGGTCGCCAACGTCACCGTGCTGCCCGACGCGGCGTCGTACGACCTGGGCGCCTCACTCGGCGTCCCGGCAGTCACGGCCCACCGTGCCCTCACCACCTCCGAGGACGGGCCGACCCGCCTCGCCCCGGGGGCGCTCGCCGGGATGACCGTGCTCGTCGCGGGTGGGGCAGGTGCGGTCGGCAATGCGGCGATCCAGCTCGCCCGGTGGGCCGGCGCGACCGTGATCAGCACGGTGAGCAGCGACGACAAGGCCACGTTGGCGACGGCCGCCGGGGCCGACCACGCCGTCAACTACCGCGAGGGCGACACCGTGGCGCGGATCCGGGACCTGGCGCCCGACGGGGTCGACATCGTGGTGGAGGTGGCGCCGGCCCAGAACATCCGGCTCGACGTCCAGGTGATCAAGCCGCGCGGGACCATCGCGATCTACGCCAACAACGGCGGCGACGAGGTGAACATCAGTGTCCGCGAGACGTTCTCGACCAACGCGCGCTTCCAATGGGTGTTGCTCTACACGGTGGGCAGGTCAGCGCTGCGCGCAGCGGCGGAGGACATCACGGCCGCGGTCATCGACGGTGCGTTGGGGGTCGGGGATGACCGGGGTCTGCCGCTCCACCACTACCCGCTCGAGCGGACGGCCGACGCGCACGCCGCGGTCGAAGGCGGGATCGTCGGCAAGGTCCTGATCGACGTGGCTGACGCCTGAGCAGTGTCGCCGGGCCTGGTTCATTCCGCTGGTGGCGGTGATCGCGGGGCTGGTGGCCTGGCGTCGGCGGGGGAGTCTCGGCGAGGCCCGGGCGTCGTCACCAGGGGGAGTGCGCTCGCTGCAGGAAGGGTGAACTCGAACACGCTGCCCTGGCCCTCGAGGCGTTCGGCGACCGTGATGGTGCCACCGTGCCGCTCGACCGCACGCTGGCAGATGGCCAGCCCCAGCCCCGTCCCGCGGTAGTCCTCGGCGTGCGCGCGCTGGAAGTTCTCGAAGATCCGGCGACGGTGCTCTTCCGGGACGCCGATGCCGTTGTCGGTGACCGTCACGTGCAGCCAGTCCTCTCGTTCCTCACCTGCCACGGAAACGACCGGTCCCACTCCCGGCGCCACGTACTTCACGGCGTTGCCGATCAGGTTGTCGAGAACCTGGCGTACGAGCAAGTGGTCACCGAGCACGTGGAGGCCGGGCTGGACGTGGATCACGGGCTTGCTGTTCGACTCGGCGTGTGACTGCGCGACGTCACCTGCCACGGCACTCAGATCCACGTCGACGAGCTCGAAGGACCCGTCGCGGGTGATGGTGTAGGTCAGCAGGTCGTCGATGAGCTGCCGCATGCGGTCCGCGGCGCCCGTGATGCGGACCAGGCAGGCACGACCCTTGATGACATCGACCTCCTCGACGTCCAGAGCCTCCGCCAGCAGCTCCGACCACGCTGCGATCACCGTCACCGGAGTGAGCAGGTCGTGCGCCACCACGCCGGCGAACGACGCCAGGCCGTCGCGGTCGGCGCGGTCGGCGGTGACGTCGCGGTAGGTGACGATGGCGCGTGGCAGGTCGCCGTCGGCGACGGCGGGGAGCGGGCGAGCATTCATCTCGAGTGTCTTCGTCGGACCGTCGTCCCGTGGTCGCAGCAGCAGGTCCTCCCGCACGACGTCGTGCGCCGCGAGCGCCCGGACGTACGGCAGGTCTGCCGGGGTGATGGGGGTGCCGTCGGCTCGGTGTAGTCGGTGGGTCTCGAGGGGCTGGGCGCGCGAGCCCGGGGTGCCGCCGAGTCCGAGCATCTGCCGCCCGGCGTTGTTGCGGAGCAGGATCTTGTCATCGGCGTCGACGACAGCGACGCCTTCGTGCATGTTCTCGAGCACCGCATCGAGCAGCTGGGCGCGCTCCGCGGCGGCCTTCTGCGAGACCTGCAGCTGGGCGAGGAGGGCCTCCCTCTCCCGGCGGTGCAGGGCAAGCACCAGCCCGGTGACCGACGTCAGCGCCACGAATATCTGGGCCACCAGGGTCCGCCAGTGGAGGTCCTCGATCGCCGCGAAGGGCCCCTGTCCCGCCAGCGTGAGGCCGACGCTGGCCCCCGCCAGGAGCAACCCGTGGACTCCCACGACCAGCGGGCCGAAGCGCACGCCGATCAGGACGGTGGTGAAGAGCAGGATGAACGCCAGAGGCCCCGGGTCGCTGAGCAGGAAGACGAACGTGGTCACCGCGGCGCCGAGCAGTGCATGCAGCGCCAGCTCGGCCTGGCGAGCCGGCAGCATCCCGGTGAGCTCGCGAAGATTGGAGGGGTGCCGCAGCCTCCTGCGCAGCTCGCCCAGCCTCGGGCGCGCGATCAGGCCGAGAGTAGTGATCACGATGACTGCGACGGAATTACGACCCCACCAAGCCACGAGCGACTGGATGTCCGCGGATCCGACCACCCACCAGAGCCCGGTCCAGCCGACAAGGGCGGCGGCCATCGCGCTCGTCACGGCGGCGCACACCAGCGCACCCAGATCGCTGAGTCGGTCCATTCCCGGGAGCGGGTCCAGGTCCTGGTCCGCCGCGCTCACGACCAGGAGCAGGCGGCGGAAGAGCAGGACGAACACCGCCGCCTGGAGCAGGTTGGCGGCGACGAAGACGAGGGCCAGCTGGAGCGGCGCGCCAGTGGTCATGTTGATCGTGACCGTGGCCAGGCCGAGGGCAAGTGCGTCGAGTGCCCACGTGCGGCGGCTCCCCGTGACGAACCAGAGGGCGGCCACCCCTGCAGCCGGCCACATCAAGCTCAGCGCCTCGCCATCGATGATCGTCGCCCGTCCGAGATAGGCGGCGAGCATGAAGGCCACGAGCCAGAGCGCCAACCGTGTCGCACGTGAGGCTGTCACCTCGACAGTATGGGCGGGCGTCTCGTTCATCTTGTTCCCTTCCCGTTCTCGTGCTGGCTGGCGTTGGCATCGAGCCCCGTGAGTGCAGACCTGGCCTGCTCGGCGAACTCGTCGGCGAAGGGCCCGCTGCCGCGCTGGTCGCAGTCACACACAACTGGCCCGGGGAACGGACGGGCGGGGATTCTTGGACCTCGCACGCGCGAGAATCATTGCGCAAGCACGACGAGGTACCGACGACGACGTCGCCGCGGGAGTGGGCTGCCTGCGTCGCCCCCCACGCCCGCCCGAGGTGGAGGGGAGAAGCTTCATAGCTCGACGTAGACGTCGTCGCCCTCGACTGAGACGTCGTAAGTCGTCAGCGCCGATGGCTTCCTGCCGAGTGCGATCATCTTGCGCGACCAGCGCGGCATGTCCCTACCGGCGAAGCCAGGCGCCCAGTCGAGGTTGTCTCCCGACGCCAGGTCGAAGCGGGAGTTGTGCCAGGGGCAGACGACCTGGCCGTCGGCGTACATCAGACCACCTGGCCCCTTGGTGAGGGAGAAGCCCAGGTGGGGACAGCGATTGCGCGCCGCGCACAGCGAGCCCCCGGCCAGAGCGACCACGACGGAGGTGCCCGCCGCATCCACGGCGTGCAGCTTCCCGTCGGCGAAGTCCGCCACGCTACCGACCCTGACTCGACCTGGCATGTCACGTCTCCTCGTCTCGGGGCTTGGTTCCGTTCTACCACCCGGCCTCCGCTGACAAGACTCCTTCGAGGAGGTCCTGGCAGGCGGCATGCTCGCCTGGGCATTGATGGACTCGCCGTGGAGCACGATGCTCGACCGCGACAAGTTCGCCGACGTGGCCTCCCTCGACCTGTTCCTCGACCTGCTCGCGACGACGCCGGACGCGACTCCCATCGAGGCGCCGAGCCATGCCGAGTTCACCGCGATGTTGGACGCGATGCGGGCCGAGACGGAGCGGGCTGCATCGCTCGCGTAGGCGAGGGGGATGTCCGAGCGCGTGGCCGCCGGTCATCCTGAGTGCGCACAACAACGAGAAACTGTGCTCGTCATGACACCACCGTCTGCAACTCGTTGACATGTGACCAAATGGTCACCTATTGTTTGTTGCCGTGACCGACGACGATGCAGCCTTCAAGGCGCTGGCGGACCCGACCAGACGCCGCATCCTCGATCTCCTCCACGAGCAGAACGGCCTGTCCCTCTCCGACATCGAGGCCCGGATCGCCCGCCACGTCGAGATGACGCGATTCGGCGTCATGAAGCACATCAAGGTCCTGACCGAAGCCGGCCTCGTGACCACCCAGAAGAGCGGTCGCAACACCTTGCACCACATCAACCCGGTCCCGATCCGCCTGATCCACGACCGGTGGATCTCGAAGTACACCGAAGCCCATGTCGCGACACTCAGCGACCTGAAGTCCCGATTGGAGTCGTCATGACCGAAGCAGCGAACCAGTCCCCGCTGGTCTTCCAGATCTACATCCGGGCGACAGTCGAGCAGGTGTGGCAGGCGATCACGGAGACGGAGTTCCGGCGCCAGTACTTCTTCGGGTCGACCATCGAGTCCGACTTCAAGCGCGGCGCCCCGTTGACGTCGGTGAGCCCGACCGGCGAGCTGTGGGGCCAGGACATCGTGCTCGAGTGCGAGCCGCCGCACCTCCTCTCCCACACGTGGCGAAGCCTGTGGGACGAGGACGCCGCCGATGAGCCCGAGAGCCGAGTCACCTGGCGCGTGGAACCCCAGGACGGCGGCGTCAGCAAGCTCACCGTCACCCATGACCGCCTGGAGGCATCGCCCGCAACGACCCGCGGAGTCAGCGGCGGCTGGGCCTTCATCATCAGCGGACTCAAGAGCGTCCTCGAGACCGGCCAACCCATGACGACCAACACCAACTGAACCCGGGAAGGAAACGATCCACATGTCCTGGTACCTGTATCGACTCAACGCGCACCGCGCCGACTTCGCCCAGACCATGTCGGACGAGGAGATGGCCACGATGATGGCGCACGTCGAGTACTGGCGAACACCGATGGCAGAGGGCCGCGTCCTCATCTACTCCCCTGTCGCCGACCCCGAGCACAGTTGGGGCATGTGCATCGTGCAGGCCGAGTCCGAGGCCGAGCTCGAAGCGCTGCGCGACAACGACCCTGCCTACAAGGCCGACATCGGAACGATCGACTGGCTCATCCTCCCGATGCCCGTCGTCATCGACCTCCCTTCACACGTCTGACCCCACCACCCGAGAGGAACAGCACCATGTCCCACCACCCCGTTGCCTTCTTCGAGATCGTGAGCAACGACGCCCCGAAGCTGCAGTCCTTCTACACCGACCTGTTCGGCTGGAAGATCCAGAACGACGACGACGGTTTCGGCTTGGTCGACACCGGCGCCGGCGAGGACGCCGTCACCGGGGGCATCGGACCGTCGATCGCCCCCGGCGACACCGGCGTCAAGATCTACGTGAAGACCGATCGGCTCGACGAGACCATCGATCGCGCGCAGGAGCTCGGCTCGTCGGTGTACCTCCAGCCGATGGAGCTGCCTGACGGCTACGGCACCATCGCGGTGGTCAGCGACCCCGACGGCAACCCGGTCGGCCTCTGGTCCTGACCATCCTGGCGGGAGCGCAGCTCGCGTTCGTGCCCGCCGCGCAGCTGATCCTGTCGGTGCGCACCGTCGAATAACACCTCCACCGCACCGGCCCGCGACTCCCCAAGCCACCCTCCGCTGATCCGAGCTCGTCCTCGCCTGGAGTGCTGCGCACGGCGACCGCGAACACCGGCCAACAACCGAGTCGGCCCGTCCCTGCCGAAGCAGAAACGGGCTGACATGCGTACTTCTTGCGGACCACAGCCTCGCAGGTCAGACGAGGACCCAGGTCGCAGGCCAGGAGCGGCCTGGCAGATGCCCGGTGAGGAGTGGGAGGGTGGCAAACCCGCGACGTTGTCTCCGGCGACAAGAATCTTGGCCGGTCTGCATCCAATGGGCTCTTGCAGGCGGAGTCCTTGGTAACGGGTGAACCCCCACCCACCTAGGGAAGGACTGCCACATGAAGCGCATTCTCGTCGCGGGCTCCATCGCCGCTCTCGCACTCGTCGGCTCCGCCGGCGCGGCCACCGCCGCCCCGTCGGACGCGGCCTGCTTTGGCCAGATTCACAAGGCCGTCAACAGTGGTGCTCTGGCGGGCATCAACAACGTCGGAGACCTCGTCAAGGCCGTCGGCGGCGGCCAGGCCAAGAACGCGGCTGCGACCGGGCTCTGCGAGTAGGACTGCTCACCTACTTCGGAGCGACGCGGTGGCTCGGATCCTCGGGGGATACGAGCCGACGCTTGCGTAGTGGTTCTGTGCCGCATGTATGCCACATGAGAAACGAAGACGTCCCCAGACAACCAGGTGTCTGGGGACGTCTTCGCGGTTCAGACGCTGTTGACGCCGCAACCGGCAAGTCAGCAGCGAGCGTGAATCAGATGT
>CAVRLH010000011.1:0-278231 GCA_963721925.1 uncultured Actinomycetota bacterium | reverse complement strand
AAACTCCAGGTCCACGATGTCGCTGGACACCGTCGAGAGCTGCGTCGCCCAGCCCGGTCGAATCGGCATCCTGGCCTAGGCTGGGGACGTGGCCGGTCACTGGCAGGCTCTCCACGACGAACTGGCTCGGCGCGAGCTCTCGTCGCTGAGCGCAGCGGAGCTGGATCGATTGGGCGAGAGCCTGTTCTGGTTGGACCGTCCCGCCGAGTCGGCGGCGATCCTGGCTCGCGCGTACGCCGCGCACGTCGACGGCAGGGACGACGAGGGTGCCGCCATGACGGCCTGGCAGCTCTTCTACGACCACCACTTGGTCGGCGAGACAGCGATGGCACGCGGCTGGCTCGAGCGCGCGCGCCGCCACGTCGGGTCGGAGACGAACTCGGTGGCCGCCGGCTTCCTTGCCGTGGCGGAGTCCGACCGAGCCGCCGCGGCCGGGGCGCCGATGGACGCGTTGGAGCACGCCGAGCGCGCGGTGGCCATCGCACGCAACCTGGAGGACGCGAGCCTGGTCGCGATGGCCCTCCAGACACACGGGCGGGCGCTGGTCGCGTGCGGTCGGTTCGACGACGGACTGGCCGCACTGGACGAAGCCATGCTCGGCGTGGTCAACGACGACCCGGCCCCACTGTTCGCGGGGTGGGTGTATTGCAACGTGCTCGCGACCTGTCGCGACCTCGCCGACCTGGGCCGCTCCCTGCAGTGGAGCGACGCCGCGGTCCGCTGGTGCGACCACCTGTCAGCAGGGACGCTGTATCCGGGACTGTGTCGGCTGCACGTGGTCGAGCTCGCGGGCCTGCGCGGTGCGTGGGATGAGGCGGCCGCCGCTGCGCAGCAGGCCTGCTCCGAGCTGATGGCCCACGATCCGCGCTACGCCGGGGAGGCCCACTACCTGGTCGGTGAGCTGCACCGACTGGTGGGACGCGCGGACCTCGCCGAGGAGTCGTTCATCCGGGCTCACCAGCTGGGGCGGCTCCCGCAGCCGGGGCTGGCGCGCGTTCGGATCGCTCAAGGGCGAGCCGACGCCGCGGTGCGGGCACTCCGGCTCGCGATCGACGAAGCGTCCCAGCCAGCACGGAGAGCCGAGCTCTTCGCCGCACTGGCGGAGGCGTTGGTCGCGGTCGATGACCTCGACGACGCGGCCGAGGTCGCCAGGGAGCTGGCGGCCGTGGCCAAGGAGGTGAGCAGTGACTACCTGCACGGCCTGGCCGTCTCGACCGACGCCCGGGTGCTCGTGGCCCGCGGGGCCTCGGCGGCAGCTTGGCAACGGGCCGGTGAGGCCGCCCTGCTCTTCAGGGAGCTCGGACTGCCCTACGAGGAGGCGCGCGCCAGGACGGTTCGCGGGGAGGCAGCGCTCCAGGTCCGCGACCGCGACAGCGGCGAGTTGGAGTTGACCGCAGCACTGGCGACGTTCCGCAGGCTGTGCGCCTACCCCGATGTACGCCGGGTCGAGACCCGGCTGTCAGGCTCGCCGGAGTCACCACTCTCCGCGCGAGAGAGGGAAGTGCTGGGTCTGGTGGCGCGCGGCCACAGCAACCGCGAGGTCGCCGCGGCCCTGGTGCTCAGTGAGCACACCGTGGCTCGGCACCTGAGCAACATCTACACCAAGCTCGGCGTGGGGTCACGAGCTGCCGCCACGGCCTTCGCCTATCAGCACTCCTGGATGTGACCGGGCGCTGCACTGGCGCATCCTGACCATCGGCCCGAGCGAGGAGATGGCTGTTCCTGGCGATGTGCCCCACCGCGCCCTCGGCGTACACCGGAAACATGAGCACACAAGAGACCTTCCAGATCCCGTTGGAGATTGCGGAGCTCTACGAGTCCCGCTTCGTCCCCGCCCTGTTCGCTGACTGGGCGCCCCACGTCGTCGCCATGGGCGACGTCACATCCGGCCAGTCCGTGCTCGACGTCGCCTGCGGCACCGGGATCGTGGCCCGGGTTGCGCTCGACCGCGTGGGCCCGCGAGGTCGCGTGGTCGGGACCGACCTGAACGACGCGATGCTGACGGTGGCCGAGCGGGTGTGCCCCGGCGTAGAGCTGCACCGGGCCGACGTGACCGCGCAGCCCTTCGAGGACGGCACGTTCGATGCCGTGATGTGCCAGATGGCGCTGATGTTCTTCCCCGACCTGCCGGCCGCCCTCCGCGAGATGGGTCGGGTCACCGGACCGGACGGCACGCTCGTGGTCATGGTGCCGAGCTCGCTGGACGCGCAGCCGGCGTACGGCAAGCTCGTCGACCTCGCCGCCGAGCACGCCGGTCCGGAGGCGGTGGCGATGCTGAGCGCCTACTGGGCGTGCGGCGATCTCGACGCTCTGCAGGAGTCGTTGGAGGCTGCCGGTCTCGACGTCCTCTCCACCCGGACCCGGATGGGCACCGCCCATTTCGGCTCGATCGACGAGTTCGTGGGGGTCGAGGTGGAGAGCACCCCTGTGCGCGAGCGCCTCACCGACGCGGCGTACGACGCGCTGCGGCGCGAGGCCAACGAAGCCCTGCGCGAGTTCGTCGGCGCTGACGGCGCCCGTATCCCGATCGAGGGGCACCTCGTCGCCACTCGCCCGCGCTGAGCACCGGACGGCGTTGGCTCAGGCAGCATGGCAGCGCACCGCGCACCGGTGAAGTCGTCGACCTCCGCCGGCCGGCAGCGCTACCAGTCGCGCACCCAGACCCGTGGTTCGAGTGGTGGCGGTGCGTACGGTGCGCCAAGCCTGGCGTAGCGAAGGGGTGCATGACGACCCGTCCTTCCAGGAACTCGTGGGTGTGCATCGACCCATCTACGTGATGAGGTCGTTGCGGTCGTTGCGGTCAAGGTGCTCCACGCCGTGTGCACCGGGGGTGGCTGGGTCGGTTCGGGTCGTGACACGAACCTTCACTGCGGTGCCCCTGGCCGCCAGCTCCTGCGCCACGAGGGCAGCAGCATCATCGATCTCCTCGATTGCGTTCTGACAGGGCGCACAGCTCGTCGGCTCAGGCATGAGCAGATCGACGAGCACACGATCCGTACGGGGCTGCGCGCGATCGGCCGACAGGGGCAGGACGGGATTGCTGGTCATGGCTCTACCTTCGAGTGAGTCCGCCCGTACCGGCGGTGGTGGGAAGATCGGATGTGGTGCCAGCACACTGACGCGACCTTCAGATGACCGTCGCCGTGACCAGGAGGTACTCCCACCGCATGAACGGCTGGCGGCCGAAGTTGTTGCGCGCGAGATCTGTGAGGGCCTGGTCGAGCTCGGCGGTGGCTGCGGGGTCGTTCGCAAGCCTGGCGTAGACCGCGATCGTCGGCCCATAGGTCTTCTTGAAGAAGGCGAGGAAGTCCTCAGGGGCGTGGAATCGATCGACCGTGAGCAGGCGGCGTTCGGTCCGCAGCGCGGTGACCTCGTCACCGAACAGTCGAGCCAGGTGGTCCGGATCGCCCCAGAGCGGGGGAGGCTGTGCACCGGCTGGCGGCGGGGGAGCGTAGGGCCTCATCGTTGCGAACATCTCGCCGATGAAGCCGCCCGGCGTCCAGTTGATCAGCCCGATCCGTCCGCCCGGCCGCACGACGCGGACCAGCTCGTCGGCGGAGCGCTGGTGAGACGGCGTGAACATGACGCCGACGACCGACATCGCCACGTCGAAGCTGCCGTCATCGAAGGGCAGCCGCTCAGCGTCGGCCTCCAACCAGTTCACGTTCACACCAGCGACAGCGGCATCACGACGGCCCGCGTCGAACAGCTCGGGTGCCAGGTCGGTCGCCGTGACATGGGCGCCCACCTGAGCGGCGGGGATGGCTGCGTTCCCGGAGCCGGCTGCGACGTCGAGGACTTTGTCGTTCGGTTGCACGCCCAGCGCCTGAACCAGCACCGCTCCGAGCTCTGGTATCACCTCACTGGCGACGGCGGGGTAGTCGCCGGAAGCCCACATCCTGCGGTGAGCGGACTTGATCTGGACGTCGAGTGCGGTGTCGACGGTGGTTGTCATGGTGGGCCTCCTCGGCATGGTGGTCTGGGTCAAGTACTCAGACGAAGCCGGAGACCGAAGGACGCAACGCTGTCGAAGCAGGGTGTTCTTGGCGGGCTGGCGCTCGTGTCAGGCGACGCAGGCGCAGTCGGCTCCGCGGCGGGATGCGACCTCCTGAATCTCGCCGCGAACGTCGAGCTGCAGCTGGCAGCACGCGGTGAGGGCGTCCCGGAGGGCTCGACGACCGCGCTGCACGCGCGACTTCATTCCCGAGACCGAGAGTCCGGCGGCTCGGGCCGCATCGACCTGGCTGACACCGGTGAGGTCGACGAGCTCGACAGCCGCTGCCTGGTCAGCAGGGATCAGTCGTAGCAACGGTCGGACGCATGCGGCGAGGCTGGACAACGCCTTCTGCGTGTCCTCCTCGGCGGGGAAGTCGGCACGAGGGCGCTCCGGAATGTCGTCGGTCGTCACTTCGCGACGGTGGACGGCTGCGCGGTAGTAGTCCGTGATCGCGTTGCGGGTGACGGCGAAGAGCCACCCGAGCAGGGCCCGACGGTCGCGGGGCTCATCCGAGTGCTGCAACATCCGGAGAGCCACCAGCTGCAGGATGTCATCGGCATCCTGGGGGCGGGACACGCGGCGGCCGATGAACCTTCGCAGCTCGCCGGAGAACTCTCTCCACACTGCCTCGACCGACTCGGGCCCGGGGGTTCCGCTTGGGTCCATCCCGCCTGCGGTCATGAGTGGGGCTCCTCGTCGTGAACCGAGATCGCGGGTATCCGCCTCGACATCCATGATGCCAGCGTATCGACGTTTGTCAATATAGACGCACGATCCTGTGTTGCGTCCTCCTGGGCACGTCGACGTCTGAGTCCTGCACAGACACTTCCTCCGAAGGGCAAGACGATGACCACACATCCCACCGACTCCCGATCCGACGCAGCTCTGACGGGGTCCCCGACGACCCAGGGCGCGGCATCGTCGTGCTGCTCACCGGCGAGGCAGACGACATGCTGCGACGTCAGCGAGAAGTCCATCTGCTGCGGTGCCGCGGCCGACGCCGACGGTGGCTGCCACTGCCAGTGACGCCGAGCAGCGCGCCCTCGCCACTGCTCCCATCCCGACCCTTCATGAAGGTGGAAGGCGATGACCTCTTTGCCGGATGCTCCGACCCCGCGCTCGACGGGCGTCGTTTCCGTGGAAGTGCACGGCGGGGTGGCTACCCTCCGGCCGCTCCGATCCGAGGAACACACGGCTCTTGACGACGTCTTCGACGCACTTTCCCCTGCCTCCCGCTACGACCGCTACCTGACCGGCCTGCCGCAGCTGACCGGCCCGATGCGCCGGGCTCTGACGGCCATCGACGGTCACACACACATCGCTTGGCTGGGCGAGGTCGACGGGCACGCCGCGGCGATCGGGCGCTTGATCCGGGTGACCCCTAGGACGGCGGAGATCGCATTCGAGGTGGTTGACGCCTACCAGGGTCGCGGGCTCGGAACCGCTCTTCTCGACACACTGATGACCGTGGCCTCGGTGTCAGGAATAGACAGAATGCAGGCAACCGTCCTGCCGACCAACCACCGCTCGCTGCGCCTGCTCAGGGCGATCGAGATGACGTTCCGGGTCGAAGACGGGTTGCTCGAAGGCACCGCGCCGGTGAGGCTTCTCGAGAATCCGGTCGTCGACCGCGCGGCCGTAGTTCGACTCGCACTGGCCGCTCACGCCGAGAGCGGACGGATGGCCAACTCAGCATGAGACACGCCGGGGCAGCCGAGCGGAGTCCTTCGATGGCCACTCTCGGGCGCCCTGTGAAGTGCCGCCCCGTGACCACGTCCCTGGTCAGCGCTGCAGCTCCCAGGCAGCGGTCAGCACCCGTCGTACGGCGTCGGTGTCGGCCGCCGGCAGGTGCACCAGCACCTTGTGGTGCGCCTCGATCGCCGGGGTGACGTAGAAGGTCTCCGGGTCGGCGGCCACGAGCTGCTCGCGGTCAGCAGCCATGGACCGCACGAGCAGCGTCTCGTCGTCCTCGAGGCGCGCCACGAGGCGACCGCGGACCCGCCAGGTGCGTCGTGACCCGGTGGCCTGCTCACGGACCCCGTCCAGGGTCTCGAGATGGGTCGTGATCGCCGAGACGTCCATCCCGGCATGATGCCCGAGCGGCGGCTCCGGTGCGCGGTGCGGCTTGTGGGGGGAGTGGGTGCAGGAGAAGGTGGCACCATGGCCACCTACGCCGTCAACGACGCCGCTGTCGCGCACGCCGAGCAGCTGATCGACGCCAGGCAGTACGTCCTCGACAGCGAGTGGGGCGAGGTCCAACCCGACGCCGAGGCGCAGAACGCCTATCTCGACGGGCACACCTGGCCTGACTACGCCGCATGGCACCTGGGACTCACCGAGGGCGCCAACGACGAGACCAAGGCCCGGCATGCCTTCGGCTACGGCGACTTCCGCCGGGTGCACCGCAGCGCCTTGATCGCCTGCGTCTACCGCGCGGCCGAGTGGCGCCACAAGCAGGTCGAGCTCGCGGCCCACGAGCTGCTCCAGCGGCTCGACAAGGTGGCCGGGATCGGCTGACTGCCAGCCCTCCGATCAGGGGCTGACGGAGTGCACCTCGTCGAGAGCGCGGAGGGCAGCGGCCTGGTCGGTGGCGTCGATCACGGTGAGGCCGCGCTGTCCGGCGAGCTCGAGCAGCTGCTCGCCTCCGTTGACCACGAGGTCGTCGCCGCCGCGCTCGGCGATGATCCGGGAGATGGCCTCGATGACGGGCGTCTGCTCCCGGGCGTGCAGGCGCGTCAGCAGGTCCTGAGGTGCGAGTGACAGCACCACGCCGACGTACGACGCTCCAGCGTCCGCGGCCGCTTCCTCGAAGCGGTCGATCTGGGCAGGGGTCACGATCAGCTGGGGGAGCACCACGTCCCGGCCGGTCCGCAGGTAGGCGGTGATCAGCGCCAGAGCGCTGCTGCGCACCGCCTCGCCGGTGCCGATGAAGTCCTCCTCCCAGCCCGAGACCCACGACCTGAGGTCGTCGATGTCGCAGACCAGCGTGCCGGGTCGGGTGGCGGCGTGGGCGTGGGCGAGCGTCGACTTGCCGACGCCCGAGGGCCCGTTGAGGTGGAGGAGGGTGGGCACCGGAGAAGCGTAGGGGCCGGGTGCGGTGGTGGTTGTGAGGAACCTTGGTCTCATGTATCTTGACATCGAGATAAATGCCGATGACGAACTAAGGGTCTCCTGTCTTCCCGTGCCTCCGGGTGCGACGGCAAGATGGGCACGAACCCACGATTACTCGAGGAGATGTGGCTGATGGCCAGTCAGGACAGCTTCGGTGCGAAGAGCACCCTGGACGTGGACGGACAGTCCTACGAGATCTTTCGCCTGGATGCGGTGACCGGAGAGGGACTCGACGTCGAGAGCCTGCCGTTCTCCCTCAAGGTGCTCCTGGAGAACCTGCTCCGCACCGAGGACGGCGCTGACATCACCGCCGACCACATCAAGGCGATCGCGGGCTGGGACGCTGACGCCGATCCCGACCAGGAGATCCAGTTCACGCCGGCGCGCGTGATCATGCAGGACTTCACAGGTGTGCCCTGCGTGGTCGACCTCGCCACCATGCGCGAGGCGATGGCCGAGCTCGGTGGCGACGCCACCAAGATCAACCCGCTCGCTCCGGCCGAGATGGTCATCGACCACTCCGTCATCGCCGACGTCTTCGGCACGCCCGAGGCCTTCGAGAAGAACGTCGAGATCGAGTACGAGCGCAACCGCGAGCGCTACCAGTTCCTGCGCTGGGGCCAGGGCGCGTTCGACGACTTCAAGGTCGTCCCGCCCGGCACCGGCATCGTCCACCAGGTCAACATCGAGCACCTCGCCCGCGTGGTGATGGTGCGCGACGGCATCGCCTACCCCGACACCTGCGTCGGCACCGACTCCCACACCACCATGGTCAACGGCATCGGTGTGGTCGGCTGGGGCGTCGGTGGCATCGAGGCGGAGGCAGCGATGCTCGGCCAGCCGGTCTCCATGCTGATCCCGCGTGTGGTCGGCTTCAAGCTCTCCGGCGACCTGCCCGAGGGCACGACGGCCACCGACCTGGTCCTCACCATCACCGAGATGCTGCGCAAGCACGGCGTCGTCGGGAAGTTCGTCGAGTTCTACGGCCCCGGTGTCTCGGTGCTGCCGCTGGCCAACCGTGCCACGATCGGCAACATGAGCCCGGAGTTCGGGTCCACGATCGCGGTCTTCCCGATCGACGAGGAGACGGTCAAGTACCTCAAGCTCACCGGCCGCACCCCGGAGCAGCTCGCGCTCGTGGAGACCTACGCCAAGGAGCAGGGCCTCTGGCACGACCCGTCGGCCGAGCCGCGCTTCTCGGAGAAGCTCGAGCTCGACCTGGCGACAGTCGTGCCGTCGCTGGCCGGCCCGAAGCGGCCGCAGGACCGGGTCTCGCTGTCCGAGGCCAAGGAGTCCTTCCGGGGCGCCCTCGCCGACTACACCGATCCCGGTGACACCGACCGGCAGGAGACCAAGGGGTACGACGAGAACGTCGAGGAGTCCTTCCCCGCCTCCGACACCCCGCACAACGGTCACGGTGAGGAGCCGCCGCGCGACTACGTCTCCGCGGCCCCCGCCGACGGTGGGCGTCCGAGCAACCCCGCGCAGGTCACGCTCGCCGACGGGACGACCTTCGAGCTCGACCACGGCGCGGTGACCATCGCCGCGATCACCTCGTGCACCAACACCTCGAACCCCTCGGTGATGATCGGCGCCGCCCTGCTCGCGAAGAAGGCCGTCGAGAAGGGCCTGCAGAGCAAGCCCTGGGTCAAGACGACCCTCGCGCCGGGCTCCAAGGTGGTCTCCGACTACTACGAGAAGTCGGGCCTGACGCCCTACCTCGACAAGCTCGGCTTCAACCTCGTCGGCTACGGATGCACCACCTGCATCGGCAACTCGGGCCCGCTCATCCCCGAGGTCAGCCAGGCCGTCAACGACAACGACCTCGCCGTCGTCTCGGTGCTGTCGGGCAACCGCAACTTCGAGGGTCGGATCAACCCCGACATCAAGATGAACTACCTCGCGTCCCCGCCACTGGTCGTCGCCTACGCCCTGGCCGGCTCGATGGACGTCGACCTGTTCAACGAGCCCCTCGGCCAGGACACCGACGGCAACGACGTGTTCATGAAGGACATCTGGCCGACGCCCGTCGAGATCGAGGAGGTCATCGCCGCGTGCGATCAGCTCCGAGATGTTCGACGAGTCCTATGCCGACGTCTTCGCGGGCGACGAGGCGTGGCGGTCGCTGCCGACCCCCGAGGGCAAGACCTTCGACTGGGACCCGGAGTCGACCTACGTGCGGAAGCCCCCGTACTTCGACGGGATGGCCGAGCAGCCGGAGCCGGTGACCGACATCGAGGGCGCCCGCGTGCTGCTCAAGCTGGGTGACTCGGTCACGACCGACCACATCAGCCCGGCCGGTGCGATCAAGAAGGACAGCCCGGCCGGCCGCTACCTCGCCGAGAACGGCGTCGGTCAGCGCGACTTCAACTCCTACGGCTCTCGCCGCGGCAACCACGAGGTCATGATCCGCGGCACCTTCGCCAACATCCGCCTGCGCAACCAGCTGGCGCCGGGCACCGAGGGTGGTGTGACGCGCGACTTCACCGCCGGCGGCGAGGTGACGAGCGTCTTCGAGGCATCGGAGAACTACATCGCCGCGGGCACGCCGCTCGTGGTGCTGTCCGGCAAGGAGTACGGCTCCGGCTCGTCTCGCGACTGGGCGGCCAAGGGGACCTCCCTGCTGGGCGTCAAGGCTGTCATCGCGGAGTCCTACGAGCGCATCCACCGCTCCAACCTGATCGGCATGGGCGTCATCCCGCTGCAGTACCCCCAGGGCGAGACCGCGGAGTCGCTCGGCCTCACGGGTGAGGAGACGTTCTCCATCACCGGGATCACCGCCCTCAACGACGGCCCGTCGCCGAAGACCGTCACGGTCAAGGCCGACGACGTCGAGTTCGAGGCCGTGGTGCGCATCGACACCCCCGGTGAGGCCAACTACTACCGCAACGGCGGCATCATGCAGTACGTCCTGCGCAACCTGTTGCGCGGATGACCGGGCCGGCCCCGGAGCCGGCGCAGATGTGGCGCGGCCGCGTCCAGGAACACCTGGACGCGGCCGGCCGCACCACAGGTCGATCCGCACCTGGCTCGACGGCGCTCACCAGGTGATCGGTGACATCTCGATCCAGGCGTTCGTCCTCATCGGTCTGATCGTCGCCATCGGGTGCTTCATCCAGGCCACGATCGGCCTGGGGTTGGGTCTCTTCGGTGCGCCACTGATCGCACTCGTCGAACCGCGCCTGGTCCCCACGCTGCTTCTCCTGCTCGCCATCGTCGTCTCGACGGGTGTGCTGGTCACCGAGTTCAGGCACATCAACTGGCGGGTCATCGCCTGGTCGCTGCCGGCACGCGTGCCTGGCACGTATCTGGGCGTCTGGCTGGCCACCAGCTCCAACCACCGGGTGCTGGGAATCTCGGTCGGCATCCTGGTGCTCGGCGCGGTCTGGTTGTCGTTCCACACCGTCGAGGTGCGGCAGACGCCACTGACGCTGGTCGGTGCGGGCTTCGCTGCGGGGACCGTCGGGACGGCGGTCGCCGTGGGCGGCCCACCGATGGCGATCGTGCTGGCCCACCGACCGCCACGGGAGGTGCGGGGAACGCTCTCGTTCTTCTTCGTGGTCGGCTCGATCATGAGTGCCGCCTGGTTCGCCGCCGTCGGCGAGCTGCCGCGGGAATCCGTCGTCCTGGCGCTCGCCTACCTCCCGTTGGTCGGCCTGGCGCTCCTCCTCGGCGCCTGGGCGCACCGCCGCATCCCGCGCGCCTCGTTCCGGCGCGCGGTGCTCCTCCTCTGCGCGGCGTCGTCGATCGTGCTGATCGCGAAGTCGGTCCTGGGCTGAGGGCGCTGGGTTGAGTCAGTACCCTGACGCGGTGAGCGACGACGACCTGCTGCCGCGGACGGAGCGGGACGCGCCGCCGCCGCCCGAGGAGGCGCGACCGTCGAGCCGGGTGCCGCTGGTCCTGGCGACGGTGGCGGCCGTCGTCGTCCTCGGCGCGGCGCTCGCCGCCCCGTTGATCGACCTGGCGGTCCGGGGCGACGTACAGGCGCAGCGCGCCCTCGACCTGAGCCTGGTGGAGACCTGGGACATCACCGACCGCTCCCACACGACCGGCGACGTCACCTACCCGCAGGACCCGCCGGCCGGTGGCCCCCACGCTCCGATCTGGCTGGCGTGCGGAGTCTTCGACGAGCCCGTCCGCGACGAGAACGCCGTGCACGACCTCGAGCACGGCACGGTGTGGATGACCCACGACCCCGACCTGTCGGGGGACGACATCGCCTCGCTCGCCGAGCAGCTTCCCGACAACGGCATCCTGTCCCCGCGCGAGGGACTTCCCGCGCCGGTGGTGGTCACGGTCTGGGGAGCGCAGCTGCAGCTCGACGGCGCCGACGACAAGCGGCTCGCCCTGTTCCTCGACGAGTACGGCGACGGCCACACGGCCCCGGAGTTCGGGGTCGGCTGCCAGGGCGGCACGTCCGACCCGACGGGTGCGCTGCCGGAGCCGAGCACCAACGCCTGAGCGCGGCACCCGGCCCCACGCGTCACGTCTGCAGGAAGCTGAGCAGTGCGGCGTTGAACTCGTCGGCGTGGCTGACGTTGAGACCGTGCGGTGCGTCGGGGACGACGACGAGCTCAGAGCCGGCGATGGCCTCGTGGGTGCGCTTGCCGGAGCCCTCGAAGGGCACCGTCGCGTCACTGGCACCGTGGATGACCAGTGTCGGCACGGTCACCTTCGGGAGGTCCTCGCGGAAGTCCGTGGTGGCGAAGGCCTTCATGCAGCCCAGGGCTGCCGTCTGGTCGCTCTGGTGGCACAGCACGATCGCCTCCTGGCGCTGCTCCTCGGTGACCTTGAGCTCGCCACCGGCGGAGAAGAAGCCCTGGGTGAACCCGTCGAAGAACGTCGTACGGTCCGACTCGAGGCCCGCGCTCATCTCCGCGGCCGCCTCCTCGGTCAGCGGACCGTCCGGGTTGTCGTCGGACTTGAGGAGGTAGGGCGGCACGGCCGCGGCGAACACGACCGAGTGCAACCTGTCCTGGCCGTGGCGGGTGATGTAGCGGGCGACCTCGCCGCCGCCCATGGAGAAGCCGACGAGGGTGGCATCCTGGAGGTCGAGCTCGGAGAGCACGCTGTCGAGGTCGTCGGCGAGCGTGTCGTAGTCGTAGCCCTTCGAGGGCTTGTCGCTCCGGCCGAAGCCGCGACGGTCATAGGCCACCACGCGGTAGCCGGCCTCGGTGAGCGGGCCGACCTGCTCGCTCCACGACTCCGCCGACAGCGGCCAGCCATGGATGAGGACGACCGGCCGGCCGGAGCCGCCCGAGTCCTCCACGTGGACCTGGGTGTTGCTGAGGATTCCGGAGCTTGCGGTGACGTCTGGCACGTGGTGTCCCTTTCCTCGGGCCCCGGGGGCGGGGCACTTCACTGAGTCCTTCGAACGTAGCGACGGGCGCGGATTGGTCAAGTCACCCCGACGGGTGCCCGCTGGCGCACGAGCGTGGGTGACCTAGCGTGGCGGCATGATCGTCGCCTTCTCCCTCTCGCCCATGTCCAGCGATCCGACCGGCTCGGTGACCGAGGCGGTCGCGGCCGCCGTGCGCGTCGTACGGGACTCGGGGTTGCCGTGCGAGACCAACGCCATGTTCACCAACATCGAGGGCGAGTGGGACGAGGTGATGGCCGTGGTCAAGCAGGCCGTCGACGTCGTCGCCGAGGTCTCGCCGCGCGTCGGGCTGGTGCTGAAGGCCGACATCCGGCCGGGTTACGACGGCCAGCTGACGGCCAAGGTGGAGCGCATCGAAGAGGCGTTGTCCGGTGGAGAGTGAGATCCGGACCTACCGCACGGGCGGCGACGAGGTCGTGCTCGACCTGACCCGCGACGCCGCGGACGTCGTCGCGGACCGGGGAGACGGCCTGCTGCACGTGTTCGTGCCCCATGCCACGGCGGGGATCGCGATCATCGAGACCGGCGCCGGCTCCGACGACGACCTGCTCGCTGCGCTCACCGACCTGCTCCCGGCGGACGACCGCTGGAGCCACCGACACGGCTCGCCCGGTCACGGCCGGTCACACGTGATGCCGGCGATCGTGCCGCCGCACTGCACGGTCCCGGTCATCGACGGACGGCTCGCGCTCGGCACGTGGCAGAGCATCTGCCTGGTCGACCTCAACGTCGACAACGACGTGCGCGAGGTGCGCTGGTCCTTCCTCGCCGGCTGACGAACAGCCGCGACCCACCTGCGCGGTCGAACAGATGTTCGATAGACTGGTCCGGTGTTCCCGCCCCCGCAGCCCAGATCCCGGCGCGAGCTGCCGCAGGGCCATCGCGGGGTGATGCCCCCGGGCTGGCCGCGCCAGGTCCGACCGCCGGACGCCCCGGACTGGGAGGCCACCGCGGTCAACTGGCTGCTCGACCTGTGCCCGTCCGAGTACCGCCGTTTCACCGGGCTACGCCGCCACGTCGTGGTGCTCGCCCGGTTCGCCGTGCTGCACGTCGAGGCGCAGCAGGCTGCGACCAGGCGGGGTCTCAGCGAGATCCGCGGCGACCTGAAGGACGTCGCCGACGAGGCGGTCGTCGAGGCCGCGGTGGAGACCTTCCGACTCGAGGACTCCCGGCTCGTCGCCGTACGCCGGGAGGTGGGGCTGGTCGAGGACGCGTTGCGCGGCCGGCGCTACCGCGTCCGGATGTGAGTGCTGGCTAGGGTCGGGCGCATGCATCGCTTCGCCGCCGTGGCAGTCCTCGACGTCCGCGGCCGGCTGTTGATGCAGGAGCGCGGCGACGACGCACTGCACGACCCGGGACGGTGGGGCTATCCGGGTGGTGACCTCGAGCCGGGTGAGGACTTCCGGTCCGCTGCGGTCCGCGAGCTCGAGGAGGAGACCGGTCTCGTGGTGGCGCCCGCACGGCTCGACTCCCTGGGGGTGCGGCGCTTCCACAGCGAGACCTGCGGCGAGGAGGACGAGTTCGAGCTCTTCGCGGTGCGCCTGTCGGTCACCGACGACGGCGTGGTCTGCGGCGAGGGGCGGCAGATCGTGTTCGTCGACCCCCGAGACCTCGGCGACCGCGAGCTGCACCAGGCCACGTCGCTCACGCTGCCGCACGTCCTGGAGTGGGGCGCCACTGCGGTCCGCACCGACTTCGTCCAGGTGACGATCGTGGATCCACGCGGCCGGGTGCTGATGCAGGAGCGGGACGAGCACGCTCCGGTCTGGCCCGACATGTGGTGCTTCCCGGGGGGTGGGCCGGAGGGTGACGAGGAGCCGGTCGCGGCTGCCCTGCGCGAGCTGGCCGAGGAGACCGGGGTGATGCTGGCCCCCGAGGAGCTCACCGACCTCGGCCTCTTCGAGCTGGTCACCCGAGATCGCGGCACGTTCCACTTCCACGCCTTCGTGGCCCGTACGACGCTCAACGACCGCGACGTGGAGTGCCACGAGGGCCGGCAGATGGTCTTCGTGGACCCCGCCCGCTGGCCGGACCTCGACCTGGTGCCGTCGACCGCGCTCGTCGCACCGAAGCTCTTCGGGTGGGTCGAGGAGCACCCCTTCGTCCCGGAGGCAGACCAACACCGCTTCGCCGGGATCGTCCTGGTCGACCGTGAGGGCCGGATCCTGCTCCAGGAGCGCGACGAGCACCCGCGCATCGACCCCGAGAAGTGGGGACTGGCGGGCGGCCACGTCGATCCCGGCGAGGACTTCGAGACCGCGGCTCATCGCGAGCTCGAGGAGGAGACCGGCGTACGGCTGGAGCGCGGGGGCCTCGAGCTGTTCGACGAGTTCGTCGTCGACCACCGCGAGGCCTACGGCACCTGGGACCGGATGCAGGTCTTCGTCGCCGCCACCGCCCTCACCGACGACGACATCGACTGCCGCGAGGGCAGGCAGATCGTCTTCGTCGACCCCGAGGTCGCCCGCGGCCTGGACCTGACAGCCGGTGCGACCGACATCGTCCCGGCCTTCCTCGACTCACCCACCTACGCACGGCTCAGGGGGTTGTCATGACCCCCGTCGTGCGACGCCGTCCCGTCGGTGCCGGTCTACGACCCGGCATGAAATAGACTCCGCCGAATGGCACTCCTCGACTCGATCGCGAGCCCGCGTGACCTCCGTGGGCTCTCCGCGGACCAGCTCGACGAGCTGGCCGCCGAGATCCGCGACGTCATGATCCGCACCGTCGCGACGAACTCCGGGCACCTCGGACCGAATCTGGGTGTCGTGGAGCTCACGCTGGCCATCCACCGGGTCTTCGACTCCCCGCACGACCGCGTCGTCTTCGACACCGGCCACCAGTCCTACGTCCACAAGCTGGTCACCGGCCGCCACCCCGAGTTCGGCACGCTGCGCAAGGAGGGCGGGGTCAGCGGCTACCCCAGCCAGGCCGAGTCCGAGCACGACATCGTCGAGAACTCCCACGCCTCGACGTCGCTGTCCTACGCCGACGGTCTCGCCAAGGCGTACGCCATCCGAGGCGAGGACCGTCACGTGGTCGCCGTGATCGGCGACGGTGCCCTCACCGGAGGGATGGCGTGGGAGGCGCTCAACAACATCGCGATCGCGAAGTCGAGCCGGCTGGTGATCGTGGTCAACGACAACGAGCGCTCCTACACCCCGACCATCGGTGGTCTGGCCACTGCGCTCACCTCCCTGCGCACCAACCCGCGCTACGAGCAGGTGCTCGACCTGGTCAAGAAGCGCCTCAACTCCGTCCCGGGTGTCGGCCACGCGGCGTACGACGCCCTCCACGCGGTCAAGAAGGGCATGAAGGACGCGCTGGCCCCGCAGGGCCTGTTCGAGGACCTGGGCCTGAAGTACGTCGGCCCGGTGGACGGCCACGACCGGAGCGCCATGGAGCAGGCGCTCACCAACGCCAAGCGCTTCGGCGGGCCGGTGATCGTGCACGCGATCACCCGCAAGGGGCAGGGCTACGACCCCGCCATGCGTCACGAGGCCGACCAGTTCCACGCGCCGGGTCCCTTCGACGTGCAGACCGGGGCCGAGAAGCCCAAGGGCAGGATCTGGACCGACCACTTCTCCGACGCGATCGTCGAGCTCGGCGAGCGCCGCGACGACATCGTTGCCGTGACCGCGGCCATGATGCACCCGGTCGGCCTCGACGTCTTCGCGTCGAAGTTCCCCGAGCGGACCTTCGACGTCGGCATCGCCGAGCAGCACGCGACGACCTCTGCGGCCGGGCTGGCGATGGGCGGGCTGCACCCGGTGTTCGCGGTCTACGCCACGTTCCTCAACCGTGCCTTCGACCAGGTCCTGATGGACGTCGCGCTGCACCGGTGCGGGGTGACGTTCGTCCTCGACCGGTCCGGCGTGACCGGGGACGACGGGGCGAGCCACAACGGCATGTGGGACATGTCGATCCTGCAGGTCGTCCCGGGGCTTCGGCTGGCCGCGCCGCGCGACGTGACGCGGCTGCGCGAGCTGCTCGACGAGGCCGTCCAGGTCGACGACGCTCCCACCGTCGTACGCTTCCCGAAGGGCCCGCCGCCCGCAGACATCGAGGCGATCGACCGTGTCGGCCAGACGGACGTGCTCGTGCGCGAGGGTGGCCGTGACGTGCTGATCGTGGCGGTCGGATCGATGTGCACGACCGCGGTGGACGTGGCCGAGCGGCTGTCCGCGCAGGGCGTCGGCGTGACCGTCGTCGACCCGAGGTGGGTGAAGCCCGTCGACCCCGCGATCGTCGAGCTCGCCCGCGACTACCGGCTGGTCGTGAGCGTCGAGGACAACGGACGGGTCGGTGGCTGCGGCGCGACGCTGCTCCAGACGCTCAACGACGCCGGCGTCACGACGCCGTTCCGCCTGCACGGGATTCCGCAGGAGTTCCTCGACCACGCCAAGCGCGACGTCATCCTGGCGCGCGTCGGCCTGGACGCCCAGACCCTCGCGCGCGGGATCGTCGAGGACGTCACGGCGCTCGACGACGGGCAGCCGCTCCTGGAGGCCGGCCACACCGCCTGACCCGGGGTGGTCAGAGGTCGCGCCGGACGCTCCCGGGCTCCTCGCCGGTGTAGCGGTTGATGTTCCAGATCGCGACGGCGAGTCCTCCCCAGAGGATGAGCATCGCGACCAGCATCATGATGATGGCTGAGGCGGACATCAGAGACTCCTCTCGTCCTGCTGGGCCTTGATCTCGGGATCGCCCAGGAAGGTGTTGTCGCGCCACGGGAGCCGGGCGGCGACGAAGCCGAGGACCAGCACGGCGAGGGCCAGGCCCCAACCGAGCAGGTTGAGCATCCAGGTCGGGTAGCCCGCGTAGGGCTCCTGGATGTTGTCGATGACCTCGTTGACGAGGATGAACGTCAGGGCAGCCGGAGCCACGATGCCGATCAGCCACTCCCACCAGCGGCCCACCTGCACCGAACCGTCGCGGTTGAGGTGCTCGCGCAGGAGGCCGGTCTTCTTGAACACCCAGGCCAGTGCCAGCATGCTGGCCACGGCCACCAGGAGGATGCCGAACCGGTTGATGAAGTGGTCGACGATGTCGAGGACGTAGACCCCGGTGGTGGTGCCGAGCAGCGTGATGCTGATCACCGCGGCCGGCACACCGACGGCCATGGAGGCCCCGACGCGCGACATCTCGAACTTGTCGCGGACCGCCGAGATCACGACCTCGATGACGCTCACCAGCGACGTCACGCCGGCCACCACGAGGGAGCCGAAGAAGAGGATGCCGATGAGGGCACCGGCGGGGGCCTCGTTGATGATCGCCGGGAAGGCGATGAAGGCGAGCCCGAGGCCGTCGGTCGCCACCTCGTCGACGCCGACACCAGCGGTGGTGGCCATGAAGCCCAGCGCGGCGAAGACACCGATGCCGGCGAGCAGCTCGAAGCCGGAGTTGGCGAACCCGACGACGAGCCCGGAGCCGGTCATGTCGCTGCGCCGTCCGACGTACGACGCGTAGGTGATCATGATGCCGAAGCCGACGGAGAGCGAGAAGAAGATCTGGCCGTAGGCCGCGATCCACACGCTGGTCTCGCCGAGGGCGCTCCAGTCGGGCGTGAACAGCGCGTCGAGCCCGGCCCCGGCGCCGTCGAGCGTCAGGGCCACCACGACCAGGGAGATGAAGGCGAGGAACAGGATCGGGATGAAGATGGTCGAGGCTGCGCCGATGCCCTTCTGCACGCCCAGGGCCATGATGGCGAGCACGGCCACCCACACGAGCACCAGCGGAACGGTGACGCCGCTGACGAAGTCGAGGCCGATGCCCGGATCGCCCGCCTGGAGGTAGGAGCCGAAGAGGAAGCCCTCGGGGTCGTCGCCCCAGGCCTTGTCGAAGGAGAAGAGCGCGTAGCGCGCGGCCCACGCGATGACCGCGGCGTAGTAGACGGCGATCACGAAGCAGATCCCCACCTGCCACCAGCCGAGACCCTCCGCCGAGCGGTGGGCCCGGCGGAACGCCAACGGGGCGGACCCTCGGTAGCGGTGTCCGAGGCCGTAGTCGAGGAGGAGGAACGGGAGTCCTGCAGTGAGCAGGGCGACGAGATAGGGGATCATGAACGCCCCGCCGCCGTTCTCGTAGGCGACATAGGGAAAGCGCCAGATGTTGCCGAGCCCGACGGCGGACCCGATCGCGGCGAGGATGAAGACCTTGCGGGAGCTGAAGGCTCCGCGGTGCTCCTCGGAATGCTCGACGGCTTCGCTCATGGATGCCTCCGGGTGACGACGACAGTGCCCACAGGATGCCAGAGTCGGGCGCCTCGCCGCTCGCCGGCACTCGGGCAGTGCGATGACGCGGACCGCGCAGCCACGAACTCGGCGAAGGCCACCGGGTCGCGTCGAGTCATCCGTTGCTCATCATGGGGTGGGACTGGGTCACGCCTACCGACGATCCCACCCCGTGTTTCGGTTCGGTGGCTCGCCGAAACGCCCCCCGCGGAGCGGTGTGTGAGGGGCTTTCCGCGGCCGCAAAAGGCCGCTCACGCACCGCTGACGGGCGTGGCGGGCCGGACACGCCGATCGGGCGGTGCGTGAGGCGGGTTCCGCTGGACCAGAGGCCGCCTCACGCACCGGGGCCTCAGGGGAGCCGGCGGTCAGTCGCAGCGGCTGCTGAGCGGTGTGTGAGGGGCTTTCCGCGGCCGCAAAAGGCCGCTCACGCACCGCTGACGGGCGTGGCGGGCCGGACACGCCGGTTGGGCGGTGCGTGAGGTGGGTTCCGATGGGCCAGAAGCCGCCTCACGCACCGCTCCCAGAAGGGCCGCCCCAGGGAGGGCCGCCCCAGGGAGAGCCGCCCCAGGGAGGGCCGCCCCAGGAGAGCCGGTCGGTCAGTGGAAGCGCTTGCCCGTCGCCTTCTCCGAGATGCCGGCGACGTCGAGCATGAAGGTCAGCCCGCCGTTCCAGAAGGAGAACCCGGCACCGGTGATCATGGCCAGGTCGATGTCCTGCGGAGCCGCGACGACGCCCTCGTCGAGCATCAGGCGCGCTTCCTCGGCGAGACCGGAGAGGGTCTTCTCGCGGACCTCCTCGGCCGTGAGCACCACCGGGTCCGCGGGCTTCTCCAGCAGCGCCGCGACCTCGGGGTCGATCTGGCCGTCGGGGCCGTAGTAGGAGCCCTTCTTCGCCGCCACGATCCGCTCGAGGGCGGGGGAGACGTAGAAGCGGTCGGGGAACGCGCCCTTGAGCGTCTCGTTGTTGTGCAGCGCGATCGCGGGGCCGACCAGGGAGAGGAGCACGAACGGCGGCATCGGGGCGATGCCCGCGAACGCGTTGTCGGCGACCTCGACCGGGGTGCCCTCGTCGACGATGCGGCCGACCTCGCTCATGAAGCGACCCAGGAGCCGGTTGACGATGAAGGACGGGCTGTCGTTGACCAGGATCGTCGTCTTCTTCAGCGCCCTGCCGGTGGCGAACGCGGTGGCAAGGGTCGCGTCGTCGGTGGCGTCACCCTTGACGATCTCCAGCAGCGGCATGACGGCCACCGGGTTGAAGAAGTGGAAGCCCACGACCCGCTCGGGGTGCTCGAGGTCGGCCGCCATCTCGCTGATCGACAGCGAGGAGGTGTTGGTCGCCAGGACGCACTCGGGCGAGACGACCTTCTCGACGTCGGCGAAGACGGTCTTCTTGATCGCCATCTCCTCGAAGACGGCCTCGATCACGAAGTCGGCGTCGCCGAAGGCGGCGTGCTTGTCGGTCGCGCCGGTGACGAGCGCCTTGTGGCGGTTGGCCTTGTCCTGGTTGATGCGGCCCTTCGCGAGCAGCTTGTCGATCTCGGCGTGGACGTAGCCCACACCCTTGTCGGCACGCTCCTGGTCGAGGTCGGTGAGCACGACCGGCACCTCGAGGCGGCGTACGAAGAGCATCGCCAGCTGGCTGGCCATCAGGCCGGCGCCGACGATGCCGACCTTGGTGACCGGGCGCGCCAGCGCCTTGTCGGGGGCACCGGCGGGGCGCTTGGCCCGCTTCTGCACGAGGTCGAAGGAGTAGAGCGAGGCGAGCAGCTCAGGGGTCTTCGACATCGCGTCGAGGGCGGCGTCCTCTGCCGCGAAGCCGGCGTCGCGGTCGGAGTCACGCGCCGCAGCGATGAGCTCGACGGCCTTGGCGGCTGCGGGGGAGCCGCCACCGGTCTTGCTGGCCACGATGCCTTCGGCGCGGGTGATCGCCGCGTCCCAGGCCTCGCCGCGGTCGACCTCGGGGCGCTCCACCGAGACCTCGCCGCGCACCACCGACGCCGCCCAGAGCAGCGACTGCTCCAGGAAGTCGGCACCGTTGAAGACGGCGTCGGCCAGCCCGAAGTCGTACGCCGCCCGGCCGCCGAGGGTCTTGCCCTGGTTGAGCGGGTTCTCGATGATCAGCGTCACCGCCTTGTCGGCGCCGAGCAGGTTCGGCACGAGGTAGGCGCCGCCCCAGCCGGGGACCAGGCCGAGCATGACCTCGGGCAGGCCCACGGCCGGCGCGGAGTCCATGACGGTGCGGTAGGTGCAGTGCAGCGCGACCTCGAGGCCGCCACCGAGGGCGAGTCCGTTGATCAGGCCGAAGGAGGGCTTGCCGCCGTCCTGCAGCTTGCGGAAGACCGCGTGGCCCAGCTCGCCGACCGTGCGTACGGCGTCGGGGCCGCCGCCCTGGATCGAGGTGAGGTCGGCGCCGGCGGCGAGGATGAACGGCTTGCCGGTGACCGCGAGGGCGTCGATCGTGTCATCGGCCAGCGCCGCGTCGATCGAGGTGTTGAGCTCGAGGAGCGAGGCCGGGCCGAAGGTGTTGGGCCTGGTGTGGTCCTCGCCGTTGTCGAGGGTGATCAGGCCGATGGTGACGCCGGGCAGGGACACCTTGCGCAGCGGAGCCCTGGTCACGCGCTCGGCGTCGGTGACGATCGCCTGTGCACGCGCCAGCAGGTCGGTCATGTCGGTGCTCACGTGGTCTCTCCGTTGTCCGTGTCGGTGCTGGTCTCGGTGCCGGTCCAGTGCGGGTTCTCCCAGATCACGGTGCCCCCCATGCCGATGCCGATGCACATGGTGGTCAGGCCGTAGCGGACCTCAGGGCGCGCCTCGAACTGGCGGGCGAGCTGGTTCATCAGGCGTACGCCGGACGAGGCCAGCGGGTGACCCATGGCGATCGCGCCGCCGTAGGGGTTCACCCGGGTGTCGTCGTCGGCGATGCCGAAGTGCTCGAGGAACGCGAGCACCTGCACGGCGAAGGCTTCGTTGACCTCGAAGGCATCGATGTCGTCGATGGTGAGTCCGGCCAGCCGGAGCGCCTTCTCGGTCGCGGGGATGGGGCCAGCGCCCATCACCTCGGGCTCGACGCCCACGAAGGAGTAGGTCACCAGCCGCATCTTGACCGGCAGGCCGAGCTCGCGCGCGGTCTCCTCGTCGGCGAGCAGCGCAGCGGTGGCGCCGTCGTTGATCCCGGCGGCGTTGCCCGCGGTCACCTTGCCGTGCGAGCGGAAGGGCGTCTTCAGGGCAGCGAGCGACTCCAGGGTCGTCTCGGGCCGCATCGGCTCGTCCATCGTGGCGAGCCCCCAGCCGGCGTCGGCCGAGCGGGTGGCGACGGGGACGAGGTCGGGCTGGATCATCCCGTTGTCGTAGGCGGCCTTCGTCTTCTGCTGGCTGCGGACGGCGTACTCGTCCACGCGCTGCTTGGTGATCGTGGGGAAGCGGTCGTGCAGGTTCTCGGCCGTCTTGCCCATGACGAGGGCGTCGGGGTTGACGATCCGCTCGGACAGGATGCGCGGGTTGGGGTCGACGCCCTCACCCATCGGGTGGCGGCCCATGTGCTCGACCCCACCGGCGATGGCGATGTCGTACGCACCGAAGGCGATGCCCGACGCGGTGTTGGTCACCGCAGTCATCGCGCCGGCGCACATCCGGTCGATGGAGTAGCCGGGGACGCTCTGCGGCAGGCCGGCCAGCAGTGCCGCGGTGCGACCGAGGGTCAGGCCCTGGTCGCCGATCTGGGTGGTGGCCGCGAGCGCGACCTCGTCCACCCGCTCGGGCGGGAGGGACGGGTTGCGGCGCATGAGCTCGCGGATGCACTTGATGACGAGGTCGTCGGCGCGCGTCTCGGCGTACTGGCCCTTGGCCTTGCCGAACGGGGTGCGCACGCCGTCGACGAAGACGACCTCTCGCTGGGGACGGGGCACGTGAACTCCTGGACGCAGGGGACGGGACACGAACACGTTACCCCTCAGTAACAACGTCCGGCCACCGCCACGGGTGTGTGTCGGCTCACTGGGGTCGACGGCCTAGGGTTGCGGAATGGTCGAACGACTCGTACACATCATCGACGACGCCGAGGTGGTGTCCGACTCGGGCGATCTCACCCTGGTGTGCGTGCTGACGGGCTTCCTCGACGCGGGCAAGGCGGCCGAGCTGGCCGCGACGCACCTGTCGGAGCTCTCGGACGGCAAGGTCGTCGCCACCTTCGACGTCGACTCGCTCCACGACTACCGCGCGCGTCGCCCGCCGGTGACGTTCGTGCGCGACCACTACGCCGACTACGAGGCGCCCCGCCTGGTCGTGCGTGCGCTGCGCGACACGGGAGGGACGCCGTTCCTCCTGCTGCAGGGGCCCGAGCCGGACATCCGGTGGGAGGCCTTCGCCCGGGCCGTGCGCGAGGTGGTCGAGCACTTCGGCGTCGCTCGCGTGCTCTCCCTGGGCGCGGTGCCGATGGCCGTTCCGCACACCCGACCGATCGCGATCACACCGCACGCCAACCGCCCCGAGCTCGTGCTCGGGGAGAGCCCGTGGCAGGGCGAGCTGCGCGTGCCGGCCAGCGCCCAGTCGCTGCTGGAGATCCGGCTGGGGGAGTGGGGCCTCGACGCGCTCGGCTTCGTCGCCCACATCCCGCACTACCTCGCCCAGATGGAGTACCCCCAGGCCGCCCTCGCCCTGCTCGAGAACGTCGAGCGCGGCGGTCGGCTCACGATCGACCTGACCGACCTGCGCGAGGCCGCCGAGATCACCGAGACCGAGGTCGACCGCTATCTCGCCTCGCACGACGAGGTGGGCGACGTCGTACGCGGCCTGGAGCAGCAGTACGACTCCTTCCGCGAGGCCGAGGCGGCCGGCACCTCCCTGCTGGCCAGCGACGAGCCGATGCCGACGGGTGAGGAGATCGGCCAGCAGTTCGAGCAGTTCCTCGCCGGACTGGACGACGAGCAGGGCGAGTCCGGCTGGACGGAGCGCTGATGGCCGGCTCGGCGACCGAGCTGGCCGGACTTCTCGAGCTCGAGCAGCTCGAGGTCGACCTGTTCCGGGGATCGCAGGCCGCCACCGAGCGCCAGCGCGTGTTCGGGGGCCAGGTGGCCGCGCAGGCGGTCGTGGCCGCCACCCGCAGCGTCGACGGCGAGTTCGTCCTCCACTCGCTGCACTCCTACTTCCTCCGTCCCGGCGACACCACGATCCCGATCGTCTACGACGTGGAGCGCATCCGGGACGGGCGCGCGTTCTCCACCCGGCGCGTCTCGGCACGCCAGCACGGACGCCCGATCTTCTACATGACGGCGAACTTCCAGCGGCCGGAGCCGGGCCTGGAGCACCAGGACCGGATGCCGGACGTGCCGCCGCCCGAGGACGGGATGCCGCTGGTCGAGCTCGCGCGGCAGCGCGGACCGGGGATGGCCGAGCACTGGGAACGCGAGTGGTCCGCCCTGGACGTGCGCTACGTCGGCGTCTCGGGGATGGGCCTGCCCGACGACCCGGACCACCCCGCCCGGGCGCGGCTGTGGATCCGGGTGAACGGTCGGCTGGACGACGACGCGACCGTGCAGGCCGCGGCCTTCACCTACGCCAGCGACCTCACCCTCCTCGGTGCCGCCCTGGTCCCGCACGGCATCCACATCGCGTCACCCCGGCTGCAGCCGGCGTCCCTCGACCACGCGATCTGGTTCCACCGGCCGTTCCGGGCCGATGAGTGGTGGCTCTACGACCAGTCGTCCCCGTTCGCGGGGGGTGGACGCGGCCTCGCCACCGCGCGCGTGTTCACGCAGTCCGGGGAGCTCGTCGCCACGGTGGCGCAGGAGGGCCTGATCCGGGTCGTCGACGACACGCGATAGCACTACATCGATGTAATTCACCGCATTTGCGGTATGGGCGTGTCGTGGCACCCGTAACCTGTGATCGCTCGTGTGGCGCCTGGGACTCGTGACTCTTCGTACGACGTCCTGATCGGTGCCCTCCACCCGTGTGACGAGGACGCCGCTCCATGCGATCGATGCCCTGCCGACTGACGCCCGTGGCGGCCGCAACGGCCTGCCTGGTGCTGGTCGCGACGGCCGCGCCCGCTGCCACGCCCCCGCTGACGTCGTACGAGCTGCCCTTCCCGTGCGGTGAGACCTGGACGGGGTCGACCCGCGCGGGTCACAGCCCGAGCCCGAGCTCGATCGACTGGAACCGCAACCCCGACCTCGGCGCTCCCGTGGTGGCCGCCGCGCCCGGTGTCGTGACCACGGCTCAGGTCACGCCGAAGGGCGGCTACGGACGGTGGGTCGTCATCGACCACGGCAACGGTGAGTCGTCGCTCTACGCACACCTCGCCAGTGCGGTCGTCGCCCTGGGGCAGCGGGTGGACCAGGGCGCCATGATCGGGACGGTCGGCGACAGCGGACGCGTCAGCGGGGCCCACCTCCACTTCGAGGAGCAGAGCGGCCGCAAGGTCCTGCCCGCATGGTTCGCCGGTGCGCCCTACAAGTCCGGCGCCCACACGTCGAGGAACTGCGTCGACGTCCCACTGGCGGGCAACTTCACGGGCGACCCGGCCGCCGAGATGGCCGTGTTCCGCCGGGGCAAGCGCTCCTCCTTCGTCGTCAACCAGAGCGCGGCGGCCCCGATCACGGTGAGGTTCGGCAAGGCCGTCGACGAGCCGCTGCTCGGCGACTGGAACGGCGACGGCCAGATCGACGTCGGCGTCCGCACCCCGCGCCACAGCACGTTCAAGCTCAAGACGCCGACCGGCGTCACCAAGGTGAGGTTCGGCCTGCCCTCCGACATGCCGATCAGCGGTGACTGGGACGGAAACGGCACGACCGAGATCGGCGTGCGGCGAGCCTCCGACGGGACGTTCCGGCCGCGTCTCGCCGACGGCAGCAGTGTGCCGGTCTGGCTCGGCGACGCCGACGACCTGCCCGTCACCGGCGACTGGGACGGCAACCGCACCACCGACTTCGGGGTGTTCGACCAGGCAACGGCGACCTTCACGCTCCGCACCCTGACTCCGGAGGGGCTGTCGGTGCTCCAGGTCGTCCAGTTCGGCGCTGCCGGCGACCTGCCCGTCACCGGCGACTGGGACGGCAACGGGGTCACCGACCTCGGTGTGTGGTCGCCCGCCACGGCGACGTTCACCCAGGGCTTCAGCCCTCGGCACGTGCTCGCCCGCGGGGTGGCCGGCACGGTGCGTACGGTCCGGTTCGGCACCCCTCGCCGCTGACGCTTCACCATGGGATGTCGGTCAACCCGCACTTCCCTGCGTCAATTGACACGGGGAAGTGCAGGTTCGTCGACATCCCATGATGAACAGACGGCGCCAGGGACCTCAGACAGACGTCGTACGTCCGACCAGGTGCGGTGACCCGTCCTGAGGACTGGTGAGGGCGAAGGCCAGCCCCGCGTCGGTGGCCCGCGACGCGAAGGCGACGGTCCCGGGGAGGAAGACCGGCTGCTTGAAGGCCACCTCGACGGTCACGGCGTCGGGCAGTCGGTTCTCGATCGCGGCGATGCTGCGCGCCAGGGTCCACATGCCGTGCGCGATCTGCCGGCGGAAGCCGAGCGCCTTGGCGGTCCAGGGGTAGAGGTGGATCGGGTTGGCGTCGCCCGACACACCGGCGTACGTCCGGCCGAGGTCGGCGGGAAGGTGCCACTCGATACCACCGGCGGGTACGTCGACGATCGCCAGGCCGGCGGTCGGCTCGCCCTCCGGCGGCCTGCCGCGGCGGAGGTAGGTCGAGGTCGACTCCCAGGCCACCTCACCGCCTGAGGTCACGGTGGTCACCAGGTCGAGGAGGGCGCCCTTCGCGTGCGGCCGCGGCGGCCCCACGGTCGTGGAGGCGTCGACCACCTCGCCGACAGCGATGGCTCGATGGGCGGTGATCGTGTTCTCGACGTGCACCATGCCGATCGCCTGGTAGGGGAAGTCGCGGTCGCCCATGATCGACATGTGCAGCGGGAAGGCGAGCAGGTGGGGATAGGTGAGGGGCACGGTGTCCTTGCGCGGGAACCCGCAGACGGCGGCGTACGCCTCCACCTCGGGGCGGGCCACCTCGACGGCCGTGCGGGCGTAGGTGAGCCCGGTGAAGCCCTCCGCGGGCGCCTTCTTCACGCCGGGCAGCTGGTTGACGACGGGCACCGCGGGCAGGGCCGCCCTGAGCAGCGTGCCCAGGCTGCCGGGCTCGCCGGTCAGGATCTTGGTCCCGGGGGGAGCCGACGTCATCAGGCCCCCAGCATCATCTGGCCGCAGACCCGCACCACGTTGCCGTTGACGGCGGTCGAGCCGGCACTGGCGAACCAGGAGATCGTCTCGGCCACGTCGACCGGCAGACCGCCCTGGGACAGCGAGTTGAGGCGCTGGCCGACCTCACGGGTCGCGAACGGCACGGCGGCCGTCATCTGCGTGATGATGAATCCGGGGGCGACCGCGTTGACGGTGATGCCGTTGCCGACCTCGTCGCGCAGGCTCTCCACCAGGCCGATCACGCCGGCCTTGGAGGTGGCGTAGTTGGTCTGACCCACGTTGCCCGCGATGCCGGCGATCGAGGCCACGCCGATGATCCGACCGTCGTCGTTGATCACCCCGGCGTCGAGGAGCTCGCGCGTGATCAGCTCGGGCGCGGTGAGGTTGACCGCGATCACGCTGCTCCAGCGGTCCTCGGCCATGTTGGCCAGCTTCTTGTCGCGCGTGATGCCGGCGTTGTGCACGACGATGTCGACGCCGCCGTGGTGCTTGGTCAGGTGGTGCGCGATGCGCTGGGGGGCGTCCTTGGCGGTGATGTCGAGGACGAGGTGGTCGCCGTCGAGCTCGGTCATCAGCGTCTGGAGCTCGCTGGCGGCCTGCGGTACGTCGACGCCGACGACCCTCGCCCCGTCGCGGTGCAGCACGCGGGCGATCTCCTCGCCGATCCCGCGGCTCGCACCGGTGACCAGGGCGGTCCTGCCCGCCAGCGGTCGCGTCCAGTCAGCCACCGGCTCGGCCTCCACCGCACCGTGGGCGCCGATCCGGACGACCTGGCCGGACACGTAGGCCGACTTGGGGGAGAGGAAGAAGGCCAGGGTCGAGTGGACCGAGGCCTCGGCGCCGGCCGCGACGTGGACCAGCTGGACGGTCCCGCCCTTGCCGATCTCCTTGGCGAGCGAGCGGGTGAAGCCCTCCAGCGCTCGTTGGGCGATCCGCTCGGAGCCCGACACCAGCTCCGGCGGGGTACCGATCACGACCACGCGCGGGCAGGACACGAGGCGCCGCATCAGCGGGGTGAAGAACTCCTGCAGGGCGACGAGGCCGGCCGCGTCGGTGATCCCGGTGGCGTCGAAGACGAGGGCCTTGGCCCTGGTGCCCTCCTCCAGCGACGTGACGGCCGCGATGCCGAGGTCGGTGAGTGTCGTCGGGAGGGACGAGGTCAGCCGTCCGTCGCCACCGAGGACCACGAGCCCGTCCACGAGGGGTGCGCCCTCGGTCCACCGCTCGAGGACGGTCGGGCGGGGTAGGCCGAGGTTCGTGACGAACAGCCGGCCGATCGCGCTGGAGGCGAAGGCCTGGTAGCGGTCGCTCATGGTGAGGGGTCCCTTGCAGGTGGATGACGGATGGTGCGGAGGAGGCTGGTCCTGTGTAACTGGTCGTGACACTCAGCGTCCAGATTTCGTGACGTGGCCCTCACGCCATTGGCCCGGAGCGGGTCACCGGCAAGGATAGGAGCCGATCCTCGTGTCCCCGAGCAGCAGGAGCACCCATGCAGTCCACCACCCGCCCGGTCGCCGTCGTCGGCGGCAACCGCATCCCGTTCGCCCGGTCCAACACCGTCTACGCGGGTGTCTCCAACCAGGAGATGCTGACGGCGGCCATCGACGGGCTCGTGGACCGGTTCGGGCTGCAGGGCGAGCAGCTGGGCGAGGTCGTCGCCGGCGCGGTCCTCAAGCACGCGCGTGACTTCAACCTCACCCGTGAGTGCGTCCTGGGCTCCAAGCTCGCGGCCGAGACGCCCGCGACCGACATCCAGCAGGCCTGCGGGACCGGGCTGCAGGCGGCGATCCAGGTCGCCAACAAGATCGCCCTCGGCGTCATCGACGCCGGCATCGCGGGCGGCACCGACACCACCTCGGACGCCCCCGTCGCCATCAGCGACAAGCTGCGCAAGAAGCTGATGAAGGTCAACCAGGCCAAGGACCTGACCGGGCGGATCAAGGCGCTCGGTGCGATCCGCCCCGGCGACATCGGTCTCGACATCCCGCAGAACGGTGAGCCCCGCACCCGGCTCTCGATGGGGGAGCACGCCGCCCTGACCGCGCTGGAGTGGCGGATCACCCGCGAGGCGCAGGACGAGCTGGCGGCGCGGTCGCACCACAACCTGGCCCGCTCCTACGAGGAGGGCTTCCACGACGACCTGGTCACGCCGTTCCGCGGCGTCGAGCGCGACAACAACATGCGGCCCGACTCCTCGGTGGAGAAGCTCGCCACCCTCAAGCCGGTCTTCGGCAAGGGGGCCGCAGCGACGATGACGGCGGGCAACAGCACGCCGCTCAGTGACGGTGCCTCCGCCGTGCTGCTGTCCACCGACGAGTGGGCCGAGGAGCATGGCCTCCCGGTCCTGGCGCACCTCGTCGACGCCGAGACGAGCGCGGTCGACTACGTCAACGGGCACGAGGGGTTGCTGATGGCCCCGGCGTACGCCGTACCGCGGATGCTGGCCCGCAACGGCCTGACCCTCCAGGACTTCGACTTCTACGAGATCCACGAGGCCTTCGCGTCGCAGGTCCTGTCGACCCTCGCGGCCTGGGAGGACCCGGTGTTCTGCAAGGAGCGGCTGGGCCTCGACGCCCCGCTGGGCTCGATCTATCGGGAGCGGCTCAACGTCAACGGCTCCTCGCTGGCCGCTGCCCACCCGTTCGCGGCCACCGGTGGCCGGATCATCCCGGTGGCCGCCAAGCTGCTGGCCGAGCGTGGCTCGGGCCGGGCCCTGATCTCGATCTGCGCGGCGGGCGGCCAGGGCGTCGTCGCCATCCTGGAACGCTGAGTGCGGGGCGCTGGCCCGCTCCGGCCGGTGGGGTAGGGTCGGCGCCGATCGACATCCTTTAACGAGCCGTCCTGTGAGGCGGAGAAGGAGGTCCGGCGCAGATGCCTGCCCCTGACGCAGCAGACCCCGCCGACATCCAGGCACCGGGTCGCACCGTCCTCGACGCCCGTGACATCTCCCGGGCGCTCACCCGCATCTCCCATGAGCTGCTCGAGCGCAACAAGGGTCCGGCCGACCTCGTGCTGCTCGGGCTGCACACGCGCGGGGTGCCCCTCGCGCGGCGCATCGCCGACCGGATCGCCGGTGTCGAGGGAACCCCGGTCGCGCTGGGCGAGCTCGACGTGACGATGTATCGCGACGACCTGCGCTCGCAGCCGACCCGGCGAGCCCACAAGACGGCCATGCCACCGGGCGGCATCGACGGCAAGGTAGTGGTGCTGGTCGACGACGTCCTCTTCTCCGGCCGCACCATCCGCGCGGCACTGGACGCCATCGCCGACCTGGGCCGGCCGTCGGCCGTCCGCCTCGCCGTGCTGGTCGACCGCGGTCATCGCGAGCTGCCCATCCGCGCCGACCACGTCGGCAAGAACCTGCCGAGCGCCCGCACCGAGCGGGTCAGCGTGCGCCTGACCGAGACCGATGGGAGCGACGAGGTGACCATCTCGTGAAGCACCTGCTGTCCATCGACGACCTCGCGGTCGAGGAGATCGAGGCGATCTTCGACACGGCTGCCGACATGCACGACGTGCAGAGACGTGAGGTGAAGAAGCTCCCCGCGCTGCGCGGTCGCACGGTCGTCAACATGTTCTTCGAGGACTCCACGCGCACCCGCTCGTCCTTCGAGATCGCCGGCAAGTGGCTCTCGGCGGACGTCATCAACATCAGCGGCAAGGGGTCGAGCACGTCGAAGGGCGAGAGCCTGCGCGACACCGTCCTCACCGTGTGCGCGATGGGGGTGGACGGGCTGGTGATCCGCCATCCCGCGAGCGGCTCTGCACACCAGGTCAGCCAGTGGGTCGACGCCTCGGTCGTCAACGCCGGCGACGGCCTGCACGAGCACCCGACCCAGGCCCTGCTCGACTCCTACACGCTGCAGCGCCGCCTCGGCTCCCTCGAGGGCCGCCACGTCGCGATCATCGGCGACCTCACCCACAGTCGGGTCTTCCGCTCCAACGTCCAGTGCCTGACCAAGCTCGGCGCGCGCGTCACCGTCGTGGCGCCGCCCACGCTCATGCCCTCGGGGATCGGCCCGTGGTCGCGGGCGGCCGGCTTCGAGACGTCGTACGACCTCGACTCGGTGCTGCCCGACGTCGATGCGGTGATGATGCTGCGCGTCCAGCGGGAGCGGATGTCCGGAGCGTTCTTCCCGAGCGCGCGGGAGTACACCGTGGGCTACGGGCTGACCCGCAACCGGTTGGCGCTGCTCAAGCCGGACGTGCCCATCTGCCACCCGGGCCCGATGAACCGCGGCCTCGAGATCGCCGCCGACGCCGCGGACGCCGCCCAGTCGGTCGTCCTGGAGCAGGTCTCCAGCGGCCTGGCGATCCGGATGGCCGTGCTCTACCACCTGCTTGCTGGAGAGGAATCCTGATGGCGCTCGTGATCACCGGGGCATCGCTGCTCGGCGAGAGGACCGCGGACCTCTTCGTCGATGACGCCGGACGGCTCGTCGACAGTGCCCCGGAGGGTGCCGAGCGACTCGACGCCGACGGGCTCGTCGCCCTTCCGGGCCTCGTGGACCTGCACACCCACCTGCGCGAGCCCGGTCGTGAGGACGCCGAGACGATCCTGACCGGGTCCAGGGCAGCGGCACTCGGCGGCTACACCGCGGTGCTCGCGATGGCCAACACCTCACCGGTCACCGACACGGCCGAGGCAGCGCTGCGGGTCTGGGAGCTGGGTCGGGAGGCCGGGTTGGTCGACGTCCAGCCGGTGGGCGCGGTCACCCGCGGACTGGGCGGCGAGGAGCTCGCCGAGCTGGGGCTGATGGCCCGGTCACGAGCCCGGGTCCGGGTGTTCTCCGACGACGGCCGGTGCGTGCACGACGCGCGGGTCATGCGGCGGGCGCTGGAGTACGTCAAGGCCTTCGGTGGCGTCGTCTCCCAGCACTCGCAGGACCCGTCGCTGGCCGGCCCGGCCGCCTGCTGCCACGAGGGGGAGATCTCCGGTCGCCTGGGTCTCCCGGGCTGGCCCGGGATCGCCGAGGAGGTCATCGTCGCCCGCGACGTGATGTTGGCGCGGCACACCGGCTCGCGCGTGCACGTCGCCCACGTCTCGACGGCCGGTTCGGTGGAGGTGCTGCGCTGGGCCAAGGCGCAGGCCGAGCGGGACGGACACTGGGCCGTCACCGCCGAGGTCACCCCGCACCACCTGCTGCTGACGACCGACCTGCTCAACGGCTACGACCCGACCTACAAGGTGAACCCACCGCTGCGTCCCGACGAGGACGTGCAGGCCCTCCGCGCGGCACTGGCGGACGGCACGATCGACGCCGTCGCCACCGACCACGCCCCGCACGCCCGCCACGACAAGGAGCACGCCTTCGTCGATGCGGCGTTCGGCATGGTGGGACTGGAGACCGCGCTCAGCGTCGTACGCACCGTGATGGACGACTTCTCCTGGGCGGACATCGCCCGGGTGATGTCGACCAGCCCGGCTCGGATCGCCG
Source organism: uncultured Actinomycetota bacterium (assembly GCA_963721925.1). Classification (GTDB taxonomy): domain Bacteria; phylum Actinomycetota; class Actinomycetes; order Propionibacteriales; family Nocardioidaceae; genus Nocardioides. The sequence goes on along the minus strand of CAVRLH010000011.1, from coordinate 245,861 downwards.
GACTCGGCGGCCAGGGGCAGGCGCTGGCCGCGGGCTCGCCGGGCCACGTCGTCCTGGTCGACCCCGACGCCGAGGTCACCGTCGACCGCGATGCGTCGGCCTCGCTCGCGCGCAACAACCCGTGGCACGGGCGGACGCTCACCGGCCGGATCGTCCACACGGTGTACGCCGGCCGGGTGACGGTCCGCGACGGGGCCCTGGCCTGACATGCTCGCCAGGTGACCGATCCCCGGACCTGGCTGTTGACGGCGAGTGAGCGCGCCAACCGGCACACCCTCCTCGACCAGGTGTGCGAGGGAGACGGCGCGTGGATCGACGGCAACCTGGTCACCCCGCTCGTGGACGGGGCGACCTACTTCGCCGACCTCCACGCCGAGCTCGCGGCGACGCAGCCGGGCGACCTCGTGCTCTTCACCGACTGGCAGGGAGACGCCGACGAGCGACTGACCGGGGAACCGGGCAGCGAAGTGGTGGAGGTGCTCGGCGCGGCCGACGAGCGCGGCGTGGACGTGCGGGGCCTGGTGTGGCGCTCGCACGTCGACCAGACCGGCTTCTTCGGCGCCGAGAACCGGCACCTGGGTGAGCAGCTCCAGCAGCGTGGGGCCGAGGTGCTGCTCGACATGCGGGTGCGCACGGGCGGCTCCCACCACCAGAAGTTCGTGGTGATCCGCCACCCCGACGACCCCGCCCGTGACGTGGCCTGGATCGGCGGCATCGACCTCGCACACAACCGGCGCGACGACGCCGACCACCGGGGCGACCTGCAGTCGCAGCCCCTCGCCGAGGAGTACGGCGAACACCCGCCGTGGCACGACGTCCAGGTCAGGATCCAGGGCCCAGCCGTGCACGCCGTGGAAACGGTCTTCCGCGAGCGCTGGCTGGACCCCACTCCGCTGAGTCGCAGCCCGCTGCGCCGGGTCGAGGACCGGCTGCGCGGCCTGGACATCGACCCCGACCCGCTCCCGGACCAGGCGCCACCACCCCCGCCGGCCGGCCCCCACCGGGTCCAGCTGCTGCGCACCTATCCCAACCTGAGGCACGGCCGCGACTACCCGTTCGCCCGCGGCGGTGAGCGCAGTGTCGCTCGTGGCTACAGCAAGGCCATCACCCAGGCCAGGCGGCTCATCTACGTCGAGGACCAGTACTTCTGGGGACACGGGGTCGCCGACCCGTTCCTGGCCGCACTGCGCGAGCAGCCGGACCTGCGCGTGCTCGTGGTGATCCCGCTCGTCCCCGACGTGTCCGGCCGGGTGTCGCGATCGGCGGAGCTGCTCGGCCGTGCCCGTGCCCTGACCAGCCTCATCGAGGCGGCGCCCGACCGGGTCGCGGCCTACGGGCTGGAGAACCACGCGGGAACGCCCGTCTACGTGCACGCCAAGGTCTGCATCATGGACGACCTGTGGGCGAGCGTGGGCTCCGACAACTTCAACCGCCGCTCGTGGACCCACGACTCCGAGCTGTCCTGCGTCGTGCTCGACGAGGACTACGCACGCTCGCTGCGACTCACGCTCGCAGCCGAGCACCTCGACCGGCTCCCCGACGTCGAGCGGCGCGGCCTCGGCGAGGCGATGGCCGACCTGCACGAGCCGCACGCCATGTACGACGCCTACGCCGCCGCGGCCGCCGCGCTGGACGCGTGGCACGCGGGGGGACGCACCGGCGAGCGACCAGCCGGTCGGCTGCGCACCCTGCCCATCGCCCACTTCGGGCCGTGGCGCGAACGGCTCCTTGGCCTGCCGCTCGACCGGGTCCACGACCCGGACGGCAGGCCGGGGCCGCTGCGGGGAGGACCCGACTACTGAGGCCGGCGGAGCAGGCTGCACGAATCCGCACACCTCCGTAGAGTCCCGGGGATGACTGACTACCCCCAGCTGCTGCACACGGTCCTCGACGCCCGCGACGTGCGTGGCGAGGCCGAGTTCTGGCGCGCGTACCTCGGCCTGGTCTACCGCCCCGGTGACGAGGTCCCGCTCGGCGGCGACCCGGACGTCGCGGACTGGCTGGTCCTCACCCGGGCCGACGGCACACGTGTGCTGGCCATCCAGGAGGCAGCGGAGCTCGTCGCGACCACGTGGCCGCGCCCCGACGTGCCGATGCAGCTCCACCTCGACTTCACCGTGCCGGACCGCGACAGCCTCGAGCTCCACCGCCGGCGGGCCCTCGAGCTCGGCGCCACCGATGTCTTCGACCGCTCGGAAGATCCCGACGAGGCTCTCTACGTGCTCGCGGATCCTGCGGGCCACCCGTTCTGCATCTTCGTCGACTGACGAGCCCGCGAGCCCGGCTCACGCCAGGCCGAGGGCCCGGGCCTCTTCCCACAGGTCCTCGCGGACGCTGGGGTGGGCGGCGTGCTCGATCAGGTTCCGCGCCTGCTGGCGCTCGTCGCGGCCCCACATCCAGGCGACACCCTGCTCGGTGACGACGGCGCTGTGCTGGAAGGACGTCACCGGCTCGTCGACCAGCGGCACGATCGTCGACACGTCGGCACGTGGGTGCCAGCTGCGCAGCGCCATGAAGGCACGACCGCCGGGGGAGTGGCTGGCGCCGACGGTGAAGTCGGTCTGCCCGCCGAAGCCGCTGTAGATCCGGGCGTTGATGCGCGAGGCGTTGGCCTGGTCGAACAGGTCGACCTGCAGCGCTGTGTTGATCGAGGTCATCGCCGGCTGGCGGGCGATCTCGGCGGGAGAGTTCGTGGTCTCGGTGCGGAGCATCCGGACGCGCGGGTTGTCGTCGACCCAGTCGTAGAGCTCCTGGCTGCCGAACACGAAGGACGTCCGCACCGGCGTGCCGCGGTCGAGCGCCCCGGCCTCCTCCAGGACGAGCACTCCGTCGCTGAACATCTCCGTCCAGATCTTCAGCCCACGCCGTTCCAGGACGCCGGCGATCGTGGCGTCCGGCACCTCGCCGATCCCGGCCTGCAGCGTGGCGCCGTCGCCGATCTCCGCCGCGACGCGCGACCCGATCAATCGGGCGTCGTCGCTGGGGGTCCGCGCCAGGTGCGTGACCAGCGGTGCGTCGATCTCCACCCCGAGGTCGATGTCGTCGATCGAGACCTCGGCGTCGCCGAAGGTCCACGGCATCCTCGGGTTGAGCTGGGCGACCACCAGCGCGCCACGGGCGCGGGCCGCCTCGATCGCCGCCGGCAGCACGTTGACCTCGAGACCGAGCGACACCTGTCCGTTGCGAGGGGTGGTGGTGTGGACGACCACGACGTCCGGCGCGAGCGGGCCGTGGAAGAGCCGCGGCACCATCGACAGCCGGCAGGGCACGTACGACAGGCGCGGGTGCCGGCGGAACCCCGGCCCGACGAAGGTCGTCTCGGGCACGACCCCGTCGTGCGTCGGCAGGTCCGGCTGCGCGTTGAGGGCGTGGAGGCGCACCGCCGACAGCTGGGCCAGCACGGGCCCGAGCAACGCCACCGGGGAGGCGAAGTTCCCGCTGGTGACGACACGTGGCGTGACGCCCACGTCGAGGCCCTCGCAGTGCTCGCGTACGGAACGGACGACCTGGTCGAGCTCGACGACGCGCATGGCCACAGCGTGACAGTCCCGACCGAAACAAATGGGTGGGCGGCCCGATCGGGCAGAACTAGGATGGTCGCACCATGTGGATCCAGGCCTGAACCGACTCGTGTCCGTGGCGGCGCACCTCGCGCCACCTGCCCGGCGAGCTCCTCCTGATCCCGAAGGACGTCCGCATGTCCGGACCCGCCACCGCTCTCACCCCGCTCGTCGTCAGCGGGCTCTCGGTCTCCTATCCCGACCGGCCCGTGCTGGCCGGCGTCGACCTGCTGGCCCAGCCCGGGCGCCGGATCGGCCTGGTCGGGGAGAACGGCGTCGGCAAGTCCACCCTCCTCCGGGCCGTGGCGGGCAGGTTGCCGGCCCGAGCGCGCCTGTCCGGGATGGTCCAGGCGCCCGCCGACCTCGTGCTGCTCGGCCAGGAACCGCCCTTCCCTGACCGGGCGAGCATCGCCGACGTCCTCGCCCTCACCCTGGCGCCGCTGCGCGCTGCGGTGTCCGACGTCGAGCGGCTGGCCCACGACACGGGCACGGCGGCGGGCGACGCGGCGTACGAGCGGGCGCTGGAGGAGGCGGTCGCGCACGACGCCTGGGACGCCGACCGGCGCGCCGCCCTGGCCGCCGCCAGGCTCGGGCTCGACGACCTCGACCCGGGACGGTGCGTCGGAACCCTGTCGGGTGGACAGCGGACCCGGCTGGCGCTCGCCACGATCATGACGACGAGGCCGACCTGCCTGCTCCTCGACGAGCCGACCAACCACCTCGACGACGAGGCGATCACCGTCCTGACCGCCTTCCTGCGCGACCTGCCGGGGGTCGTCGTGCTGGCGAGCCACGACCGGGTCCTGCTCGACGACGTCTGCACCGACCTCGTCGACCTCGATGCGGGCGAGCTCGGCACCGACGGACGAGGGGGGCGGCGCTTCGGCGGCGGCTGGAGCGCCTACGAGGCTGCCCGGGCGGACGCCCGCCGCAGGTGGGAGGCGACGTACCTCGCGCAGCAGGAGGAGATCGCCCGGCTGCGGGAGGCGACCATGATCGGCAGCGCCGCGATCGCCCACGACCGCGGCCCCACCGACGGTGACAGGTTCATCTACTCCTTCAAGGGAGGCCGGGTCGCGGCGACGCTGGCCCGACGCAAGCGAGACGCCCACCGTCGCCTGGAGCTCGCCGAGCGGGAACAGGTCCGCAGGCCACCGGCGCCTCTCACCTTCCGCGGCGACCTGACCGGGGTCGCGACCGGCTGGCTGGCGCGGGCCCGCGACGCGGAGGTCGGCGGGCGTCTTCGCGTGGCGCGCCTCGACGTGGCCGCGGGAGAGCACGTGCTGCTCACCGGCCCGAACGGAGCGGGCAAGTCCACCCTGCTCGGCTGCCTGTCCGGGCGGCTCCACGCGACGAGCGGCTCCGTCGAGGTCGCCGCCGGCACCGTGCGCGAGCTGACGCAGGACCCGCAGGTCACGGATCCGTCGCGCTCAGCCGTGGCGTCGTACGACGACGCGGTCCGCGGGCTGGTCGACGCCCCACCCCTTCGCGAGCTCGGGCTCCTGCACCCGCGCGACCACCGCACGCCGGTCGGCCGCCTGTCCGTCGGCCAGCGGCGTCGGCTCGGCCTGGCCGTCGCCATCGCCGCGGCGCCCGACCTGCTGCTCCTCGACGAACCGACCAACCACGTCTCGCTGGCCCTCGCCGGTGAGCTCGAGGAGGCGCTGGCCACGGCCCCCGGCGGGGTGGTGCTGGCCTCGCACGACCGGTGGCTGCGGCGCCGCTGGAGCGGTCCGGAGCTCGCCCTGGCTCCCTGGTGACGGACGCCGTCGAACTGGTCGGCCGCGCCGTGGACACGATGCCGTCGCGGGGCCTCGTCGCTGGTAACGTCTGCGCTGGTTCGAACATCCTTTAACGATCCGTCCAGTGAGGCGGAGAAGGAGGTACGGCATGGCTCTGCCTGCCCCAGCGATCTTGGTCCTCGAGGACGGTCGCACCTTTCGCGGTGATTCCTTCGGCGCCGTCGGCGAGACCTTCGGCGAAGCGGTCTTCTCCACCGGTATGTCCGGCTATCAGGAGACGCTGACCGATCCCAGCTACCACCGCCAGGTGGTCGTGATGACGGCTCCGCACATCGGCAACACCGGGATGAACGACGAGGACGTCGAGTCCTCGCGCATCTGGGTCGCGGGCTACGTCGTACGCGACCCCGCACGGGTGCCGTCCAACTGGCGCAGCGTCCGCACCCTCGACGACGACCTGCGCGACCAGGGCGTCGTGGGGATCTCCGGCGTCGACACCCGCGCGCTCACCCGCCACCTGCGCGAGCGCGGGGCGATGAGGGTCGGCATCTCCACGACCGAGACCGACGCGGAGCGCCTGCTCCAGCGGGTGCTCGAGTCCGGCGAGATGAGCGGCGCCAACCTCAGCGAGGCGGTCTCCACCTCCGAGGCCTACGTCGTGCCGGCGCAGGGCGAGAAGCGGTTCACCGTCGCCGCGATCGATCTCGGCATCAAGGCCAACACGCCCCGGATGCTGAGCGAGCGCGGGATCGAGGTGCACGTCCTGCCCGCGACCTCCACGCTCGAGCAGGTGCGCGCGGTCGACCCCGACGGCCTGTTCTTCTCCAACGGGCCAGGCGACCCGGCGGCCACCACCGCCCAGGTCGAGCTGCTCCAGGGCGCGTTGCGCGCGGGTCTGCCCTACTTCGGCATCTGCTTCGGCAACCAGCTCTTCGGCCGGGCGCTCGGCTTCGGCACCTACAAGCTCAAGTACGGCCACCGCGGCATCAACCAGCCGGTCATGGACCGCACCACCGGCAAGGTCGAGGTCACCTCGCACAACCACGGCTTCGCCGTCGACGCCCCGCTGGAGGGCACCACCGCGACCGAGTTCGGGGACGTCACCGTGAGCCACGTGTGCCTCAACGACGACGTCGTCGAGGGACTCGAGCTGCGCAACGCCGCCGGCGTGCTGACCAGCTTCTCGGTGCAGTACCACCCGGAGGCTGCCGCCGGGCCGCACGATGCGGCGTACCTCTTCGACCGGTTCTGCGACCTGATGGACGCCCGCGCACACGACGAGAAGGGCGCCTGACATGCCGAAGCGCACCGACATCCAGTCCGTGATGGTCATCGGCTCCGGGCCGATCATCATCGGCCAGGCCTGCGAGTTCGACTACTCCGGCACCCAGGCCTGCCGCGTGCTGCGCGAGGAGGGCCTGCGGGTCGTCCTCGTCAACTCCAACCCGGCCACGATCATGACCGACCCCGAGTTCGCCGACGCGACCTACGTCGAGCCGATCACACCCGAGTTCGTCGAGAAGGTCATCGCCCAGGAGCGCCCCGACGCGCTGCTGGCGACGCTCGGCGGCCAGACCGCGCTCAACTGCGCCATGGCCCTCGACAAGGCCGGCGTCCTGGAGAAGTACGGCGTCGAGCTGATCGGCGCCTCCATCGCGGCGATCGAGCGTGGCGAGAACCGCCAGCAGTTCAAGAAGATCGTCGAACAGCTCGGGGGCGAGAGCGCCCGCAGCGTCATCTGCCACACGGTCGACGAGCTGATCGTCGCGGCCGAGGACCTCGGCTACCCGATGGTGGTCCGCCCCTCCTTCACCATGGGTGGCACCGGCTCGGGCATGGCCTACGACGAGGCCGACCTGCGGCGCATCGGCGGCTCGGGCCTGGCTGCCAGCCCGACCACCGAGGTGCTCCTGGAGGAGTCGATCATCGGCTGGAAGGAGTACGAGCTCGAGGTGATGCGCGACAGCGCCGACAACAGCGTGATCGTCTGCTCCATCGAGAACCTCGACCCGATGGGCGTGCACACCGGCGACTCCATCACCGTCGCCCCGGCGATGACCCTGACCGACCGCGAGTACCAGAAGATGCGTGACCTCGCGATCGCCATCATCCGCGCGGTCGGCGTCGACACGGGCGGCTGCAACATCCAGTACGCCGTCAACCCCGCCGACGGGCGGCTGATCGTCATCGAGATGAACCCGCGTGTCTCGCGCTCGAGCGCGCTGGCATCGAAGGCGACCGGCTTCCCGATCGCCAAGATCGCCGCCAAGGTCGCCATCGGCTACACCCTCGACGAGATCCGCAACGACATCACCGTCCGCGAGGACGGGCAGAGCACCCCGGCCTCCTTCGAGCCGAGCCTCGACTACGTCGTGGTCAAGGTGCCGCGCTTCGCCTTCGAGAAGTTCCCCGAGGCCGACCCGACGCTGACCACCCACATGAAGTCGGTCGGCGAGGCGATGGCGATCGGGCGCAACTTCACCGAGGCCCTGCAGAAGGCGCTGCGATCCCTGGAGAGCACCAACGCACCCTTCGACTGGCACAAGGAGTGGGTCGACCTCGACAAGGCGGCCCTGCTGGCGGAGATCGCCGTCCCGCACGACGGTCGCCTCAAGAAGGTGATGGACGCGATCCGCTCCGGAGCCACCCCGGAGGAGGTCTTCGAGGCCACCAAGATCGACCCCTGGTTCCTCGACCAGCTCGCCCTCATCAACGAGGTGGCCGTCCAGCTGATCGACGCCACCGAGCTGACCCCCGACCTGCTGCGCCTGGCCAAGCGCCACGGCTTCTCCGACGAGCAGATCGGCAAGATCCGCGGCCTCAGCTCCGACGTGGTCCGCGGCGTACGCCACGCGCTGGGCATCCGGCCGGTCTACAAGACCGTCGACACGTGTGCGGCCGAGTTCGCCGCCCGCACGCCCTACCACTACTCCTCCTACGACGAGGAGACCGAGGTGGAGCCGCGCGCGGAGGGCAAGGAGGCGGTGATCATCCTCGGCTCCGGGCCCAACCGGATCGGCCAGGGCATCGAGTTCGACTACAGCTGCGTGCACGCGTCCATGGCGCTCGCCGAGGCCGGCTACGAGACGATCATGGTCAACTGCAACCCCGAGACCGTGAGCACCGACTACGACACCTCCGACCGGCTCTACTTCGAGCCGCTGACCCTGGAGGACGTCCTCGAGATCGTCCACGCCGAGCGCCTGGCCGGTCCCATCGCCGGCGTCGTGTGCCAGCTCGGCGGGCAGACGCCGCTCGGGCTCGCACAGGGCCTGGCCGACGCCGGGGTCAAGATCGTCGGCACCAGCCCCGAGTCCATCCATCTCGCCGAGGAGCGGGGCGCGTTCGGCCGCGTCCTCGCCGACGCCGGCCTGCCGGCGCCCAAGCACGGCACCGCGACGTCGTACCCCCAGGCGCAGCGGATCGCGCACGAGATCGGCTACCCGGTGCTGGTGCGCCCGTCGTACGTCCTGGGCGGGCGCGGCATGGAGATCGTCTACGACGACGCCGCGCTGGAGACCTACCTCCAGAAGTACGTCGCCAACGGGCTGATCAGCGAGCGCCAGCCGGTGCTGGTCGACCGCTTCCTCGACGACGCGGTCGAGATCGACGTGGACGCCATCTTCGACGGCACGGACCTGTTCCTCGGCGGCGTGATGGAGCACATCGAGGAGGCCGGCATCCACTCCGGTGACTCCTCCTGCGCGCTGCCGCCGATCACCCTGGGCAGCGAGGAGATCGACCGGATCCGCCGCTCGACCGAGGCCATCGCGCGCGGTCTCGACGTCCGCGGCCTCCTCAACATCCAGTTCGCGCTCGCCTCCGACGTGCTCTACGTCCTCGAGGCCAACCCGCGTGCCTCGCGCACCGTGCCGTTCGTCTCGAAGGCCACGGCGACGCCGCTGGCCAAGGCCGCGGCCCGGGTGATGCTGGGGGAGACGATCGCCGAGCTGCGGGTCGCCGGCGTGCTCCCGGCCGAGGGCGACGGTGGGCACCTCGCCGACGGCTCGCCGATCGCGGTGAAGGAGGCGGTCATGCCCTTCGACCGCTTCAAGACCGTCGACGGCCGTACGGTCGACTCCCTGCTCGGCCCCGAGATGCGGTCGACCGGCGAGGTGATGGGCTTCGACGCCTTCTTCGGCACGGCCTTCGCCAAGGCCCAGGCGGCGGCCTACGGTTCGCTCCCGCTGTCGGGCAAGGTGTTCGTCTCGGTCGCCAACCGCGACAAGCGCCACATGATCTTCCCGGTGAAGCAGATCGCCGACATGGGCTTCGAGATCCTGGCGACCGCGGGCACCGCCGAGGTGCTGCGGCGCAACGGCGTCGTCGCGACGGTGGTGCGCAAGCACTCCGAGGGCGAGGGACCTGACGGCGAGCCGACGATCGTGGGCCGGATCTGGGCCCGTGAGGTCGACCTGGTCATCAACACCCCCCACGGTGCGACCAGCGGGGGCTCTCCCCGGATGGACGGCTACGACATCCGCACCGCGGCCGTGTCGACCGACATCCCGTGCATCACCACCATCCAGGGACTCGGCGCCGCGGTGCAGGGCCTGGAGGCGATGCGGCGCGGCGAGATCGGCGTGCGTTCGCTCCAGGACTGGGCGGCCCTGCTGCGCGAGTCGGCAGCGGCTCGCGCGGAGCCGAGGCCGTGAGGCCGTACGACGTCCTGTTCGAGCAGGTCTTCAAGCGGATCGAGCCCGAGCGCATCCACCACCAGGCGTTCCGGGCGATCCGGGCCGCCGCGCCCGTGAGCCACCGCCTGATCGGCTCGCGCCAGCAGCGTGGAGCCGGCGCAACCGCCGAGGTGCGGGCGCTCGGGCTGACGTTCCCGCACCCCCTCGGCCTGGCCGCCGGCTTCGACAAGAACGCGGTCGGGATCGACGGGCTCGCCGCCCTCGGCTTCGGGCACGTCGAGATCGGCACCGTCACCGGCGAGCCCCAGGCCGGCAACCCCCAGCCGCGGCTCTTCCGGCTGCCGGCGGACCGGGCGATCGTCAACCGGATGGGCTTCAACAACGACGGGGCCGAGGTGGTGGCGCGCCGGCTCGCTGCGAGGCAGGCCCGGCTCGAGGTGAAGGAACAGGAGGGCGCCACCTCGTTCCTCGGTGGCCCCATCCTGGGCGTCAACATCGGCAAGACCAAGGTCGTGCCCGAGGAGGAGGCGATCGGCGACTACGAGAAGTCCGCCGGTCTGCTCGCCCCCTACGCCGACTACCTCGTCGTCAACGTCTCCTCGCCCAACACGCCCGGCCTGCGCGACCTGCAGGCCGTGGAGAAGCTCGAGCCCCTGCTGGGTGCCGTACGCCGGCGGGCCGACGAGGCCTCGCCGGACCGGCGGGTGCCCCTGCTGGTCAAGATCGCCCCCGACCTGAGCGACGACGACGTGCTGGCGGTCGCCGACCTCGCCCTCGCGACAGGCCTCGACGGCATCATCGCGACCAACACGACCATCAGCCGCGCGGGCCTCGCCTCGCCGACGGCGACCGTCACGCAGGTCGGCGCGGGGGGTCTCAGCGGTCGCCCGCTCACCGAGCGCTCGGAGGCGGTGCTCCGCGCGCTCCGCCAGCGGGTCGGCCCCGACCTGACCCTCATCGGCGTCGGTGGCATCACCACCGTCGACGACGCGCGCCGGCGGCTCGAGGCGGGCGCTGACCTGCTGCAGGCCTACACCGCCTTCGTCTACGGAGGTCCGCTGTGGCCGCGGCGCATCGTGCGGGGGCTGTGCTCGGATGCCTGAGGCCCATGGCTGAGTCACGCGGACCGGTGCACGTCGACGGGGAGGTGGTCGCCTCGAAGAAGGTCGGCGCCTACCGGCACCTGACCCTGGCCGCGCCCGGCGTCCCGGAGCGCTTCCGTGCCGGCAACTTCGTCGCGGTGACCGTCGCGGGCCACGTCGCCCGACGTGCGCTGTGGGTGCACCGGGTCCGTGAGTCGAGTGCCTTCGGCCCCACGCTGGACGTGGTCGTCGAGGTGCGGGGAAGCGGCACCGCCTGGCTGGCCGCCCAGCCCGTCGGCACCCGCGTGGCGATCACCGGACCGCTCGGTCGTGCGTTCGCGCTGCCCAAGGAAGCCGTGTCGTGCCTGCTCGTCGGGGAGGGCTATGCGGCAGCGCCGCTCTTCCCGCTCGCCGAGCGGCTCCGCGAGCGGGGTTGCCCGGTCAGCCTCGTCGTCTCCGCCCTCGACGAGGCGCGCCTGCTCTCCGCGCTCGAGGCGCGTCGCTCGGCGCGATCGGTCACCGTGCTCACTGCCGACGGCTCGGTGGGCCAGCGCGGCACCGTCGCCGACCACGTCACCGCACTGGTCGACCGCAGCGCGGCCGACGTCGTCTATGCCGCCGGCCCGGTGCCCGTGCTCCACGTCGTCGCGGCCGCCGCCGAACGTGCCGGCGCCTGGAGCCAGGTCGCCGTCGAGGTCCCGACCCCCTGCGGCACGGGCCTGTGCCACGGCTGCCCGCTGCCGGTGCTGGGCGAGGACGGCGTGGACCGCGTCGTCCGGGGGTGCACCGAGGGGCCCGTCATCCGCGGCGACCGCGTGCGGTGGGACGCCTTGACCACCCCACCGAATCCTGCGCCTCCTCCGCTTCGCTCCTCCGGCACACGATTCCGCGGGGACCCCGGATGAGCGCCCGTGGGCTCGACGGACTCGGGACGGTCATGGTCGCGTCGGGGTGTGGCGGCACCGGCCGCGAGCTGGCGGCGTACGCCGGTCCCGACGGGCTGGACGGACTCGACTTCGTGACGCGGTCCATCACCCTGGATCCCCGCGTGGGCGGCGTCAGCCCGCGACTGGTCGAGGTCCCCGGTGGCCTGGTCAACGCGGTCGGCCTGCCCAACCCGGGTCTCGAGCACTTCCTGGCCACGGAGCTGCCGTGGCTGGTGCGTGCCGGCGTCCGGGTCGTCGTCTCGATCGCCGGGTCGACGATGGGGGAGTACGCCGACCTGGCTCGGCGGCTGAGCCGCGCGCCGGGCGTGGCCGGCCTCGAGGTCAACGTGGGTGCGCCGGACGAGGTCGGGTCCCGGCTGTTCGAGATCCGCGAGCCCTACCACGCCGCGAGCGTGATCGCGGCGGTCCGGCGGGAGTTCCCTGCCGACCGACCGGTGCTGGCCAAGCTGCGGCCCGACGTCTCCCGCGTCGTCGAGAGCACCCGGACCTGTCACGAGGCCGGCGCCACCGCCGTGGTCCTCGGCAACGCCGTCCCGGCCGCCTTCCCCGACGGTCGGCCCGGTGGCCTGAGCGGACCTGCCACCGCCCCGGTGGCCCTGCGCTGCGTGGCCGACGTCCACCGGGTGCTGCCCGACGTCCCGCTCATCGGCTGTGGCGGGGTCCGCGACCATGGGTCCGCCCGGATGTTCCTCGACGCGGGCGCCGTGGCGGTCCAGCTCGGCACCGCCCTGCTCCACGACCCGACCACCCTGGCCCGTCTCCGGGCCGAGCTCCAGCCCCGTCCACAGGAGGACGCATGACCCCGTTCGGCACCCGGTTGGCCCACGCCATCGAGACGCGGGGTCGCTTCTGCGTCGGGATCGACCCGCACGCGGCCCTGCTGCGTGACTGGGGGCTCGACGACGACGTCGCCGGGCTGGAGCGCTTCGCCCTGAGGGTGGTGGAGGCGGTGGCACCGGTGGTCGGCGTGGTCAAGCCGCAGAGCGCGTTCTACGAGCGGTTCGGCAGCAGGGGGATCGCCGTCCTGGAGCGGGTGATCGCCCAGTCACGGGAAGCCGGCGCACTCGTCCTGCTGGACGTGAAGCGCGGTGACATCGGCTCGACGAGCCAGGCCTACGCCGACGCCTACCTCGACCCGACCTCGCCGCTGGCCAGCGACGCGATCACCGCGAGCCCCTACCTCGGCTTCGGCTCGCTCGACCCGATGGTCGACGCCTGCCACCGCCACGGCGGCGGCCTCTTCGTCCTCGCGCTCACCTCCAACAAGGAGGGTCCGGAGGTCCAGCACGCCCGCAGCGGCGACAGCACCGTGGCCGGGGTGGTGCTCGACCACCTGAGCCGGCTCAACGCCGGCGCCGAGCCGCTGGGCTCGTTCGGTGCGGTCGTGGGAGCCACGATCGGCGAGACGGAGGAGGACCTCGACATCAACGGCCCGTTCCTCGTGCCCGGTTTCGGCGCGCAGGGCGGCACCGTCGACGACCTGTCCCGGATCTTCGGCGCGGCCGCTCGCTGGGCGCTGCCGAGCTCCTCGCGCGAGGTGCTGCAGGCCGGACCGGACGTCGCCGCGCTGCGCGATGCCGCCCTCCGCGGCAACGACGCCGTGGCCGGACTGGGCGGATGAGGCTCGTCGCGCTCGTGCTGGTGGCCGGACTGGCCACCGGCTGCTCCGGCGACCCGCAGGCCGACTACTGCCAGGCGGTCGAGGAGCACCAGGTCGCGCTCACGGAGATCGCCGCGTCCGATGACACCGGGTCCCTGTTCGACGCGCTGCCGGTCTACGACGACCTCGCCGACGAGGCACCCGACGACATCGCCGGGGAGTGGGCGCAGGTCGTCGACTCCCTGCGTCGGCTCGAGGGGGCCCTGGACGAGGCAGGCGTGGACCCCTCGTCGTACGAGTCGGACGAGCCGCCCGCAGACCTCGACCAGGACGACCGTGCGGCCATCGAGGCAGCCGCGCGCCACGTCGGGTCCGAGCAGACCGTGACGGCGATGGCGTCGGTCGAGCAGCATGCCCTGGATGTGTGCGGCACGCCGCTGTCGCGTTGACCACTCCTACCCGGACCCACGCGGTCGCCCGATTGCCCACCCCCACGCGTTCTGACTAGATTGACCCGGACCGCACGACTTCCGCAGCAGAAGGACCTCTTCGTGGCCTTGCCCCCTCTGACGCCCGAGCAGCGCCAGGCAGCTCTCGACAAGGCTGCCGCCTCCCGTCGCGAGCGGGCCGAGGTCAAGAACCGGTTGAAGAACTCCGGTGGCTCCATCCTCGACGTGCTGCGCGAGGGGGAGACCAACGAGGTCATCGGCAAGATGCGTGTCGTCGAGCTGCTCCAGTCGGTGCCGGGTCTGGGCAAGGTCCGCGCCCGTCAGGTCATGACGCGCCTGGGGATCGCCGAGAGCCGCCGGGTGCGCGGCCTCGGGGTCAAGCAGGTCGCCGCGCTCCACCGCGAGTTCGGCCCCGACCAGTCGTGACCGGGTCGCCCCAGCCAGACGTTCCCGCCCATCGTTCGCGACTGATCGTGCTCGCCGGGCCGACCGCGGTCGGCAAGGGCACCGTCGCCGCCGACGTACGCCGCCGGCACCCCGAGGTCTGGCTCTCGGTCTCGGCCACGACGCGGGCACCACGTCCGGGCGAGGAGAACGGCGTCCACTACTGGTTCGTCTCCGACGACGACTTCGACGCCATGATCGAGAAGGGCGACCTCCTCGAGTGGGCGGTCGTCCACCAGGCGGCGCGCTACGGCACGCCCCGCGGCCCGGTCGAGCTCGCCCTGGCGTCCGGGCACCCGGCGATGCTCGAGATCGACCTCCAGGGCGCCCGCCAGGTGCGCGAGACGATGCCGGAGGCGTTGTTCGTCTTCCTCAAGCCGCCGTCGTGGGACGAGCTCGTCCGTCGTCTCGTCGGGCGCGGCACCGAGGACGAGTCGGAGCGGGAGCGCCGCCTGGAGACCGCGCGCGAGGAGCTGGCCGCGGAGAGCGAGTTCGACGTCACCATCGTCAACCACGAAGTTCACGATGCGGCCGAGCAGTTGGTAGCCTTGATGGTTGGACCCGGTTCCACCACCAACGACTAGCGAGGCACCAACACGTGGCTTCTCCCACCATCGCCGCCGAGGGCGTCACCAACCCCTCGATCGACGACCTGCTCAGCAAGACCGACAGCAAGTACAAGCTGGTGCTCTACAGCGCCCAGCGTGCCCGCCAGATCAACGCCTACTACTCCCAGCTGGGCGAGGGCCTGCTGGAGTACGTCGGTCCGCTCGTCGACACCCACGTGCAGGAGAAGCCGCTCTCGATCGCCCTGCGCGAGATCAACGACGACCTCCTGACCTGCGAGGACATCGATCCCGCTGCCGAGGCTGCCGCTGCCGAGCAGGCCAGCAACGCCTCGGAGTGATGCGAGACCTCCGGTGACGTCGAGGGTGGTCCTGGGCGTCTCGGGCGGCATCGCGGCCTACAAGGCCTGCGAGCTGCTGCGCCGGTTCACCGAGTCGGGGCACGACGTCACCGTCGTGCCCACGGCAGCCGCGCTCGAGTTCATCGGCGCGCCCACGTGGGCAGCGCTCTCGGGCAAGCCCGTGCACACCGACGTGTGGGCCGACGTCCATGAGGTGCCCCACGTGCGCATCGGGCAGGCGGCCGACCTCGTGGTGGTCGCCCCAGCGACCGCCGACCTGCTGGCCAGGGCGGCCCACGGTCTCGCCGACGACCTGCTGACCAACACCCTGCTCACCGCCCGGTGTCCGGTCGTGTTCGCGCCCGCCATGCACACCGAGATGTGGGAGCACCCCGCGACGCAGGCCAACGTCGCGACCCTGCGCCAGCGCGGCGCCGTCGTGATCGAGCCGGCCGAGGGCCGGCTCACCGGCGCCGACACCGGCAAGGGACGACTGCCCGACCCCGCGGAGATCTTCGAGCTGGCGATGGGTGTGCTCGAGCACGCAGGCTCCGGGCTCGACCTCTCGGGTCGCAAGGTCGTCGTCTCGGCGGGTGGCACCCGCGAGTACCTCGACCCGGTCCGCTTCCTCGGCAACCGCTCCTCCGGTCTCCAGGGCTACGCGCTGGCCCGGGCCGCCGCCTCGCGCGGAGCCCACGTCACCCTGATCAGTGCCAACGTCTCACTGCCCGACCCCGCCGGCGTGAGCGTCGTACGAGTCGAGACGACGGCGCAGCTGCGGGAGGCCGTGCTCACCGCGACCGCCACCGCCGACGCGGTCGTGATGGCAGCGGCTCCGGCCGACTTCCGGCCCACGACCGTCAACGACGCCAAGATCAAGAAGGCCGACGACGGGACCTCGCCGTCCATCGAGCTGACGCAGAACCCCGACATCCTCGCCGAGATCTCCCGGGAGCGCTCGCGCGAGGGCGCCGTGATCGTGGGATTCGCCGCGGAGACCGGCGACCGGACCGGAAGCGTGCTCGAGCTCGCGCAGGCCAAGCTCGCCCGCAAGGGGTGCGACCTGCTCGTCGTCAACGACGTGAGCGGAGGGGCCGTCTTCGGCAGCAGCGACAACGAGGGCGTGATCCTCGGCTCCGACGGGACGTCGGTCGACGTGCCACGCGGCACGAAGTCCGCGGTGGCCCACGTGATCTGGGACGAGGTCGCCCGACGACTCGTCGGCTGAGACCCCCTCCACGGATACTGCACGACAGGTAGCGTTTCGACCCATCAGTTCGACCTAGAGAAGCGAGTACGAACGTGGCTGGACGCCTCTTCACCTCCGAGTCCGTGACCGAGGGCCATCCGGACAAGATCGCCGACCGCATCAGCGATTCGATCCTGGACTACCTGATGGGCGCCGACCCCGACACCGCGAACCTGCGCGTGGCGGTCGAGACCCTGCTCACCACCGGCCTGGTCGTGGTCGCCGGAGAGGTCCGCACCACGGCCTACGCGCCCGTCGCCGACATCGTGCGCAAGGCGATCCTCGACATCGGCTACGACTCCTCCGACAAGGGCTTCGACGGCGAGACGTGCGGCGTCCAGGTCGCCATCGGTGCGCAGTCCTCCGACATCGCGGCCGGCGTCGACGCCGGCCACGAGTCACGGGTGGGCACCTCCGAGGACGAGCTCGACAAGCGCGGCGCCGGCGACCAGGGCCTGATGTTCGGCTACGCCTGCGACGACACCCCCGAGCTGATGCCGCTGCCGATCACGATCGCCCAGCGCCTCGCCCAGCGGTTGAGCGAGGTGCGCAAGGACGACGTCCTCTCCTACCTCCGTCCCGACGGCAAGACCCAGGTCACCATCGAGTACGACGAGGACGACCGGCCGGTGCGCATCGACACCGTCGTCCTGTCCACCCAGCACGACCCGGGAGTCGAGCACGCGCAGCTCGAGGCCGACATCAAGCAGCACGTCATCGACCCCGTGCTCAGCAGCTTCGACATCCCCTCCGAGGGCTACCGGATGCTCGTCAACCCGACGGGAACGTTCGTCATCGGCGGCCCGATGGGTGACGCCGGCCTCACCGGCCGCAAGATCATCGTCGACACCTACGGCGGCATGGCCCGCCACGGCGGCGGCGCGTTCTCCGGCAAGGACCCCTCGAAGGTGGACCGGTCGGCCGCCTACGCCATGCGCTGGGTCGCCAAGAACGTCGTCGCGTCCGGCCTGGCCCGGCGCTGTGAGGCCCAGGTCGCCTACGCCATCGGCAAGGCCGCGCCGGTCGGGGTCTTCATCGAGACCTTCGGCACCGGCATCGTCTCCGACGAGAAGATCCAGGAAGCCGTCCTGCAGACCTTCGACCTGCGCCCGGCCGCGATCATCCGCGACCTCGACCTGCTGCGGCCGATCTACGCCCAGACCGCGGCCTACGGCCACTTCGGTCGCGAGCTGCCCGACTTCACCTGGGAGTCCACCGACCGGGCCGACAAGCTGAAGGCTGCTGTCGGCATCTGACCGGCTGGAACCGCCTCTGCGTCGGAGTCACCGGGTACCCGGTGACTTGCGTCGAACTCGCCCAGGTCGTGGGGCTGAAGGGGCTCAGGAGAGCTCCCGCAGCACCTCGGCCAGGTCGGTGAGCTGCGCTGCCGCCTCGGGTGTGGTGGCGCCGAGCGGTGTACGGCTGAGCTGCAGGTAGACCTCGGCCATGGCGTCGTACAACGCCGGCGTCAGCCCCACCGACGCCTGGGTCGCCGCGATCTGCCGCATCTCCCCGACGAAGCGACCGCTCTTGCTGGCGGTGACGGCGAGGCGGGTCGCGCTGCGCTCCACCTGGTCGGGATAGATGTCGCGCAGGTCGTCGATGACCTCGTCGAGCACGCCGAGCTCAGCGGCGGTGCGCAGCGACTGGGTCCACAGGGCGGTGGTGCCCTTGTAGATCGCAGCCGTGCACATCTTCACCGCCGACGCCGTTCCGGGCTGGTCGCCGACCACGCGCCGCCGCAGCCCCTCCGCCTCCAGTACGGCGATCTCGTCGGCCCGCGAGCCGGAGAGGTAGACGATCGTGTCGCTGCCCGGCTCGGGGGGACCTCCGCTGATCGCGCCGTCCACGAGGTCGAGGCCCGCGGCCGCGGCACGCGCCGCGAGGGTGCGGGCGAGGTCGGGAGAGATGGCGTTGAGGTCGGCGAGCAACGGAGTGGCACCGGTCGCGACGGCGGCCCCGAGGATGGCGCCCAGACAGGCGTCAGCCTCGCCCGGAGGGCAGATGCTGACCACCACCGTGCTGGTCTCCACCACGTCGTGCAGCGTGGGCAGCAGGGTGAGCCCGGACGCGAGGCCGCGGGTCCGCTCGGAGCGCCCCTCGACGGTGGTGACGACCCGCGCGCCACCCGCCTCCCACGAACGACCGAGCGCCGCGCCCATGGCGCCGGGGGACACGATGCCGATCACGGGTGCGCTCACCCGATCATTAGACAGTGCGGGCTCGGGACTGTCCGTGGGCGCTGGTTCAATGCGGTCCATGGACGACGCGCGCCGGGTGGGCCCGGATCCGGGGCAACCCGAGATGCTGCCCGGCCTGCGTGCCGCCGTCGACGACGCCAAGGTGCGGGCGGCGGCCACCCGCAAGCGCACGGCCGCTGCCTGGGAGCCGGCCGAGACCGATCCGGTCGCGCGCGTCCTGGTCGATCTCGCGCTGGCCCACCTCGACCGTCCCTTCGACTACGCCGTGCCCCGGACGATGACGGACACGGCGGTGCCGGGGGCGCGGGTCAAGGTGCGTTTCGCGGGTCAGGACGTCGACGCGTACGTCGTCGAGCGCGGGTCGCAGACCGACCACACCGGCCAGCTCCAGCCCCTGCGGCGAGTGGTCAGCGCGGAGCCGGTGCTGGCCCCGGAGATCGCGGCACTGAGCGAGACCCTGGCCCACCGCTACGCCGGGGCCCGCTCCGACGTGCTGCGGTTGGCGGTGCCGCCGCGCCATGCCCGGGCCGAGAAGGAACCGTCCGTGCCGGCGCCCGACCACGAGCCACGGCCGCAGGGAGCTGCCTGGGCCCAGGTCGAGCACGCAGACGCGTTCCTGCGCCGGCTGGCCGAGGGAGGTGCTCCCCGGGCCGTCTGGTCGGCCGCCCCCGCCGACGACTGGCCGGCCATGGTGGCCGAGGCCGTCGCGGCGACCTACGTGTCGGGTCGCGGCGCGCTGGTGTGCGTGCCCGACCGCCGCGACGTCACCCGGGTCGACCGGGCCCTGACCGATCTCCTCGGCGAGGGGCACCACGTCACGCTCACCGCCGACGGCGGTCCCGCCGCGCGCTACCGCGACTTCCTCGCCGTCTCGCGGGGTGCGCGGCGGATCGTGGTGGGCACGCGATCCGCCGCCTTCGCCCCCGTGCACGAGCTCGGCCTGGTGGTCATCTGGGACGACGGTGACGACCTCCACGCAGAGCCGCGGGCGCCCTATCCGCACACCAGGGAGGTCCTGCTCCTGCGTGCCGAGCAGCAGTCCACCGCGGCCCTGGTCGGTGGCTTCGCGCGCACGCCCGAGGCCCATCACCTGGTGGTCGCGTCGTGGGCGCACGAGCTGGCGACGCCTCGTGACGTGCTGCGACACCGGGCACGGGTCGAGGCCGTCGCCGCCGAGGACCGCGCCGTGGGCACCCGCATCCCGCGCGCGGCGTACGACGCGATCCGGCGCGGGCTGGAGTCAGGCCCGGTCCTCGTGCAGACACCCAGGGCGGGCTATGCCCCCACGCTCGCGTGCGAGCAGTGCCGGTCGCCCGCACGCTGCCAGGCGTGCACGGGCCCGCTCACCCTGACCGGTGCCACCTCGCCGCCGCAGTGCCGGTGGTGCGGACGCATCGAGTCCGCCTGGGCCTGCCCGACGTGTGGCCACCGCGGCCTGCGGGCGCCCGTGCGGGGAGAGGCACGCACCGCAGAGGAGCTCGGCCGGATGTTTCCCGGCACCACCGTCCGCAGCTCGAGCGGCGAGCGCGTGCTCGACCACGTCGGCGAACGCGCCGACCTCGTCGTCGCGACGGTCGGGGCCGAGCCGGTCGCTGGAGCCGGCTACGCCGCAGTCCTCGTCCTCGACACCTGGCTCACCCTGGCCCGTGAGGACCTCAGGGCGTCCGAGGAGGCGCTGCGCCGCTGGCTCAACGCCGCCGCGCTCGTGCGTCCGGGCGGGCACGTCGTCGCGGTGGGAGATCCGGCCCATCCCGCCCTGCAGGCCCTGGTGCGGTGGGACCCGGCCGGTTTCGCGCGGCGCGAGTCCGACGAGCGGGCCCAGGCCCACCTGCCGCCGGCAGCCCGGATCGCCACGGTCACCGGGGACCTGGGGGCCCTCGACGACGTGCTGACCCTGCTCGACCTGCCCGAGGGCGCGGAGGTGCTGGGGCCGGTTCCGACCGGGGAGGAGCACCGGGTCGTGCTGCGCGTCCCCCGCGCCCAGGGCGCCGGACTCTCCCAGGCGCTGGGCGAGCTCCAGCGGGTCCGCTCCGCACGCAAGCTGGAGCCGGTGCGCATCCAGGTGGACCCACTCAGCATCTAGCCCAGATGACCCATCCCTAGACTTGGCGGCTCCCGCCCGTCAACAGAGGAGCTCCGTGGCAGTCCAGACCATCCGCCTGTTCGGTGATCCCGTGCTGCGGCAGCGCGCGCGCGAGGTCGACGACTTCGACAAGGAGCTGCGACAGCTCGTCACCGACCTGACGGACACGATGCTCGCGGCCCCGGGCGCAGGCCTGGCCGCACCGCAGATCGGGGTGGGCCTGCGGGTCTTCGCGTGGAACGTGCACGGCGAGGTCGGCCACCTGGTCAACCCGGTGCTCGAGCTCTCCGACGACACCCAGGACGGCGTCGAGGGCTGCCTGTCGTTGCCCGAGCTGACCTACGAGTGCCTGCGCGCGCTCTCGGTGATCGCCACCGGCTTCGACATGTACGGCGAGCCGCAGCGGATCGAGGGGTCCGACATGCTCGCGCGCGCGATCCAGCACGAGACCGACCACCTCGACGGGATCCTCTTCATCGACAAGCTCGACACCGCCGCCCGCAAGGCGGCCATGAAGGAGATCCGCGAGTCCGAGTGGTTCGGCCTCGAGAAGCCGACGGTCAGGTTCAGCCCCCACGCCACGAACGGACTCGCCCTGTGAGAGAGCACTCCTGATGCGCGTGGTCTTCGCCGGCACCCCCGAGGTCGCGGTGCCCGCACTCGACGCCGTCGCGGCGAGCCGCCACGAGCTCGTCGGTGTCGTGACCAGACCCGACGCGCCCAGCGGTCGGGGCCGCAAGCTGGTGGCGAGTCCGGTCGCGCTGCGCGCGGAGGCGCTCGGCGTACCGGTCCTCAAGCCCGAGCACCCGCGCGACCCCGACTTCCAGGAGGCACTGCTGGCGCTGGCCCCCGATGCCTGTCCGGTGGTCGCCTACGGCGCGCTGCTGCCGCAGTCCGCGCTCGACCTGGTCCCACACGGCTGGATCAACCTGCACTTCTCGGTGCTCCCGTCGTGGCGCGGGGCCGCGCCGGTCCAGCACTCGGTCTGGGCAGGCGACGAGGTCACCGGCGCGACGACCTTCCGCATCGTCAAGGCGCTCGACGCCGGTCCGACCTTCGGTGTGATGACCGAGCGCATCCGCCCGACCGACACCTCCGGCGACCTCCTCGAGCGTCTCGCCGAGGGCGGTGCCGAGCTGCTCGTGCAGACCCTCGACGGGATCGAGGACGGCCGGCTCGAGGCCCGCGAGCAGCCGACGGATGCGGGTCAGATCAGCTTCGCGCCCAAGATCCTCGTCGACGACGCCCGCCTCGACTGGTCGCACCCCGCTGTCGGCATCGACCGTCAGGTCCGCGCGTGCACCCCGTCGCCCGGCGCGTGGAGCCTGCACGAGGGCGAGCGGATCAAGATCGGCCCCGTCACGCTGACCGAGCGGGAGCCCCTCGCCCCCGGGACGCTCGAGGTCACCAAGAACGCCGTCTACGTCGGCACCGGCAGCTCGCCCGTGCAGCTCGGCGAGGTCAAGGCCTTCGGGAAGAAGCAGATGGCAGCCGCCGACTGGGCGCGCGGCGTCCGGCTCGAGTCCGGGGTCCGGCTCGGTGACTAGCGGAGCGGGCGGGACGCACCCCACTAGGGTCGTGCCGTGACCAGGCCGGCGCGTCCCGAGGACATCGACGAGATCTGCGGCGCCCTGCCGGAGACCGAGCTCGGCATCTCCTGGGGAGATCGGCCCACCTGGAAGGTGCCCCGCGGCGACAAGGGCAAGGGTTTCGTGCTCTACCGCGCGCCTCACAAGAGCGCGATCGATCCCGGGACCGGGGAGATGTACGACGACCTCGTCGTCATCATCACGCCCACCGAGGTCGAGAAGATGGCGCTCGTCGAGGACGCCGCCACGCCGTTCTTCACCATCGACCACTTCCGTTCCTTCAACGCCGTCCTGGTCCAGCAGTCGCGGCTCGACGAGATCGGTCGGGACGAGCTCGCCGAGGTGATCACCGACGCGTGGGCGCACCGTGCTCCCAAGCGACTCGTCCGGGAGTACTTCGCCGATGGGTGAGCGTCGAGGTCCGCGCGTCGACCGCTCCCGCCAGGCTGCCCTCGACGTGCTCACCGCCGTGCGGGTCGACGACGCCTACGCCAACCTCGCCCTGCCCCAGGTGACGCGCAAGCACCGGCTCGAGGGGCGCGACGCCGCCTTCGCGACCGAGCTGGCCTCCGGCGCGATCCGGATGCAGGGCCTCTACGACCCGATCATCGACGCCTGCCTCACCAAGCCCAAGCTCCAGCCCGAGGTACGCGACGTGCTGCGCCTGGGCATCCATCAGCTGCTGTCGATGCGTGTGCCCGACCACGCGGCCATCTCGACGAGCGTGGACCTGGTGCGCGCCAACGTCGGCAGCGGCCCGGCCGGCCTGGTCAACGCCGTCCTGCGCAAGGTGAGCCAGCGCGACACGGCGACGTGGACGGCCGAGGTCGCGCCGGAACGCGACGTGGACCTCCGCGGCCACCTGGCCGTCGCCCACTCCCACCCCCGATGGATCGTGGACGCGATGGCCGAGGCGCTCGACGACCCCGACGAGCTCGAGGACCTGCTCGCCGCCGACAACGCCCCACCCCGGGTCACCCTGGTGGCACGGCCCGGGCTCGCGACGGTGGCCGAGCTGGAGGCTGCCGGAGGCGTCGGCACCAGCCTGTCGCCGTACGGCGTCGTGCTCGGTGGTGGCGATCCGGGGACGATCCCGGCCGTGGCCGAGGGGCGGGCGGGCGTCCAGGACGAGGGCTCGCAGCTGGTCGCCCTGGCCATGGCCGACGCCGAGCTCTCGGGGAGGGACGAGCGCTGGCTCGACCTCTGCGCGGGACCCGGCGGGAAGGCGGCGGTCCTGGGCGCGCTCGCCGCGCAGCGTGGCGCCCGGCTGGTCGCCCACGAGCGCCAGCCGCACCGAGCCGCCCTGGTGGCGTCCGCCGTGCGTGCGGTCCCCCCGGGCGTCGTGGACGTGCTCACCGGCGACGGGATGCGGCCGGCGTGGGTGCCGGGCACGTTCGACCGCGCCATCGTGGATGCGCCCTGCTCCGGCCTCGGTGCCCTCCGGCGGCGGGCCGAGTCCCGCTGGCGGCGCACGAGCGGCGATGTGGACGTGCTGGTCGCCATCCAGCAGGTGCTGCTCGACGCCGCCCTGGAGTCGGTCCGACCTGGGGGCATCGTGGTCTACGCGACGTGCTCGCCGGTGCGCGCGGAGACCACCGCGGTCGTGGACGCCGTGCTGGGACGGCGGGGTGACACCGACGAGGTGGATCGCTTCCAGCTGTGGCCGCACCGGGAGGGCACGGACGCGATGTTCGCCGCCACCCTCCGACGCCGCTGAGGCCGGTCAGTCGTCGGAGCCCGACGGATCGAGGCAGAACTAGCGGCGATCTGCTGTCCCCTGCCTGTTCACATCGGTGGGTTGGAGCACCATGATTGGATCCACGTACAGCGCCGGGTCGGCCTGTGGGGTCACGGGGAGAAGCAGTGAAGTTGCAGTCCAGGTTCATGCGTGTGCTGGTGGTCGCGCTCGCGGTCGCCGGCACGAGTGCGGCCTGGGTCGTCCCCGCCCATGCTGACGAGGTCCGAACACTTGCCGGCCCCGCGACCGACGACCCCGACGTCTACCTCACCTATGTCAGCTGCGCGAGCTTCTTCGCTCCGGCGGCCGCACCCCAGTCTCGCCTCAACCTCGGGCCCTTCACCGCTCCGATGGGGCGCCGCTCGCTCGGGCTCGTGCCTCCCGGCCCCGGCACCGCGACCGGCCCCTTCGCCCGCTTCGACTCGCTGGCCGACCTGGACCCGACCTTTGCCGCGACCGGCAGCTCGGGGGTGTCCTACGTCTGGGCGGTGACCGAAGACACCCCGCCGGGAGCGGCCTGGAGCGGTCGCTCCGTCATCGCTCCGGCACCGGGCGGCTGGCGGAAGGTGGCGGCGTCCGCCCTGTCCTACGACTGGACCCTGATCGACCTCAACACGCAGGTGCCCCGGGGTGGGGGAGAGGTCGGGACACCCGCCCAGTTCGCTGCAGAGCACGGCGACGGCAGCGGCTTCGTCGTCACCGGGCTCGGGTGCGACGGGGCGGCGTTCAACATCGACGCCGTGAGCGCGGGCGGTGTGGTCTACGACTTCGAGGGCATCAGCCTGAAGACCACGATCGCCGCCACGACGGACCGGGCGCGCCCCGACGGCACCGTCGAGATCACCGGCAGGGTCACCGATGGCGCCGGTCGCGCCACGGGCGACCCACTGGCCCTGGAGTCGCGCGCGCCCGGTGGCGCCTGGGCGCCGGTGGGCACGAGCGTGCTGTCCGACGCCAGTGGTGTTGCGCGCGTGGTCGCCCCGGTGGAGGAGACCACCGAGTTCCGCTGGCACCGACCCGAGAGCCAGTACGCCGACGAGGGCTGGTCGGAGACCATCAAGATCGCCGTGGCCGAGTCGGCGTCACCGGGGGCCTGAGCACCCGTAGGCTCGCCACCATGGCGTCGCCCTTCACCGAGATCGAGGTCGACAACCGCGTCGTCAAGGTGACCAACCCCGACCGGGTCTACTTTCCCCAGTCGGGAGCCACCAAGCTCGACCTGGTCGACTACTACCTCTCCGTCGGTGACGGGATCGTCAACGCCCTCTTCGAGCGGCCGTGCATGCTGCACCGCTTCCCCAAGGGTCTCGAGGGCGACAAGGTGCACCAGAAGCGGCTTCCCGCCGGCGCCCCCGACTGGGTCGAGACGGTGCAGCTGTTCTTCCCCCGGTGGAAGCGCACGGCCGACGAGCTGTGCGTGACCGAGCTGGCGAGCGTGATCTGGGCCGTGCAGATGTCGACGGTGGAGTTCCATCCGTGGAACAGCCGACGCGACGACACCGAGAAGCCCGACGAGTGGCGCATCGACCTCGACCCCGGTCCCGAGTGCGACTGGGCCACGGTGCAGCGGGTCGCCCACGTCGCCCACGAGGTGCTCGACGAGCTCGGGGCGGTCGGCTTCCCGAAGACCAGCGGCGGCTCGGGGCTGCACATCTACGTCCGGATCCCGCCCGACCACGGGTTCCAGGACGTACGCCGCGGCGCGCTCGCGTTCGCCCGCGAGGTCGAGCGGCGCGCTGACGGCGAGGTGACCACGGCCTGGTGGCGCAAGGACCGTGACCCCGCCCAGCTCTTCGTCGACTACAACCAGAACGCTCGCGACCACACGATCGCCGCCGCCTACTCCGTGCGCGGGGTGCCCAACGCGCGTGTCTCGGCGCCCGTCCGCTGGGACGAGATCGACGGGTGCGTCCCGGACGACTTCACCCTCTTCACGATGCCGGAGCGCTTCGCCGAGATCGGCGACCTGCATGCCGACATCGACGGGCACGTCTTCGACATCGCACCCCTGCTGGAGTGGGCCGACCGGGACGACGCCGACGGCGCCGCGACACCGCCCGAGCCGACTCCCTAGGATCACCTCGTGGGCATCCAGATCACGCCGAGCATCCTCAACGCCGACCTGTCGCGCCTGGCCGACGAGGTGGCTCGCATCCCGAGCGCCGACTGGGTGCACGTGGACGTGATGGACAACCACTTCGTGCCGAACCTGACCCTGGGCCTACCTGTGATCGAGGCGTTGAGCAGGCACGCCTCCCAGCCGATCGACGTCCACCTGATGATCGAGGACGCCGACCGTTGGGCGCCCGCCTACGCCGAGGCCGGATGCGGCTCGGTGACCTTCCACGTCGAGGCCGCCAAGGCTCCGATACGCCTGGCGCGGGAGATCCGGGGCCAGGGCGCCCGCGCCTCGATGGCGCTGAAGCCCGCGACACCGATCGAGCCCTACGAGGCGTTGCTGCCCGAGCTCGACATGGTCCTGATCATGACCGTCGAGCCCGGCTTCGGTGGCCAGACGTTCCTCGACCTGTGCCTGCCCAAGATCCGCACCGCGCGCGAGCTGATGCGCAAGCACGGCGTCGAGACCTGGCTCCAGGTCGACGGGGGAGTGTCGCTGGAGACGATCGAGCGGTGCACCGAGGCCGGCGCGGACGTGTTCGTGGCCGGGTCCGCGGTCTACTCCGCCGACGACCCCGACGCCATGGTCCGAGAGCTGAAGGCGAAGGCCGAGGCCGCCTCGACGTGAGCAGGTGGGCCACGGTCGACGACATCCACGCCACCGCGCGCGCGATGCCGTACGTCACCGTCTTCCGCCCCGACCGGTTCCCGGTCTACCAGGTGGGGAGCAAGTCGTTCGTCTTCTTCCGGACGCCACGGGCCGACGCCGTCGACCCCGACACGGGGGAGCGGCTCCAGGACGTCATCGTCATCTGGGTGGCCTCCGAGGGGGACAAGCAGGCGCTGCTCCAGGACGAACGGCTGCCGTTCTTCACGACTCCGCACTTCGACGGTCACCCCTCGGTCCTGCTCCGGGGGTCCCGGGTCGGCGAGATCGAGCGGGACGAGCTCGTCGAGATCGTCGAGGAGGCCTGGCTCGCCCAGGCATCGGCCAGGCGGGGGCAGGCGTGGCTGAGGGACCGACACCTCACTCCGTAGGTTGGTGCCATGAGCGCCACCGAGACCGAGTCCGTCTGGGACTACCCCCGACCACCGCGCGTCGAGCCGAGCACCGAGCGCGTCGTCGTCACCCACGCCGGAGTCGTCCTCGCAGACACCACCAACAGCCTGCGGGTCCTCGAGACCAGCCACCCGCCGACGTACTACCTGCCCGTCTCCGACTTCGCCAGCGGCGTGCTCCGTCCGGCCGACGGTGCGTCGTGGTGCGAGTGGAAGGGTCAGGCGTCCTACCTCGATCTCGTGGTGGGACGCCAGGTCCTGACGGGGATCGCGTGGACCTACCCCGAGCCCGCTGCCCGCTTCGAGGCACTGCGCGACCACGTGGCCATCTACCCCGGCCGGGTCGACGAGTGCACCGTCGACGGTGAGGTCGTGCAGGCACAACCCGGGGACTTCTACGGCGGCTGGATCACCTCACGGGTCGCCGGACCCTTCAAGGGAGGCCCGGGCACGTCCGGCTGGTGATGCTCAGTGCATGCCCCGGTCGTTGACGTGCTGGCCACCCAGGTGGGACCCGTGCCTCGACTGCTCGGCCACCCGGCGCTGATCGGCGATCAAGCTCTCGCCGTCGCGCTCCTCGGCGAGGGACTCCACCCGCTCCAGGCGACTGCTCCAGGCGTCGTGCGCTCGCGCCACGTCGTCGATGCGGGCGTCGAGCACGACGATCGCATCGCCCTCGGTGCGCACGCCGGGCTCGGTGACCGCGAGGCTCTCGACCTCGTGCGACGTGAGCGGGCGGGTCAACCGGATCCGCACCGGATAGGTCTCCTGGTCCACGTCCGCCGGGTCCACCGCCAGCTCGACGATCCCCAACGGCGGCTTGCGTCTTCCTCGTGTCGTCATCGCTCTCGGCTCCTTGAGTCGGTTCGAAGGCGATATGAGGCCGGGACCCCATGTCCACCCCAGCGCAACACACGATCCGGAGAGACGCAAGTCACTCCACGGCACCCGCGAGGGAATGCGCCGCGGTGTGGCAGAGTTCGCACCAGATAGAGCAGCGTGCTCTGGGGGCGGTGGAACTCCGCACCGGCGGTGACTGAGGCAACTCAGAAGTCCGCGACCCGACCACCGCCAGTGGCCGGTTGACCAGGTGGGAATCCTGGACCGACGGTCATAGTCCGGATGAGAAGCGCACGCAGACGGCTCGCACGACCACCCGTGACCGGTGGGTCGCGCACCGTCCTCGCCCCCGTGAGTCCGCGACCGGACCGGAGGAAGAGGATGACGATCAACGAGGCCGAGCGGCAGGCGATGCGCCGTGCGCTGGAGCTCGCCGCGACCCCGGGCGTGCCCCTCGGACCGAACCCGCGGGTCGGCTGCGTGCTCCTCGCGCCGGACGGTACGACGCTCGCCGAGGGCTTCCACCGCGGGGCCGGCACCCCCCACGCCGAGGCCGCAGCACTGGCCGAGGCCGGTGACTCAGCCCGCGGAGCCACGGCCGTCGTCACCCTCGAGCCCTGCAACCACACCGGCCGCACCGGACCGTGCAGCGACGCGCTGATCACCGCGGGCGTACGTCGTGTGGTGTTCGCCCAGTCCGACACCAATCCGGTCGCGGTCGGCGGGGCCGGACGCCTGCGCGACGCGGGGGTCGAGGTCGAAGGTGGTGTCCTGACCGACGAGGCGGAGTCGCTCAACAAGGCCTGGACCTTCGCGATCACGCGCGGTCGGCCCTTCGTCACCTGGAAGTTCGCGACCACCCTCGACGGTCGCAGCGCCGCGGTCGACGGCACCAGTCGCTGGGTCTCCAGTCGTGCGGCACGCCTCGACACCCACCGGCTGCGGGGACTCTGCGACACGATGCTGGTCGGGACCCACACGGTCGCAGTGGACGACCCCGAGCTCACCGTCCGCGACGAGCTCGACCAGCCGGTCGCCGTACAGCCGCTGCGGGCCGTGATGGGCCTGCGCGACCTGCCGGACGACCGGCGCATCTTCAACGACCGCGCCCAGACCGTGCGCCTGCGCACCCGCGACCCGGAGGAGGCGCTGGGGCAGCTGCAGGCGCTGGACCGCCAGCACGTCTTCCTCGAGGGCGGCCCGACGCTGGCACGCGCCTTCCTGCAGGCCGACCTCGTCGACGAGGTCGTCGCCTATGTCGCACCGATGCTGCTGGGCGCCGGTGCGGCTGCCGTGGCCGACCTGGGGATCACCACGATCGCCGACGCCGTGCACCTCGCCGTCGCGGACGTCACCGTGCTGCAGGGCCACGACGGCGAGGACACCAACGTCCGACTGACCATGAGGAGAAGCTGATGTTCACCGGAATCGTCGAGGAGCTGGGCTCCGTCGCCGCGGTCGAGGACCAGGGCGACGCCATCCGGCTGACCATCACCGCTGACACCGTGCTGTCGGGCACCGGACTGGGCGACTCGATCTCGGTCAACGGCTGCTGCCTCACCGTCGCCGAGCTGGGCGACGCGACCTGGACCGCTGACCTCATGCAGGAGACGCTGGACAGGACGTCGCTGGCCGGCGTCGTCCCGGGCGACCGGGTCAACCTCGAGCGTGCGGTCACCGTGGACAAGCGGCTCGGCGGCCACATCGTCCAGGGCCACGTCGACGGCGTGGGCGAGGTGATCTCGCGCTCGCCCAGCGAGCACTGGGACGTCGTGGAGATCTCGCTGCCCGCCCACCTGGCGCGGTACCTCGTCGACAAGGGCTCGATCACCGTCGACGGCGTCAGCCTCACCGTCGTCGAGGCCCGCGACGACCAGCTTCACCGTCAGCCTCATCCCCGAGACCCTCGCCCGGACCACGCTCGGCGCCCGCCGGGTCGGCGACCGGGTCAACCTCGAGGCCGACGTCATCGCCAAGCACGTCGAGAAGCTGCTCGTCAGCGGTCTGGTCGACCGCTTCACCCCCCCGTCCACCTCCCAGGAGAACCCCCGATGACCCTGCTCGAATGGTTGATCCACGGCACGATCCCGGTCCCCGGCGGCGGCGCGCTCGGCGCGCGTGAGGTGATCGGCAACCTCTTCGGACTGGCCAGTGCCATCCTCGGCATGCGGCGCGTCGTCTGGGCGTGGCCGGTCGGCCTCGTCGGCAACGTGCTGCTCTTCACCGTCTTCGCGACCGGGGAGCTGTCCGGCGCGGTGTCCGAGCCGTTGTGGGGCCAGGCCGGTCGTCAGGTGTTCTTCGCGGCCGTCTCCCTCTACGGCTGGTGGCGCTGGACCCAGTCGCGCAACGCCGGCGGTGCAGCGGACGGCGGGGCCATCACCCCGCGGTGGGCGACGTGGACCGAGCGCGGACAGCTCGTCGTGCTGGGGGTCGTGGGCTACGGCGTCGCGTACGCCCTCCTCCTCCAGGTCGGCTCGTGGGGCCCGACCACCGAGGCGTGGATCCTCGCCGGCTCGATGCTCGCGACCTACGGCATGGCCCGCGGGTGGGTGGAGTTCTGGCTGGTCTGGATCCTGGTCGACATCGTGGGCGTCACCAGCCTGGTCCGGGCCGGCTACTACCCGACGGCCGGGATGTACCTCGTCTACGCCGTGTTCGTGGTGATCGGCTTCTTCGTCTGGGCGCGTGCCAGTCGCGACAACGCCCCGACCTCGTCCGATCCCCAGGTCGAGGCGGTGTCCGCATGAGCGCCGTGCGACTCGACTCCGTCGAGCGGGCCGTCGCCGACATCGCCGCCGGCCGGGCGGTGATCGTGGTGGACGACGAGGATCGTGAGAACGAGGGCGACATCATCTTCGCCGCCGCCCGGGCGACCCCGGAGCTGATGGCCTTCACCATCCGCCACTCCAGCGGCGTGATCTGCGTGCCGATGCCGGGCGACATGCTCGAGCGTCTCGAGATCCCGTTGATGACCCCGCACAACAAGGACAAGCTGCGCACGGCCTACACCATCTCGGTGGACGCCCGCGACGGTGTCAGCACCGGCATCAGCGCCACCGACCGTGCCCACACCGCCCGGACGCTCGCCGACTCGGCCACCGAGCCGTGGGAGCTGACCCGGCCCGGTCACGTCTTCCCCCTGCGCTACCGCGAGGGTGGCGTGCTCGTACGCCGTGGGCACACGGAGGCGGCCGTCGACCTGGCGCGGCTGGCCGGGCTGACCCCGGCCGGCGTGCTGGTGGAGGTCGTCAACGACGACGGCACCATGAAGCGCGCCCCCGAGCTGCGGACGTTCGCCGACGAGCACGGTCTGGCGATGATCTCCATCGAGGACCTGGTGCGCTACCGCCGCCGCCACGAGCGCCACGTGGTCCGGGCCGCGGAGACCCGCCTGCCGACCGCCTACGGCGACTTCACGGCCTACGGCTACCGCATCACCATCGACGACAGCGAGCACGTCGCGCTGGCGTACGGCGACATCTCCGGGGACGCACCGATGCTGACCCGGGTGCACAGCGAGTGCCTCACCGGTGACGTCCTCCGCAGCCACCGCTGC
This sequence comes from uncultured Actinomycetota bacterium, assembly GCA_963721925.1. Classification (GTDB taxonomy): domain Bacteria; phylum Actinomycetota; class Actinomycetes; order Propionibacteriales; family Nocardioidaceae; genus Nocardioides. Next base: position 214,060 of record CAVRLH010000011.1, on the reverse strand, counting down.
GACTGCGGCCCCCAGCTGGACGAGGCGCTGCGCACGATCGTCGCCGAGGGCAGGGGAGTGGTGATCTACCTGCGCGGTCACGAGGGCCGCGGCATCGGACTGCTCGCCAAGCTGCAGGCCTACCAGCTGCAGGACGGCGGTCGCGACACGGTCGACGCCAACCTCGACCTCGGGCTGCCGGCCGATGCCCGCCACTACGGCACGGCCACCCAGATCCTGCGTGACCTGGGCATCTCGTCGGTCCGGTTGATGACCAACAACCCCGACAAGACGACCAGCCTCGAGGACTTCGGGATCACCGTCGCCGAACGGGTCCCGCTCACCCCCCACCCCAACGACCACAACCTGGCCTACCTGCAGACCAAGCGCGACCGGATGGGCCACGACCTGCCCGACCTCGCGACCGGTCCGCAGGACGAACCGCAAGGAGAGACCCCGTGAGTGGAGCAGGCGCACCCGCGTCCCGGACCTTCGATGCCAGCGGGCTCAAGGTCGCCGTCGTCGCAGCGAGCTGGCACGACCAGGTGATGGACGGCCTCGTCGCCGGCGCCGAGCGGGCGATGGCGGCGTACGGCATCGAGGACCCGGAGATCATCCGTGTCCCCGGCACCTTCGAGCTGCCTGTCGTCGCGGCCGCCCTGGCGCGTGCGGAGTACGACGCCGTCGTCGCGCTCGGCGTCGTCATCCGGGGCGGCACCCCGCACTTCGACTACGTGTGCTCCGCGGCGACCGACGGCCTGACCCGGGTCAGCGTCGACCACGCGATGCCGGTCGGGTTCGGGGTGCTCACCTGCGACACCGAGGCCCAGGCGCTCGACCGCGCCGGGTTGGAGGGGTCCGCCGAGGACAAGGGCTGGGAGGCCACGGCGGCCGCCCTCGAGACGGCGCGGGTCGTGGGACAGGTCCGCGGCTGACGGACTGCGCTGGACCGGGGCGGGATCGATGGGCCGCACCACCTAGGCTTGCCTCGTGAAGACGTTCGAGGACCTGTGGGCCGAGTTGTCCAGCAAGGCCGTGGAGCGCCCCGAGGGTTCCGGCACCGTGGCGCAGCTGGACGCCGGCGTCCATGCGATCGGCAAGAAGGTGCTGGAGGAGGCCGCCGAGTGCTGGATGGCGGCCGAGCACGAGGGCAAGGACGCGACCGCCCTGGAGATCAGCCAGCTGATCTACCACACGCAGGTGCTCATGCTCGCCTCCGGACTGACCCTGGACGACGTCTACGCCCACCTCTGAGGACCCCTTCTCCATGACTCTCCGCATTGCTGTTCCCAACAAGGGCGCGCTCTCCCAGGCAGCCAGCGAGATCCTGCGCGAGGCGGGCTACCGCCAGCGCAGCGACTCCAAGGAGCTCGCGCTGATCGACGCCGACAACGGCGTCGAGTTCTTCTACCTCCGCCCGCGTGACATCGCGCTCTACGTCGGCGAGGGCACCCTCGACGTCGGCATCACCGGCCGTGACCTGCTCCTCGACTCCGGGGCGCACGCCACCGAGGTGATGGCGCTGGGCTTCGGCCGCTCCCGCTTCCACTTCGCCGGCCCGATGGGCGCGTACGCCGCGCTCGACCAGCTGCAGGGCAAGCGGATCGCCACGTCGTACGTCGGTGTCGTGCGCGCGTTCCTCGCCCAGCGGGGCATCGAGGCCACCGTCACCCGCCTCGACGGTGCGGTCGAGACCTCCGTCCAGCTCGGCGTCGCCGACGTGATCGCCGACGTCGTCGAGACCGGCTCGACGCTGCGTGCCGCGGGCCTCGAGACGTTCGGCGAGGTGATCCTCGACTCCGAGGCCGTGCTCATCGCCCGCGACGGAGCCGACACGACCGAGTTCGAGATCTTCCGTCGCCGGGTGGAAGGCGTCCTCGTCGCCCGCAGCTACGTGATGATGGACTACGACATCGAGCAGTCCAACCTCGATCGAGCCGCCGCACTCGCCCCCGGGCGCGAGGGCCCGACGATCTCGCCGCTCGGCAAGGCCGGCTGGGTCGCCGTACGCGTGATGGTGCCGCGGGCCGGCTCGCAGCGCCTCATGGACGAGCTCTACTCGCTGGGCGCCCGCGCCATCTTGCTGACGGACATCCATGCCTGCCGACTCTGAGCAGGGGCTGCCCTCCCTGCCGCACACCTGGCGTCCGTTCGGGGTCCGGGTCGCCGTCCTCGGGTTCGGGCTGATGCTCGTCGTGGTCTGCGCGGCGGCATGGTTCGGCTTCGACGAGTCCGTGCGTGATCGCTTCACCTGGCTGCAGCGCGGGACACTCCTCGTCTTCGCGCTCGGGGCAGCCACCTGCGGCTGGGCCCTCGGCCGGGCGCGGGTGACGGCCGAGTTGGAGAGCCTGGTCGTGGTCAACGGCTTCAAGCGACGCGAGCTCGAGTGGGAAGAGGTGTTGTCGGTGCACCTGCCGCCGGGAGCGCCGTGGGCGAGCCTCGACCTGGCCGACGGCACCACGATCTCCGCCATGGCCTTCCAGGGCTCCGACGGGTCGCGGGCGCAGCGCGGTGTGCGCCAGCTGCGCGCCCTGATCAACCGCTGATCGGCCGAGCCTCAGAGCGAGCGGATGCCCCACGACGCCGACAGCTCGTCGCCCGGCTGGCCTGCTGGGGCCAGCGTCACCAGGTCGGTGCCGGAGTTGAACGCGTCAGCCGGTGCGGTCATCGGCTCGATGGCGATGGCCTGCCGTACGCCGTCGACGGCAGGTGGCGTGAAGACCTGCAGCCACCGATGTCGCTCGTCGACCCAGAGTGCCACACCACGGTCGGATGCCGGGTCCACGAGGGTGACGGTCGCGCGCGCGTCCTCGTGGACCAGCGAACCGAGACCGTCGTCCAGCACGACGTCGCCGATGCGTCGTGGCGTGGTGAAGTCGAGGTCACCGGACACACGCTCCGTGCCGCGGGGCAGCAACCGCTCGTCGACGAGCAGCCGGGTCTGCGCCGGGAGGCGGAGCTCGAGGTCGTCGATGGAGTCGCCCACGCAGAGATAGGGGTGCGCGCCGCTGGCGTAGGGCGCCGCCTCTGGGGAGAGATTGGTCGCGGTCTGGGTCACCTGCAGGCCGTTGGCCGACAGGTCGTAGAGGACGTGCAGGTCGACGGTCCACGGATAGCCCGTCTGCGCCATCAGCCGGTAGACCAGCGAGACCGACGTGGCCGTGTGCTCCTCCACGGTCCAGGCCACCCACCGGGCCAGTCCGTGGGAGGCGTTGCCGCGCGCCGGGTCGGTGAGCCCGAGCTGGAGCTCGCGGCCGCCGAACTCGTAGCGACCGTCGCGGATCCGGTTGGGCCACGGCATGAGCAGCTGGCCGCGACCCCCGGAGGCCATCTGGTCCTCGGGGAAGCCGTGCACGAGCGCCCGGCCGTGGTGGGTGAGCGACCGCAGCGCGGCACCGCTCTCGGTGACGACGGCGGCGTAGCCCGCTGCCGCGATCTCGAACTGGTCGCCGCTGGGAAACACCATGGACGTCAGCCTAGACATCATCGGACCGACGCCATGCGTCGACGAGCAGGACGTTCGCTCAACCGGTGGTGACGACGACATCCGCGTGGTCGCGCGTGCCGAGCCGGGCGAACAGCTCGTCCTCGTCCTGCCGCCACCTGATCCACTGCGGCCGCATCTCCTCGCCGTCGCGGGCGATCCCGCGGACCAGCCGCAGGTCCGACGGTGCGTCGACCCAGATCAGCGCTCCCACCCAGGGCGCGATCGCGGGCGACCACGAGCCGACACCCTCGAGCACGAGCAGCCCGCCAGGCTCGACGGTGTGGGTCTCCGCCCACCCGTCGGACAGCCAGTCCCAACGTCTCCACCGACCGGGCTGGTCCGTGGAGAGCGGCCGGAGCAGCTCGGCCACCGTGTCCGCCAACCCGGGAAGGCCGTGCCATCCCTGGAGGAGCTCGTCGCAGTGCACGACCACCGCGGTCGGGGTGAGCGCAGCCACGGCCTCTGCCAGGGTGGTCTTGCCCGCGCCGGCCGGCCCGTCGATGCACACCAGGCGTCCCGACCCGAGGGTGGGTGGGGCCGTCAGCACGCGCTGGACGACCGACGCGGCGACCGTCGTGATGTCGGGCATGTCAGAAGGAGAGGTCGCGGCCGCGGTAGGACGGCACCACGTCCGTCACCGAGGACCCCTCGACGAGGTGCACGTCGCGCACGTGCTCGAAGAGCTCGCCGGACTTGGCGTGGCGGAACCACACGAGGTCGCCGATGCGGAGCAGGGCGGCAGGGTGCCCGGTGAGCGGTGTCTGCACCTCGCCGGCTCCTTCGAGACCGGTCAGGTGCAGGCCCGGAGGAGCCCAGGGCACGGGGGAGCGGTCGGCGCCGGTGGCTCCGCTGGCGATGAGTCCACCACCGTGGACGGTCGCCATCGCGGGCGTCGGCTTGCGGGTGACCCGGAGACCGAAGAACGCTGCGGGCCGTGGGGTGAAGGACGCGTAGTGGTCGAAGATCCCGGGCACCAGCAGTCCGGAACCGGCGGCGATCTCGGTGACGGCCGGGTCCGCAGACGTCGCCTCGACCGAGCCGGAGCCACCGCCGTTCCAGAGCTCCAGCTCGACGACGCCGGCCAGTGCCTCCGAGATCTCCCGTCGGCGGACCTCGAGCTGGGCCATCGAGGCCTGCTTCAGACGACGCACGAGCAGTGACTTGGTGCGCTGCGCCGGGATGTCGTCCGGGACCCCCGCGACCTGGCCCTCGTAGGTCATCACGCCGACGAGGGCGAAGCCGTGGCGCGCCACGACCTGCTCGGCCAGCGCCACGACGTCAGAGGTGTCGAAGAGCGGTGAGCGCTTCGGGCCGATGTGCTGGCCGCCGAGCCTCAGCCCGGCGTCGACGTCCAGGGCGACCCGGACCGTGACGTCGCCGCCGCGGGCCGCGTCCACCACGTCGAGGTGGGCGGGGTCGTCGACCATGAGGGTGATGGCTGCGGCTGCCGCGGGCGACGCGGTCAGGCGGCGCAGGGCCGCGACGTCCACGGTCGGGTAGGCCAGGAGGATGTCGTCGCTGACGCCCGCCTCGTGCAGCCACAGTGCCTCGGCCAGCGTGAAGGCGAGCACGCCCTCGAACCCGTCGTGGGCGAGGGCCCGCTCGATGAGCGCGGGCACCCGAAGCGACTTGGACGCGACCCGGATCGGCTTGCCGCCCGCGCGGCGCACCAGGTCGGCTGCGTTGGCGTCGAAGCTGTCGAGGTCCACGACCGCGATCGGCGTCGGCGGCGGGTCGGCCAACGCGTCGACGGCCGCATCGAGACGCGACCACAGCCGGTTGCGCTCGACGAAGTGGTCCGTCACTCGATCCCGCGCCTCTTGAGCAGGGCCTCGATGTCGGCCATCTCGTCGTCGATGGGCGAGCCGCCCTTCGACTTCGCCGACGTCGGCGGCAACGACGTACGACGTCCGGCGCCGCCGTCACCGGCCTGCGGGGTGGCCTTCGTGGAGCCGCTCTGCAGTCCCCGGGCCAGCTGCCGGTCGCGGATGATGCCGCTGACCAGGAACAGCACGACCGCGAGTCCGGCCAGGCCGACGCCCGCCCAGGTGAAGACGTTGAAGACCAGGCTGGTGGCCCAGTCGGTGACCGAGCCGGCGATCTCGACGACCATCTCCAGGGTTCCGGTGAGCCACGCAGCAGCAGGAAGGAGCGTGAAGCCGAGCGCGCGCAGACCGGTGGCGGCCCCACGACGCTGGAAAGCGATCCACGTCCAGATCGCTCCGGCCACGGTCAGTGCTGCGGTCAATGCCGCCCAGGTAGTCCCGTCCACCCTTCCACGATCCCACAGGGGACAATGGCTGCGTGGAGCACGACGACGCACGGACCATCCCGGACCCCGGCTTCGCCGACGACCCGGGCGACGCAGACCCGGCCCTCGCCCGGCTGCTGGCCGACTACTCCCGCGGCGCGGCGTCGTCGGGGCAGGTGCTGACCGCCCTGCAGGACTGCCGGCTGATGGTGCCCGTGGTGGCGATCCTGGGCGAGGTCGAGGTGGACGACCGGGGGCTCGCGCACGACAAGTCGTCCGACATGGCCGCGGTCCTCGTGCAGTCGGCCGGGGGGAGCACCGGGCTGCTGGCCTTCACCTCGACGACGACGATGGCGACGTGGAACACCGACGCCCGTCCGGTGCCGGTCACTGCGGCGACGGCCGCGACCGCGGCCGTCCAGGACGGTGCCGCGGCGCTGCTGGTCGACCTGGCCGGGCCCGCGCCGTACGTCGTCGAGGGCGAGGACCTGACCCGCCTGGCCGCCGGGTGGCGGCTGGTGGCAGTGGGGGACGGGCACGGCTGGATTGGCACCCCGGCGGAATGATCCGTTAGAGTCCCATGTTGACCGATCCGTGACTGTCATCAGGCTCACCTGATCCTGGCGGCACCACAGATCCAGCCAAGCGGAGGCACGCACCACTCGCCTCCCACCCGCACCGATCGCCCTGCACCACAGATCGTCGGGTTCCGGTCCCCAGTGACACACCTATGACACAGGATCCCCGCGAGGGGAGACGAGTCGTGACTGGCTTCCGCTTGGCTCAAGCGGGAGCCATCGTTCATTTCCGGACCAGTCCGGCGGGCGAGGGTCTCCCACCCACCCGAACCACTGGAGGACCCATCAGCACCGAGCTGCGCATCAACGAGCGGATCCGCGTACCCGAGGTCCGGCTCGTCGGACCCAACGGCGAAACCGTTGGCATCGTGCCGACCGACCAGGCACTCAAGTTGGCCCAGGAGGCCGACCTCGACCTCGTCGAGATCGCCCCGCAGGGACGCCCGCCGGTCTGCAAGCTCATGGATTACGGCAAGTTCAAGTACGAGAACGCGCAGAAGGCTCGCGAGGCTCGCCGCAACCAGACGAACGTGATCATCAAGGAGATGAAGCTTCGTCCCAAGATCGACCAGCACGACTACGAGACCAAGAAGGGCCACGTCGTGCGCTTCCTCGGAGCAGGCGACAAGGTCAAGATCACGATCATGTTCCGCGGTCGTGAGCAGCACCGCCCCGAGCTCGGCTTCCGTCTGCTGCAGCGCCTGGCCGAGGACGTCGAGGAGCTGGGCTTCGTCGAGTCCTCACCCAAGCAGGACGGCCGCAACATGGTCATGGTGCTCGGGCCGCACAAGAAGAAGGCCGACGCCAAGATCGACGCCGAGGCCGCCCGAGGCGTCAAGGAGCAGGCGCGCGCCGACCGCAAGGCCGAGGAGGACGCCGAGCGCGAAGCAGCACACGCCGCCGGCCCGGTGGCCCAGAAGAAGGAACGCGGCCGGTCGGAGAACCTCGATCCTGAGATCGAGGCGTGACGCAGTCACGACTCGATCGAGCATGTCGCGGCGAAGCCGTGACAACAGGTCCAGCCGTGACAACGCCCAAGCCGTGACGAACGCCCAAGCCGTGACATCGGCCTGAAAACGGCCCACAGACACACGAGCAACCGAAGGAAGATCACAATGCCGAAGAACAAGACCCACTCGGGCACCAGCAAGCGCTTCAAGGTGACCGGCTCGGGCAAGATCATGCGCCTGCAGGCCGGCCGCAAGTCCGGTGCTGCGTTCGCGTCCGCGCCGACCACGGGCAGCCGCAAGAAGCACCGCCGCAACGCCGGCATGGTCGAGCTGGAGAAGAGCGACGTCAAGCGCGTCAAGAAGATGCTCGGCATCTGAGTCCTCACCAGCCCACATTCCCTCCGGTGGCCCTCCCTAGCGGGCGCGGGCACCACCCCCAGCAACAAGGAGCAGCACCATGGCACGCGTCAAGCGGGCAGTAAACGCCCAGAAGAAGCGTCGTACCACCCTCGAGCGCGCCGCCGGTTACCGCGGCCAGCGCTCGCGCCTCTACCGCAAGGCCAAGGAGCAGGTCACCCACTCCCTGGTCTACAGCTACAACGACCGCCGCAAGAACAAGGGCAACTTCCGCAAGCTGTGGATCCAGCGGATCAACGCCGCGGCCCGCGCCAACGGCATGACCTACAACCGCTTCATCCAGGGACTCGGCCTGGCCGGCATCGAGGTCGACCGCAAGATCCTGGCCGAGCTCGCCGTGCGCGACGCCCCGGCGTTCGCGGTGCTGGTCGAGGCCGCGAAGGCAGCGCTGCCCGAGGACGTCAACGCGCCCAAGGTCTCCGCCTGATCGGTCCGCTGGTCGAGGAGGTCGCCCAGCGACCGTCACGAGACCACGGAAGCCAGCCATGAGCACTCCGCTGACAGCAGGCAACAGCCGCGTCAAGGAGGCTCGCAAGTTGAGCCGTCGTTCGGTGCGCACCGAGCGACGGCTCTTCCTCGCCGACGGCCCGAAGGCCGTCGCAGGTGCGCTCTCGGTCGCCTCCTGCGTCGTCGAGGTCTTCGCGACGCAGTCGGCCCTGGAGCGCCACGCCGACCTGCTCGCCGGATCGGACGTGACTCTGGTCGACGACCGGGCGCTGGCCTCCCTGTCCGACTCGGTCACCCCGGCGGGCCTGGTGGCCGTGTGCCGCCACATCGACGCGCCCCTCGAGCACGTGGTCGCGGCCTCGCCCAGGCTCCTCGTCGTCTGCGCCGACGTGCGCGACCCCGGCAACGCGGGCAACGTCCTCCGCACCGCCGACGCGGCGGGCGCCGACGCGGTCGTCCTGGCCGGCCAGTCGGTGGACGCCTACAACCCCAAGACCGTGCGGGCCACCGTCGGCAGCCTGTTCCACCTCCCGTTCGCGGTGGAGCCGGACCCGGCCGTGGCCGTGCGCACGGCCCAGCAACGCGGCCTCACCGTGCTGGCCGCCGACGGCGCCGGCGACGTCGACCTCTTCGACGCCGACCTCGGTGGTCCCACGGCCTGGCTCTTCGGCAACGAGGCGTGGGGTCTGCCCGACGACCTCGCCGCGCTGGCCGACCAGCGCGTGGCGATCCCCATCCACGGTCGTGCGGAGAGCCTCAACCTCTCCACGGCCGCCGCGGTCTGCCTCTACGCCAGCGCCCGCGCGCAACGAGGCCGGTCATGATCCTCATCGACCCTCCCGCAGTGCCACGCTGGGACCGGCTCTGGTCGCACCTGGCCAGCGACACGTCCTACGAGGAGGCCCACGCCTTCGCCGCCGCGCACGGTATCCCCGCCCGTGGCTGGGACCGAGACCACTACGACATCCCCGCCGAGGCGTACGACGCACTGGTGGCCGCAGGGGCGCGACCGGTGTCCTCGCGCGACCTCGTCGTCGCCCTGCGCGCCGCGGGTCTGCGCCGCCCCAAGGGCCTCAACCGCGGCTAGGGTGGCCGGGTGCCGCACGCTCTCACCAATTCACCTGCCGGCACCACGTCGCGGCTCCAGGCCCTGGCCGACTCCTACCCCGACGGGATCGTGGGGGCCGACGCCCACGGCACAGTTGCGCTGATCAACGTGCAGGGGGCCCATTTCCTCGGGTGCGAGGTCGATGCAGCGCTGGGGCGTCCGCTCGGTGAGGTGCTGCGGCTGCAGGACCAGGACGGTCATTCGTGGCTGGAGTTCAACCGGCCCTACGACACGATCAACATCGTCAACGGCATCCCTGAGCAGGGATGGCTCACACGCGGCGGCGACGAGGTGCTGACGACGGCTCGCCTGACCCGCACCGCCGATCGCAGCGGTGTGGCGATCGTGGCCATCGGCATCCGGAGCGGGCGCGGTCGGGCCCACCTCGACCGGGAGCGGTCAGACCTCGTGGCCACCGTCGCCCACGAGCTGCGTTCGCCGCTGACCGGGGTCAAGGGCTTCGTCCAGGCCCTCCTCAACCGCTGGGACAAGCTCAGCGACGACCAGCGCAAGCTCATGCTCGAGACGGTCAACGCCGACGCCGACCGGCTCGCCCGCCTCATCGCCGAGCTCCTCGACGTGGCCCGCATCGACACCGGACGCCTCCAGCTCTACCCCCGCCCCTCCTCGGCGCAGGTGCTGGTGGGACGCGTCGTCGCCTCCATCGAGGCCGGCACCGCCAGGACGATCAGCCTCGTGGCCGAGGACGACCTGCCTGAGGTCTTCGCCGACCCCGACAAGTTCACCCAGGTCGTGACCAACCTCGTGGAGAACGCCGTCCGCCACGGCCAGGGCACCGTGACGGTGCACCTGCTCGTGCACGAGGGTGACATCCCGGGCGTGCGGATCATGGTCGACGACGAGGGCGACGGCATTCCCGTCGAGCTCCGCAAACGGGTCTTCACCAAGTTCTGGACGACCGGGGAGTCGGGCGGCAGCGGGTTGGGGATGTACATCGTGGGGGGCCTGTCGCGGGCCCACGGCGGCTACGTCACGATCACCGAGGCGCCGGGTGGAGGGGCCCGCGTCATGGTCGACTGGCCCACCGAGGACCTGCGCCCGGCCTGACCGACCGCCTCGACCTCCACACAACCTTCACGAGTCGTCCCCGACTCCTGCCCGTCCGGGCTCCTAGGGTCGTGCCATGACTACGCGCACCGTCCTCGTCGTGGAGGACGACCGCACCATCAACGACGCCCTCGCCCAGCGGCTGCGCGCCGAGGGCTACGCCGTCGAGCAGGCCTTCGACGGCCCGACGGGTGTGGAGATGGCCGCGGGTGTCCGTCCCGACGTCGTGCTGCTCGACGTCATGCTGCCCGGCTTCGACGGTCACGAGGTGTGTCGCCGGATCCAGGCCGACAGACCCGTCCCGGTGCTCATGCTGACCGCGCGCGACGAGGAGGCCGACGTCCTGGTCGGGCTCGGCGTCGGAGCGGACGACTACCTCACCAAGCCCTTCTCGCTGCGCGAGGTCGTGGCCCGGGTCGCCGCGCTGCTGCGCCGCGTCGAGCGGGCCGCCACGCTCGCCGCCGAGTCGCCGCCGGTGGTCACGGTCGGCACCGTGTCGATCGACGCGAGCACCCGGCGTACGACGTTGGCGGGGGAGGCGGTGCACCTGACCCCGACCGAGTTCGACCTGCTGCTCTGCCTGGCACGTGCGCCGGGACGGGTCCTCACGCGCGAGCACCTGCTGCGCGAGGTGTGGGACTGGGGCGACGCCTGGGGGAGTCCCGGCGCGGCTCGCACGGTGGACAGCCACGTGAAGGCGCTGCGCGCCAAGCTCGGTGCGCCTCGCATCCGCACGGTCCACGGGGTCGGCTACGCCTTGGAGGACCTCTCGTGACCAGGCCCCTGGACGCGGCGTCGAGCCTGAAGGTCAGGCTCGGCCTGCTCGTCGTGGCGGCGGTCGTGGCGGCGGTCGTGCTCACCATGCTCGGTTCCGCCGCCCGCGTCCCTCCGCTCCTGGTGCTGCCGGTGACGGTCGCGCTGGCGTTGGGCGTCACCCAGCTGCTCGCCGCGGGCATGGTGGCGCCGCTGCGCCAGATGACGGCCGTCGCCGGTGCGATGGCACGCGGTGACTATTCCGGTCGCGTGCACACCACCGCGACCGACGAGGTCGGCCAGCTGGCGCGCGCGTTCAACCGGATGGCGGAGGACCTCGCCACCGTCGATCGAGAGCGTCGCGAGCTCATCGCGACGGTCTCCCACGAGCTGCGCACGCCACTGACCGCGATGACGGCCCTCCTGGAGAACCTCGCCGACGGCGTCGTGGAGGCAGATGCCGAGCACCTCGGCGAGGCGCTCGTGCAGGCGCAACGGCTCGGGGCGCTCGTCACCGACCTGCTCCAGCTCTCGCGGCTCGAGGCAGGAGTGGTCGACCTCGACCGGCACCCGGTCGTGCTCCGCGCCCTCGTCGACGACTCCGTGGCGCAGGTGCGGTCCGTCGGGCGCACCGCTGCCTACGACGTACGCGTTCCCACTGGTCTCACCGTGAGCGCCGATCCCGCGCGGTTGCGGCAGCTCCTCGTCAACGCCCTCGACAACGCCGGTCGTCACAGTCCCGCAGACGAGTCCGTCCGCGTCACGGCCGGCGCCGACGACAGCGGCTGGTGGTTGGTCGTCTCCGACGCCGGTCCCGGCGTCACGCCGGACGACCGGGAGCGCGTCTTCGAGCGTTTCGGCACCGATGGGGCCGGGGGCACCGGTCTGGGCCTCGCTGTCGCCAGGTGGGTGGCGCAGCTGCACGGGGGCACGCTGCGGTTCGTCGACCCGCCCGAGGGCAGCGGGGCGCACCTGCGCCTCGACGTACCCCTCGTGCGCCCTGCCGCGCAGCCATCCCCCGTCCCTTCCACCGCACAGGAGGTCGTCGTGACCCCGACACCCAGCAACCCCCTCGCCACCCCGTCGCCCTCGATCCAGGACACGGCTGCCGGACGACCCGACCGGGGCGGCGTGGACGTGCTCTTCGGCCGGTTCTGGCCGGAGTCGGGTCTGGGGCCCGGACTCCGGACCGTGGCGGCCGCAGCCCTCGCCGGAGGCTTCGCCGGGACTGCCCTGTCGTTCACCGCGGTCGGCGTCTCCTGGACGATGGTGCTCGTCGCCTGCGGCGTGGCCGCCCTGTTGACCGCACGGCGACGCCGGGAAGCGTGGACCCTGCTGTGCAGCGCACTCGCCCTCCTGCTCGTCGCGCCGATGACCCTGCTCGATGCCTGGTGGATCCAGATGCTCGGCCTGGTCGCCGCCACCGCGGTGTTCCTGTGCGGCGTCACCGGGGCGCGCACCGTGCCGGGCATCGTGCTGTCCGGGATCGCGTGGCCGCTCGCCTCGCTGCGTGGCCTGCCCTGGTTCGGCCGCTCCCTGCGCATCGCCGGCACCGGAGCCCGTACGCCCGCGCTCGTCCGCACGGCGGTCTGGTCACTCCTGGGGCTGGGGGTCTTCGGCACCATCTTCGCGAGCGCCAACCCGGTCTTCGGGTCGTGGGTCGACCAGCTCGTGCCCAACCTGACGTTCAACGACCTCGTCGGACGCGCCTTCCTCGCCTGCTTCGTCTTCGCGGCCACCCTCGGTGCTGCCTATCTCGCCCTCAACCCGGCGGACGTGGAGGTCCGAGGTGAGCGGCGGCCGACCCCGCTGGCCAACAGGTTCGAGTGGCTGGTCCCGGTCCTGGTCGTGGACGCCGTCTTCGTGGCCTTCGTCGCCGCCCAGGCGCGAGCGCTGATCGGCGGGCGGGACTACATCGAGGCCACGACCGGACTGACCTACGCCGACTACGTCCACCAGGGCTTCGGGCAGCTGACCCTCGCCACTGCCCTGACCCTGCTGGTGGTGTGGGTCGCGTCGCGACGATCGGGCGAGACCGCCGAGGACCGACGCTGGCTCTTCGTCTCCCTCGGTCTCCTCTGTGTGCTGACCCTGCTCGTGGTCGCGTCCGCGCTGCGGGGCATGAGCGTCTACCAGGGCGCGTACGGCTTCACCACGCTCCGGCTCTTCGTCGACGTCTTCGAGGGCTGGCTGGGCTTCGTCGTTCTCGCGATCATGGTCGCCGGGCCGCTGGGGCGGGGCAGCTGGCTGCCCCGCATCGCACTCGTCTCCGGCGCGGTGGCGCTCATCGGGCTGGCCGCGATCAACCCCGACGCGTGGGTGGCCGGGCGCAACCTCGACCGATACGAGGCGACCGGTGATCTTGATGTCCGCTACCTGCAGTCCCTGTCCGCCGACGCGGCTCCCGTGATCGTCGAGCGGCTCCCGACGGAGGTCTCCCGTTGCGTGCTGCGGGACCTGCCGTACGACAACCTGACTCCCGAGGTGCTCGACGGACGCCCGCGCCTGGAACCTGGCCCGCTCTCGTGCTGCGGGCGCCGTCGCCGACCTGGACCTCGCGCGATCGGTGGGCGCCGCGGGCGACGAATGCGCTGGCGTGTGGAGCGCGTACGGCGAGTAGCATGTGTCCCGTGGACACCAGCTTGCGATTTCTGCGCCCCGGACCTGGTCCGTCGGGCAGCTGACGTCACCGGGTCCGGGGAGTGCCCCGTCGATCCGATGCTCATCCACTTCTAGACTCTGCCGCGACCTCTGATCGCCGCTGGAAAGGGAGCCATGTCCGGCCCCAACACCGACTACGACCCTGTCGAAGTGACCCCGCTCAAGGCCGAGCAGGTCGAGGCGATGCGAGACGCGGCTCTCGCCGCCGTTGCCGCCGCCACCGACCTCGACGCCCTCAAGCAGGTCCGGCTCGACCACGCCGGCGACCGATCCCCGCTGGCCCTGGCCAACCGGGAGATCGGCGCCCTGCCGCCCCAGGCCCGCAAGGACGCCGGCCAGCGGGTCGGGCAGGCACGCGGTGCGGTCAACCAGGCCCTGGCCGCGCGCCAGAGCGTGCTCGAGGTCGAGCACGAGGAGCGGATGCTCGCCGAGGAGACCGTCGACGTCAGCCTGCCCACGACGCGCCGCCGCCGTGGCGGCCGGCACCCGATCACGCTCCAGTCCGAGCTGATCGCCGACCTCTTCGTCGCCATGGGCTATGAAGTGGCCGAAGGACCGGTGGTCGAGGCGGAGTGGCTCAACTTCGACGCCCTCAACCTCGGGCCCGACCACCCCGCCCGCACCATGCAGGACACGTTCTGGACGAAGCCGGCCGACCACCACGTCGTCCTGCGCACCCAGACCTCCCCGGTGCAGGCCCGCACCATGCTGACCCGCAAGCCGCCGATCTACGTCGTCTGTCCCGGCCGCGTGTTCCGCACCGACGAGTACGACGCCACCCACTCGCCGATGTTCCACCAGGTCGAGGGCCTCGTGGTCGACGAGGGCATCACCCTGGCCCACCTCAAGGGCACCCTCGACCACTTCGCCTCGCAGCTGTTCGGCGGCGGCATCGACACCCGGTTCCGGCCGTCGTACTTCCCCTTCACCGAGCCGTCGGCCGAGGTCGACGTGCGCTGCTTCGTGTGCCGGGGTGTGGACTCCGACGCCTGTCGCACCTGTCGCGGCGAGGGTTGGATCGAGTGGGGCGGCTGCGGCGTCGTCAACCCGCGCGTCCTCATCGCCTGCGGGGTGGACCCGAGCGTCTACAGCGGTTTCGCCTTCGGCATGGGCATCGACCGCTCGTTCATGTTCCGCCACGCCATGGCCGACCTGCGTGACCTCTTCGAGGGCGACGTGCGCTTCTCGTCCGCATTCGGCACCGAGATCTGAGGTTGTGAGATGAAGGCGCCCCTGTCCTGGATCAAGGACCACGTCACCGTTCCCGACTCCGTGACGACCGAGGAGCTGACGGCCCGGCTGACGCTGACCGGGCTCAAGCTCGAAGCCATCGAGAGCCCCGGTCGCGACATCACCGGCCCGCTCGTCATCGGCCGCGTGCTCACCATGGAGCCCGAGCCGCAGAAGAACGGCAAGACCATCAACTGGTGCACCGTCGACGTCGGTCCAGAGTTGAATGCAGCCAACGGGACCGGTGAGCAATCTGATGGGGTGGGCATCGTCTGCGGTGCCCACAACTTCGCGCCCGGCGACCTGGTCGTCATCGTGCTGCCCGGGGGTGTGCTGCCCGGCGGCTTCGAGATCTCCGCGCGCAAGACCTACGGCCACGTCTCGGCCGGGATGATCTGCTCCTCGCGCGAGCTCGGCATCGGCGACGACCACGACGGCATCATCGTGCTCCCGGCAGACGCTGGTTCGCCGGGGGAGGACGTACGACCCGTGCTGGGGCTCGACGAGGAGACCATCGAGTTCGAGATCAACCCCGACCGCGCCTACGCGCTGTCCATCCGCGGCATCGCCCGCGAGGTGCTGGTCTCGGTGGCGGGGGCGAGCAACTTCCGCGACCCGGCCGTCCGCGACACCCCGCCGGCCGACGACCAGGGACATCCGGTCGTGGTGGAGGACGCCGAGGGGTGTCCGGTCTTCGTCGCCCGCAGGGTCAGCGGCTTCGACCCGACTGCGACGACGCCGGACGTCATCGTCCAGCGGATCACCGCCGCGGGGATGCGACCGATCTCGCTCGCAGTCGACGTGACCAACTACGTCATGCTCGAGACGGGTCGCCCGATCCACGGCTACGACGCCGACAAGGTGCGCGGCCCGATCGTCGTACGCCGTGCGCGTGAGGGTGAGCGGTTGACCACCCTTGACGGCACCAAGCGTCTGCTGGATCCGGCCGACCTCGTCGTGACCGACGACTCCGGCATCATCGGGCTGGGCGGCGTGATGGGCGGGGAGACCACGGAGATGTCGGACTCCACCACCTCGATCCTGATCGAGGCGGCCCACTGGGACGCGGTGTCGATGTACCGCACCGGACGACGTCACAAGATCACCTCCGAGGCCGGCAAGCGCAACGAGCGCGGGGTGGACCCGACCATCTGCGAGGCCGCGGCCGACCGGGTGGTCGAGCTGCTCGTCGAGCACGGTGGCGCACAGGCCGACGCCGGTGTCACCGTGGTCGGCGTGCCGCCGGCGATGCCGGTGGTCGAGGTGCCCGGTGATCTCGCAGGCCGCGTGTCCGGCATGCCGATCACCGAGGAGCGCAGCGTCGAGTGCCTGCGCGCGATCGGGTGCGAGGTCAGCCCGGACGAGACGGGCTCGGGCACCCTCTCGGTGACGCCCCCTCCGTGGCGCCCCGACCTCAACGACGCCCAGGACTTCTCAGAGGAGGTCATCCGCCTCGTCGGCTACGACCGGGTGCCGTCAGAACTGCCGACGCCGCCCTCCGGTAGCGGCCTGACCCGGTCGCAGCAGGTTCGCCGGAGGATCGGACGGACGCTGGCGGGTGAAGGGTTCGTCGAGGTGGTGAACTTCCCCTTCGTCGGTGAATCCGACCTCGATGCCCTCGGTCTGACGGCAGAGGACCCTCGGCGTGACCTGCTGGAGCTGTCCAACCCGCTCAGCTCCGAGGCCGGATTCATGACCACGACGCTGCTGCCCGGCATGCTGCGGGCCGCCGGCAAGAACGTCGGTCACGGCATCCCCGACCTCGCGATCTTCGAGACCGCGACCGTGACGCTCCCGCGCCACTCCGGTCCGGCCGCAATCCTCCCCGTCGACCGGCGCCCCTCGGACGAGGAGTTCGCCGCGCTGGACGCCGCACTGCCCGCGCAGCCGCTGCACCTGGCCGTCGTCGCCGCGGGCGAGTCGGACGCGGGCGGCTGGTGGGGTGAGGCCCGCCAGGTCTCGTGGGCCGACGCGGTGGAGGTGGTCCGGTCCGTCGCCGCGGCACTGGGCCTGGAGGTGACCGCCTCGTCGGCCGAGGTGGCTCCGTGGCATCCCGGTCGCTGTGCCGAGCTGTCGGTCGACGGCGAGGTGATCGGTCACGCCGGCGAGGTGCACCCGACCGTGTGCCACGCCTTCGGGTTGCCCAAGCGCACCGTCGCCGCCGAGATCGACCTGGACCTGCTCATCGACAAGGCCGTCCACCTGCGCCAGGCGCCCACCTTCTCGTCGTACCCGGTCGCGAAGGAGGACGTCGCGCTCGTCGTCGACTCCTCTGTGCCGGCTGCCGACGTCGAGGCGGCATTGCGCGAGGGTGCGGGAGAGCTGCTCGAGTCGATCCGGCTCTTCGACGTCTACACCGGCGACCAGGTCGGCGTGGGCAAGAAGTCGCTGGCCTACGCCCTGCGGTTCCGGGCACCGGACCGGACGCTCAAGGAGGGCGAGGCCGCGGCTGCTCGCGACGCTGCGGTGGCGCTCGCGGCCGAGCGCACGGGCGCCGTGCAGCGCGCCTGATCAGTTGAGCGGCGAGTCCACGATCGAGCGGAAGCGGGCGTGGACCGCCTGGTCGCCGACCACGGAGATCTCGGTGTCATCGCCCCGGTGCCACAACCAGAGGTCGAGCGCTGCCGCGGGTCCGTCGACGACCACGTCGGGCTCGACGTCACCCTCCGGTGCGGCCACGACGTGGAAGTCCGGGTCCTCGGCGTAGGTGGTGCCGCTCTCGGGATGGGTGCCGGAGAACCGGCCGAGCTGCACCCAGAACTCCTCGCTGGTGTCGGTGACGTCCACCCGCACCAGCTCGTCGTCCGGAGCCCAGGTGCCCCACGGTGGACACCCGCCGAACATCACGTCGAGGACCTCGAGGACCCCGTCGGAGGCAAGCGGCGCGTCGACCTCGCTCGCCACGCCGGCGGCCTGCTCCGCGTCGACCCGGTGGATCAGTGCCTCGTGCGCCTGCCGGCGCAGGATGAAGCCCACCGTGTGGTCGTCGGACCAGTTCCACGCCTCGTCCCGAGGGTCCGCCGCCTCCAACGCACGCACGAGCTCCTCCGACCAGTCGTCGTAGGTCGCCAGCAGCGCGTCGTACGTCGCGGGGCGTGCGGGCTCGACCTCCTCGGGACGAGCGGGGCGGGCGAGGAGCACCTCGGCCCACCACCGCTGGACCGTGGCCAGGTGCCAGAGCAGGTCGGCGGCGCTCCACTCCGGGCAGGAGGGGACGCGGGAGTCCGGATCGCAGCCGGTGAGCACCTCGCGGAAGCGCGCGGACTCGGACCGGACGTGGTCGAGGTAGGCCTCGGGGGAGAGTCGTGTCATCCCAGCACCGTAAGCGAAAGGACCGACGCCGCATCTCGCACATGTACGACCCGATGCAACGGTCCATGCAATTCAATGTATAGTCATGCACATGTCCGTCTCAGTCGCCGTCGCCGGAGCCAGTGGGTACGCCGGGGGCGAGGTCCTTCGTCTCCTCCTGGGACACCCCGACGTCGAGATCGGCGCACTGACGGCCGGTTCCAACGCGGGCGAGATGCTCGGATCCCTCCAACCGCACCTGCTGCCGCTCGCCGACCGGATCCTCGAGCCGACCACGGCCGAGGTCCTGGCCGGCCACGACGTGGTCTTCCTCGGGCTGCCGCACGGTCAGTCGGCGCAGATCGCCCGACAGCTGGGCGAGGACGTCGTCGTCATCGACTGTGGCGCCGACTTCCGGCTGACCGACCCGGCCACCTGGGAGAAGTTCTACGGCGGCGAGCACGCCGGATCCTGGCCGTACGGCCTCCCTGAGCTCGCCGACCAGCGCTCGCTGCTGCGCAGCGCCACCCGCATCGCCGTCCCAGGTTGCTACCCGACGATCTCCACGCTGACCATCGCGCCGGCCCTCGCGGCGGGACTCGTGACGCCCGATGTCACGGTCGTGGCTGCCAGCGGGACCTCCGGTGCCGGCAAGGCAGCCAAGACGCACCTGCTCGGCAGCGAGGTGATGGGCAACGTCAGCGCGTACGGCGTGGGCGGCGGGCACCGCCACACCCCGGAGATCGTGCAGAACCTCCGACTCGTCCACGCTGGAGAGGTACGGGTGAGCTTCACACCGGTCCTGGTGCCGACCTCGCGCGGCATCCTGGCCACGGTGTCGGCGCCGTTGGCGGCTCCGCTCACCACGGAGCAGGCGTACGACGCCTACACGGCTGCCTACGCCGACGAGCCCTTCGTCCACCTCCTCCCGCCCGGTCAGTGGCCGCAGACCAAGTCGGTCGTCGGCTCCAATGCCGTCCAGCTCCAGGTGGCCGTCGACGAGGCGGCCGGACGACTGGTCGCGGTCGGGGTGGTCGACAACCTGGCCAAGGGCACCGCCGGCGCCGCCGTGCAGTGCATGAACCTCGCGCTCGGGCTCGACGAGACCGCGGGCCTCTCCACGATCGGACTCGCGCCATGACCGAAGAGACGTTCCAGCTCGAGCAGTTCCCCGAGACCCTGGCCGTGGTCCGGCTGGCGCCGGGTGCCGAGATCCCGACGTGGGCGGAGTCCTCGTCGATCTTCTCCATCACCGCGACGGCCAACGAGACGTCCCTGGTGTGCGCGGCACGCGGCGTCCCGGCGAAGTCGGTGCAGCACGGTCCGCTCACCGGCTTCGCGGTCAAGGGTCCGCTCGACTTCTCCATGGTCGGCGTCCTCCACCGACTGCTGGGCCCGCTGGCGGACGAGCGCATCAGCGTCTTCACCTTGTCGACCTACGACACCGACTGGATCCTGGTGCTCCAGTCGGACGCCGACCGGGCCGCGGACGCGTGGCGACGCGACGGCCACGAGGTCGCGCTCGCTGTCCCAGCCACCCCGTCCGGGAAGAAGAAGCCGTGAGCGTCACCACTCCCGCCGGCTTTCTCGCCTCAGGCGTCGTCGCCGGGCTGAAGACGTCTGGTGGCAAGGACCTGGCCCTGGTGGTCAACCAGGGTCCGACCTTCGACTCCGCCAGCGTGTTCACCGCCAACCGGTGCAAGGCCAACCCGATCCTGTGGAGCCAGGAGGTCGTCAAGGACGGCACCGTGCGTGCGGTCGTGCTCAACTCCGGCGGCGCCAACTGCTACACCGGCCCCGACGGCTTCCAGACCACGCACGCCGTGGCTGAGAAGGTCGCCGAGGAGCTCGGCATCGGCGCCATCGACGTGGTCGTCTGCTCGACCGGTCTGATCGGACTGGCCAACGACCGCGACGACCTCCTGGCCGGAGTGTCCGCAGCGGCCGCGGCGCTGGCGACCGACGGGGGAGTGCAGGCGTCCGAGGCGATCATGACCACCGACTCGGTCAGCAAGAACGTCGTCGTCGAGGGCGCGGGCTGGTCCATCGGCGGGATGGCCAAGGGGGCGGGCATGCTCGCACCCGCGCTGGCCACCATGCTCGTGGTGATCACCACCGACGCGGTCGTGCCCGCCGACGACCTGGACGCTGCGCTCCGCGCCGCGACCCGGGTCAGCTTCGACCGTCTGGACTCCGACGGGTGCATGTCGACGAACGACACCGTCACCGTCCTCGCCAGCGGTGCCAGCGGCATCACCCCCACCTCGGAGGACTTCACCGCCGCACTGACGCAGGCCTGCACCGACCTCGCGATGCAGCTGCTCCAGGACGCCGAGGGCGCCGACCACGAGATCGCGATCACGACCCTGCACGCGGCCACCGAGGACGAGGCGGTCGAGGTCAGCCGCAGCGTCGCACGCAGCAACCTCTTCAAGGCCGCCGTCTTCGGCCAGGACCCCAACTGGGGCCGGGTGCTCGCCAGCATCGGCACCACCTCGGCGCAGTTCGACCCGGCCGACCTCGACGTCGCCATGAACGGCGTGTGGGTGTGCCGCAGCTCCACCCCGGCCGAGGATCCCGCCGGCGTCGACCTCAGCGGCCGCGAGGTGAGCGTCACCATCGACCTCAAGTCCGGCGACGCCCGCGCCACCGTCTGGACCAACGACCTGACCCACGCCTACGTCCACGAGAACAGCGCCTACTCCTCATGACGACACCCACACCCACGCCCGAGCCGGGTCCCGCGACCCCTACCCGGCCCGATCCCGCCAAGGCCCGGACGCTCGCGGCCGCGCTGCCGTGGCTCAAGCGCTACCACGGCCAGACGATCGTCGTGAAGTACGGCGGCAACGCGATGACCGACGACTCCCTCAAGGTCGCCTTCGCCGAGGACATCGCCTTCCTGCGCTTCGCCGGCTTCAAGCCAGTCGTCGTGCACGGCGGCGGCCCGCAGATCTCGCGGATGCTCGACAAGCTCGGCATCAAGTCGGAGTTCCGCGGCGGCCTGCGCGTCACCACGCCCGAGGCGATGGACGTCGTTCGCATGGTGCTCGTCGGGCAGGTGCAGCGCGAGCTCGTCGGGCTCATCAACCAGCACGGCGCCCTCGCGGTCGGCCTGTCCGGTGAGGACGCCGGCCTCTTCACCGCCGAGGCGACCAACACCATCGTCGACGGCGAGGAGGTCGACCTCGGCCTCGTCGGGGAGGTCGCCCAGGTGCGCCCCGAGGCGGTGCTCGACCTGATCGAGGCGGGTCGCATCCCGGTCGTCAGCTCGGTGGCGCCCGACGTGCACGGACTGGTCCACAACGTCAACGCCGACACCGCCGCTGCTGCACTGGCGATCGCGTTGAAGGCGGAGAAGCTGCTCGTCCTCACCGACGTCGAAGGCCTCTACCGCGACTACGGCAACTCCGACGACCTCATCCAGGAGATCAGTCCGGAAGGTCTCGCCGAGATGCTGCCCACGCTCGACGCAGGCATGGTGCCCAAGATGCGTGCCTGCTACGAAGCAGTCACCGGGGGCGTGCCGCGCGCCACCGTCGTCGACGGTCGCGAGCCGCACGCCGTACTCCTCGAGATCTTCACCGACGAGGGCGTCGGCACCCAGGTGCTGCCCGGCGTGCCGACCCGGCTTCGCAAGCCCTACCCGACCCAGGAACAGTCATGAGCCCCGCACCCACCGTCCAGGACCGCTACGCAGCGGCCGTGATGAACACCTTCGGTCCGCCGGCACTGGCGCTCGCGCGTGGTGTGGGTGCCCGGGTGTGGGACACCGACGGCAAGGAGTACGTCGACCTGCTCGGCGGCATCGCGGTCAACACGCTCGGCCACGCGCACCCGGCGATCGTCGAGGCCGTCACGACCCAGCTGACGACGCTCGGGCACGTCTCCAACTTCTTCACCACCGAGCCGCAGGTGCGGCTCGCCGAGCGGCTCCTGCGACTCCTCGAGTGGACAGACGGGCGGGTCTTCCTCAGCAACTCCGGCACCGAGGCCAACGAGGCGGCCCTGAAGCTCACCCGCCGCACCGGCCGGACCCGGTTGGTCGCGGCCGAGGGCTCCTTCCACGGTCGCACCATGGGCGCGCTGGCCCTGACGTCGAAGGCGGCCTACCGCGAGCCCTTCGAGCCGCTGCCGGGTGACGTCACCTTCGTCCCCTACGGCGACGTCGAGGCGCTCGCCGCCGCCGTCGACGACACCTGTGCCGCCGTCGTCCTCGAACCCATCCAGGGCGAGGCCGGGGTCGTCGTCCCACCGGACGGCTACCTCACGGCAGCCCGCGAGATCGCCTCCGGGCACGGCTCGCTGCTGTGGCTCGACGAGGTGCAGACCGGCATCGGTCGCACCGGCGCCTGGTTCGCCCACCAGCAGCCCTTCGCCGGGGGAGTGGTCCCGGACGTCGTCACCCTGGCCAAGGGTCTGGGCGGCGGCATCCCGATCGGCGCGACGGTCGCCCGCGGTGACGCGGCGACCCTCCTCGGTCCGGGCAACCACGGCTCGACCTTCGGCGGCAACCCGGTGGCGTGTGCCGCCGCGCTGGCCGTCCTCGACGTGCTCGCGGACTCGGACCTCCTGGCGGCCACCCGCGAACGCGGCGAGCAGCTGGCCGCCCTGCTGGCTGCCCAGCCCCACGTGCGGGAGGTCACCGGGCTCGGCCTGATGCGCGGTGCCGAGCTGGACGGCGACTACGCCCCCCAGGCCGTCACGGCGGGCCGCGACGCCGGCTTCATCCTCAACGCGACCGGGCCGTCGCGACTGCGCTTCGTCCCGCCGCTCGTGATCACTGCCGCCGACCTCGACGCCCTCGCGGACGCCCTGCCGGCCATTCTCGACCGAGCACGCCCCGACCAAGCGAGCCTCGACCAGCGAGCCTCGACCAGGCACGGGAGGCCTCGTCATGACGCGTCACTTCCTCCGCGACGACGACCTGTCGCCGACCGAGCTGCTCGAGGTGCTCGACCTGGCCGACCGGCTCAAGGCCGAGCCCTTCGACCACAAGCCGCTGGCCGGCCCGCAGACGGTCGCGCTGGTCTTCGACCGGCCGACCCTGCGGACCCAGGTCTCGTTCACCGCCGGTATCGCCGAGCTCGGCGGCAACCCGATGACGGTCGACGGCGGCCTGGCCGCCATGGGCAAGCGCGAAGGCGTCGAGGACGTCGCGCGCGTGCTCGGACGCCAGGCAGCGGCGATCGTGTGGCGCACCGCCCACCAGAGCGACGTGGTCACCATGGCGGAGTACGCCGGTGTGCCCGTCGTCAACGCGCTCACCGACGAGTTCCACCCCTGCCAGCTCCTCGCCGACCTGCAGACCGTCCGCGAGCACACGGGCACCCTGGCCGGCGTACGCGTCGCGTTCGTCGGCGACGGGGCCTGCAACATGGGCAACTCCTGGGTCCTCGCCGGTGCCGGCGCGGGGATGCACGTCGTGGTCGGTGCCCCAGGCGGCTTCGCCCCCGATGCGACGGTCGTCGCGCAGGCCAAGGAGATCGCCCAGGGCACCGGCGGCTCGATCACCCTCACCCGAGACCCCGTCCAGGCGGTCACGGACGCCGACGTGGTCGTCACCGACTCCTGGGTCAGCATGGGCCGCGAGGAGCAGTCCATCGACCGGCTGCGGGTCTTCCCGCCGTACGGCGTCACGTCGGAGCTGCTGGCCCACGCCAAGCCGGACGCCATCGTCATGCACTGCCTGCCCGCCTATCGCGGCAAGGAGATCGCCGACGACGTGATCGAGGGTCCGCAGTCGGTCGTCTGGGACGAGGCGGAGAACCGCCGGCACTCCCAGAAGGCCGTCCTGATGTGGCTCCTGGCACGGTCATGACTGCCGTGAGCCCGCTGACCAAGGGCGCTCGTCACCAACGCATCATCGAGCTGGTGACCTCGCACGGCGTCCGGTCCCAGACCGAGCTGGCCGACCTGCTCAGCGAGCACGGCGTGCGGGTCACCCAGGCCACCCTGAGCCGTGACCTCGTCGAGCTCGACGCCGTCAAGGTCCGTACCGCGGACGGCACGCTCGTCTACGCCGTGCCGGGGGAGGGCGGCGACCGCTCCCCGGTCCTCCCGCGCCAGAGCGGCGCCGCCCGCGACCGGCTGGCCCGGCTGTGCGCCGAGCTCCTGGTGAGTGCCGAGGCCAGCGCGAACTTCGTGGTGCTCCGCACCCCACCCGGTGCCGCGCAGTTCCTCGCCAGCGCCTTCGACAAGGCAGAGATCGGCGACATCCTCGGCACCATCGCCGGTGATGACACAGTTCTCGTGATCGGTCGCGACGCCACCGGCGGGGACGTGCTCGCGCAACGCTTCCTCGACCTGGCCAACCACTCCTACTCGCCCCACCACCCCTCAGCAAAGGACGACTCGTGAGCAAGGTCCTCACCTCCCTTCCCGTCGGCGAACGTGTCGGCATCGCCTTCTCGGGCGGCCTCGACACCTCGGTGGCGGTCGCCTGGATGCGCGACAAGGGAGCCGTGCCGTGCACCTACACCGCGGACATCGGTCAGTACGACGAGCCCGACATCTCCGGCGTACCTGCCCGGGCGAAGGAGTACGGCGCGGAGATCGCCCGTGCGGTCGACTGCCGCGCCTCGCTCGTCGAGGAGGGCCTGGCCGCCATGGCCTGCGGTGCGTTCCACATCCGCTCCGGTAGCCGCACCTACTTCAACACCACCCCTCTCGGCCGGGCCGTGACCGGCATGATGCTGGTCCGCGCGATGCACGAGGACGAGGTCGACATCTGGGGCGACGGGTCGACGTTCAAGGGCAACGACATCGAGCGGTTCTACCGCTACGGCCTGCTCGCCAACCCCGAGCTCCGCATCTACAAGCCGTGGCTCGACGCCGACTTCGTCCATGAGCTGGGTGGCCGCACCGAGATGAGCCAGTGGCTGACCGAGCGGGGCCTGCCCTACCGCGACAGCAAGGAGAAGGCCTACTCCACCGACGCCAACATCTGGGGCGCCACGCACGAGGCGAAGACCCTCGAGCACCTCGACGTGTCGCTGGAGACCGTCGAGCCGATCATGGGCGTGAAGTTCTGGGACCCGTCGGTCGACATCGCGACCGAGGACGTCACGATCCGCTTCGACCAGGGGCGTCCGGTCGCCATCAACGGCGTCACGTACGACGACGCGGTGCAGCTCGTCCTCGAGGCCAACGCGGTCGGTGGCCGCCACGGGCTCGGCATGTCCGACCAGATCGAGAACCGCATCATCGAGGCCAAGTCGCGGGGGATCTACGAGGCTCCCGGCATGGCGCTGCTCTGGATCGCCTACGAGCGACTGCTCAACGCGGTGCACAACGAGGACACCATCGAGAGCTACCACAGCCAGGGGCGTCGCCTCGGGCGACTGCTCTACGAGGGTCGCTGGCTCGACCCGCAGGCGCTGATGATGCGCGAGGCGATCCAGCGCTGGGTGGCCTCCCTGGTCACCGGCGAGGTGACCCTGCGACTGCGACGCGGCGAGGACTACACCGTGCTCGCCACCGACGGACCGGCGTTCTCCTACCACCCCGACAAGCTCTCGATGGAGCGCACCGACAACGCGGTCTTCGGCCCGACCGACCGGATCGGCCAGCTCACCATGCGCAACCTCGACATCGCCGACTCGCGCAGCAAGCTCGAGCTCTACGCCTCGCAGCCGCAGGACCAGGGCCACGTCCTGGTCGAGAACGGCAACCTGTTCGGCGAGATCGAGCCCGGGGGAGCCGACCGCATCGCCCGGGCGAACGGCGCCGACCAGCTGGACGCCGAGGCTCTCGACCACGCCGCGATGGACGTCGGGACCGACTGATGGGCGAGGCGAGCCCCACCAACGAAGGGAAGCTGTGGGGAGGACGCTTCGCGGGCGGACCGTCCCCCGAGCTCGAGGCGTTGTCGCGATCGACCCACTTCGACTGGCGACTCGCCCCCTACGACATCGCCGGGTCGCACGCCCACGCCAAGGCACTGGCGACGGCCGGGCTGCTGAGTGCCGAGGAGGAGGACGAGCTCCACCGCGGCCTCGACGTGCTGGCCGCCGAGTTCGAGTCCGGGCGCCTGCGCCCCTCCGCAAGCGACGAGGACGTGCACGGAGCGTTGGAGCGCCTGTTGATCGAGGAGGTCGGCCCCGACGTGGGTGGCAGGCTCCGGGCCGGCCGCTCGCGCAACGACCAGATCGCCACGCTGTTCCGGGCCTACCTCCTCGACCACGGTCGCGTCGTGGCCCGGCTGGTGCTCGAGCTGGTGGACGCCCTGGCCACCCAGGCCGACACGCACCTCGGGGCGATCATGCCCGGCCGTACCCACCTCCAGCACGCCCAACCGGTCCTGCTCTCCCACCACCTCCTGGCGCACGCGTGGGCGCTGCTCCGCGACGTCGACCGCCTGGGCGACTGGCAGGACCGGGTGCGTGGCGACTCGCCGTACGGCGCCGGAGCACTCGCCGGGCAGAGCCTCGGCCTCGATCCCGAGCTCGTCGCGCGCGAGCTGGGGTTCACCGGCTCCAGCGCCAACTCCATCGACGGCACCGCCTCGCGCGACTTCGTCGCCGAGTTCGCCTACGTGTGCGCCCAGGTCGGGATCGACCTCTCCCGCCTCGCCGAGGAGATCATCCTGTGGGCCACCCGGGAGTTCGACTTCGTCACGCTCCACGACTCCTGGTCGACGGGATCGAGCATCATGCCGCAGAAGAAGAACCCCGACATCGCCGAGCTCGCGCGCGGGAAGTCCGGACGGTTGGTCGGCAACCTCACCGGCCTGCTCACCACCCTCAAGGCGCTGCCGCTGGCCTACAACCGCGATCTCCAGGAGGACAAGGAGCCGGTCTTCGACTCCCTCGACACCCTCGAGGTGCTGTTGCCGGCGTTCACCGGACAGGTGGCGACCCTGGTCTACAACACCGACCGGATGGCCGAGCTCGCGCCACAGGGGTTCTCGCTGGCGACCGACATCGCGGAGTGGCTGGTGCGCGAGGGCACTCCGTTCCGCATCGCCCACGAGCTCGCAGGTGCGTGCGTGCGCGCCGCGGAGGCCAAGGGCACCGACCTCGACGGACTCACCGACGAGGAGTTCGCCGTCATCTCGCCGGCACTCACCCCGGACGTACGCCTCGTGCTCACCGCACAGGGCTCGGTCGAGTCGCGCGACGGCCGAGGCGGTACGGCGCCGGTGCGGGTGCGGGAACAGCTGGCGGAGCTGCAGGCACGCGTAGGTCAGCTCCGTGAGCGCCTCGGCTGACCTGGACTTCCTCGACGGCCCCGTCCTCGAGGTCGCGCCACGCCTGCTGGGCGCCGTCCTGCGCCACGGCGAGGTGGCCGTCCGGCTGACCGAGGTCGAGGCGTACGACGGTCCCCACGACCCGGCCTCGCACGCCTACCGAGGGGAGACCCCGCGCAGCAGCGTCATGTTCGGACCCTCCGGGCACCTCTACGTCTACTTCACCTACGGCATGCACCACTGCTGCAACGTCGTGTGCGGCGAGACCGGACGAGCGTCGGCCGTGCTGTTCCGAGCGGGCGAGGTGGTCGAGGGGATCGCGGTCGCACGGTCGCGGCGGCCCGGTGTGCGCGACAGCGAGCTCGCCCGGGGACCGGCCCTGCTGTGCCGGGCCCTCGACATCGACCTCAGTCACAACCGCGTCCAGCTCAGCGGGGGAGAGGTGACCCTGACGCCGGCGACGGCACCGCCCGGGCACACCGGACCGGACCGCGCGTGGGTGTGCGCCACGCCGCCGAGCGGCCCTGGCGCTTCTGGCTGGACGGGGAGCCCAGCGTCTCGGTCTACCGACCCGCTGCCGTACGCCGACCCTCCACAGCGCGCTGACCTGCACGGATGTCGATGTCGACCCCCCGGTTTGGCACACCGTTGACGGAGGGTCTACAGTTCCTCTTGTCGCTGCAAGTGGCGCCGCCTCCTGGCCAGAAGGTCAGCTGAAGCGGAAACCTGGCAGCGACCACCGAAGCACGAGGCCAAGTGATTTGACGCCTCGCACAGTGCCCGGTAAGTTTTTGCAGGTTGCCCCGCGACCGAGTCGGCTCCAGCCGGCAGGATCGGGTGCGTCTGATTCTTGAGAACTCAACAGTGTGTTTGATAGTCGACGAATTAGTTTGTTTTGCCCCGTTGGCGTCGGATTGGTTCTGCTGCCTTTGTGGTGGTGGGGTTGGTTTGGTGTTGATGGTTTCTTTGGCAATGAATTCTGACAGTTTTGTCAGGGTTTGTTTTTTGTCAGGGGATGTGGCTCTCTTTTCCTTGCGCTGGCCTTTTGGGTTGGTGTGGGGGTTTTGTTTTTCGATGGAGAGTTTGATCCTGGCTCAGGACGAACGCTGGCGGCGTGCTTAACACATGCAAGTCGAGCGGAAAGGCCACTTCGGTGGTACTCGAGCGGCGAACGGGTGAGTAACACGTGAGTAATCTGCCCCTCACTTTGGGATAGCCACCGGAAACGGTGATTAATACCGGATATGACCATGTGTCGCATGATGTGTGGTGGAAAGTTTTTCGGTGAGGGATGTGCTCGCGGCCTATCAGCTTGATGGTGAGGTAATGGCTCACCATGGCTTCGACGGGTAGCCGGCCTGAGAGGGTGACCGGTCACACTGGGACTGAGACACGGCCCAGACTCCTACGGGAGGCAGCAGTGGGGAATATTGGACAATGGGCGGAAGCCTGATCCAGCAACGCCGCGTGAGGGATGACGGCCTTCGGGTTGTAAACCTCTTTCAGTACCGACGAAGCGAAAGTGACGGTAGGTACAGAAGAAGCACCGGCCAACTACGTGCCAGCAGCCGCGGTAATACGTAGGGTGCGAGCGTTGTCCGGAATTATTGGGCGTAAAGGGCTCGTAGGCGGTTTGTCGCGTCGGGAGTGAAAACGCCGTGCTTAACACGGCGCTTGCTTTCGATACGGGCAGACTAGAGGTATGCAGGGGAGAACGGAATTCCTGGTGTAGCGGTGAAATGCGCAGATATCAGGAGGAACACCGGTGGCGAAGGCGGTTCTCTGGGCATGACCTGACGCTGAGGAGCGAAAGTGTGGGGAGCGAACAGGATTAGATACCCTGGTAGTCCACACCGTAAACGTTGGGCGCTAGGTGTGGGGTCCATTCCACGGATTCCGTGCCGCAGCTAACGCATTAAGCGCCCCGCCTGGGGAGTACGGCCGCAAGGCTAAAACTCAAAGGAATTGACGGGGGCCCGCACAAGCGGCGGAGCATGCGGATTAATTCGATGCAACGCGAAGAACCTTACCTGGGTTTGACATACACCCTGCCGCCTCAGAGATGGGGCTTCTTTTGGGGGTGTACAGGTGGTGCATGGCTGTCGTCAGCTCGTGTCGTGAGATGTTGGGTTAAGTCCCGCAACGAGCGCAACCCTCGTTCTATGTTGCCAGCACGTTATGGTGGGGACTCATAGGAGACTGCCGGGGTCAACTCGGAGGAAGGTGGGGATGACGTCAAGTCATCATGCCCCTTATGTCCAGGGCTTCACGCATGCTACAATGGCCGGTACAAAGGGCTGCGATGCCGTAAGGCGGAGCGAATCCCAAAAAGCCGGTCTCAGTTCGGATTGGGGTCTGCAACTCGACCCCATGAAGTCGGAGTCGCTAGTAATCGCAGATCAGCAACGCTGCGGTGAATACGTTCCCGGGCCTTGTACACACCGCCCGTCACGTCACGAAAGTCGGCAACACCCGAAGCCGGTGGCCCAACCCTTGTGGAGGGAGCCGTCGAAGGTGGGGCTGGCGATTGGGACGAAGTCGTAACAAGGTAGCCGTACCGGAAGGTGCGGCTGGATCACCTCCTTTCTAAGGAGCACACGCCCCGTTGCCGGGCTGGCCATTCTGGTCACTAAGAGTTACCGGTACGTATGGTGGTGTTCACTAGTGGAATCGTCGACACGTTCATCTCTCAAGGATGGGCATATCTGCACACTGTTGGGTCCTGAAGGATCAGGCCACGCCTGGGGGTGACCCCGGGGTGTGGGTGCTGGTTGTTCTGGTCCTCCCTTTGCCTGCGTCCTCGTGTTTTCGGGGGTGTGGGTGTTGGTGGGGTTGTTGTTTGAGATCTGCATAGTGGACGCGAGCATCTTTTGACGGCTGGCCTGTTGGTTGGTTGTCGAAGTGTGCAATTTTTGTGTTTTTGCGAGTTTTGCATGCCCTGCCTGTGATTGTGGGTGGGGTGTGTGTGTTGTCTTGACGTTGTTGAGACAAGCTATGAAGGGCACATGGTGGATGCCTTGGCATCAAGAGCCGATGAAGGACGTTGGAGCCTGCGATAAGCCCTGGGGAGTTGGCAACCGAGCTGTGATCCGGGGGTGTCCGAATGGGGAAACCCAGCTGGAGTCATGTCCAGTTACCCACATCTGAACACATAGGGTGTGTGGAGGGAACGTCGGGAAGTGAAACATCTCAGTACCGACAGGAAGAGAAAACAACAGTGATTCCGAGAGTAGTGGCGAGCGAAATCGGAAGAGGCTAAACCATACGCATGTGATACCCGGCAGGGGTTGTGTGTATGGGGTCGTGGGACCGTTCAATTCCATCTGCCGGTGGGATACAGAGTAAGAAACCAGTGTGGAAGTCGAAGCCGGTTGGAAAGCCGGGCCGTAGAGGGTGATAGCCCCGTAGACGTAAAGCATTGGCTCTGGAGCGTGTTCCCAAGTAACACGGAACCCCTGAAATTCCGTGTGAATCTGGCGGGACCACCCGTTAAGCCTAAATACTCCTTGATGACCGATAGCGGACAAGTACCGTGAGGGAAAGGTGAAAAGTACCCCTGGCGGGGAGTGAAATAGTACCTGAAACCGTGTGCCTACAATCCGTCGGAGCCTTATGTCATCGCCTTTGGGTGGTGGTGGGGGTGACGGCGTGCCTTTTGAAGAATGAGCCTGCGAGTTTGCGGTGTGTTGCGAGGTTAACCCGTGTGGGGAAGCCGTAGCGAAAGCGAGTCCTAATAGGGCGATTCAGTAGCGCGCTCAAGACCCGAAGCGAAGTGATCTATCCATGGGCAGGTTGAAGCGTCGGTAAGACGACGTGGAGGACCGAACCCACTTAGGTTGAAAACTGAGGGGATGACCTGTGGATAGGGGTGAAAGGCCAATCAAACTTCGTGATAGCTGGTTCTCCCCGAAATGCATTTAGGTGCAGCGTTGCGTGTTTCTTGCCGGAGGTAGAGCACTGGATAGCTAATGGGCCCTACAAGGTTACTGACGTTAGCCAAACTCCGAATGCCGGTAAGTGAGAGCGCAGCAGTGAGACTGCGGGGGATAAGCTCCGTAGTCGAGAGGGAAACAGCCCAGACCATCAGCTAAGGCCCCTAAGCGGTGACTAAGTGGAAAAGGATGTGGAGTCGCATTGACAACCAGGAGGTTGGCTTGGAAGCAGCCACCCTTGAAAGAGTGCGTAATAGCTCACTGGTCAAGTGATTCCGCGCCGACAATGTAGCGGGGCTCAAGTCATCCGCCGAAGCTATGGCATTCAGCAAATACATCAGCATCGACTTGATCGGTGTTCAGTGTGCTGGATGGGTAGGGGAGCGTCGTGTGGGCAGTGAAGCGCCGGAGTGATCCAGGTGTGGAGCCCACACGAGTGAGAATGCAGGCATGAGTAGCGAATCACGGGCGAGAAACCCGTGCGCCGAATGATCAAGGGTTCCAGGGTCAAGCTAATCTGCCCTGGGTAAGTCGGGACCTAAGGCGAGGCCGACAGGCGTAGTCGATGGACAACGGGTTGATATTCCCGTACCGGCAAAGTAGCGCCCATGACGAACCTGGTGATGCTAACCACCCGAAACTCATCGGACCGGACCCTTCGGGGCGAGGCTGGTGAGCGGAGCGTGGGACCCGAACTGGTAGTAGTCAAGCGATGGGGTGACACAGGAAGGCAGCCCAACCACAGCGATGGTTGTCTGTGGGCAAGCGTGTAGGACGTACCGTAGGCAAATCCGCGGTACACATGTCTGAGACGTGACGCGGAGCCAATTTTGGTGAAGTGGGTGATCCTATGCTGTCGAGAAAAACCTCTAGCGAGCTACGCGCCGCCCGTACCCCAAACCGACTCAGGTGATCAGGTAGAGAATACTAAGGCGATCGAGATAACCATGGTTAAGGAACTCGGCAAAATGCCCCCGTAACTTCGGGAGAAGGGGGGCCCGGATCGTGAACCCACTAGCTGGGGGAAGCGTGAAGGGCCGCAGAGACCAGGCCCAAGCGACTGTTTACTAAAAACACAGGTCCGTGCGAAGTTGTAAGACGATGTATACGGACTGACTCCTGCCCGGTGCTGGAAGGTTAAGAGGACCGGTTAGATCGCAAGATCGAAGCTGAGAATTTAAGCCCCAGTAAACGGCGGTGGTAACTATAACCATCCTAAGGTAGCGAAATTCCTTGTCGGGTAAGTTCCGACCTGCACGAATGGAGTAACGACTTGGGCGCTGTCTCAACCATGGACTCGGCGAAATTGCACTACGAGTAAAGATGCTCGTTACGCGCGGCAGGACGGAAAGACCCCGGGACCTTTACTATAGTTTGGTATTGGTGTTTGGTACTGCTTGTGTAGGATAGGTGGGAGACTGTGAAGATCAGACGCCAGTTTGGTTGGAGTCAACGTTGAAATACCACTCTAGTAGTATTAGATGTCTAACCTAGGTCCGTCATCCGGATCAGGGACAGTGCCTGATGGGTAGTTTAACTGGGGCGGTTGCCTCCTAAAGTGTAACGGAGGCGCTCAAAGGTTCCCTCAGCCTGGTTGGCAATCAGGTGGCGAGTGTAAGTGCACAAGGGAGCTTGACTGTGAGACAGACATGTCGAGCAGGGACGAAAGTCGGAACTAGTGATCTGGCCACGGCATGTGGAAGCGTGGTCACTCAACGGATAAAAGGTACCCCGGGGATAACAGGCTGATCTTCCCCAAGAGTCCATATCGACGGGATGGTTTGGCACCTCGATGTCGGCTCGTCGCATCCTGGGGCTGGAGTAGGTCCCAAGGGTTGGGCTGTTCGCCCATTAAAGCGGCACGCGAGCTGGGTTTAGAACGTCGTGAGACAGTTCGGTCCCTATCCGCCGCGCGCGCAGGAAACTTGAGAAAGGCTGTCCCTAGTACGAGAGGACCGGGATGGACGAACCTCTGGTGTGCCAGTTGTCCCGCCAGGGGCACGGCTGGTTGGCTACGTTCGGAAGTGATAACCGCTGAATGCATCTAAGCGGGAAGCACGTTTCAAGATGAGGTTTCCCACCACGAAAGTGGGTAAGGCCCCCCACAGAACATGGGGTTGATAGGCCGGAGGTGTACAGCAGCAATGCCCAGCCGACCGGTACTAATAGGCCGAGGGCTTGTCCCAACACCGTACAAGACCACACACACGCGCAAACCAAGACGAACACACATGTTCGCGTCCACTAAGCAGTTCCCAACCAACACACCCAACCCCCCACCCCAACAAACACCCGGGGTGGACACGGGGCAAGAGGACACTGGTTGAAAGAGTTACGGCGGCCATAGCGAAAGGGAAACACCCGGTCCCATACCGAACCCGGAAGTTAAGCCTTTCAGCGCCGATGGTACTGCAATCGAGAGGTTGTGGGAGAGTAGGACGCCGCCGGACATACATTGTGAGAGTGGGGTCACCTTCGGGTGGCCCCACTTTTGCGTTCTCGTGTGGCACTGGTTGCCGCACCGACACGATCACGAGCCACCGACCATCCACAGTCGGTGGCTCTTCGCATTTCTCCACAGGCCGGACCGGACCCGGGCCTGTGGTGTCGGTGCCCGGCCCGAGGGTGGTTGTCGAGGAGGTGGTGTGATGTCCACACAAGCCCAAGCAGACAAGGTTCCGGACGTCAGCGCGAACGAGGTGCGCCTGATCGGGCGCCTGGCCGGCACGGCCAGCGCGGTCGAGCTCCCCAGCGGCGACGAGCTGGTGACCTTCCGCATCTCGGTGGAGCGTCGCGACGTGGCGGCGGCCACGCGTCAGAAGGTGGACTCGGTCCCGTGCTGCGCCTGGACGGCGCGGGTGAGGCGCAGCGCGCTGGGCTGGCGTGCTGGCGACGTCGTCGAGGTGAGCGGTGCGGTGCGGTGCCGGTTCTTCCAGACGGCTCGGGGTCTGGGATCGCGGGTCGAGGTGGAGGTGGCCTCCGCCAGGCTCATTCGTCGGGCACCGGACGCATGAGCGCCCCCAGGCTCGGCTTCGGCTGGAACGAGGTGGCCTTCTCCGGAAGGAGTCCGCCCGCCTCCACCATGGCGCGGACCTGATCGAAGTCAGGGCTCGGCAGGAGCACGGCAGGAGTGTCTGCCTGGGCGATGGCCAGGGCGTCATCGACGTTGTGGTGATGGGCGATCGTCGTGGTGCCGCCGCCGGCGGCCGGCAGCAACGTCTCGTGCACCCACGCGACCAGCGCCCTGCCGTCGAGCCCGTCCGGGCGCACGCTGACCCAGCGCTCGCCATCGGTCAGCACCAGGTGGTCACGGTCCAGCTCGGCGAGGGCCTCCGGGCGCTCGAGCTCCGTGGCAGCGGCGCCCGACCCGCGGGCTGCGGTCACCAGCGCGTCCACGCTCGTGCCGCGCAGAGTGCGGTGGATCGGTCCCAGGAACAACGGCGTGTCGAGCTGGTCGACGAGCATGGCCAGCCCGGCGCCCCACCTGGTCCCGGGCTGCTCCTGCTGCAGCTTGAGGTACGCCGCGTAGCGGTGGTGCCCGTCGGCCAGCAGGCATCGGGTGGCAGCGATGTGCTCTGCGATCCCCTCGAGAAGGTCGGGGTCCCGGATCGCCCAGATGCGCTGGCGCTGGCGGGTGCGGTCCAGGTAGCTCCAGTCAGGCTCACCGCGCGCCACGGACGAGACCAGCTCGCGCAGCTCGCGGTCGCCGTGGTGGACCAGGAGGATGGGTGCCGGGTTCAGGCTCATCTGCAGCATCCGGTCCGCGAGCTCGCCCGCCTGCTCGGGGTGGATCGCCTCGTGCGGCCACACGGCCCGCTCCGCCAACGACTCTGCGCGCTGCGACACGTCGAGGACTCCGACGAGGCCGCGGACGGTGAGTCCGCCGACGGTGTACTCGTGCAGGTAGAGGGCCGGCGAGGTGTCCTCCCGGGCCCAGCCCTGGGCGATCCAGTCGAGCAACCTGCTGGCGACAGCGCGATAGGGTCGCGCCAACGCGCGCGCCGAGGCAGGATCGCCTACGCGAGCCGGGGTCAGCATCACCGCCCGGAACGGCGAGAGCGTCAGAGGCTTCGCCACGTACGGCGGCACGACCGTGGCGAAGTCCATCGGAGCATCGTAGGTGGACGCTGATCAGCACCGGGAAGGGGTACACGCATGCTCGAGGAATCGACGACACCCGTCGTGGAGGCGCACGACCTGGTGATGTTGGACCTCGACGGTGTGGTCTACGTCGGGGGGACCGCGATCGACGGCGTCGCCGACCGGATCGACCGACTGCGCGCGGCGGGACGGCATGTCGCGTTCGTCACCAACAACGCGTCCCGGACGCCGGCGCAGGTGGCCGAGAAGCTGGTCAAGGTCGGCGTCGCCGCAGAGCCTGCCGACGTCGTCAGCTCCGCCCAGGCGGCGGCCACGCTGCTGCACGCCGACCACGGCACCGGAGCCAGGATCCTGCTGCTCGGCGGCGAGGGGCTGGAGGTGGCCCTGCGGGAGGTCGGCCTCGAGCCCGTGGCCGAACCGGACGGGGCGGTGGCAGTGGTGAGTGGCTACGGCCCGGACGTGCGGTGGCGCGACATCATGCGCGTGTCCTCGCTGGTCCGCGACGGGTTGCCCTACGTCGCCAGCAACGCGGACATGACGATCCCCACGCCCTACGGCCTGGCGCCCGGCCACGGAGTGCTGGTGGCGACCATCACCGGATTCGCCGGCGTCGCTGCCAGGGTGGCCGGCAAGCCCGAGAAGCCGCTGATGGAGGAGACCGTGCGCCGCGTCGGCGGCGACCGCCCGATCATGGTCGGCGACCGTCTCGACACCGACATCGAGGGCGCGCACGCGATCGGGATCCCCTCGTTGCTGGTGCTCACCGGGGTCACCTGGCTCGAGGAACTCGTTGCTGCCCCTCCGCGCCTGCGACCGACGTACATCTCGGCCGACCTCGAGGGACTCTTCGAGGCGCATCCGGCCCCGGACGTGACAGCTGCCGCGGTCACCCTGGGCGGCTGGCACGGCACGGTGGAGGACGGTCGACTCGTCGTCACCGGGGACGGCACCGATGCCGACTGGTGGCGGGTCGCGGCGACGGTCGGCTGGCAGCATCTCGACGAGACGGGGCAGGTCGTGGACGTCTCCGACACGACGCCTCCCGGACCCCGCCGCGGTCTCGGCGCCGAGTAGGGTCGCGGCCATGGACCAGCAGGCGAGCCACCCCGTGACGTCGAGCGCGAACGACGACGTGGAGCCGACCGGCGTACCCGCCGTGGACGAGGTTCTCCAGCACGTCGCGCACGTGTCGGACCGCCCGGTCTCGGAGCACGTCGAGGTGTTCGAGCGTGCCCACGAGCAGCTGCGTCGGGCCCTCGACGCGCAGCCGGAGGCTGGTTCGAGCAGCGATCAGGACGCCTGAGCGACGGTGCCACCACGTCGCCTCCGGCTCGACCAGGAGCTCGTCCGCCGCGGTCTCGCGCGTTCTCGCGAGCACGCCAGCGAGCTGATCGCCGCCGGGCGCGTCACGGTCTCCAGGGCCACGGCGACGAAGGCGGCCACCGGCGTCACCACGGACGTCGCGATCGTGGTGCGCGAGGATCCCGATGCGGTCGAGTACGTCTCCCGTGGTGGACACAAGCTGGCCGGCGCACTCGCGGCCTTCGCCGAGCACGGCCTCGCCGTGGACGGGAAGCGATGTCTCGACGCCGGCGCGTCGACCGGAGGCTTCACCGACGTGCTGCTGCGGCACGGAGCCCGTGAGGTCGTGGCCGTCGACGTCGGCTACGGCCAGCTGGCCTGGTCGTTGCGCAGCGACGACCGCGTGGTCGTGCACGACCGCACCAACGTCCGTGAGCTCACCCTCGACCTGGTGGGCGAGCCGGTCGACCTGGTCGTGGGCGACCTGTCGTTCATCTCCCTCGGCCTGGTGCTCGACGCCCTCCTGGCAGTCACCCGCCCCGACGGCGCGCTGGCCCTGATGGTCAAGCCACAGTTCGAGGTGGGCAAGGACCGGGTCGGCAAGGGCGGGGTGGTCCGCGACCTGGCCCTGCGCGCCGAGGCGGTCACGGGCATCGCCGACCTCGCTGCGACGCGCGGCTGGGGGGCGGTCGCGGTCACGGTCAGTCCGCTGCCGGGCCCGTCGGGCAACGTGGAGTTCTTCCTCCTGCTCCGACACGGTGAGCCGGCCATCGACGCCGACGACATCCGCGCGGAGGTGGATCGTGCCGCCTCGCTGGGGGTGGCGGGTGAGAAGGTGGAGCCGTGACCGACAGCAGCCGCCCAGAGCGCAACGGACGGCGAGTGCTGGTCCTCGCCCACACCGGGCGGGCGGAGGTGCGCGAGGTGGCATGCGCGTGCGTCAAGGCGCTGACCGGCCACGGCATCGCCGTACGGCTGCTCGCCGACGAAGCCCGTGACCTGGGTCTGGACGACGACATCGCCGACGGCCTGGTGGAGATCACGCAGCCCGACGACGTCCCGGGGGACGGATGCGAGCTGGTGCTGGTCATCGGCGGCGACGGATCGATCCTGCGCGCCGCCGAGCTGACCCACGACACGAGCACGCCTCTGCTGGGCGTGAACCTGGGCCACGTCGGCTTCCTCGCCGAGGCCGAGCAGGAGGACGTCGAGTCCACCATCGCCGCGATCGTCGACCGCGCCTACACCGCCGAGGACCGCCTCACCCTCGACGTCCAGGTGTTCCACGGCAAGGAGGTCGTCTGGTCGACCTTCGCCCTCAACGAGGCCAGTGTCGAGAAGGCCGCACGTGAGCGCATGCTCGAGGTGGTCGTCGAGGTCGACGGCCGACCCCTGTCTCGCTGGGGGTGTGACGGCGTGGTCTGCGCGACACCGACCGGATCCACCGCCTACAACTTCAGTGCGGGTGGCCCCGTGGTGTGGCCGGAGGTGGAGGCGCTGCTCATGGTGCCGCTCAGTGCCCACGCGCTGTTCGCGCGACCGATGGTCGTGGCTCCGACGTCCGTCCTCGCGGTCGAGGTGCTCGCCAACACCGGGTCCGGGGTGCTGTGGTGTGACGGGCGCCGGACCGTCGACCTGCCCCCGGGCGCCCGCATCGAGGTACGCCGCGGCGAGCGCCCGGTGCGCCTCGTACGCCTGCACGAGGCGCCGTTCACCGACCGCCTGGTGGCCAAGTTCGGCCTGCCCGTCGAGGGCTGGCGTGGTGCAGCCGAGCGACGCCGACGTGACAACGGCGAGTCCGATGCTTGAGGAGCTGCGGATCTCGTCGCTCGGCGTCATCGACTCCTCGACCCTCGAGCTCGGCCCCGGCCTGACCGTCATCACCGGGGAGACCGGTGCCGGCAAGACGATGGTCGTCACGGCTCTGGGGCTGCTGCTGGGCGGTCGTGCGGACTCCGGAGCGGTGCGCTCGGGCTCGGCCCGGGCGCGGGTGGAGGGAGTGGTGTCCGCGGCCGACCTGCCCGGGTTCCACCACGCCGTCGAACAGGCCGGGGGAGAGGTCGAGGACGACCGGGTCGTGCTCGCCCGC
Source organism: uncultured Actinomycetota bacterium (assembly GCA_963721925.1). GTDB lineage: Bacteria > Actinomycetota > Actinomycetes > Propionibacteriales > Nocardioidaceae > Nocardioides. The sequence continues at coordinate 175,226 of CAVRLH010000011.1, read as the reverse complement.
AACGTCGCTGCCGAGGGACGCTCACGAGCCTGGGTGGGTGGAGCATCGGTGCCCGTGTCGACGCTCGTCGAGGTCGCAGAGCCCCTGGTGGCGGTGCACGGCCAGTCCGACCAGCACCGGCTGCTGAAGGCGGGCGCGCAGCGCGCGGCCCTCGACCGGTTCGCCGGCCCGGACGTCACCGAGGCGGCTCAGGACTACGCGCGTCTGTGGACCGAGCTGATCGAGACCGAGCGCGACCTGGCCGAGGTGGTCGGCTCGGCCCGTGAGCGCGCCCGTGAGGCCGATCAGCTGAGGTTCGGCCTCGGCGAGGTCGAGGACGTGGATCCGTCGCCGGGCGAGGACGCCGAGCTCGCCGCGGAGGAGACCCGGCTCGGGTTCGCCGACACCCTTCGGACCGCCGCCGAGCAGGCCCGCGAGGCCCTGTCCAGCGAGGACGGCGCCCCGGACGCACTGGCCACCACCAGCGCGGCCCGCAACGTCCTGGCGAGCGTGCGGGAGCACGACGCGTCAGCGGGGGCGCTTGCCGACCGGATCGCGGAGATCGGCCACCTCCTCAACGACGTCGCCGGCGATGTCGCCTCCTACGCCGCCTCCCTCGACACCGACCCCACGCGACTCGCAGCGGTGTCCGAGCGCCGGGCCGCGCTCACTGCCCTCACCCGGAAGTACGGCGACACCATCGACGAGGTGCTCGCCTGGGCCGAGGACGGGGCCAAGCGCCTGCTCGACCTCGATGACACCGACGGCCGGATCGCCGAGCTGGAGGCACGTCGCGACCGGATCCGGGTCTCGCTCGGTGCCGTCGCGGCACGGCTCAGCGAGCGGCGTACGTCGGCAGCGGCTCGTCTGGGCACCGCCGTGAGCGACGAGCTCACCGCACTGGCGATGCCGCACGCCCGGATCACGATCGTGGTCTCCCAGCACGCGGTGGCCGCGCCGCAGCGGCCGGCCGGCCCGGTGCTCGAGGTCGGCGACCGCTGGCTGCGGGCGAGCGCCCACGGCGTGGACGACGTGGAGTTCCTCCTCGCGGCCAACACCGGCAGCGAGCCGCGCCCGCTGCACAAGGGCGCCTCGGGTGGTGAGCTGTCCCGGGTGATGCTGGCCCTCGAGGTGTCGTTGGCCGAGACCGGGCCGGTGCCCACCTTCGTCTTCGACGAGGTCGACGCCGGCGTCGGCGGCAAGGCCGCCATCGAGGTGGGGCGGCGACTGGCCAGGCTGGCCCGTGCCTCTCAGGTCCTGGTGGTGACGCACCTGCCGCAGGTGGCGGCGTACGCCGATCGCCACGTCGTGGTGCACAAGGCGAGCGACGGGTCGGTCACGACCTCGGGGCTGGTCGTCCTCGACGACACCGGCCGTGAGCGTGAGCTCTCCCGGATGCTGGCCGGCCTGGAGGACTCCGAGAGTGCGCGCGCCCATGCCCGGGAGCTCCTCGACGCCGCCGCGCCCGAGCGGGCGTGCCTCCCCGAAGGGCAGCGTCGCGGCTGACACCATGGCGCGGTCATGAAGTTCGCCGTTCGCCCCCGCCCTGCCCCCTCACTCCCCGGAGTCCACGGTCCTGCCCGGATGCACCGGCGCACGGCCAGCCTCCTGGGGCGCCTGAGCGAGGGCGACATCGCCGTCATCGACCACCTCGACCTCGACCGGGAGACCGCCCAGGCGCTCGTGGACGCCGGAGTGGTGGCGGTCGTCAACGTCGGGCCGATGATCTCCGGCCGCTATCCCAACCTGGGCCCCGAACGCCTCGTGGAGTCCGGCGTGCTGGTGATCGACAACGCCGGCCCGGAGATCTTCGACCGGGTCAAGGACGGGACCGCGCTGCGCATCCACGAAGGGGTCGTCCACGTCGATGACACCGTCGTCGCCCCCGCCCGCGAGGTGACCGCGGACGTGGTCAGCGCCGAGATGGCCAAGGCGCGCAGCGGCCTGAGCGCGCAGCTGGAGAGCTTCGCCCACAACAGCACCGAGTTCCTGCGGCGCGAGCAGGGCCTCCTGCTGCACGGTCACGGTGTGCCTCGCACCGCCACCGAGTTCGCCGGCCGCTCGGTAGTGGTGGTGGTGCGATCCCACGGCTGGGAGGACGAGCTCCGGGGTATCAAGCCCTTCCTGCGCGAGAAGCGACCTGTCCTCATCGGCGTCGACCGGGGCGCCGACGCCCTCGCGAGCGCCGGCTACCGCCCCGACGTCGTGGTGGTGACCGGCTCGAGCGACGACCTGCCCAGCGCCGGCGTCCTGCGCCGCGCCCGCGATGTCGTGGTCCTCGTCGAGCGAGGTTCCGCGCGTTCGATCACCGAGCCGCTCGAGCGGATGAGCATCCGGCCGCTGCGCTTCGAGACCAGCGCCACCACCGAGGACGCGGCGCTGCTGCTGGCGTCGGCGCACGAAGCGTCGCTCATCGTCGGGGTCGGCATGCACGCCACGCTCGCGGAGTTCCTCGACCGGCGTCGCCCCGGCCTGGCCAGCACGTTCCTCACCCGCCTCAAGGTCGGCCCGGAGCTGGTGGACGCGGCAGCGGTGCCCCTGCTCTACGACGGCGCCGTACGCCCCCGCCACCTCCTCGGCGCTCTCGCGGCCGGTCTGGTGGCCGTGGCAGCGGCCGTCGCCGTCACACCCGTGGGCCAGGAGTGGGCGAGCGACCTCGCTCCGGCCCTGTCCGTCGTCATCGACTCCGTCCGAGGAATCCTCCCGTGATCAGCCTGCGTCACCACCTCATCACCATCGTGGCCGTCTTCCTGGCCCTCGCCACCGGCATCGTGCTCGGCGGCGGCCCGCTCTCCGACGTGGGGGCCGAGGTCACGTCCGCCGCCACCGAGGAGACCCGGGCTGCGTCCGAGCCCGGCCCGGCCACGTCGACGTACGGCGAGGACTTCGCCGCTGCTGTGGGCCCCGGCCTGGTCGCAGGCACCCTCGCGGAGCGCCAGGTCGCCGTGGTGACGCTCCCCGGCGCCGACGAGCGGCTGGTGACCGCCCTCACCGACCAGGTGACGGCTGCGGGCGGGTCCCTGAGCGCCCGCTACACGCTCGCCGCGGACATGGTGGACCCGACCCAGAAGTCCCTCGTGGACACGCTGGGCAGCCAGCTGATGACGCAGCAGGCCACCAAGGACGTCCCGGCCGAGGCATCGACGTACGACCGGATGGGGCACCTGATCGGACTGGCGATCGCCACCAAGGAGCCGGGTGGCGACGACGTCACGGGCAAGGCTCGCGCCATCACCGAGGCGGTCCGCGGAGCCGACCTGATGGAGTCGCCCGAGGACGTCGAGCGGCGGGCCCCGCTCGTGCTGGTCGTGGTCGGCACCGACGCGGACGACGAGGGCTCGGACGCGATCCTGACCGGTCTCAGTGCCGGGTTGGCGGCGGCCGGTCTCGGCGTCGTCGTGGCCGGCACGACGGCGGACGGGGCTGCCGGGCAGCTCGAGCGGTTCCGCGCCGACCCGGTCGCCGCGACCGTGGCCAGCGTCGACGGGATCGACACCGCGGCCGGTCGCGTGGCCGCGATCAGCACGCTGGCACGCTCACTGACCACCCAGGGCGGTGCTTTCGGTGCCTCGGGTGCCGACGGACCGCTTCCTCTCGGGTAGGATCGAAGCCCGTGAAGAGCCGGACGCCGACCAAGCACGTTTTCGTGACCGGAGGAGTCGCCTCCTCCCTCGGCAAGGGGCTCACCGCCTCCAGCCTGGGCCAGCTGCTGAAGTCGCGCGGCCTGCGCGTGACGATGCAGAAGCTGGACCCCTACCTCAACGTGGATCCGGGCACGATGAACCCGTTCCAGCACGGTGAGGTCTTCGTGACCAACGACGGTGCGGAGACCGATCTGGACATCGGTCACTACGAGCGGTTCCTCGACACCGACCTCAACCAGATCGCCAACGTCACCACCGGGCAGGTCTACTCCACCGTGATCGCCAAGGAGCGCCGCGGCGACTACCTCGGCGACACCGTCCAGGTGATCCCGCACATCACCAACGAGATCAAGGACCGCATCCTCGCGATGGGCGGGCCCGACATCGACGTGGTCATCACCGAGATCGGCGGCACGGTCGGCGACATCGAGTCGCTGCCGTTCCTCGAGGCCGCGCGCCAGACCCGCCACCAGATCGGTCGCGACAACTGCTTCTTCATCCACGTCTCGCTGGTGCCCTACATCGGGCCCTCCGGAGAGCTGAAGACCAAGCCCACCCAGCACTCGGTGGCCGCCCTGCGCTCGATCGGTATCCAGCCCGACGCCATCGTGTGCCGCGCCGACCGCGAGCTGCCCGACAGCATCAAGCGCAAGATCGCGCTGATGTGCGACGTCGACGACGAGGCAGTGGTCACGGCGGCGGATGCCCCGTCCATCTACGACATCCCGAAGGTGCTGCACCGCGAGGGCCTCGACGCCTACGTCGTACGACGCCTCGACCTGCCGTTCCGCGACGTCGACTGGACGTTGTGGGACGACCTGCTGCGTCGCGTGCACCACCCCGACGAGGAGGTCACGATCGCGCTGGTCGGCAAGTACGTCGACCTGCCGGACGCCTACCTGTCACCGGCCGAGGCGCTGCGCGCCGGCGGCTTCGCGCACTCCGCCAAGGTCAACATCCGCTGGGTCGCCTCCGACCTGTGCGAGACCGAGGCCGGCGCGGCCAAGCAGCTCTCCGACGTCGACGCGGTGCTGGTGCCCGGTGGCTTCGGCGTGCGTGGCATCGAGGGCAAGCTCGGCGCGCTGACCTACACCCGTACGCACGGCATCCCCACCCTGGGACTGTGCCTGGGCCTGCAGTGCATGGTGATCGAGTACGCCCGCAACGTCGCCGGTCTCACCAAGGCCGGGTCGACCGAGTTCGACCCCGACACCATCGAGCCGGTGATCTCCACCATCGAGGAGCAGAAGAAGTTCGTCGACGGCGCCGGGGACCTCGGCGGCACCATGCGCCTCGGACTGCAGAAGGCCGAGCTCGTCGCCGACAGCGTCGTGCGCGCGGCGTACGGCACCGACGTCGTCGAGGAGCGGCACCGCCACCGCTATGAGTTCAACGACGTCTACCGCGAGACCCTCCACGACGCCGGCCTGGTCTTCTCGGGGATCAACCCCGAGCTCGGCCTGGTCGAGTTCGTGGAGCTCCCCGCCGACGTGCACCCCTACTACGTCGCGACCCAGGCGCACCCTGAGCTGCGGTCCCGCCCGACCCGCCCGCACCCGCTCTTCGCCGGCCTCGTCGGCGCGGCCATCGAGCGGCAGCGCGCCGAGCGCTTCCCGATCGACGAGTCCGGCCTGCGCCGCAAGGACGAGGCCGACGAGGCCTGACGGCAGCTCGTCCCGGGCGATTCGTGCCCGGTCGGCGTCGTACTCGCGGACGTCATGGGCGGTGGTCGCCCGGACGACCACCCGCCATGACGTCCGACGCAGCGGTCAGAGCCGGCGGGCCTGCAGGATCCGGCCGAGCACGAACGAGTTCGAGCGGAGCTGGTTGCGGGCGTAGGCCATCAGGCTGGGGTCCTCCGCGGCCGCCTCCGCGGCGGCCAGGAACGACGCGTCGCCGGCGCCGAGCGGGTACATCGCCCGGATGGTGAGGCCCTGGTTGAGCAGACCGCCCTTGAGCGTGTGCAGCTCCTCGAGGTAGCGGTGGGCGAACGGCGCGAGGAGCTCGGCCTGGCCGGGACGCCAGAACGTCGAGCCGAGCACGAGGGTCTCGCGACTCGCCGGCACGGTGTAGTCGACGAAGAACGCCTTCCACACCTCCTCCTTGGCCTCGAGGTCGGGGCGCGCGGCCAGGACGGCCAGCCGGCGCATGCCCGCGTCGGGGTCGGGGTCGCTCTCGAGCAACGCCTTGACGCGGACCTCGTCGTAGTCGCCGAGCTCCGAGCGGCGTACGGCGATGCGCCAGGCGAGGTCGAGGTCGGTCGCCTGCTCGGCGGCGTCCTCCAGCACCGACCAGTGCTCGTCGGTGGACGCGGACGCGGCCAGGGTCCGCAGGGCGGCCTGCCGGGCGTCGGGCAGGCCCACGAGACCGACGACCACGTCGGCGAGAGCCAGGAGCAGACCCGGCGACTCGGCAGCCGGAGCCCACCGGTCCGCCACGCCCAGCGCCTGGCTGAGGAAGGGCTCCACGAGAGCAGGGCTGGTCTCGCTCGCCAGGGCCCGGGTCAGTGCGGCGGAGACGTCGCGCGGGGCGACGTCGCCGAGCAGCAGGAGCTGGCCCGCCGTGGCGGCCACGAGGGCCCGGTCCAGGGGGTCGGTCAGCTGGTCGATCCGCGTCAACATGTGGTCCAGCGACGTGGGATCGGGCTTCACCGCGGCGAAGGTCAGGTCGCCGGCGTTGACGAGTCGCAGGTCGCCCTCCGGCAGGTCCACCCCGGTCCGCTCGCCGGTGACCTCCACCGTGGTCCGGCCCGCCGCGCGCAGCTCGGGACCGGAGGTGTCGTACACGGCGATGTCGAGACGGTGTGGACGTGCCTGCTGGCCAGCGGGCGCCGTGACGACGAGCTCGTCGCCCTCCAGGGAGACGACATCGGCGCCGGCCTCGTCGAGCCACGTCCTGGTCCAGCCGGAGAGGTCGCGGCCGCTGGCTCGGGAGTAGCAGTCCATCAGGTCGTCGAGGCGGGTGTTGGAGAAGGCGAACCGGTCGAAGTAGTCGCGCAGGCCCGCCACGAAGGCCTCCTCGCCGATGTAGGCGACGAGCTGGTGGAGCACGCTCTGACCCTTGACGTAGGTGATGGCGTCGAAGTTGGCCATCGCCTCCGAGACGTCGGCGACCTCGCCGCGGATGGGGTGGCTCGCGGGGCTCATGTCCATCTCGTAGGCGGTGCGCTTCGACACGGCGAGGAAGGTGGCCCACTGGTCGGTGAACTCGCTGGCCGACGCCATGCCCCAGTTGGCGGCCCAGGACGCGAAGGCCTCGTTGAGCCACAGGTCGTCCCACCACTGCATGGTCACCAGGTCGCCGAACCACATGTGCGCCATCTCGTGGAAGATGAACTCGGCACGGACCGATCGCTGCGCGTGGGTGGGGGGAGTGCGGAAGAGCTGGCCGTCGCCGTAGGTGACGCAGCCCCAGTTCTCCATGGCTCCGCCGAGGTTGGGCACGAACACCTGGTCGTAGCGCTCCTGCGGGAACGGCGAGGCGAAGCGCTCACCGAAGAAGGCGAGTCCCTGGCGGGTGAGCGTCACCATCTCGTCGAGGTCGCGCTCGAGCTGGGAGACCAGCGACTGGCGGCAGTAGAAGCCGAGGTCGTAGCCGTCGTGCTGTCGGCGCACCTCGTGGAACGGGCCGGCGTTGACCACGACGACGTACGTCGAGAGCCGGGGCGTGTCGGGGTAGGTCCAGACCCTGGCACCGGGCGCGGCCGCACCGGCGTCGGTGATCGACTCGGGGGCTCCGTTGGACGTCACCAGCCAGGACTCCGGCGCGGTCACGACGAAGCGGTGGGGTGCCTTGAGGTCGGGCTGGTCGAAGCAGGCCCACAGCCGACGGGCCTCGTCGGGCTCGAGGCTGGTCCAGACGTAGACCAGTCCGTCGGTGGGGTCGACGGTGCGCAGCATGCCCTCGCCGGTGCCGGTGTTGGTCGTGCTGGTCTCGACCACGAGGACGTTGTCGGCGGCCAGGGCCGGCAGCGGCAGGCGTCCCTGTGCAGCACCCGAGACGTCGATCTCGGTGCCGTTGAGGGTGGCTCGCCCGATGTCTGCGGCGCAGTCGACGAAGGTCGTGGTGCCGGGCTCGCTGCACGTGAAGGTGATCGTGCTGACGGCCGCGAACCGGTCGCCCTCGAGCAGTCCGGTCATGTCCGCGGCGATGTCGTAGCGCTGCACCTCGAGGAGGGTGGAGCGGGTCGCGGCTTCTTCCTTGGTCAGGCTCAACAACGTCATGGAGGTGACCGTACCCACCATGTGGACACGCGCTAGCGTGCGGGGCATGGCGGAATCGACTGGACGTGAGCCCGACGAGCCCCTCGCGGACCGGCCCGCCAGCTGGCCGGTGGTCTCCACACGGGACGTGCACCGCGACGACTGGGTGGTGGCGCTGCGCGAGGACACGGTGACCCGGCCGGGACACCCCGACGAGCAGTTCAACCGGATCTCCCTGGAGCACCCCGGCGCCGTCATCGTGCTGGCGGTCGACGATCGCGAGCGGGTGATGTGCCTGCGCCAGTACCGCCACACCAGTGGACACGACTTCGTCGAGCTGCCGGCCGGCCTGCGCGATGCCGGCGACGAGCCCCCGGTCGAGACCGCCCAGCGCGAGCTGCGCGAGGAGGCCGAGCTGGAGGCGTCGTCGTGGCGGCTGTTGCTGAGCACCTTCCCGAGCGCCGGGATCAGCGACGAGGTGCACGAGATCTTCCTGGCCCGGGGGTTGAGCCACGTGTCCCGCGGCGACTTCGAGATGCAGCACGAGGAGGCAGAGATGGAGGCCTTCTGGGTGCCGATGGCCGACCTGCTCGACGCCGTCCTCGACGGGCGGGTGCGCGAGGGCCCGCTGGCGCTGGCCGTCCTGTCCTACGCGGTGCTGAAACAGCGGGGGACCCTGGACGAGGAGTGACCTGCGGCGGGGGTAGTCTCGGGCCCGCTGTGAGGGGCATCACACCCGTCGTGAGCCCCCGACTGTGAGGAGCGAGGCATGAAGGTCGGCGTACCCAAGGAAGTCAAGAATCGCGAGTACCGCGTCGCGCTGACGCCCATCGGCGTGCACGAGCTGGTCCAGCACGGCCACGAGGTGCTGGTGGAGAAGGCGGCCGGTGGCGGTTCGCTCATCTCCGACGAGGAGTACGTCGCCGCGGGCGCGACCATGCTCGAGACGGCGGACGACGTCTGGGGAACGGCCGACATGGTGCTCAAGGTCAAGGAGCCCGTCGCCGAGGAGTACGCCCGGATGCGGGAGGGCCAGACCCTCTTCACCTACCTCCACCTGGCCGCCGACAAGCCGCTGACCGAGGAGCTCCTGTCCCGCAAGGTCACCTCGATCGCCTACGAGACGGTCCAGCTGCCCTCGGGCGGACTGCCGCTGCTCTACCCGATGTCCGAGGTGGCCGGCTGCCTCGCCCCGCAGGTCGGCGCCTACTCGCTGATGAAGGCCAACGGCGGCCGAGGTGTGCTGATGGGCGGCGTCGGCGGTGTCGCCAATGCCAAGGTCGTCATCATCGGGGCGGGCGTCTCGGGGCAGAACGCCGCCAACATCGCGCTCGGGATGGGCGCCGACGTGACGCTCCTCGACACCGACCTCGACAAGCTGCGGATGTCGTTCTGGCGCTACAACAACCGGGTCCACGGCCTGGCGTCGTCCAAGCTGGCCATCCAGCAGCAGGTCATGGAGGCCGACATGGTCATCGGTGCCGTGCTCATCCCGGGTGCTGCTGCTCCCAAGCTGGTCACCAACGAGCTGGTCTCGCAGATGAAGCCCGGCTCGGTGCTCGTCGACATCGCCATCGACCAGGGCGGCTGCTTCGAGGACTCCCACGCCACGACGCACGACGACCCGACCTACCAGGTGCACGACTCGGTCTTCTACTGCGTGGCCAACATGCCCGGCGCGGTGCCCAACACCTCGACGTACGCCCTCACCAACGCCACGCTGCCCTATGCGGTGGCCCTGGCCGACAAGGGCTGGGCACAGGCCTGCCGCGACGACCGCAGCCTCGCGCTGGGTCTCAACACCCACGCCGGCCAGCTGACCTACGCACCGGTCGGTGAAGCGGTGGGCATCGAGTCGGTGGGACTCGATAGCGTTCTGGGGTGACGCTGAGCCGCGCGGTCCGCACCTACCTCGACCACCTGACGGTCGAGCGCGGACTGGCGGCCAACACCTTGTCGTCCTACCGACGCGACCTCGCGAGGTACGACGAGTTCCTCGCCGCGCAGGGCATCGACCAGCTGGACGCGATCACCGAGTCGACGGTGGCCGCGTTCCTGGTCGGCCTGCGTGAGGGCAGTGAGGCGCACCCGCCGCTGAGCGCGACGTCCGCGGCCCGCACGGTGGTCGCCGTACGCGGCTTCCACAAGTTCGCCGTGTCCGACGGGCTCGCGGCCACCGACCCAGCGGCAGCGGTGAAGCCACCCACCCCGGCCAAGCGCCTGCCCAAGGCGCTGCCGCTCTCCGACGTCGAGGCGATCCTGGAGGCAGCCGGTGCGCCCGGCACCGTGCTCGCGCTGCGGGACCGAGCGCTGCTCGAGGTGCTCTACGGCACCGGGGCCAGGATCTCCGAGGCGGTCGGGCTCGACATCGACGACCTCGACACGGTCGACGGCACGGTGCTCCTGCGCGGCAAGGGCAGCAAGGAGCGACTCGTCCCGGTGGGTGGCTATGCGCGAGACGCGGTGGCCGACTATCTCGCTCATGCCCGGCCCGAGCTGGTGGCGGGCGGAAGCGGCGGTCCGGCGATGTTCCTCAACTCCCGTGGCGGACGACTCTCACGGCAGAGCGCGTGGACCGTGCTCGTCCGGGCTGCCGAGCGGGCGGGGGTCACCGTGTCGGTGTCGCCCCACACCCTGCGCCACTCCTTCGCGACCCACCTGCTCGACGGCGGCGCCGACGTCCGGGTCGTCCAGGAGCTGCTGGGGCACGCGTCGGTGACCACGACGCAGGTCTACACGCTGGTCACCGTCGACAACCTCCGCGAGGTGTTCGCCACGGCACACCCCCGGGCCCGGGACTGAGCCCGAGCCCGCGCCTTCGCCGGTGTGACCACGAGGTGGTTGGATCGGCCCATGCCGGATCACCCAGTGCGCCTCGACACCCGCGTGCCGACCGGTGCCGACGCGGACACGGCGTACGACGCGTTCGCCGGGTGGGTGGCGGAGCAGGGCCTGGATCTCTACCCCCACCAGGACGAGGCGGTCATCGAGCTGCTCGGCGGCAACCACGTCGTCCTGGCGACACCCACCGGCTCCGGCAAGTCCCTCGTGGCCGTCGGCGCGCACCTGGCGGCGCTGACCCAGGACAAGGTGAGCTTCTACACCGCACCCATCAAGGCCCTGGTGAGCGAGAAGTTCTTCTCCCTCATCGAGGTCTTCGGCGCCGAGAACGTCGGCATGCTCACCGGCGACGCCGCGGTGAACCCGGACGCGCCGATCATCTGCTGCACGGCTGAGGTGCTGGCCAACATCGCACTGCGCGAGGGTCGCTCCGCCGACGTCGGCCTCGTCGTCATGGACGAGTTCCACTTCTACGGCGAGGCCGACCGCGGCTGGGCGTGGCAGGTGCCGCTGATCGAGCTGGTCGACGCGCAGTTCCTCCTGATGTCGGCCACGCTGGGCGACGTGTCCTTCCTGGCCGAGGACCTCAAGCGACGCACCGGGCGCGACACCGCGGTCGTCGACGATGCCGAACGGCCCGTCCCGCTGACCTTCAGCTGGTCGATGGAACCGATCGACGACACCCTCGAGGAGCTCGTCACCACCGGGCAGGGCCCGGTCTACGTCGTGCACTTCACCCAGGCCGCCGCTGTCGAGCACGCCGTGGCGTTGCTGAAGGGCGCCGCCAAGGTCGGCGCGGTCGACAAGGAGGCGATCGCCGAGCGCATCGGCGCCTTCCGGTTCGGCGCCGGCTTCGGCAAGACCCTGTCGCAGCTGGTGCGCAGCGGGATCGGCGTCCACCACGCCGGGATGCTGCCGAAGTACCGCCGCCTCGTGGAGACCTTGGCGCAGTCGGGGCTGCTCCGCGTCATCTGCGGGACCGACACCCTGGGGGTCGGCATCAACGTGCCGATCCGCACCGTGCTGTTCACCGGGCTGGCCAAGTTCGACGGCACCCGCCAGCGGGTGCTGAAGACCCGCGAGTTCCAGCAGATCGCGGGCCGGGCGGGGCGAGCCGGCTTCGACACGGCCGGCTACGTCGTCGTCCAGGCTCCGGACCACGTCATCGAGAACGAGCAGGCCAAGGCCAAGTCGGCGGCGCGGCAGGCCGCGGGCAAGAAGAAGTCGAAGGCGCAGCTCAAGAAGCCGCCCGAGGGCACCGTCGTGTGGACCGAGCAGACCTTCGACAAGCTCGTGGCGGGGGCGCCGGAACGGTTGTCGAGCCGGATGAAGGTCGACAACGCGATGCTCGTCAACGTCGTCTCGCGCGACGAGGACGCGTTCGCCGTCATGCGCCGGCTGCTCACCGACAACCACGAGGAGCGGCGCCAGCAGCTCCGGCTGGCCCGACGCGGCCTGCGCCTGGCGCGATCACTCGTCCGCACCGGGATCCTCACCCGCCTCGACGAGCTCGACGACCTCGGCCGTCGTTACGTCCTGACCGTGGACCTGCCGGTCGACTTCGCGCTCAACCAGCCGCTCGCGCACTTCGCGCTCGCCGCCTTCGACGTCCTCGACCCCGAGGAGCTGACCTACGGTCTCGATGTGGTCTCGATCGTCGAAGCGGTGCTCGAGGCGCCGCGCCAGATCCTGATGGCGCAGCAGCACGCCGCTCGGGGCGAGGCCGTGGGGGAGATGAAGGCCGACGGGCTCGAGTACGACGAGCGGATGGCGCTGCTGGACCAGATCACCTGGCCGCAGCCGTTGCGCGACCTGCTCGAGGCGCTCTACGAGACCTACCGCCAGACCCACCCCTGGTTGCGGGAGGACGCCCTGTCGCCCAAGTCCGTCGTCCGGGAGATGTGGGAGAACGGGATGGGGTTCACCGACTTCGTCGGCCGCTACCAGCTTGCGCGGTCCGAGGGCCTGGTCCTGCGCTACCTCACCGACGCCTATCGCACGTTGCGCCAGACCGTCCCGGACACCCACCGCTCGCCCGACGTCGAGGACGTCATCGAGTGGCTGGGGGAGACGGTGCGGCAGACCGACTCCTCTCTCCTCGACGAGTGGGAGGCGTTGTCCGACCCCGACCACATCAGCTCGGCGGTCTCCCACCACGAGCCGCCACCCCCTCCGCGGCCGTTGTCGAAGCAGGACCGGCCGTTCCGCGTGATGATCCGCAACGCGATGTGGGCCCGCGTCGAGGCCGTGGGCCGCGACGACCTCGATGCGCTCATGCGCATCGAGCGTGTCGCCGCCGACCGGCTCACGCCGCCACGTGAGGTCGTGGCGCTGCGCTCGGTCTGGGACGCCGCGATCGAGGCCTACTACGCCGAGCACGACCGCGTCGGTCTCGACGCCGACGCGCACGGGCCCGAGCTGATCACCGTGGGCCCGGAACGGCAGGGCGAGCCCGTCGGCGCCGAGGAGGGCACTGACGCTCGCGTGCGGGACGTACGCCAGACGCTCCACGACCCCGAGGGTCACCACGACTGGGTGATCGACGCCGTCGTCGACTGCGACGCCACGGACGAGGCGGGGGAGCTCGTTCTCGCCACCGCGGCCATGCACCGCCTCTAGGCCTCGACCTACCCGATTTCGGGGGCGACTTCGTCCTCGCCCCGGAGTTAACGTGCGGAGCAGTCGACCACTCGTTCTACGGGGGACAGAGATGCATGACGACGAGCAGTGGGCAGCGACGGACGAGGAGTCCGGCTGGCCGGAAGAGATGTCATCGCAGGGCACGGGACTGGCCGCGCTGGCCGGGACCTTCGTGATGGGTGTCGTCACCTGCCTGCTCGTCGTGCTGGCCTGGGGGGCCTTCGTCGACGACGACGGGGGCGGTACGACGGACGGCTCCGCTGCGTTGAGTGGCAGCGAACAGCTGGCGCCGGGGCCCGTCGACGCCGAGGTCGACGCCACCGATCCCTCCGCGCAGGACAACCCGGTCGCCACCCGGCTCTCGCGGTGCTCGAGGGCGGCGCGCACCCTCGACGAACCCCTCGAGGCTGCCCGGCCGGCGCTCAACCAGTGGGGGGTGCACGTGGGAGCCATGAACAAGCTGGTGGTGGGGGAGATCACACTGCCGCAGGCCACGGCGTTCTGGGAGCGGACGAGGGTGGGGGCGCAGCGCCGGGTCGCAGCCTTCCGGGATGCGATGAAGACGGTGCAGCGCCGCGGGGTGGACTGCCCCAGCCCGGACCTGTTGGCTCCCGGTGCGCGTGCACTGCCCGGGTGCGTCCGCGCCGTCGAGGCGAAGAAGCGCACCCTCCGGGCCGCGATGACCTCCGTCGACATGTGGGACGAGCACGTGAGTCACATGGACATGCTGCGCCGCGGCGAGCTCTCGCCGGAGGACGCGACCTCGATGTGGTTGTCCATGTGGCAGGTGGGAGTGCGCGACCTGGACGCCTACCGGGCCAAGGCCCGGGAGACGCGGCGCCTGGCCGGGTGCACCCGCGGGGGTGCGGCCGGCTGACCGGTCGCCTCGCCTCACTGCACAGGTTTGTGCACAGCGACCGGTGACCCTGTGCACCTGACCGGGGCCTTGTGCACAGATTGTCTCCCCGGCCTGTGGGACTGGCCATCGATGTTGTGGGCCCGGTGGTGCAGGCCTAGAGTCGCGCGCAGCCAGCCCCGGATCTGTCGACGTGTCGACAAAGTTCGGGGCCTCCGGCGTGGTGCAATCGATGCAGTCGAGGTGTGGAGGAAGTGTCATGAGCGGTGGAGGTTTCCCGGGTTCGGGCAACGTCGGAAGCGGTGCCTCCGAGATGCCGCCCATGATCCGACGTCCACAGCCGGCGCAGACCCATCCTTCCCCTCGAGACGAGCACCCCGTGACCCAGCCGATCCCCTTCGAACGCCCCCTGGCCGAGCAGGCCGTGGCCGTTGCCGATCGCCCGATGGGCCCGACCGGTCGGCCGATGCCGGAGTTCCCCGAGCCCCCGCCGGTCACCCGCCGGGGCAACGCGCGCGTGGTCTCGATGTGCAACCAGAAGGGCGGTGTCGGCAAGACCACCACGACCATCAACCTGGGCGCGTCCCTGGCAGAGTTCGGTCGCAAGGTCCTGCTCGTCGACTTCGACCCGCAGGGCTCGCTCTCGGTCGGGCTGGGCCTCAACCCGCACGAGATGGACCTCACCATCTACAACCTGCTGATGCAGCGTGACGTCACCCTCGACGAGGTCGTCGTGCCGTCGGGCATCGAGGGCATGGACCTGCTGCCCTCCAACATCGACCTGTCGGCCGCCGAGGTGCAGCTGGTCCACGAGGTTGCTCGTGAGCAGACGCTGCAGCGGGTGCTGGCCCCGGCCCTGGAGCACTACGACGTCATCCTGATCGACTGCCAGCCCTCGCTGGGGCTGTTGACCGTCAACGCGCTCACCGCCTCCGACGGCGTGATCGTCCCGCTCGAGTGTGAATACTTCGCCCTGCGTGGCGTGGCGCTCCTCAAGACGACGATCGACAAGGTGCGTGAGCGCCTCAACCCCAAGCTCGAGATCGACGGGGTGCTCGGCACCATGTTCGACGGACGCACCCTGCACAGCCGCGAGGTGATGGAGCGTCTCGTGTCGGCCTGGGGCGACACGGTGTTCCACACGGTGATCCGCCGGACCGTGAAGTTCTCCGACGCCACCGTCGCCGGTGAGCCGATCACGTCCTACGCGTCGTCCTCGACCGGGGCCGACGCCTACCGCCAGCTGGCCAAGGAGGTAGTGACCCGATGGCCCGCCGAGTGAGCATGCCGGCCGCGGACGACCTGTTCCGGCCCACCGCCGGCGCCGAGAGCGCCCAGCCCGAGCCCGGGCCGCGCCGCGTGCGCGCGGTCGCCGACGACGACACCGACGCAACCGGTCCCAAGCGTCCCAGCGGCCGCATCCGTCACGACGAGAAGATGACCGTCTACGTCACCGCCGACGAGCTGCTCGACATCGAGCACGCGCGACTGATGCTGCGCCGCAACCACGGTCTGGCCGTGGACCGCGGACGGCTCGTGCGCGAGGCCCTGGCACTCGTCCTGGCCGACCTCGAGGCGCAGGGCACCGACAGCGCGCTGGTCCAGCGACTCATCGACGAGTGAGCGCCGCGACCGACGTCGCGTCGGGTCCACACGTGGAGCTCGAGCCCGGCAGCGAGGCCCCGGCCTTCGCCGTCCACCTGGACAACTTCGAAGGCCCCTTCGACCTCCTGCTGGGGCTCATCGCCAAGCACAAGCTCGACATCACCGAGGTCGCCCTCTCCGAGGTCACCGACGAGTTCATCGCCCACGTCAAGGGCCTGGGCGGAGCCTGGGACCTCGAGCAGACCACGTCCTTCCTGGTGGTGGCCGCGACCCTGCTCGACCTCAAGGCCGCGCGGCTGCTTCCGCAGGGCGACGTCGAGGACGAGGAGGACCTCGCGCTGCTGGAGGCGCGTGATCTCCTGTTCGCCCGCCTCATGCAGTACCGCGCCTTCAAGCAGGTCGCGGCGGTCTTCGAGGACCGCCTCGCGTCCGAGTCCCTGCGGCACCCGCGCGCGGTCGGGCTCGAGGCCAGGTTCGCCGCCCTGCTGCCCGAGGTGCTGATCGGCATCGGCCTCGAGCAGTTCGCCCAGCTCGCGGCGAAGGCGATGGAGCCCAAGGCGGTCCAGGAGGTCTCCCTCCACCACATCCACGCCAACAAGGTGAGCGTGCGCGAGCAGGCGGCGCTGGTGGTGGACCGGCTGCGCCGAACCGGCACGATGACCTTCCGTGCCCTGTGCGGCGACTCGCCGGACCGGCTCACGACCGTGGCGCGCTTCCTGTCGCTGCTCGAGCTCTTCCGCGAGGGCGCGGTGTCGTTCGACCAGGTCACCCCGCTGGGCGAGCTGACCGTGCGCTGGACGGGCGCGGACGACGGCGACGTCGAGATCCACGACGAGTTCGACGGCGCCCCGCCGGAGGATGATCAGTCGAACACCCCGTCGGGCGAGACCGACACACCCCCGCTGGAGGACGAGTGAGCGAGCAGCACGAGGTCGCTGAGACCGACATGGCGACCGACATGGCGGCCGACATGGAGACCCTGGCGGTGGCCGTCGCCGAGCTGCGACCGGCCCTCGAGGCGATCCTGATGGTGTCCGACGAGCCGCTCGACAAGGTGCGTCTGGCGTCCGTCGTGGGCCATCCCGTGGTCGATGTCGAGGACGCGCTGCAGGCCCTGGCCGGGGAGTACGCCGCGCAGGGGCGTGGGTTCGAGCTGCGCGCCGTCGCCGGCGGCTGGCGCTTCTACTCCCGTCCGGAGTTCGCCGCAGTCGTGGAGTCCTTCGTCCTCGACGGCCAGCAGGCGCGCCTGACGCAGGCGGCCCTGGAGACCCTGGCGGTGGTGGCCTACAAGGAGCCCGTCTCGCGGGCCCGGGTCTCGGCGATCCGCGGCGTCAGCGTCGACGGCGTCATGCGCACCCTGCTCAGCCGAGGCCTGGTGGAGGAGGCCGGGCAGGACGAGCACAGCGGCGCCAACCTCTACCGCACGACCTCCTACTTCCTCGAGCGGATCGGCATCACCTCCCTCGAGGAGCTCCCCGAGCTCGCGCCCTATCTCCCCGACATGGACGACCTCGAGGACGAGCTCGCCAGCGTCGCCGGTCTGGATGCCGCCCCTGACTCGACCGCCGAGCCCGAAGCCCCCGAGCCCGAAGCCCCCGAGCCGGAGCCTGGCGTCGCCGAGGCCGCCCGCCACCATTCGCCGCACAGCGGATCAGGCACCGAGCCCGACGGCGGGACCGAGGTCTCGTGAAGCCCCACGACGCGGATCCCTCCAACCCCGCTTCCCATCGGCCGGTGCCTGATGCTGACGGCACGATCCGGCTGCAGAAGCTGCTCGCGCAGTCCGGGGTGGCGAGCCGGCGCAAGTGCGAGGAGCTCATGCTGGAGGGACTGGTCACCGTCGACGGCGAGCCGGTCACCCGCCTCGGCACCAAGGTCGACCCGCACACCGCGGTCGTCCGGGTCGAGGGCCGGCGGCTGCCACCCATCTCGCCTCACGTCTATCTCGTCCTCAACAAGCCACGCGGCGTGGTCTCCACGATGAGCGACCCCGAGGGTCGCCGCCACCTCGGCGAGCTCGTCGCCGAGCGACCTGAGCGCCTCTTCCACGTCGGTCGCCTCGACACCGACACCTCGGGGTTGTTGATCCTCACCAACGATGGTGACTTCGCCCAGCGGCTGGCGCATCCGTCGTTCGAGGTGGACAAGACCTACGTCGCCGAGGTCGAGGGCGAGCTCCACAAGGGCGTCATCAAGCAGCTGCTCGGTGGGGTCACCCTCGATGACGGCCCGGTCACCGTCTCCGGCGCGCGGATCGTCAGTGGCAGCCACGGGCGCAGCTCCCAGTCGCGCACCATCGTCGAGCTGGTCATCCACGAGGGTCGCAACCGGATCGTGCGGCGGCTCCTCGAGCACGTCGGGCATCCGGTCACCAGGCTCACCCGCACCCAGATCGGCCCGATCGCGCTCGGCAAGCTGCCGGTGGGCGAGATGCGCGAGCTGAGCCTCAACGAGCTCGGCGAGCTGATGGACAGTGCACAGCTCTGAGGTCACGCCCCGCTAGGCTCGGGGGGTGGCAGTGAGGGCAGTGCGGGGTGCGACCCAGCTCGACGAGGACACCCGCGAACACATGCTCGACCGGGTCGCGGAGCTCGTGTCCGACGTCATGGGGGCCAACGACCTGGCAGTCGACGACTTCATCTCGATCATCTTCACCGCGACCAGCGACCTCACGAGCGAGTTCCCGGCCTACGCCGCGCGGCAGCTCGGGTTCTCGGACGTGCCGCTGGTGTGCGCCCGCGAGCTGGAGATCGATGGGTCGATGCCGCGGGTGGTGCGGTTGATGGCCCACGTCGAGACCGAGCTGCCCCGTGCCGACGTCACCCACGTCTACCTGCACGGTGCTGCCAACCTGCGCCGCGACCTCGCCCGCACCACCAGCCATGACTGACGACTCGCCCGCCGTGCTGACCGGGCCGGTGGAGATCGTCGGCACCGGGCTCATCGGCACCTCGGTCGCCCTGGTCTGTCGTCGGATCGGGCTCGAGGTGGTGCTCCGCGACACCTCGGCCGAGCACCTGCGCACGGCCAGCGGTCTGGGTGCCGGGCGCCCGGCGCGCGCCGGTGACGGTCCGCAGCTCGTCGTGGTGGCGGTGCCCCCGGCCTCGGTCGGCGCGGCCGTGGCCGACGCCCTGCGTCGCACCGACGCGGTGGTGACCGACGTCGGCAGCGTCAAGGCCGCTCCGCTGGAGCAGGTCGCGCAGTGGGTGGACGCCGACCAGCTGCGCCGCTACGTCGGGTCGCACCCGATGGCGGGCAGCGAGCGCTCCGGCCCCCTGGCCGCCAGCGCGTCCCTCTTCGACGGCCGCCCCTGGGCGGTCACCCCGCACGCCACGTCGGATCCCGACGCGGTGTCCCTGGTCGAGGGCCTCGTCCTCGAGTGCGGAGCAGTGCCCGTGCGACTCGACCCCGGCGACCACGACCGCGCCGTCGCGCGTACCTCCCACCTGCCGCACCTGGCCGCGGTCCTCGTCGCAGGCCGGATGACCCACGCACCCGCCGAGCACCTGGCGCTGTCGGGCCAGGGAGTACGCGACGTCACCCGGGTCGCTGCCAGCGACCCGCTCCTGTGGCAGGAGATCCTGGGCGCGAACGCGCCCGCCGTCCTCGCCCTGCTGGGGGAGGTGCGCGACGAGCTCGACTCGCTGATGGCGGCCGTCGCCGACCCGGCAGCCCCGGCGCTCGCGGAGATCCTGGCCCGCGGCAAGGCCGGCACAGCGGCGATCCCGGGCAAGCACGGCGGCCCCGTACGACCGACCCGATCGGTCTTCGTCCTGGTGCCCGACCACCCCGGCGAGCTGGCCCGCCTCTTCGGCGACGCCGGGGAGATCGGCGTCAACATCGAGGACGTGCGCATCGACCACGATCCCGGCCGCCCCGTCGGGCTCACCGAGCTGGTCGTGGAGGAGAGCCGCGCCGAGCACCTGCTGGCCGCTCTCGAATCTCGCGGGTGGACGACTCACCGGTAATCTTCTCGGCCGTGAGCACCGTCGACGCAGAGTCCCTTGTCATCGCCGTCGACGGCACGTCGGGGTCCGGCAAGTCGAGCACCTCGCGAGGGGTCGCGGAGCAGCTGGGCCTGCGCTATCTCGACACCGGTGCGATGTTTCGCGCGATGACGTGGTGGTTGCTCCGTCACGGCGTCGACGTGAGCGATCCCGACTCCGTGGCTGCGCTGGCCGCGACGCCGGTGATCGAGTCGGGCACCGACCCGCTGGCGCCCACGATCACCGTCGACGGCATCGACGTCGGGGTCGAGATCCGTGGCGACGACGTCACCGCAGCGGTCAGCCCCGTCAGCGCCGTGCCCGCGGTCCGCGCCCGGCTGCTCGAGCTGCAGCGCGACGTGATCGGCGACGGCGGCATCGTCGTGGAGGGTCGCGACATCGGCTCGGTCGTCTGGCCGCAGGCCGACGTGAAGGTCTACCTCAGCGCCGACCCGGATGCGCGAGCCCAGCGTCGTACGGCCGAGCGGGGTGGAACCGACATTGCCAGGACGCAGGAGTCCCTGCTGGAGCGTGACCGGATCGACTCCGGACGTACGACAGCCCCTCTGACCATGGCCGCAGGTGCCGTCCACGTCGACAGCACCCACCTCACCCTCGCCGAGGTGATCGCGCGGATCGTCGCGCTGGCCGCCCCCGTCCAGGACCTGCCGTGACGGGTCTCGACCTTCCCGCGAGCAGCGAACGGCACCCGCACACCCGCGTCCTGCGGGGGCTGCGACCCGTCAGCGCCTGGCTGATCCGTCGCCGGTACGCCGTCCGGGTGCACGGCGCCGGGAAGGTCCCCGCCACCGGTGGCGTCATCCTCGCGGCCAACCACGTGGGCATCATCGACGGTCCGCTCCTGGCGGTCTTCTCCCCGCGACCCGTGCACGCCCTGACCAAGCGCGAGATGTTCGAGGGCAGGCTCGGCGGGTTCCTGCACCGAGCCGGGCAGATCCCGATCGACCGGTTCGGCGCCGACCCGGGCGCCGTCCGTGCCTCGTTGCGCGTGATCCGCGACGGGGGAGTGGTCGGCATCTTCCCCGAGGGCACCCGCAGCAGCGGTCGGCTGGACCGGTTCCACCACGGTGCGGCCTACCTGGCGCTCGTGACCGGTGCCCCCGTCGTACCCGTCACCCTCATCGGCACCCGCGCGCCTGCGGACGGCACCAGTGCCCTTCCCACGCCCGGCACCGCCCTCGACCTGGTCTTCGGAGCCCCCTGGCAGATCGCCCCACAGCCCTGGCCGCGCACCCGGGAACAGGTGGGTGCCACCTCGACGTTGCTACGGGAGCACATGCTGTCCGAGCTGGACGGCGCCCTCTCGCAGACGCGGCGATCCTTGTCCGGGCCCCTTCCTGCGGGACAATCCGAGGACGACCCCGGTACCGGGCTCGTCGAGAACACCAGAGAGCCGTGAGCACATGAGCGAGAACGACGCCACCAGCGTCGAGTCCGAGTCAGGTCCAGTCCCCGTGCTGGCCGTCGTGGGCCGACCCAACGTAGGCAAGTCCACGCTGGTCAACCGCATCATCGGCCGCCGCGAGGCGGTCGTGGAGGACCGTCCCGGGGTCACCCGCGACCGGGTCTACTACGACGCCAACTGGAACGGCCGCGTCTTCACGGTCGTCGACACCGGAGGCTGGGACCCCGACGCCCGCGGGCTCGCCGAGCGGATCGCCGCGCAGGCCGAGGTCGCCGTGACGCTCGCCGACGCGGTGCTGTTCGTCGTCGACGCCACGGTCGGCATCACCGACTCCGACGAGGCCGTCGTCAAGATCCTGCGCAAGTCGGGCAAGCCCGTCGTGCTGGCGGCCAACAAGGTCGACGACCAGCGCACCGAGGCCGAGGCCTACGGCCTGTGGAACCTGGGGCTGGGCGAGCCGTTCTGCGTCTCGGCGCTCCACGGTCGCGGGTCGGGTGACATGCTCGACGCGATCCTGGCCGCACTGCCGGAGACCCCTGCCGAGACCTTCGAGGAGGTGGGCGGACCGCGTCGCATCGCGATCGTCGGCAAGCCCAACGTCGGCAAGTCCTCGCTGCTCAACAAGCTCGCCAAGGAGGACCGCGTCGTCGTCGACAACGCCGCCGGCACCACCGTGGACCCGGTCGACGAGCTGATCACCCTCGGTGACCGCACCTGGCGGTTCATCGACACCGCCGGCATCCGCAGGCGGGTCAACCAGGCCTCCGGTCACGAGTACTACGCCTCGCTGCGCACCTCGACCGCCATCGACCGCGCGGAGGTCGCCGTCCTGGTGCTCGACGCCAGCGAGAGCGTCTCCGAGCAGGACATGCGGATCATCCAGACGATCCGTGACGCCGGCCGGGCGATGATCATCGCGTTCAACAAGTGGGACCTCGTCGATGACGAGCGCCGCTACTACCTCGAACGCGAGATCGAGCGGGACCTCGTGCAGGTGCAGTGGGCTCCCCGGATCAACTTCGCCGCGGTCACCGGCTGGCACGTCGACCGGCTGCTGCCGGCCATCGACAAGGCACTGGCAGGCTGGGAGACCCGGATCGGCACGGGCGCGCTCAACACGTTCCTGGGTCGGCTCGTCTCCGAGCACCCCCACCCGGTGCGCAGCGGCAAGCAGGCCAAGATCCTGTTCGCCACCCAGCCCCAGACCTCGCCCCCGACGTTCGTGCTGTTCACCAGCGGCAAGCTCGACGCCTCCTACGAGCGCTTCGTGGAGCGACGACTGCGCGAGGAGTTCGGCTTCGTCGGCACGCCGATCGTCATCAACCAGAAGCCGCGTGAGAAGCGCAAGCGCTGACCTCGCACTGAACCGCCGGTCGAGCGAGGTCGAGACCGTCAGGGGTTGAGACCCGCGGCGCGCAGCCAGTCCATCGGATCGACGGGGTTGCCGCCGGCGGGTCGCACCTCGAGGTGCAGGTGGGGTCCGGTGGAGTTGCCGGTGCTGCCGACCGTGCCGATCTCGTCGGTCATCGTCACGGTGTAGCCGGCGGCCACCGAGACGCTCGTCTGGTGGCAGTACCAGACCTCCGTGCCGTCGGGCAGGGTCAGGATCGTGCGTAGTCCGTAGGGGCCCGCGTAGGCGACCTCGGTGATGACGCCGTCGGCGACCGCGACGAGCGGCTGGCCGAAGGGCGCGCCGAAGTCCTGTCCACCGTGCTGCGCCTCCCACAGCGGCCCGGTGAGGCCGAACCCGGCCGAGACGTCGTACGACTCCAGGGGAAGGACGACACGGGCGAGGTCGGGGTCTCCGGTGTAGCCGTACTTCTGCAGCACCGCGCGGAAGCCGAGGAGGGCCCGGTCGCGCGCGTCGGCCTGCTGGTTCAGCGCGTACAAGCTCTTCTGGCGTTCGGCGACCTGCTGGGCCAGGGCGTTCGCCTCCGCCTGTCCTGCGCTCTCGCGCAGCACCGTCTCGGGGGCGGCGTCCGCTCGCGGCGCACCCAGGCTCAGGCCCACCGTCATGCACACGACAGCGACGAGCAGGCCGACGCGGCGCGGCACAGCGGACACGGATACCTCCCCACCTGATTGAGGCTTCATCCTCCGGGCAGGGCGGTGGCGGGTCCGCGCAACCGCCGGAGATGGCTCGGATGGACCACTCGGGCCTGGTCAGGTGGGGCCATTGCGCAGGCGCTGACGGCCAGGTGCGGGGCGGGCACGGGTCCGGACGGGAGGGTCGAATTCGGGACTGCCGCAGCCCTGAGGTAGTCTTCCGATCGCTTCCTCGGCCTCGTGCTGGAAGCGTTCGGGCTGTAGCGCAGCTTGGTAGCGCACTTGACTGGGGGTCAAGGGGTCGCAGGTTCAAATCCTGTCAGCCCGACCGATGTGATGTCTCAGGACATCGGAAACTGCCGGACCTGCAACTGTGGGTCCGGCAGTGGTCATTTCTGGGGTGGTCGGGTGGGTCCTTTGGGTGCTCCGGTGGGCTGGTAGTCGATGTGTGGATTCAGGATCAGTTCTCGCAGGAGTTCACCGGTGATCGCGTTGACGACGTGGATCTCGAGGTCCTGGACGAGCAGGATGACGCAGGTTCCCTCGTAGGTTCGGCCGATCCCGATGTGATGCAGCCGACCGCTGTGACGGAGCGTGACTGAGCCGGCTTTGTCGACGCGGTCGTGTCGGACTCGGTCGTGGGTATCGGGGTCTCGGGAGTTGCCGGGCAGTGCTTTGGGCATGGTGTCGTAGCGCGCTGCCGGTGTGGCGTGGTGTGGCAGGGAGCGGTGCGGTCGGTGGTGGTTGTACTCCTCGAGGAAGGCGTCGATCAGTGTTTGGAGCTCGGTGATCGTGGTCGGTTGATCGGGCTGCGCCCGGAGCCACTTCTTCATCGTCTGCTGGAAGCGTTCGACCTTCCCGCAGGTGGTGGGGTGTGCTGGTCGGGAGTTTTTCTGGACGATGTGCAGGCGCCTGAGTTCGTTCTCGAACGTGTTGCGTCCGCCGCGGCCGCCAGCGAAGCGGGCGGTGTAGACCATGCCGTTGTCGGTGAGCGTGGAGGCCGGGATCCCGTGCCGGGCAAGGGATTGGCGGAAGGTCGCGGTCACGATCGGCCCGGTGATCCGGTGGTGTGCGGTGACGTGCAAGGCGTAGCGGGTGCAGTCGTCGAGCCAGCTGATGATCTCGATGTCCGGCCCGGGGGTGCCGTCGGGGCGGGTGAGTCGGTAGTGGGTGAAGTCGGACTGCCAGGTCTCGGCACACTGCAGCCCGACCGATTGAAACCGGCTCTGACCAGCAAACATGCTGGTCAGAGCGGGGTTCCGGTCTCGGAGAGTCGCGGGCTTCCGTTCAGGAAAGACTCGAAGATTTGAACCGCTCTCCAGAAACTCTCCACAGACCCCTTCCGCAGGCTCGTCGATGGGTCGATCGCGGTGACGACCCCGGACCAGTCACGGACCGCCCCGGTCGTCTCGGAGCGCTCTGTCCACCTGATGGGTATGACCACCGACATAAGAGCGAGACGCGCTTCACCGGAGACTTCGCGTGGTTGGAAATAGCCTCTCGCTGAGCAGCTGGTCGGCAGCACCAGACGGTCATTCCCTCGGGCCGGTGACCGCCTGGTGCCACCGGACGCTTCCGGTCATCGCCATGTCAGGACGTGTCCAATTGCGGCGGCGTGACGCAACCTGGCCGGTGTTCGGCTCACCAGCGTTGGGCGCGATCCTCGGGTCCAGCCACGCACGCAGGGGGTTCCACCACGCGGAGAACAGCCGTCATCCCCGAGTGAGGTGATGACCCGGCTCCGGATCGACCATATGGTCAGACGATGAGGCGGATGTGCAGCGGCGGGCCCACACGATGAAGCCGTGAAGGTCGTCCTGGCGTCGCTGCCGGCGTTTGGTCATCTCTATCCCCTGGTACCGCTCGCCCTCGCCCTCGAGCGGACTGGGGCAGAGGTGGTGTTCGCGACTGGCGAGGAGTTCGCGAGTCGGCTACCCGCGCGGACTGTCCCCGGAGCCGAGGAATCGTGGGCCTTCTCCGACGCCACCTCGGAGATCGCACGACGAGTCGAACAGCTCGGCGAGGCAGCGTCGGACGAGGGTCTCGGACAGACGCTCTTCGTCGAGCTCTGCGCTCCGCACGTCGTGGACGTCATGGCTGGAGTACTGGAGCGTGAACGACCCGACCTCGTCGTCTTCGAGCAGTCCAACGTCGGTGCTGCCATGGCCGCCCACACGACCGATATCAGGGCCTTCTGCTTGGCGATCGTCGGCTGGGGCCGCCAGTGGTCGACCATCTATGAAACCGTGGCATCGATGGTCCACGCACCCGCGGCCGGCGCAATGGCCGAGGGTCTCATCGACCCACACCCGCCCTTCCTGGCCGATGCCGACGCCACCCCGCCGTTTCCTACGATGCAGATGCGCCCGATGGCCTGGTCCCCGGACGGCCCAGTGCAGCCGTGGCTGCTCGAGCCACGGCGGGCTCCGCGGGTGTATCTGACCATGGGTACGGTCTTCGGCAGCGTGGACCTGCTCCGGGCGGCGGCTCTCGAGATCGCCGGCTCGGGATGTGATGTCCTCGTGGCGACGGGCCCTGGAGTAGAGCCGAGCGCGCTCGGTGACCTGCCGGCAGCGGTGCACGTCGAACAGGAGGTCCCGCAAGCGCACCTTCTGCCGTACGTCGACCTCGTCGTGCACCATGGTGGAACCGGCACGGTCATCGGCTCCCTCACCAGTGGGCTGCCGCAGATCGTCATGCCGCAAGGTGCCGACCAGTTCTGGAACGCCGACCACCTCGCCGCGGCAGGTGCCTGCCGCATCGTGCCCGCGGGCGCGCCGCCCGGCTCGATCGCTGAGGCTGTCACCGCCTTGACCAAACAGGACGCCCCCGAACGAGAAGCGGCACGGCGACTGGGAGCCGTCATCGCCGCAATGCCCAGCCCTGATGCGGTCGCGCAACAATTGCAGGCAACACTGACCCAGCCGAGATGACCGAGGTGGCTCAAGGAGCCGGAGCCAGGACCTGTCGCGTACGGCCGGGGCGTCGCAGCCCCACCCTGGGCGGTAGTCGGGTTATCCGGCGTTCGGCGCGGGCGGAAGCACAGCCGCACCGACAGGCGGCTAGAAGGAGGCGGGCATACGGGAGACCCCGTCCATGCATTGTCATGCTGGAGGGCCAACGTCGGGGCTCGACGTTTGTGCTCCTCAGGTCTTGAGGATGGCGTCGAGCTTCTCGAAGCTGTCGGTCCAGCCGCTGCGGTGCAACTCGAGCCTCTCCTGCGTGGCGAACTCTCCCTGGGTCAATGACACGGTGGTCCGACCGTCGAAGGCGTCCAGTGACAACTCGACGACCGTCTCACGGTCGTCGGGAACCGGCTCGTCCCACCGAAAGGTGAATGCGAGTTCACAGGGGAACTCGATTTGAAGGAACTCGCCGGAGAGATGGAATGATTCGCCGTCTGGCGGCTGCATGGTGAAGCGAAGGCTGCCGCCCACCCGCAAGTCGAGATGGACCTCCGGTATCGCGAATCCGTGCGGCCCCCACCACCTGGCCAGCGCTGTGGGCTCGGTCAACAGGCCGAAAACCTGCTCGAGCGTGGCATCGAACACCCGTTCCTGCTCCAGGACCAATCGTCCGCCGTGGCTGGTCATGTCTCAGAGTTTCACCATCAACCAGCCGTCTTCCACTGGCGGACCGCAGTGGCTCTTCGGTATTCGGCTACGGGGGTGCGCGGTGGCGCCGGCTCGCGGCGGAAGGACGCACAATCGAGGCGTTGCGTTGGGGATTTCACGTCGGCGGCTCACCGGATGAGCCCAGCTCTTCACCACATCGTGGGTGATCGCCGGCCCGTTCGCCGTGTGTGAGGTTGACTACGGTCATGGCGTCCGACCATTGGAAGATCGACCAACTCGACCTCGACGGCTACCTGGCACGACTCGGTGTCGGGGCGCGAGAGCCGGGGTCGGAGGCGCTCGCCGAGCTGCATGAGGCGCACGTGCGGACGTACACGTTCGACAACATCGACGTGCTGCTCGGGCGCGCACCGGGCATCTCCCTCGATGAGATCCAGCGGAAGTTCGTCGTCCGCGGCCGGGGCGGCTACTGCTTCGAGCACTCAACGATCTTCGCCGCCGCTTTGGAGCGGCTCGGGTACCACGTGCGGCGCCACTTGGGCCGGGTCGGCGACCCGGACGCAGGCACTCAACAGGGGCGGACCCACATGGTCGTGGAGGCGGTCATCGACGGTCAGCGGATGCTGTGCGATCCCGGCTTCGGGATGAGCCTTCTGCGCCCCATACCGATGGTCCACGGCGCGGAGGACGACTATCTCCCGGGCTGGAGATACCGATTGCACCACACCGATGCGGGTGACTGGGCCTTGTTCAGGCGACGCGAAGAAGGTTGGGAGCTTGCGCACACCACTGACGAGCTGGAGGTGAGTCCGGTCGACGTGGTGATCGGGCACCACTTCACGAGCACCTTCCCCGGCTCGCACTTCACCACTGGCTTGATCCTCACCAAGCACTTGCCCGGTCGTCACGTGACCGTGACCCACGAGTCGCTCACCATTCGCAGTCCCGGCGAACCAACCGAACACCGCAAGCTTGACGAGGGCGAGATCGAGGAGTGGCTGACGACTCTCGACGTTCCACTCACCCTGGAGGAGCAGTCCCGGCTCCACACCAAGGTGCGGGGTCTTGCTACGTCATAGGCCACCCTGCCCCCACGCGGCGGAATGCAGCGGGTTCATCTGTCCGCAGGTTCACCCGGAATCCGCTCGACCGGTGGAGGCCCCGGAATTCGATCCTGACTAGAGCGCGTCCCGCGTGACGATCCTGACTGGAGCGCGTCTCGCGTGACGATCACTGCGGGCGACGCGTCACGGGCCCGCATGGATGTGTGTCGGTCACGTGTGTCCGGACGCCCCCGAAGGTCACTTTCGAAAGCTCAGCCTCAGGTGAGGGCTGCGTCGAAGAAGTTCAGGAGCTCCTCGGCCACCATGCCTGGATGAGTCAGCGGGCCGGCGTGCCCGGCGCCGGAGATGGTGTGCCTTCGCGCGTCGGACACGTTGTCGACCACGTACTGCGCACTCATCGCGAAGAACGGCCCGGTCTTCGACCCGTGCAACACCAGCACCGGGACGCTGATGGCGCTGAGTACCTCCGGGTCCTCGGGCCTCGCGCCGTCGTACGCCGCAACCTGCTGGAACACCCTCAGCACGTGGGGCGCGTAGCGGCCGGTCGCCTCGAAGTAGCCCGCGTCGTCCGAGGCCGCGATGTCGTCGGGGGTGAAGGGGTTGGCGGCGAAGGCGCGCATCGCTCCTGGCAGGTCACCTTGCTCGACCAATGCCCGGCCATGGACCAGAGCACTCATCAGATCCGCCCGCTCCGCCTCGTCCATCAGCAGGCCGACCACCGGTTCGTACGAGGCGGTCGCTCCGACCGCGTCGGAGCGCGATGACACGGCGAGTGCATGGTTGGCGCCGGCGGACCATCCGACGAGCCCGGTGGGCTCACCGAGGCTCTCGACGTAGGTGGTGTAGTCGGTGAAGATCCGGTCGATCCGTAGGTTCGGGTGGTCGTCGCTGCGACCACGACCCCGCATGCTCGGCAGATGACAGGTGAACCGGTCGGCCAGGTGCGGCACGAGTGCCTGCCAGTCAACGTCACCGTCGCCCATCACACCCTGCAGGAGCACCAGGGGCGGACCGTGACCCTGCACGGTTGCGCGAATGGTGACGCCGTCGTCGGTGACCACCTCGTGGGCTGCTTGAGCACTCATGATCTTCCCTGTCGCCGGGTCCTCGATCTTGTCCCCGTTTCGAGCAGTAGCGCAACCGTGCGACTCTGGTTGGCCCTCACCAAGGGTGGAGCCCGCACCGCAGAGAGCGCCGTACTGAATCGGTTTCAGCGTGCTCCCGGTCATCGGGCGGACGGGAGGTCCTTGTCCGAGAACGTCGAGGGCGCGGGAGCCTGACCCCTCGCCCCCGACCTCATCCGTCACGACGGGAGACCTTCATCCACGTCATCTCCGCAAGCCGAACCGCATTCATAGCGCCGTGTTTTGTCGGGCTGAAATGTGTCGACTCGTCAGCTCCGCCTGGCCCCGCCTCCCTGGTTGTGCGATCACCGATTGGGGGTCCCGTTGCGGAGAGGCCGAGCTTCATGGCCGCGGGGTCACGCAGGGTGCCCACGAGAAGGTTCGCAGCGCGGGACCGGCGAAGCATCGGGCGTAGAGCGGCTTGAGCTTGACAGTCGTACGCGGCGGAATGCCCCACGGTCGAGCGGGCGATACAAGTGGGGACGAGAAGTCTAGAACGGCGGGCGAAGCCAACATTGATTACAGGAGTGTGGGCTATCGACGGCCTCTCGTGACAAGCGTAGTTTGGGTGGAACCGGGTCGGCGTTCTCCACCGCGTGTCTGCCGTTGCCCGGCGGTTGTGGCCGGTGAGGAGCGCTGTTGGCGATGCTTCCTGTTCGGTGTCGTGCGATCCCGCGCATGCGCCTGGTCGCGGCCGCTGAGATGATGCTCCTAGTCACTGTCCTGCTGGGCGGCTGCGATTCGCCTGGACCGGCACCGCTCGCAGTTCCGACGGGCGTGGAACTGGGGGCTGCAGTCGATGGTTTCGTTGACGAAAGCCTGTCTCCTGGCCTACGCAATCGAAGGGCGATCCTGGTCGCCGTCAATGGCAAGACGGTCGTCGAGCGCTATTACGACAGCGGCGCCGGCGAGTCCGACGACCTCGCATCGGTCACCAAGAGCTTTCTGTCCACACTGGTCGGCATCGCGGTGTCCGAGGGGGTCCTTGAACTCGACCAGAACCTCGATGAGCTTCTCCCCTCCTACGCCGACGTGATGACGCCCCAGGTGGGCGCGATCACCGTCCGACAGCTGCTCACAATGACCGCGGGGCTACCAGCTGATGGCGCCGTGGATCCGCGACCCTCCGGAGAGGACTGGGTCGCCGACATAGTGCGGCGCGGAACAGTGCAGCCTCCCGGCCAAGGTTTTGCCTACTCCAGCGTGGGTAGCCACTTGCTGGCCGCAACCCTCGTCGAGGCCTCCGGCCGGCCGCTGTTGGCCTACGCGAGGGAGAAGCTGTTCGATCCGCTCGGGATCGACACCACCCCAGCATTTCAGCCGGTCCTGACGGGTGTGTCTGACCGCGTCGAGGCACGTCAGATCCAGACCTACGACAAGGCAGGGTTCGCTTGGCCGCGTGACCCCCAAGGCATCAACGTCGGCTACGGCACCATGAAGATGACCGCTGCCGACATGGTCAAGCTGGGCAACCTCTACCTCCACAAAGGAGCGTGGGAGGGCGAGCAACTAGTTCCAAGCGGATGGATCGAAGAGGCGACCAGTAGTGCCGTGAGCACGGGAGACGGTGGCTTCGGGGGACCTGGCTACGGCTATCAGTGGTGGGTCACCACGTCCGGTGACCATCCGGCGTTTGCGGCGATCGGGTACGGCGGACAGATGATCGAGGTCGTCCCTGACCTTCGCCTGGTCGTGGTCGCATCCACCTGGTTCGACGACACCACCAGCTTTGACTCCCGCATCTGGCAGACCATGGTCGACTTGGCCATCGTTCCAGAATTCGAGCCCGACGTGACCTGAGCCCACCTCCCCAACTTCTGCCGAAGGTAGGTAGGCGCAGTGATCAAACCGCGAGCTCAAAGGCGGGGTCGATGATGAGTGGCACCTGATTGGTCGACCAGAAAGACGAAGCGCACTCACCGAAGGGGCCGGTAGGGCATTCTGGGCGCTGTGGGGCACGTCTCCGGCGCCCGCTCGGGTAGCGGATCCGCTACCGGAGGGACCATCGCCAGTTCCCCATTCGCGTGGCATGATTGTGGCATGAGTCGCACACGCTTGAGCACCACCGTGGACTCCGAACTCCTCGAGAGCGCCCGCAAGGCCTCCCAGAAGCCAGACTCCGCGCTTGTTGACGAAGCACTCGCTGCCCTGTTGGACCGCCATCGGTCGGCCGAAGTCGACGCCAGTTACGCGGCGTACGACGAGCATCCGCTCGACGAGCCAGACGAGTGGGGAGACCTGGCCTCGTTCCGACGCGCGGTTGCGGCCTCGTGACGGAACTCCCGGCGCGCGGCGAAGTGTGGTGGTGCGAGATGGCGGAGGTCGGCCGTCGACCCGTCGTCGTGCTGTCTCGTGACGCCGTCATCCCGCGCCATGGCCGAGCCCTCGTCGCCCCGTGCACGACCACCATCCGAGACCTCCCGAGCGAAGTTGTCCTCGAACCCGGTGACGACCCGGTGCCGCTTCGCTCCGCTGTCAACCTCGACTCCATCGAGAGCGTCTCGATCGCGATCCTCGTCGAGCGCCTGGGGCGGGTGGCCGACGCCCGGATGCGCGAGATCTGCGCTGCCCTCGCGGTCGCGGTCGACTGTTCAGGCTGAGCTTCTGCCGGACACCGGCAGCGAGTAGGAACCCGGAGCGTGCCGGTGCGGGATCGGCGCGTGTATCGAGAAGACCTACCACCGCTGGCGCAAGCAGACTGCCCTCGGACGATTGACCCGGCTCCTCAACGTCGAGGAGCCACCACGCAGCCGACGCCATTCGGAAACTGATCGCGCAGACGGAGGGAAATCCGGAAGACAGCCCACCGAGTGACGGCAGACTCGACCCGCTGACATCTCCGATGCCCATGCCGGGCTCAAGGCCGCGATCAGTGCGGTGATGATCAGTGCCACCTGGCAACGCTGCCGCGTCCACTTCCTGCGCAACGTCCTGGGCGTGGTCCCGCCGCTGGACCGCGCGCCAGAGTCAGGGGAGCCGGCTCCCCACGCTGGATGCCACGCGAGCGAGGCGGTCGTAGTAACGCACAACCCGCGCGAGCGCCACATCGGTTCGGTGGACACGTGGAGCCGAGGGCTGAGCCTGTGAGACTAGGGTCGGCTCATGGGTCGAGGCGTCTACGTCGCAACCGTCGAGGGGTTCACGGGCAAGTCCGCTGTCGCGCTCGGTGTGCTCGAGCAGCTCTCCCGCCGGGTGGAACGGGTGGGGGTGTTCCGACCGATCGTGCGCACCGACGGTGCTGTCGGTGAGCAGCACGACTACGTCCTCGAGCTGCTGGTGGCCCATCCCGCGGTGGAGTTGACCTACGACGAGTGCGCCGGCGTGACCTACGACGACGTGCATGCCGACCCTGCCGCCGCGATGGACCGGATCGTCCAGCGCTACCACGACGTGGCCGAGCGTGCCGACGTGGTGGTGGTGGTCGGCAGCGACTACACCGACGTCGGCGCGCCGGCGGAGTTCGGCTTCAACGCCCGGATCGCGGCGAACCTCGGCACCCCGGTGCTGCTCGTCCTCAACGGTGCCGACCGCTCGGTCGACCAGCTGCGCACGGCGGCCGACCTGGCCACCACCGAGCTGCTGGCCCACCACGGCACGCTGTTCGCAGTAATCGCCAACCGGGTCAGCGGAGCTCTGCCGGCCGCGTGTGCGCAGGCTCTGACCAACGAGGGGGTGCCGGCCTACGCCATCCCCGAGGAGCCGTTGCTGAGTGCGCCGTCGGTCTCGGACCTGGTGACGGCCTGTGGCGGCGAGCTGCTCAGCGGCGACGAGGCGCTGCTCGCCCGCGAGGTGCCGGGCCTGGTGGTGGCGGCGATGACGTTGCCCAACGTGCTCGACCGGCTTTTCGAGGGCGCGCTGGTGGTGACCCCGGGTGATCGGCCGGAGATCGTCCTGGGCGTGCTGACCGCGCACCAGTCGGCCAGCTTCCCGCAGATCTCGGGGATCGTGCTCACCGGCGGGCTGGACCTCCCGCAGCAGGTGAGCAGGCTGCTGGACGGGCTGGACGTGACCCTGCCGATCGTACGTACGCCGCTCGACACCCATGCGGCGTGGACGGGGTTGACCACCCGCCGCGGCCGCCTCGACAAGGACTCGCCCCGCAAGGTGGCCACGGCCCTGGCCCTGTTCGCCGAGCACGTCGACGGTGACGCCCTGCTCGACCGGCTCGAGGTGGCCCGCACCCAGGCCGTGACACCGTTGATGTTCGAGCACCAGTTGCTGGATCGAGCGGTCGCCGACCGTCGGCACATCGTGCTCCCCGAGGGCACCGACGACCGGATCCTGCAGGCCGCCGACGCTCTGCTGCGCCGCAACGTCGTCGACCTCACCCTGCTCGGCGACCCGATCGCCCTGCAGTCGCGAGCCGCAACGCTGGGCGTGGACCTGTCCAGGGCCCGGTTGCTCAGCCCCTTCGACGAGGAGCTGCGCGAGCGGTTCGCCCAGGAGTACCACCAGCGGCGCAGTCACAAGGGCGTCGACCTGGAGCGAGCCCGCGACATCGTGGTCGACGTGTCCTACTTCGGGACCATGCTGGTCGAGCTCGGCCTGGCCGACGGCATGGTGTCGGGCGCTGTCAACACCACCGCCCACACGATCCGGCCGGCGTTGGAGGTGATCCGCACCGTGCCCGAGGTCTCCGTGGTGTCGTCGGTGTTCTTCATGTGCCTGCGCAACCAGGTGCTGGTCTACGGCGACTGTGCGGTCAATCCCGACCCGACTGCTGAGCAGCTGGCAGACATCGCGATCGCATCCGCGGGCACCGCGGCCGCCTTCGGCGTCGAGCCCCGGGTGGCGATGCTCTCCTACTCGACCGGCAGCTCCGGCTCCGGGACCGACGTCGAGAAGGTCACCGAGG
Source organism: uncultured Actinomycetota bacterium (assembly GCA_963721925.1). Classification (GTDB taxonomy): domain Bacteria; phylum Actinomycetota; class Actinomycetes; order Propionibacteriales; family Nocardioidaceae; genus Nocardioides. Next base: position 141,383 of record CAVRLH010000011.1, on the reverse strand, counting down.
CGACCCGGCTGGTGCGCGAACGCGCCCCCGAGCTGGCCGTCGAAGGCCCGATCCAGTACGACGCCGCGATCGACGCCGCCGTGGCCCGGACCAAGCTGCCCGACTCGGCCGTCGCCGGCCGGGCCACGGTGTTCGTCTTCCCCGACCTCAACACCGGCAACAACACCTACAAGGCGGTGCAACGCTCGGCCGGAGCGCTGGCGGTGGGCCCGGTCCTGCAGGGGCTGCGCAAACCGGTCAACGACCTCTCCCGTGGCGCCAGCGTCCGTGACATCGTCAACACGGTCGCGATCACCGCGATCCAGGCCCAGGAGCGTCGATGACGGGCGCGAGCTCCGCGAGGAGCAGCCTGGTCCTCGTCGTCAACGCCGGGTCGTCATCGCTGAAGTACAGCCTCGTGGACGGCGAGAGTGGGCGCGCCGAGGCCACCGGACTGGTGGAGCGGATCGGCGAGGCGAGCGGCGTCCTCACCCATCAGACCGGCGGCAACGAGCACCGGACCGAGCGAGAGTTCGGCTCCTTCCAGGACGCGCTCGCCGCGGCGCTCGCCGCGTTCGCCGAGCACGGGCCGGCGCTCACTCGCGACGACTTCGCCGCGGTGGGCCACCGGGTGGTCCACGGAGGCAGCCGGTTCGCCGCGCCGACGCTGGTCGACGACCAGGTGGTCGAGGACATCGAGCGGCTGGTGCCCCTGGCGCCGCTGCACAATCCGGCCAACCTGGAGGGACTGCGGGTGGCGCGCCGGTTGTTCCCGGACGTGCCGCAGGTCGCGGTGTTCGACACGGCGTTCCACCAGACCATCCCGCCTCGGGCGCACACCTACGCCGTACCCCGGTCCTGGCGCGAGGACCACCAGATCCGGCGCTACGGCTTCCACGGCACCTCGCACGCCTTCGTCTCGGCAACGGCGTCCCGACTGCTCGGTCGCGCACCGGAGGCGACCAACCTGATCGTGCTGCACCTCGGCAACGGTGCGTCCGCAACCGCCGTCCGTGAGGGCGAGTCGGTCGACACCTCGATGGGGCTGACCCCGCTGGAGGGTCTGGTGATGGGCACCCGCTCCGGCGACCTGGACCCGGCCGTCCACGGCCATCTGCACCGGCAGCTGGGCTGGTCGCTGGAGGACATCGACCGGGCCCTCAACCGCGACTCCGGGCTCCAAGGGCTGGCCGGCCACAACGACTTCCGCGAGATCATGCAGCGTAGGGCCGCCGGCGACGAGGCGGCGGCGCTGGCATTCGACGTCTACGCCTACCGGATCCGCAAGTACGTCGGGGCCTACTACGCCGTCCTCGGTCTCGTGCACGGCATCGTCTTCACCGGTGGGGTCGGCGAGCACAACCCGGAGCTGCGGTCGGCGACCCTGTCGGGCCTGGAGCGGCTGGGCGTCGAGCTGGACCCGGAGCGCAACGAGCGGCGTGGTCGGGAGCCGAGGGTGGTCTCCCGTCAGGGGACCGACGTGCCCGTGCTGGTGGTGCCGACCGACGAGGAGTGGGAGATCGCTCGTGAGGCGCTCACCGTGGTGCGGGGGACAGCGGATCAGGACCGCAGCTGACGGGGGAGGCCCGCGTCCATCTCCGCGGACAGGACGAGCCGGGCCTTGACGTCCACACAGCGCAGCCCCTCCGTGGTGAGCACCAGCGGGTCCAGCGCCAGCGCGGCCAGCTGCGGGACGTCGACCGCGAGCTGGCCCACCTGGGCGACGAGGCTCTCCAGCTCGGCGGCATCCACCGCCTGCGGTCCTCGGCTGCCGACCATCCGCGGCCACAGCCGAAGGGCACGGACGGCCCGAGCAGCGTCCGCCGGACCGATGGGCGGCATCAGCACCACCGCGTCGTCCCGGCTGCCGCCGTCGAGGACGTCGGTGATCTGGCCGCCGGAGGCCAGCCGGACCAGCGGTCCGAGCTCCGGATCGCGCAGCAGCGAGACCGACACCTGGTGGCCCATCAGCAGCGGCTGGACCAGGACCTCGACCTGGTCGCGGCCGAGCTCGGTGGCGATCGCGGCGACCGCCTGCTCGACGGCGGCCGCGCTGCGTAGGTCGACACGGACCAGTCCACGCTCGGTCTTGTGCGGTTCGGTGGGATCGGCGAGCTTCACCACCACCGGGAAACCGAGGTCCCTCGCCGCCCGCACCGCCTCGTCGCCGCCCCGAGCCACTCGACCTAGCAGCTGGATGCCGTAGGGGGACAGCAGCTCGCTCATCGCGTCCGCGGGCAGCCAGTGCGGATCGCCTCCTTGCTCGACGAGGCGGGAGGCCGCCCAGGACCGGGCGTGCGCCGCGCGGGTCCCGAGATCGACGACCGGCTGGTCGGGCGGAACCCGGCGCCACTCGGCGTACCGCATGGCGCGCGCGAGGGCACCAGTCGCCGCCTCGATCGTGCGGAACACCGTGACCCCCGGGGTTCCCCTCGCCGCGGCCGCGGCCGCACCGGGGGCGACCAGCAGCACCGGGGTGCCGGGGGCCCCGGCACGGCCTCGGCCCACGGCGGCGAACAGCTCGTCCCGGTCGCCCAACCTGGTGGTGACCAGCAGGACGACGACGGCGTCGACCTCCCCGGAACCGGCCAGCTGGTGCACGCAGGCCGCCAGAGCGTCCGGGTCGACGTCGGCGCCGAGGTCGATCGGGTTGCGTGCATCGACCATGCCCGCCGACGTCGAGCGCAGCCCCTGCTGCAGCTCGCGGGACAGCGCGGCGACCGCCAGACCTTGGGCATCGACGAGGTCCATGGCCAGAGCGCCCAGGCCGCCCGTGTTGCTGACGATCCCGACTCGCAGGCCCTCGGGCAAAGGTTGCTCGTCGAGCAGGAGCGCCGTCTCGGTGAGGTCCGCGCCGGTGCGGCAGGCGATCACGCCGGACTGGGTGAGCAGCGCGTCGACGCCGACCGGGACGGACGTACCGTCGTGGGCACGCTCCAGCCTGGCCCGGGAGCGGCCGCCGATCACCGCCAGCAGCGGCTTGCGCTCGGCGAACCGACGGGCGGTCCGCGCGAACTTGAGCGCGTTGCCGAACGACTCGAGGTACAACGCGGCTGCGCTGACCCGGTCGTCGTCCATCCACGCGGCCAGCAGGTCGTTGCTCGACACGTCCAGCTTGTCGCCCAGCGAGACGAAGGAATGGATGCCGAGGCCGATGTCGCGGGCCAGGTCGAGCAGTGCGAAGCCCATTCCTCCCGACTGCGACACCACTCCCAGCCCGCCGCTGTCGGGCACGTCGCGCAGGAACGTCGCGTTGAGCCCGAGATCGGTGGCGTTGCCCAGCACTCCCTGGGAGTTCGGGCCCACCATGCGCACGCCGTGGGCTCGGGCCAGGTGACGGAGCTCTGCGGCGGGGTCACCGGTCTGGTCGGCACGATCGTCTCCGTGCTCGCCGAAGCCGGAGGAGACGATCAGGACGGCTCCGGCGCCGGTCGCCGCCGCATCTCGCAGGACAGCGGACACGCCGTCGCGCGGCACCGCGATCACCACGAGGTCCACCGGGAAGCCGATCGCGGCCAGGCTGGGCTGGACCGGGAGGCCGTCGATCCGATCAGCCTCGGGGTGCACGACGTGCACGGCACCGGAGTACGACGACGACCGGATCGCGTCGAGGATGCCGAACCCGAACCCGCCGGCCGAGCGGCGTACGCCGACCACGGCGATGCTCTCCGGGTGGAGCAGCGGCCGCAGCGAGCGGGCTTGGGACCGCCACTCGCGCCGGTCGGCGGCGACGATCGCCTCCGCCGACTCGTCGGTGTCGAGCTGCACCAGCACCTCGCCGCCCTCGCGACGACGGGTCTCGGCGAAGCCGGCGCCGCGGAAGACCCGCAGCATCCCGGAGTTCTCGGCGAGGACATCGGCCTCGAAGCGGCGTACGCCGTGCCGCCGGCCCAGGGCGGCCAGGTGCTCGAGCAGCAGGCTGCCCAGACCGCGGCCGCGGTCGGCGTCGGCGACCAGGAAGGCCACCTCCGCGGCGTCGCTGGCGAAGACCACCGCGGTGGCGAGGCCGATCACCCGCCCGCGGTCGAAGGCGATCAGGGCGGTCGCGTCATCGTGCTCGTCGTCGAACAGCCGCGTGACGTAGGCGCGCGCCGCACTCCGGTTCGAGGAGAAGAAGCGGAGCCGCAAGGTGTTCTCGGAGACCGACTCGTGCAGCGCGAGCACGGCGTCGCGGTCGTCGGCACGCAACGACCGGATCACGGCGATCCCGCCGTCCGACAACAACACGTCAGCCGGCGACGCCGTCCACTGACGTGGCGCGGTGGGCTGCGGTTCGCTCATCGCAGTCCTTCCGTCGGTGGGCCGTGTCCGCCACATGCTGCCACCCCGGTCGTCAACCCCACACGACCTGCCTTCTCAACACCAAGGGATCGCAGGTCGGAGGCGATGCTGGTGGTGACGTGCCGTGCTGGACGCGGTTCCTCAGGGCCGGCGCGCAGGAACGTCGATGTGTGAGCGCGAGACTGCTGGCTGCACGAGTTCGCTTCCTGCGTAGCGCACGACCACGGGCTTCGTGCCGGGCCTCAGGCCGCGGACCACGAGCCGTGCGAGCCCCTGGTCGAGCTGACCTGTGACAGTTCGCTTGCCGACGCTGACGGCGATCGCACCATCCGGGGCACGCACTCCGGGGGCCTTCACCTTGATGTTCACCACCACGCGCTTCCGGGAGACTTCGGTGCGCACCCGCACCGTGGGAACACTGGTGACGGGGCCGGACACCGCGATCGTCTCCGTGGTGTCGCGGAAGTGGGCGCGGGTCAGCGTGACTCGGAGGGACAGGCTGCGGCCGACGTCCTTGGGCCGGACGGAGTACTTCCGATTGGTGGCCTTCGAGATGGGTCGGCCATCACGTAGCCAGGCGTAGGCGACTGACGCGTTGCTGGGCCGGACGTCGCCGGCTCGGGCTACGAGGACGTGCGCCAGCTGTGGTCGGCCCTTGACCGCGAAGGACCTGGTGACGTTGATGGCCTTGGCGAGGACGGGGGTGGTCTCCGGCGCGCTCGCGGTCAGCTTCCGGTAGCCCTTCGCGCTGCCGATGACGCGGGCACTGATGCGTCTGTCGATGTGCTTTCTCGTGAGTGCGAGGGTCGCGCCGTCGGCCCCCGCGATCGGGACGCCATCGGCGTACCACTGCGTCGTGGTCTTCGAGGGCTGGGGCGACCAGGCGGCGTCGGTCAGCGTCAGGGTCTGACCAACCTCTGTGTTGCCCTGGATCGTCGGCGGTGCGGTGGTCTGCAGTGTGCCGGGGGCCACGGGCGCAGTGTTCAGTGCTGCCCGACCCGTGGTGTAGTCAACGCGTTCGGCCGTGACCTCGGCTGTCAGGGTCTTGCCCTTGACCTCGGGCGTGGGGACGTAGCTGGGAGTGGTGGCACCGGGGATGGCGACACCGTCGGCCAGCCAGCGAACGGTGAGGGCGGTGGGCGTGGGGGTCCACGCCCCCATCTGCACCTCGAGTGGTGCACCGACTGCCGCAGCCCCGGAGATGGCAGGAGGCGTGCTGGGCTCGATGGCGAGGTCGTTGAAGTGGATGAAGCCGCTGGGCCAGCCCGCGCCGGTCTTGGTGATGCGGCGCCAGTGGAAGTCGCCGCCCCAGTAGTCCTCCGAGACGACGATCTCGGTGTCCGAGATGACCTGTTCGACGTACGCAACGTGCCCGGCCGATCCGGCAGGCGCGGCATTGGCCTTGTACCAGGCCACAGCGCCGACGCGGGGAGTCTGGTCGGTCTTCGACGCCATCGCTGCGCCCCAGTTCGCGGCGGTCCCGCTGCCTTCCCACGGGCGGCTGTCGGGCATGCCGTTCTGGATGAGTCGGTAGGCCACGTAGTTGGTGCAGTTGTGCCCGGCGTACATGCGCCAGTACATGGTGGATCCGGCCTGGCGGTATCCGCCGTTCCCGTAGCCGGCTGCTTCGCACCCCTTGTATCCCGTGCACACGTAGCTCGAGGCTGCCAGGCTGATCCTGGCCGGATTGTGGGGGATCGTCAGCCCGAGAAGTGCTGCCAGCAGGGTGAGCAGTGTCGCGGTTCGACTGGCACGCCACAGCATGTTCCTGAACCCGGCCCAGGCGGCTGAATAGCTCTGTGACGGATGTGACCAATGGGGCTGTTGTTCCACGAGAGACGATAGTAGGTGGCCCTTGTCAAGCGCGCCACGCCGATGAGTGAATATCAATCGTGTAATTCTGCACCTATCCAGCCCGTACCGGTTGCTTGGGAGCCCCCCGGTCAGAGTCGGGCTCCCCGTGAGTGTGGAGGGTGTTCCCCGCCTCCTCCGGGTCCCAGTTCGGCAACAGGCGGTCCAGCCACGCGGGGAGCCACCAGTTGGCGTCGCCGAGCAGAGTCATCGTCGCCGGCACCAGCACCAGGCGCACCACGGTCGCGTCGAGGAACACCGCAGTCGCGAGGCCGAGGCCGAGCATCTTCAGGACGGGGTCGTCGCCGAACCCGAAGCCGATGAAGACCGACACCATGATCGCGGCACCGCACGAGATGGTTCGTGCGGTGACTCCGATCCCGCGCACCACGGCGTAGCCGTTGTCGCGGGTGCGCAGATACTCCTCGCGCACCCGCGAGAGCAGGAACACCTCGTAGTCCATGGACAGCCCGAAGAGGATCGCGAACATGAACAGCGGGATGAACGAGATGATCGGCACCGTCGACTCCAACCCGATCAGGCTCGCGGCCCAGCCCCACTGGAAGACCATCACGATCACGCCGTATGCCGCAGCGACGCTCAGCAGGTTCAGCGCCGCCGCCTTGAGCGGCACCAGGACGGACCGGAACAGCACCATCAGCAGCAGGTACGACATCGCCACCACGGCGACCACGAAGATCGGCAGCCGCTCCTCGATCCGCTGGCCGAGGTCGGACATCGTGGCGGTGTAGCCGCCGACGTGCGCGGTCGCGGGGCTGCCCTCCAACGCGTTGGGCAGCACCTCGGTGCGCACCCGGTCGAGCGTCCGGGCCGTCGCCGCGTCCTGGGGTGACGTCGTCGGCTGGGCGACGATGACAGCCACGTCGGACGTCACATCCACCGGCGCAGCCGCGGCCGATGCGATGCCCGGGTCGGCTGCCAGTGCCGACACCAACGGCCCCACCACGGACCGGTCCTGCGCGACGTCGACGGCCACCACCATCGGCCCGGTCGCGCCGGGCCCGAAGCCCTCGACGATCAGGTCGTAGGCCCGCCGCTCGGTGCGCGCCTGCGGGAAGCTCCCGTCGTCCGGCAGTCCCAGCCGGAGGGCGAGGACGGGCGCGGCGAGCGCGAGGAGCAGCATCGTGCCGGCGACGGCGTACGCCGTGGCGTGCCGCGAGACGTGCACACCCCACCGGGTCCACCGGAGCACCGCAGCGTCAGCCCCGTTCCTGCGCCCGCGCCCGCGCCGGTGCAGCCACCCGCGTGCCTGCAGGCGACTTCCGGCCAGCCCGAGCAGGGCGGGCAGCAGGGTGATCGCGGCGAGCACCATGACGAGCACCACGGCCGAGATGCCGACGCCGCCCGCGGACACGAACGGCAGTCCGGCGAAGGCCAACCCCAGGATCGCCACGACCACGGTGCCACCGGCGAAGACGACGGCCTGGCCGGCGGTCGCCAAGGAGCGGCCCACCGACTCCGCGACCGGGACGCCCGCGGCGAGGTGCTCCCGGTGGCGCGACAGGATGAACAGCGCATAGTCGATGCCCACACCCAGCCCGACCATGGCCCCCATGGCCTGAGCCCAGACCGGGATGTCGAGCAGCAGCCCGAGCAGCGGGAGCGAGCCGGCGCCCACCAGCAGGCCGAACAGTGCCACCGCGAGCGGCATTCCTGCGGCCAGCAGCGACCCGAAGGCCACCACGAGGATCACCGCCGCGACGACCAGGCCGATCACCTCGCCCACGTTGGCGCGCGGTTGCTCGAAGCTGAAGTAGAGGGCGCCCCCCGCCTCGAGCCGCAGCGACGACGAAGACGACGACTCGGCCAGGACGGCCTTCAGCGCGTCCAGGTCGGAGACCGCGAGCTCGCCGATCTCGGGGTACTGCACCCGCACCAGCGCCACCCGGCCGTCCGGTGAGAGCTCCTCGGTCGTGCCCAGCACCTTCGGCAGGTCACCGACGGCAGACTCCAGCCGGTCCAGGTCGACCCTGGCCGGACGGGAGTCCACCAACGTCTCGGTGCCCTCGCCCGAGGTCGCCACTATGTATGCGGTGAGCCCGCCCGCGCCGTTGCCGGCGCCTGCCAGCAGGTCGGCGGCCGCCTGGGAGTCGGTCCCGGGAGCCGACATGGATGTGTCCAGCTGCTTCCCGAAGCCGGCCGAGGCGGCGACGACCAGGACGGACAGGAGCACCCAGGCCCCGATGGCGGCCCAGGGGCGGCTGGCGGACCAGCGTCCCCAGCGATACAGCGACCGTGACATGGCAGTTCTCCTCGCTCGTGGTCCGGCCTCTCCGTCCGGTGGTTCCACGCTCGTGGAGCGCCGCCCCGGCCACATCAGCGTCGAGGCCGGACCCGCCTCGGCCGTGGGGAGGAGCGGGGTCTCGTTCTTTCGGTCGGTCCGTGACGCCTCGGCGGTGCCTAGGCTGGGTGGGTGATCACCAACGCCCTGCGCTCGCTGTGGGCCGAGCCCCGCGCAGCCGACGCCCCCGGACGGATGTCGCGGGACTGGGTCCTGGTGGGCGCGTTGATGGTGACGGCGCTCCTGGAAGGTGTCTTCCGGGACGATGTCGCCTGGCGGCCGTTGGTGACGGTCGTTGCGGTCGGGCTCGCGCCGGTGCTGCTGTGGCGACGTACCCACCCGTTGGGCTGCGTCGTGGTGGCCTTCGGCACCGCGCTGGTGTTGGGACTGGCGACCCTGGCGGGCGGGCCCTCCGGTGTCGGCCTCACCACGATGGTCTACGTCCTGGTGCTCGTCTACGCGCTGGTCCGCTGGGGCTCAGGGCGCGAGATCGTGACCGGGCTGGCGGTGGTGCTGGTCGCTGCGGTCATCGGCACGATTGCCGACTACACCGGGCCTGCCGAGACCATCGCTGGGTTCGCCCTTCTGGCGGCGGTGGCGGCGGACGGCGCGGCGTTCCGCTACCGCGCCGAGAGCTGGCGCCGGGCGTTGGACCAGATCCGCAGCCAGGAGCGGGTCGGCCTCGCGCGCGAGCTGCACGACATGGTCGCCCACCACGTCTCGGCGATCGCTGTGCAGGCCCAGGCGGGCCGGGCGATGGCCGGGCAGCGACCTGAGGCGGCACTCGAGGCGCTGTCGGTCATCGAAGAAGAGGCGTCGCGGACGCTGGCGGAGATGCGGACGATGGTCCGGGTCCTGCGCGACGGAGCGCCGGCGGAGTACGCCCCCCAGCCCGGCGTTGCCGATCTCGTCTCCCTCGCCCGCCGCAACCCCGTCCCGGTGGTTGACGTGGAGCTGCCGGCTGCCCTGGACGGACTTCCGCTCCAGGTCGACGCGGCTGTCTACCGGCTGGCGCAAGAGTCGCTGACCAACGCCCTGCGGCACGCCCGCAACGCCTCGCGTGTGGAGATCCGGGTTGTCGAGGGCGTCGATAGCCTCCGGCTGCGCGTGACCGACGACGGTCAGATCGACCCGGCTCGGCCGGTGACCCACGGCTTCGGGCTGCTGGGGATGACCGAGCGTGTGCAGCTGCTCGGTGGCACGTTGCACGCCGGGCCGGCGCCGGAGGGCGGATGGGCTGTCGACGCCGAGCTGCCGACGCAGGTACGCCGATGACGGTGCGAGTGCTCGTGGCCGACGACCAGGACCTGGTGCGTACCGGTCTGTCCATGATCCTCGACGCCCAGCCCGACATCGAGGTCGTCGGTCAGGCCGCCGACGGCCACGCCGCGGTCGAGCTGGCGCGTCGGCTTCGCCCCGACGTGTGCCTGGTCGACATCCGGATGCCCGGGCTCGACGGCATCGAGGTGACCGAGCTCCTCGCGGGGCGGGGCGTCCCCGACCCGATGGCGGTGGTGGTGATCACGACGTTCGACCTCGACGACTACGTCCACGGCGCGCTTCGGGCCGGCGCCCGGGGCTTCCTGCTCAAGGACGCCGGGCCGGAGCTGCTCGTCCAGGCCGTGCATGCCGCGGCCGCCGGTGATGCGTTGATCGCGCCGAACATCACCCGACGGCTGCTGGCCACCCTGGCCGCCCAGGCACCGTCGGCACGACGTACCCAACCGATCGAGCCGCTCACCGACCGTGAGGAGGAGGTGCTGGCGCTGGTCGCCCGCGGCCGCACGAACGCCGAGATCGCTGCCGACCTCTTCATCGGCCTGACGACCGCCAAGACCCACGTGGCGAGCCTGCTGACCAAGATCGGCGCCCGCAACCGGGTCGAGATCGCGATGTGGGCCTACGACACCGGCCGCGCGGGAGACTGACGCGCAGTGGGCTGTGGCCTCAGAACATCCGGCGCCGGCACCCGTTGACCGGTGCTGCATGGCCGCAGTTCACTGGAGGGTCGAGACCAATCCGAGGAGGCAGCATGTCTGGCAAGGTTGTGCACTTCGAGATCCCGTTCGATGACGGCGACCGGGCGCGGGGCTTCTACGGCGAGACGTTCGGTTGGCAGATGGTCCCCGTGCCGGGCATGAGCTACACCATGGTGATGACCGGTCCGAGCGACCCGGAGCAGGGACCGACCGAGCCGGGCTTCATCAACGGCGGGATGTTCGAGCGCAGCGCGGAGTTCCCGGGCAAGGCACCGAACCTCGTCATCGACGTGCCGAGCGTCGATGAGGCGCTGAGCAAGGTCGAGGCCGCCGGGGGAACGATCGTGACCCGAAAGACGCCCGTCGGGGACATGGGCTTCACCGGCTACTTCACCGACACCGAGGACAACTTGATCGGGCTCTGGGAGACCGCCTGAAACCGAAGGGCCGGGCTGCCACCCACCTCAGAGCATGGAGCCCAGGTCGGATCCGACGGTGGGATGGGCCGCGGTCGCTGACTTGAGCTGACGGGTGGCACCGCGGCGATCGGCCCGATGGTCCCGGCCCAGTCACGCATCGGTCAGCGCCGCGCGCAGCTGATCGAGCGTGGGCGCGCCCTCGTACCCGTCCGGCGTCAGGTACCTGCGACAGGAGAGGCCGACCTCGGCGTCGGGCTCGGCGAAGACGTCGACGCCGTCGACCTGGATGCTGGGGGAGCCGTGGAACCGCGTGCGCTCGGCTTCCTCCGCGGTGTCGACGAGGTGGCGGGACACGCGGATGTCCGGGCGCTCGGCAGCAAGGGCGGTCAGCCGCTCGTCGGCGACCTTCCAGTTCGGGCAGTCCTCGAAGTAGAGCAGCGTGATGTCCATGCCGCGACGCTAGACCTTGAACTGCGGTGCAAGGTCAAGTCGTAGGGTTGGGTCATGCGCATCGGAGAGGTGGCCGCAGCGGCGGGTGTGCCGGCGCAGACGATCCGCTTCTACGAGCGCCGGGGTCTGCTTCCCCAGGCACTGCGTGGGCCCAACGGATACCGCGAGTACGACGCCTCGATCCTCACTCGACTCGCGTTCATCCGCAGCGGACAGGCTGCTGGACTCACCCTGGTCGAGGTGGCAAGCATCCTCGACCTGCGACGCGACGGCGCCGTACCGTGTGCCCACGTCCACTCGCTGCTCCTGACCAAGCTGGAGGGAATCCGGACGCGGCAACGTGAGCTCGCCACCCTGGAAGCAGAGCTCGAAGGCCTCATCACCCGCAGTGACCGACTCGATCCCGCCGACTGCACCGACTCCCAGATCTGCCACATCATCGCGGCCGAGGACTGATCGTTCGGCGAGGTGTGCCTTCGCGGGGGAGTACCTTCGACGAGATGAAGCGCAGCGCGGTCATCGCGGTCACGACCTACCTCGGCGTCGCGGTCCTGACACGCGTCGCAGAGGCCGCCGGGATGCAGCGCTGCCACTGCTCATCCTCGTGCTGGTGTCGCCGCCCTCTCCTCAGCGCGTTCCGATGGGTGGCCCCGGTTCGCCACCGATAGCCAATCGGCTTGGGCGTCACGGTGCCCTGGGACTTCTTGCGGCAGCTGTTCGGGAATGTTCCAGATGTGATCGACCGTCTGCCGCACGCTAGGTTGAGGGTCGCGGGTCACCACTCGCGCGATGACCAGTACAACTGCTTCAGCGACGGAAAGAGCGCCGCATGCTGTCTCAACTCAGGGCCCGGGGCGACCGACTGCGCAGCAGCCTCTTCTTCATCCCCATGCTCTGCGTGATCAGCGGCGTCCTCCTCGGAGAAGCGATGCTCGTGGTCGACGCGCTCGTCACCGGCATCGATCCTCGCCTGACTGCCACGGTGGACAGTGCTCGGACAGTGCTGACCACGGTGGCCGGCGCGACTCTCACCTTCGCAGGTATCGCATTCTCCGTCAGCCTGCTGCTGATCTCGCTGGCGTCGAGCCAGTACTCGCCGCGGGTCGTGCACGGCATGTTCCGCGACCCGTTCAACAAGCGCGTGATGGGCCTGGTCATCGGGACGTTCACGTACTGCCTGGTGGTGCTGCGCGCGGTTCGATCGGCGCTGGAGGGGGCCGGCGACGCCATCGTCCCGAGCATCTCGATCCTGCTCGCGGTCGTACTTGGTATCGCCTCGATCTTGGCGATCGTCGCGTTCATCAACCATGCAGCGCATTCGATGGACGTCTCGAACATCCTTCGCCGCGTCACCGAAGAGGTGCTTGCCCAGGCCAGCACGGCCTGGCCCGAACCGGATGCGGAGTCGCCTCCCGCCGCCGCACATGGAGAATCGACGCGTCTTCCGGAGGGTGCCTGCGTGGTGCGCTTCGCACGGTACGGCTGGGTGCAGAACGTGGACTACGACGCGCTCCTGACCGCGTTGCCGCCCGGCGCGAGGGTGCGGGTGGAGACGTTCGCCGGGCAGTACGCCATCCAGAACACACCGATCTGCCACATCTACCCGGCACCCGAGGACTTGGAGATCATCGCTGACGCGGTCCGAGCGGCCGTGATCGTGGGGGAGACCCGGACGTTGCAGCAGGACATGGCCTACGGCGTGCGCCAGCTCGCTGACGTGGCGTTGAAGGCCATGTCGCCCGGCGTCAACGATCCCACCACGGCTCACGACGCGATCTCCCACTTCGGCACGGTCCTCGCCGACCTGCTCCGCCGCCAGCCACCGGCTCGCCGGTTGACCGGACGTGAAGGGCCGGGTGCTGCTGGTTCCGCAGGCCACGACCCACGAGCAGCTCGTCGGTATCGCATTTGACGAGGTGCGGATCGCCTCGGCAGCACAGCCGACTGTGCTGATCTACCTGCTCGACGTCCTCCACCAGGTGGAGCAGTCGCTCGCCGACCTCCGTCGCCCGAGCGCCGTGCAGGCCCTCCACCATCAGGCCGACCTGATTCGGGCGATGAACGAGACGGCCGACGTGCCGGAGTCGGACCGTCAGCGGGTCCGAGCTGCCTACGCGCTGCGCTTCGGAGCTGACCCAGACGCGAAGGACAGTTGAGCCAGCCGCTCAGCAGAGGCTGAACGGGCGTCGTCCCAGCGGCGACGCCCGCCCACGCCGGCGTTGGCGTCTCGTCAGGTGGCGCGGAAGGCCAGCAGCGCGATGTCGTCGCGCGGCACGTTCTGCTGGAACTCGAGGACCCGGTCGAGCACCTGGTGGATGAGCTGGGGAGTGGTCGCCGGCGCGGCAAGTGCGTCGATGAGGCCTTCCTCGCCGAAGAAGTCTCCGGCTCGGCCGGCTTCGGTGACACCGTCGGTGTAGAGGAACAACGACTCTCCCTCGCCCAAGAAGATGGTGGTCTCGACGAAGTGCGCTGTCTCGAAGGCACCGACGATCATTCCCGGCTCGCCCACTGTCACCGGAGGACTGCCGGCGCGCAGGAGCAGGGGAAGGGGGTGACCACCGGAGCTGCTGGTCACCTTCCAGCCCTGCTCGGCCCGACGCAGCCGCAGGATCACGAGCGTGCAGAATCTGTCGGTGTCGCTCGAGAGCAGGATCGAGTTCAGCTGGGGGAGCACGTCGCGCGACGACTGCTCGGAGACGGCGAGCGCCCGGACGGTGTGGCGGACGAGAGCCGTGACGACGGCCGCCTCCACACCTTTGCCGCAGACGTCGCCGAGCACCACGACCCAATCGCCTTCGGCGATCTGGAAGACGTCGTAGAAGTCGCCGCCCACCTCGTCACCCCGGCCTGCCGGGCGGTACGCGGCGGCGACCTCGAGGCCGGGGATGTCCGGCGTTCCCGGCGGGATGAGGGTCTCCTGCAGCGTCCTGGCCAGGCGCAGAGCGCGTTCCTCGGACTCCTCGGCCCGGCGTTTTGCCGACAGGAGCTCGTGCTCATATCGACGTCGCTCGGTGGCGTCGAACAGGGCCACCCGCACCGTCCGCGGCTCACCGGCCGGGTCGCGGTCGAGCATGGCATTCACCAGGACCGGCATCCGGTCACCGTCCGCCTTGACCACCTCGAGGGCTATCTCCTTCACCTCGCCCAGGACGTGCAGCATCGGACTGAGATGTGTCTCGTGGTAGATCTTCGCGCCGGGGGCCAGCAGGTCGATGAGTCGGCGGCGGCCGACCAGCTCGCCGGCGGCGTATCCGGTCCAGGTCAGGAACGTGTCGTTGACCTTGACGATGGTTCCGTCGGGCGTGGTCGAGAGGTAGCCACAGGGTGCCTTGTCGTAGAGCGCGGCCGGGTCGTCGACCAGCAAGGCCTGTTGGAAGGCCTGCATGGCGGCGGTGGTAGCCACTCAGCGCCCCGGAGGCAGGAACGATTCCAGAGCCTTGATGACCTCATCAGGCGCGCTCAGGTTCGGGCAGTGGCCGTTGGCCTCCAGGACGACAAGACGACTGTCGGGGACCACGTCAGCGACGTACTCGCCCACGGCCATCGGCGCGAGGAGGTCTTCCCGGCACTGCATGACCAGGGTCGGGACCGAGACCTGCGGGAGGTCCGCCCTGTTGTCGGAGAGGAAGGTGGCCCGGGCAAAGCGCTCGGCGATGTCCGGGTCGACCCTGCAGAAGCTCTGCGTCAGCTCTCGGCCGAGCTCCGGCTGGTCAGAGTTGCCCATGACGGTAGGCGCCATCGCACTGGACCAGCCGAGGTAGTTGCTGGACAACGCTGCGAGCATGTCGTCGATGTCGGCGCGTGCGAAGCCGCCGATGTAGTCGGAGTCGTCGATGTAACGGGGTGACGGCGCGACCAGCGCGAGGGCTGCGAACCTGTCCGGTGCCCGGAGGTGGGCGAGGACGCCGATCATGGCCGAGACCGAGTGCCCGACGAAGACGACGTCGCGCAGGTCCAGGTCGGTGCAGATCCGGACGACGTCGTCGGCGTAGCCCTCGAGCGAGGCATAGCGGTCCGCGTCGTACGGCGCCTGCGCACCGCCAGACCCGACGTGGTCGAAGAGGACCACCCGGTGGTCGGCCTCGAAGTGGGGAGCCACGTAGCGCCACATGTTCTGGTCGCACCCGAAACCGTGGGCGAAGAGCAGGACCCTCGCACCGGCGACACCCGATTCGAGCACGTTGTGTGCCTGACGGACATCCACTCGCCCACCGTACGTCACGACCCGCTTCCCAGTTGTGTCGACGAGCGGTGCCTCCACCCGAAGGTGTGCAGGCTAGGAGGCGGTGCTTCGCTGGTCGGGTGGGCCGGACTCCTCGGCACGCTCGAGCTGAGCCTGCTCCTGAGCAGTCGACGTGATGGTGAAGACGCGGTTCAGCCCGGTGATGCCGAACAGGCCGAGCAACCGCGGGTTGGAGCACACGATGCCCAGTGACCCGTTGAAGACCCGAGCCTTCCGACGCGCGGCAACCAGCGCTCCGAAGCCCATGGAGTCGAAAAAGGTGGTCTCGTCCAGGTCGACCAGCACGTGGACGTGGCCCTGGATGAAGAGCTCGATGAGCACCCCGCGGAAGACCTCGACCGTGGCGAGATCGATCTCGCCACGCGGTGTGACGATCATGAAGCCGTGCTCGGATCGCGTGTCGACGGTGAGGTCCATCACCAGGTCCCAGGACTTTCGTAGGGGGCGCGGCTCCAGATCGCGCCGCGGGAGGTGGTTGTCACGTGGGAAGAATAGATGGTCTTCGTCGCCACCGCGCACGGTTCTTGCAGACCTACCGCCCTCGCGTCGCGTCGCATTGCGCAGCTTCTCGTCCCGGGCATTGCAAAGACCGTATGCGGGAAGAGTTTCACGTGCGCCGCGGGTTTCCAGTTGTGACGGCACCTCGACCCGCGGATGACACTGCCGTCGTCGTTTCCACTGATCAGAAGGATCTCCCGTGACGCTCCAGTCCTGGTGGCGAAGTCTCGAGCGAGCCACTCGGCCCGTGCATCCGGTCACCGAACGTGTGCTTGCCGAGCGGTGGGCCGCGCTGCCTCCCGGGGTCAGGACCGAGCAGCAGATCCTCGGGCGCCACGCAGTGGGGTGCGAGGGTACGCAGGGCGTGTTCCCGAAGTGTGACCTGACCTGCTCACCCTGCTACCACTCCAAGGACGCCAACAAGGTGCGCGTGGACGGGACCCACACGCTCGTGCAGGTGGAAGCCCAGATGCGCCTCCTTCAGCAGGTGCGTGGCCCGCGGGCGCACGCGCAGCTGATCGGCGGCGAGGTGTCCCTGCTCGACCCGGAGGATCATGCGGCAGCGCTGGCGTCGATGCGCTCGTATGGGCGTGAACCGATGTCGATGAGCCACGGCGACTTCGACGGCTCCTACCTGCGTGCGCTCGCCCTCGACGAGGACGGAGCCCCTCGCTTCCGTCGGCTCTCGTTCGCCGCCCACTTCGACTCCTTGATGCGAGGTCGCACCGGGATTCCCCGGCCGAGGAGCGAGGCCGAGCTGAACCCGTTCCGCGCCAGGTTCGTCGAGATGTTCCGCGAGCTCCGGCGTGAGCACGGCGTGCGTTCCTACCTTGCGCACAACATGACGATCACCCCGAAGAACCTCGACCAGGTCGAGCACGTCGTGGCGGACGTCAGCGCCATGGGGTTCGCCATGCTGTCCTTCCAACCCGCCGCCCACGTGGGGGACGAACGACGTTGGACCGGGGGCGACTATCGGACGGTCGGCATCGACGACGTGTGGGAGCGGCTCGAGGCCGGACTCGGACAACGCGTCGCCTGGCAGGCCTTGCAGTTCGGCGACCCGCGCTGCAACCGCACGGCCTTCGGCATCCGTGTCGGTGGACGATGGGTGCCGATGTTCGACCCGGACAGCGAGGCTGACCTCCTGACGCGGGACCGCGCCCTCGCCCACTTCGGCGGCGTGAACTTCGGCGGTACGCCATCGCCTGTGCTGGCCGCCAAGGTGCTGCGCGTGCTCGTTCGCCACCCCAGCGACGTCAAGGTTGCGAGCGCCTGGATGCGCCGACTGGTCAAGCGGTCCGGTGGAGTCCGCCGGGTCTGGACTTCCTGGCGTCGTGGGGGCATCGCACCGATGACCTACGTGGTGCACAACTTCATGGACGCCGCAGACGTCACCCCCGCGTGGAAGCTGATGCAAGAGGGCCAGGTCGCGACCGACCCAGCCGTCCTGGAGACTCAGGAGCGCCTGTCCGCGTGCACCTACGCGATGGCGCATCCCGAGACCGGCCAGCTCGTCCCCGCCTGCGTGCAGCACTCAGTCCTCGACCCCGGCGGGAACGAGCAGCTGCGCCGTCTCCTCCCGCTCACCGTTGTCGGCCAGAATGGTCGTATGGTCAACCGCGATCCTGATGTCGACGCCTGGTTCGAGGCCTACGACAATCCGCAGCGAGAGCTTGTGCAGGCAGTACGCCGGGTCGTCCTCGAGACCGACCCGCGCGTGACCGAGACCATCAAGTGGAAGGCGCCCACGTTCATCTACAAGGGCAATCTGGCGTCCTTCTACCCCAAGTCCACCAAGCACGTGTCCCTGATGTTCCACACCGGCGCCGCACTCCCCGATCCGACGGGGGCGTTGGAGGGCGAGGGGGACACGTCCCGGGTCGCTCGATTCCTCGATGAGGACGACCTCGCGGCCAAGACGGAGGCGCTCCGTGGACTCGTACGGGCATGGATCGAGCTGAAGGACGGCTCCGGTCCCTAGACCGCGGACGCCCAAGGGTCATCCGCCGCGCTGGGTTCCGGAGCCGTCACCACGTGGGAGCTCCACCTAGGTCTTGGGCTTGCCGGACCTCGTGATGTCTATGTCCAGGTCACGACGACGCACGATCTCGCCGGCCACCTCGTCGGCCAGGAGCCGGCGTTCGGCGCGTTCTCGCTGGCCGTGCTCCTGTAGTAGGGCCTTCGCCGTCGAGAACATCATCAGGATCATCACGATGCTGAACGGCGCTGCCAACAAGATCGCCATCGTCTGCAGTGCGCCCAGGCCGGCACTGCCGCCGGCGAGCAGCAGCGCCGCCGCGACGAGGCCTTCGAGGCTGGCCCACATCACGCGGCTCCATACCGGCGGGTTCGGGTCGCCGCCGCTGGCGAGCATGTCGACGACGTAGGACCCGGAGTCGGAGGAGGTCACGAAGAAGACGACGATCAAGAAGATCGCGATCACCGACAAGATGGTGCCGGCCGGCAGTCCGTCGAGCAGCTGGAACAACGCTGAATCGGTGCTGACTCCGTTCTCGGGATCGATCAGGCCACCGTTGCCGAACATCTCCTGGTAGACGGCGCTACCGCCGAGAACCGAGAACCACAGGAAGGTGACCAGCGTGGGCACCAGCAGCACGCCGGCGACGAACTCACGCACCGTTCGACCACGGGAGATGCGGGCGATGAAGACACCGACGAAGGGTGCCCAGCTGATCCACCAGCCCCAGTAGAACGTGGTCCAACCGGACAACCACGCCTTGCCGTCCTCGCCCTGGAAGGCGAGGGTCTGGAAGGACAGCCGGAAGAAGGCCTGGATGTAGGACCCGATGGACTGCACGAAGTCGCTGAGCAGGAAGACCGTCGGCCCCAGGGCCAGCACGGCGAGCAGCAGGGTCGCGGCCAGGCCCATGTTGATGTTCGACAGGTACCTGATGCCCTTGTCGACCCCGGTCGCAACGGACACCGTGGCCAGCAGGGTGATGGCGACGATCAGCACGACCAACACCAGGTTGGACGCGCTGCCGGTGTCCGGATCGGCGTCGACGACGCCGAGGTAGATCAACCCCGCGCCCACCTGCTTGACGCCGAAACCGAGTGAGGTGGCTACGCCGAACAGCGTGCCGACGACGGCGATGATGTCGATCACGTCGCCGAGCCAACCCTTGACCCGGTCGGCCCCCAGGAGCGGCTCCAGGGCCCAGCGGATCGAGATCGGGCGTCCCTTGCGGTGGACGGCGTAAGCAACCGCCAGCCCGACGACCACGTAGATCGCCCAGGCGTGGAGCCCCCAGTGCAGGAACGTGACGTCAAAGGCGGTGTCCGCGCGGGTCGAGGCTGACTCGCCAGTGCCGGGCGGGGGAGCGTTGAAGTGGTTGAGCGGCTCGGCAACGCCCCAGAACACCAGGCCGATGCCCATGCCCGCGGCGAACAGCATCGCGAACCAGGAGCCCAACCCGTACTCGGCCTCGTCGTCGTCCTTGCCCAACACCAGGCTGCCGACCGGCGAGAAGGCCAACCAGGCGGCGAAGAAGACGAAGGTGCTCACGACGATCACGTAGTACCAGCCCAGGTCACCGACGACGGTTCCGTTGGCCTTGCCGAGGATGTCGCCGGTCTTCTCCGGGAGCGCCAGGGTGAGGATGACGAAGAAGATGATCAGTCCCGCGGCGGGAAGGAACACGCGCGGAGCGGTGATCTGGAAGCGCCCGTTGCCCAGAGTGTGTGGTGGCCTGCGTTCGATCGAGGTGTCAGGTTCTTCTGATGCTCTAGCCACAGTGGCCTCCGTTAGTAGGACTGGACCTCGTCAGGCTAGGCCGCTGGGGGCTTGCTGCCAATGGTCCGCACCTCGCGGAGCGCCGTCGGGAGATCAGTCCCCGACGGAATCAGTGCCTGGGCGGGCATCGTCGAGGCCCCCGCGGGTGCGCCGGTGGTCACCGCGTCGTCGTCATCTCTGCCGTGACCGGGTCAATCGCTCCTGAGCCGCAATCCCAGCGGGGCGGAGTGGCCCCGGACGCTCTGCGCCGTCGTCCATACCGACACGACGACCACGGCGACGAGCAGGACGAGCAGGTAGGCAGATGCCGCGGGCGCCACGAGGCCGTCAGCACTGCCGTTCGCGGCGGAGTAGGAACCACGCAGGAGCAGGTAGCCGATGGGCAGCCCCACCAACGCTGATGCGGTCGCCAATGTCGCGGCCCCCCACCACGACTGCGCCACTGCCTGGCGGGGTGAGACTCCGAGGACGGCCAGGGTGGCATCGTCGCGCGCGGTCTCGGCCATCCGGCTGGCCGTCGTCGCCGAGAGTCCTGCGAGCGAGAGGACGGCGAGGAGCAGGAGAAGGGCGTAGGCGACGGGCCGGATGTGCTCGGCGCCACCAGACGGGAGGAAACCCGGAGCCACGGCGCCTGAGGCGTCCGTCGCGAGCGTCGCTTCCATCCCGGCGCAGGCAACCGCGGCTGCAACGCTGAGCGCGATGCCCGTGGCGGCCAACACCGTCCGGGCAGGTCTGGCCGTGATGCTGCCCAGACCCAGGAGCAAGGGAATCCCGGCGCCACCGCGAGCGGCGAAGCCGTGCAGCGTGCCGGCGCCGAAGGCCGGTCGGCTCGTCGCGTCGCGCAGGGCCGACATGGTGGACGCGCCCGCCGCGCGGGAGGTGGCGGCGAGCGTGGCACCGACCGCGATGGCGACGACGGCCGCAGTCACGATCAGCACGGTCCCGACGCCCGGGGCTCGTGGCCCCGCGCCCAACAGACCGGCCGAGACCACAGTCACGCGCGGCGCGAGCACGACTGCCAGTGCGCAGCCGGCTCCGGCGGCGAACAACGAGATGGCGGCGTGCTGGATGACCTGTAGTGCCTGAGCCTCGCGCGGAGCCAGACCGAGGGCCCGCAGCATGGCCGTGCGGCGCGCAGTCGCGACCACGCGAGTCGAGACGAGGGTCGCGGTTGCTGCCCCCGCCACGATGAGGAGCAGGAGGGCGAAGCTGCCCAGGACGGCCCGCTGGGTGCGGACGCCGTCGAGCGCCTCCTCGCGTTCTTCCTGCCAGGTGCCAACCACCTGTACGCCGGCACCCAGGGCTTGCCCCGCGAAGGCTGCGGCCATCTCTGGATCGTGCAGGCGCAACCCGACGGTGTAGCCGGTAGGGCGCCCATCGATGACAGCGTCGAGATCCGCGGCGCCCAGCAGGATGAGGCCCGGCTGGCTGCGCGGGAACGGAGACTGGCTGACGACCCGAGCGATGCCGTTGACCCGCAGTGCCTGCGTCGGGGCACGGCTGTCGAGGTCCGGTGGACCTGCAGGGCGCAGGGCGGCCGGGCCCACGTCGATGCGATCGCCGACATCGAGCCCCAGGGCAGCGGCAGCGGTGCTCTCCAGGACCACGCCTCCGGGGCCGACGCTGCCACCCGACACAGACAGGGGCCGGTCCACGGCGGGCGCCTCTGGACCGGACTCGACGATCCGGACGAGCAGGACGCGGCCGTCCACTCGCATCGTCCCGAAGGCCTCTCTCACGACGCCCCCGCTGGACTGCACCTCCGCGCGAGCAGCCAACGCCTCGAGCGGAGCCGGCGACGTGGCGCTGGCAACGACGTGCGCGCCGTGCGCCGCGTCGAACGCCTTCTGCCAGGGGACCTCCGCCTGGGCGCGCAGCACCAAGGCGAGGGCAAGGGTCGCGCCGGCCGTGGTCAGCACGACCATGGCGAGGACCGTGTGCCGCCACGCCACTCGCGCATCAGCGAGGGCGAGCCTGGTGAGCAGGCCGGCTCGTCTCATCGTTCGTCGCCGGCCCACGTCAGGTCGCGCACCGTCAGTCGCCGCTCTGCGTCCGACAGCCTCATCTCGTCGACGAGCCGACCGTCGCGCATGGTCAGCAGTCGATCCGCGATGGTGGCGACCCTCGGGTCATGGGTCACCAGCAGCACCGTGCGTCCTCGATCCCGCTGCTCGTCGAGCAGCCTCAGGACCTCACTGGTCCGTGCGCTGTCCAACGCACCGGTCGGCTCGTCGGCCAGCAGCACGTCCGGGTCGTTCACCAGGGCGCGCGCCATCGCCACCCGCTGCTGCTCGCCGCCACTGAGTGCGCCGGGGCTGTCGGCGACCCGACCGGCAACCCCGAAGCGGTCCAGCAGGTCGAGTGCTCGTCGCCGAGCGGTGGCACCGTTGGCGCCGGCGAGGCGGGCTGGCAGCTCCACGTTGTCGCCGACGGTCAGGCTGTCGACGAGGTTGTAGGCCTGGAAGACGAACCCGATGCGATCTCGGCGCAGCCGTGCCCACTGGGACTCGCTCAGGCGATCGACCCGCTCTCCGTCGAACCACACCTCGCCGGACGTCGGTCGGTCGAGCCCGCCGATCAGCTGCAACAACGTCGACTTCCCGCAGCCACTCGGCCCCATCACGCTCACGACCTCGCCGCATTCCACGGTGAAGTCCAACCCCCTCAGTGCCCGAAGCACACCTCCCGGACCGAACCCCTTGCACAGCGCACGTGCCTCGAGCAGAACAGTCATCGCGATCCTCCTGGTGCATCGTCGGTGTAGTGCCTCTCGCAGACCTCGAGCCAGCGGAGGTCCGCCTGCAGGTGCAAGGCGGCGCCCTCGACGAGGAGCGCCTCGGTGCCGCCGGGTGGGACCTCCTTGGCCAGCCGTTGCACCTCACGGAGCCGCCGTAGGTGCGCGCGGCGTTGGCGATCGATGAGCACGACCGGGTCCGCCAACCGGCCGCGATGAGCCAGGACGACCTTCGACAACAACGCGACCCGGAACTGCGTGGCCTCGATGGGTTCGTCGAGCCAGGCGCGCAGCTCCTCGCGTCCCGCGGCCGTGAGCTCGTAGAGCTTGCGTCGACCTCGACCCTCGCCATCGGACCGCACCAGGCCGGACGCCTCCAGACGGCCCAGCAGCACGTACACGTGCCCGTCGTTGGCTGGCCAGAGCTCGCCGAACTCGGTCTCCAGCACCCGCCGGAGCTCATTGGGGTAGGCCGACTCCTTGGCCAGCAGGGCGAGCAGCGCATGTCGCATCCCACAAGCATCGACCTAACTGTTAGGTAGATCAAGGCCAGGAGTGGGTATTCGCCTGACCGAGGGCGGCAAGCGGGTCACCTGCCGAACACCGGCCGCGTACGCTCGGGAGATCAGCCGCCAGCTCCGACCGGGGCGTGATTTCTGCGTTCGCTCCAGTGGAAGAGGTCGTCGAGTGCCGGACCTGCTCTTGGTCGGAGCCGGCCACGCCCACCTCCACCTCGTCACGCATGCGGCGGAGCTGATCGCTGCCGGCTATCGGATCCGTCTCCTCGCGCCGCGCTTCTTCGACTACAGCGGGGTCGCGTCCGCGGCGGCCGCCGGTGCCCTGCCACCTGAGGCCGGGCGGATCGACGTCCGGGCACTCGCCGGTCTCTCGGGTGTCGAGTTCCACGAGGGCACTGTGGAGTCGCTCGATGTGCACTCCAGGAACGCGGGGACGTCGGACGGGGCCGCACTGTCGTACGACGTGCTCTCGCTCAACATCGGCAGTGTCGTGGCGCCGGCCGGCATGAAGATCCACCCGACGGTGCTCAGAGTGAAGCCGTTGAGCGGTCTCGCGGACCTGGACGTGCGGCTGCGCACCTTCGCCCGTCCCGGCGCCACGGTCACGGTCGTGGGAGGCGGCGCCTCCGGCGTGGAGCTGGCCGCCCACCTCTCGGTCCGTCCCGACGTCAGACAGGTGCGACTGGTGGAGTCGGGGCCCATCGTCGGAGCGGACCTGCCCGCGGGCGCGCGCAAGCGGATCCTGCGGCTCCTCGCGACGCGTGGGGTCGCCGTTCGCACCGGGTGCGCCGTGCGCGAGATCGACGAGCTACACCTCGTGTGCGACGACGAGTCCGAGATGCCGCACGACGTCGCGCTGCTCGCGACCGGACTGGCAGCGCCGTCGCTCCTGGTCCGGCTCGGCATCGGTGACGAGCAGGGAGTACCGGTCGGGGAGACTCTTCAGCACGTCGACCGGGGCGAGATCTACGCGGTCGGGGACTGCGCGCGCTTCGTGCCCCGTCCGCTGTCGCGCATCGGGGTGCACGGGGTCCGGCAAGGGCCGGTGCTGCACGACAGCCTGCTCGCACGGATTCGCGGGGGGTCACTGCCGGTCTACGAGCCCCAGCGCCGGGCCTTGTCGATCCTGGACCTCGGCGACGGCGTCGGGCTCGCGGTCCGGGGACGATGGTGGTGGTACGGCACCGGGCCGCTACGGCTCAAGCGCTACATCGACCGGCGGTGGCTGAATGTCCATCGCCCTGACCGCTCCTGATCTCAGCGGTACTCCGGGTTGGGGTGAGTGGGATCGCTGAGGTCCCAGTTGGTCGTCACGTTGCCGTGCGCGGGGACGCCGCCGTGGTCCTTGAGCCGCCGAGCCGTGTGCAGCATGTTCCACGCCGCGAAGACGGTGTTGCGTGTCGTCCAGTGGTTCTGCGCACCGCGATCGTCGTCGAGGTAGGACGGGCCCGGGCCGGCCTCCCCGACCCAGTAGGCATCGGCCTGGGGCGGAATGGTGAACCCGATGTGGGAGAGCGCGTAGAGCATCTGGGCGGCGCAGTGCTTGCCGCCGTCCTCGTTCCCGGTGACCAGGACGCCCCCGACCTTGCCGTAGTAGGACCACTGGCCGGCCGCGTTCAGCTCGCCGGACCAGCCGTAGAGCCGTTCGATCACGAGTCGCGTCATCGAGGACTGGTCGCCGAGCCAGATGGGCGTGGCGAGCACGACGATGTCGGCGGGCTCGATCAGCTCGCGGTAGAGGTCAGGGAAGTCGTCGACGTCCCACCCCTGGGGGCGCATGTCCGGCTGGACGCCCGGCGGGATGGTGTGGTCGATGGTCCGCACGGTGTCGACGCGTGCTCCGACGCCCCGCAGCACACGGGACGAGATGTCGATGAGTCCGTCCGTGTGACTCGGTGTGGGGGACCGCTTCAGGGTGCCGTTGAGGATGACTGCGCGAAGGTCGCTGAAGTCGGTCTGGCTGGCGGCGATCTCGGCGTCGATGAAGCTCTGGACGTGGTCGGGAAGCATGCAGGTCTCCTGATCGGATGGGCCGGTCGGATGGGGCCGGTCGGATGCGGCTGGTCGGATGGGCTGGTCGGGTCCTGGGCGAGGTGGTCTCAGTCCGATCCTGCCTGGGCGTCGACCTCCGTGCCCCTCCAGTGCGCGATCCGGCGCATGATGCCGCCTGCCGCTCGTGTCGGGACAGGGCGATAGTCGGGATCGATCGACCTGATGGCGGCGACCACCTGGCGCACGGACGGGTTCACCAGGGCGTGGTCACCGACGAAGACGGTGGGGACGGTCTCGTCGCCGCCGGTTGCCCCCCGCACACGGGCGGCGGCGTCCGGCGAGGACCAGATGTCGTGCTCGACGGTCGCCACCCCCGCGCGGCGGAGCCCCCGGCGAAGAGCGCCGCAGAACGGGCAGCCGGGCCGCCACATCACCTCGACGCTGGCTGGGGAGGGGTTGGGTGTGGTCATGGTTGGGCCTCTGGGTACGTCAGACGGCCGGAGCCTTCGGCATGTCCACCTCAGTGTGCACGTGGTGGTTGAAGTAGTTGGTCATGAGGTTCAACGTCACGTGGGTCGTGAGCTCGGTCAGCTGCTCCTCGCTCCACCCGGCGTCGAGCGCCTTCTGCCACGCCTCGTCGCTGGTGTTGCCGACGTCGGCGGTGAACTCGCGGGCGAGGGCAAGCAGCGCGTCGAGCTGGGGGTCCTGGGCCCGACCCCGGCGTACCGCGATCATCTCCTCCATCTCCAGCCCAGCGGCCTTGCCGCCACCGGTGTGGGCAGCCTGGCAGTAGTCGCAGTCGTTCTCGTTGCCCACCGCGAGGGCGATGGCCTCGCGGGTCTTCGCGTCCAGGGTGGCGTGCTCGCGCAGCACGTCCTGGAGGGCGACGTACGCGTGGATGACGGCGGGGGAGTGCGCCATCTCGCCGTGGATGTTGAGGACCTTTCCGTACGTGGCCTCGAGGGCCTTGAGCGCGTCGCGGCTCGCCTCGGGCGCGCTGTCGACGGTGTGTACGGGAATACGGGGCACGTTGTTCCTCCTGGTTTGTGGATCGAGCTGACGGTGAGGCAACCCGATCGGGCCCCCATGGCATTCCCGAGCGACGGTGGACGAGGACCTGCCGCGCGTCGTGAGACGCTGCTCGACGGCGGTGACGTCGCCACCGGGGACAACGGACCGAACAGGGGTTGCATGTCGATATCAGGTTCCGCCCTCCACGTGACTCGCAGGCATGCGGGAAGAGTTCGCGGTGCTCGACGGGTTGTCCACACGTGACGACCTCCCGACCGACGGACGACGCTCCCCGAAAGGACTCCTTCCGGCAGCTGGTGGAGCCCGAGATCGAGGTCCTGCTGCGCGTCGCCCTGACGATCACGTCGAACAGGTCGGACTCCGAGGACCTCGTGCAGGAGACCCTGCTGCGCGCCTACCGGGCGATCGATCGCTTCGACGGTCGGCACCCACGTGCCTGGCTGCTCACGATCCTGCGCAACACCAATGCCAACATGCATCGTCGCCAGAGGCCCGGAACGGTCGGCGACTGGGAGCTCATCCGCACCGCCAGGCCTGCCTTCGGCAGGTCGGAGCTGCCGAGCGCCGAGGACAGCTTCGTGCACGAGGAGCTCCACGCCGACCTCGATGCCGCCGTACGTGCCCTCGACCCCCGCTTCCGCGCCGCCCTGATCCTCGTCGACGTCCATGACCTGAGCTACTCCGAGGCGGCGGCGGTGATGGGCGTCCCCGTCGGGACGGTGATGTCCCGACTCAGTCGCGCTCGTGACCGCGTCCGCCGGTCACTCCGATCCAGCCCACTCACTCCAGGAGACCTCTCATGATCGGGACCCTGCGTCAGATGCTCACCTGCCACTGGTCCGGGCGCCGCATCCAGCGATACCTCGACGCCGATCCCGCTGCCCCGTTGACGCCCGGCGAGATCGCCCGGCTCGAGGAGCACCTGGCCACGTGCGAGAAGTGCAGCCACGTGGTCACCGAGCACCGTGCCCTGCACCGCGCGCTGTCGCTGTGGTCCGGCGGTACGAGTGTCGATCCCCGGTCTGTCGACCGGGTCCGCGACTTCCTGTCCACCATCCATGACGAGGACTCCGCATGAGCGTCGACCAGCTGACCGCATCCCCACCGTCCGTCGCCTCGCCGGACGAGCCCTGGGACCTGCTGGTCGTCGGTGGCGGGACAGCGGGGATCGTCGGTGCGAAGACCGCCGCGCGACTCGGTGCCCGGGTCCTTCTCGTGGAGCGTGCGAGGACCGGGGGAGACTGCCTCTGGACGGGCTGCGTGCCGTCGAAGGCCCTCCTGGCCGCCGCGGGCGTCGCCGCCGGTGCACGCAACGGCCATCGCTTCGGCGTCAGCGTCACCGGTCTCTCCGTCGACTTCGCGCAGGTGATGGATCACGTGCGAGCCACGATCCTGCACATCGCGCCCATCGACTCGATCGAGGCGCTCGAGGAGGCGTCGGTCTCCGTTCGCACCGCTACAGCCCGCTTCACCGGGCCGGACGTCGCCGTGATCGATGGGGTGTCGGTGACCTTTCGCCAGGCACTCATCGCCACGGGTGCCGCACCGGCCGTGCCTCCGATCCCCGGCCTGAGTGACGTCGACCACCTGACGAGCGACACGGTCTGGGACCTGAAGGAGCTCCCCGACGACCTGGTGGTCCTGGGCGGCGGGAGCATCGGCTGCGAGCTCGGGCAGGCCTTCGCGCGACTGGGCAGCAGGGTCTCCGTCGTGGAGGGCGCACCCCGGATCCTGCCTCGCGAGGACCCGCTCGCGGCACACGCGCTCGCCAGCGCCCTGGTCGACGATGGTGTGGAGATCCACACCGGTTCCGGAGTCGCCAGGGTCGAGCCGACCGGGTCGAGGTCCGGTGTGCTCCACCTCGAGAGCGGCCGGCAGGTTCCCTTCTCGTGCCTCCTGGTCGCCGTCGGGCGATCACCGCGCACTCGTGACATCGGGTTGGCCGACGCGGGCGTCGAGGTCGATGAGCGCGGGTTCGTCGTCGTCGACGACCTCCTGCGCACCACCAATCCACGCATCTGGGCTGCCGGTGACCTCACCGGCCACCCCCAGTTCACCCACACCGCAGGCGTGCACGCGAGCCTGGCCGCGTCCAACGCCGTTCTGGGCGTACGCCGCAAGGTCGACCTGACGGCGGTGCCCCGGGTCACGTTCACCGATCCGGAGGTCGCTGCGGTCGGGGTCGCGACCGACCGGGTCCCGGCCGGGCTCCGGGCCATCGACTGGTCGCACGCCCACGTGGACAGGGCGGTCGCGGAGGGCGCGCCGGGCGGCTTTGCCCGGCTCGTCATCGACGCACGCGGCCATGTCCTCGGTGCCACGGTGGTCGGACCGCGAGCAGGGGAGACCCTGGGCGAGCTGACGCTGGCGATCACCCAAGGACTCACGACCCGCGACCTGGCCGGCGTGACCCACGCCTACCCGACCTACAACGACGGGCCGTGGAATGCCGCGATCTCCGACGTCCAGAAGCAGCTCGAACGCCCCGGCACCCGGCGCGCCCTCGGCGCGCTCGCCCGGGTCCGTACGTGGTGGGTCAGCCGGGACGACTGACCGGTGGCTCCGCCGCCAGCAAGAAGTGCGAAGCGGATGCCTACGACAGGTCGCGATAGCCCGCCACGACGCGCTGGGCGGCGCTGAGCGCGACGACGGCCGCCCACACCGTGGCGATCGACCCGGCGTGGGCGGGGAGGACCAGCCACAACGAGTGCACGGCAATCGTCTCGGTCCCCTCCGCGAGACCGCCGAGAAAGCTCAGCGAGCGACCGTCCGTGCGTTGGCGTCCGGTCCGCTCCGCGATGGAGGAGAAGGCCAGGAACGCAGTGCCGTTGACGTAGTAGGCCAGGAGCACCGCCAGGAACGGCAACCAGTGCGCGTCGTACTGGGCAGTGGCACCGATCGCCACCCCGACCACAGTCGCTCCGTAGACCGTGAAGTCGGCCGTGATGTCCAGGAAGCCGCCAGCCTCGGACGCGGGCGGCTTTCCAGGGTCGTGGAGATGGGCGGCTCGTCGCCGCCGAGCAAGTGGGCCGTCCAGACCGTCCATGGCGCGCGAGAACAGCCACAGGGCCAACGCCCACCACCACAGCTGTCCCGCGGCCGCCGCTGCGCTGCCGAGCCCGGTCACCAGCCCGAGAAGCGTGAGCCGGTCGGGACTCACCGGTGGCCGGTCGACCATCCGCGCCATCGCGGACACGGCCGGATCCAGCACCCGGCGGGCGACGGGGTCAAGCATGCTCGCGGTCTCTTCCGGCACGACCCGCGTCGAGCCGCCGCGCCCACCAGGAGCCGCCGACGATGAGCACGAGCAGTGCGGAGCCCGCTGCGGCCAGGCCGAACGGGTTGGTTCCGTAGGCGCCCAACGCTGCATAGGCGAGGCTCCCGGGCACCATCCCGAAGGCGCTGCCCAGCACGTAGTGACGGAACCTGACTCCGGAGAGACCGGAGGCGTAGTTGATGGCGATGAACGGCACGAGCGGGACCAGGCGAACGATGAGGACCGCGGACAACCCGTGATCGGCCAGCACCTCGTCCACGCGCGCAAGCCGCCCGCGGATCAGGCGGTTGACGGCCTCACGCCCCAGCAGTCTTCCCAGACCGAAGGAGATGACGGCGCCGACCAGTGCGGCAGCCAGCGAAAGACCAGCTCCGGCGAACAGGCCGAAGAGCGCGCCGCCGGCGGCGGTGAGGAGTGCCTTGGGGCACGGGATGAGGGCCAGGCCCACGTAGAAGCTGAAGAACAGGACAGGCCCCCACACGCCGGCTTCGCCGACACGGGCCCGCACCGCCGCGATGTCGGGGGTGCCGAGGATGAGGGCAAGACCGATGGCACCGAGCAGAATCAGGACCAGCGCGCCTGCCTTGATGAGGGCAGCTCGACCCATGCGTGATCCTGACCGGTGGCTGAAGTGGACGTCGTGCATGGGGAAGTCCCCGAGCACCTCGAAGTGTTCCCGATGTGCCATGTTCCCTGACCCGGAGGTCCGATGTACCCCCGCCTTGCCCGACTGCTCCTCCCGGCGTCGCTGCTCGGACTCGCCGTCTCCGCCTGTGCTGCGCCGGAGACCCCGGCGGGGTCCGCCAGCGAGGACCGCCCGTGGTCCGAGATCACCGGCGAGGCCGACGGCCAGACCGTGGACCTGTGGATGTACGGCGGTGACCAGCAGGGCAACGCCTACGTCGACGACGTGCTCGCACCCGCCGCGGCGGACCTCGGGGTGACCTTGAGACGTGTCCCGGTGGCGGACACCAAGGACGCGATGACCCGCATCCTGGCCGAGCGGCAGGCCGGCAAGGAGGACGGGGCGGTGGACCTCGTGTGGGTCAACGGCGACAACTTCGCGACCGGGAAGCAGGCCGAGGCATGGCGCTGCGGCTGGTCCTCCCAGCTTCCGAACATGACGTTCGTCGCTCCGGACGACGCCCTCGTGACCCGGGACTTCGGGACTGACGTCGACGGTTGTGAGGCGCCGTGGCACAAGGCGCAGTTCACCCTCGTCTACGACGCGGCTCGGGTCGCCGAGCCGCCGACGTCGCTCGCAGGAGTCCTGCAGTGGGCCACGGACCATCCGGGCCGCTTCACCTATCCGGCGCCGCCCGACTTCACCGGCTCGGTGTTCGTCCGCGAGGCGCTCTACAGCACCTCCGGCGGTTACGAGCAGATCCCGGCGCAGTTCGACCAGGAGGCCTACGACGAGCTGACCCCCCGGCTCTGGGACGCCCTGGCGGACGTGGCGCCCTCGCTCTGGCGCGAGGGCAGGACCTATCCTCGCGACACGGTGGCCCTGGACCGGCTCTATGCCGATGGCGAGGTCGACATGACCATGACCTACGGACCGGCGACGCTCACCGCGCTGGTCGCCGACGGCACCTTCCCGGACACCACGCGGGTCCTCCCGCTCGATGAGGGGACCATCGGCAACGCGAGCTTCCTCGCCATTCCGTCCTCGGCCGGCGACCCCGAGGGCGCGATGGTCGTGGCCAACCTGGCCCTGTCACCCGCCCAACAGGCGCTCAAGGCCGACCCGGGCACCTGGGGACAGTTCACCGTGCTCGACATCGACCTGCTCACTGAGGCGGACCGGGCACCGTTCGACGAGCTCCCGACCTCGGACGTCGTGCCGCCGTACGACGTCCTCTCCCGCGACGCCAACCCCGAGCTCGCCTCGTCGTGGGTGTCGGAGCTCGACGACGGCTGGCGCCGGGCCGTGCTCGGATCAGGATCGTGACCCAGGGCTTGGCCCGAGCCCGGGCCGGCCCGGTCGCCGGACAGGTCGGGGGTGCTCGCCTCGTCGCGCCCGCCGTGCTCTTCATCGCCGCGGTCACCGGGACGGCCCTGGTCACCGTCGTCGCCACCAGCCTCGGACTGCTCCCCGTCGTGGGCCAGCCGCGGTTCAGCACCGATGGATTCACCACCCTGGGCGGGGACCTACGCGCCGCGACGCAGGAGTCCTTGTTGACTGCTGCTGCTGCGACCGTGCTCGCGGCGGCGATCGGTCTCACCATCGCCACCTTCGTGCTGCGCGCGGGACACGGCGTGTGGCTCGTCACCGGCCTGGCCGCCGCTGTGCTGACGGTGCCGCACCTGGTCGGCGCAGCTGCGACGGGGCTGCTGCTCTCCGATGTCGGTCTCGCCCAGCGATGGTCGGGGATCAGCGCGTCCGAGTGGCCCGAGCTGGTGGGTGGCCGTTGGCCCTGGGCGACCGTGCTCGAGCTCGCCTGGAAGGAGTCGGCCTTCGTGGCCCTCGTCGTCACCGCATCGCTCGGACGACGGTACGCCCACCTGCGCGAGGTCGCCGCCGTGCTCGGCGCTGCTCCTCGGGCACAGTGGCGACGGGTCGTGCTGCCCCTGGCTGCTCCGGCCCTCGCCTCGTCGTCGCTCATCGTCTTCGTCTACTCGCTCGGCACCTACGAGGTCGCCCGGCTGCTGGGCCGTGCCTACCCGGAACCGCTGCCGGTGATGGCCTATCGGCTCTTCACCGACATCGACATCGCTGCTCGACCTCAGGCGGCGGCCACTGCCGTGGTGACCACTCTGCTCGCCCTGCTCGCGGCGGTCGTGGCGCTGCCGCTCGTGCGGCGGCTCGGGGCGGATCGATGAGGCGGGCCGCGGCCGGTCCGCTGGCGACCGGCCGACGGCGGGTGGTCCTCGCCCTGTTGGCGCTGTGGTTGGTCATCCCGTTGACCCCGCTGATCCTGTGGGCCTCAGCCGCGCGCTGGTCGGGCACCGCGCGGCTGCCGCAGGACTTCGGTCTCCAGGCCTGGCAGGAGGCGCTGGACGCGGGTGTCATGGCTGCATTGGTCCGGTCCGGCCTCCTCGGGGTGGCAGTCGCCGTCATCGCCACGCCGCTCGGGGTGATGGCCGGGCGGGCGCTGGGGTGGCAGCTGCTGCGCCGACCGGCCGTACCCTCCGTGGTGCTGCTCGCGCCGGTCGTGCTCGCACCGTTCGCAGTCGCGATGGGTCTCGACCTCGTGGTCCTGCGGCTCGGTGTTCCCGAGGAGGTGGCTGTCATCCTGGTCCTGAGCGTGTTCGCGTTGCCCTACACGACGTTCACGATGCGTGCCACCTACCTCGCTCTCGATCCCGGCCTGGAGGAGCAGGCCCGGGTCCTGGGAGCCAGCTCGCGCCAGGCTCGCCGCCGCGTCACGCTCCCGGCCGCCACCGCCGGACTGGTCACGGCCACCGGGCTCGCGT
Organism: uncultured Actinomycetota bacterium; assembly: GCA_963721925.1. Taxonomy (GTDB): domain Bacteria; phylum Actinomycetota; class Actinomycetes; order Propionibacteriales; family Nocardioidaceae; genus Nocardioides. The sequence goes on along the minus strand of CAVRLH010000011.1, from coordinate 108,654 downwards.
TCCTCGTCGGGTGGAGCGACTACGCCGTGACCCTGCTCATCGGCGGTGGCCAGATCGTCACGGCGCCCATGTTGATCGGCTCCTCCGCAGCCGGCTCCGGCAACGATGCCCTGACCTCGACCCTGGCCGTCTCCGCGAGCCTGCCGCCGCTGGTGGCCCTTGCCCTCTTCACCTACGCGGCCTCACGCCGCAGGACGGCTGCGACCTCGTGACTGCCGCACTGAAGCTGTCCGCGATCACGCACCGCCACCCGGGTGCGGAGCGCGCGACGCTCGTCGACATCGACCTGGAGGTCCAGGACGGGCAGATGCTCGCCGTCCTCGGGCCGTCCGGATCCGGCAAGACGACGCTGCTGAGGGTCGCCGCAGGTCTGGAGGCCGCCGACTCGGGCGACGTGCTGATGGACGGGGTCAGCGTGCGTAGGGTCCCACCGGAGCGGCGCGACCTCACCGTCATGTTCCAGAAGCCGCACCTCTTCCCGCACCTGAGCGTGCTCGACAACGTCGCCTTCTCCGACCGGCTCCGTGGCCGGAGCCGCGCCGAGAGCCGGACCGCGGCCCAGCGCTACCTCGACCTGGTCCACCTGGGCGACCTCGGTCGGCGCCGTCCGAGGCAGCTGTCCGGCGGCCAGGAGCAGCGTGTCGCACTCGCCAGGGCCCTCGCCACCAACCGTCGGGTGCTCCTCCTCGACGAGCCGTTCAGCGCGCTCGACACCCACCTGCGCACGTCGATGCACCGCCTGCTGGAGGAGGTCCGGGCCGCGCTCGACCCCACCATCGTGATCGTGACCCACGACCTCGACGAGGCCGGACTCGCTGATCGGGTCGCCGTGCTGGTCGAGGGACGTATCGAGCAGTGCGACACCATCCAGGCCCTCTACGCCACCCCTGCGACGTTGGCCGTCTCGCGGCTCGTCGGTGGTTTCAACGAGGTGCCCGGCCTGGTCCGGGAGGGTGCCCACCACTCGGCCCTCGGATCCTTCACCCTTCCCAGTGGCGTCGCGGTGGAGGGCGCGGCAGCCCTCCTGGTCCGCAAGGAGCGACTCTCCCTCGCAGGCCTCGACACGCGACCGGCCGTCACCGGCAAGGTGGTGCAGCGGCGCCAGTCAGGTCCGCACCAGGACGTGATCGTCGAGCTCGACGGCTCGCCGAGTGGGGAGGGGCTCAGGGTCGACGTCGAGGTGCGGCAGGGGACCGACCTGCGTCCTGGGGACCGGACCGGGGTGGTCATGCCGTCGCCCGACGGACTGTGGGCAGTGCGCGACCCTGCGGGGGATGCCACGCCCCGGACGAGCGATGTCGTCGAGTCGATCGCGTCCGACGAGCCGGCGCCCCGTCGCAGCGACGCAAGGTCCCGGACGTGAGGCTACGGTGATGGGATGTCGAGCGAACGTGCTGATCATCCCGTCCCCAGTGCCGACCACCCGGTGAGCCCCGACGGGCCGCGGCGCCCGCGCGTGCTGATCTTCGACGTCAACGAGACCCTCTCGGACATGTCACCCATGGCGGGCCGCTTCGAGGACGTCGGCGCGCCGGCCGAGCTGGCGTCCGCCTGGTTCGCCGGGCTGCTCCGCGACGGATTCGCACTCGCCGCGGTCGGCACCAGTGACGCGTTCGCCCACATCGCGGCCGAGTCCCTGCGCGTCAGCCTTCACGGCCTCACGCTGACCCGCTCACCCGTCGACGCGGTCACGCACATCATGGACGGGTTCGCCGGACTCGCGGTGCATGCCGACGTGACCGACGGCATCCGGGCGCTGTCCGGACTCGGCCTGCGCCTGGTCACCCTCAGCAACGGATCGGCCTCCGTGGCCGAGGCACTGTTCGACCGCGCTGGGATCCGGGATGTCTTCGAGCAGCTGCTGTCGGTGGAGGACTCCGGTCGTTGGAAGCCGGCACCCGAGGCCTATGCCCACGCCCTGCGGGCCGCGGCCGTCGACCCGGAGGACGCGATGCTGGTGGCGGTCCACCCGTGGGACATCGACGGCGCCTCCCGTGCCGGCCTCGCCACCGCGTGGCTCAACCGCCCCGGACGGCCCTACCCGGCGTACTTCAGGACCCCCGACGTCCTGGCGACCTCACTGGGCGACCTGGCCGACCAGCTGCGTTGAGCCCTCGGCTCACACATCGTCCGCCGGCGTCTCCGGTCGGCTCTCGAGAAGGGCCTTGAGGCGCGCCAGGTCCTTGTTCGTGGCGCGCCGCATGGCGCGTTCCATCACCGAGGCGCCGACGCGCGCGAAGCCACTGGGCTCCCCACGGTTCCGCAGGGTCATCCGGGTGCCCTGCTCCACGGCCTCCCAGGTGTAGGTGGTCTCCATCGGAAAGGGCCCGTCCGCGGTCCGCATGACCAGGCGTCGTCCCGGGACGAGGTCGGTGATCTCGTAGGTGTAGACGAGCCGCCTTCCCAGGAAGTGTGCCTCGAACTCCATCTGCGAGCCCAGGGCCACCGGAGGCGGCGTCCGCCAGGTGATCGACCTGATGTTGGCGTACCACTGCGTCACGTTCGACGGGTCGCCCGCGAAGCTCGAGACGCGCTCGATCGAGCGGGCGATCGTCGTCTCCACAAGCACGTCCACCGACATGGGCTGCGACTCCCTGCTCCAGGACCCGACAGTGCATCGGGCACGAGGACACGCTAGTGACGCTGGGCGGGGAAGGCGAGGGGGGAGCGCGTCGAACGGACCTCGGTCCGGCCGAGCGGGTCGGGAAGCGGCCCGAAGACCTGGTTGCAGGTCCAGCCGGCGCAGGTGACGAGCTCGGCGCGACGCAGCTCCAGAGCAGCCCGGACGGGGGCGTAGCGGGGATCGTCGTAGAGGTTCACGAGCTCGTCCGGATCCTCCTGCCGGTCGTAGAGGAAGCCGTCGACCCCGTCCGTGCCGAAGAGGTAGCGCTCGGTGCGCACGCCCCGGTGCGACCAGCCGTTGCCCAGGGTGCGACCGGTCTGGATCAGCGTGGTGTCGCGAAAGAGCTGGGGCTCACCGCGCAGTGCGGGGGCCAACGAGGTGCCATCGACCAGCCAGCCGGGCAGGACCCCGGTGAGCCCGGCGAACGTGGCGGGCAGGTCGACGAGGCTCGCCGGCAGGTCCGAGACGGCCCCGGGTGCGACGCCGGGCCCACGCACGAGCAGCGGGATCTGGAGCGCCTCGTCGGTCAGCACGTCCTTGCCGACGAAGCGGTGCTCGCCCAGGGAGTAGCCGTTGTCGGACGAGAACACGATGTAGGTGTCGTCGAGCACTCCCTCGGCGGCGAGCGTCCGCACCAGCGAGCCGACCGCCCGGTCGACGGCCTGCAGCGACTGCAGTCGCGCCCTGTTCTCGGCCACGATGTCCGCCCGCGAGGCCGGTGCCAGGTTGCGGAGGTAGGCGGGCTGGTCGGTGACGTCGTCCTCGTTGAAGGCGGGGTCGTCGAACGACGCCGGTCGCTCGTCGGCGAAGAGGCCACGGTCGCGGGGGTCGGCCGGCGGCAGGCCGCGACCACCCTGGGACGTGATCCGGTAGTGGGGCGCCAGGTGCCAGGCGTACACCACGAACGGGTCACCGGCGGCGGCGAAGTCGCGCACCGCCCGGTTGGTGTGGTCCTCGATGACGTGGGTGACGTAGTCGTCGGTGTAGCGCTGCGGCGTGCCGTCCCCGGTCATGGTGAAGTCGACGTAGTCGTAGACGCCACGGGTCAGTGCGTCCCAGCGCGACCACCCAGCGGGGCGGTCGTCCCCGGGGCCGTAGCCGTTGAGGAACTTGCCGACGAAGGCGGTGCGGTAGCCGGCGTCGCGGAACCAGGAGCTCGTCTCACGCGTGGGGTCGAGAGCCTGGAACCCACCGTGCACGCCCCGGTTGTGCTGGACGCCGTTGTTCTGGGCGTACTGGCCCGTCGCGAGCTGGGCACGTGCCGGGCAGCACAGAGGATGCGGCGAGATGGCGTCGGTGAACTCCATCCCCTGCTCGGCCAGCAGGCGTCGGGTGATCGGCAGGTGCTCGAGGTCGTCGTCGCGCATGTCGTCGGTGAGGACGAAGACGACGTTGGGACGCACGGCTGCGACACCCGCGGGGGACTGCTGGGCCTGCACCATCAGCGCCGATGCCGGGGACTGGGCGCCGCCGTCGGCCGTGACCGTCGCGAGCGCCGCGACGAGGATGACGAGCAGAGCAATCGTGACTGACTGAGCCCACGCACGCATCTAGTGATTCCCTTGCCGGGACGAGAGATCCCGAAGTCGCTTCCCCTGTGACGGTCGCAAGAGTAGGGGCAGCGCCACCCGGTCCCCAAAGCGACACGGCGACTGGGGCGAACGTGTCTGTGGCCGCTACGCTGATCCCTCGCCGAAGCCGAGAAAAGGAACCCTCAGCAGCCGTCATGGACGACAGTCAAAGTCCCCGCACGACCGCACCGATCTCGAGCTGCGCGTCGTGACCCCCATCCTTCTCCTCCTGGCCTCCGTGGCGCTGATCGCGGCGTGCGGACTGTTCGTCGCAGCCGAGTTCGCGTTCGTCACCGTCGACCGCACGGAGGTCGAGCGCGTCGCTGCGAGCGGTGACGAGGGCGCTCGCGGGGTGCAGCTGGCCCTCAAGTCGCTCTCCACCCAGCTCTCCGGGGCCCAGGTCGGCATCACCGTGACCAACCTCGCCATCGGGTTCCTCGCCGAGCCCGCCATCTCCGACCTCATCGACGGGCCGCTCCTCTCGGTCGGGGTGCCCGAGGGAGTCGTGACTCCGCTGGCACTCGGACTCGGCCTCGCGCTCGGCACCGTGCTGACGATGATCTTCGGCGAGATGGTGCCCAAGAACATCGCGATCGCCCGACCCCTGCAGACCGCGCGCCACACGCAGGGATTCATGCGCGGATTCACCGCGCTCAACCGCGGACCGATCAGGGCCCTCAACGGTTCGGCCAACCTGATCGTGCGGCGCCTGGGCATCGAGCCGCAGGAGGAGCTGCGGTCCGCCCGCAGCTCCCAGGAGCTCGCCTCGCTCGTGCAGCGCTCGGCAGTCCAGGGCACCCTCGACGCCGAGACCGCCGAGCTGGTGGAGCGGTCTGTCGAGTTCGGCACCCGCACGGCGGGCGAGATCATGACGCCGCGGGTGCGCACCACCACGGTCGAGGACGGCGACCGCGTGTCATCGGTGATCGAGCTGGCCCGTCAGAGCGGGCATTCACGGTTCCCGGTGCTCGACGCCGAGGACACGGTCGTCGGCACGGTCCACGTGAAGCACGCGGTAGCGGTGCCGGTGCACGAGCGGGCGACCACCCGGATCAAGCACGTGATGGTCAGGCCGGTCGTCGTACCAGACAGCCTCCGCCTGGACCCGCTGCTGGCGCTCCTGCGCGGCGACGGCTTCCAGATGGCCATCGTGCTCGACGAGTACGGCGGTCACGCCGGCATCGTGACCCTCGAGGACGTGGTCGAGGAGATCGTCGGCGACATCTCCGACGAGCACGACCGCCTCGGTGCCCGGATCCGCCAGCGGCGTGACGGCAGCTGGATCCTCTCGGGCCTGCTGCGGCCCGACGAGATCGAGGACGTCACCGACATCGAGCTGCCCAACCACGAGGACTACGACACCGTCGCCGGGCTCGTCATGCGCGAGCTGGGGAAGATCCCGGCACGCGAGGACCGGATCGAGGTCGCGGTGCCCGACCGGAGCGATCCCCACGAGACACGAGAGCGACTGGTGACCCTGACCGTCGAGCGGATGGACGGCCTGCGCATCGACCGGCTCGAGCTGCGCGTCGTCCGGGAGGAGGCACCCGATGAACGGTGACCTCTTCGGTGTCCTCCTGGCCATCGTCCTCCTCGCCCTGAACGCCTTCTTCGTCGGCTCCGAGTTCGCGTTGCTCTCGGCTCGGCGCAGCCAGATCGAGCCTCGCGCCCAGGACGGCTCGCGTGCCGCGCGCACGACCCTGCGTGCGATGGAGCAGGTCTCCCTCGTGATGGCGGGCGCCCAGCTCGGCATCACCATCTGCTCGCTCGGCCTCGGTGCCATCGGTGAGCCCGCCGTGGCCCACCTGATCGAGCCGCTCTTCCACGCCGCCCACCTGCCCGACGACCTGCTCCACCCGGTGTCGTTCGTGGTGGCGATGTCGGTCGTGGTCTACCTCCACGTCGTGCTCGGCGAGATGGTGCCGAAGAACATCGCCCTCGCCGGACCCGACCGGGCCGCCCTCGTGCTGAGCCCGCCGATGATGGTGATCGTCACGGTCCTGCGCCCGATCATCGCCGTGATGAACTTCCTGGCCAACGGCATCCTGCGCCTGCTGGGCATCGAGCCCAAGGACGAGGTCAGCTCGAGCTTCACCCGCGAGCAGGTCGCCGCACTGGTCGAGGAGTCCCGCGGCGAGGGCATGATCGAGGCGGGGGAGTACGACCGGCTCGCCGGCGCCCTGGGCTTCACCGAGAAGACCGTGTCCACCGTCGTCATGCCGCAGGGGACGATCGCCACCGTCAGCCCCGGGTCGACGGTGGCCGACGTCGAGGCGATCTGCGCCGCGACGGGCTTCAGCCGGTTCCCGGTCGCCGCGGACGACGGCTCCCTGCTGGGCTACCTCCACATCAAGGACGTGCTCGAGTCCGACGAGGACCGCCGCTCGCGCGAGGTCGACGCGAAGTGGATCCGCCCGTTCGCGTCCGTGACGCCCGACGACCTCCTGCACGATGCTCTCGAGAGCCTGCAGGTCAAGGGCGCGCACATGGCCCGGGTCGTACGTCGCGACGGCGAGGTGCTGGGCGTGGTGACCCTCGAGGACGTCCTCGAGGAGCTGATCGGGGAGATCCGCGACGCGGCCCACCACGACGTGTCCGCCGTCGACGCCGGGTAGGCGCTGGATAGGGTCTGGGACGTGTCGGACGAAGCCACCCGCGTCTGGACCGTGCCGAACGTCATCAGCATGGTCCGGCTTGCTGGCGTGCCGTTGTTCCTGTGGTTGGTGCTCGGCCCGGAGAAGGACGCCCTGGCGCTCGCCGTCCTGATGATCGCCGGCTTCACCGACTACCTCGACGGCTGGCTCGCCCGCCGCCTCGACCAGTTCTCCGCGCTCGGCGAGATCCTCGACCCGGTCGCGGACCGCTTCTACATCCTGGCCGTGGTCATCGGTCTCTACATGCGCGACATCATCCCGTGGTGGGTAGCGATCGCGCTGCCGCTGCGCGACCTGCTCCTGTGGGGACTGGTGCCCTTCCTGCGCACGCGCGGTTACTCGGCGCTGCCGGTGCACTTCCTCGGCAAGGCCGCCACGTTCAACCTGCTCTACGCCTTCCCGTTGCTCTTCCTCGGTGAGGGTGACGGCGTGGTGCCGACCCTGGCCCGCGTCTTCGGCTGGGCGCTGGCCGGATGGGGGATCGGGCTCTACTGGTGGGCCGGCGTCCTCTACGCCTGGCAGGTGCGCAAGCTGCTGCGCGAGACCCCACGACGTACGTCCCCGGCGAACGACCATGGCTGACAGTCCCGACCGCCCACTGCCCGAGCACGTGACCACGCCGCTCCTGACGCTCATCACGGCGCGGTCCCTGGACGAGGACTACGCACATGTCGCCCAGCAGCGCGCCGCGGCGGGGGAGCCTGCGGCCGGGTCGACGCAGCCGCACTGGGTCAGCATGCTGACCATCGGGATCCTGGGTCTGATGATGACCGTGGTCGCCGTGCAGACCGACCGGACGGCCGCGGTCGACGAGCTCTCCCGCGCTGCGCTGATCGACCAGATCGAGCTGCGCAGCGAGCGGGTGGCGGAGCTGACGGCAACGGGAGCAGAGCTGACCGACTCGATCCGGACGTCGGTCGCCCGCGCCACCGAGGCCGACGTGCAGCTCGAGGAGCTCGAGGCCAACGTGACCCGGCTGGAGGTGCCCACCGGCTTCTCGGCGGTCCGCGGCGAGGGAGTCCGGATCACGGTCGACAACCCGCCCGGGGTCGACGTCAACAACGAGATCCGTGACGAGGACCTCGCCTACCTCGTCGACGGACTCTGGACCGCAGGCGCCGAGGCCATCGCCATCAACGACCAGCGGATCAACCTGCTCGGCGGGATCCGCAACACCTCGAGGGCGATCCACGTCAACGGCCGACCGGTGAACGCCCCGTACGTCATCTCCGTCATCGGGGACAAGGAGACGCTGCAGGCCCGACTGCTGCAGTCCAGCCAGGGACAGGAGTGGTTCGCCCTGGTCAATGTGTTCGGATTTCTCTACACACCCCAGAATGTCGATGACATCCGCCTGCCGGCCGCGCCCGGACCGGTGCTGCGTGATGTGATCGAGATCAACGCCGGTCCCAACGGCCTGCCGCAAGGAGAGGAGAGCGCCCCGTGATCGCAGCCCTCGGCCTGCTGATCGGAATCATCGCCGGACTCGTCTTCGCGCCCGAGGTCCCGACGAGCCTGCAGAGCTATCTCCCGATCGCGGTGGTCGCCGCCCTGGACGCCGTCTTCGGCGGCCTGCGCGCCTACCTCGACGGCATCTTCGACGACAAGGTCTTCGTCGTCTCCTTCGTGAGCAACGTGGTGATCGCGGCGGCGATCGTCTTCCTGGGCGACCAGCTCGGCGTCGGTGGGCAGCTGACGACCGGCGTCATCGTCGTGCTCGGCATCCGGATCTTCTCCAACGTGGCCGCGATCCGCAGGCATGTGTTCCATGCCTGAGCCCACGGGGGAGCAGCTCCCCGGGACTGCCCGCCCCGATCGCCCGAAGGATCCGGGCAGGGACCGGATGCACAACGCCCTGCTGCGCCCCAGCAAGCGCCAGGCCGTGGTCGCGGTGCTGCTGGCCGTCCTGGGCTTCGCCTTCGTCGTGCAGGTGCGCGACACCCAGACCGACGACACCTACGCCGGTCTGCGTGAGAGCGAGCTGATCCAGGTCTTCGAGGGCCTCACCGGCACTGCAGACCGGGCCCGCCGCGAGGTCGATCGGCTCGAGGCCCGACGCGACGAGCTCCAGGACGAGAACCGGGCGCGTTCTGCAGCCCTGGACGAGGCCGGGCAGCGGCTGCGCACCCTCAACATCATCGCCGGGCTGGTGCCCGTGTCGGGTCCGGGGCTGCGCATCACCATCACCGAGACCGACGGGCAGGTGAGCGTGGGCTCCCTGCTCGACACCGTGCAGGAGCTGCGCTCGGCGGGGGCGGAGGCGATGGAGTTCAACGACACCTACCGCCTGGGCGCGCAGAGCTCCTTCGAGGAGGCCGTCGGGGGGATCGAGCTCGAGGGCAACCTGCTGGAGTCGCCGTACGTCATCGACGTCATCGGTGACCAGCACGTCCTCAAGACGGCACTGACCTTCACGACCGGGCCGATCGACACGCTGGAGACCCTCGATGCGGCCACGGTGACGTTCGTGGAGCTGGACTCGGTGGAGATCGAGAGCGTGCGCGAGCCGACGCGACCCCAGATCGCTGAGCCCGTCGAGGGCCAGTAGCCTCACCCCAATCCCTACCGACCGCGAGGAGTTCGCTGTGTATCCGGAGAACCTGAAGTACACCAACGAGCACGAGTGGGTGCGCACCCCCGGCGATGCCGACGGCTCGGTCCGGGTAGGGATCACCGACTTCGCCCAGGATGCCCTCGGCGACATCGTCTACGTCTCGCTGCCGCAGGTCGGCGACTCCGTGACGGCCGGCGACACGTGCGGCGAGCTCGAGTCGACCAAGTCGGTCAGCGACATCTACGCACCCGTCACCGGGGAGGTCGTCGCAGTCAACGCTGCCCTCGACTCGACCCCCGAGCTGGTCAACAACGACCCCTACGAGGGGGGCTGGCTCTTCGAGGTCTCCGTCTCCGACCAGTCCCAGGTCGACGGCCTGATGGACGCAGGTACGTACCAGGCTGGCCTCGGGGGCTGAGTCGCCGCTACCGTTCACCCGACGACTGATAGGTTCGGAACCGTCAACCTCAACTCTCGCCTGAGGGTTATGTGTCGATCCGTTGAGGAGTATTCATGCCGTTCTGCACCGCCTGTGGTCAGCAGAACCCCGACGATGCGCGCTTCTGTGCCCAGTGCGGCACCAAGCTGGTCGCCGGGGGCGACACCGGGGTCTCGTCACCCGTCGAGAGCACGGCCACGATCACCTTCGGCGTCCCGGACGCCCGTGAGTCCTCCGACCGCCAGCTGAGCCCGGTGGACGCGGCGGCCGTCGACGCACTTCCCGCCGGACACGCCCTCCTGGTCGTGCAGCGCGGACCGAGCGCCGGCAGCCGGTTCCTGCTCGACACCGACGTCGTCGGTGCCGGACGCCACCCGGACAGTGAGATCTTCCTCGACGACGTGACCGTGTCGCGCCGTCACGCAGAGTTCCGCAGGACCGGCTCGAACTTCACCGTCGGCGACGTCGGCAGCCTCAACGGCACCTACGTCAACCGTGACCGCATCGACTCCGTCGAGCTCAACGACGGCGACGAGGTGCAGATCGGCAAGTACCGCCTGGTGTTCTTCTCCTCCCACCCGGACAGCTGACCCCGTGAGTGCCTCGACGTCCTCGACGCCGAGTCGCGGTGCCCGGTTCAACATCGGGCAGGTGCTCGACCAGCTGCGCCCCGACTTCGAGGGCGTGACGATCCCCAAGATCCGGTTCCTGGAGGACAAGGGCCTGGTCAAGCCGGAGCGCACCCCGGCCGGCTACCGCAAGTTCTCCGGCGACGACGTCGCCCGGTTGCGCTACATCCTCCTGATGCAGCGCGATCACTACCTGCCGCTCAAGGTGATCGGCGAGCACCTCGACGCCATCGACCGCGGGCTCGAGCCGCCACCCATCGAGAACGTCGTGCCGACGGTGCCCCAGGTCGCCCTGAGTGCCGACGGTCTGCCCAGTCCCGAGTCGTTCCGCCGATCGAGCAACCTGCGGCTCTCGCGCCGTGAGCTCCTCAAGGTGGCCGACATCTCCGAGGATCTCCTCGACCAGCTGGAGCAGTACGGCCTCGTTGCCGCGCGCCAGGGCACCGGGCACTTCGACAGCGACGACCTCGTCGTCGCCCAGACCGCGCGCGAGCTCGCCGACTTCGGCTTCGAGCCCCGGCACCTGCGTGCCTTCAAGACCGCAGCAGACCGCGAGGTGGGGCTGGTCCAGCAGGTCGTGGCGCCGCTCGCCCGTGGCCGTGACGCGGCCGCCCGCGGCCGGGCCGAGGACGCCACCACGGAGATCGCCGCGCTGTCCGTACGCCTCCACGCGACGCTGGTGAAGGTCGGTCTCGGCCGCGGCTGAGATCCGTCCGCGCCACCGGGTGCATCGTGCTGGTCGGCGTGAGTAGGGTGGACGCATGCGCGAAATGGACGTCGTGGGAGTCCGCGTCGAGATGCCCTCCAACCAACCGATCGTGCTCCTGCGCGAGACGTCGGGAGAGCGCTACCTGCCGATCTGGATCGGCGCCACCGAGGCCACGGCCATCGCCTTCGCACAGCAGGGCGTGACGCCGCCGCGCCCGCTGACCCACGACCTGATGCGGGACGTGCTGGCGGCCACCGGGCAGCGGCTCGACGAGGTCCGGATCGTCGACATGAGGGACGGCATCTTCTACGCCCAGCTCGTCTTCGACGGGGGAGCCGAGGTCGGGGCCCGCCCCTCGGACTCCATCGCCCTGGCCCTGCGCACGGGGACCCGCATCGTGTGCGCGGACACCGTGCTCGAGGAGGCCGGCCTCGCCGTGCCCGCCGAGCAGGAGGACGAGGTCGAGCGGTTCCGCGAGTTCCTCGACCACGTCTCGCCGGACGACTTCGAGTCCCCGACGGAACAGCCCTGACCCTCACCCTCAACTTGAGGTTGAGGGTTGCGACACGCCGCGCCGTGGATTGACCGGCCCCGGTTCGAGGCCTACCTTGAAGTTCTTCGTTGTAACTCCACCGCTGTGGTTGTCATGCGCCATCGACACCAGGCGACTCTTCCCCCCAGGAGTTACTGCATGACGGAGGAACAGACCTGGAGGGTCGCTGTGGGTGTCAACGAGAACGATCAGGGCGCAGACGCCGCCGCACGTCGCGCTGCCGCGGAGGCTGCCGGCGCCGCCGAGGAGCAGGGTCTCCTCTTCACCGACGACGTCTCCCCGCTGCCCAGCGACACCGGCTACCGCGGCCCGACGGCATGCAACGCCGCCGGCATCACCTACCGCCAGCTCGACTACTGGGCCCGCACCGGCCTGGTCGAGCCGAGCGTGCGCGGCGCAGCGGGCTCCGGCTCCCAGCGCCTCTACTCCTTCCGCGACATCTTGATCCTCAAGGTCGTCAAGCGACTGCTGGACGCGGGCATCTCGCTCCAGCAGATCCGGACGGCGGTCGCCCACCTGCTCGAGCGCGGCACCGACGACCTGACCCGTGTCACCTTGATGAGTGACGGCGCCTCGGTCTATGAGTGCACGAGCAACGACGAGGTCATCGACCTGCTCCAGGGCGGTCAGGGAGTCTTCGGCATCGCCATCGGCGGCGTCTGGCGCGAGATCGAGGGAACCCTCGCCGCGCTGCCCAGCGAACGTACGGCCGAGCCCCACGTACCGGCGGCCGGCGACGAGCTCGCTGCCAGGCGGGCTGCGCGCCAGACCGGCTGATCTGCTCCCGACCCTCTCGACCCTCTCGAGGGTCGAAGCCACGGCGCGCTGAGGAGAGCGTTACACTCGGCGCGCTGACAATCCCGCGCGGGAGAGTCACTCGTGGCTCGGGCCACGGTGCGCCGAAGGGGCAATTCCTCCCCGGAACCTCTCAGGCACCAGGACCGCGCGGGTTGGCACTCTGGAGGCCGCCCGGCCGACAGAGGGGGAGGTCTGCTGATCGACCTCAGGAGCCCACGTGTCGGACTCGACCGCACCGCCCATCAGCTCGCTCGGCGAGTTCGTCGCCCGTCACATCGGGCCCCGTGAAGACGACATCGCCCACATGCTCGGTGCCCTGGGTCACGAGTCGCTCGAGGCCCTGATGTCGGCGGCGATCCCGGGCGGCATCCGCAGCGCGGCTGCCCTGGACCTCCCCGACGCCCTCGACGAGGAGGCGACCGCACGTGCCCTGCGAGCGCTGGCCGCACAGAACCGGCCCGCCGAGGCGATGATCGGTCTCGGCTACCACGGCACGATCACTCCGGCGGTCATCCGGCGCAACGTGCTCGAGGACCCCTCGTGGTACACCGCCTACACGCCGTACCAGCCCGAGATCTCCCAGGGCCGGCTGGAAGCGCTGCTCAACTTCCAGACCGTGGTCAGCGACCTCACCGGGCTCCCGACGGCCAACGCCTCGCTGCTCGACGAGGGCACTGCCGCCGCGGAGGCGATGACGCTCGTCCGGCGGGCCCAGCGCAACGTGGCCGGGCCGTTCGTCGTCGACGCCGACGCCCTGCCCCAGACCATCGACGTCGTACGCACCCGCGCCGAGGGCATGGGGATCGAGGTCGTGGTCGCCGACCTCACCGCGGGCCTGCCCGACGGGGAGCTCTCCGGCGTGCTCATCCAGTACCCCGGCGCATCCGGTGCCGTTGCCGATCCCCGCCCGGTGATCGACGCCGCCCATGAGCGGGGTGCCCTGGTCGTGGTCGCCGCCGATCTCCTCGCGCTGGCACTTCTCGAAGCACCCGGTGCCCTCGGTGCCGACGTCGTCGTGGGCTCGTCCCAGCGGTTCGGCGTACCGCTCTTCTACGGCGGGCCGCACGCCGGCTTCATGTCCGTCTCGTCCGGCCTCGAACGTCACCTGCCCGGACGCCTGGTCGGGGTCTCGGTGGACGCCGAGGGTCGCCCTGCCTACCGGCTGGCCCTGCAGACGCGCGAGCAGCACATCCGCCGGGACAAGGCGACGTCCAACATCTGCACGGCACAGGTGCTCCTCGCGGTCGTCGCATCGATGTACGCCGTCTACCACGGCCCCGACGGGCTGCGCGCGATCGCCCGGCGCACGCACGAGCGGTGTGGCGAGGTCGCGGCCGCACTGACTGCCGGGGGAGTGGAGGTGCTCAACGACACGTGGTTCGACACGCTCACGGTCTCCGTCCCGGGTCGCGCCGGCGAGGTCGTGGCCGCTGCCCGCACGCTCGGCCTGCACCTGCGCCTGATAGACGAGGACCACGTCGGGGTGGCCACCTCCGAGCGCACCAGCCCGTCGACCATCTCGGCCGTGCTGCGCGCCTTCGGCGTCGGCGCCGCCACCGGCGACCTCCCCACCGGGCTGCCGGCCGGCCTGGTGCGCGAGACCGACTTCCTCACCCACGAGGTGTTCAACTCCCACCACAGCGAGACCCAGATGCTGCGCTACCTGCGTCGGCTGTCGGGGCGTGACTACGCATTGGACCGCGGCATGATCCCGCTCGGGTCGTGCACCATGAAGCTCAACGCGACCACTGAGATGGAACCGGTCAGCCTGCCGGGCTTCGCCGACCTGCACCCCTTCGCCCCCGCCCAGGACGCCGCCGGCTACACCCAGCTGGTCAACGACCTGGAGGGCTGGCTCGCCGAGGTCACCGGCTACGACCGGGTCTCGGTGCAGCCCAATGCCGGGTCACAGGGAGAGCTGGCCGGGTTGCTCGCCATCCGCGGCTACCACCGGGCCAACGGTGACGTCGACCGCGACATCTGCCTGATCCCGTCCTCGGCCCACGGCACCAACGCCGCATCAGCGGTGATGGCCGGGATGAAGGTCGTCGTCGTCAAGGCCGGCGACGACGGGTCGATCGACCTGGAGGACCTCATCGCCAAGTGCGACCAGCACTCCGAGACCCTGGCCGCGATCATGGTGACCTACCCCTCCACGCACGGCGCCTACGAGGACACCATCACCGACCTCTGCAAGATCGTCCACGACCACGGCGGCCAGGTCTACGTCGACGGCGCCAACCTCAACGCCCTGCTGGGCTACGCCCGGCCCGGCGAGTTCGGTGGCGACGTCTCCCACCTCAACCTCCACAAGACCTTCTGCATCCCGCACGGCGGCGGCGGACCGGGAGTGGGTCCGGTCGCCGTCCGTGCCCACCTGGCGCCGTACCTGCCTTCGCACGGATTCCACCCCGACCCGGAGAAGCGGTCCGGCATCGGCCCGATCAGCGCCGCGCCGTACGGGTCCGCGGGCATCCTGCCGATCACGTGGGCCTACATCCAGATGATGGGCGGCGCCGGGCTCACCCGCGCGACAGCCGTGGCGGTCCTGTCGGCCAACTACATCGCCCACCGACTCGACGAGCACTTCCCGGTGCTCTACCGCGGACACGGCGACCTCGTCGCCCATGAGTGCATCCTCGACCTGCGCGAGCTGAGCAAGACCAGCGGCGTCAGCGTCGACGACGTCGCCAAGCGCCTGGTCGACTACGGATTCCACGCACCGACCATGTCCTTTCCCGTCGCCGGCACGCTCATGGTGGAGCCCACCGAGTCCGAGGACCTCGCCGAGATCGACCGCTTCTGCGACGCGATGATCGCCATCCGTGGCGAGATCTCGCGGGTGCAGTCGGGCGACTGGTCGGCCGAGGAGTCGCCCCTGCGGCACGCCCCGCACACGGCTCGCGCCCTCGTCGGTGAGTGGGACCGCGCCTACTCGCGCGAGGAGGCCGTGTTCCCGGACGGCGTCGACCCCGACAAGTACTGGCCCCCCGTCGCGCGCGTCGACCAGGCCTACGGCGACCGCAACCTGGTCTGTGCCTGCCCGCCGCCGGAGGCGTTCGCCGAGTGAGCGACCAGCGGCAACGGCTGCTCGACGTCGCACAGGCCGAGGGCCGGCTGACGTCGGTGGTCGGCGCCGTCTTCGACCGCTACGGCGCGGTGTGGGCGGGGGGCGCCGGCATGGCCCCCGGCCTGGACGGGCAGTACCGCATCGGGTCGATCACCAAGGTGCTCACGGCCGTGCTGGTCATGCAGGCGCGCGACGACGGCCTGCTCGGCCTCTCCGACACCCTGGGCGATCACCTCGGCGAGGTCGGCTATGCGGAGGTGACGTTGCGGGACGCGCTGGCCCACACCTCCGGGATGCAGAGCGAGCCCCGCGGCGAGTGGTGGGAGCGTGTGCGCGGGTCGGACTTCGCCACGCTCTCCGGGGCGAACGACGGCGCTGGCCGCGTCGCTGGGGCGGGGGAGTGGTTCCACTACTCCAACCTCGGCTACGGACTGCTGGGCGAGGTCGTCGCGCGACGGCGCGGTGCACCGTGGCGCCGGTTGGTGGCGGAGCGACTGCTGGGTCCGCTCGGCATGCGCTCGACGTCGTACCTGCCCAGACCGGGCGCGCAGCCGGGATGGAGCGTCGACCACTTCACCGGGATCCGGGTCCACGAGCCGCTGACCGACACCGGCGCGATGGCGCCCGCCGGACAGCTCTGGTCGACGCTGGCGGACCTGGTGGTCCTGGGGCAGTTCCTCGGCGGTGGCCGTCCCGACGTGCTGGCACCGGAGACGCTGCAGGAGATGCGACGTGCCGTCGAGCCCGGCTACGGCCTGGGCCTGATGCTGGGCGTGCATCCTGGTGGTCGCCTGATCGGCCACGACGGGTCCATGCCCGGATTCATGGCGTCCCTGCAGGTGGACCCCGACAGCGGCATCGGCGCCGCAGTCCTGGCCAACGCCACCACCGGCATCGCTCCGCAGGAGCTCGCCGTCTCGCTGATCGAGGGTGACCCCGACGCCGACGAGGACCGACCCGCACCGTGGCTGCCGACCCTCGCCCTCCCCGACGACCTGGTGGGAGTGCCGGGCGTGTGGTTCTGGGGCCACACCGCCTACGACGTGCGCTGGCACAACGAAGGCCTCGAGCTGCGGCTGATGGCACGTGGCGGGCTGCTGAAGGAACGGTTCGAGCTGGTCGACGGGGTGCTGCTCGGCGTGCTCGGCTACCACCGCGGCGAGCGCCTCGACGTCGTACGACGACAGGACGGGTCGATCCGCAACCTCGAGTGCGCGACCTTCGTCTACACCCGCGTGCCCTACGACCCGGACGTCCCGATCCCCGGCGGTCACCCCGTCCGCGCCGGGTGACCCCGGAATCGCCTGCTCGGCAGTCTCCCGAGCGCTAGGGTTGCCGCCGTCGACCACCCGCAGGGGTGCCGACGGATCGTGGGCGCCGCGCCCACACGCGAACCCGTGGGAGGAAAGCGGAATGGGACTCTTCCAGGCAGTGACCGGCGCGATCGGCGGCACGCTCGGCGACCAGTGGCTCGACTTCTTCGGCGTCCCGGACGGGCTGCCGGCCACGGCGGCCCTGTTCCCGGCCGTCCGCAAGGGCGAGAACGCCGGCCGGGGCGGCAACGACCGCGCGTCGGACGGTGTCATCACCAACGGGTCGAAGATCGTGGTGCCGGAGGGCTACGGCCTGGTGCTGATCGAGGACGGAGCCTTCACCGGCTTCGCCGCCCAGCCGGGTGGCTACATCTGGGACTCCGACGAGGCCGCATCGCAGTCGATCTTCGCCGGCGGCGGCCTGGTCGAGTCCGTCATCAGGCAGAGCTGGGAGCGCTTCAAGTTCGGCGGGCGACCCGGCTCGCAGCAGACCGCGCTGTTCGTGGCCCTCAAGGAGCTGCCCAACAACAAGTTCGGCACCCAGTCGGAGATCTACTGGGACGACGCGTTCCTCAACACCCAGGTCGGCGCGATCACCCGAGGCACCTACACGCTGAAGATCACCGACCCGCTGACCTTCATCCGCAACTTCGTCTCTGCCGGCGTGATCAGCGGCGGTGCCCTCTTCGACTTCACCGACATCGACAACCCGGCCGGCGAGCAGCTGTTCAACGAGGTGGTCGGATCGTTGGCACCGGCGTTCTCGATGTACACCAACGACCCCGCGAAGGGCAATCGGATCGCCCGGCTCCAGCAGGACTCGGTCGGCTTCGCACAGTCGCTGTCCGCGGCGGTCGAGGAGAACTACCGCTGGCGCACCGACCGGGGCCTCGAGATCGCCAAGACGGCGATCATCTCGATCGAGTACGACGAGAACACCCGTGAGCTGCTCAAGAACGTCCAGCGTGCCGATGCCCTGTCGGGATCCCGAGGCAACTCGAACCTCCAGGCATCCGTCGCCGCCGGCATCGAGTCAGCCGGTGAGAACGCCGGACCCGGCGGGCTGATCGGCATGGGCATGGCCACCGGCGGGATGGGCCTGGGCGGGCTCCAGCAGCCGGCGCCTCAGGCGCCTCAGGCACCGCAGGCGCCGCCTGCTCCCGCCGCCGCAGCCGAGCCCGCCGCCGAGGACCCGGTCGCGGTGCTCAAGCGTGCGAAGGACATGCTGGACGCCGGCCTGATCACCCAGGCCGACTACGACGCGGCGAAGGCGAAGGCGCTGGGACTCTGAGATGACCCAGGACACCCCGCCGCCGCGGGATCGCGACGCCCCCGTCTTCGACGGGCCGCCCCTGTCCCTCGAGGAGGAGCTCGCCGCCGCGCGTGCTGAACCGACACCGGGCCCCGGCATCGACACCGTCAACGAGTCGCTCGCGGACGGCCTGAACCGTTGCCCCAGGTGCGGGTCCACGGACGTGCGGCTGCGCGGCTCCACCGCGATGCTGGTGTGCCTCTTCTGCCGCCACGAGTGGCAGGAGTCGCGCGTCGAGGAGGAGTTCGGGCTGGGGGAGGGCATCGACACGCTCGAGGGCACCGTCGTCGCGGGCGGCGCCGGGGCCATCACGGCCGACGACAGCGTGATGACCCTGACGTGCGGAGGGTGCGGCGCCGAGGTGGTGGTCGACACCGCCCACGCGCTCAACGCGCGCTGCCACTGGTGCCGGCACACCCTGAACATCAACGAGCAGACCGCCAACGGCGCCGTGCCCGATGCGGTCCTGCCCTTCCGGTTGACCCGCGCCGAGGCGGTGGAGAAGATCCGCGACTTCACCTCGAAGCGACGACTGTTCGCACACCCGCGCTTCAAGAAGGAGTTCGTCCCCGAGAACGTCCTCGGGGTCTACCTTCCCTATCTCGTGATCGACGCACGCGCCGATGCGGCGTACGTCGGCACCGGTGAGATCCAGACGCGGCGCTGGACGGAGAAGCAGGGGGACAACTCGGTCACCTACTACGCAGCCGACGTCTTCCGCGTCAACCGCTCGGTCGCGTTCACCGTCGACGACCTGACGATCGAGGGAGCCGCCAGTCGGGCGCAGTTCGGCGGGAGCACCACCAACAACATCGTCAACACCGTCCTCCCCTTCGACACCAAGAACGCGGTGAAGTGGAACTCCAGCTATCTCGTCGGGTTCACCAGCGAGAAGCGCGACCTCGACGTGAGCGACCTGCAGCCCGTCATGGAGGACCAGCTCCTCTCCATCGGTCGTTCGCAGGTGCACGGGTCGCTCAAGGAGTTCGACCGAGGCGTGCGCTGGGAGGAGGAGCGAGTCGATGTCGGTGGCTCGCGCTGGGTCTCGATGTACCTCCCCGTGTGGCTCTACTCCTACTACCAGGAGAACACCCGGATGCTGCACTACATCGCGGTCAACGCCCGCACCGGAGAGACGATGGGCAGCGTCCCGGTCTCGCAGTGGCGGCTGATCACGGCTGCCCTGACCGTCGGCACCTTCCTCGAGGGAATCGCCGGAGCCATCCTGGTGGGCACGGCATGATCCCCGAGATCGTGATGGCCGCCTCCGGCGACAGCGCGCCGCTGTGGCTGCTCGCCGCCGGTCCGGCCGGCGCCGCGGCCACCTACTGGTCGCTCTACCGCTACTACCGCAACACCGACAAGTCACACGCCTTCGAGCGCGACACCCTCATCGAGGCGCAGCCGGTGCAGGGCGGGAAGGAGCGGGTCGACCACATCTCCAAGACCCGAGACTCCGACATCGACGGCGACAACAGCTCCGACCACCGGGCACGCGTGCAGAGGCTCCGCTGACCGAGGTCAGACGCCCTGGGACACGCTCGACATGTTGAAGTCGGGGATCCGCAGCGCGGGTGTCGCCGTCCGGGAGAAGTAGTCGTCGCCCCACTCGCGGCTGAAGCTCGGGACCGACTCGGACGCCGCGCTGAAGCGGTTGAGCAGGTCGATCGGGCTCTCGTTCCACCGGAAGTTGTTGGCTGCGCCGACGATCTCGCCGTCCTCGACGACGTAGACGCCATCACGGGTCAGGCCCGTCAGCAGCATGGTCTGCGGGTCGACCTCCCGGATGTACCACAGGCAGGTCAGCAGCAGGCCCCGCTGCGTGCCGGCGATCATGTCCTCCATGCTTCCCGCGCCGTCGCCGATCTCGAGGATGAGGTTGTCGATCATCGGCGTCACCGGCTGGCCGGTCATCCCGGCCGAGTGCCGGGTCTGGAGCAGCCCGGTGAGCAGACCGTCCCGGATCCAGTCGGTCCGCTCGAGCCGGAGACCGTTGTCGAAGACCGAGTCGGTGTTGTCGGAGGCACCCGCGATGACGAACGGAGCGCACTCGAGGCCGGCGTACGTCGGGTCGGAGAAGAGGCTCACGCCGGGAGCGCCGACCTTCTCGCCGATCCGGGTGCCGCCCCCGCGCTTGCTGTAGACCGACTCGCCCTCGTGCGCCACGCGCGCACCGGCGCTCCAGTAGGCGTCGATCATCAGGTCGGCGACCGAGGACGGCGGCAGGATCGTGTCGTAGCGCCCGGCGGGCAGGTCGATCCGTCGCTCTGCCCACGCCAGACGCTGCGCGACGGTCGCAGCCATCGTTGCCGCGTCGACGTCGGAGAAGTCGCGGGTGGCGCCGCCCGTCCAAGCGCTGCGCGTCAGCGACATGTCCTTGCCGGTGCAGCCGTAGTGGCCGGTGGGCTGGACGTGCCGCAGCCGCAGGCCGCGGGTCGACCCGAGGTAGGTCGTGCAGACCTCGTGGTTGACGAAGCCGTAGAGCAACCGGTCCTCGGCCTGGGCCTGACCGAAGGCATCGCCCAGCGCGGCCGCGAAGGACTCGTAGACACCGATGTCGGTCGTCGCGGGCGCGTCCTCCCAGTCGGATGACGTGACATCAGCGACCAGGTCGCCGGCGTCCTCGGCCGGCGAGCCCGCGCGAGCAGCCGCGTCGGCCGCCTCGACGAGGGCGGCGACCTGGTCGGCGGTGGAGGCGCTGCCGGACACGGACCCGGTGGCCGTGCCGCCCCGGACCCCAGCGAAGCTCACGACCGTGACGCTGATGCCGGTCATCACCCCGTTGGTGGTCAGCGTGTTGTTGGCCCAGCGGAGATTGGCACTGGTCGTGTCGCGGACGATCACGATGCAGTCGTCTGCTGTCGACGCGGCGAGGGCGTGCTCGACCAGGTGCTGTGGGGTGGTGGTCATCAGTGGCCTGCCTCGTCGATGGTGTTGAGGATGTTGACGCCCCGGAAGAGCGAGGTGGGACAGCCGTGGCTCACCGCCGCGACCTGTCCGGGCTGGGCCTTGCCGCAGTTGAACGCGCCGTGCAGCTCCCAGGTGTCCGGTCCTCCCACCGCTTCCATCGAGCCCCAGAAGTCGGTGGTGGTCGCCTGGTAGGCGACGTCGCGCAGCATGCCCGCCAGCTGGCCGTCCTCGATCTTGTAGAAGCGCTGCCCGGTGAACTGGAAGTTGAAGCGCTGCATGTCGATCGACCACGACTTGTCGCCCACGACGTAGATGCCGCGTTCCACGCGCGAGATGAGGTCCGTGGTGGAGGGACCGTCCTCAGCGGGCATCAGCGAGACGTTGGCCATCCGCTGGATGGGGATGTGGCCGGGGGAGTCGGCATAGGCGCACCCGTTGGAGCGGCCGCCGTTGAGCTCCGGCTTGAGGTGCCCCATCGACCGGTCGAGCTGGTAGCCGACCAGCAGTCCGTCGCGGACGATGTCCCAGGTCTGCGTCTCGACGCCTTCGTCGTCGTAGCCGACCGTTGCCAGGCCGTGCTCGATGGTCCGGTCGCCCTGGACGTTCATCACCGGCGAGCCGTAGTGCAGGACGCCGAGCTTGTCGTAGGTCGCGAACGACGTGCCGGCGTAGTTGGCCTCGTAGCCCAGCGCCCGGTCGAGCTCGGTGGCGTGGCCGATGGACTCGTGGATCGTCAGCCAGAGGTTGGAGGGGTGGACCACCAGGTCATAGGTGCCGGCCTCCACGCCGGGGGCGACCAGCTTCTCCGCCAGCAGCTCGGGAACCTCGGCCAGCTCGGTGTCCCAGTCCCACTGCGACCCGGTGAGGTATTCCCAACCGCGTCCGACGGGCGGCGCGATCGAGGCCATCGAGTCGAAGGTGCCGGTCTCCTCGTCCGCACCGGTGGCCTCGAAGCCGGGCTGGAGTCGGACGCGTTGCTGGGTGGTCCGGGTGCCGGCGAGGTCGGCGTAGTACTTGTTCTCCTGCACCTGCTGGAGGAAGGACGTGGCGTGCGCGACCGCCTTCCCGGTGCGCAGGCGCTCGGTCCACTCCACCAGGAGCGCGGCCTTCTCCTGGGTCGGCACGTCGAGCGGGTTGATGTCGTAGTGCGAGATCCACGTGACGTCGTCGTGGACGGGCTCGGGTGCCAGCTCGACCGGGGTCGTGGTCATGGCGGCGGCGACCTTCGCGACGGACACGGCCGTCTCGGCCACCCGCCGGGCCTCGTCGTCGGTCAGCACGACGCCGGAAGCGAAGCCCCAGGCCCCGCCGTGCACCACTCGCACGGCGAACCCGAGGTCCTCTGCGTCGCTCGCCGTCTGCAGGACACCGTCACGCGCACCGAGGTACTGATAGCGGTTGCGCTCGAAGCGGAAGTCGGCGTGCGTGGCGCCCAGCTCCTGTGCCCGTGCCAGCGCGACGTCGCCGAGGTGTCGATGGGGCAGGTCGGAGAAGGTGGGGTCCAGCCCGGGCGCACTCATGACGGCGAACCTATCCGAGGCGTACGGACGTGCGGGAGCCGTGCCGTGACTTGTGCACGCGCAGCTGCGTGGGGATGCGCGTCTGGAGCTCGGGGACGTGGCTCACGACACCCACGACGCGGCCCCCGTCGCGCAGCGTGTCGAGGGTGTCCATCACGTCCTCGAGGGTGTCGGCGTCGAGCGATCCGAAGCCCTCGTCGACGAAGAGCGTGTCGAGGTCGGCACCGCCGACCTCATCGGTGATGACATCGGCCAGGCCCAGGGCCAGGGCGAGGGAGACCACGAACGTCTCGCCGCCCGACAGCGTGGCGGGATCACGGCTCTCGCCCGACCAGTCGTCGCGGATCAGCAGGCTCAGTCCGCCGCGGGTCTCGCCGGCCCCGCGCCGGCCGGTGTGGACGAGGGAGTAGCGGTGGTCGCTCATCGAGGCGAGCCGCAGGTTGGCGGCGGCGACGACCTGCCCGAGGCGGTGGGCCAGGACGTAGGCCGACAAACGCATCTGCAGCCGGTTGTCGGGGTGCTTGCCCTCGACGAAGGAGGCCAGCTCGCTGACGACATCGAGGTCGGTGCGCGTGGGCTCCCACGCCACCAGTGCCGCGTCGAGCTCCACGGCGAGCAGGGCGAGCCGATCACCCCGCTCCACCAGCGCGTCGTACGCCCGACGTGACGCGGCGGACGCTGCCTTGGCGGCGTGATGGGTGTGCGCGAGGGCCTCGAGGTCGGGTGGTGTCGCGGAGGCAGCAGCGGCCACGTGCGGATCGGCCAGGGCCTCGTGGACTCGCTGCAGGTCTCGCTCGTGCTCCTCGACGCGCAGCTCCAGCGCACCCAGCGAGGTGGGGGTCAACCAGGCGCTCGCTGCCTGTGCGGCCGTCTCGAAGCCTGCCTCCACCGCCGCCGCGCGGGCGTGTGCCTCGGCCTGCTCGCTTGCCTGACGTGACCGTTGCAGCTCTGCGGCGGCGTCGAGGCACCGCGAGGCGCTCTCCTGGATCTGCCGGGCGTGGAGTGCCAGTGAATCGAGGTCATCGTGATCACGACCGTCGAGGACGGCTGCGACGTCGGCCTGCAGCGTGTCGAGGCGGGTGGTGAGGACAGCGACGGTGGTCTCCAGGTCGGCCACCGTCGCGGCGAGCGCCTCGCGCTCGGCGAGCAGTCGCGACTGCTCGCCCTCCAGCCGGAGCACCTGCTCGGTGACCGCCACGACCTCGCGGGCGTCACTCGTGGCGGCCTCGAGATCCGCACAGGCGCGGGAGAGGCCGGCGGCGATCTCCTGGGCCGACCCGCCCGCCGTCGCACGGGCCGCGGCCACCTGGGTCTCCAGGCCACGGACCTGCTGGGTGTGTGCCTCGACGACGGCCTCGAGGTCGTCGACCTCCCTCCGGGCGCGACGTTCGGTGACGTCATCCGGGGCGCCCGAGGAGCGCGTCGCCAGCGACGGGTGGTCGGCGGAGCCGCACACCGGGCAGCAGGCGCCGACGGCCAGCTGACAGGCGATCTCCGCGGCCATCCCGTCGAGCCTGCGCTCGCGGATCTCCACCAGCGTCTCGCGGGCCCGCAACCGTTGCTCGACGACGTCTCGCAGGGCCGCCTGGGCCTCGCCCAGCGACACGGCGAGCACGGCGACCTCGTCGGCGGCCGCGCGGCGGATGGTCCACGAGGCGAGCGACGTCTGGAGGGTGTCCACCGTCGCAGAGGCGCCACGGGCCGCCTCGCGTCGCTCCCGCAGTGCGGTCAGCTCGCCGGGGACCCGGGCCAGCCGCTGGGTCAGGGCGTCCAGGCTCGCCCGAGTGGCACCGAGCACCTCGGCGGTCTCGAGTCGCTCACGTGCGACGGCGGCGGAGGTGACCTCGAGCGGCTGGACGCGGGCGATCTCGATCAACAGCGCGTCGGCCTCACGGCGCCGGTCAGCGACCCAGGTCTCGTCGGCGACGTCCTCGCCCGTCACGTCGGCCAGGGCGCTGTGTGCCTCGCGCAGTGCGGCGTCGGCGGCTGCCTCGGCTGTCCTCGCCGAGATCGCGAGCTCGTGCAGGGGACGTACGCCGCCGGCGCGCCGCGCGGACTCGACCCGGCGGACGTCGGCGTCGTGGGCGGGGGCGGCCGACTCGAGGGCCTGCAGCGAGCGCGTCGCGTGGGCGTGGGTGGCGATGATGCCTGCCAGCTCGATCCCTGCCGTGGCCGCAGCCTGTGCCGTCACCTCGTCGACAGCAGCGGCGGCCGCGCGGTGGGCCGCCTCGGCGCGGCTGCGGTCGGTCACCGCCGTGAGGTCGTCGCGCCAGGGCCTCAGCGAGGAGGGCTCGTCGCCCCAGGTCTCGGGAGCGGCGGAGTCGGTCACCTCGCTGACCCGGCTCACCAGGTCGGCAACGAGCGTGTGCTGCGCCTCCGAGGCGCGCCGCAGGGACACCCGGCGATCGCGCAGCCAGCGCTCGACCTGGTCGAAGCGGCCGGTCTGGAACACCTGCTGGAGCAGCGCGTGGCGCTCCTCGGAGCGGGCCCGGAGGAACGCCTGGAAACGTCCCTGGGGGAGCATCGCGACCTGGCAGAACTGCGGGAGGTTGAGCCCGAGCAGGCGAGTGACCAGGTGGCCGGTCTCGTCGAGGCGGGTGGACAGCGGATGCCACGGGGAGCCGTCGTCATCGGTGGTGCGCCTCTCCGAGATGACCACCCTGGCCTGCTCGGTGGTCAGCCCGGAACCGCGCTTCTTGGGGCGCTGCCAGGCGGGTGACCGGTCGATCCGGAACCGTCTGCCGGCCATCGTCACCTCGAGGACCACCCTGGGGACGACGTCGTCGGCCGCCTGGTCGCTGCGCAACCGCTTGGCCGTCGACCGGTCGCCGGGCACGTCGCCGTAGAGGGCGAAGCAGACCGCATCGAGGACGCTGGACTTGCCGGCTCCCGTCGGGCCGCTGAGGAGGAACAACCCCGCGTCGGAGAGCGCGTCGAAGTCGATCCGGACCGTGTCTGCGAAGGGGCCGAAGCCGGTGACGTCCAGCTGGTGGAGCCTCATCCGGCGCCACCCACCAGGACGTCCTGGTCGGGATCGTGGCAGCAGGCGTCGACGGCTGCACCGAGGAGAGCAGCCTCCTCAGGCGTGGCGGGGACGCCCCGCAGGTCGCCGATGAAGTCGAGGGCGATGTCCTGGTCGGTGCGCCCGGCCCGACGCGCCACCGGGGTGTGCGGGTCGGCGGCGGGGGAGGGGAACTGCAGGACGAGCGCACCGGGGAAGCGGCGCCGCAGCTGCTCCATGGCGCGGGCCGGTCGCGGGGTGTCGGTGAGCGTGACCTGGATCCAGTCGTCCTCGTGGACGGCCACGGCCGGATCGTGGAGGAGATCCTCCAGCGAGCCGGTCAGGCGCGTCAGACGTCGAGGGACGGGGGCCTCGATCCACTGGGTGCTCGAGAGGCCGTCCGCATCCAGCTCGACGAGCCAGGTGCCCTTGGCCTGGTCGGCCTCGGAGAAGGAGTAGGCCAGGGGCGAGCCGCTGTAGCGCAGCGCGTCACCGAGCACGTGGGACCCGTGCAGGTGGCCCAGCGCGGTGTAGTCGATCCCGTCGAAGAGGCTGGTCGCCACGCGGGAGACGCCGCCGACGCTGATGTCGCGCTCTGACTCCGACGGCGTCGCACCGGCGACGAACGCGTGCGCCAGCACGACGGACCGCGTGCGGGGGCCGCGATCGGCCAGGTCCGCGCGGACGCGGGTCATCGCCTCGCTCAGCGCGGCCTCGTGGCTGCGGTGACCCAGCGCCCAGGGCTCGAGCAGGGCGCTCGGGTCGAGATAGGGGAGGGCGTGGACGGCCACCTCACCGTGCTCGTCGCCCAGCAGCACCGGCGTACCGACACTCGCAGCGCTGGTGCGGACGAAGACGCCGGCGGCGTCCATCAGCCGCGAGCCGAACCCGAGGCGTTGGGCGCTGTCGTGGTTGCCGCTGCTCACCACCACCGCTGCCCGCGAGTGCGCCAGGCGCGCGAAGGCCTCGTCCGCCAGGGCGACGGCGTCCACGTGGGGGAGGGCTCGGTCATAGACGTCGCCCGAGACGACGACGAGGTCGACCTTCTCCGACTCGACCACCTCGATCAGGTGGTCGATGAACGCACTCTGATGGCCGAGCAGGCCCTCCCGGTGGAAGGACCTCCCCAGATGCCAGTCGGAGGTGTGGAGGATGCGCACAGGACGAACCTAGGCGCGAGCACCGACACCGCTCCGGACCCACGCCGCAGTCAGGCGTACTGCACGCTCCGCGCGTCGGAGGTGAATCCCCACAGGTCGATCCCGGCCTCCGTCGCCAGCTGCGCGGCCAGGCTGGTCGGCGCACCGACAGCCACGATCGCGCCGATGCCGCTCGCCGCAGCCTTCTGCACCAGCTCGAACCCGACGCGACCGCTCAGCACGAGGCAGGCGACTGCCGGGGGCTCGCCCTGCAGGACCCTGGACCCGACGACCTTGTCCACCGCGTTGTGCCGACCGACGTCCTCGCGCACGACCAGCAGGGCGCCGTCAGCGTCGGCGAGCCCGGCTGCGTGCACGCCTCCGGTCCTGGCGAAGAGGGTCTGGTGCTCGCGCAACGCCTCCGGCAGGCGTCGTACGACGTCTGCGCCGGGACGCCGGCCGGCCCAGGCGGGACCGCTCGTCACCGACAAGGCCTCCGCCACGCTGTCCTTGCCGCACACGCCGCAGGCCGACGAGCCCGCACCGGAGTGCCGGTGGGGGATGTCGGTGCCCACTGTCAGGGTGACGGTGACGACGTTGAACTCCTGGTCCGGACTCAGGTCGGCGTCGGTGCAGTAGGCGATGCGTCCCAGCGTCATGGGGGAGGCGAGACCCTCGTGGACCATCCAGCCGGCGGCGAGCTCGAAGTCGTGGCCCGGTGTCCGCATGGTGACCCAGGCCCGTCGCGCGTCGAGGCCGCCGGCGGCGACGCGGATCTCCAGCGGCTCCTCGGTGATGAGCCGGTCCTCGCGAGCGCGTTCGGTGCCGCTCGCGTGCTCCACGACACGGACCCTGGTCGAGGGCCCGGGACGCCTCGTGCGGTGGGTGGTCACACCATCGACCCTACCCATCGGTGGTGGCCGAGATCACCATGTCGTTGATGCCGGTAGCCGGCCGCAGCCCCCATAAGATGTAAGAGTCGTAAAGGCACGACAACTTCTTACACGAACCCAGGGCTGGCGCCCTCGAAAGGAACGATATCCATGACCACGCAGCTGCACCTCGCCAACAGCCTCGTGACCTCGCGGGCACTCTCGGCCGAGGATCGTGCCCTGCTGCGGGACGTGGAGATCGCCCGGAGCGAGGAGCGTCGCGCCCGCCGCGCCGCTCGCCGCCAGTCCCGCTGAACCACCCCGTCGACACCCTGCCGGAGCCCTGCTCTGGCAGGGTGTTCGTCATGAGTGCCGAGAGCCTGCGCAGCATCGAGATCGCCAAGATCGGTCCGGGTCGCTTCAAGGCGACCAACGAGCGGGGCGGCGAGACGTTCTTCGGCCTCGGGGGAGAGGACCCGGACTTCACCCCCGTCGAGCTCCTGTTGGCGGCCCTCGCCGGCTGCAGCGCACTGGACGTGGAAGCTCTCACCAGCAAGCGGGCCACGAGCAGCGGCTTCACCCTGCGGGCCGAGGGTGACAAGGTCCGCGACGAGGGCGGCAACCATCTCTCCGGGATCCGGGTCACCTTCGACGTGACGTTCCCCGAGGGCGCCGAGGGGGATGCGGCGCGCGAACGCCTGCCCGGCGCCATCGAGATGTCACGCGACCGGCTGTGCACCGTCTCCCGCACCGTCCAGCTGGGCGCGGACGTCAGCTACCACCAGGCCTGACGACCGCGGTTGCGGACCCGAGCCCCGCCGGGTCAGCCGATCGTGACGCTCTCGATCTGCACCGGCTCGTTGGGTGCCCCGCCACCGGCCGGGTTGGAGTTGTCGTTGCCGGTCGCGGCGATCTCCTCGAGGACCCCGAGGCCGGCTTCGTCGATCGTGCCGAAGACGGTGTAGCTGGGCGGGAACTGCGAGTCACGGAACACGAGGAAGAACTGCGACCCGTTGGTGTCGGGTCCTGCGTTGGCCATCGCGAGCGTGCCAGCGGGGTAGGTCTCCTCGCCGCTGAGCTCGTCGGCGAAGGAGTAGCCGGGACCGCCGCTGCCGCTCCCGGTCGGGTCGCCGCACTGCAGGATGCCGAAACCGTCCGTGTCACCGATGCGTGGGCACGGGGTGTCGTCGTAGAACCCCTGCTCGGCGAGCGACACGAACGAGGCCACCGTGCACGGGGCGGCACCGGCGTCGAGGGTCAGCCCCATGTCGCCCTGGTTGGACGAGATGGTGGCGGTGACGGTGCCCTCGGCCTGCACCTCCGCCTCAGGTGCGTCGACCTCCTTGGCCGCTCCGCGCCCGTCTTCGGGGAAGTCGCAGGAGGCCGTCTTGCCGCTCGTCTCGGGCGTGGACTCCGTGGCCTCGCCGGCAGGAGCGTCGTCGCTCTCCTGACCACAGCCGGCGAGCACGAGGACGGAGAGACAGGCGGCGATGGCCGCAGAACGCTTCAGCATGGCGCCGATGGTAGCCAGCGCCACCCCGTACGCCGACTCGGCGGTCGCACTGCCCACTGGGTGTGTCCCTGTCCGCCGCAGGACCCGCCGGCCGTGCGGGGGGCCCACTGACACTCCTGGCAGCGGTTGTCGGATCCGGAACGTAGTGTGCGTCGGACAGGTGAATGGCTGCCATGCGAGCGCGCATAGGGCGAGACAAGGAGTCAGACGATGACGCATCCGCGGTGCCTTCGTCACGCGAATCCGTCGCACTCGACTCCGGAGGCGTTGTGAAGCTCCTCCTCACGTCCGGAGGCGTCACGAACGAGAGCATCCGCGATGCTCTGGTCGATCTGCTGGGCAAGCCGATCTCCGAGTCCCGTGCGCTCTGCATCCCCACGGCGCAGTGGGGCCACCCGATGCTCGGGCCAGCCTCGGTACGAAGCTTCGTCGCCGGCGAGGCTCCGTTCGACATGATGACCAGCCTGGGCTGGGCGTCCTTGGGCGTCCTTGAACTCACTGCGCTGCCCAGCATCGGTGAGGAGCGGTGGGTGCCGTGGATCCGAGAGACCGACGTGCTTCTGGTGGACGGCGGCGACACGACGTACCTGTGCCACTGGCTGAGGGAGTCAGGGCTGTCGCGGCTCATGGCGTCGCTCCCCGAGACTGTCTGGGTAGGAATGAGTGCCGGCAGCATGGTGATGACTCCGCGGATCGGTGACGACTTCGTCTCGTGGCCGTCCGCCCCGGACGACCGCACGCTCGGGGTCGTCGACTTCTCGATCTACCCGCACCTGGACCACGAGCAGATGCCGGGGAACACCATGGCCGATGCGGAGAGATGGGCGGCCGACATCGCCGGTCCGGCGTACGCGATCGACGACCAGACCGCCATCAAGGTGACCGACGGCACCGTCGAGGTCATCTCCGAAGGACACTGGAAGGCCTTCCCGGCATAGCCGCCGGCGGATGCGCTCGTCTACCAGGCTCGAGGCAGGCACACTGGAGCCATGACCACGCCGTCGCTCTCCCGACCCACCAGGCGGGTCCAGGTTCTCGCCATGACGGTCTTCACCCTGTCGATGCTCTGGTCCATCTCCATTCACGGGGAGTTCGACTGGAAGACGTTGGTCAGCATCGTGCTCTGGGGGATCACGATCGGGCTGTGGACCTGGGTGGCAATCGCGCCCCAGCGCACGACCGCCGAGCCGGGCTCCTAGCCACGGCCGTCCAGGTCGACCCGGAACATCACCTTCAGCAACTGCCGGTTGCGGTCCGCGAACATCGCGTCGTCGCGCACTGTCAGTCCTGCCACTCCTCACGCAGCACGGACCAGACCTCCAGGTCCAGGTAGGTCTCGCGGACCTGGAACACCTGGCGCAGCGTGCCCTCCAGGGTGAAGCCGAGCTTCTGCGGGATCGCCCGGCTGGGAAGGTTGGCGGGGGAGCAGCGCCACTCGACGCGGCGCATCGCGAGGTCGTCGAAGGCGTGGTCGACCATCGACCGCACGGCCTCGGTGACGATGCCCTGTCCGCGCGCCGGGGCGGCGAGGAAGACCCCGATCTCGGCGATGCCGCTGCGCATGCTGATCGTGGGGTAGAGGGTGCCGCCGACCAGGGTGCCGTCGAGCCACAGCCCGAAGAGTCGACGGGTGCCCTCGCCGCGTCCCTTGGCGAAGCCCTCCAGGAATCCCTTGGTGGCCTCGGGGTCCTCGAAGTGCTCCCAGGCCAGCCACTGGTAGAGGTCGTGGTCCTCGCGCTGGAAGAGCTGGGCGAACTCCTGGGCGTGCCACGCCTCGAGGTCGCGCAGCACGGCCGGCCCGACCCGTCGCTCGAGCATCACAGCTCCTCGTGGGTGTCCGGGTCGCCGCCGAAGAGGCGACCGTCGTCCTCGGCCAGCGCCGTGATCGACTCCATCTCGACCGGCGAGAGCTCGAACCCGAAGATGTCCAGGTTCTCGGCCTGGCGACGTGGGTCCGCCGACTTGGGGATCGGCAGCGAACCCAGCTGGACGTGCCACCGCAGGATCACCTGCCCGGGGGAGACGCCGTGGCCGGCGGCGGCTGCGGTGACGGCCGACTCCTCGAAGGGCGCGCGTCGCTTGCCCATCGGGCTCCATGCCTCGGTCCGGATGCCGAGTCGTTCGTGCACCTCGCGCATCCGCGCCTGCGGGAAGCGCGGATGCAGCTCGACCTGGTTGACGGCCGGCGTGACGCCGGTGTCGTCGATGATCCGCCTGAGGTGTGCCTCGGTGAAGTTGGAGACGCCGATCGAGCGCACGAGCCCGTCCTGCTGGAGCCGGACGAGCGCGCGCCAGGCCTCGACGTACAGGTCACGTCCCGGGTTCGGCCAGTGGATGAGCTGGAGGTCGAGGTAGTCGAGCCCGAGCCGCTCCAGCGATCCGTGGACGGACCCGATGGCGTCGTCGTACGCGTGGTGGCGCCCGGGGATCTTGCTGGCGACGAGCACCTCGTCGCGGGGGAGTCCGGAGCGTCGAACGGCCTCGCCGACCTCTGCCTCGTTCTCGTAGTTCACGGCCGTGTCGATCAGCCGGTAACCGCACTCGAGGGCGGACAGGATGGCCGCCGTGCCCTCCTCCCCGCGCAGTGGGTAGGTGCCGAAGCCGACAGCGGGCAGCGTGGTGCCGTCGTTGAGGACGTACGTCGCGATCTCAGCCATGGGCCAAATCTAGGCGACCCCAGGATCGTCCCGTCAGGCCGACGGTTGCTGCGGCGAGAAGCTGCGCAGCGCATCGCCCATCCGGCGCAGGGTGTCGCCCGGCTGCTCCTGCATGAGCCCGGAGACGTCCCCGTGGGTGTAACCGTCGAGGTAGGCCAGCTCGACGGCCCGGCGCTGGACCCCCGTCAGCCCGGCCAGTGGCTCCACGGCCCGGCCGGGTCCGACGTGCGGCGGACGAGCGTCGACCGGTGCTTCGACTGCTGCCCTGGTCGACCGGACGTGCTCCACGGCGCGGCGGTGGGCGAGGGCCATCATCCACGCGATCGCCGAACCCTGCGTCCGGTCGAATCGCGCCGACTCGCGCCAGATGTCGACGAACGCACCCTGGGCGACCTGTTCGGCGTGGTGCGGGTCGCCGGTGACGCGGAGCGCCAGACCGAAGACACGCGGGGCGGTGTCGTCGTACACCTCGGAGAACGCATCCTCGTCCCCGCACCCGGCGAGGACGAGCTTGTCGGCGAGCGCATCGCGGGGCGTTCCCCCGCGGCGGGTGACGCGGGCTCGGGCAGCGGGCACGGTCGAGCTCCGTTCACAGCAAGTCCTCATACGACGTGCGCACAGGTAACTTGCGCACAAGGTAACCCATTCCGTGCCAAACTGGGAGGCATGGCCCAGATCGAGACCCCGCCCCTTGTGGACCAGCTGTGTTTCGACCTGTACGCCGCATCCCGCGCCATCACCGCGGCGTACCGGCCGGCGCTCACCGCGCTGGGCCTCACCTACCCGCAGTACCTCGTGCTGATCGTGCTGTGGGAGCGCGAGAGCTGCACCGTGCGCGAGATCGCCGACGAGCTGCGACTCGACCACGGCACCCTGACGCCGCTGCTGCGTCGGATGGAGGTCAGCGGACTCGTCGCACGACACCGTGACCACGCCGACGAGCGCTTCGTCGTCGTCTCCCTCACAGACAAGGGCGACGAGCTTCGCCGCCACGGGACGCGCATCCAGTGCGACATGAAGGCCGTCCTGGCCCTGCGCGACGAGGAGTTCACCGACCTCCAACACACGCTGCGCACGCTCACCACCCGACTCAGCTGAGCAACGAGTCGTTACGTACCCTTGCGCGTACGTAACAAGTCAGGTACGTTCCACCGCATGGACGCGGTTCTGCAGGCACTGGGGGACCCGAACAGGCGCGCAGTGCTGGAGATCCTGCGCGACCACCCGGCCGACGTCACCGAGCTCGCCGACGCCCTGCCGATCGCCCGGCCGGGGGTGTCTCGTCATCTGCGCGTGCTCCGGGAGGCGGGGCTCGTGACGGTCCGGCAGGACGCCCAACGACGCATCTACAGCGTCCGGGCGGAGGCGCTGATCGAGGTCGACGAGTGGTTGGGGGAGTACCGCGCACTGTGGCAGCACCGACTCGACGCCTTGCACACCGAAGTTGCGCGAGGACATCACACACGGGGAGAGAAGGGCTCATGAAGATCCTGGCAACGCTGCACCGGCTCGACGAGACGCGGGGCGCCGTGCGCGTCGAGGACGTCTACGCCACCGACGTCGACGACCTGTGGGACGCGTGCACACGGCCCGATCGCCTGGCGCGCTGGATCGCCAGCGTCTCGGGCGACCTGGAGCGCGGCGGGCAGTTCACGGCCCGCTTCACGAGCGGCTGGGAGGGCTCGGGCCGCGTGGACGTGTGCGATCGCCCGCACCGGCTCGTGGTCACGACCTGGGAGGACGAGTCCGCGGAGCTGGAGTCGACGCTCGAAGCCACCCTGGCGCCGGTCGACGGTGGGACACGGCTCGTCATCGAGGAGCGCGGCGTGCCGGTCGACCAGCTGGCGTCCTACGGCGCCGGCTGGCAGGTGCATGCGGAGGATCTCGCTGCGCACGTCGCAGGCCAGGACCGTGACGAGGACGAGGCTCGGTGGGTCGACATGGTGCCGGCCTATCGCGAGCAGGTCCCGGGATGACACCGCCGGCGCACTAGCTCGTCCTGGTGAACAGGTAGGCGAACGGCGACCTCGTGTAGCCGACGCCCCGGCCGGACCGGTGGAGCGCATCGATCGTGACGCGCTGGGCCCGCTTGGGAACGAGGTAGGTGTCGAGCCGGGTGGCGTCGACGCTGTAGCTGCCGGCGCGGGCGTTGACGACGCCGGTCAGCCGGTAGCGGGGGTCGATGGAGGCCATCGCGGCGTCGCCGTGGCTGGAGTTGACCAGCAAGGTCCCTCCGACCTTGAGATGTCGGGTGCAGTGTTCGGAGACGAAGCCGGCGTAGAGGGAGATGAGCAGGTCGAAGCGACCATCCGGGAGGTCGAGGCTGCCTGTGTAGTCGGCGTGGAGAAACGTGATGTCGGGGTCTGCCGGTCCGTCGTGTCGGGCGACGATCTCGGCCACGCCCGCGGTGTCACCGAAGAACGTCGGCGTACGCCTGTCGGTGTCGAGGTAGGTGACCGACTCGAACACGAACGAGGGTGCGACATCGATGTAGCAGCCGGGGTAGAACACCGACGACGCCGTGACCGCGTCGGCGACCGCGCGGAAAAGGCGCCACCGGTCGCCCTCGTGTCGGTCGTGCTGGGCCCAGAGCGCGGCAGTCTTCGGCTCCACCGGGTCCTCCCTTCTGACCCCCGTGTATGGGTAGTGTCCCCGATCATGGACATGCTGAGGGGCGAGCAGATCGCCGCGGCCGAGCTGACCGACTGGCGCAAGCTGGCCCAGGGGCTGCATGCCCGCTACCTGGTCGACGACTTCGGCGCCGGCGCCCGGTTCGTCACCGCGGTGGGCGAGGCCGGGGACGCGCTCGGCCACCACCCGCGCGTGTCGATCGGCAACGGGTACGTCGACCTCAAGCTTGTCACGGACGACGCCATCTACCGCGAGGACGATGGCACCGAACACGTGGTCGAATGGGTGACCCAGCAGGACGTCGACCTCGCGCGACTGATCACCGAGATCGCCGCGGACCACCGGCTCGACGCCGACCCGGCCTCGGTCAGCGACATCGAGCTCGGCCTCGACACGGCGCACTCAGCGACGATCGCCCCGGTCTGGGCCGTCCTGCTGACCGGGAGCGCTGAGCGCCCAGGGCCGCGGAACCCCCGGCGACGAGATCCGGGACGCCACGGGACGGGTGCCGAACCTGTGGTTCGGGGACGCCGACGCGGACGAGACCCCGCGTCAGCGATTCCACCTCGAGGTCTATGTGGCGCCCGAGGCGGCCGAGCAACGGATCGCCGCCGCCGTCGCCGCGGGTGGGACGGTCGTCGACGACAGCGACGCACCGTCGCTCACCGTCATCGCCGACCAGGACGGCAACAGGGGAGTCGTCTGCGTCGACGTGTCCGCCGTGAGGAAGACGTGAGGGCCGTCCGCATCTGTAATCTGACATAATGTCAGTTATCGGCTAAGTGGTCGCGCCGCCGGGATCATGGAGCTTCGGTGTCGCCCGCTGGCACCGGACCTCCACGATGTCTCGCCGAGTCGACTCAGCTGATGGGACGAGACAGCTCAGCTGATGGGACGACTCCATTGCTGCAGTTGATCGGCGATGGCGCTGATGTCGGACACTGTGCCGTCAGCGATCGAGATGACGAGCTCGTAGGCGTCGTCGTCGGGTCCGTCGACAAGGACGCCGTTGATGTAGCAGAACACCGTCGTGGCGAGCCAGGCCAGACGCTTGTTGCCGTCCACCAGGCAGTGGTTCTTCGTCAACGAGTGCAGCAAGGCGGCCGCCTTGCCGTGAACCGACGGATAGGCGTCCTGTCCCATCACGGTGGCTTGCGGTCGTGCCAAGGCAGATTCCAAGAGGCCGTAGTCCGCCACTTCAGGCTCCCCCTCCACCGCGCGTGCGGCGATGGTCAGGGCTGCCTCGAGGTCAAGGAAGTACGTCATTGCCCGAGGCGGTCGAGCACGTCTCGATAGCGCGGGGTCAGAATGTCAAGCGCCTCGTCAACACGCTGGGTCACGGCGTGCCGGTCGACGTACTCCCTGACGGCCGCGCGTGCGACGTCCTGCATCGAACGGTCCTCGGCCTCCGCTTGCGCACGCAGGGCGTCCGCTTCGTCGTCGGACAGTCGCAGGGTCATGGCCATGTGCACATGATACCACTCTGGTATCAGCGAGCGGGTTGATCCTTCGTCAGGTGCAGCAACCACTGCGTCCCGCCGGTATGGATGAGCGCATACCGGCGATCGCCGTTGCGCCCGCGCAGCGTGAAGGTGATTCGTCGCTCGTTCCGGTCGTGCTCGTGCCAGGTGCCCGTGTCGGCGATGAACTTGTGCTCGTCCTCGAAGTCGACGTGGTCGAGCTGGTGGTCGTCGACCGCGATCGCCAGGCGGTCGTGCCCCGGGTCGTTGGGCAACCCCTTCGGCACCGCCCAGCTGCGAAGCACCCCTTCCTCCTCGAGGCGGAGGTCGAAGTGCGGGCGCGGCTGACGGTGGTCGTGGAGGACGAAGCGGGCCGGTTCCGGCATGGACACGACTGTGCCATGCCGGACCCAGAGCTACGTCGCCAAGGTCGCCGCCTGCTCGATGGAACCCTCGTGCCCAGCCACGCGTTGAACATGTGCCCCTCTCCGCCGTCGAAAGGCCCTGCGTGCTCCCCTCCCCTGTCCTTCAGGCCGAACGACTGATCGAGCTGGGCGTTCACACCGTCTCGGGTGTGGCAGCCGACGACCTCCGCCGGCTCGCGACCTCCAGCGCCGTGGGTGGGCTCCTGGTCACCGCGACCCCGCCCTCCTCGCTCGCTCCCCTCCTGCGGCGTGGCGACCGACCGGGCTTCGTCGTCGAGGACATGACGGACGTGGACGACTTCCTGCCCACGGAGGCCTCGCCACTGCCCGGGGCGGCGTACGTCGTGATGGGCCTGGACCGCGGCGACGAGTTCGCCGACCGCACGCCCGAGGAGTGCCTGCCGGAGATCCTCGCGGCCGGGCGCTCACCACTGACCCTCGGCGAGGGCCTGCACTGGCTGCTCCAGGCGCCGGAGGTGCTCGAGCGCAACCAGTGCTTCATGACGATCGGCTCACGGTTGCGCAAGCCCGACGGCACGTACGACGCCCGCACGCCGGCGCTGTGGATCAGCAACGGGACCGGACGCGACGGCCGCGACCGCAAGCACGCCCCCAAGGTGGGCTGGTGCTGGTGGGGCAACCGGCACACCTGGCTCGGCATGGCCACCTGCGCGCAGCGTCAGTCGCTCGGCTGACGGCGGGGAGGAAGGTCGACCTCCATTTCCAAGGTATAGGCCATCCGGGGGCTTGCCGCAAGGCCCCGGTGGTGCCGCACACTGCTCGCCGTGACGCTGCAGTTCTCCGATCCCTTCGCCCTTCCCGCCAGCCTCGTCGCGAAGTCCGAGCCCGGGCTCGTCGACGGGGACCGGACGCACCT
The DNA here is from genome assembly GCA_963721925.1 of uncultured Actinomycetota bacterium. Taxonomy (GTDB): domain Bacteria; phylum Actinomycetota; class Actinomycetes; order Propionibacteriales; family Nocardioidaceae; genus Nocardioides. The sequence goes on along the minus strand of CAVRLH010000011.1, from coordinate 71,424 downwards.
ACTGGCCATCGCGGCAACCCTCGAGCACTCCATCGCCGACCTGTCCGACCGCATCGATGTCCAGCTCAAGGCCCCGGGTGGCACCGATCAGGCCGCCATGGACCGCGACGAGGAGATCCACCGCCTCTCGGCCCGGTTGCGCACGCTGCGTCGCTACACCCTCGACCTCTGCCTGGGACGCGCCGTGAGCACGGACGGGGAGATCCTCTACATCGGTCGACTGGGTCTCGCCGACGCCTCGGGCCAGCGGCTTCTCGTCGACTGGCGCTCCCCCGCGGCCGAGCCCTTCTTCGGCGCGACCCACGCCAATCCGATGGGCCTGGCGAGCCGACGGCGCTACCGCTGGACGCTGGGTCGGATCAGCGACTACTGGGACGAGGTCTTCACCCCGGAGGGCCTCGAGGGACACGCCGCGCTCGACGACCAGTCGGCCTTCATCGCCACGCTCGGCAGCAGCCGCTCCCCCCAGATGCGGGACGTGCTCGGGACCATCCAGTCCGACCAGGACGCGATCATCCGGGCCGGCTCCCGCGGCGCCCTCGTCGTGGACGGTGGGCCCGGCACCGGCAAGACGGTCGTGGCCCTGCACCGGACGGCGTACCTGCTCTACTCCGACCCGCGTCTCGGGGACCGCCGTGGCGGCGTCCTGTTCGTGGGCCCCCACCAGCCCTACCTCAGCTACGTCGGCGACGTGCTCCCCAGCCTCGGCGAGGAGGGCGTCCGGACCTGCACGCTCCTGGACCTGCAGCCCGAGGGAGCCGGCGCGGGCGAGGAGCCCGATCCGGAGGTGGCCCGGCTCAAGTCGTCCGCGGACATGGTCCGGGCGATCGAGCCGGCCGTCGGGCTCTACGAGGAGGCGCCCGCCGAGGGGATGGAGATCGAGACCTACTGGGGGGACGTCTGGCTCAGCCCGACCGACTGGGCGGAGGCGTTCGACGCGCCGGCGCCGGGCACCCCCCACAACGAGGCGCGTGACGAGATCTGGGAGGAGCTCCTCACCATCCTCCTCGACAAGCACGAGGCGGACGACGACGTCGCCCCCGAGCTCGTACGACGATCACTGGCGCAGAGCAGCGAGCTCGCCGAGGCCTTCGACCGGGCGTGGCCGATCATCGACGCAGCCGACCTGGTCGGCGACCTCTGGGAGGTGCCGGCCTACCTCCGCATGTGCGCTCCGTGGCTGGGCCCGGACGAGGTGCGCCTGCTCCAGCGCGCCGACGCCCGGGCGTGGACGGTGCCCGACCTGCCCCTCCTCGACGCGGCGCGGCAGCGCCTCGGCGATCCCGAGGCCTCTCGGCGTCGCCGCCGCCACGAGGCAGCTGTCGCCGCCGAGCAGGAGCAGATGGATCGCGTCATCGACGAGATCCTCCAGCTCGACGACGAGGACGGGCTGATGGCCCAGCTGACGCAGGGTGGGGTCCGCGCGGCCCTCGTCGACGAGGCTGCCCTCCCCCGGGCCGAACGCGACCGGCTGTCCGGCCCGTTCGCCCACATCGTGGTGGACGAGGCCCAGGAGCTCACCGACGCGGAGTGGCAGATGCTCCTCCAGCGCTGTCCGTCGCGCAGCTTCACCATCGTGGGTGACCGCGCCCAGGCCCGCCACGGGTTCACCGAGTCGTGGGAGCAACGCCTCGCACGGGTCGGCGTCGACCAGGTGGGTGTGGCCTCGCTCACCGTCAACTACCGCACCCCGATCGAGGTGATGGCCGAGGCGGAGCCGGTGATCCGGGCAGCCCTGCCGGGGGCGAACGTCCCGACGTCGATCCGCGAGAGCGGGATCCCGGTGCTCCGCTCCGCCGCATCCGAGCTGGAGACGATCCTCGACGACTGGATCGCCGATCACGCCGAGGGGACCGCCGTGGTGATCGAGGCCGAGCAGCGGTCGTACGAGCAGTGGGGGCCGCGGGTCCGCTCGCTGACGCCGATCACGGCCAAGGGCCTCGAGTTCGACCTGGTGGTCATCGTCGACCCGGATCGCTTCGGCGACGGCATCGAGGGCGCCGTCGACCGCTACGTCGCGATGACCCGGGCGACCCAGCGGCTGGTGGTCCTCACGAGTCGTTGAGCGCGAGCGTGGCCCGCAGGGCGGAGATGTCGCGGGTGCCGACACGGCAGCACCCACCCACGAGTCGGGCGCCGGCCGCGACCCACGCGGAGACGTCGTCCGCGTCGAAGGCCGAGGGTCCCTCCCAGGAGCGCTCCCCTGCGTTCCACGACTGGCCCGAGTTGGGATAGACGACCGCCGGTCCGTGCGCTCCGGCGAGCGGCACCGCGGTGCGGGCGTCGGCGGGGGTGACGCAGTTGACTCCGACCGCGATGATCTCCGCGACGTCGGCGGCCATCGCGAAGGCCTCCTCGAGCGACTCGCCCGCGCGGGTGCGCCCATCGGCGGCGGAGAGCGACAACCACGCAGGGACTCCGGTGCCGTCCAGCTCCGACAGCACGGCCTCCACCTCCGCCAGGCAGGGGATCGTCTCCACGGCCAGCACGTCGGCGTGCTCGCCCACCGTGGCCGCCAGGACCTGGAGGCGGGGGTGGTGGAAGGCGCGCAGCCCGGCCACGTCGAGGTCGTAGTCGCCGCGGTACTCGGAGCCGTCCGCCAGGACCGCGCCGTACGGCCCCACCGAGGCGGCCACCCACCCGTGCGGCGCCACCGCGTCGCGGGCAGCAGCCGCCAGCTCGACGCTGCGGCGCAGCAACCGCTCGACGTCCTGCCGTCCGCTGCCAGCGGCCTCGAAGCCCTCGAAGGAGACCTGGTAGGACGCCGACGTCGCCACCTCGGCGCCGGCGAGGAAGAACTCGCGGTGGGCGGCCTCCACGGCCCCGGGGTCGTCGCGCAGCAACCGCGCCGACCACAGGTCCGACGTCAGGTCGTGGCCGTGCTGCTCGAGCAGGGTGGCGAGTCCGCCGTCCAGGACGACGGGACGCCTCGCGATGGTCTCGCGGAGGTCGTCACGGCTCATGTCTCGTCCCCCACGTACATCGCCAGGTGCTCACCGGTCAGCGTCTTCTTCTTCGCCGACACCAGCTCCCCCGGAGTGCCCTCGAAGACCACGTCGCCGCCGTCGTGACCGGCACCCGGTCCCAGGTCGATGATCCAGTCGGCGTGGGCCATCACAGCCTGGTGGTGCTCGATCACGATCACCGACTTGCCGGAGTCGACCAGTCGGTCGAGCAGCCCGAGGAGGTTCTCCACGTCGGCGAGGTGCAGGCCCGTGGTGGGCTCGTCGAGGACGTAGATGTCGCCCTTGTCGGCCATCTGGGTGGCCAGCTTGAGGCGCTGGCGCTCGCCCCCCGACAGCGTGGTGAGCGGCTGGCCGATGGTGAGGTAGCCCAGGCCGACGTCCACCAGCCGCTCGAGGACCTTGTGCGCCGCAGGCGTCCTCGCGTCTCCCTCGGCGAAGAACTCCGCGGCCTCGGTGACCGACATCGCCAGCACCTCGGCGATGTTCCTGCCGCCGAGGGTGTAGTCGAGGACCGCCGCCTGGAACCGCTTGCCCTCGCAGGACTCGCACGGCGACTCCACCGTCGCCATCACGCCGAGCTCGGTGAAGATCACGCCGGCGCCGTTGCAGGTCGGGCAGGCCCCCTCGGAGTTGGAGCTGAAGAGCGCGGGCTTGACGTCGTTGGCCTTGGCGAAGGCCTTGCGGATCGGCTCCAGCAGTCCGGTGTACGTCGCCGGGTTGCTGCGCCGCGACCCCTTGATGGCGGCCTGGTCGATGACGATCACGCCGTCCTGGGGAGCCACCGAGCCGTGGATCAGCGAGCTCTTGCCGGAGCCGGCCACGCCCGTGATGACGCAGAGCACCCCGAGCGGGATGTCGACGGTGACCTTCTTGAGGTTGTGCGTCGAGGCGTCCTTCACGGCCAGCTGCCCCGAGGCGGCGCGTACGGCGTCCTTGAGCCTCGCCCGGTCGTCGAGGTGCTTCCCGGTGACCGTGCCACTCGAGCGCAGCCCTGCCAGATCGCCCTCGAAGCAGACCTCGCCACCGCCGGCGCCGGCTCCCGGGCCGAGGTCGACGATGTGGTCGGCGATGGCGATGGTCTCCGGCTTGTGCTCGACGACCAGGACGGTGTTGCCCTTGTCGCGCAGCTGCAGGAGGAGCTGGTTCATCCGCTCGATGTCGTGCGGATGCAGGCCGATGGTCGGCTCGTCGAAGACGTAGGTGACGTCGGTCAGGGCGGAGCCGAGGTGGCGGATCATCTTGGTCCGCTGGGCCTCTCCGCCGGACAGTGTGCCGGCCGGCCGGTCGAGGGAGAGATAGCCCAGGCCGATCCCGGCGAAGGAGTCGAGCAGGTGCTGGAGTCCCTTGAGCAGGGGCGCGACCGACGCCTCATCGAGCTCACGCACCCACTCGGCCAGGTCGGAGATCTGCATCACGCACAGGTCGGCGATGCTCTTGCCCCTGATCTTGGAGGACAGCGCCTCCTTCGTGAGCCGGGTGCCCCCGCACTCGGGGCACTGCTGGAAGGTCACCGCACGCTCGACGAAGCGCCGTACGTGCGGCTGCATCGCCTCGGGGTCCTTGGAGAGCATCGACTTCTGGATCTTGGGGATGATGCCGTCGAAGGTGAGGTTGATGCCTTCGACCTTGATCTTGGTCGGCTCGGCGTAGAGCATCGTGTCGAGCTGCTTCTTGGAGAACGACGAGATCGGCTTGTCCATCGGCAGTCCGACACCCTCGAAGAGCCGGCCGTACCACCCGTCCATGGAGTAGCCCGGGATGGTCAGGGCACCCTCGCTGAGCGACTTGGTCTCGTCGTAGAGCGCGCTCAGGTCGATGTCGCTGACGTTGCCCATGCCCTCGCACCGCGGGCACATGCCGCCGAGGTAGGTGGCGTCCTTGACCACCTTCTTCTCCGTACGGCCGCCCTTCTCGACAGCGGCCACGCCGCTGGCCTTCATGGTCGGCACGTTGAAGGAGTACGCCGTCGGCGGCCCGACGAACGGCTTGCCGAGGCGGCTGAAGAGGATCCGCAGCATCGCGTTGGCATCGGTGGCGGTGCCCACCGTCGAGCGGGGGTTGGCGCCCATCCGTTCCTGGTCGACGATGATCGCGGTGGTGAGGCCCTCGAGGCTGTCGACGTCGGGGCGAGCCAGGGAGGGCATGAAGCCCTGCACGAAGGCGCTGTACGTCTCGTTGATCATCCGCTGCGACTCCGCCGCGATCGTGGCGAAGACCAGCGAGCTCTTGCCGGATCCCGAGACGCCCGTGAAGACGGTCAACCGTCGCTTCGGCAGCTCGAGGCTGACGTCCTTGAGGTTGTTCTCCCGCGCCCCGTGGACGCGGATCAGGTCGTGGCTGTCGGCGAGGTGGCCAGTCATGTCGAACAGGCTAGTGGGGCTCCCTGCCTAGGCTGGGCGTGGATTCTCTACGACAGGAGCACCACGTGGCACCCCTCAGGCTTCCCGCGGCCGCGGCTGACCGCATCGACACGCTGCTCGACCGGTCGGTGGCGCTCGGCTTCAGCCGCATCGGACCGGCCGTCCGTCGCCGTCTCCCGACCTGGCCGGCCGATCCACCCCCGGGTGCACTGCACGGACGCACCGTCGTCGTCACCGGGGCCACCTCGGGGCTGGGTCTTGCCACGGCGCGCGGCGTGCTCTCCCTCGGAGCGCGGCTCGTGCTGGTCGCCCGCAACGCGGAGAAGGCGGACCGTGTCCGCCGGGACCTGGTCGCGGCGCACCCCGGCGCGGAGGTCGAGACGGTGCTGGCCGACCTGGCCGACCTCGACGACGTACGCCGGGCCGCGACGGACCTCGCGGCGCTGGGACCGCTGCACGCCGTCGTGCACAACGCGGGCGTGATGCCGCCCGAGCGTTCGGAGTCGCCCCAGGGACACGAGCTCACCATGGCCGTCCACCTGCTCGGACCGGTCCTGATGACCGACCTGCTGCGACCGGCACTGGCCGCCGGCGCGCGGATCATCATGGTCACCTCCGGGGGGATGTACACCCAGAAGCTCCGTGCCGACGACCCCGAGTACCTCACCGGCGACTACTCCCCCACCACCGCCTATGCCCGCAGCAAGCGCGCCCAGGTCGAGCTCCTGCCGCTCATGGGCGAGCGCTGGGGTGCGGCCGTCGGCGTCTACGCCACCCACCCCGGATGGGCCGACACCCCTGGCGTGGCGGAGTCGCTGCCGACGTTCCGCAGGCTCACCCGGCCGGTCCTGCGCGATGCCGAAGGTGGCGCGGAGACGACGGTGTGGCTCGCTGCGGTCCAGCCGCCGCCCCCGTCCGGGACGCTGGTCCACGACCGGCGCGTGCGACCCACCCACTTCCGTGCGAGCACCCGACCCAGCGGCGACGACGTGGCGCGGATGTGGCGCTGGGTGACGACCGAGTCCGGCCTGGAGTCCTGACGCCGGGTCAGGCGGACCGCACCGCGTCCAGCCCGAGCCAGTCGGCCAGGGCGTCGAGCTCCTCGTCGACGGCGGCGCGCTGGCGCCGGGTCCAGTCACCGTCCTCGTGGACCGCGTCCACGACCAGGACGCCCGCCTCCCGGTCTGCCGTCGCGTCGATCTTGCCGACGAGCCGGTCCCCGTGGAGGACCGGCATCGCCCAGTAGCCCCAACGCCGCGTGGCGGCCGGCTTGTACATCTCGAGCTGGTAGGCGAACTCGAAGAGCTCCTCCATCCGCTTCCGGTCGAAGACCAGCCGGTCGAGCGGCGACAGGATCGCGGTCCGCCCCTCGAACCCGTCGTCGAGCAGCACGGGGTCGACGCGCCAGGTCCCGCGTACGCCCTCGACCCGGGCCGCGTCGCCCACGTCGCGCACGTCGTAGGGCTCGTGCCAGGCCTCGAGCGCCCGCGGGCGGGCGATCCCCAGTGCGCGCAGCCGGCGCTCGGCGAGGGTGCGGTGCGCCTGCTCGGCCGGCACCGGCGGATCACCCGGATGGATCCGCTCGGCGAGGTCCCACCGGCGCTCGCGACCCTCCCGTGAGGCCACCGCCACCTCGCCCCTGGCCTCCAGGCACTCGAGGAGCTTCATCACGTTCTTGTTGTTGGTCCACCCCGTCGAGCGCCACGGGACCTCGCAGGTGTCCGGGAGGTCGCGAGCCGCCGTAGGTCCCTCGCCGCGCAGGAGGGCGAGGATCTCCCGCCGGGCCGCGTCGTTGGCCGCGACCCAGTCGCGCAGCTCCTCCTGCCACTCGCGCAGCGGCGGCTCACCCGGCCACGCGTCCATGTCCGCCTGGAAGAGCGCGATGTCCTCGCTCGGGCGGAGCCTGGCCTGCAGCTCGACGACCGCCCCGTCGCCGGCGAGCTCCTCGAGCTGCTCGGGCCGGAAGGACCCGCCGAGCCGGGTCCAGAGCGCGAGGTCGGCGTGCTGCGCGACAACAGAGGTCAGGTCCACCTGGAGGAAGCCGAGGTGGCGGATGGTCGCGAGCGCGTCGGCCGGGCGCTCGGCACCGAGCAGCACCGCCCGTACGGCGATGCGCCGGGCCTGCTCGCGCGACAGCTCGTGCACTACCAGGACAGCTCCTCGCAGGACGTGGCGTCCGTCTCGACCTGGACGGTGGCGTGGTCGATGCCGTGGCGCTCGCGCAGCAGTGCGTGTGCGCCGGCCAGCACCGCCTCGCGGTCGATGGGCCCGGCGACGAGGTGGGCGGTCGCGACGTGCATGCCCGAGGTGAGCGTCCAGAGGTGCAGGTCGTGGACGCCGCCCACGCCGGGCAACGCCTCGAGGTCGGTCGCCACGGCGTCCGGGTCCACGCCGGCCGGGGCGTGCTGTCCCAGCACTGCGAGCACCTCACGACCCAGCACGGTCGCCCGCACGGCGACGAAGAGGGCGATCGCCACCGCCACCGCGGTGTCCCACCCGCCCTGTCCGGTCGCCAGCACCAGCACGCCTGCGACCATCACGCCGACCGAGCCGAGGCTGTCGGCGATCACCTCGAAGTAGGCTCCCTTGACCGCCAGGCTCTCGGTCGCCCCGCCCCGCAGGAGCAGCAGCGCCACGACGTTGATCGCCAGACCGAGGGCGCCGACGACCAGCATCGGTCCGGTCTCGGGCTCGACGTCGGTGCCCAGTCGTCGTACGGCCTCGATGGCGACGTAGGCCGCCGCGCCGAGCATGAGGAGCACGGTGAAGCCGGAGGCGAAGACCTCCGCGCGGTAGGAACCGTAGGTGCGGCGTCCGGTCGTGTCCGTTCGTGTCGCGATGCGGGTGGCGGCGAGCGCGGCACCGAGCGCCACGACGTCGGCCGCCATGTGGCCGGCGTCGGAGAGGAGGGCGAGGGAGCCCGACCAGAGGCCGGCGACAAGCTCGACGACGAAGAAGGCACCGACGAGCGCGAAGGCCAGCGCGAGCCGCCAGCGGTGGCGACTGCCGGCATGTCCACCCCCGTGCCCGTGCCCCGTACCCATGGACCGATCGTAGGACACCCACCCTGCGCGCCGCCGTCATGACCCGTTCGGGTCATTTCATCCGTAATTCGGGCGATCCGTAGGTCGTTCCGGCTCCGAACACCTCGCAGAGTGACACCGTCATTCGCAGCAGACATACACGATTTTTCAGGGGGCCGTCATGTGGGACACCGTCGAGACCAGCTCGGTGCACCTCTCCCACGACCTGCCCTGCGCAGAGTGCGGCCACGCGCGCCACACCTATCTCCCGTGCTCGGACACGTGCGCCTGCGTCCACGGCCGCGACCGCGACGCTCGTCGGCGCCTGAGTCAGGACCGGCCGCGCGACCCCAGCTCATAGGTCGCGACCTTCTCCAGGCGCGGGAGCTCGTGGGCCCCGTCGACGACGTGACCAGTGACCCACCACATCCGCAGGCCGGTGCCGTCGATCTCCAGGCAGGCCAGGTTGTTGTCGAACCACGGCCCCTTGGCGTAGCGCCACCGCAGCGGGCCGTCCGGCACCTTCGCCGACCTCGACACCAGCCGGCCGACCGGCCCCGCCACGCCGTAGGACAGCACCGCGGTCGCGAACCGCATGTTGCGTGACAGCGGGTTGCGGATCGGGGAGCACACGGCCTGGAGCAGCGCGGACGTCAGCGGCGGAGCACCCCGAGGCGTGCGCGCCTCGCTGACATAGCTGTGGTGCACGTCGCCGGAGAGGAACGTGACGCTCGACGGTGGCCTGCCGCGCTCTCCCCTGGCCACCGAGATGGCCATCGCCGCCACCTTGGCGAAGGTGTCCTGGAAGGCGCCCCAGTGCTCGAGGTCGACCACACGTCGCAGCCGCTCGCCGAGCCGACTCCCCCGCTCCCCCCAGGCGCCCTGCGCCAGTGCCTCGCTGAAGGCCTCGACGTGGTGCAGTCCGCGGGCCAGCAGGAACGGCACCGAGGTGCCGATGAGCAGGTGGTCGACGTCGCCGCGCATCTGCTCGTCCAGCCAGGCGAGCTCCTCGGGATCGAGCATCGCCCGTGAGGCGGGTTCGAGCTCTCGGGCGGCGCGCGAGTCGAGCACCACGAGCCGCGCCTGTGTGTCGAACTCGCGCGCATAGCTCCAGCGGTAGGAACGCGGCTGCTGGTCGACACGGTCGGCGAAGGCATCCAGCACGTCGCTCAGGTCGAGCTCGTCATCACCGTCGTGAGCCAGCACGAGGGCGTAGACCTCGTCGGACCGCCGCGCCGCCGGGGAGAGGTTGCCGAGGTGCTGGTAGACCCAGTACGACGCCAGGCCGGCCACGATCCGCCCGTGCCACCAGGACGTGGACTCCATGTCGTGGCGCCACGACATCGAGGTGTTCCAGTCGTCACGGATGTCGTGGTCGTCGAAGATCATCGCGCTGGGCACCGTCGAGAGGAGCCACCGGTTGGCGGGATCGGACCAGGCCAGGGCGTAGAGGTGGGCGTACTCCTGGTAGTCCTGCAGCTCGGTCCACGGGGGCTGCTCGATGTCGCGCCTGGCCTCGATGAACTCCTGCATCGCGGCTGTCGTCTCGTCGGCATAGACCTGGTCGCCGAGGAACAGCATGAGGTCAGGACGGCGGGCGTCGTCGACGTCGTCGTCGCGTCGTCGTCCGCGTCGTCGCCGGTCCCGTACGGCACGGTGGCTCCGGCCAGGCGCAGGGCGTAGGCCCGCATCGCGTCCACGCCGTGCGTGCCGTTGCCCTCCTCGTCGTGGGAGACCGAGGTGCGACACGAGCCGAATGCCATCCGCAGCGGCCGTCCCGGCTGCAGGGTCGCGATCACCGGGGCCGGGAAGTGGGCGTCGGCGGGCGGCCAGACGACCTGGTCGTCGATGGCCACGGTGTAGGTCTCGGTGGTGCCGGGCGTGAGGTCGTCGAGCTCCACGAGGGCGTAGTGGTGGCCGTGGACCCGGAAGGTCCGGGCCGTCGCCGTCGCCGAGCCACGGGTGACGGTGACCCGAGCGTCCGCGCGCGTCTCGACCCAGACGGCCGCCGAGCTGTCGTCCACGTGCCGCAGGAGCGGCCCGAGCATCAGCGCCGTGTGGGTCATGGCTGGAGGAGCACCTTGGTGGCGCGTCGTTCGTCCATGGCGCGGTATCCCTCGGGCGACTCCGACATCGGCAGCGTCAGGTCGAAGACCAGACCGGGGTTGATGGATCCGGAGAGCACGCGCTCCAGCAGGTCGGGAAGGTAACGGCGGACCGGAGCCATGCCCCCGGCGAGCCCGACGTTCTTCTGGAACATCCGCCGCACCGGCAGCTCCACCCCGTGCGGGACGCCGACGAAACCGACCGTCGAGCCGGGGCGGGCCACCGCGAAGGCGGTCTTCATCGACTGGTCGGTGCCGACGCACTCGAGGACGGCATCAGCGCCGATCCCCTTGGTCAGCTCAGCGACGCGGGCTCCGCCCTCCTTGCCCCGCTCGGCCACGATGTCGGTCGCTCCGAAGGCCCGAGCGATCTCCTGGCGCGACTCGTGCCGCGACATCGCGATGACGCGCTCCGCACCGAGCTGGGAGGCGGCCAGCACGCCGCACAGACCGACCGCGCCGTCACCGATCACGACGGCGGTGCCGCCGGGACGTACGCCGGCGGCAACGGCCGCGTGCCAGCCGGTGGCCATCACGTCGGACAGGGCCAGCAGCGAAGGGATGAGCGAGTCGTCCGGCATCCCGTCCGTCTTCACCAGGCTGCCGTCAGCCTGGGTGACGCGGGAGTACTCGCCCTGTCCGCTCGCGGTGAAACCGAGGTTGTCGCAGACCGACTGCACGCCGGCCAGGCAGTGCGCGCAGGTGTTGTCGCAGTGGCAGAACGGCACGATGACGAAGTCGCCGACCGCGAAGTCCTTCACGTCGGCGCCGACCTCCTCGATGACTCCGACGCACTCGTGGCCGATCGTCGATCCGGCGTCGATGTCGTTGTGCCCGCGGTAGGGCCACAGGTCCGAGCCGCAGATGCATCCGGCGACCACCTTCACGATGGCGTCCGTGCGCTCCTCGATGGTCGGGTCGGGGACCTCCTCGAAACGGATGTCACCGGGGGCATGGATCGTCGTTGCTCGCATGGCAGCGATCCTGCCACGTCGGCGGGCACGACCACCCTGCCCCGGCCAGCGCTGCGAGCGACCTGATCCCGCCGAGTGCGCGCCGGAGTGGCGGTATCTCATATCTGAGATATTGTGTTCGCCATGGCTGACTACAAGGGGCGCATCGGCAACCTGATCCGCGACGCTCGCAAGCACCGCGGTCTGACCCAGCACCAGCTGGCCGAGCTGCTCGGCACCAGTCAGAGTGCGATCAACCGCATCGAGAAGGGCCACCAGAACCTCTCCCTCGAGATGCTGGCCCGCATCGGTGCCGCACTCGACTCCGAGATCGTCGCGCTCGGCGCCGGCCCGACGCACCTGCGCGTCGACGGCCCCACGACGCTGTCGGGATCGATCGACGTCAAGACGTCGAAGAACGCCGGCGTCGCCCTGCTGTGCGCGTCCCTGCTCAACAAGGGACGGACCACCCTGCGCAAGGTCGCGCGCATCGAGGAGGTCAACCGGCTGCTCGAGGTGCTCAACTCCCTCGGTGTCGTCACCCGGTGGATCGGTGACGAGAACGACCTCGAGATCATCCCGCCTGACGAGCTCAACCTCGCCGCCATCGACGAGACGGCAGCTCGTCGTACGCGCTCGGTGATCATGTTCCTCGGCCCGCTGCTCCACCGCTACGACGAGTTCGACCTGCCCTACGCCGGTGGCTGCAACCTCGGCGAACGCACCGTCGAGCCGCACATGTCCGCGTTGCGTCCCTTCGGGCTCGACGTCAAGGCCACCGACGGCAGCTACCACGCCATGGTGAACCGCACGATCGAGCCGGTGCGGCCCATCGTGCTCACCGAGCGCGGCGACTCCGTCACCGAGAACGCGCTCATGGCGGCCGCGCTGCGCCCCGCCACCACCGTGATCCGCAACGCCTCGTCCAACTACATGGTCCAGGACCTGTGCTTCTACCTCCAGAAGCTCGGCGTGGCTGTCGACGGCATCGGCACGACCACGCTGACCGTCACCGGCTGCGACGCCATCGACGTCGACGTCGACTACTCCCCCTCCGAGGACCCGATCGAGGCGATGTCACTGTTGACCGCTGCGATCGTCACCCAGTCCTCGATCACGATCAGGCGTGCGCCGATCGAGTTCCTCGAGCTCGAGCTCGCGATCCTCGAGGAGATGGGTTTCATCTACACCAGCTCCGAGGAGTACGTCGCGGCCAACGGCCGGACCCGGCTGGTCGACATCACCACGCACCCGAGCTCGTTGCGGGCACCCCTCGACAAGATCCACCCGATGCCGTTCCCCGGCCTCAACATCGACAACCTGCCGTTCTTCGCCGCGATCGCCGCCGTCGCAGACGGCCAGACGCTGCTGCACGACTGGGTCTACGAGAACCGCGCGATCTACTTCACCGAGCTCAACAAGCTCGGCGCGCAGGTCAAGCTCCTCGACCCGCACCGCGTGCTCGTCGACGGCCCCACCCACTGGTCGGGCGCCGAGATCGTCTGCCCGCCGGCGCTCCGTCCCGCGGTCGTGATCCTGATCTGCATGCTGGCCGCGAAGGGCAGCTCCGTGCTGCGCTCGACGTACGTCATCCACCGCGGCTACGAGGACCTCGCCGAGCGCCTCAACCAGCTCGGCGCCAACATCGAGACCTTCCGCGACATCTGAGGACTCGGGCTCACCTCGCCGCTGTCGCGATCCCCGGGTACCCGGGGAAACTGGAGCCTCACCCCCGAAGTTTCGCACTGGAACCGCAAGTTTCCCCGGGTAACCGGGGAAACCGACAGCACGCGACAACACGCGACAGCACGAGAACTCCGACGACGTCACCGGACATCGCCCAGCGGGCCGGACCCCGCTGTCAGTTGAAGAGGGTCTCCACCCACGCGCGCGAATGGTGCGTCGAGGCCGGCGGCGCGGTCATGTCCGCGGTGATCCGCGGCAGCGGGGCGGTGTGCTGGCCGGCGTTGCGGTGCCAGTCGCTCTCCGACTCGATCAGCGTGCCGAGGTCGGCACGCGAGAGGAAGACGCCGTGCCCGTCCGGGCACTGGCTCACCGTCGCCTGGCCGAGCGTCCGCTCCGTCATCTCGGCGCCGCATCGAGGACACGTCATGCTTTCCATGCACCGACGGTACTCCTCGCGGCCATACTTCTCCCCGTGACCTCGCCGCGTCCCCAGACCTCGCGCTATCTCGACTCGTCCCGTCCGCTCGCCTTCGCCCACCGTGGCGGCGCCTACCACCCGGAGATCGAGGGACTCGAGAACACCGTGGCGGCGTTCCGGCACGCGGTCCAGCTCGGCTTCACCTACCTCGAGACCGACGTGCACGTGACCAGTGACGGGGTCCTGCTCGCCTTCCACGACACCGTCCTGGACCGGGTGACCGACCGGACGGGCAGCATCGCGGAGACGACGTACGCCGAGGTGCAGGGCGCACTGATCGGCGGTCGGGAGCCGGTGCCGACCCTGGCCGAGCTCTTCGACGGATTCCCCGGGGCCCGCTTCAACATCGACGTGAAGTCCGAAGGGGCCGTCGAGGCCCTCGCGGCCTTCATCGAGGAGCGGGAGGCGTGGGACCGGGTGCTGATCGGATCGTTCTCCGGGTCCCGGCTCAACGCGTTCCGGCGGCGTACGCAGGGACGGGTCGCCACGTCGGCCCACCCCTTGGAGGTGGCCGCGTTCGTGCTCTCCCCCAGCGGCCGGCTCGCCCGGCTGCTCACCAGAGGTCGGCCGCTGGCGCTGCAGATCCCCCATCGCCGCGGGCCGCTGACGGTGGCCTCGCGCCGGCTCGTACGACGCGCGCACGCTGCTGGGCTGCAGGTGCACGTCTGGACCATCGACGACCCGATCGAGATGAACACCCTCCTCGACCGTGGCGTTGACGGCATCATGACCGATCGCACGGACATACTCAGGGACGTTCTCCGCGCCCGCGGACAGTGGAACGGCACGGAAGGTGACTCATGAGTCAGCCAGACGGCGGGATCGCCGACCTCACCCCGCTCGTACAGGCGCAGGAGCAGAAGGCCTGGTACTGGTACGACTGGGCCAACAGCGCCTACACGACGACCATCGGGACGGTCTTCTTCGGCCCCTACTTCATCAACCTGGCCGAGAACGCCGTCGGCGGTGAGGACGGCCGGTTCGACGTCGGCCTCTTCACCCTGCCACCGGACTCGCTGTTCTTCTGGCTCATCACGGTGTCGACGATCCTGTCGGCGATCGTCCTGCCGCCCCTGGGGGCGTACGCCGACCGGGTGGCGAGCAAGAAGCGCCTGCTGGCGACACTGGCGTGGATCGGCTCGTTCTTCGCGGCCCTGATCTTCTTCGCAACCGGCGACAACTGGCTGCTCGCCGCTGTCGGCATCGTGTTCGGCAACCTGTTCTTCGGCGCGGCCGGCGTGGTCAACGACTCCATCCTGCCGCTGATCTCGGACGAGAACGAGCGGGACCGGGTGTCGTCTCGCGGATGGGCCTTCGGCTACCTCGGCGGCGGCCTGCTCCTCGTCCTCAACCTGGTCGTCTTCCTCGGCCACGACGCGCTCGGACTCAGTGAGAGCCTCGCGGCCCGCCTCTGCATGCTGTCCGCGGCCCTCTGGTGGGCCGGCTTCACCGTCATCCCGTTCCTCCGCCTCAACGACCACCCGCCGGTGGCGGTGGAGGAGGTGGAGGGCAACGCCCTCCGGCGCAGCTTCGGTCAGCTGGCCGCCACCTTGCGTGACATGCGCAACTACCCCATGGCGCTGACCTTCCTGTTCGCCTACCTCTTCTTCAACGACGGCATCCAGACCGTCATCGCCTCGGCCTCGGTCTTCGGCTCCGAGGAGCTCGGCCACAGCCAGACCATCCTGATCGCCACGATCCTGATGGTGCAGTTCGTCGCCTTCGGTGGGGCCCTGCTCTTCGGGCGGCTCGCCGGCCGTTGGGGGGCGAAGCGCTCCATCCTCGTCGGGCTCGCGATCTGGTGCGTCATCGTGACGGTCGCCCTGTTCCTCCCGGCGGGGAACGTGGCCTTCTTCCTCATCCTGGGCGCGGCGATCGGCGTCGTCCTCGGCGGCACCCAGGCGCTGGCCCGGTCGTACTTCTCGCTCCTGATCCCTCGTGGCAAGGAGGCCGAGTACTTCAGCTTCTACCACGCGATGGACCGCGGCACCTCGTGGTTCGGGACCGCCACGTTCGGGATCGTCCTCGCGATCACCGACTCCTACCGACCGGCGATCTTCGCGCTCATCGCCTTCTTCGTCATCGGTGGCCTGTTGCTGACCCGGGTCGACACCGAGCGCGGCATCCGCGAGGCCGGCAACGACCTCCCGGCTGTCATCTGACGCCGACAACCAGTCCTGCCGGACCCCTGAGACGAGCGTGATCGCACCTCTGGGGGTGAAGTCCCTCACGCTCAGGCGTGGATCTCCTGGGCGGGAATCCCCGGAATTCTGGCTGCCCCGCTACGGTTGAAGGATTACACGAGGCGGGAAACGCGTCGCCACAAGCGGCGTCACGGACCCCGGTCTGGACCGTCTCTCCCATACCCCTGCAACACAGGGTCAGCAACCTATCTGGAGGTGGGCACGGTGGCGGAGCGCACACTGCGTGGCGCGAGGCTCGGCGGCCAAAGTTTCGAGGACGAGCGTGGCATCGAGTTCGCCGCTCGTCAGCAGGTCGGATACCGGTGCAAGCAAGGGCACGAGTTCGAGATCACGATGTCGGTCGAGGCCGACATCCCAGCTGTGTGGGAGTGCCCGCGGTGTGGGGCCGAGGCACTGAGCACCGCTGGCATCCTTCCCGACGCGAAGGTCGAGAAGCCCGCGCGCACCCACTGGGACATGCTCCTGGAGCGCCGCTCGGAGAAGGAGCTCGAGGACATCCTCAAGGAGCGCCTCGAGCTGCTCCGCGGCGGAGCGATCGGTCCGGCGCACCTGCACCGGGCCAACAGGAAGAAGCGCGTCTCCTAGGCTTCGGCGCTCACTCGACCACGTCGCCCTGGACCACCGGCCCATCAGCCGGAGGTCCGGGGCGTCTCCCGTTCCCGGGGCCCGACAGGAGCCGCCGCTCGACGACGGTGGCGAGCATCCGGCGCGCGATCGGTCGGGTGACGGGCAGGATCAGCAGGATCCCGACGGCGTCGGTCACGAAGCCAGGAGTGAGCATCAGCGTGCCACCGACGAGGATGAGTGCTCCGTCCGCCAGCTCGCTGGTGGGCATCCGGCCGGCGCTGGTCGCCTGGCGCAGGGCCGCCCAGGCACGCCCGCCCTCGCGGCGGATGATCCAGGCGCCGATGATGCTGTCCAGGACCAGCAGCACGATGGTCCACCAGGCACCGACCACCTTCCCGACCTGGAGGATCGTCCAGATCTCGACCAGCGGCACGATCACGAAGGCCGCGACCAGCACCCACTTCACCCACCCGCGGCGGCGACGCGGGACCTCGGGACGGTTCATGACTGCTCCCTTCGGGTGCGGGCCTGGGTGAGGCGTTCGGAGATGCCCCAGCGGGTGATCAGCCTCAGCGACTCGTTGGCGACCTGACCGCTCATCTTGGAGTCTCCCCGCACCCGCTCGATGAACTCGATCGGCACCTCGGTGACCCGCATGCCACGAGAAATCGTACGGAACGCGAGGTCGGTCTGGAAGACGTAGCCGGTGGACCGGACGTTCGGGAGGTCGATCCGCTCCAGGGTGGCGCGGCGGAAGAGTCGGAATCCGGCCGTCGCGTCCTTGACCCTGATGCCCAGCAGCAACCTGACATAGAGGTTCCCACCGCGCGACAACAGCAGGCGCCGGACCGGCCAGTTGACCACCGACCCCCCGGGCACGTAGCGCGAGCCGATCACCAGGTCGGCATCGTGCAGGGCATCCAGCAGGCGCTGGAGCTGCTCGGGCTGGTGGGAGCCGTCGGCGTCCATCTCCCCGATCACGTCGTAGCCCGCGTCGAGCGCCACGTCGAAACCGTGGAGGTACGCCGCGCCCAGACCGGCCTTCTCCGTCCGGTGCACCACCGAGACAGCCTCGTCGCCGGCGGCCAGCTTGTCGGCGATGCCACCGGTGCCGTCGGGGCTGTCGTCGTCCACGATCAGCACGTCGACGCCGGGCTGTGCGGTGCGCAACCGCCCGACGATCCACTCGATGTTGTCGGCCTCGTTGTAGGTCGGGACGACCATCACGCAGCGACCGAGCCCTTCGACACTCACGCGGTGCTACCTCGATCCGATGACGGGACGGACGCGCGGTCGTCGCGCCTGCGCCGACGATAGGTGACGACACCGAGCGCGGTATGGGCCGCCACGAAGATCAGGACCAACCGCGCCGGCCAGACGCCGATCCGCACCGCGGGGGTCATGGTCGAGCTCAGGCCGACCGTCTCGACGAGCACGGCGGAGGTCTGCGCCCCGGCCGACGTCACGACGGTGCCGTCCGGTCGTACGACGCCCGAGATGCCGTTGACTGCCGCGACGACCACCCAGCGGCCGGTCTCCAGGGCGCGCAGCCGGCTGATCTCGAACTGCTGGTCCAGCTGCGCCGTCTCGCTGAACATCGCGTTGCTGGTCTGCACGACGACCAGCTCGGCGCCGCGAGCCACCTGGCCGCCGATGCCCTCGTCGTAGGCCACGTCGAAGCAGATCGCGTCGGCCACCCGCACGTCGCCCACCCGGATCGGCTCGAGGCTGGTGCCGCGGACCATGTCGCGCGGGATCATCATCAGCTTGCCGTAGTCCGACGGGAGCAGGCCACCGCGGAACGGGATGTACTCGCCGTAGGGCACCGGGTGCCGCTTGGTGTAGCGGTCCCCTCCCCCGACCCCGGGGCTGTAGACGATGCCCTGGTTGAGCACCTGCGTGTCGTCGAGCGGGTCGTCGGCCATGACGCCCAGCAGGATCGGTACGCCGATGGCGTCGGAGGCAGCCACGATCCCGGCGTTGACCTCGGTGTTGAGGAACGGGTCGACGGCCGTGGAGTTCTCGGGCCACACCACGAAGTCCGGCGACGCCACGGTGCCGGCGGCGACGTCCTCGGCGAGCTGACGGGTCGCCTCGACGTGGTTGGCGGTGACCTCGCGGTTGACGGCGGGCAGGTCGATCCCCGTGCCCGGCACGTCCCCCTGGACGGCGGCGATCGTCGTCTCCCCGACCTGGTCGAGGTCGGGGCTCACCACGACGGGCAGCAGGGTCACGGCCGCCAGGCCGACCACCGCCACGCCGGCGCTCCGCAGGTGCGATCTGCCCTCGACCACCAGCCAGGCGAGCGTCGTACCGGTCAGGGCGACGAGCAGGCTGACGCCCGTCATGCCGATCCACGGCAGCGCATCCGCCCAGGGGGTGTCGGCGGTGGCGTAGGCGAGCCGACCGAACGGCATCCCGGAGAACGGCCACCCGCTGCGCCAGGTCTCGATGCCGACCCACCACAGGGCCGCCCACAGTGGCCACCAGCGGTGTCGCAGGGACAGGGCGAGCCCCAGCCCCAGCGGGACGAAGAACGCCGCCTCCAGGGTGCACATCGCCAGCCAGGCGTCCGTCCCGACCGACCGCATCCAGACCATGACCGTGAAGGTGAACGCGATGCCGAAGACCACGGTCGGCAGCCAGGCCCGCGAGGCGCGCAGGCCCCGCACGCAGAGCATCAGCAGCGCGATCGCCGGGGGCATCAGCCACGACAGGCCGACCGGCTCGAAGGCCGCCGCCAGGGACAGGCCGCCGACGAGGGCGGCGAAGCAGCGGACCAGCACGGATCAGACGGTAACCGACCACTGCACGCCTGCAGCGGTGCGGGAGGAGCACCCAGACTTCGGACCAACACGCGACCACCTGGCTGACGGTCGCGCGAAGTTGTCTAAGGCCTTGGTACTTCTCCCGCATCCAGCCACCGCGGGGCGGGGTCGACGGGGACCACGGCATGGGGCATCGCTGGCTTCACGCCCCCCACACCGGACTCCCGGATGTCGATCACGCCACCCGCGGGCTGCACAGGCGGACCCCGGAACCCTCTCTCCCGAGACCATCCCTGTCAACACGCCCCTGACCTGCACAGATGCGAGAATTCGCAGGTCAACGGCATCCCGTTCACGAGAAAGTCACGGCAAAAACTTCCGCGTCGCGGCGTGTCGCGCTGGGACACGCCGGAGCTAGCTGGCGCGCGGGGGTACGACGACCGTTCCGGTCGCCGTGGTCGCCACCACCGGCGGCTCCAGGACCTCGGCCGCACCGGGCGAGATCTCGGTGGGCGCGCCGCGCCCGACGACGTGGACGGCGAAGTCCATGACCCGGCTGCGCGTGCCCTCACGCACCAGCGTCGCGGAGATCTCGAGGAGGTCACCGGCGCGTACGGGGGCGCAGAACTGGACGTCGGAGTAGGACGCGAAGAGGCCCTCGTCCCCGTCGAGGACGATGCACATCTCGGTGGCGACGTCGCCGAAGAGGCCCAGGCTGTAGGCACCGTCGACGAGGTTGCCGGCGTAGTGGGCGTGCGAGTAGGGGACGTAGCGACGGTGGGTGACGACCGTGCCGACCCGGTCAGCTGTGGTCATGACGCCTTCTCCTTGGGCCTCGGGGGCTGCGTGGGCGAGGTGAGCCGGTGGACGATGAACGAGGCGACCTCACCGGGGGTGGTGCCGCGGGTGAACACGCGGTCGACGCCGAGCTCGCTCGCCATCGTCTCGTCGAACCGCGGTCCGCCGACGACGAGCAGCGGCCGTGTGGCGGCGGGGTAGGCCTCCCTGAAGGCGGCCGACATCTCCCGGGTGTTGAGCAGGTGGGCGTCGCGCTGGGTGACGACCTGGGAGACCAGCACCGCATCGGCCTTCTCCTCCCGCGCAGCCTCGACGAGCTCGGGCACCGAGACCTGGGCGCCGAGGTTCACCACCTTGAGCTCGCGGTAGTACTCCAGGCCCTTCTCACCGGCGAAGCCCTTGATGTTGAGGATCGCGTCGATGCCGACCGTGTGGGCGTCGGTGCCGATGCAGCCACCGACGACGACGAGACGGCGGCGCATCGAGCGCTTGATCTCCGCGTTGGCCTCCTTGGGCGTCAGCAGCGGGTAGTCGCGCTCGACGACCACGACCGTGCTGGGGTCGACGAGGTGGTTGACCCGGCCGTAGACGACGAAGAAGGTGAACCCCTCCCCCATCGGCTTGGCATGCGCGACCAGTGCGGGATCCATGCCCATCTTGTTGGCGAGCTGCACCGCGGCGCCCTCGGCCACCTTGGAGTGCTCGATGGGAAGGGTGAAGGACAGCTGCACCATGCCGTCGCCGGTGGTGTCGCCGTAGGGGCGGATCAGGCTCATCTCGACTCCGCTCGGTCGTGGTCGACAGGGGTTTCCAGGATGTCGTTCGCGGGGTTGAAGTAGTCGTCGGCCTTCCGGGCGACGCCGTCCAGTCCCCGGCCCTTGTGCGCGGGACGCTTCATCAGGCCGAACGTGCCGTCGGCGATCGCGGACAGCAGCGGCGGCTGCCCGGCCACGCTCCGGTCCGCCTTGATGTCCTCCAGGAGTCCGATCGCCTCGCCGAGCACCTCGCGGGCCCGGTTCGCGATGAAGCCGTCGGGTGCCGGCCGGAAGTCCTCGTGCAGCTTGCCGGCCGCGTTCATGACGTAGCGGACGTTCTGCAGCGCCAGGTCGCGGTCGGAGATCCAGGGGGTCACCACGGCCTCGGTCATCATCCCGACCAGCAGGATCCCCTGCCCGGTGAGCGCCCCCACCAGGTTGAAGAACCCGTCGAGCAGGTAGCCCTTGAAGATGTCGCCGGTCATGTGGCGCGTCGGCGGCATCCACTTCAGCGGCGCGTCCGGGAACAGCTCCCGGGCCAGCATCGCGTGGGCGAGCTCGAGGCGGAAGGAGTCGGGCACCTCCGGGTCGATCTCGAACGCGTGGCCCAGGCCGAGCTGCCAGTCCTCGAGGCCGGCCTCCTTGGCGAAGTACTCGTTGAGGAGCTGGCTGGTCGTGACCGTGTGGGCGGCCTCGATCGCGTCCGCGGTGGTGAGGTAGTTGTCCTCGCCGGTGTTGATGATGATCCCGGCGCGCGCGTGGATCTGACGGCTGAAGCGCTGGTCGACGAAGGTGCGGATCGGGTTGATGTCGCGGAAGAGGATGCCGTACATCGAGTCGTTGAGCATCATGTCGAGGCGCTCGAGCCCGGCGAGCGTGGCGATCTCGGGCATGCACAGGCCGGAGGCGTAGTTGGTCAGCCGGACGTAGCGTCCGAGCTCCTTCGACGTCTCGTCGAGGGCCGCGCGCATCAGGCGGAAGTTCTCCCGGGTGGCATAGGTGCCGGCGAACCCTTCGCGGGTGGCGCCCTCGGGCACGAAGTCCAGGAGCGACTGGCCCGTCGAGCGGATCACGGCGATCACGTCGGCGCCCTCGCGAGCCGCGGCCTGGGCCTGGGGGATGTCCTCGTAGATGTCGCCGGTGGCGACGATGAGGTAGATCCAGGGCTTGCTCGGGGCATCGCCCACCTTGGCGATCAGCTTCTCGCGGGCCACCCGTTGGCGGTCGATCTGCTTGATGCCGGCAGCCACCGCCTTGCGTGAGGCGGCCTTGGCGCGGGTGGCGTCCTTGCCCTCCGGCACCCGGAAGGTCACCGAACCTGCGGCCGCCTTCTGCGCCAGGGTCAGCAGGTCGTCGGCCTCGCCGCGCACCAGGGCGTCCCAGACGGGCAGGCAGACGCCGTGCTCGAGACCGGTGTCGGCGCGTACGACGTCGGTCAGCCGGTTGACCCACGGAGTGCCGTCGGGGTCAGCCCCACCGAGACCGGCCAGGCGCAGGGTCGCCCGCTCGACGGACACGGTGGTGTGGCGGACGGCGAGCTCGACGATGGGCTTGCCGACCTGGCGCGCGAGCGTGCGGGCCCGGCGTACGTCGGCACGCTCGAGTGCCAGTCGGCTGCCGGGCTGGCTTGCGGTGCGTGCCATCAGAGCCTCCGCTCGAAGAGTCCGCGGACGCCCGCGTCGGCACGCAGCAGCTCCATCGCGTACGCCGCGTGGCCGGGCACGTAGCCGTTGCCGACGAGCATCCGCACGTCGGCCGCGAGGCCCTCGGCTCCGAGCGCGGCCGCGCTGAAGCTGGTGGCCATCGAGAAGAAGATGACCGAGCCACCCTCGGCCGTGGCGAGGATCGCCCCGCCCTCGCAACCGGGGACGTCGACACAGACGACGGTGACGTCCGCGCCGCGGCCGGCGTGCCCGCCGGAGGAGTGGACGGCCTCGCGCAGGGCGATCGGGTCTCGCGCGTCGGCGACGACGACCTCGTCGGCGACGCCGGCGTCCTCCAGCAGCTGTCGCTCCGCGTCGGTCGGGACGACGCCGATCGTGCGCCGGGCGCCGGCGTCGCGGGCCGCCGCCAGGCTGAGCGACCCGGACTTGCCGGCGCCGCCGATGACCGCCACGACGGGCTGGTCGTACTCCGCACCACGCGTGCGGTGAGCGCGGGCGCACCGCAGACGTCCATCACGCTCAGCGAGAGCGCCGGGGGGAGGTCGTCGGGGATGACGGCGGCGATGGAGCGACCGAAGAGCACGGCGTAGCCGTCGCACGGGACCTGTTCGCTGCGGCCGTCCCAGGAGACGAGGTCGTCCTCGATGACGAGGGGGGTGAGGGTCAGGCTCACGAGCGTGGCGACGCGGTCCCCCACCCGCAGACCGAGGGGCGACTCGGGGCCGACCTCCTCGACCGTGCCGACGAGCATGCCGCCGGAGCCGGTCTCGGGGTTCTGCATCTTGCCGCGCGCGGCGATGATCTCCAGCACCTCGGCCCGGACGGCGTCACCGTCCTCGTCGTGCTTGCGCTCGAGCTGGCGGAAGGAGGCCGCGTCGAGGTTGAGCCGTTCGACGCGCACACGGACCTCGTCGGGCCACAGGTCGGCCCGGGTGTCCAGCTGCTGGGCGGCCTGCGGCAGCACGGTCCGGTCGTCCAGGACGCGGTGCAGGCCGGTGGGATCACCGGTCAGCGTGTCCGTCGAGACGTTCATATCGGGAGATCCTTCTCGTCGCGTGGCACATGTGCAGCAAATCTTGCGGCGTGGCATTGGACTGACCGCAGGTTCTCCGCGTAGTCTCCCAGATGTGGCGCCGGACACACAACCGGCGCGCCGCACGCCTGCCTCACCGGCGCAGAACTCCCGAGGAGAACCATGAGCATCGAGACCGCCAGTCCACTGGGACTGGGACTGGGACTGGCCCTCGCCACCGGTCAGCCCTACCCCTACCAGCGGGTCGAGCTGGTCGAGCCCGACTGGACCCGGTTCCCGGGGTGGGCCGACGTGACCGCGGCCGACTGGGCCTCAGTCCAGTGGCAGCGCGCCCACTGCATCAAGAACGTCAAGCAGCTGCGCGAGCTGATGGGCCACCTCGTCGACGATCGCTTCTACGCCGACCTCGAGCGCGACCAGGCCGAGCGGGCGACCATGTCCATGCTGGTCCCCCCGCAGATGCTCAACACGATGATGCCGCGCGAGACCCCCGGCGGCCCGGGCTCGCTGACCGACGCCCTCTACGCCGACCCGATCCGCCACTACATGATCCCGGTGTTCAGCGATCGACGTACTGACTGGTCGTCGCACCCCCACGCCACCCGCGACTCGCTGCACGAGCACGACATGTGGGTCGCCGAGGGCCTCACCCACCGCTACCCCACCAAGGTCCTCGCCGAGCTGCTGCCGACCTGCCCGCAGTACTGCGGCCACTGCACCCGGATGGACCTGGTCGGCAACTCGACCCCGGTGATCGACAAGCTGAAGTTCACCGCCAAGCCGAACGACCGGATCAGCGACATGATCGACTACCTGCGCCGTACGCCGTCGGTGCGCGACGTCGTGGTGTCCGGCGGCGACGTCGCCAACATGCCCTGGCCCCGGCTCGAGGACTTCCTCACCCGCGTGCTCGAGGTCGAGAACATCCGCGACATCAGGCTGGCGACCAAGGCGCTGATCGGGCTGCCCCAGCACTGGCTGCAGGACGACGTCCGCGCAGGCATGGAGCGGGTCGCCACGATCGCCCGCGAGCGTGGGGTGTCGATCGCCATCCACACCCACACCAACCACGCGAACTCGGTGACGCCGCTGGTGGCCGAGGCGACTCGCGCGATGCTCGACACCGGGATCCGCGACGTCCGCAACCAGGGGGTGCTGCTGAACGGCGTCAACGCCGACCCGCACACGCTGCTGGACCTCTGCTTCGCGCTGCTCGATGGGGCGCAGATCATGCCCTACTACTTCTACATGTGCGACATGATCCCCTACTCCGAGCACTGGCGGGTCTCGGTCGCCGACGCGCAGCGGCTGCAGCACCACATCATGGGCTACCTCCCCGGCTTCGCGACTCCGCGGATCGTCTGTGACGTGCCGTTCGTCGGGAAGCGTTGGGTGCACCAGCTCGCCGACTACGACCACGAGCGCGGCATCTCCTACTGGACGAAGAACTACCGCACGTCCATCGAGGCCGACGACGCCGACGCCCTCTCGCGCCCCTACGAGTACTACGACCCGATCCACACCCTGCCCGAGTCGGGCCAGCGGTGGTGGGAGGAGCACGGTCGCCTCGACGAGTCGGCGCTCAAGGCCGCGGAGATGGCCGAGGCGTCGCGTCGTACGGCTGCCCTGCAGGCCTACTGACCCGCTGGTGTCACATCCTGCACCGGAGCTCACCCACGGGCGCGCAGCGCGGCGGCGCCGTCTCCGGTGAGCTCGTCGGGGTCGGGCGCGCGCCCGTGGAGCAGCAGGACGATGGCCTCGGCGGGGGCGTGCACCTCGGGGCCGTCACCGTGCGACCAGTCGACGTCGCTCGCCACCAGTCGTACGCCGTGCACGCGACGCCTCGCGCTACCGCCCACCACCCCGGTCAGCGGCCACGTCGCACGCAGCGCGAAGTCGGCCACCGGAGCGAGAACGTCCGCGGGAATCGCCCGCGTCAACCCGAGTGGGCGGCGTACGTCGATCCCGTGCACGACCGCGTCGACAAGAGATGTGGCGGTCGGCATGCCATGCGGTTTGGCCCCCGAGACGACGTTGCGCCGGAGCTGGTCCAAGATCGCGGCCCGACCGCGATCGCTCCAGCCGACAGCCGATCGGGCGATGGTCCGGTTGAGCGAGAAGCCGTTGCGCACCCAGGCCGTGGCCCCGGCCGCAGGTCCCCACACGGGGGCCCACGCGACGTGGGCCGCGACATCGATGACCCGCCACTCGCTGCACAGCGACTGCGCGCCCCACTGCTCGGGGGTCAAGGTCTCGAGGGTGTCGACGAAGGCCTGGCGCTCCTCGCGCACGAGGTCGGTAAGAGTGTGAGAGGTGGTCATGACGGGCTCCAGTCGAGGGTGTCGATGAGGGCGGCCAGACTCTGCGTGGGGTCGAAGTCGGGCGCCGGGAGGCTGAGCTGGTGCAGCACCAGGCCGGTGACGTAGTTGGCGATGAGGCTGTGGTCGCGCACCGGCTCCGGTGAGCCGGCCCGGGCGATCAGGTCGAGTCCCCACGTGTCCACCTCGTCAGCTCCCCGCACCAGCACGGCCGCGAGATGGGGCTGCTGCGCCACCTCGACGAGCATGGCGTATCTCGCCAGCGTGACCACGCGCGCCAGTCCGGTCGCCTGTTTGCAGAACTCGCCCAAGGCCCGGGCGACCCCGGCCGCAGTCGGCTCGACCTCGCCGCGCGGTCCCTCGGCCATCGCCCGCTCCCGGATGACGAACCGCTCCACGAGTCCCGCGAGCAAGGCCTCGCGGGTCCGGAAATGGTTCGACGTGGATCCGGCAGGCACTCCCGCCTGCGCGTCGACAGCGCGGTGCGTCAGGCCACGCATGCCTCGTGTCCCGGCGATCTCGATCGCCGCGTCGAGGAGTTCTGTCCGACGGTCCGACACGCTCCTAAACTACACCTGTAGTGCGCTCTCGGAAAGGCCTCGCCCCACGCTGGCGGCGGAGCGTCCAGGGCTCGCTCAGTCGACCGGGCGGTTCTCGTAGGGCGTCGAGAGCACGATGGTGGTGCGGGTCGACACCGTGGCCGCACCACGGATCCTGGCGAGCAGGTCCTCGAGGTCGCCGGGCGTGGCGACGCGGATCTTGAGGATGTAGGACTCCTCGCCGGCGACCGACCAGCACGACTCGATCTCCCTGATGCCCTCGAGCCGCTCGGGGTAGTCGTCGGGCTGCGTGGGATCGGTCGGCGTGATCGAGATGAACGCGGTCAGCGGCCGGCCGAGCTGCTCGTGGTCGACGGTGGCCCCGTAGCCCTTGATCAGCCCGCGCTGCTCCAGGCGCTTGACGCGCTGGTGCACCGCGGAGGTCGACAGGTCGGTGGCCTTGCCGAGGTCGGTGTAGGACATCCTGCCGTCGACGGCGAGCAGCGACAGGATCCGGCGATCCTTGGGCTCGACCTCAGGGGTGCTCACGCCGTCACCCTAGTGCTCGCCGGACAGGGCCTCCACCAGGCGCACGGCGGACGAGCCGAGCCCCCACCGCTCGTCGAGCGCGACGACCGCGTCGTGGTCGACGGGCGTACGTGGCCGGCTGAGGTCGCGTGAGCCCAGAGCCAGGTCACGTCGTACGGCGACCACCTCCGGCGCCACGTCGAGGTAGTCGGCGGCCGCCTTGATCTTGCCCCGCGGCCCCGGGCCCATGTCGGAGTCGGGGTCGTGAGCGGCAGCGACGATCGCGTCGATGGTGCCGAAGCGCGTCAGCAGCGTGGCAGCAGTCTTGTCCCCCACGCCCGGGACGCCCGGAAGCCCGTCGGAGGTGTCGCCACGCAGGGTGGCGAAGTCGGCGTACTGGGCGGCGTCGACGCCGTACTTCTCACGCACCCACGCGTTGTCGACACGGTCGTGCTTGCTGACTCCGCGCGCGGTGTAGAGGACACGCACCTCGGCCTCGTCGTCGACGAGCTGGAACAGGTCGCGGTCACCGGTGACGATGTCGACCGGCATCCCCGCACCGGTCGCCAGCGTGCCGATCACGTCGTCGGCCTCCATCTCCTGGTGCCCGACGATCGCGATGCCGTAGGCCTCGAGCACGGAGATGATGATCGGGATCTGCGCCTCCAGCGGGTCGGGCACCTCCTCGACGTCCGGGTGCGAGCCCGGCCTGGCCTGCACGACCCGGTGCGCCTTGTAGGACGGGATCAGGTCGACGCGCCACTGCGGGCGCCAGTCGTCGTCCCAGCAGCACGCCAGGTGTGTCGGGTCGTACTCCCCCACCAGCCGGCTGATGAAGTCCATCAGCCCGCGCACCGCGTTGACGGGGGTGCCGTCGGGCGCCTTCACCGAGTCCGGCACGCCGAAGAAGGCGCGGAAGTAGAGGGAGGCGGTGTCGAGGAGCAGCAAGCGCGGGCCGGTCACGCAAACGAGCCTGCCACAATCACTCGGCCATCACGGAGTAGGCCACCACGCCGCGCTTGAGCAGCTTCGCAGTGGACCGCGCGGTCTTGCGCAGCGGACGGTCCCCGGCGGCGTCCGCCACCTGGCCGCAGAGGTCGAGCAGCTGCTTCATCCAGCGCACGAAGTCGCCGGCCGCCAGTCCGGTGACCATCAGCACGTCGTCGAGGTCGTCGCCCTCGGCCCACCGCCAGGCCGCCCAGGCGAAGCCGAGGTCGGGCTCGCGCAGGAAGTCGAGCTTGTTGTCGCGCTCGAGGGCGTCGAGCCGCCCCCACAGCCGGACCACCTCGACGAGGACCTCCTGGACCCGGCCACCGGGGATCTTCGGCGCCGAGGCATCGTCCGGGCGCCGGGCCTCGAACACGAGTGACGAGAGCACTGCTGCCAGCTCGGAGGGGGCCAGCTCGTCGAAGAGGCCCGCGCGGATCGCCTCTGCGGCCACCAGGTCCATGTCGGTGTAGATCCGGCGCAGGTGCGCGCCCTGCTCGGTGACCTTCTCACCGTCGAGATAACCCAGTGCCGTCAGCACGTCGCAGACCCGGTCGAAGGTGCGGGCGACGGTGTTGGTGCGGTTGTCGACGCGACGCTTGAGGGTCTCGGTGTCGCGCTGCAGCTTGAACCACCGCTCCGCCCAGCGCGCGTGGTCCTCACGCTCGGGACACTGGTGGCACGGATGGGACTTCAGCCGGGCGCGGAGCTCACCGATCTCGCGGTCGACCGGCGTGTCGCTGAAGGAGTCGCGCTCCTTGCCGCGCCGGGGCGGCGGAGCGTCGAAGCCGTGGGTCTTGGCGCGGAGGGCCGAGGCGAGGTCGCGCCGCATGGCGGGATTGCGTCCGTTGAACGACTTGGGGATCCGCAGCCGGGAGAACGGCTCGACGGGCACCGGGAAGTCCATCGGCGCCAGCCGTCGGGCCTGCCGGTCGGCGGTGAGGACGTAGGGCCGCGGTTCGTCACCGGAGTGACCGGGGTCGATCACCACCGCGAGCCCGCTGAACTTGCCGGCCGGCACCATGATCACGTCACCCGGACGCAGCTTGGACAGCGACGCGAGTGCCTCCGCGCGGCGGTCCTGCCGCTTCTCGCGGACCGCGCCCTTCTCGAGGTCGGAGATCCGGCGGCGGAGGGCGGCGTACTCCATGAAGTCGCCGACGTGGCACGTCGCGGCCTCTGCGTAGCCGTCGAGTGCCTCCTCGGCCTTGTGCACCTGGCGGGCCAGCCCGACGACGGCCTTGTCGGCCTGGAACTGCGCGAACGACTGCTCCAGGAACTCCCGCGAGCGGGCCCTGCCGAAGTGGTGCACCAGGTTGACGGCCATGTTGTAGGACGGCCGGAAGGACGAGCGCAACGGATAGGTACGCGTCGAGGCCAGCCCGGCGACCTCCTGCGGGTTCATCCCGGGCTGGTAGAGGACGACGCCGTGGCCCTCGATGTCGAGCCCGCGCCGTCCGGCACGACCGGTGAGCTGGGTGTACTCCCCCGGCGTCAGCGCGGCGTGGCTCTCACCGTTCCACTTCGACAGCTTCTCGATCACGACGGTGCGCGCAGGCATGTTGATGCCGAGGGCGAGGGTCTCGGTCGCGAAGACGACCTTGACCAGCCCCTCCTGGAAGAGCTCCTCCACGACCTGCTTGAAGGCGGGCAGCAGCCCGGCGTGGTGCGCGGCGACGCCGCGGGTCAGGGCGTCGAGGAACTCGTGGTAGCCCAGGACGTGGCGGTCCTCCTCGGGCAGGTTGCGCGAGGCGTGCTTGGCCCGGGCGAGGATCTCGTCGCGCTCGGCGGTGGTCGTCAGCCGGGTGTTGGCGGACAGCAGCTGGGTGACCGCGGCGTCACAGCCGGCCCGGCTGAAGATGAACACGATCGCGGGCAGCAGCCCCTCGCGATCGAGCCGCTCGACCACGTCCACCCGGCTCGGGATCCACACCCGGCGCCCGTTGCCGACGGAGCGAGGGCTCTTCGACGACCCGGGCCGGCCCTTGCGCGGCGAGCGGCGGTCACGCATCAGGCGCTGGCTGGCCCAGTCGTCGCGAGCCACCCGGGTCAGCTCCTCGTTGACCGGGGCACCCTCCTTGACGAAGCCGGCACTGGCGTCGACGTCGGAGGAGGCAAACAGGGAGAGCAGGCGTCGTCCGACCATGACGTGCTGGAACAACGGCACCGGACGGCGTTCCTCGACGATGGTCGTCGTGTCGCCGCGCACGGTCTGCAGCCACTCGCCGAACTCCTCGGCGTTGGACACCGTCGCCGACAGCGACACCAGGGTCACCGACTCCGGGAGGTGGATGATGACCTCCTCCCACACCGCGCCCCGCATCCGGTCGGCGAGGTAGTGCACCTCGTCCATGACCACGAAGCCCAGGCCCAGCAGGGTGCGCGACCCGGCGTAGAGCATGTTGCGCAGCACCTCGGTGGTCATGACCACGACCGGAGCCTCGCCGTTGATGACGTTGTCACCGGTGAGCAGGCCGACCTGGTCGGCGCCGTAGCGCTTCACCAGGTCGTGGTACTTCTGGTTGGAGAGCGCCTTGATCGGCGTGGTGTAGAACGCCTTGCGCCCGGTCTGCAGGGCCAGGTGGATGGCGAACTCCCCCACGATCGTCTTGCCCGAACCGGTGGGAGCCGCGACGAGGACCCCGCGCCCCTCCTCGATCTCCTCGCAGGACCGGATCTGGAAGTCGTCGAGCTCGAAGCCGCACAGCCCGGCGAACTCCCGCAGCATCGGGTGCGTGGTGCCCTGCATGAGGGCCGCATGGCGCGAGGTGGGTCCCGGGTCGTCGTTGACGGCCTCGGACGTGTCGTCGTTCATGCGATGACCTCCAGCGCGCCGGGCGCGCACTCGACGGTGAGGGGAAGCGGTCCGAAACGTTCGCCGTCCGCGTACGTCACGATGCCGGGCGCCGCGATCGTCACGGACCGGACCCTGCGGTGGACGTACTCGGCGACGCCGTCGATCGTGCCGGTGAACAGGCGTGGGTAGGAGCGGAGGAGCTTGGGCTTGCTCATCCGGGTGATGACCACGACGTCGAGCATCCCGTCGTCGAGGAGCGCGCCCTCGGTGATCCTCAGCCCGCCACCGAAGGACGGCCCGTTGCCCACCGCGACGAGCATGGCGTCGGTCTGCATGGTCTCCCCGTCGAGCTGGAGGGTGTAGGGGATCGGCCGGAACGTCCGGAGCTCGGCCAGGGTGGCCAGGTTGTAGCGCATCTGCCCGCGTGGCCACGACATCGCGTTGGCCCGCTCGTTGACGATCGCGTCGAACCCGGCCGCCATGACGGTCAGGAAGTAACGGCCGCCGCTGCGCGCCAGGTCTATCGTGCGGCGCTGCGACGCGACGATCCGGTCGGCGGCGGCGACGGGGTCCTTGAGCGGCAGGTCGAAGTAGCGACCGACGTCGTTGCCGGTGCCGGCCGGGATCAACCCGAGGGGGACACCGGTCCCGGCGAGCGCCTGCACCGCGAGGTGGACCATGCCGTCCCCGCCGCACACGACGAGCGCCTCGACGCCGTCGGCGACACAGCCACTGGCCAGGTCCGCCGCCTCGTCGGCGTCGCGTCCCTGGAGGTTGCGGACGACGAAGCCACTGTCACGCAGGCGTTGGAGGGCGGCGTCGCGATGGCGCGCGCCCTTGCCCTTCCCGGCGGTGGGATTGGTCAGCAGCGCGATCTCGCGCCCGCGCCCCGACGTCGCAGGCACTGAAGGGTCGTGCATGGCCGCGACCCTATCCCTGCTCGGTCATGCACCCAGCCGCAGCAGCGCGGCGTAGCGCTCCGCGTGTGCACCGACGGCGCGCGCCAGCCGGCCCAGGGCGTCGAGCACGGCCTCGGGCCCGAAGAGGGTGCCGGGCACTGCGAGCACCAGCCGACCGTCGTACTGGCCGACGACGACCTGGCCGTGCCGCCACGCCTGGTGCACCCGCAGGCGGCTCTCGTCGTCGACGACCGGCGCAGGATAGGCCTCATCCACGGCGAGCAGGTCGCACGCGAGGTCGGGTTGCCCCGCACCGGTGAGCCGGCCGCGGACGTGATGCCCGGCCGCCAGCCCGGAATCGGCGCTCCAGACCACGTCGATGGTGCCCAGCCATTCGGGGAGGTCGAACGGATCGACGTCGGTGATCGGCGAGCGCATGCGAACCACCCTGTCAGATGGTCGAGAGCTCGTCGGGGCCCAGCCCGGCATTGGGGGCGCTGCGGGCACGCCGTCGGTCGTTGAAGCGGGCGATGCCCTCCGAGACGAGGAAGAGCAGCATCATCGGGACCGCCATCAGGGTCATCGAGAACGGGTCCGCCGACGGAGTGGCCACGGCAGCGAAGACGAACGTGCCGATGATGATCCACGGACGGTAGGCCGTCAGGGTCGAGCCCTTGACCACGCCGGCGAAGTTGAGGAGCACGACGAAGACCGGGATGTTGAAGGACAGCCCGAAGACGAACAGGGTACGGGTGAAGAACTGAAGGTAGCCGTTGAAGTCGGTGAGGTTGGTGACGCCGTCCGGGTTGAAGCCGATGAGCACCTCGAGGGCCTTCGGCAGCGTGAGGTAGCCCAGCGCCACGCCTGCGATGAAGAGCGGGCCGGCGATGCCGACGAAGATCCGGCTCATCTTGCGCTCCTGGGCATGGAGCCCGGGAAGCAGGAACGCCCACACCTGGTAGAGCCAGTAGGGGGCCGTGAGGACCACGGAGGCGAACCCGCACAGGGTGAGCCACAGCAGGAGTCCGGCGGCGGGACCGCTGGTCGTGGCGACCGTGGCTCCCTCGGGCAGCTTGGCCTGCGCGTCGGTGAAGGGTCCGTAGACGGCATCGAGGAGCGTGTAGCGGTAGACCAGCGCGACGGCGAACGCGATGACCAACGCCAACAGGGAGCGCATCAGGCGCGCACGGAACTCGCGGAAGTGGTCGGAGAGTGCCATCCGACCGTCGACACCGACGGGGTGGTGCGGGCGGCCCTTGAACAGGCCGATGACTTTGGCGATCCTCACCCTGGGTCAGGCGGTCGTGTCGTCGCGCCGCTCGACGACCACGTCGGGGGACGCGTCCTCGTTGCGGCCTTCGAGCTCACGCTGCTCCGGTGTCTTGTCGTCATCACCGTCGTCGCTCAGCCCCTTGGTCTCCGTCTTGAAGATGCGGAGCGCCTGGCCCGTGCTGCGGGCGAGGTCGGGCAGCTTGGCCGCGCCGAACACCAGCACGACGATCGCCAGGATCACCAACCACTCCAGGCCCTGCGGCATGCCGATCAGTGGGTTGGTCATGTCGTCACTCCAGAGGTTCGGGTAGGGGTACGGCTGTCCCATCATCCTACGCGGCCATCCTCGTAGAGACTCAGAGTTGCCCGCGCGGCGGCTGTGAAGCCGAGGGCGTACTCGCGGGGGGTGAGCACGACGGCATGGGGTGCCAGGCGGAGGACGAGCGCCCGCAGCCACTCCTCGCTCGCGACCTCCATGTCGATCTCGAGGGTGCCGTCGTCGGCGGGACGCCGGGCGGTCACGGGGTAGTACTCGGTGACCCACCGGGCGGCCGGTGCCAGGCGCAGCGTGACCGTGGTGGTGTCCGCCCCGGTGAACCAGTTGCCGGTCAGGTCGCGCGGTCGCGCGGCGGGATCAGCCACGCTCGTGCCGAGCTCGGTCGCGGCCAGGATCCGGTCGACCCGGAAGGCCCGGTCGCCCTGGGCGGTGTGGCACCACGCATCCAGGTAGGTGAGGTCCTCCACCCGGGCCAGGCCTCGCGGGTCGACGACCCGGCTGGTCTTCTGGTCGCGCGAGGGCACGTGATAGCTGAGCTCGACCTGGTGACCAGCGGCGATGGCTCGCTCGAGGACCGGGACCACGGGGTTGGTCTCGACCGGTGTGGGGGCGACGTGGAGGCGCAGCAGGTCCTCGGCGTCGGTGCCGGCGGCGTCCTCCAGCTTGGCCAGCGCGCGGCGTACGACGTCCTGGGCGTCGGCGGGGGCGCTGTCGAGCATCGTGCGCAGGGCAACCACCAGGGCGGTGGCCTCGGCGGGCGCGAACCGCACCGGGCGGGCGAGGTAGTCGGCGTTGTCGACGCGGATGATGCGCTCGCCCTCCAGCGCCTCGAGGTCCACCTCGATCAGGTCACCCGGCAGGCCCGGGGAGAGACCGGTCATGAACAGCAGCCGGAGGTCGCGCTCGATCTGGTCGGCGTCGGTGTCGAAGTGCGCGGCCGCCTCCTCGAGCCGCACCTCGCCACGGGCCAGGAGGTAGGGGACGAGCGCCAGCAGGCGAGCGACCTGGTCGGGCGCGGTGTCGGCGGCGCTGCTCACGACGACACCCCCACCACGGCGCGCAGGCGCTCGACGATCTCCGTGCGCAGGTGCTCCGGCGACCGCACGACCGCGTCCGGGCCGTAGGTGAGGATCTCGTCGGCCAGCTGGTGGATCGGAGCATCCACGACGACGACGTCCCAGCCGCTGCCGGCCGGGTCGGGAGTGACCGACTCCGCGCGACGACGCAGGCCGACCCCGGTGGCCGGACGCAGCAGCACCTCCGCCCTGACGGACGGAAAGGACGGGGAGAGTCGCCGGGCGAGCCCGCGTACGTCGGTGCCCGGCGGTACGTCGTAGGCACCTGACTTGCCGGTGGCCTTCACCGGGCCCACGATGCGCGAGAGCCGGAAGACCCGCTCCGCGCCACGGTCGACGTCGTGCCCCACGACGTACCAGCGACCCGACGAGCGCACCAGGCCCCAGGGCTGGAGGCGTCGGGTGGTCGGCTCTGGCTCGGTCGCGCGCTGGTAGGGGAAGGACACCTGGCGGCGCTTGCCGACTGCGTCCCACAGGGGCTCGAAGGCAGGGTCGTCAGCCGCGATGGACGGCGCCACCACCTCCAGGCGAGTCGGGTCGATCTCGACCCCCTGACCCTTCAGCTTGGCGAGCGCGCGCCCGGTGGCCTTGGCCAGGGTCGCCTGCTGCCACACCTGCGCCGCCACGCCGAGCACCGCGGCCTCGTCCGACTCGAAGCGGATCTCGGGGAGCGAGGTCTGCTCGGTGGGGATGCGGTAGCCCAGCTCGTCGTCGAAGTACGCGTCGGCGCTGCCGACCTCGATGACCGCGCCGATCTGGCGCAGCGCGTCCTTGTCGCGCTCGAAAGCCCGCTCGAACGCCTCGTCACCGGCCGCGTTCTCGGCGTGCTCGGCATAGCAGGCGCGCCGGATGACGTCCTTGGTGACGAACCTGGTGGCACCCAGCAACAGGATGTGCAGGTTCATCAGGCGCTCGGCCCGCTGCTGTGCCATGTGTGGTCTCGCCTCCCGTGACGTGGCTGCGCGTATCGGTCAGGAAGCGGCGAGGATGTCCACGACGAAGAACAGGGTGTCGGTGCCCTTGATGCCCGCGTCCTCGTTGCCCTGCTCGCCGTAGCCCTTCTCGGGTGGGATCTCCAGGATCACCCGGGAGCCGACCGTGCGGCCCACGAGACGCTCGTCCCAGCCGTCGACGACACTGCCGACGCCGATCGGGAAGGTGGCCGGCGAGTCTGCGGAGTAGTTCTCGTCGAACGGCTTCTTGGCGTTGTAGACCTGACCGAGGTAGCGCACGTGCAGGGTCTGGCCCTTCTCCACGACGGCCCCGTCGCCCTTGACGAGTGTGGTGGCGATCAGCTCACCGGTCGGCTTGTGGGCGTCGGTGAAGTCGAGTCCGGTGATGACGCCGTCGGTCTCGACCAGGCTCGGCGCCCAGCCGGCCGGCTCCTTCTCCTCGCCCTGCGGGCCGTCGAGGATGTCGACGGTGCCCAGGATGTCCACCACGAACAGGACGGCGTCCCGGTTGCCGATGCCGATGGAGGCGTTGCCGCCCTCGCCGTAGGCGTCCTCGGCCGAGGTGAGCACGGCGACCCGGTCACCGACCTTGTTGCCGATGATGGCCTCGCGCAGCGGCTTGAGCACCTCGGCGGTGAGCTCGACGGACTGGGTGCCCTGACCGTAGGTGCTCTGGGCCTCCTGCTCGGTGAAGCCGTTGCCCACCCAGAAGTTGGTGGACACGGTGTCACCGTCGGCGATCGTCTCGCCGTCGCCCTCGATCACGACCTTGGTCTCCGCCTGGTCGCCGTCGAGGGGGCCGTCGAAGGTGACCTTCGGCTTCTTGCCCGCCTCACCCTCGATCGTCACCGAGTCCAGTCCGGCTCCGGGCTCGGACTCACTGGACTGGGACCCGCACGCGGCGAGCCCGAGCAGGCTGAGGGAGAGGAGACCGCTGAGAGCAGCGGAACGAGCACGAGACATCGAGGCTTCACCTAATCGATCGGATGGCGACTTGCTGGGTCACCCTATCCAGCAGCCGAAGGCCCGGCGGCCCCGACACCTCTCCTGTGGATCACATTCCGTCGATGAGGCGCTGCACGCGTTCGTCGTAGGCCTTGAACGGGTCCTTGCACAGCACGGTGCGCTGGGCCTGGTCGTTGAGCTTGAGGTGGACCCAGTCGACGGTGAAGTCGCGTCGACGCTCCTGCGCCTTGCGGATGAACTCGCCCCGCAGGCGTGCGCGGGTGTTCTGCGGCGGGACGCTCTTGGCCTCGAAGATCTTCAGGTCGGTGGAGACCCGAGCGACGGCTCCGCGCTTCTCCAGCAGGTAGTAGAGGCCGCGGCCGCGGTGGATGTCGTGGTAGGCGAGGTCGAGCTGGGCGATCCGGGCATGGCCCATCGAGAGGCCGTGCTTGGCCCGGTATCGCTCGATCAGCTTGAGCTTGATGACCCAGTCGATCTCGCGGTCGACCAGGCCCAGGTCGTCGGACTCGACCGCCTTGAGACCGCGCTCCCACAGGTCGAGGGCGCGCTCGATGGTCGGTGTGGAGATCTGGCGCCGGTCGACGAAGTCACGAGCCTTGCCGAGGTACTCGGCCTGGATCTCCAGCGCGCTCGCCTCGCGGCCGTTGGCCAGACGGACCTTGCGGCGACCGGTCTGGTCGTGGCTGATCTCGCGGATGGCGCGGATCGGGTTCTCCATGGTGAGGTCGCGCATCACCACGCCCTCCTCGATCATCCGCAGCACGAGGTCGCACGAGGCCACCTTGAGCATGGTCGTCGTCTCGCTCATGTTGGAGTCGCCGACGATGACGTGCAGGCGGCGATACTTCTCGGCGTCGGCATGGGGCTCGTCGCGGGTGTTGATGATCGGACGGCTACGCGTGGTGGCGCTGCTGACGCCCTCCCAGATGTGCTCGGCGCGCTGGCTCACGCTGTACGCCGCGCCCCGCGGCGTCATCACGACCTTGCCGGCACCGACGACGATCTGTCGGGTCACCAGGAACGGGATCAGGATGTCGGCGAGTCGGCTGAACTCCCCCGCCCGGCCGACGAGGTAGTTCTCGTGGCAGCCGTAGGAGTTGCCGGCGGAGTCGGTGTTGTTCTTGAAGAGGTAGATGTCCCCGGCGATGCCTTCTTCGTGGAGGCGTTGCTCGGCGTCGAGCAGCAGCCCCTCGAGGATCCGCTCCCCCGCCTTGTCGTGGGTGACCAGCTCGACGATGTCGTCGCACTCCGGGGTGGCGTACTCCGGGTGGCTGCCCACGTCGAGGTAGAGCCGGGCACCGTTGCGGAGGAAGACGTTGGAGGAACGCCCCCAGCTGACCACCTTGCGGAAGAGGTAGCGCGCCACCTCGTCAGGGCTGAGTCGGCGCTGCCCCTTGAACGTGCACGTGACGCCGTACTCGTTCTCGATCCCGAAGATCCGGCGGTCCATGTCCCCCACCCTAGGCGCGCGGGGCACACGCACGGGGCAGACGGCGGCGAATCTCGCCCGGCGAGCCGTACGAGCTCAGATGGTGCCGGGCTCCGACGGTGGCGGGGGCGACCCCGGCGTCGGCGGCTGGGCCGGGTCCGGTGTCGTCGGCTCCGGTGTCGTCGGCTCCGGCGCGGGCGGCTGGGGTGCCGGAGGCTGGGGGGCGGTGGGCTGGGGGGCGTTGGGCTGGGGTGCGGTGGGCTGGGGTGCGGGCGGTGCCACCGGCGGCACTGCGGGCTCGCCCGTGACCGGGTTCTCCAGGGGCGGAGTCGCTCCGCTGACCTGGTCCGTCGGATCGGCGGGGTCGTCGGTCACCGGCTGCGAGGCCGGCGTCCCCGGTCGGGCGTCCTCGGCCGCCTCGGCCGCCGGCTCCTCGGGCCCCCGGTCCGCCAACATCTCGACCAGGCGGGCCGCGCGCAGGCGCAGGAACTTGCGGGGCTGGGTCCGGGTGCGGTCGAGGGTCGCGACCTCGAGGTCCTCGGTGGGGATCACCCGGTCGCCCGCGTCGCTGTGACCGAGGGCGGCCACGGCGACGTGCAGCGCCTCGTCGAGGGTGGCCCCGTCGGTGTAGTGCTCCTTCAGGTGTGCAGCCACGACATCGGCCGCACCACCCATGACGGCGTAGCCGTGCTCGTCGGCGACCTGGCCGTCGTAGGTCAGGCGGTAGAGCTGGTCGTCGGACGCGGCGTCACCGATCTCGGCGACGAAGAGCTCCACCTCGTAGGGCTTCTCGCCGCCCGAGGAGAAGATGGTGCCCAGGGTCTGGGCATAGGCGTTGGCCAGGCCGCGCCCGGTGACGTCGCGACGGTCGTAGGCGTAGCCGCGCATGTCCGCCAGGCGTACGCCGGCGATGCGCAGGTTCTCGAACTCGTTGTAGCGACCGACGGCAGCGAAGGCGATCCGGTCGTAGATCTCGCTGACCTTGTGGAGGGCCTGCGACGGGTTCTCCGACACGAACAGCACGCCGTCGGCGTACTGGAGGGCGACGACGGACCGGCCTCGGGCGATGCCCTTGCGGGCGAAGTCGGCGCGGTCCTTCATCAGCTGTTCGGGCGAGACGTAGAAGGGCATGCTCATCGCGGGATCTCCTCGCTCAGATCAGGGCCGCGGACGGGCCGTCGGGGCGTTGCATGCGGGCAGCGATCATGCGGTCGGCGATCCCGGAGACCTCGTCGTCGGGCATCTGGTGCCCGCCGTCGGGCGTGATGATGTGGACGACGGGGAAGATCCGCCGGGTGAGGTCCGGCCCGCCGGTGGCGGAGTCGTCGTCGGCGGCGTCGTAGAGGGCCTGGATCACCGCAGTGACGGCCTCCTCGGCGTCGAAGTCGTCTCGGTAGAGCTTCTTCAGCGAACCGCGTGCGAAGAGGGAGCCGGAACCGACCGAGTGGAAGGCGGTCTCCTCGTACTTCCCGCCGGTCACGTCATAGCTGAAGATCCGGCCCTGCCCTGCGCTCACGTCGTAGCCGGCGAAGAGCGGCACGACGGCCAGGCCCTGCATGGCCAGCCCGAGGTTGGCGCGGATGAGGGCGGCGAGCCGGTTGGCCTTGCCGTCCATGGAGAGCGTGGTGCCCTCGATCTTCTCGTAGTGCTCCAGCTCGGTCTGGAACAGCCGCACCATCTCCACGGCCAGCCCCGCCGTGCCGGCGATGCCGACGACGGAGAACTCGTCGGCGGGGAACACCTTCCTGATGTCGCGCTGGGCGATGATGTTGCCCATCGTCGCGCGCCGGTCGCCCGCCATCACCACGCCGCCGGAGAAGGTCGCCGCCACGATGGTGGTGCCGTGGGGCGCGAGGTCGGCCGCGTTGCCGGTCGGCACCGCACGACGCGAGGGCAGCAGGTTCGGCGCCTCGACGCCCAGGAAGTCGGCGAAGCTGGACGTGCCCGGAGCCATGTAGGACGCCGGCAGGCGGGAGTCGGTCACTGTCCGCCCTTCTGGATGAACGACTTCACGAAGTCCTCCGCGTTGGACTCGAGCACCTCGTCGATCTCGTCGAGGATCGCGTCGACGTCCTCGTCGATCATCTCCTTGCGCTCGGCGACGTCGGTCTCGGTCACCTCGGCGGCGACCTCTTCGGTCTCCGACGACTTGCGCGGTTGCTTCTGCTCCTGGGCCATGTCGTGACCCTATCCACTCCCACCGACGTCACAAGGCGCTTCGCCGCGGGTGGACCCGGCACGTCACGCCGCCAGCCCTCCGTCGTACGTCGTCCCAGCAATCCCTCCGGCCCCGTGGGTTGGGCAACTCTGTCGCCAGATGGGTGTTGCAACGCCCGGGTGGCGCGGGAGTCACCGGGTAGCCGGTGACTCCGTCAGGGGGAGGTCAGCGGGTGATCGCGGCCACCAGGTCCGCCGCGCTCGCGCACCGGTCGATGAGCGCCCCGACGTGGGCCTTGCTGCCGCGCAACGGATCGATGGTGGGCACGCGCTGGAGGGACTCGCGGCCCGGGAGGTCGAAGATGACGGAGTCCCACGACGCAGCCGCGACCGAGTCGGCGTACTTGTCGAGGCAGCGTCCGCGGAAGTAGGCGCGGGTGTCCTCCGGCGGGTCGTGCATCGCGGCCTCGACGGTCGCGTCGTCGAGCAGTCGCTCGATGCGACCCGCCGCGGCGAGCTTGAGGTAGAGCCCCTTGTCGGGGCGGATGTCGGAGTACTGGAGGTCGATCAGGTGGAGCTTGGCGTCGTCCCAGTCCAGGCCGTCACGGTCGCGATACTGCGAGAGCAGCTTGAGCTTGGCCACCCAGTCGAGCTCGGTGGCGCACTCCATCGGGTCGCGCTCGAGGCGCGTCAGCACCGACTCCCAGCGCTCGAGGACGTCGACGGTCTGGGCGTCGGCGTCGCTGCCGTAGCGGTCCTCGACGAACTTGCGGGCCAGGTCGAGGTACTCCAGCTGCAGCTGTACGGCGGTCAGCCGGCGCCCGTCACGCAGGGTCACGAGCTGCCGCAGGGTCGGGTCGTGGGAGACCTCGCGCAGCGCCCGGACCGACCCGTCCACGGTGAAGTCGGTGGCGATGAAGCCCGCCTCGATCATCGCGAGGACGAGCGAGGTGGTGCCGACCTTGAGGTAGATCGAGACCTCGGCCAGGTTGGCGTCACCGATGATCACGTGGAGTCGGCGGTAGAGGGCGGGGTCGGCGTGCGGCTCGTCCCGCGTGTTGATGATCGGGCGCTTCAGCGTCGTCTCGAGGCCGACCTCGACCTCGAAGAAGTCGGCGCGCTGGCTGATCTGGAACCCACGCTCCGGCG
The DNA here is from genome assembly GCA_963721925.1 of uncultured Actinomycetota bacterium. Lineage (GTDB taxonomy): Bacteria > Actinomycetota > Actinomycetes > Propionibacteriales > Nocardioidaceae > Nocardioides. Next base: position 30,717 of record CAVRLH010000011.1, on the reverse strand, counting down.
TGGTGTCGCGCCCGTCCTGGCCGATGCCGACCCGCCCGGCGCCGCACACGACCTGCCGCGACACGAAGAACGGCGTCAGGTGGCGCACGATCTCGGCGAACGGGGTGGAGCGACGCATGAGGTAGTTCTCGTGGGCCCCGTAGGACGCGCCCTTGTTGTCGGTGTTGTTCTTGTAGAGCAGGATCGGCGTGCTCCCCGGCACCTGAGCAGCCACCCGCGACGCGTCGAGCATCACCTGCTCCCCCGCCTTCTCCCAGCGCACCACGTCGAGCGGCGTGGTGACCTCCGGCGAGGAGTACTCCGGGTGGGCGTGGTCGACGTAGAGCCGGGCGCCGTTGGTGAGGATCACGTTGGCCAGGCCGAGGTCCTCGTCGGTGAGCTGGCTGGCGTCGGCCATCTGCCGGGACATGTCGAAGCCACGTGCATCGCGCAGCGGCGACTCCTCCTCGAAGTCCCACCGCGCTCGTCGCGCCTTGGCGGTGGAGGTGGCGTAGGCGTTGACGATCTGCGACGAGGCGACCATCGGGTTGGCCGTGGGCTGCCCCTGCACCGAGATGCCGTACTCGATCTCGGTGCCCATCACGCGACGTACGCTCATGCCATGAGCCTACGACTGTGGGACGAGCACGTCGTGCCGCGACTGACCGACGTCAGCCTGCGGGGCAACGAGATCGGCGAGCTGCGGGGCCGGGTCTGCCGCGGGCTGACCGGGCGGGTGGTCGAGGTCGGGTTCGGCAGCGGGCTGAACGTCCGCTGGTGTCCACCGGCCGTCACGAGCATCGGCGCCGTCGAGCCGTCCGACGTCGGCTGGTCGATCTCTCAGCGTCGGCGCGACCGCAGCCCGTTGCTCATCGAACGCGCCGGACTGGACGGGCAGCGCCTCGACCTGCCCGACGAGTCCCACGACAGCGCCCTGGTCACGTTCAGCCTGTGCACCATCCCCGACCCCGGCCTGGCACTGCGCGAGATCGGTCGGGTCGTCCGACCGGGCGCGCGACTGCACTTCCTCGAGCACGGGTTGTCGCCCGACGAGTCGGTCCGACGCTGGCAGCGCAGGCTCGACCCGCTCCAAGGGACGGTCGCCGCAGGTTGCCACCTCACGCGCGTGATCCCCGAGCTGATCGGGGCGAACGGCTGGCAGGTGGCGGACGTCGAGTCCTTCGCACTGCCGGGCCCGCGGCTCAGCCGTCCCTGGACCTACTTCCACCTGGGCACGGCCGTGCGAGCCTGAGGACCGCGTCAGCGGCGCCCACGCAGGAAGTTCAGGAGGAAGAGCACGACGATGACGATGACGACGATGATGATGATTGTCCGCATGTCGCCAACCTAGTCGCTCCCGACGAGGAGACGCACCCCCTCAGGGGCGTGTCGCGGTCGTCGAGGACCTAGCGCTCCCGGCGACGGGGCCCGTTGATCGCGGCGGCGTGCGCGGCGTTGACCCCGACGATGCCGAGCCAGGCCACCACCACCGCGGGCAACCCGTTGTCGGTCGCCACCATCGGCACGATGGTCACCGGGACCCCCACGCCGAGCGAGATGACGCCGAGGACGAACTGACGGACCCGGCCACCGTCGACGTCGCCCGTACGCGCCGGCTCGAGCGCCGCGTGATCGGCGACGCGCCGCTCCACCGTCCGCTCGATCCGCTCCGCGAACCCGGCGACGAGCTCGGCGTCGTAGCGCGCGCCGAGCTCGCGTCGTGCTTCCAGCGCCGCCTCGATGTCGGCGTGGCCGAGGTCGTCGTCCGTCACAGGTACTGGCCGGTGTTGGCCACCGTGTCGATCGAGCGGCCCGGCTCGGTGCCCTGCTTGCCCGTCACGAGCGTGCGGATGAACACGATCCGCTCACCCTTCTTGCCCGAGATCCGCGCCCAGTCGTCGGGGTTGGTCGTGTTGGGCAGGTCCTCGTTCTCCTTGAACTCGTCGACGCACGCCTGGAGCATGTGCGCGACGCGGAGCCCGCGCTGGGCGGGGTTGAGGTCGCTGTCGAGGAAGTCCTTGATCGCCATCTTCTTGGCCCGGTCGACGATGTTCTGGATCATCGCGCCGGAGTTGAAGTCCTTGAAGTAGAGGACCTCCTTGTCGCCGTTGGCGTAGGTGACCTCGAGGAATCGGTTCTCCTCGGACTCGGTGTACATCCGCTCCACCGTGGCCCGGATCATGGCCGCCACCGTCGCCTCGCGGTCCTCACCGAACTCGGCGAGGTCCTCGGCGTGCAGGGGCAGGGACGAGGTGAGGTACTTGGTGAAGATGTCCCGTGCCGACTCCGCGTCCGGACGCTCGATCTTGATCTTCACGTCGAGTCGACCCGGGCGCAGGATGGCCGGGTCGATCATGTCCTCACGGTTGGACGCGCCGATGACCAGGACGTTCTCCAGGGTCTCGACGCCGTCGATCTCGCTGAGGAGCTGCGGCACGATCGTGTTCTCGACGTCCGAGGAGACGCCCGACCCGCGGGTGCGGAAGAGCGAGTCCATCTCGTCGAAGAACACGATCACCGGCGTGCCCATCGAGGCCTTCTCGCGAGCGCGCTGGAAGACCAGCCGGATGTGCCGCTCGGTCTCGCCGACGTACTTGTTGAGCAGCTCGGGGCCCTTGATGTTGAGGAAGTAGGACTTGCCCGAGCTCCCGGTCCGCTCGCTGACCTTCTTGGCCAGGGAGTTGGCCACCGCCTTGGCGATCAAGGTCTTGCCGCATCCGGGCGGGCCGTAGAGGAGCACGCCCTTGGGGGGCTTGAGCTGGTGGTCCTTGAAGAGCTCGGGGTAGAGGTAGGGCAGCTCGACGGCGTCGCGGATCGCGTCGATCTGGGCGACCAGGCCGCCGATCTGCGAGTAGTCGATGTCGGGAACCTCCTCGAGGACGAGCTCCTCGACCTCCGACTTCGGCACGACCTCGTAGGCGTAACCGGAACGCGCGTCGAGCAGCAGCGAGTCCCCCGCCCGGATGGTCACGTCCTCGACGCGCAACGGTTCGGCCAGGCGTACGACGCGCTCCTCGTCGGCGTTGGCGATCACGAGCGCCCGCTCGCCGTCGGCGAGGATCTCCTTGAGCATCACGACCTCGCCGATCTGCTCGAAGTCGAGGGCGGCCACGACGTTGAGGGCCTCGTTGAGCATGACCTCCTGGCCACGCACGAGCCCGTCGAGGTCGACGGCCGGGCTCACGCTCACCCGGAGCTTCCGCCCGCCGGTGAACACGTCGACGGAGTCGTCGGCGTTGCGGGCCAGGAACGTGCCGAACCCGGCCGGCGGCTGTGCCAGCCGGTCGACCTCCTCCTTCAGCGAGGTGATCTGGTCGCGCGCGTCACGAAGGGTCTGGGCGAGGCGCTCGTTCTGGCCGGAGACGGCTGCCAGCGAGCGCTGGGCGTCGGCCAGTCGGGTCTCGAGGCCGCGGGCCTGACCGGGCACGTCGTCCAGACGGCGGCGCAGGTCGATGATCTCGGCCTCCAGGTAACGCACCTGGGTGGCAAGTTGCTCGCGTGTCGGCTCGGACATTTCAGCACCTCCTCGGCTGCTTCGACACTACCCATTCAGCGGTGGGACGGAAGTGGATATCTCGCCGTGTTGATCACTTTTAGCCGCGGCGTCGCGGCGTCGAGCGCGCCGCGCTCATCCCTCGACCGGGTCGCCCGCCACCTCGGCGAGCGGCGGCAGGTCGGCGGGGCGCGGACCGGTGTAGTCGGGTCCGTACGCCCCCGGCGCGGGTCGACGGGTCTTGCGAGGCGGCGTCTCGCCGGGCGTCATCCGTCGCGCGGTCACGAGGAACGCCGTGTGGCCGATCATCTTGTGGTCCGGCCGGACGGCCAGTCCCTCCACGTGCCAGTCACGCACGAGCGACTCCCAGGGGTGCGGCTCGGTGAAGCCACCGTGGGCGCGCAGGGTCTCCACGACGCGGGACAGCTGGGTGGTGGTGGCGACGTAGGCGCAGACGATGCCGCCGGGGACGAGTGCCTCGGCCACGACCTCGACGCAGTTCCACGGGTCGACCATGTCCAGGATGACCCGGTCGACCTGGGCACCGAGCTCAGGCAGGCCCTCCTTGAGGTCGCCCAGGCGCAGGTCCCACGCCGGGTGCGTGCTGCCGGCGGGTGCGTTGAAGAACTGGTCGACGTTGCGCTTGGCGACCTCCGCGAACTCCTCGCGCAGCTCGAACGACGTGACCTTCCCCCAGGGGCCGACCGCTCGCAGGAGCGAGCAGGTCAGCGCGCCGGAGCCGGCCCCGGCCTCGACCACGCGGGCACCCGGATAGATGTCGGCCAGCGCCACGATCTGGGCGGCGTCCTTGGGGTAGACGACTGCCGCACCACGCGGCATCGACACCACGAACTCGTGGAGGAGCGGACGGAAGACGAGGTACTGGCCGGCCGCCGACGACGTGACCGTGAAGCCCTCCTCGCGTCCGATGATCTCGTCGTGCTCGAGGTGGCCCTTGTTGGAGAAGAACCGCTTGCCGGCCACGAGCTCGAAGTTGTGGCGGCGGCCCTTCTGGTCGGTGAGGCGCACCCACTCGCCCTCGCGCAGCGGGCCGCGGTGGACGCCGGACCAGGCCTCGGCGGGGACGTCGGGGTAGGGCTCAGACATGCCGCGAACCCTAGTGGGAGGACTCCCGGAACGCCCTGTCGACGTCGGCGGTCGAGAGCACGCCGTAGATCTTGCCGTCCTCCTCGACGAGCAGGTACTCCTCGGCCGGGCGACGGCTGATCGCCATGATGAGCTCCTCCCCGGCCACCGTGGCAGGCAGGGACAGACCCTCCTCCAGCGCGCGGGTCACGGACGAGACGGGCACCCACGGCCGACGCTCGTCCGGCATCGCGTTCACCGCGGCCTCGCTGACGATGCCGATCGGGGCGCCGGCCGCGGACACCGTCACGATGCTGCCGGCCTCGGCCTCCCGGGCGCGGCGTACGGCCTCGGCGAGCGGGGTGTCCTCGGTGACGGTGAGCGTACGCCGGGCGAGCGGCCGCGCGACCAGGGCGGGGAGGCGCTGGCGCAGGCGGGCCTGCGTGAGGGAGGCGGTGGCACCGGTCCACAGGAACAGCCCGAGGATGAAGACCAGGACGAGGTCGAAGATGGTCGGTTGGGTGCCGATGAGCGGCTCCTGCACCACGGGCCACGCCAGCAGCGCGAGCGCGGTCAGCCGACCGCCCCACCCCGCGACGATGGTCCCCTTGTACTGGTTTCCCGACGCACCCCAGACGAGGGCCTTCAGCACGCGTCCGCCGTCGAGCGGCAGTCCGGGCACGAGGTTGAGGACGCCGATGAGGAGGTTGACTGCCGCAAGCCCCTGGATGGCGGCGTGCACCAGTCCGGTCGGCATCACCAGCGACGTGCCGAGGGCCACCAGTCCGATCGCGATGGAGGTCAACGGGCCGACCACGGCGATCCAGAACTCATGACGCGGCTTGCGGGAGGCACCGTCGATCTCGGTCATGCCGCCGAGGAAGTGGAGGGTGATCGAGGTGACGCCGTAGCCCAGGCGCTGCGCCACGACGGCGTGCGAGGCCTCGTGGAGGAGCACGGAGAGGTAGAGGATGACCGCGAAGACCAGGCCGGCGACGTACTTCAGGGCTCCGAGGCCCGGCTCGACCTCCTCGACCCGAGGGGCGTAGACGACGGCGATCAGCGCCGCGATGATGAACCAGGACGACGTGATGAGCACGTCGATGCCCGCGATCGATCCGACGCGGAGCGTGCCGGGAGGCCTCGGCGCGCGACGCTTCGTCGGAACGTCGGAGGCGTCGGGCTCGGGCACACCACGAGCCTAGCCACTCACGCCCACGGTCACGGTGTCGGTGCCCTCGCCTAGGGTGACCGCGACATGACCGATCCGCTCGCCCCTCCCCCAGGCCTGGCGCCGCTCGACTCCTCACCGAGCGAGGGCTCACCGGCCGAGCGCATCTCCACGCCCGTGGACGGGGTGGACGTGCTGGGTGCCCTGTCGCCGAGCCGGGCGGGTGACTTCATGAGCTGTCCCCTGATGTATCGCTTCCGGACCATCGACCGGCTTCCCGAAGCACCGTCGGCCGATGCCCTCCGCGGGACGGTCGTGCACAAGGTGCTCGAGGACCTCTTCGACCTGCCTGCCCTCGACCGTACGCCGGAGCACGCGGCCGACATGCTGGTGCCGACGTGGGACGCCCTGCTGGAGGCCGAGCCGGAGCTCGCGGAGATGTTCGGCGGTGAGGGTCCCGACCTCGCGACCTGGATGACCTCCTGCCGCAGTGTCCTCGACCGCTACTTCACCCTCGAGGACCCGCGCCGGCTCGAGCCGGCCGACCGCGAGCTCTACGTCGAGGCCCTGCTCGACTCCAAGCTGCTGCTGCGCGGGTTCGTGGACCGCGTCGACGTCGCGCCGGACGGCCGGATCAGGGTGGTCGACTACAAGAGCGGCCGCAGCCCCGCCGTCGGTTTCGAGGCCAAGGCGCTCTTCCAGATGAAGTTCTACGCCCTCGTCATCTGGCGGGTGCGTGGAGTCGTCCCCTCGGTGCTGCAGCTGGTCTACCTCGGCAACGGCGAGATCCTGCGCTACGAGCCCGACGAGGCCGACCTGCTCGCCACCGAGCGCAAGGTCGAGGCACTGTGGACCGCGATCTCGCTCGCCCGGGAGACCGGTGACTGGCGACCGAACCCCTCACGCCTGTGCGACTGGTGCTCCTACAAGCCCTTCTGCCCGGCGTACGGCGGCACTCCCCCGCCGCTCCCGGATCGCGCGGAGACCTGACGTCAGGGCACGATGTAGGCCTCTGGCGGAGGCCCGTGTGGATCGGGACCGGAGAAGCCCTCACTCACCAGCTCGGGCGCGACCTGGTGAGGCTGGATCTCGCCGCTGGCGACCTCCTCGGCGAAGTGGCAGGCCACCCGGTGGCTCGAGGTCGCTCCTGCCACCTCGATGACCCGGAGCTCGGGACGCTCGGTGTCGCAGCGCGTCTCCTGGCGCCACGGGCACCGGGTGTGGAAGCGGCAGCCGGTCGGCGGGTTCGAGGGCGAGGGCAGATCCCCGGGGAGCAGGATCTGCTCGCGTGAGTCCTCCACGCGCGGGTCGGGCACCGGCACGGCCGACATCAGGGCGCGGGTGTAGGGGTGCAGCGGGGTGTCGTAGAGCTCGCCTGCCTCCGACTCCTCCACCAGCGCCCCGAGGTACATCACACCGATCCGGTCACTGATGTGTCGGACCACGGCGAGGTCGTGGGCGATCACGAGATAGGTCAGGCCGAGCTCGTCCTGGATGTCCTGCAGCAGGTTGATCACCTGCGCCTGGATCGAGACGTCGAGGGCGCTGACCGGCTCATCGGCCACGATCAGGTCCGGGCCGACCGAGAGGGCGCGAGCGATGCCCACCCGCTGACGCTGGCCACCGGAGAACTCGTGCGGATACTTGCTGAGGGCAGCCGGAGGAAGGCCCACCGACGACATCAGCTCCCGCAGGCGCTCCTGGGTGGCCGTCTTGTCGGTGTCCATCCCGTGCGCGCGCAGTCCCTCGAGCAGCAACGACTCGACGGTCTGCCGCGGGTCGAGGCTGGAGAGGGGATCCTGGAAGACCATCTGGAAGCGCTTGCGCTCCTTGCGCAGCTCCTCGCCCTTGAGCGAGGCGACGTCGACCCCGTCGAAGATCACCGACCCGGCGGTCGGCGGCTCGAGGTTGAGGATGGCCTTGCCCAGCGTGGACTTCCCACAGCCGGACTCCCCCACCAGGCCGTAGGTCTCCCCCCGGCGGATGACCAGGTCGACGCCGTCCACGGCGCGGACGTGGCCGATCGTGCGGTCGAAGATCACGCCGCTCTTGATCGGGAAGTAGACCTCGAGGTCCTTGACCTCGAGCAGCACGTCCGCGGGCGAGTCGGTCATCGCGGGCCTCCCATCGGGTTGAAGCAGCGCAGACCGACCACCTCGTCACCGTCCCACCCTGGTGTCTCGCTGGTGCAGGGGGGCACGACGTTGGGACAGCGCGGGGCAAAGGCGCAGGCCGAGTCCCATGGCAGGTTGTCCGCCACGGATCCGGGCACCGGGGACAACGGCGCACCGCGAGGAGCATCGAGCCTCGGGATCGAGTTGAGCAGCCCCACCGTGTAGGGGTGCCGGGGTCGCTCGAACAGTCCGTGTCGACCGCCGCGCTCGACGATCTTGCCGCCGTAGAGCACGTTCACCTCGTCGCACAGCCCCGCGACGACACCGAGGTCGTGGGTGATCATGACCAGTGCCGTCCCGGTCTCCACGACCAGCTCCTTGAGCAGGGCGAGGATCTGGGCCTGGATCGTGACGTCGAGCGCGGTCGTCGGTTCGTCGGCGATGAGCAGCCTCGGCGCGCAGGCGATCGCCATCGCGATCAGCGCGCGTTGTCGCATCCCGCCGCTGAGCTGGTGGGGATAGTTGGACAGGCGTGCCTTCGGGTCGGGGATGCCCACCTTCTCCAGCAGCTCGGCTGCCAGTGGCGTCGCCTCCCTGCGGCTCAGGCCCTGGTGCCGCTCCATCACCTCGGTGACCTGGCGCCCGATCGTGATGACGGGGTTCAGCGAGGACAGCGGGTCCTGGAAGATCATGGCGATGTCAGCACCGCGACGATCGCGCATCGCCGAGGGCGACAGCGACAGGAGGTCCTCCCCGTCGAAGATCGCCGAGCCGTGGACCGTGTTGCCGCGCTGGGGCAGCAGGCCCATGATCGCCAGCGAGGTCACCGACTTGCCGCAGCCGGACTCCCCGACCAGGCCCACGGTCTGTCCGGGTCGTACGTCGAAGCTGACGCCGTCGACAGCCTTGAACGGCTTCTCGCCGTGACGTCCGAACGTGACACGCAGGTCTCGCACGGACAGCAGTGGCTCACTGGATTGCGACGCGTGGTGGGTCATCGGTTCACCTCCGCGTCTTCGGGTCGAGGGCCTCGCGCAGGGACTCACCCATCAGGGTGAAGCCGAGCGCCACCACGATGATGCAGCCGGCGGGATAGAAGGCCAGGTGCGGCGCCTCGGAGATGTAGTTCTGCGCAAGGCCGAGCATCTGCCCCCACTCCGGTTGTCTCTGGTCGGGGTTGCCGAGCCCCAGGAAGGACAGGGCGGCGGCATCGATGATCGCCACTGCCAGCGACAGCGTGGCCTGCACGATCACCGGCCCCATCGCGTTGGGGAGCATGTGCCGGAACACGATGGCTCGCGGCCGGACGCCCAGCGACCGCGCCGCGAGGACGTGGTCGCTGGCCCGTTGGGCCAGCATCGACCCGCGCAGCAGTCGCGCGAAGATCGGCACCTGGATGATCGCGATCGCCACGATCACCGTCCACTGGCTCGGGCTGCGGGCGAGCGAGGCGATCGTGAAGGCCAGCAGCAGGGACGGGATCGAGAGCATCACGTCGACGATGCGCATCACCAGCGAGTCCACCCAGCCGCCCATCGCACCGGCAACGGTGCCGAGGGTGACGCCGCCGATCAGCCCGAAGGTCGTGGCGAAGACACCCACGATCAGCGTCTGGCGGCTGCCGACGATGAGCCGCGACAGCAGGTCGCGACCCCGGTCGTCGCCGCCGAGCAGGTGACCGGCCTCGGGGCCGGGGACCGGGTTGGTCTGCGGTCGCACCTGGTCCAGGAGCGGTCGCGCCACCGGATCCCAGGGCGCGAGCCAGGGTGCGAGGATGGCCAGCACGACGAACGCGATGGTGATGGTCAGACCGACCAGGAACACCGGGTTGCGACGCAGGCGACGCCAGGCGGTGCGGATCAGCGACACGCCCGGTTCCTCGCCCACCGTGTCGATGGACGCCAGGTTGTCGATGCGCTCCTTGCGGCGCTGCCCGTACGACGTACGGCGGGGGGCATCATCGGACACGACGTCTCACCTCGTCCTGATCCGGGGGTCGATGAGCGCGTAGGCGATGTCGACCATGAGGTTGACCAGGACGTAGACCACGGCCGCAGCCAGGATCAGCACCTGGAGGACGGGATAGTCCTTCTGCTGGAAGGCGATGAAGAGGGCCTCGCCGACGCCACGGAAGGAGAAGACGGTCTCGGTGAGCACCGCACCGGCGAGGAGACCGCCGACCTGGAGGCCGATGGTGGTGACGACCGGCAGCATCGCGTTGCGGAGCACGTGGCGCGACCGGATGACCTGTGAGGTCAGACCCTTGGCCTCCGCGGTGCGGACGTAGTCCTCGTCCAGCACGTCGAGGACGGAGGCCCGGGTGATCCGGAAGATCACCGCGAACGGGATCGTGGACAGTGCCACCGCGGGCAGGATCAGGTGCTGGAGTGCGTCCCAGGCGGCGTCCCACTCACGGGTGAGGACCCCGTCGAGGACGAATATCCCGGTCACCCGGGTGGCGTCGAGACCGGTGGACTGACGACCCGAGACCGGCAGCAGGTTCCACTCGACGGCGAAGGAGTACTTGAGCAGGAAGGCGGTGAAGAAGACCGGAACGGCCACACCGACGAGGGAGAAGATGACCGCGCTGGTGTCGATGGGCGTGCCGCGCCGGCGAGCGGCGAGGTAGCCCAGCGGGATGCCCAGCGCGATGGCGAGGAACAGGGCCAGGGCCGACAGCTCGATGGTCGCCGGCAACCTGTTCAGGAAGATGGTGAGGGCGTCCTCGCCGGGCAGCACCTTGGTGGAGACGCCGAAGTCTCCCTGCACCGCCCGCTGCATGAACTTGAGGTACTGCACCGGGATCGGCTGGTCCAGCCCGAGCGCGGCCTCGAGGGCGGCGCGGCGGTCGGGGGTCTGACGCTCGCCCAGCATGGCCGAGATCGGTCCGCCGGGCAGCGAGCGCAGCCACGCGAACACGAGCATGGACAGCACGAGGACCACCAGGCACATCTGGAGCAGTCGTCGGATGACGAAGCGAAGCATGGATTTCCTCCCACGCGTGCGCGGTCCGGGGGGCCAGCGGTCGAGCTGTCCCCCCGGACCTCACGCACAACGGTCAGTTGCCGGCGGGAGTCACTCCCCCCCGACGGTGACCGTGTCGAACTCCTCGGCCGTCAGCGGGCTCGGGATGACACCGTCGACGCCGGGACCGACGACCAGGGCGGGCGGCGAGTGGCTGATCGGCAGGCCCGGGAGGTACTCCTCCATGATCTGGCGGTTGATCTCCTCGAACGCCGCGGCGCGCTCGCCCTCGTCGACGATGGCGTCGGCGGTCTTGAGATCGTCGGCCAGCGTCTTGCCCCACGGCATCACGTCGGTGCCGAAGTCGTTGTCCTTCAGGTTGCCGAAGAACGTGCCGATGAAGTTGTGCGGCGAGTCGTAGTCACCCGTCCAGCCCAGGATGTAGGCGTCGTACTTGCCGGGCTCACCCGAGACGTTGTCGAGGTAGCCACCGTTCCAGGCCGCCGTGGAGACCTTGACCTTGATGCCGACGGCCTCGAGGTCGGTGCGCAGCGCGTCGTAGATCTTCTGCGGGTCCGGCATGTAGGGCCGGCTGACCTCGGTCGGGTAGGCGAAGTTGAGGGTCATCCCCTCGGCTCCGGCCTCCTTGAGCAGGCGCTTGGCCTCGTCCGGGTCGTAGGCGTAGGGCTCGAGGCCGGCGTTGTAGCCGCTGACCGTGTCCGGCATGAACTGCGTCGCCACCGTCGCACCCTCGGGAAGCTGGGTCTGGACCAGCTGCTCGCGGTTGAGCGCGTGGTAGAGCGCCTGCCGGACCTTGAGGTCCTTCAGCTTGGGGTTGGCCTCCGGGTTGAGGCCGAGGTAGAGGATGTTGAACGCGTCGCGGATCTCGACGGTGTTGCCGTCGGCCTCCAGGCCGGCCCAGTCGACCGGGTTGGGGAGGTCGTAGCCGTTGATGCTGCCGGCCTCCAGCTCCTGGCGACGCGTGCTCTCGTCGGGGATCACGCGGAAGACCAGCTCGCTGGTCTTGGCCGCCTCGTCGTAGTAGTCGTCGTAGCGCTCGAGCGTGATGGTGCCGTTGGCCTCGTCGTACTCGCCGAACTGGAACGGTCCGGTGCCGACCGGTGCGTCGGCGTAGGTCGGGAAGCTGAACCCCTCACCCTGGACGGCGATGCCGTTGGCGTCACCCTCCTCCATCGCGGTCGGTGACTGCATGGCCAGCGACGACAGCGACAGCATCGTCGGGAAGCCCGAGGTCGGACCGCTGATCGAGATCACCGCCTCGAACTCGTCGGTCGCCTCACAGCCCCGGTAGAGCGAGTTGTCGGCGTCGTTCTTGTAGGCGCCCATGACGTAGCCCCAGTACTCGGCGGCGACCTGTCCGGCGTCGTTCTGGTCGAACATCCGCTCGAAGTTGTAGCAGACGGCCTCGGCGTCGAAGGGCGTCCCGTCGTGGAACGTCACGTCGTCACGCAGCGCGAAGGTGTACGCCGTACCGTCCTCGTTGGGTGTCCACTCGGTGGCCAGCTCCGGCACCACTTCCGCGGTGCCGGGCTCGATGCCCACCAGGCCCTCGAACATCTGACGGGTGACGCGGAACGTCTCGCCATCGGTGGCGTAGTAGGGGTCGAACATTTCGGGGGCGCCCGCAGCGCCGAAGATGAAGGTGCCGGCGTCTTCGCCGCCGCTGCCCCCGCCTTCGTCGTCGCGCTGGCTGTCGGCACAGCTCGCCAGGGTGGCGGCTGCGAGGACTGCCGTGGTCCATGTGGCCACGGTGCGTTTCGGAGACATCCGAGGTCCTTCCGTCCGGTATGCGATCGGTGGGGTCGTCCCAGCACCCTAGACCGCGGAAAGTGAGCCAGGCCACATCGACATGGTCACGGTCGGGTCACGTGTTGGACGCGACCGGGTCCACGGAGCGTCCGGGGACGAGCCGCTGGAGCCCCGCAGCGTCCATGCCGGCGAGCGACTCGGCGAACACCCGACCCTCGCCCTCCAGGATCGGCACGTGGTGCGGAACGCACAGCACGGTGCACCCGGCGGCCTCGGCGGACTTGGCTCCGGTGTTGGAGTCCTCGATCGCCACGCAGTCCTGGGGCGCGACTCCCAGCTCGGCCGCGGCCGTGAGGTAGGGCTCCGGGTGCGGCTTGCCGAACTCCACCCGGTCGCCGGTGACCACGGTCGAGAAGGTGTCCGCCGGCAGGCGGGCGAGAATGGGCTCGACGAAGCGCTGCCACGACATGGTCACCAGGGCGCACGGCACGCCGTGTGATCGCAGGTCGGCGAGCAGCTCCCTGGCACCGGGGCGCCACGGGACCTCGTGGCGCACCCGCTCGACGACGCCGTCGAGGAGCTCGTCGACGATCTGCTGCGGGGTGCGGTCGATGCCCATGTGGACGCGGATGTAGTCACCCGAGGCCAGCAGCGCGTTGCCCACCAGGTTGAGCGCGTGCTCCTCGGACCACGTCCCGCCGTACTTCTCCGCCATGGCGTACTCCGTGGCGATCCAGTAGGGCTCGGTGTCGACGAGGGTGCCGTCCATGTCCCACAGGACGGCCGCCGGCCACGGGTTCCGGGCATTGGGGGGCTGACCTGCAGGTTTACCCGGAATTGCGGTGCTCAGTGTGTCCTCCAAGTCGCTTCATGCAACGTTCCATGCAATCAACCACCCTAAATCGAAGGTGTGCCGCATTGGCCATCGTCGAGACGAACCACCGACATCCAGACGCCGACAAGGGGGTTCGGCGGCACCACCGGAGCACCTGAGTGGCATGAGCAATCACACCATCGCCACCCCGATCACGACCTGGGCCGCCGCCCGCACCACGGACCGTGAGGTCCTCAACCGCGCCGAGGTCGCCACCCTCCTCAGCCTGGATCCGCGCACCATCGACCACGCCATCGCCGACGGCACCATCCCGGCCGTCCACGTCGGACGACGGGTGCTGATACCGCGCCGTCCGTTCCTCCACGCCTTCGGAGCCGACGGCCCGACGACCACAGTCCTCCCACGCGAGGAGGAATCAGCATGACCGAGCCCCGACGCCGATCGTCCAGACGCCGCTCAACCCGCGGCCGCGGCACCGGGTCGATCACCGCCTATGACACGAAGGCAGGGACGCGGTGGCGCTTTCAAGTGAAAGTTCCTGTGGATGCCGCCCGCCCGGAGATCGGTGATCGCAAGCACTCGCGGGCAGGTTTCACGAGCTATGAGGCGGCCGACGCCGAACTGACGATGCTGCGTGCCGACCTGATGCGCAAGGTGCCGCAACCACGCGGCCGAGCCACCTTCGCCGCCTACGGACAACGCTGGCTCGACGGGCACGCCGTCGGAAACGGGACGCGGCTGTACATCCAGCGGGTCCTCGACGCGATGAACCCGTACGTCGGGTCTGTTCCGATGGCCGACATTCGTGCCACCGACCTTGCGGCCGCCTACCGCGGCCTCGAGAGCGGCACGAACCAGACGCCATCGCCGAAGCGGAGACGGATGGGGCTCGCCACCTCAACCGTCGCCCGCTACGCCAACTGGGTGAACACCATCTTCCTGGCCGCGCTGGACGAAGGGATCATCGTCCGAAACCCGGCGAACTCGAAGCACTCCGGCCGGCCCCGGGGCGAGACGGCGAAGCGGGTCAAGCCGTTCGTCATCTGGAACGTCGAGCAACTCACCTCCTTCTGCGACTGGGCCCTCGCCGACGACGAGCCCTGGGCGCTCGCCTGGATCCTTTTGAGCCGGACGGGACTACGCTCCGGCGAGATCCTGGCCTTACGGTGGGGTGACATCGACTTCAACAAGAGCGAGATGCGCATCGAACGCGCCCTCCACTACGACGAGACTCTCCCGGTTGGTGAGCGCTACGTCATCGGATCGGTCAAAGGCGGACGGCCGCGCACCGTGTCTTTCGACCGGACCTGTGCGTCCATCCTTGACGACTGGCGAAGGGTCCTGCCCGTGCTTCTGGCCGGTGGCGGTGGAAACGTCACTCCCCTGTTCGGCCTGCGTGCCCACGATCCGGTCTTCCCTTCACTGCCCGGCCGCGCCGCAACCCAGTCGGCCCTACACGGGGCGTTTCTACGGGTGCAAGAGCACTACCGGGAGGCCCATCCCGAGCGCGACCTCCCGCGCCTGAACGTCCACGAACTCCGACACACCCACGCCTCGTTGCTCTTCGAGGCCGGCCAGTCGGTCAAGGTCGTCCAGGAACGCCTCGGTCACGCGAGCGCGCAGGTCACGCTCAACACCTATGCGCATCTTCTCCCCGACGCGCAGAGCCGCGCGGCGGCCGCGCTCGACGATCTCCTGGGCGGAGGTGCGACCGACCCCGGGCATCACCCCCGCAACGTCAAGCGCTAATACACCCCGGGGGCCGGTGCAGCGCCTTGACCGTCGGCTTGACGCAGACGCCGGACCCGGAGCGGTTCGGCCAGGAGCTGGTCGAAGGAGGCCACGAACTCCCGCACGTACGACGTCGCTTCGTGGTCGGCTAGCGCCCCGGCGTCCGCCCAGCGCTCGTACAGACTGAGACGACACGGGTCGGTCGGGTCCTCGAGCAAGGTGTACTCGAGGCAGCCGGCTTCTTCACGACTCAGACGAGCGAGCAGTTCGAGCCGCTCCCTGAGCTCCGGTCCCAGGCCAGGTCTCGCCACGAACTCCGGCATCAGTACGACGACGTCCCGGGTCGTCATCCGCGGTTCCCGGCTCCCGTGGCGATGTGCTCCGCGACCCGCCAGGCGTTCGCCATGATGGTGAGCGTCGGGTTGGCCCCGGTGGCCGTGGGGAACGGGCTCCCGTCAACGACGTAGAGGTTGTCGACCTCGTGGGCACGACAATTGCGGTCGGTCACCGACGTCTCCGGGTCGTCGCCCATGCGCGCCGTGCCGTGCTGGTGGGAGCAGTTACCGGTCACCTTGTCGGCGTACACGCGGGTCACGTCCTGACCGCCCGCCGCTTCGAGAATGTCGCCGCAGCGGTCGACCAGGAAGCGCCCCTGAGCCAGGTCGTTCTCGTGCGGCGCCAGGGTGATCCTCGCGACGGGGAGCCCCCAGGCATCGACGACCGTGTCGTCCAGGTCGACCCGGTTGTCGTGCTGGGGCATGTCGTGGAGCACCATGGCTACCGCCATCGAGTGGCTGAAGTAGTCGCGGTCGATCTGCTTGGCCTCGGCTCCCCAGGTCGGTTTCCCGGGCAGCCCCCAGTTGATGGGCAGGGGGATGCCGACGCCGGCCGCCGCGATGTGACCGCCGCTGACGAAGCCGCGGCTCGCGTCGTGCTCGTAGAACTCGAAGCTGCTCGCCGAGACGTAGCCACCTCCGGCCCAGGCGTAGATGGGGTCGTCGAAGGTGGCGACCGAGGCGCTGTACTCGTGGAAGGTCACGTTGCGACCCACCAGGTCGTTGGAGTTGGCCAGTCCGTTGGGGAACCGTCCTGACGTCGACATGAGCATCAGGCGCGCGGTCTCGACCGCCCCGCAGGCGAGGAGGAACACGTCCGCCTCCTGTTCGAAGACGACGCCGTCGGCATCCTCGTAGACCGCACCCTTGATCCGCCCACGTTCGTCGAGCACCAGCTCGCGGACGTAGCTGTCGGCACGCAGTTCGTAGCGGCCGGTGGCCAGCGCGTCAGGGATGAAGACGTTCAGGGCGCTCGACCGGGTCCCGGTCGGGTCGCCGTGCTGCTGCGCGAACGCGCTCACCACGGTGGCCGGGCGACCGTTGAACGGCTGCGACAGCGCGGCCTGGGGGGTCGGGAACGAGTTCCACCCCAGCTTCTCGCAACCCTCGTGGAATTTCTGGGCGTAGCGAGACTGCGGCATCGGCGGACACGGATAGCCGCGCGTGCGAGGACCCTCGTACTTGTTGGCCCCCGCATGGCCGGACACGCCGAAGGCCCACTCGACTCGGTCGTAGTACGGCTCGAGCTCGTCGTAGCCGATCGGCCAGTCGGCGAGGGTGGTGCCGGGCAGCTCGCCGGCGATGCTGCGCAGTCGGAAGTCGTTCGGGGTGAACCTGGGCAGCCAGCCCTGCCAGTGGACCGTCCCACCCCCGACCATCTGCGGGACCGGGCAGAACAGGTCCACCTCGGCCTCGTCGGCAGCCGAGGAGCGCGACGTCCTCGGGTTGAGGATCGGGTCCGGCCACAGGTTGTAGCGGTTCACGTTCGCGAGCTCGTCGCCACCGAAGGACTCCTTGGTGCGCCACGGCCCCTTCTCGAGGGCCACCACCCGCATCCCGCGTTCGGTCAGGACCTTGGCGGCGGCGGCCCCGGAGGCGCCGGCACCGATGATGACGGCGTCGACCCGCTCGGGCTTGCGGTTAGGCGTCATGACGGTCCTCCAGGGGTCGGTGGGTGCGGTTGTCGGCGAAGTAGTCGAGGGTCGAGTAGCGGCCGGTGTGGACCTCGGCGAGATCCGCGGGCCCCGGGAAGCCGATCGCCTGCCAGCCCACCTGCCCCCGGTTGCCGCCGTAGATCGGGTCGGCCAGGAAGCCCTGCCTGGTGTGGGTGACGAGCAGGTTGAAGAAGTCCAGGTCGGCCTCGGCGCTGGTCTGCTGCAGCGCCGGTTCGACGGGGCCGCCGTAGGCGATGGCCGGGGTGTCCCGCCAGGCCCGCTCCGCCTCCGGGCTGCCTGCCCGCTCGATGACGCGCAGCATCTCGTCCTGCTGCTCCTCGGTCAGCTCGACGAAGTGGGCGTCGTGGCGCTCCCGGCACAGCCTGTCGAGCTCCACGATCCCGGCGGCGTACTTCGAGCGGGCCACGTCGACGCGCTGCTGCCAGGCGTCGGCGCGGCGACCCTCGAGCCTCTCGAAGCCGCTGCCGTCCGGCAGGGCGTAGATGTAGCCGATGCCCGACAGGTAGCGGTCCACGAAGTCGACGGCTCCGGCCTCACGCGCGCCGGGGGTCTGGTCGGTGGGCATGATGCGCGCCATCGCCGCCTCGACCGTCGCACGCTGGTGCGGGTCGAAGAACGTGTCCGGCTGGGCGGTCTCGGTCATGTCGGTCCTCCTCGGGATGTGAACATGATGGCGTGGGTCGGCTCAGGCGACGATCAGTGGGCGAAGCGTGCGGTGGGCGACCTCGAGGCCGGTCTCGATCCTGGCCTCGCTGCCTCCCCACACGGGGTCCTCGTGCTCCACGGACAGCACGCCGTCGAAGCCGCCCTCGTAGAGGACGTCGACGACGCGGACCCAGTCCACCTGGCCGAGGCCGGGCACGCGGTAGCGCCACCAGCCGACGTTCCAGGGGTCCTCGCGACCCACGGCGATCCCGGGCCAGCCGTAGCGGTTGCGCTTCTCCGGGAAGATCTGGATGTCCTTGGCCTGCGCGTGCGCAACCTTGTCCACGTAGGGCCGGACCGCCTCGACCGGGTCGATGCCCATCCAGAGCAGGTGCGAGGGGTCGTAGTTGAGGAAGAGCCCGAGGTCGAACATCCACTCCCACAGCTCAGGGCTGTAGGCGAGGTTCCCCGGGTACCCGTCGGGATGCCAACCCTCCATCACGCAGTTCTCGATGACGAGCTTGACACCCTTCTCGCCCGCATGGTCGACGAGCCTCGGGAAGAGCTTCTCGGCGACCCGCAGGTTGTCGGCCACCGACAGCCCGGGGTCCCGGCCGACGAAGGTGCCGACGGTCGGGCAACCCAGCAGCGCCGCCACGTCGACAAGCGCCATCACGTGGTCGTTGACGGCACGACGCTCGTCGGGGTCGGGGTGGAGGTTGTTGTCGTAGAACGCCAGGGAGGACAGGGTCAGGTCGTGCTCGTCGAAGAGGCGTCGCACCCGGTCGGCGTCCTCCTCGCCGAAGCCCTCCGCCTTGACGTGGGTGGCGGTGAAGGGTCGGTTGCCGAGATCGGGCCAGGCCGCCACCTCCAACGCCTCGAACTGGTGCTGGGACGCCCACCGCACGATCTCCTCGAGCGTACGCCCTGGCAGGCAGGCGGTCAGGAATCCGAGCTTCATGCGGGGACCTCGATCCAGGACTCGTTCTTCGCCGAGTCGAGCACCGCTTCGGTGATCACGGCGCTGCGGCGGCCGTCGGTGAAGGTGGGTAGGCCGTCGGGGGACTCTCCCGCGACTGCGCTGTAGACGTCGGCCACGAAGGCGTTGAAGCAGTCCTGGTAGCCCTGCGGGTGTCCCGCCGGCAGGTAGGAGTAGCCACGTCCCTGAGCGGTGCTCAGGGTGCCCGGGCCACGGGGCACGACCCGGTTCTCCGCGAGCCCGCCGATCCACAGCGAGTCCGGCTGCTCCTGGTCGAACACGTAGGAGGCCTCGGTGCCGTCGAAGGAGAACCACAGCTTGTTCTTGCGGCCGAGCGAGACCTGGCTGGCGACCAGGCTGCCCGTCGCCCCCTGGTCGGTCTCGAACATCACGGTGGCTCCGTCCTCGGTGCCGACCGCCTGCATGCCGTCCGCCGTCTTCCGTTGGCTGTACGCGTTCGACATGCGGGCGAGCAATCGGGTGATGCGATGGCCGGTGGTGAACTCCATCAGGTCGCACCAGTGGACTCCGATGTCCCCGAAGGCGCGGGACCCGCCACCCTTGCTGGGGTCGACCCGCCAGTTGGTCTGGGAGCTTCCCGCCAACCAGTCCTGCAGGTAGGAGCCGTGCAGGAGCCACAGGTGTCCGGCCTGGCCGTCCGCGATCAGTGACCTGGTCTCGCGGACGGTCGGGTAGTAGCGGTAGACGAACGGTACGGCGGTCACGACGCCGGCCCGCTCGGCGGCCGCGACGAGCCGGTCTGCGTCCTTCAGGGACGTGGCGAGCGGCTTCTCGCACACGACTGCCTTCCCGGCCGCGATCGCCTGCTCGGCCAGTGCGGCATGGGTGGCGTTGGGAGTGCAGATGTGCACGACGTCGACGTCGTCGGCGGCGATGAGGGCCTCCGCCGACTCCGCGGCAGCCTGGGCGCCGAGCCGTCGGGCCGCCTCATCCGCGCGCTGCGGTGTTGAGTCCGAGATCCGGGTGAGCCGTGCTCCGGCGGACCTGATGGCGTGGGCGTGCACACCGCCGATGAAGCCGGCTCCGATGAGCCCGGCGCGTAGGGGGGTCGACATGGCCTACTTCTTCCGGGCCAGCGCCACGGCGAGGATGATGATGACGCCGCGCACGACCTGCTGCTGGGAGCTGTCGAGGCCGGCCAGGATCAGTCCGTTGTTGATCAGGCCGATCAGCAGGGCGCCGAACATCGTGCCGACGACCGCGCCGCTGCCCCCGAAGAGGCTCGTGCCGCCGAGGATCACCGCCGCGATGGCGGAGAGCTCGTCGCCGGCGCCCCACTGGAATCGTCCCGACTGCAGGCGGCCGGCGTACAGCATGCCGGCGACGCTGGCGACGGTGGCCGAGATCAGCAGTACCTGGAACTTGATGCGCTTGGTCTTGATGCCAGTGAACTCGGCGGCGGTCCGGTTACCTCCGGTGGCCAGCACCTGGCGGCCGAAGCGCGTCTTGTTGAGCACGACGGCTCCGAGGACCACGAACAGTCCGCCCCACACGATGAGGCCGGGGAGGGGGCCGAAGTTGCCGCCCCCGAAGATCAGGTTGAAGGAGTCGCTGAGGATCGGCTGCGGCGCGGAGTCGGTGATCCACTGGGCCACCCCCGCGGCGATGCCGAGCATGCCGAGGGTGACCAGGAAGGACGGGATCCCCAGTAGGCTCACCAACCCTCCGTTGATGGTGCCGACCACCAGTCCGACCGCGAGGCCGGCGAGGATCCCGGGGACCAGTCCCCAGCTGGCGATGGCCATCGCGCAACAGACGCTGGACAGGCCCGCGACGGATCCGACGGACAGGTCGATCTCGGCGCAGGCGATCACATAGGTCATTCCGACCGCGATCACGGTGATGGTGGCGGTCTGCCGAAGGATGTTGAGCAGGTTGTTCGAGGACAGGAAACCCTGGTCACCGAGCAGCACGGCGAAGAAGGCGAACACCACGACGAAGGCGATGTAGATGACGTAGCGGTGCCAGTCAATACTCTTGAACAGGCTCTGGACGGCGCCGGCACTGCTGGAACCCGCGCCGCTCGGCGCCGTGCTGGTGGTGTTTGTATGGCTCATGACTGGACTCCTTGAACTGCCAGTTGCAGGGATTCCTCGTCCGCGATGTCCCGTCGGGGCAGGTCAGCGGTGACCGTCCCGTCTCGCAGGACGAGGATGCGGTCGCTCACCGCGAGGAGCTCGGGATATTCCGAGGAGATGACGATGACGGCCTTGCCCGCGTCGGCGAGGCCGCGGATCATTTCGAGGATCTCGCTCTTGGTCCCGATGTCGACGCCCGCGGTGGGCTCGTCGAGGACCAGGACCTCAGGTTCAGTGCCAAGCCACTTGGCCAGCACCACCTTCTGCTGGTTTCCGCCGGACAACAGCCGGACGGGCCGGTTGGGATGGGCGACCTTCACCGCAAACCTGGAGATCAGTTCCGTGGACAGCTCCTTCGCCGCCTTGGCACTGAGGAACGGCCCCTTGCGGGTCCGGTCGAGCAGCGGAAGGAGCAGGTTGTCGCGCACCGAGTGGTCCAGAACCAGTCCTTGTGCCCGGCGGTCCTCGGGAATCAGCGCGAGCCCGTGTGCGATGGCCTGCTGGGGGCTCGAGATCGACGCCTTCTTGCCGCGCACGATGATCGCGCCGGAGTCGAGCTTGTCGATCCCGAACAGTGTCCGGGCCAGCTCGGTGCGACCGCTGCCCATGAGACCAGCGATCCCGAGGATCTCGCCGGGGCGCAACGTGAACGAGACGTCGTTGACGCGGTCCCCGGCTCTCAGGTTACGGGCCTCGAGAAGGGGCTCCACCTCGGTGTCGTGCCCGCGGTGGCGGTAGGTGAGCTGACCCTCGATCTTCTTGCCGACGATGCCCTCGACGATCTGCTCGGGGGTGACGTCGACGAGCTTCTCGGTCAGCAGCCGGCGACCGTCTCGCAGGATCGTGATCCGGTCGGCGATCCGATAGACCTCGTCCATCCGGTGGGAGATGTAGATGATGGAGATGCCCCGCGCCTTCAGCCGCTCCACCAGGGCGAACAGCGCCTCGGTCTCGTGCTTGGCGAGGCTGGCCGTGGGCTCGTCCATGATCAGCACTCGGGCGTTCTGCCCCAGCGCCTTCGCGATCTCGGTGAGTTGCCAGTAGGCCGTGCCGAGCTCCCCAACCACCGCCTTCGGGTCGACCTCGACCTCCATGTCGGCGAAGACCGCCCGTGACTGCCGTACGGCTTCGCTGTCACTGATCAGGCCCCCGCGACCCCGGGGTTCCGCGGCGAGGAAGATGTTCTGGGCGACGGTGAGACTGGGAACCAGGCTGAACTCCTGGAAGACCATGCCGATGCCCGCGGCACGTGCCTCGTGGATGGAACCGAGCTGCACAGGTTCACCGTCGATGAGGATCGAGCCCTCATCCATGGTGTAGACACCCTGCAGGATCTTCATCAGCGTCGACTTGCCGGCACCGTTCCCGCCGGCCAGGGCATGCACCTCACCTTGGGTGACCTCGAAGTCGACGTCACTGAGCACCGTGACTCCGTTGAAGGCTTTGTGAACTCCAAGCATCTGCACTGCAGTGGATCGGTTCATCACGTCATCTCCGTTCTGCCGCCGGCCGTGGCAGTCAGCTTCAGTTGGTGAACGAGTCAGCCAGGTCGGCCGGGGCATCCTCGCGGTAGACCTGCTTCCAGGCCTCCAGGACGTTGTCGTGCTGCACAGGTAGCGCGCTGAGCGCCACGTAGGCCGGCTGCTCCTTGCCGAGCAGGGCCCCGGCGGCGAGCAGGGCCTCGGTCACGCCCTGGTCGTAAGGCCTCTGTGCGCCCAGCCCGCTGACCAGTTCACCCTTGGCCAGCGCAATGGCCACGTTGGTGCCGAGATCCTGGGTTGCGAGAGCGAGGTCCGTCCGACCCGATGCGCGGGCGGCCGCCATGACGCCTTCGGCCGGCACGTCCCAGACGGCCCAGATACCGGCGAGGTCGGGGTTCTCCGTCATCATCGCGTTGGCGGCGCCCTGCGCGTCACCGGCGAAGTCCGGTCCGGCGATGCCCTTCTCGTCAACGATCGTGATGTCCGGGTAGTCGGACTCGATGGTGGTCTTGAATCCCTCGTAGCGCTGCTTGGTCACGAAGAAGTCGGCTTCGTGGAAGACCAGACCGATCTCGCCCTTGCCGCCGAGCGCCTTGGCCATCAGGTGTGCGGAGACCACGCCGTTGCCGTAGTTGTCGGCGGAGACGACGGACACGTAGTCCTTCCCTGCCTCGAGGCCCTGCGGCACGTTGTCCATGAAGACGAGCTTGGTGCCTGCGTCTGCTGCGGCCTGGAACGCCGAGGCGGTCGCTACCGGGTCCGTCGGGATCGACACGATGATGTCGGGCTTCTTGACCATCACGGTCTCGAGGTCGGACACCTGCTTGTCGGGCTTAAAGTTCGCGTCGGTCACCGCGACGACCTCGATGCCGAGCTTGTCGAACTGGTCCTGCAGACCGGCGATCTGAGCGTTCGCCCAGTCGTTGCCGCCGTAGTGCATGACGATCGCCGCAGTCGCGCCCATGGCCTTGACCTCAGTGATCTCAGCCTCGGTGAGGGCGGCGACGTCAGCCGACTCGGCCGTCTCGCCGTTGGGGCCCTTGCTGAGGACCTTGCCCTCCATCGCGGCCAGCGCCTCGTCGACCTGCTTCGACACGCCCGGGTCCTCCGCTGACGAGGACGTCGTGGCTGCGCTGCACCCTGCGGTGGCGAGCGCAAGCGCGAACGCGGCCAGGGCGACGGTGTACCGGGACTTGCTCTTCATCGGGATTCTCCAGGGTGGTGGCGGATGTCTGCAGCGCCGGAAGTGGCGAGCAGTCGGTCTAGAAACGTCTTGCTGTGTGCCGCGGCGTCCCGGGGATCGCCGTCGTAGGAGTCCAGCTCGACGACCAACCAGCCGTCGTAGCCGCTCTCGACGAGAGCGTCGCGGACATCGGCGAAGTCGATCTGACCCAGGCCGAGTGGGAGGAACTCCAGTGGGTCGCGCCGGAGGTCCTTGAGGTGGACGTGGCGGAGGCGATCCGGGTAACGCCGGATCAGCGCAGCAGGGTCCCCTCCCCCGGCCGCCAGGTGGGCGGTGTCGGGGCAGAACCCGATCCGCGTCATCGCCATGAGGCGGTCCAGGTCCTCAGGGCTCTCCACGATGGTGGTCAGGTGCGGGTGGTAGCAGGCAGCGAGGCCATGGGCGGCCGCGATGTCGGTGACGGCGTCGAGGGCTGCGCCGAGCCGCTCGTAGTCCCCGCCCTTCGTGCCAGAGGCCCGACGTGCTCCCCCACCGACGACCAGGTTGGAGGCGCCGAACTGTTGGGCGAGCTCCGCGGCTCGGGTGACCCGGTGGAGCTCGTCGGGGAGGATCTCGTCGTAGATGAAGTTGCCGCCGGTGTAGACGCTGACGAGCTCGACACCGGCGTCCTCCAGCATCGTGGTCAGTTCCTGTGGGCGAGTGGCGTAGTCCGCGACGTTGCCGTCGAACATCTCGACACCCTCGTAGCCGAGCGACCCGATCTCCGCGATCGCGCGATCCATCGGTCCGTTCACCCGGTAGAAGAGGTCCTTGACGCTGGTGACCCCGACCGGATCGCCGACAACACCTCCCCACGTGATGGTGTGGTAACCGAGTCGCATCCGCTTGCCTCCCTGGGTTGCCGTAGTGGCAGTAGTCACACGTTATGCCTGTGTCGTGCAGAAGTCAACCCCGAAGGTGCTTATGTATGATCGAGGTCAACGAAAGGGGCTGACATGCAGCGACCGCACGCGATCATGGCGTTGCCGGCGGACCACATCGACTCGCTCGTGAGCGTCCTGGATGCCGTTCGCAGCGCGTCGGCGACGACGCGTCCGGAAATCGCCCGGCTTACGGGGCTGGGACGAAACGTTGTGAGCGATCGTGCGGGGCAGCTCGTAGCGGCGGGATTGCTCGCCGAAGGCGAGCTGGGGCGTTCCACGGGCGGTCGGGCACCCCGGAAACTGCGTTTCCGCTCCGAAGCCGGCGTAGTTCTCGTGGCCGAACTAGGGGCCACCAGCATCGACGTGGCCGCCTCCGATCTCGCGGGCAACCTGTCCCACTGCCACGAGGAACCCGCGGACGTCACGAGCGGACCCGACGTGGTGCTTTCCCGGGTCGCGGAGCTCTTCGACGAGATCCTCGCCCAGATCCCACCGGGAACGAACGTGTGGGGCATCGGCCTGGGACTGCCGGGCCCGGTGGAGTTCGAGACGAGCACTCCCGTCTCGCCCCCGATCATGCCCGGCTGGGACGGCTACGACGTCCGCGGCTTCTTCGGCTCACGGTTCCAGGTCCCCGTCTGGGTGGACAACGACGTCAACGTGATGGCGCTCGGGGAGCTGCGTGGCGGGACCGCAACCGGGCACCGGGACTTCGTCTTCGTCAAGGTGGGCACCGGCATCGGGGCCGGCCTGGTCTCCAGGGGCGAGCTGCACCGCGGTGCCCAGGGCTGTGCCGGCGACATAGGCCACGCCGCGGTCGGCACCAGCGACGTCCTGTGTCGCTGCGGTCAACACGGTTGTCTGGAGGCTCTGGCGGGTGGTTACGCCCTGGCCCGCGACGGTCTCGGGCTCGCGCGGGCTGGGACGAGCGCCCTCCTCTCGCAGGCTCTCTCAGACGGTCGCGAGGTCTCCGCCCAGACCGTGATCTGGGCAGCCCAGCACGGCGACCCCGCCGCCCGGGAGCTGGTGGTGGCCTCGGCACGGTTGCTGGGCGAGTCGCTGGCGCGGCTGGTGAACTTCTTCAACCCCTCACTGATCTTGATCGGCGGCGGGGTCGCCTCGGCCGGCGACATGTACCTCGCCGAGGTCCGTCAGAGTGTGATCGCACGATCCCTGCCGCTCGCGACCCGATCCCTGCAGATTGCCCGGTCTCCGCTCGGGGACCGTGCCGGCCTCCGAGGGGCCGCCTTCATGGTCGTCGATGAGCTGCTCTCACCCGAGCGACTTGCGGCGGCCGACGTCGCCGCCAGCTGACGACGTGCGACCGTCCGGTCCGCGTCCTACCTCGGCCCGTCCCGGTCGACAGGCCCGGTGCAGCGAAGTCGGAGGTTGGCGAAGTCGGTACCGTCACCGACATGGGAATCGTTCCGGAAGCTGGCGCGCGTGGGGATCGCCCAGTGCCTGTACGGCCTGTATGACGGGTCGCGCAGGCCGGAGAACCAGCGCCGGATAGGCCTAGCTCCGGCATCGTTGAGGCACCGCTAGTTTGGAGCTGGCGAGGAACACCACCTGCCAGGTGACATCGCCGGAGCCGAAGGGTGTGGCTCCTTGGCCGGGTCGAGGACGTGCTCCACCGACAACGTGGCGAGCAGCGTCGCCGCGCGATGGGCGTGCGCTCACGACCAGGTCGGCGCCCGGGTCGATAGGACACGCTTGCGGCGTCTGCGTTCTTGTGTACGTGATCTGACAGGCCATCTCGACCACCGTCTCTCCACCGCCAGTTGCGAGATGACTGCCAGCCGATCGGAGCCCCAAAGGACCCAACCCGAAAAGACCCAGAAATGACCACCGCCGGACAGGATCTGAACCAGTGACCTCTGGGACGATCGTGTCCGATTTCCGCTACTTCGGAATGTCTTGGATCAGCTTTGGTTGCCTCGAGCTACACGGAGATCGACTGGCTGTCGACTCCCCCAAATGTATCGGTTGTTGCCGGTCACCTCGGCTGGGTCTCGGCATCAATTCGATGGATCTTCGCTAGCCGCCTGATCTCGAATCCTGACCCTTCTGAGGACCGAGGAACGAGACGCTGCCCGACGAGCTTCGCCCACAAAGTCGCCTTGTAAGCACTCCTGACCACTGGTGTCAACGAGTGACTCGAAGCCCGAAAATTTGGCGCCTTGACAGGGGTCGAATCCGAGGCGCACCGTCGCTGCATGACGTCCCCGGTTCGCGCGCAGTCGTTCCAGCCAACGGCAGGGAGCACTCCGTCGATCGCCGGGGATCTTACGGTGCCGCGGGCCCCGCGGCACCGGCTCTTGGCGGAATCCACGGTGCCGAGGGCCCCTCGGCACCGCGCGGTGATGGACGCTCTCCATCACCGGTTTGCCGTAAACGTGCAGGTCACGCCGGTCATGCTGAATCAGCGGGACCGCGAAGAGACCGGTGCCGCTCAACCTGTGCGGCACCGCATCGCCACGAACGCGCAGGCCACACGGTTCCGGCTCGGAGCCGGCACCGCTGCCGCCGCTCAACCTGTAGGTCGCACGGTCCCGGCGAATCGCCGGGTCCGTCGCTACCGGAGAGGGTTCGGCACCGGTTTACCTCAAACGTGCAGGTCAGCCCGGTCATGCTGAATCGGCAGGACCGAGAAGAGACCAGTGCCGCACATTGTGCGGCACCGGCGGAAACGTGACCGGTGCCGGACACGGTCCGACACCTCAGATGCCCATCGCTCCTCGGTCCACGCTTGCGCTCTGTCCACGCGCGTCCGACGCTCCCTGCAACCGGGTCTGAGCCAGCTTTGCGCGTGCGCGGTCGAGACGCTGGACATCGGTCGTGGGCTTGTCGCCGAGCGGCTGCGACGAGGTGATGGAGTACCGGTCGCGGTAGGCGGCGAGCGTGACGATGGCCCGATGCCACTGCTCTCGCTCACGTAGGTCCACGGGTCGTTCACCGAGACGTCGTACCCAAGGAGCCTTGGTACGAACGGCGTCGTCGGCGAGGTCTCGGGCGTGTTGCTCGATGAGGTCGCGACGCTCGACGAGGGCTTGTCGCATGTCGGGCGCCATCGGGCCGAGGGCCTCGGGGATGAGCCCGACGATGAGGCGAGGTCTTGGCGCTCGTCGACCACGAGGCTGGCTGGTGGCCAGTGCGACGCGATGCCGTATGACTGCCGCGACGTCGTCGGCGTCGTCCAGCCCGTGGCGGGCCACGACAGTCGGCAGGAGTCGCTCGACCTGGTGGCCGTTGGCCTCCGCTCGCCGCAGCTCTGCGGCGAGTGGGCCGAACGCGTCTGAACTGATGGCTGCTTCTGCTTGTTCTTCGGTGATCCCGCACGTCCGCATCAGCGTGGCCCAGCGGTCGTGCTGGCCTGCCGCGGCGATGGTTTCGTATTCGGCGGCCAGTTGGGCGATCGAGCCCCACGTCTCCTGCTCGTCGCGGATTGCTTGGTGGGCGGAGGGTTCTGCGCCGCTGTTGGCGAGGATCTTCAGGAGCACGTCTCGCACGTTGACGTCCTCGCCCGGGATCCGTCCGTGGCTCTCGTCGGCGTCGTCGAGTACGACGTAGGCGATGTTGGACTCGCGGCCGCGGGTCATCGCGACGTACAGGTTCTCTCTCGTGGTGCTCTCCGCGGCGACGACGTGCGCCGTATCGACGGTGAGACCCTGGGCCCGGTGAGCGGTCACGGCATAGCCGAGGTCGACGTGCTCGACGACGTAGGCGGCCGGGAGCACGATCGCCGCACCGAACTTCGCACCCTGTCGTCGTACGACGAGGGAACCGTCGGCGCGGACGTCCCGGACATGCCACCGATCGCCGTTCCTGACCCAGCCGTGACGCAGCGTGCGCAGACGCCGGTCGTTGCGCCGGGTGATGACCAGGTCGCCGACGGATGCATGGGTGCCCTCGACCAGCGACACGGATCTCCCTCCGACTACTTGCCCGCGCAGGACGCGTTCGGTCCGTGCGCGTGAGTTGAGGTCGTTGACGGCGTGGGTCGAGTCGGCGATCAGCACGCTCGATCTTCCGGCCGCGGTGTCGGCCTTCCAGGCGGCGTACGCATAGTCGAGGAGATCCTCGTGGGTTCCTTCGCGGATCCGGTCGTGTGAGAGGTAGGCGTCGATTGCCTCGGGTTGGCCGTGGCGCAGGGCGAGTGACGTGGCCTTCTCCCACTCGTGGGCGAAGCGGTGGATGTCGACCAGCTCGGGGACGTCGTCGCGGGCGTCCACCAGCATCGCGAACGCTCCCCCGGCCTCGACGGACTGGAGTTGTGCCCAGTCGCCCACGAGCAGAACCTTGGCCCCGGCCTTGACCGCGTGGTCGGTGATGCGGTCGAGGGTGAGGGTGCCGGCGAGCGTTGCCTCATCGATGATGACGAGCTGGTCCTTGGTGAAGGCGGCACGGCCGTAGCTGTGTTCGTAGAGCCACTTCGCAGTGTTCTCGCAATCGATCCCCAGGTCCTCGGCCAGGACCTGGGCCGCGGCGGCACTCGGGGCGAGGCCGACCACGCTGCGTCGACCGTGCTGCGTGGTCCACACGCTCTTCAACGCCCGCATGGCGGTGGTCTTGCCGGCTCCAGCGGGGCCGACCAGTACATCGAGCTGGCGGCCGTCGGTGGCGACGGTGGCCAGCGCCCGTGACTGTTCTGGCGTGAGGCGGTGGCCCTTGACTGGCTGGGCGGTGATGGCGTCGACGAGTTCGATCTTGACTGTCGGGGCCGACCTCGCGTCAGCGCGTTCGAGGAGTCGGTCTTCGGCCGCGAGGAGTTGCGCGGAGGAGTAGACGATCGAGTGTCGGGGTCGGAAGATGCTGGTGCCGTCGGTGCGGGTGAACGACGCGGGAACGTTCGCCAGCTCGGGCGGCGTAAGTCGCAGCGATGCGTCCTCGGCTGCGTCGACCACCATGCCGGTGATCGCCTCGCGGTCGGTGGTGGTGGCGAAGCGCCAGCCCATCGTCTGGCGGGCTGCCTCGGCGTAGAGGTTGGGGCGGCGCCAGGTCGACCGCTTCTCCCCCACCGCGATCAGCACCAGCGACGCGACGTCACTGACCACGTCGAGTCCGACGTCGTCGGCTCGAAGCAACCGAGCGGGCGGATTGTCAGCGACCTTGCTCGCCCAACGTGTCGCGTCGAGGCCGAGATGCGCGGTGGCTCTGGCGCGCCACCCTTCGGTGAGCTCGGCCAGGGAGTGGACGTGCTTGGGCGGTCGTGTGGCTAGGCTGGCGCGGTCGCGGATCTTGTTGAGCCCGCGGGCGCGAGGACGGTGACCATGCTGCTCGACGTACCCCCGGATGATCTCGTCGGCGGCCACGTCGATATCCGCGGAGCGCTGGGAGAACAACCTCGACAGTGACTGCGGGACCGAGGCGATCGCCCAGTCGGGGTTTCGGTCTCGGCCGCGGGACCGGGGCTCCCACTCGACGCCGAGCGCGCGGGTGAGGTGGTCGGCGAGGACGGCTTGGTGGAGTTCGGAGGCCGAGACGCCCCAGGCGTACATCGCGTGGCTGTCAAGGGAGCGCCACGTGTGGTCCCGTGCAGTGAGGACCTTGTTGCTGATCACGACGTGGGTGTGCAGGTGCGGGTCGCCTGCCCGTGAATCCCAGTGGTCGTACGCCGCGGCGATGAGCCCTCTCGTCTCGACCTGCGCGACGGCACTATCCGGGGTGCCTGCGCCCATCCGCGTGGCGGCGAGCTCGCGTTCCATAAAGTCGACGACGTCGCGTACGGCGGCGTGGTGGGCATCGGCGATGATCGCCTGCGTGCCGGCATCGGCCACCGCCCACACGACGCTGGCGGACTTGGGCATCGAGAAGGTGTAGTCGAAACCGGCGACGGCCTTCCTGGGCTTCTTCGTCGGGTCGTCCGGGTCCTTCTTGTAGACCGGGTAGGCGCGACCAAGCTTGTCGCCGGTGACCGGATGCCGTCCGTGGCCGATCAGCAGCGCCAACTGGGTCTCGGTGACCTCAGTGCCCTCTTGAAGCCCGAGGTCCTCAACGCCAGAACCCAGCCATCTGCCTGGAGGTGTCCCTGTCTCGGCGTAGTACCGGGTCAGCGGTGTCGAAAGGGATCGGTCGCCATCGCCGGCAACCACAGTCTTGAGCAGGTACTTGTAACCGGCACCCGCCGACATCTTGCGCATCGACACCACCACCGCGCCCACCTCCGATGGAAGGTAGGTGCGCCGAGGTCGCCAGGTGGTGCCTCGAGGCCGGCTCAGCCTGCGAGCGAAGCGTCCGTGGGCGAGTCACTTCG